>JBHIYN010000001.1:0-440607 GCA_041984235.1 Gammaproteobacteria bacterium
CATCGAGTACAACGAGGGGCGGCCGCACGATTCGCTCGGCGACCTCACGCCCCTCGAGGTACGACAGCAACTCGCCGGAACCTCTACTTTTGAACTGTCGCCTTGACGGGGAAGCTTACGAGTATCCTGTCGGCCGCCCTGCGGTCGAGAACGGGGCGATCGCGCTGCAACAGTGTCGAGAACGCGCGTATTTCGTCCACGGACGCGAATGGCCGGTCGCGCCATTGGGCGAGGCTTCCTGCGTCGTCTGCGTGCCCCGGGACGCAGCCCAGGAGCAGCGCTACCGCCGCGGCCGCCCGTGATCTGCGCGGCAAATCAGCCGCCCTGGGCGAGACTCAGGATTCCGTCAACGGTATCCAGTTGTTCGAAGCTGACATCGAGCGGATTGACCCGTATCCCGAGCTCCGTATCCAGAAACTCAATCAGGTTGACGACTTCCAGCGAGTCCAGCTTACTCGACGTGAACAGCGGTTCGTTGGCGCGAACGTAGGTATCGTCCAGGCCGAGCCCCTCTACGAAATAGGCTATGAGTCTTTCGCGACGATCGTTGTTGGTCATACTGCGAGAACTGTTGATTCAATAGAGTTGGTAGACGGCGAGCAGGCTGCTGAATGGCCAGTAGTGCCACGCGTAGAGGATCGCCAGCGCGGCAAGGCTGCCGTAAAACGCATCGCGCAACACTGCCTTTGCCGAAATCAATTCGGGTGACTCCCGACCGCCTGCCGTGAGCGCGCCATTCTACATGGCCACCAGTCTGCCTGTCAGCGAGATTGCGGCAGGCAGGTCCGGCATGTTCGCGAACGTCTGCAACCAGGCGACGTAGAGCAGCGTGATCAGCGTCGCGGCGACCCTGAATGGAGGAAGCGCGCGCAACTGCGCGACCGCGCCACGGTCGACCACGTTCTGACGGTAGCCGTGGTAGAGCGCCATTGCGAGACCGTGACCGACACCCCACAAGAGGTAGTTCCAGGTGAACGCGTGCCACAGTCCAAACAGTACGAAGGCGGTGAATGTGGCGACGTAGGTGGCCCATCGGCGGCGAATGACGCCGACAATCGGAAAGTAGAGGTAACGGGTTATGAAGAACCCCATCGAGATGTGATAGCGGCGCCAGAAATCCTGAATGTTGGCCGCCAGCAAAGGCAGGTCGAAGTTCTCGACGATGCGAAAACCGAGCATCCTCGACGCGCCGATGGCAACTTCACTGACTGCAACGAAATTGAGAAAGGAGTACAGGAAGCGCACGATGACGAATTGCCAGGCCTCTCCTGTCGTCATCAGATCAATGCTGTCCGTGACGTCGCCGAACCTCGATTCAAGCACGCCGCGCAACAGACCGTCCGCTATGAACTGGCCAATGAAAATACCCTGGAATACCCTCAGCGCCCCGCCAGCGATGTCGCGCACGTCGAAAGGCATGCTGAGCTTGTCGCGGGTGAACTTCTCCAGCCTTTCCACCGGGCCGACGGTGTAGAGGGGAAAGAACAGCACGAAGAGCAAGATATCCGTCAGCGAGCGTGAGCCGGGTCGCGCGTAGGCGTCGACGACCACCGATATCGCCTTGACCGTCGTGAATGCGATGCCCAGGGTCACGAGCATCGACTGGTCTTCGAGCATCAGCCTGGACACCAGCATCGGCACCAGGGTTCCGAGTATCCCGAGAGCGAGCAGCGCTCGGTGCTTGCGCCACTCGAAAAGGCGCGCCGCAACCCGGCAGTAAACCCCCATCCCGAGTACGAAAAGGCCTCCGATCGGCGCTACTGCCGCGATCAGCACGACCGAAACCGCGATCAGCCATAGCGCTCGAACGCGCGGAAGCGAGGGCGGCAGCAGCCAATGCACGATGACGGCAACGGCCAGCATGATGAGAAAGAACTGTAGATGAAGCAGCATCGCCGTTGCGTATCCCGACCCGCCTATTCCGTGCCTTGCACGGCGCTACCAAGCGAGTCGAGATCAGTCCAGCGCGCGAGAGTCCCGATTTGAGGATGCGCGGCGAGTGCCGGTACGACCTCTGTCATGTACCGATCCAGGATCGGGCGCGCGGCGGAGAAATCCATGGCCCTGAGGTCCGTTACGAGAATGGTCGGCGTCTCGAGGTACCTGATCGCCGCAATGAAGGCCTTGAGGTGGGCGGGATTCGCATCGTGCACGAACCGGCGTTCGATCGGAGGCGGCCGATTCGTCTCTACGGGATTGGCGACGGGGTCGCTCGAGGCCCACGCTTCCAGGGTTTCGAAGAAGCGCAACGTCGCGGCGTTTGGCAGCCACGGATTCTTGTCCTTCTCCGCCATCGTTTCCCAGTAATCGTAGTCGTCCCACGGGCCGCGCCACATCACGTCAGAAAAATAGTGCGGACTCATCTGCAACACTGTCGTTCTGAACCGGTAGCCGTCCGCCTCGCCCGGCGGCGACAGTCGGGTCATGCGCAGTGCCTTGACGATGTCGTACATGTCGACAGTGCTGATCGGGATCTCGAGCGTCGTGACTCCCGCCGGTAACGCCTCCCGGGCGGTTTTGAGGAACATCGGATCGCCCACCAGCAGGACGTCCCGGACCATTTGATCCCGTCCGCGGATCAATGCGTCCTGTGCCGCGTAGGGTTCGACGACGGCGAGGCGCGGACGAACCGCGGTCCACAGTAAGCCGCTGTCGACGACCCAGGTGAGGAGCCAGCACCAGACGACGAAATAGAACGCCAGGCGGCAGGTTCTGACGAGCGCCACGCCGGCGATTCCGCGCCTGCTCCACAGCCAATCGGCGCTTCGCTGAGCGGTGGCGATCAGTCGCAGCCGCATTTGCTTAGAGACAGGTGCCATCATCGCATGCGGAGGCAATCGCTTCGGCCAACCATGGCAGGTAGATGTCGCGACCCGGCTGATACATGTGTGTGTTGTCCCGGTAGCCTCGTTCGGCCAGCTGGCGCTGGATTTCCGGCGGCATTATCAGGAGACGGGCCCCGGTCTCATTTCGCACGTATGCGGCCTGTGCGGCACTCATGGTCGGGCGGTTGCGCATGGGCAGGTGCAGGAAGAAGATATTGGTTCCATGTCGTTGTCCGGCTTCGCCGATTCGCCGCATGAAGTAGGTGAAGTAGGACTGGTCGGGGTCGTCGGGAGCCCATTCGAGCGGCTCGATATCCTCCGGCGGGATCAGTGGATCGGCGCCGGAGAGGCGGTCGACGTTGGGTGGCATGTCACGCAAGTGGCAGTCGGCGTAGGGCGCTCCCTCCGGCACTTTCCGTGTGCGCGCCCGGGCCTCACCCCAGCGGTCGAAGCGATTTGCAACCACCTGCATGAAGTCGGCTAGTCGCCGATACCACGGCTTGTTCGTGTCGGCGAACAGAATATGCAGAAAATCGGACAGGCGGGCCAGCGCCGGGAACTGCTCATGGGGCTTGTTTCGCCCCGACTCCGGCTCGAAGAATACGACGAAGTTGTCCGTGTCGTGCTCGCTCAGAAAGTCGCGCGTGATGATGTATTCGAGCTCCATGCTGCGGCGATTATGCGAAGCGTTGAATACGACCACTTCATGCCCCAGTCTTGCGCTCAGCAGGCGTTGCAGGGTCCCGGCTCCGAAGGAGGTTTTCATGCGCGAGCCCCCGGTTCCGGCCAGATACACGGGCCGGTCGTCCAGGTAGGTCAAGGCATAGTTGCAGCCGAATTCGCGGTAACGGTACTTCGGATCGTCGCTGACGAGGTAGGCTGCTACTACGGTACTCGCCGCCAGCACGGCCAGTGCGATGCGTAGTGCGCCTGAGGTCACGCGTCGGCCTTTTCGAGCAAATCACGCAACTCGCCGCGTCGTAGCTTTCCGGAGCCGGTACGCGGGATCTCCGCTACCTCAGTAAAGCGCCGTGGAATGTGATTGGCGGGCAGTCGTTCGCGCAGGGCACGCAGCACGGAGGTGCGGTCGAAGCTGTCCCCGGAACGCAGGACGAACGCACAGCAGGGAACGGCGCCCGCCAGCGGATCGTCGCGCGGCATGACCGCGCAGTCGGCAAACACGCCAAGGGAGAGCAGCGCATCGGTGATTACCTGGCAGCTGATCTTGATACCGGCCGACTTGAACACGTCGTCAGCTCGACCGGAGAGCTCCAGACTGCCGTCCTCCGTCACGCAACCAATATCGCCGGTTCGCAAGCCGTGCGGCGTCAGCGTGCGCGCCGTTGCCGCGGCGTCATTCAGGTAACCATCGAACAGCAGATTGCCGCGAATATAGATTTCCCCCTGCCGGCCGGGTCCCAGGTCCTCCAGGTTGTCATCGAGAGCCACCGCCTGTACCCCGGCGATGGGTCGGCCTACGGTGCCGAGGCGATCGCGTTCCCGATCGGCTGCAAGGACACAGAACCGACCGCCGACCTCGGTGAGGCCGTAGACCACCCGCAGGCGCAGCCCGGGCAGGCCGGCGAGCAGGCGCGCGGATATCTCTGCCGGCATGTTGTCGCCGGATGTCATCAGCCAGTCGAGCGCGAGAGGGCGCTGCTCGACCCAGTCGGCGAGCCAGCGGGCTTGCAGTGGAGACCCGCCGAAGGCATTCGCGCCGGTGGCGCCCAGATGCTCGACCAGGCCGGCCGGCAACAGTTTGGTCTCCGTGCCGGCAAACGTTGCGCCGGCCAGCGCACAAACCAGGAAATGCGATAGTGCGCTGGTGAAGTGAAAACCGACGGCAATGGCAAGTCGATCGCTTGATTCGAGATCGAGCCTCTCGAGCGCTCCAGTGGCATTGCCGAGCATCACCGCCTGGTTCAACACAACGCCCTTGGGCAGGCCGGTGGTGCCGCTCGTGAGCAGGATGGCGGCGGTATCGGTCGCGGCGCAATCGAGCGCCGGCGGGGGCCCTGCAGCTGCAGTCAGGCCCGTGACGTCCTGTGCCGGCATTTCGAGCACGTCGACGTCGCCCGGGTCTGTCGGCAGGTAGTCACTGCTGCCGATGAACAGACGCGGTTTGAGGACCGTAAAGACGCGCTGACGGTAGGTTTCGGTCTGCCCGCCGTCATACGGCACGATGACCGCGCCTGCGCACCATGCGCCAACCAGGTCGCTCCAGTAGCGCGAGCCGCGATTGCCGCACACCACGACGTGATCGCCCGCAGTGACGCCGGCGTCGGTCAGCGCCTCCCGGGCCAGTGCGACGCGGGCGACGAACTCGCCGCCGCTGACCGGCGTGCCATCCGGTTCGACGAGGAAGGCCTCATCGGACCGCATCATTGCACGCTGGACTATGCTGGCTCCGATGTTCACTGGCTTGGACGGCTCTTCGCGGTTCCTGACGTCACTCGGGGGCAGGCGGAGAGACCCCGCGCCCAGACGAATCCGGTTCTGCTGCAGGGTGGCGCGGCTGCGTCAGGGTGGGCAAATTTGCGGCCCGGCGGGTTCATGCGCGGCCTGCAGCAGCGCGCGATTGTAAGGCCAATCAGTCGGGATGCCCATGGTGCGGCCCCATGCGCACCGTGGACAGCCTCCACGTCAGCGGGCCCGACCGGCGTGGCCGAGGCTCCGCGGCGGGCATGGGCGAAGTCCGCGCGACGGCGATGAGCACCGAGGGGCGGTAACGATCCGTCGGGCGGAAGATGGTCGGCTGTGCCAGCGTCACGGGTCCGGTTCGCGGGTGCCGTGGTTGGTCGGCCGGCCGCCGATTGTCAGAAACTGGCCCTGCCGTGTGCTTCGTATGCGCGGGCACCGGGCGCTCCGATCGAAACAAGACCGGCAGACGGGTCAGGAGACACCCCTGGATCCGACCGGCCATCCTCACCCGGAGCGGCGCGGTATTCCCGCCCCGCTCAGAAAGCCGGGAACAGCTTGTCCTTCGGATACTCCGCGCCGGCGACGTGGCGCGCCGTCATCGCGCGCACCATCTGGTAGACGCGCACGCGGAAGCTCGGGTCGGCGGACATGCGCAGGTAGCTGTCCTTGCCCGAGATCCCGTAATCCTCCAGCAGCCACTCCATCATGTTGTCGCAGGCATCGTAGACCGCATGCTCGAGGGGGATGTTGATACCGACCGCGACGATGCTGTCGGGCTTGTCGATGCGCACGCAGGGCAGGCGCTTGTTCTTCACCACCTCGCAGCGCAGCTGCACGGTGGCGCGGGTCTCGTCGGCCAGCGCGGTGAACTCGGTGTCGCCCTGGCCGCCGTGCACGTCGCCGACGTAGAGCAGGGCGCCGTCGTGGTAGGCGTTGAGGTAGACGGTGTGGCCGGCGCGGATGTCGCGGCAGTCGATGTTGCCGCCGAACGCACCCTGGCCGAGCAGCGAGGTGTGCACCTCGCGCTCGGAGCAGGTCGCGAGCGTGCCGATGAAGGGCTGCAGGTCCCAGGTCAGCTTGTCCGAGTAACGCCCCTTGCCGTCGCGCGTGGTGCCGGACGGGCCCGGCAGGTGCTCGATGACCTGCACGTGGCCTTCGCCGCACTCGGCCCACTTGCGCGAGTCGGCCAGCGGGCCGACCCCGGGAATGATGCCGGTGAAGCCGTAGCGCCACGGCTCGACGAAATCGATGTGCACCGCGAGCACGTCGCCGGCGCTGCAGCCGTCGACGTAGATCGGGCCGACCACCGGGTTGAAGTTCGGCGGCGAGGCCTTGAGCAGCTCGTCCATGTGCGGGTCGTTGACCATGCGATGGACGGTGGGCGCATCGCTGTCGTCCTCGATCATGCCGGTCAGGGCATCGTCGGTCTCGACCTGGAAGGCCTCGCCGGGCTTGACGTGCAGCACCGGCTCGTCGTGGTAGTCGAAGGCATAGCGGGTCACCGTCCCGCGCAGGATCTTCTGCATCGCTGTCTCCCCCATGGCGCACGCCGTGGCGCCATGTTAGCGCGTCGCGGTGGGGCGTTCGCCGGTCCCGCCTCGCTCCCCGGCGGCCGGGGCGGGACCGATCCGGCGGCATTAAAATTTTAACGTTGACAAAATTTTAATGCTGTGAAGATAATTCTCCATGGCTACCGTCGGCTCGGTTCGCGTCCGCAACATGGAGAAGCGCCGCCAGCGCCTGCTGGCCGAGGCGCGGCTGCTGCTGGCGCGTGGCGGCTACGAGGCGCTCAACCTGCGCGAGCTCGCCGCCCAGGCCGGCGTCACCGTGCCCACCATCTACAACCTCATCGGGCGCAAGGAGGAGGTGCTGGTGGCCGTCGCCGCCGGCGTGCTGACCGAGATCGAGTCGCGCAGCACCGTCGCGCGCGATGCCGACGCCCTGACCCAGGCCGCCGCCGTGGTCGAGGAGTCGACGCGGCTGTTCGGCGAGGACGAGGATTTCTATCGCGCGGCCTTCCTCGCCATCGAGTGGCTGGACCAGGGCGGCCAGCACCATGCCGAGGTCGCGCGGCTCTACGCCTGGGTCGGGCGCATGATCGACACCGGTCTCGCGGCCTGCCGTGACGCCGGCATGCTCGAAGGGCACCTGCCCTCGGCCGCCATGGCCGAGCTGGTCACGCGCAACTTTCGCATGAGCTGCCGCGGCTGGGCCTTCGGCCACTACGACATCGAGACCTTCCGCCGCATCGCCCTGTCCGATCTCTACATCGCGTTGAGCGCCGACGCGGTGGAAACCTTCCGCCGACAACTTTCACGCAGCGTCACCGCGCTCGCCGCCTGCGCGGCGGGCGAAGCCGACGACCGCAAACGTTCCAGTGCCAGCCGGGGAGAAGCCAAGTGAACCATGCCGAACAGATCAACGTGCTGAAAGAGCTGATCAACCAGATCGACTCCAAGACCACCTGCGACGCGGGGCGGATACTGAAGAACCCGACCTCGTCCTACACCGACCAGGCGCTCGCCGAGCGCGAGTGGAACACCCTGTTTCAGCAGCACCCGCAGGTCATCGGCCTGTCCGGCGAGCTGCCCGGGCCGAATACCTACATCACCAACAACGATCTCGGTGCGCCGATCCTGGCGACGCGCGACAAGGACGGCCGCTTCCATGCCTTCGTCAACGCCTGCCGGCACCGCGGCGCCCAGCTCACCGAGGAGTCGCGCGGCGCGGCGCATCGCTTCACCTGCCCGTTCCACGCCTGGACCTACGCACCGGACGGCCGGCTGATGGGCATTCGCCACGGCGAGATGTTCGGTAACCTGGACAAGTCCTGCCACGGCCTGATCGAGCTGCCGTCGCAGGAGAAGTACGGCCTGCTGGTGATCCATCCGCAGGTTGACGGCAGCCTCGACATCGACGCCCTGCTCGGCGAGAAGCTCGCCGCGGAGCTCGCCACCTGGGAGTTCGAGAAGGCCGAGCTGGTCGGCGAATCGGTCATCGACAAGGCGCTCAACTGGAAGCTCGCCAACGACACCTTCGGCGAGAACTATCACTTCAGCACCCTGCACAGCGAGACCCTCGCCAACCTCGCGCACAGTGACTACGCGACCTACGACGAGTACGGCCGCAACCACCGCATCTGCACCGCGACCCGCTATCTCGACGTCATGCGCACCCTGCCCGAGTCGGAGTGGAACTTCGCCTTCGCCTCGCTCGCGGCCTACTACCTCTTCCCCAACGTGCAGCTCGTGTTCGTCGGCGGCATGGTGGTGGTGGTGCGCATCTACCCCGATCCCAACGACGTCGCCCACTCGGTGAGCCGCATCACCCACTTCGCCATGCCGCACGTGAAGGAGAAGCTGCCGGCGGCGGAACGCACCACCGCGGTCAAGGCCGACAACGTCTACAAGGCCGACACCACGGCGCGCATGGAGTTCGACGTGTCAGCCACCATCGAGCTGCTGGTCAGCACGGTGGAGCACGAAGACTACGCGATGTCCGAGAAGGCGCAGGTCACCGCCTCGGGCGGCAAGCAGGATTACTTCCTCTTCGGCCGCAACGAGCCGGCGCTGCATCACTTCCACAACAACTACCGCGCCGCCCTCGGCGATCCGCCGCTGCAGGAATACATCGCCTAGGCCGCGGCGCGGCCGGCGCCGCGCTCAGTCGCCGGCGCCGGCCAGCGGGCGCGCGAAGCTGAGCTCGTTGCCGTCCGGATCGCGCAGGTGGAAGTAGCGCTCGCCCCAGGGCGCGTCCGAGGGCGCCATCTCCGGGGTGAAGCCGGCCGCCTGCGCGCGCCGGTACATGGCGTCGACGTCGTTCACGTAGAAGATCACGCGGCCCCATAACCGCTCGGGCGGCTTGCCGCGGGCGACGTTGAGGTAGCCGGGGCCGACGCGGAAGCTGGTGAAGGGCGCGTCGGCGCCGCCGTAGATGGCCTCGAAGCCGAGCGCTTCGTAGAACGGCACAGCGCGCGCCATGTCCGTGGTGAAGAAGGTCACGGCGCTGATGCATTCGAGGGTGGCGTCGGGAGCGGGCATGGCAGGCGGAGCGGGGCGGTGAGGGTGCCAGTATACGCACCCGCCTGCGCCGCGCGCCGGGCCGCGTTCGGGAGATCTTCCGGTGCGGCATAGCGCCTGCGCCGGCGGGCACGGTGGCGCTGGCGATACCGGTGCCGCCGCGGCAGTCTGAGCGGCGTGTTTGATTTCCCGGGGAGACGCCATGGACGGCGCACCCGCGGCCGACAGCGACGCCAGGGACAGCGGACTCGCGAGTCTGGTCGTCGTCGCGCGCCTGCACCAGCTTGCCGCCGACCCGGCCCAGCTCGCGCACCGTTTCGGCAGCAGCGCCAGCCCGCTGGACGCAACCGCGCTGGTGCGCGCCGCGCGCTGGTTGGGTCTCAAAGCGCGCCGCGTCGAGTCAGGTCCGGCACGCCTGGCGACGACGCCGCTGCCGGCCCTGGCGCGCACCAACGACGGCGCGTGGCTGGTGCTGGCCGCGCACAGACCCGACGCGGTACTGGTCCAGCGCGGTGGCGAGACAGCGCCGGTGGTGCTGCCGCTGGCGGCGTTCTCGGCGGTCTGGTCCGGCGAGCTGATCCTCGTCGCCCGGCGCCAGGCGCGTGCCGGTTCGCAGGCGTTCGGCTTTGCCTGGTTCGTGCCGTTCATCCTCAGGTACCGCCGCTACCTGCTCGAGGTGCTGGCCGCCTCGCTGTTGCTGCAGGTGCTGGCGCTGGTCACGCCGCTGTTCTTCCAGGTCGTGATCGACAAGGTGCTGGTTCATCGCGGCCTGACCACGCTCGACCTCATCGCGCTGGGGCTGCTGCTGGTGTCGTTGTTCGAGGTCGTGCTCGGCGGTCTGCGCACCTACGTGCTGGCACACACCACCAACCGCATCGACGTGGCCCTCGGCAGCGCGCTGTTCGAGCACCTGCTGCGACTGCCGCTGGCCTGGTTCGCGGTGCGCCGGGTAGGGGACAGTGTGGCGCGCGTGCGTGAGCTCGAAACCCTGCGTGGCTTCATCACCGGCAGTTCGTTGACGGTACTGGTCGACAGCCTCTTCACCGGCGTGTTCCTGGTCGTCCTGTACGCGTTCAGCCCGCTGCTGACCGCGGTGGTGGCGGCGACCATTCCGCTCTACGTGCTGCTCGCGCTGGGCCTGACACCGCCGCTGCGCGCGCGCCTGAACGAGAAGTTCGAACGCGGCGCGGACAACCACGCGTTCCTGGTCGAGACCGTGGGCGGTATGCGCACGCTGAAGGGCGCGGCGGTCGAGCCCGCGCTGCAGCGGCGCTTCGAGGAGCGCCTGGCGGCTTACGTCAGCGCGGCCTTCCGCAGCACCACCCTGGGCGCGTTCGCCAACCAGGCAGCGGCGCTGATCAACAAGCTGATGGTGTTCGGCATCCTGTGGCTCGGCGCGCACCGGGTGATGGACGGCGCGCTGTCGGTCGGCCAGCTGGTCGCGTTCAACATGCTGGCGGGCCGGGTCTCCGGGCCAATCCTGCGCCTGGTGCAGCTGTGGCAGGACTTCCAGCAGGCCGGGATCTCGCTGCGTCGCCTCGGCGATGTCCTCGACGCGACGCCGGAGCCGGCGCACCGGCCGGGCCGCGGCTCGCTGCCGGCGCTGGCCGGGGCGGTGCGCTTCGAAGCCGTGCACTTCCGCTATCGCCCGCAGGGACCGGACGTGCTGCGCAGGCTGGACCTGGCGGTAAGCGCCGGCGAGGTGATCGGGATCGTCGGCCGCTCGGGTTCGGGCAAGAGCACGCTGGCGGCCCTGCTGCAGCGCCTCTACGTACCGCAGGGCGGGCGCGTGCTGGTCGACGGCGTCGATCTCGCCCTGCTCGATCCGGCATGGCTGCGGCGGCAGCTTGGCGTGGTGCCGCAGGAAGCGCTGCTGTTCAACCGCACGGTGCGCGAGAACATCGCCCTGGCCGATCCGGCGCTGCCGCTGGAGCGGGTGGTGAGCGCCGCGCGCCTGGCCGGCGCGCACGAGTTCGTGCTCGATCTGCCCGATGGCTACGACAGCCTGGTCGGCGAGGGCGGCGCCAACCTGTCCGGCGGCCAGCGCCAGCGCCTGGCGCTGGCCCGCGCGCTGGTCGGTGAGCCGCGCATCCTGGTCCTGGACGAAGCCACCAGCGCGCTCGACTACGAGTCGGAGGCCGTCATCCAGCGCAACATGCGCGAGATCTGCGCGGGGCGCACGGTCTTCATCATCGCGCACCGGCTGTCCGCAGTGCGCCCGGCCGGCCGCATCCTGGTGCTGGACGAGGGCCGCATCCTGGAGCAGGGGCCACACGAGACCCTGCTCGCGGCCGGCGGTTACTACGCCGGCCTCTACCGCCAGCAGCGCGGCGTGCCGGCCTGAGGCATGCCCGCACGCGCCGCCGAGCTCGCGTTCCTGCCGGCCGCGCTGGAGGTCGAGCGCACGCCGCCGCTGCCGGCCGCACGGATACTGCTGTGGACGATGCTGGGCTGCGTGCTGGTCGCGGTGGCCTGGGCCTGCCTGGGCGAGGTGGACGTGGTCGCGGTGGCACCCGGGCGCGTGGTGCCGGCCGGGCGGGTCAAGCCGGTGCAGGCGGCGGTGACCGGCAGCGTGCGTACCATCGCGGTGGCCGAGGGCGATGCCGTGCGCGCGGGCCAGTTGCTGGTTGCGCTCGACGACACTGCCGCGCGCGCCGACCTCGAACGCCTGCAGGCCGAACGGCATTTCGTCGCCGACGAGCACCGGCGGCTGACGGCCCTGCTCGAACGCGTGACCGGCGCCGCGCGCGCGACGGAGTTGCGCCCGGCGCTGGCCCTGCGCGTGGCGCGCGAGTTCGCAAGCTTCGATGCCGAGCGCCGCGCACTGGCCGCCGCGCGCGACGAGGCTGCCGCCGAGCGTGCCGCGCTGGCCGCCGGGATCGCGCGGATCGACGCCGTGCTGCCGCTGGTCGAGGAGCGCGCGGCGGCCTACGCGACCCTCGCGGCGCGGGCGCAGGCGGCGCGCGTGCAGTGGCTGGAGATCGAGCAGAGCCGCCTGACCCACGTCCACGAGCGCGCCGGGCTGGCCGCACGCCACGCGGCTGCCGGCGCGGCCGAAGCGCGCGCGGTGCGCCGCCTGGCCGCGCACGTGAGCGGCGCCGAGGCGCGCTGGCGGGCCGAGCGTGCGGCGGCCGGCCAGCGCCTGGACACTCTTGCCAGCGACATCGACAAGGCACAGCGGCGTGGCCGCGAGCTGCGCCTGCTGGCGCCGGTCGACGGCAGCGTGCAGCAGCTCGCGGTGTTCAGCGCGGACGCGGTGGTCACGGCGGGGCAGGTCCTCATGCGGGTGGTGCCCGCGGCACCGGGCCTGGAAGTGGAAGCCCGCGTGCTGAACAAGGACAGTGGCTTCGTGCGCGCCGGGCAGGCGGCGGTGATCAAGGTCGAGACCTATCCGTTCACCCGCCACGGCACCCTGGCCGGGACCATCGCCGGCATCTCGCGCGACGCCATAAACGACGAGCAGGCCGGCCCGGTTTACCTCGCGCGCGTCGTGCCCACCGCGCGCACGCTTGCCGGCGGTGAGCCGCTGGCTGCCGGCATGGCGGTGAGCGTGGAAGTGGATCTCGGCCGGCGTCGCCTGATCGAGTTCCTGCTCGGCCCCCTGCTGCGCTACCGCGACGAGGGCTTCACCGAGCGCTGAGCCGGGCGGCGGTCATCGTCACCGACTTGTCACCCGCGGGTCACCCGTTCGTCATGCGCGGCCCCTAGCCTGAGCGCGGCTCATCCCGCCGCATCAACAACGAACCAGGAGGAACTCCATGAAGCTCATGGTAGGCAAGACCGTGCTCGCCGTCTGCGTGGCCGCCGCCGTGTCCGGCGCCGAGGCCGGCAATTATCGTCACGACCCCGTTACCAGCGTCAGCGCGAACGCGCCGATCGAGCTCGCTGTCGCCGGCACCTACGCCTCCGGCGTGTTCGACGAGGGCGCAGCCGAGATCTCCGCCTACGACCCCCGCAGCCGCCGCCTGTTCGTGACCAATGCCAACGCCAACAGCGTCGACGTGCTCGACATCCGCAACCCGCGCAAGCCGCGCCTGCTGTTCACTATCGACCTCGCGGATTTTGGCGACGGCGTGAACTCGGTCGCGGTCAGCGACGGCGTGGTCGCGGTCGCGGTCGAGGCCGATCCGAAACAGGACCCGGGTAGCGTGGTGTTCTTCGACACCCGCGGACGCTACCTGAACGACGTCACCGTCGGCGCGCTGCCGGACATGCTGACCTTCACCCCGGACGGCACCCGCGTGCTGGTCGCCAACGAGGGCGAGCCGGACGACGACTACCTGGTCGACCCGGAAGGTACCGTCAGCATCATCGACATCAGCGCCGGGATCGGCGCGGCCAGCGTCACCGAGGTCAACTTCCAGGCATACAACGGCTTCGATCTCACCCCGATCCGGATCTTCGGCCCCGGCGCCAGCGTGGCCCAGGATCTCGAGCCCGAGTACATCGCCGTCTCGTCCGATTCCAGCACCGCCTGGGTCACGCTGCAGGAGGCCAACGCGATCGCCGTGATCGACGTCGACAACGCGCTGGTCACCGATCTCGTGCCGCTCGGCACCAAGGATCACGGCGTGATCCAGAACGCGATCGACGCCAGCAACCGCGACGACGGCATCAACCTGAAAGCCTGGCCGGTGGTCGGCATGTACCAGCCGGACGCCATTGCCGCCTACGAGGTCGACGGCGAGACCTATCTCGTCACCGCCAACGAGGGCGATTCGCGCGACTACGACGGCTTCAGCGAGGAAGCGCGTATCGGCGACGTCAACGACGACTTCCTGGTCGACCCGGCCGCCTACCCGGACCTCGCCCTGCTCACCGACGACGCGCGCCTCGGCCGCCTCAACATGACCACCGCCACCGGCGACACCGATCTCGACGGCGACATCGATGTCCTGCACGTCTACGGCGGGCGCTCGTTCTCGATCCTGAACGCGGCCGGCGAGATGGTCTACGACAGCGGCTCGGAGCTCGAGCGCATCCTGGCCGACGTGCTGCCGGAGGAGTTCAACGCGACCAACGACGAGAACGGCAGTTTCGACGGCCGCAGCGACGACAAGGGCCCCGAGCCCGAGGGCGTGACGGTGGGCGAGATCGGCGGGCGGCACTATGCCTTCATCGGCCTCGAGCGCATCGGCGGCATCATGGTCTACGACGTCTCCAACCCGATCGCGCCGCGCTTCGTGCAGTACATCAACAACCGCGATTTCGCCGGTGACGCCGAGGCCGGCACCGCCGGCGACCTCGGCCCCGAGGGCCTGACTTTCATCCCCGCGCGGCACCGCGGCCAGCAGCCGATGCTGGCGGTGACCAACGAGATCAGCGGTACCACCACCGTGTACACCATCAGCGTGCGTGGCGGGCACGGCCGTCACGGCGGGCACGGGCGCGACTGAGGCGCAGCAGGTCCGACGCGCAGCCGGCGGGCCGATGGCGGCTCGCCGGCTGCACGATCTGCCGGTCGATGAATCTGACCCCGGCGCAACGCGCCAGCGCTTACCGGCGAAAGCCGCGGCTTACGACGGGAGGTTTTCCCGTGCGCACCGATCGCGGCCGCCCGGCGCGATGAGCGCAGCAGTTCTTCGCTAGCCTTTAGCTGCGGCAGGCATACCGTCTGCCGGCGGGTCGGGCGGAGGGCGCGATGGACACGATAGGGGCGCGGCGGGCATGAGCGTTCGCAACGGCTACCTGGCCGTCGCCGTGCTCGTCATGCTGGTACTGATCGCGGGCACCGATCGCGGTCCCGGCATCTACGCGGTCTTCGGTGTGCCCTACTACAGCCTCGGCCTGGTCGAGGGTTTCGCCCAGCTGGTGGCGCTGCTCGCTTTCGGTATCGCGCTGGCGCGCGAGCGCAAGCGCAGCGGCTGGGCCTATCTCGGCGCGGTGTGCCGAACGACGCTCGTGGTGGTGCTGGTGTGGGAGATGATCTGGAACCTCGACATTCTCTACATCACGGCGAAGGCGAATTACCTGTGTCGGAACGAGGCGAAGGTGCGTGTCTACCGATCGGTGCGTGCGCCGGGCATGGCCGGACTGATCGACACGCGGTACTGGACTGATTACGGATTCAGCTACATCGAAAACGGTGCCGTTCTTGGGCGGGACAAGGCCGTAGCGGAACGAAGCTATTTGGAAAACGGCGCTGTTGTTGTGAAGCGTGCGAGTAAATTCGAAAGTCCGGTCGCTTTAAAACAGACCACCAATCGGCCACACAGTTACGGGCTGACAGTCAGCATCGATCGCATAGTCGAGATGTCATCTAGCGACGTACTGGGCGAACGAACGGCATTCGGCATCCTGCCGGGTTTTTTCGAACGTGTGCTAATGAGTTTTATCCCGGGCGCCCGCTCACCGTGGCGCTGCCGAGCGAGGCGGGGACCGACGCCGCGGTTTCCGGATGGCGCCCCCGTCTCTTTGACCGAATTCATCAAGATGACTGTCAAACCACCGGTACAAGGAGTGTACCCGCATGACAATAAAGGAGTTCTATGAGCTAGCGTGGTTTTCTGATCTCGCGTACGTCCGCTGGAGCGAAGCGGACAGCTTGTCATCCGTCCAGGATTTGATCGACACATCCCGTTTGCAAGAGCGCGCACCTGACGGTGAATCCGGTGACCCTGGCGCGAGCGCTACGGGTCTGGCAACGAAGATCTTCGATCCACGCTACGAAGCCTGGCAACTCGCCCACTTCACCCCCAACGACCCGGAAACCGGATTCGCCGCGACTCTGTTCAACCGTGACGGACCGAGCGGGGTCGAGAAGGTACTGGCCGTGCGCGGTACCGAGTTCGGCGATGGCCAGCTCGTTCCGGACCTGATCGTCGCCGACCTGCAGGAGGCCGGCGGCCTCGGCATCGCCTTGTCGCAGGCGGTGTCGCTGACCAACTACGTGCGCCGGCTGCAGGCGGCGGCGGGTACGCCGGTTACGCAGTTCGAGATCCGGCAGGGCAGCAGCGTGCCACCGGATGCGGTGCATGTGCTGGCCGCCGGTGAGCGCTTCCTGTGGCTGTCCGGGGCAGCACCCGAACCCGGGCTCGGCCTGCTGGCGCCGGGCGAGGCGGTCAGCGTGACCGGGCACAGTCTCGGCGGGCACCTCGCCGCGCTCGCCATCCGCCTGTTCCCGGACCAGTTCGAACAGGCGGTGACGTTCAACGCCCCGGGCTTCGATGCGCGCCTCGGCCTCGCCGATACCGAGGCCATCATCACCGGCCTGGCGACGTCCATCGGCAGCGGCGGCCTGCTGCTCGCCGGCAATGTGCTGACCACCCTGCTCGACAGCGGTGAGCAATTGAGCGAGCCGCTCCTGCGCAACCTCTTCGATCCCCAGCCGGGCATCGTCCCCGCGCCGTCGTTCGCGGACCTGGCCGGGGCGGGGCGCATCGTCAGCCTGGTCAGCGAAGACCAGTCGCCGGTGGCCGATCCGGATTTCGTCAGCGCGCCCCTCGTCACCGGGCAGCCCGCGAGTCCGCACCGCGCGGTGACGGTCGAACTCAACAGTCACGCCATGGGGCAATTCGTAGACGCGCTCGGCGTGCATGCGCTGCTGGAACGCATCGACCCAGGTATCGAGCTGGAAACGGCCGGCGCCGTCATGGCGCTGGCGTCCGCGCAGCCGGAGGCGTCGGGAGAGGCGGTGCTGAACCTGCTCTCGCGACTGGTCGGCCTCGACGTTGACAGCGACCTGCCGGTATCCGCGCCGCCCGGACCGACGCAGTGGATCGCCCAGCCCGCACCCTACCCGGCGCGTGGTGCCCTGCACGCGCGCATCATCGCGCTGGAGAGCGTGCTCGGCGCCGGCTTCGATGCCCGTATCGAGCCCTTGCACGGTCACGATGCGACGGCTCTCGCGACGCTCGCGCGCACCGATCCCGCCTACCGCCAGGCACTCGTAGCGCTCAACCCGTTCACCCTCGGCGCGGACGGCGATCTCTACGCGGCGTTCGGTGCGGCGCCCGAGTATTCACGCTATTCCGAAGCGTACTGGAACGACCGCGCCGGGTTTCTCGAGCGACTCCTCGCAGCTCACCGCGCCGATGCTGCCGGTCCCGACGGGGTGCCGCACGTCGCGCGCGAGCGCAACGTGGATTTCATCGACGAGGCCAGCGGCCTGCGCCTGGCGCAGGTCGCGCTGAGCGGCATTCCCGCGGGCCTGCGTGGCGACGCCGTCGAGCTGTTGCGGGGCCCGCATGCGGGTGCCATAGACAGCGTCCGGTTTGCGGCCGGTATCGAGGTCGACGGCGGGGCCGGTGACGATCGCCTCTACGGCAACGACTTCGCCAACGATCTGTACGGCCATGCGGGCGCCGATTACCTCGAGGGCGGTGCGGGCGACGACGATCTCTACCACGCCGGCGCCAGCCATGCCGACGATCGCGCCGTCGACCGGCTCGCCGGCGGTGCCGGGCTGGATCGCTATTACGCGGGGCACGGCGACGAGGTCTATGACAGCGACCGCCGCGCCGTCATTCATGTCGGCCCCGCGAACCTGGCCCTGGGCGGTGAGTTCTCGCGCGTCGCGCCCAACGTCTACCGCAACGACACGCTGGACGCGACGCTGTATCTCGCGGAGCGCGACGCGCGCGCCGTGTCGTTTCACGGCGGCGAAGCAGTGGCCATTACCCTGGTCGACTTTCGCGACGGGCCCGGGCAGTTCCGCGCCGGCGACTACGGCATCGTGCTGCGCGAGTCCGCCGAGGACGGCGATTTGCCCCAGCGGCTGACGGGCACCGCGGGCAACGATCGTGCGGGCGAGGCGTTGATCGGCAGTGATGGCGATGACCTGATCGAGGGCCTGGCCGGCGACGACGACCTGTTCGGCGGCCGCGGTGCGGATCAGTGGGGTGCCGATCGCTTCCTCGGCGGTGCCGGCGACGACTTCATCAGCAGCGCGACCCCGCTCGACGTCGCGTCGCCGGTGGTCCGGCCCGACGATCCCGGCGATATCGTCGACGCCGGTGACGGCGACGACATCGTTGCCGGTGCCGGTGGAAACGATCAGCATTACGGCGGCGCCGGCCGCGATTTCCTCTCTGGCCGCGGCGGCCGCGATGTCCTCCACGGTGGCCCGGGAGACGACGTGCTGGCCGGTGGCGGCGGCGACGACCTGCTCATCGGCGGCACCGGTGACGACGTGTTGCACGGCGCGTTCGATGTGCGCGCCACGCCGGCACGGGCGTGGTCGGCGACGCCGCGGTACAGCGCGGACGGACGCCTCGTCGACATCGAGTTCGGCGGCGTCGTGCTCGGTCCCAACCCGCCGCCCGACGACGCCGATATCCTCTACGCCGGCGACGGCGCCGATTTCCTCAACGGCGGCAACGGTGACGACGGGCTGTACGGGGAGGCCGGCGATGACGTCCTGTTCGGCTGGCGCGGCGCCGACGTGCTCGACGGCGGTAGCGGCAACGACGTGCTCTACGGCGACAGCGGCGGCCTCGCGGCGCCCGGCGGGGAAGGGGGTGACACCCTGTATGGGGGAGCCGGCGACGACACCCTGTACGGCGAGTCCGGCGATGACCGGGCCGACGGCGGGGCCGGAGACGACCGGCTCTTCGGCGGCGCTGGTAGCGACGATCTCGATGGCGGCGAGGGCGCGGATACGCTCGACGGTGAGGCCGGCGACGACCTCCTGGACGGCGGACCCGGAGATGACGTCGTGCGCGGGGGCGCGGGCGCGGACTACCTATCCGGCGGTGCCGGTGACGATCAGCTCGCCGGCGGTACCGGGCACGATGTCTACCTCTACCGGCCCGGTGACGGTCACGACCGGCTCGACGATGGCGGCGGTTACGACGTGGTGCTGCTTGAACAGGTCGCCGACCTGGCGGCGGCCACCCTGCAGCAGGGCGCGGACGAACTGGTCCTGGAGTTCGACGCCGACAACAGCCTGACCATCGGCGACTGGGGCGGGGGTGGTATCGATGCCATCCATGCGGGGGGCCAGGTCCTGCACGCCGGCGGTGTCGCGACCGCCGACGCCATCGGGCGTTTCGTGCCGGTCCCGGATCGCTTCGATGGTGGCGACGACACGCGCGGCAACGTGTTGCTGATCGGTGGTACGGCGACCACGGTGACGGGCGGGCGCGGCCACGACCGTTTCGAGCTCGCGCCGCGGGTGGGCCGGGTGGTGATCGACGACCGCGGCGGGGAAGACGTGATCGTGCTGCCTGCCGCGGTCACGCCCGAGGCGCTCACGATCGCCAGCGAGGATCGGCGCATCGTGCTCTCCGCCGGCACGTTCGAAGTCGACTTCGATGCTGGCGCCATCGAGCGCGTGCTGTTCGCCGACGGCAGTGAGTTCGGGCGGGACTGGCTGACTGCGCGCGTGCCGCGCGCGCCCGCACCCGAGACCTCGGCCGACGTCGCCGTCACCGCGGAGGACGAGCCGGTCACCCTCGACGTGCTGGCCAACGACGCCGGCAGCAGTGCGCTGTCGCTGGTGCGGGTCGGCGGCGCCCGCCATGGCCAGACCGTGATCACCGACGACGGCCGCGTCGTCTACGCTCCCGAACGTGACTTCGCCGGCACGGACGCGTTCCTCTACGAAGTCATGGACGCGGACGGCGCGCTGGCGGTGGGATCGGTGAGCGTCACGGTGAGCGCCACGCCCGACGCGCCGATCGCCGTTGCCACGCTGCCCGACGTCAGCGCGACCACCTCGCGGGTGTTCAGTTACGCGCTACCCGAGACGGCCTTCGTCGATCCGGACGCGGGCGACCGGCTGAGCTACACGGCGCGGCTCGCCGGCGGGGCGGCGCTGCCCGACTGGCTCGGCTTCGATGCACACAGCCGGCGTTTCAGCGGGACACCGCCGCTGCTGGCACGCGGTGAGAGCCACGAGATCGAGGTCGTGGCGAGCGACCAGACCGGGCGCAGCGCCAGCGCCTCGTTCTGGCTGGACGTCTTCCCGCCGCCGCGGGGCGATAACGCGCTGGCGATCGCTCGTGTCGAGGACCTCACCCCGGCCCAGGGCCTGCTCACCCCTGCGGCGCGTGAGGCGCTGGCTGATCCTTACGCAGCCCTGACCGCCGACTACCTCGCACGGGCCGGCGATCTCGATGCCGATGGCGTCGATGATCTCGTGCGCTTCCGGGCCGGTGCGCCGTTCGACGACGCCGACCGCCTGGAGATCGTGTTCGGCCGTCGTGACGGCTTCGGCGGCGTGCTGCCGGCCGATGCCGCGGCTGCCGTCACCATCACCGGCGCCGGGGCATGGTCATCGTTCGGCGCGCTGGAGGCCTTCGAGGCCGGCGCGGTCAGCAGCAGTGACGTCGACGGTGACGGTATCGATGATCTCGTCGTGCTCCCGGGTGCCGGCGCCGAACGCGCGGCAGAAGGTGCGCGTGTCCTGCTCGGCCGCCTGACAGCGTTCCGACCGCAGATGGCCTTCGCGGACCTGCCGACGCTGGATGCGGTGAGCAATACAGCCGTGTCCCCGGTCGACGCCTGGTTTCCGGCCAACCTCGCGCGCGACGGTGTGCCTTACGAGGAGCTGGGCGACGTCGACGGTGACGGGCTCGCCGACCGCGCCTATGCCCTGTCATCCTTTGCTATTGAAGACGTCGTCACGACGGTCGTTTTCGGCAGCCCGGCGCCGGTTACCGCGGATCTCGACGCGGCTGCGCTGGACGGCATGCACGGCTTCCGCATCGTGCGCGAGTTCGCCACCGCCGGCGACGGGCTGGGCTCGTTCGGGCCGGCGGTCAGCGCCCTCGGCGACGTCAACGGCGACGGCTTCGACGACATCGGCCTGTCGTCGCAGACCCACAGCTTCGAGTCGACCGAGCACTACGTGGGGGTCGTCTTCGGCAAGCCCAGCGGCTACGGCGGCCGGCTCAACCTCGCCGATCTCGACGGCAGCAACGGCTTCCTGGCCAGCCTGCCCGGCGATCTCGGCCAGACGTTGACCCACTACGCGCGGGGCGCGGGCGACGTCAATGGCGACGGCCTCGCCGACGTCGTCGTCAGCTCGTCGTTCACCCGCGCCTCGCACGTCATCTACGGCGCCCGCACCGGCGACCTGCCGGTGACCTTCGGCAGCGCCGGCATCGACGACCTCGAGGTGGTTTCCGCCCGCGCGGTGTTTGCAGGCGCGGGCAGCGACCGCGTCCGGGTCGGCGCGGCCGCCGGCGGCGCCAACGTGTACGGCGGCTCGGGCGACGATCGCGTCGTGCTGCAGCCGGGCCCGGCTTCGGGCAGCGTGGCACCCGGCAGCACCTTCACGTTTCGCGGCGGCAGCGGTGAGGATGTCTACGTCATCCACAGCACCAACGGTGCACTGCGGGTGCGCATCATCGACCCGGTGCCGTCACTGGCCCGGCTGCAGCCCGGCTACCAGGGCAACCGGCTGGTGCTCGGTCCCGGTTACGAGCGCAGCGCGCTGAACCTGGGGCTGGGCTCCGTGGTGCTGGATTTTGGCGACGACCGGCCCGTGATCCAGCTCGACAGTCTCGACCCGGACGACGTGCTCGGCGGACCGCGCGACGTCGAGCAAATCGAGTTCGCCGACGGCACGGTGCTCAGCTACGAGGCCCTGGTGGCGCAGGGGTTCGATATCGGCGGCGATGCCGGCGATGACCTCCTGCGCGGTACCAGCATGGTCGATCGCATCAGCGGCGGTGATGGCGACGACACCCTGGTCGGCGGCAGCGGGGACGATCGCCTCGATGGCGGCGCGGGCGACGATCGCTACGTCTTCGGTCCGGGCCACGGGCATGACGTCATCGTCGACACGGGCGGCGATGACCGGCTGGTCCTGACGCATCGAACCGCGTCCGACGCCCTCGACGCCGAGCCGGGGCCGGCGGGGGTGCGCATCAGCTTCGGCGAGGGAGCCAGCGTGGTCGTGCCGGTAAGCGGCGCCGGCGCGCCCGTGATCGAGCGCATCGAGTTTGCCGACGGCAGCACGCAGGCCCTGGCCGGGCTGCTGTCACCCGGGACGTTGACGGTGACCATTCCCGACCAGCTGCTGACGGAGGACACTCACTGGGCCTTCGACGCCGGCGGTGCTTACTTCGCCGCGGCTGGCGTGCCCGGCCCGCTGACCTACAGCGCCACGCTGACTGACGGCAGTGCGCTGCCGTCGTGGATCAGGTTCGATGAGCACAGCGGGGCGCTCAGGGCCTCCCCGGGCAACGACGCGGTTGGTTCCCATGGCATCGTGGTCAGCGCGACGGCGGCAGACGGCGCCATGCTTACGGCGACCTTCGGCCTGACCGTGACCAACGTCAACGATGTCCCGTTCATCCTCACGCCCCTGCCCGACGCCAGTTTCACCGCGGGCGAGCCGTTCACGCTGGCGATCCCGCCGCACACCTTCGCTGATGCCGATGCCGGCGACCGGCTGGCGATCACCGTGCGCGCCGCGGACGGCGGCGCGCTGCCGACCTGGCTGGCCTTCGACAGTGCGACGGGTATCCTGTCCGGCGTTGCAGTTACCGCGGGCACGCTGACCCTGGCAGCGGTCGCCACCGACCTGTCCGGGGCCGTGGCAGAGAACCGCTTCACGCTCGACATCGCGCCGGAACTGAATGCCGTTGCCGGTACGCACGGCGACGACGTATTGCTCGGTACGGCGGGCGCCGATGCTGTCGATGCCGGGCGCGGCGATGACCACGTCGAAACGTTTGCCGGCGACGACGTCGTCCATGGTCGCGACGGCAGCGACACGATCGAGACCGGTAGCGGCGACGACACCGTGCGCGGCGGCAATGGCGACGACGTCATCGACGGCGGCGCTGGCGATAACCGCCTCTACGGTGACGCCGGTGCGGATCGCATCCGCGCCGGCGCTGGCGACGATGTCATCGCGGGCGGCTACCAGGACGACCATGTCGACGCCGGCGACGGACACAACACGGTCTACGGCGGGCCGGGTGACGATGTCATCCTCAGCGGCAGCGGTGACGACCGTCTGATCGCCAACAGCGGCAACGATCGCGTTGAAGCGGGCGCCGGAAACAATCACGTCGAAGGTGGCGATGGCAACGACGTCATCGTGACCTCAGCCGGCGACGACTTCATCGACGGCGGCTACGACGACGACTGCATCGAAGCCGGCGCCGGTGACGATATTGTGTATGGCTACTACGGCAACGACGTCATCGATGCCGGCAGCGGCAGCAACGTGGTGCATGCCGGTCCCGGCGCGGATCACGTGATCACGCGGCAGGGCGCCGATCACCTCGACGGCGGCTCGGGTGCGGATATCCTCGACAGCGGTGCGGGAGACGATCGCCTCGAAGGCGGAAACGGCGACGACGTGTTGCTTGCCGGGGCCGGCGACGACGACCTGGACGGCGGCTACGGTGACGACCTGCTGGAAACCGGGGGCGGCGTGGACCGCGCCGCGGGCGGTGCGGGTAACGACACCTACCGCATCGCCGGCGACAGTGTCGTAACGGTCTACGATCGCTCCGGTAGCGCCGACCTGTTGCTGTTCGAAGAAGCCTCGATCGCCGCCGCCGATCTCTGGTTCCGGCGCCGCGCCGACGATTTGCTCGTCGAGCAGAGGAACGGAATGACCACGGTCACGGTGACGGACTGGTACGTACACCCCGACCGGCGCATCGAGCGCTTCGGCCTTGCCGATGGCGCCTCGCTGGAGGCGGGCGAGGTGGCCGGACTGGTTCAGGCGATGGCCGCGTTCGACCCCCCGCCGACGGGCGAGGGTAGCGTGCCCGAGCCGTTGCCGCCGGCCCTGGAGCCGGTCATCGCCGCGGCGTGGCAGGTGGCCTGAAGCTTCGCGCCGTCTCCGGCAGACGCGCGGTCGAAGAGCCCGTCGACGCCACCTGCACCCACGCGCCTGCGGCCGAGACAACAACGGCGCCCGCAGGCGCCGCCGTTACCGTGCACCGGGTGACCGCAGTCAGGCCGCGCGCACCTCGAAGCCCTCGTAGCCCTTCTCGACCACTTCCTCGCACTTCGCCGCGTACTCGGGGAAGCCCAGGTAGGGCATGAACACGCGCGGCTTGCCGGGCACGTTGGCGCCCAGGTACCAGGAATTGCAGGCGTTCAGCAGGGTGCCGCCGGCGACTTCGTTGACGTGCGCAACCCAGGCCTCCTCGGCCTCCACGGTCGGCTCGATGACCTTGAGCCCGTGCTCGCGCAGGTGCGTAACGGCATCGGCGATGAAGTCCACGTGCTGCTCGATCGAGGTGATCATGCAGGTCAGCACCGAGGGGCTGCCGGGGCCGGAGATCATGAAGAGGTTCGGAAAGCCGTTCGACTGCAGGCCGAGGTAGGTGACGGGGCCGGCGGCCCATTTGTCTTTGAGCTTCCTGCCGGCGCGGCCGCGGATGTCGATCTTGTTCAGCGAGCCGGTCATGGCGTCGAAGCCGGTGGCGGAGATGATGGCGTCGAATTCGTACTCCTGGCCGGCGACCTTGATGCCCTTCGGCGTGAACTCTTCGATCGGGTTTTCGCTGACGTCGACCAGGGAGACGTTGTCGCGGTTGAAGGTCTCGTAGTAGCCGGTGTCCGCACACACGCGCTTGCAGCCGAACACGGTGTCCGGGCTGAGCAGGTCGGCGGTGGCCGGGTCCTTGACGATTTCGCGGATCTTGCCGCGCACGAACTCCGAGACGATGTCGTTGGTGTCCTGGTTGATGAGCATGTCGGCGAAGGAGCCGTACCAGTACAGTGCGCCCATCTCCCAGCGGCGCTCGCACTCGGCACGGATCTCATCCGGCGTCATCTCGGTTGCCGGGCGCTCGTTGGGCTCGGTGTCCCAGGCCAGCACCTGTGACTTGCCGCGCGCACGCAGCTCGTCGTAGTGGGCCTTGATCTCGGCCTTCTCTTCGGCGGTCAGATCGCGGTTCTGCGCCGGCACGGTGAAGGCCGGGGTGCGCTGGAAGACGGTCAGGTGCTCGGCCTGTTGCGCGACGATGGGAATGGTCTGGATGGCGGAGGAGCCGGTGCCGATGATGCCGACGCGCTTGCCGGTGAAGTCCACGCCTTCGTGCGGCCACTGGCCGGTGTGGTAGATGGGGCCTTGGAAGCTGTCGCGGTTCTTGAACTCCGGCATGTTGGCCGAGGACAGGCAGCCGGTCGCCATGATGCAGAACTCGGCAGACCAGGTCTCGCCCTGGTCGGTCTCGACCGTCCAGCGGCCGTTGACCTCGTCGAAGATGGCCGAGGTCACGCGCGTGCCGAACTGCATGTCGCGCTTCAGGTCGAAGCGCTCGACCACGTGGTTCACGTACTCCAGGATCTGCGGCTGCGCGGCGTACTTCTCCTTCCAGTCGTAGTCCTGCTGCAGGTCCTTGTCGAACTGGTAGGAGTACTGCATGGACTCGATGTCGCAGCGCGCGCCGGGGTAGCGGTTCCAGTACCAGGTGCCGCCGGGGCCGTCGCCGGCCTCCAGCACGCGCGCGGACAGGCCGAGCTCGCGCGCCTTGTGCAGCATGTAGATGCCGGCGAAGCCGCCGCCGACGATGAGGGCATCGATGTGCCGGGTGGCATTGCTCATGCGGTCAATCTCCCCGAACGTTTTGAACGTTCAAAATCATGAATTTAGTGGGCGGCACCTTAATCCCTGGGCGGCCCGGCGCAAATGGGAGCGGGTGCCATCGTGATGGACATATTGTGCCAATCTGTGGCTTTTCGTGACAAGCCCGCCGCGGCCTGTGGCCCATGCGACGCCGGCCGCGGGCCGGCAGGCGCGCGGCTCAGGGCGGGGTACTGTCGAGGCGCGAGCGGGCGTGCTCGCGCGCGCCCGTCGCCGCCACCAGCGAGCCGGCGGCACCGAGGCCGAAGCGCGGCATACCGCTGTAGACGGCCTCGTATTCACCGGCCCGCACGCGGTAGGTCTCGTGCCAGATGCCGACGTCGCCGCGGCTGCGCCCGAGGCGCCGGTTGAACTGCGCCCACGCCGGCAGGTGCTCGCGATCCCGGTGCTGCGCGTAGGCTTCGAGGTGATCGAAGGAACGCCAGTACTGCACGATCACCCGCGGGCTCGTGAAGTAGCCCAGGCAGCCGAGCTCCGGGTGGGCGTCCAGCTCGCGCAGCATGCGCGGCATGGCGAGGAACACCGGCAGCCACTGGTGGACTTTCCACGGCTTGTTGATGCGCATGCCGATGAGGAAGACCACGAAGTCACCTTCGATCTCGGCGGCCATGCGTTCGGCGATGATGGGCGTCATGCGGGCGGGCTCCTGTTCGCTGCCGGCCGGTACACGTCGCGCGCGGCTTGATCCGGGTCATTGCCTTGCCGCCCGCCGCGTCCTAGTGTCGGAGCGTCGGGCCGGCGGCGGCCCGACGGAACCCGTGGAGATCCGCCATGACGACGCCTTCGAAGGACGAGCTGCGCGCGAGCGCACGACAACTGCTGGACAAGATGCGCGAGGAACGCGACGAGCTCAAGGTGCAGATGCACCTGGCGAAGGCCGAGGCGCGCGACGAGTGGGAACGGCTGGAGCCGAAATTCGAACAGCTCCAGGCGCGCGCGCACGAGGTCGCCGAGTCGGCCGGCGAGGCCTCGGCAGACATCGGTGCCGCCCTCAGGCTGCTCGGCGAGGAGCTGCGTAACGGCTACCAGCGCATCCGGAAATCGCTCGCCGGCTGAGGGGGGCGCGTCGCCGCCGGGCACGCTCCGGTAGCTGGGGATAGTCACCGGTATGCCTGATTCACCCGCGGCCGGCGCGGCGGCCGGGAACGACGACGCGGCCGCGCCCTACCGGCTGAGCGCCGCCGAGGTGCTGGCCGAGCTCGGCACGACCGCGGAGCAGGGCCTGGCCGCGGCCGAGGCCGCCGCGCGGCGCGCCCGTCACGGCGCGAACGTGCTGGAGGCGCGCGCGCGCACCGGTGTCGGTGCGCTGGTCGCGCGGCAGTTCCGCGATCTCATCGTGCTGGTGCTGGTGGTCGCCGCCGCGCTCGCCTTCTACCTCGACGATACCCGCGGCGGTACGGTGCTGCTCGCGATCGTGTTCATCAACGCCGCCATCGGCGCATGGCAGGAGTACAAGGCCGAACGCATCCTCGACATGCTGCGCTCGCTGATCGCCGCCCGCGCCACGGTCATCCGCGGTGGCGAGCGGGTCGAGATCGACCAGGATGACCTGGTGCCCGGTGACATCGTCGAGCTGGAGGAGGGCGCGGCGGTGCCGGCCGACCTGCGCCTGGTGGCGACCAACCAGTTCGCGACCAACGACTTCATCCTCACCGGCGAGTCGCTGCCGCAGGAGAAGGATGCGGAGCTTGTGCTGGATGCCGCGGCCGACTACCCCGCGCAGGACAACATGGTCTTCCTCGGTACCACGGTCGCGCGTGGCAACGCGGTCGGGGTGGTGGTGGCGACCGGTATGGCCACCGCCATCGGCGACATCGCGCGGGTCAGCGAGACCATCAGCCGCGAGCCCTCGCCGCTGCAGCGCGAGATGGACAGCCTGGCGAAGTCGCTGACCCGGCTGGCCGGTGTCATTGCGCTGGCCCTGTTCACGGCCAGCGTACTGCTGCGCGGCGACGAGTTCGCGAGCTTCGACCTGCTCATCAACGGCAGCCTGCTGTTCGCTATCGGTGTCGCCGCGGCCTGTGTGCCCCAGGGCATGCCGGCACAGATCTCGGTGGCGCTGTCGCTCGGCGTGGCACGGCTCGCGCGCAAGCGGGCGGTGGTCAAGCGCCTGTCGGCGGTCGAGACGCTCGGCAGCACGACCGTCATCTGCTCCGACAAGACCGGCACCATCACCGCCAACGAGATGACCATCACGCACTGTTGGCTGAACGGCCGCGTGCTCGACGTCACCGGCGAAGGCTACGACCCGAGCGGTGACATCCGTGAAGGCGAGCGCGTGCTCGACGCCACCGAGCTCGAGCCGCTCGCGCAGTTCTTCGCCGACGGCCTGCTCGCCGGCAACGGCCGCACCCATGCACCCGACGACGGCCACGCGACCTGGTACGCGATCGGCGATCCGACCGGCGCCGCGTTCGTGCCGCTGGCGATCAAGGCCGGGCTGGACCCGGACGACCTGGAAGCGCGTTTTGCTGAGCTGCAGGAGCTGCCCTTCGACAGCGATCGCAAGCGCATGAGCATCGTGCGCGGCGACGGCCAGCAGGCCATCGCCTACATGAAGGGCGCGCCACCCAGCGTGCTCGAGGTGTGCACGCAGATCCACCGCGGCGGCGGACCCGTGCCGCTCTCCGACGCCGATCGCGACGCGGTGGTGGAGCAGGTGCAGGCGTGGAGCGCGGAGTCGTTGCGCGTGATCGCGCTCGCCTACCGCGATTTCGAACGCCACCCGCAATCGTTCGGGATCGAGACCATCGAGCGCGACTTCGTGTTCGCCGGGCTGGTCGCCATGATCGACCTGCCGCGCCCCGGCGTGCGCGAGGCGATCCGCTCGGTGCGCGAGGCGCACGTGCGCGTGATCATGATCACCGGCGACGATCCGATCACCGCCGAGTCGATCGCGCGCCGCATCGGCATGGCCGAAGGGCGCGTGCTGACCGGCGAAGACCTCAGGGGCCTGCCGGCCGAACAACTGCGCAAGCTGCTGGCCGACGAGTGCCTGATCTTCTCGCGCGTCTCGCCGCGCGACAAGCACCGCGTGGTCAAGACCCTCAAGCGCATGGGCGACGTGGTCGCGGTCACCGGTGACGGCGTCAACGACACCCTCTCGCTGAAGCAGGCCGACATCGGCGTCGCGATGGGGCGGCTGGGCTCGGAGGTGGCCAAGGAGGCGGCCGAGATCGTGCTCATCGACGACAACTTCGCCACCCTGGTCGCGGCGGTGCGCGAGGGGCGCACGATCTTCCAGAACCTGAAGCGCGTGATCCTGTCCTCGATTACCTCCAACCTGGGCGAGCTCACGGTGGTCTGCGTCGGCTTCGTCGGCGTCGCCTGTGGCCTGCCGATCCCGATCACCGCGGTGCAGATCCTGGCGGTCGACCTGATCGGCGAGATGCTGCCGCTGATGGCGCTGACCTTCGATGCTGCCGAGCCCGGGGTGATGAAGCAGCCGCCGCGCCGGCTCGGCGAGCACATCGTCAATCGCCGCAGCCTGGTCGAGCTGGTTGCCGACGGTGTCGTAATGGGCATGGCCGGCTACGGCGCCTTCTTCATGGTGCAGCTCACCGGCGGCACGCTGGGCATGGCGCAGGCCGCGACCTACGCCGGCATCGTGCTCGCGCAGTACGCCAACATCCTCTCGCACCGCTCCCGCGGCACGGTGTTCACGCCGTACCTGTTTGCCAACCGGCCGCTGTGGCAATCGCTGGGCGTGTCGCTGGCCGTCGTCCTCGCGATCATCAACGTGCCGGCGATCGGCGCGTGGTTCGGCTTCGAGCCGCTGCGCGCCGGCGACTGGCTGTGGCCGGTCGGTGGCGCGCTGGGCTTCCTGCTGTGGTTCGAGACCAAGAAGCGCTGGCTGTACGGCTGGCTGGGCACATGAGCGACGGGTAGCGCCGCGCCCGGCGGCCGTTTCAGATCGGCCGTGCGAGGACGTCGGTCAGCGCACAGCCGGCCAGCTCGCGCACCTCGACCACCGCGTGGTAGCGCACGGTGATACGCAGCCGCCGGAATCGCCAGCGGTCGGGCTCGCGTCGCATGCGGTGCTGGTAGGTGCCGATCAGGATGCGGTCGTTGGCGACGATCTCGAAGAAGTAGGCGAGCGTGGTGGCCTCGTCGCCGAGATGCTCGATCTGCATGTTGGTGCTGATGTGCCCGGTGGTGAAGATTCCGCCGGGGATGTCGTAGACGCCGGCCATGGCCGGCTTGTAGAAGGACTCGATGATCGCCTCGCGCCCGCGGAAGGTGCCGTCGAGCCCGTCGCCCAGGCCCTGCAGGCCGACCATCTCGAGCTCGGCGTCGTCGGTGTAGACGTCGGCCAGGCCGGCCCAGTCCTTGCTGTCCAGGCGAATGCAGTAGTCGCGCCAGGTGTGGCGGACCGCTTCGAGATCCTCGAGGTGGCGCAGGCGCGCGGCCAGCGTCTCCAGGGTATCGGACATGGCTGATTCTCCCCTCGTTGCGATGTACCTGGGGAGGGTAGGCGATCCTGGGGGGGGATTGGGGACAGTCCCCCTTTTTTGGGGGTTGGTGCGGTGTCGGGGACAGTCCCCTTTTCCATATTGTGCGTTGTGGCGCTGGAGCGGGGTTGGTGCTTTGGGCGGTTGTCCGTCGCGGTAGGAAAAGGGGACAGTCCCCTTATTCGCGGGAGCAGGGACAGTCCCCTTTTCCACGTTGCGGGTCGTGGCTTTGGGGGAGCGCCGTATGCTGCGGGCGGCGTCGAGCTTTGGGAAAAGGGGACAGTCCCCTTTTCCATATTGCGGGATGTGGTGCCGGAGCGGGGTTGGTGCTCTGGGCGGTTGTCCGTCGCGGCGGGAAAAAGGGACAGTCCCCTTTTCCACATTGCGGGTTGTGGTGCCGGAGCGGGGTTGGTGCTCTGGGCGGTTGTCCGTCGCGGCGGGAAAAGGGGACAGTCCCCTTTTCCAGTTTGCTGGTTGTGGTGCCGGAGCGGGGTTGGTGCTTTGGGCGGTTGTCCGTCGCGGCGGGAAAAGGGGACAGTCCCTTTTCCACGTTGCGGGTTGTGGCGCTGGAGCGGGGTTGGTGCTCTGGGCGGTTGTCCGTCGCGGTCGGAAAAGGGGACAGTCCCTAGGGGAGGGCGAAGACCCAGAGGACGCCGCCCTGGGGGACGTGGGTAGTGGTGCCGAAGGCCTTGTCGAGGTAGTCCTGCTTGCGCTGGGCGTCGACGCCCCAGCCGGACTGCACGGCGACGTACTGGCGGCCGTCGACCGCGTAGCTGACCGGTACGCCGACCACGCCGGAGTTGGTGCGCTGCTGCCACAGGGTCTCGCCGGTGCGGGCGTCGAAGGCGCGGAAGTAGCGATCGTTGGTGCCGCCGGCAAAGACCAGGCCGCCGGCGGTGGTCAGCACCGGTCCCCAGTTGTGCGACTTGAACCCGACCGTCCAGGCGCGCTTGCCGGTGGCGAGATCCCAGGCCTGCAGCTCGCCGATGTGGTCGGCGGCGTCGGCGGTGGGGAAGACCTCCAGGGTGTCGAAGGTGACGCCGAGGTAGAGCTCGCCCGGCCGGTATTTCGCCTTGGCGCCGGTCATCGCGCTGCACAGGTTGTCATTGGCGGGGATGTAGAGGTAGCCGGTCTGCGGGTTGTAGGCCGAAGGCGGCCAGTCCTTGCCGCCCCAGATCGAAGGACAGAACTCGACGCGCTGGCCGATGCGCGGGATGCGCGTCGGGTCGTACTGCGGGCGGCCGCTCTCCGGATCGATGGCGGTGAACACGTTCTGCTTCACGTAGGGCGTGGCGTCGACGTAGCGGATCCCCTCGGCGCTGCGCTCCAAGAGCCACAGGTAACCGTTGCGCCCGGCGTGCACCAGGCCCTTGATGGTGCGTCCGCCGCGCGGCAGGTCGATCAGCAGCGGCGCCGAGACCTCGTCCCAGTCCCAGGCGTCGTGCGGGTGGTACTGGTGATGGCTGCGGATGGCGCCGGTGTCGACGTCGAGCGCGACCACCGAGGTCGCGTAGAGGTTGTCGCCGGGCCGCTGCTCGGCCATCCACGGGCCGGCGTTACCCGTGCCCCAGTAGCTGAGCCGGGTCTCGGGATCGTAGCTGCCGGTGACCCAGATCGAGATCCCGCCGCGCTGCCACGCTTCCTCCGTCCAGGTCTCGTGGCCGGGCTCGCCGGGCCCGGGCACGAGATGGGTCTTCCAGGCCGGCTCGCCGCTGTCGGCATCGAAGGCCTGGATGAAGCCACGTACGCCGAACTCGCCACCGGAGACGCCGACCAGCACCTTGCCCTCGACCGCCAGCGGCGCCAGCGTCATGTAGTAACCGGCCAGGTAGTCGCCGACCTCGGCCTCCCACGCCACCTCGCCGGTACGTGCATCCAGCGCGACCAGGAAGGCATCGACGGTGGCCACGTAGACCTTGTCGCCCCACAGCGCGACGCCGCGGTTGGTCGGGTGGAGCTGGAACAGGTCGTCCGGCAGCTCGCGACGGTAACGCCAGATCTGATCGCCCGTGCGCGCGTCCAGCGCGATGACCTGGTTGCGCGGCGTGGTGATGAACATGATGCCGTCGTTGACCACCGGCGGCGCCTGGTGCGCTTCGAGCATGCCGGTGGAGAAGGTCCACGCCGCTTCCAACTGCGCGACGTTGGCGGTGCTGATCTGGTCCAGCGGACTGTAGCCCCAGCTGTCGTAGGTGCGGCGGTACTGCAGCCAGTTGTGCGCCTCGGGCGCGGCCAGCCGTGCGGCGGTCACCGGGGTATAGGCGGGCGTGGCATCGTCGGCGCCGGTCAGCGCCGGCAGCAGGGTGGTCAGTGCCACGAGCAGTGCGCGGCGTGACGAGAATTTCATTCAGGCCTGCGCCCCCACGCGCGCACTGAAGGGGCCGGCGATGACCAGTCGCTCGCCGACCACGCGCAGCGGCAGCGTCGGCAGCGCGCGCGGCGCCGGCCCGCTGACGCGGCTGCCGCCGGCGAGCGGGTCGAAGGTCGAGCCGTGGCACGGGCACACCAGGTGGCGCTGGTCCGCGTCCCACTCCGAGACGCCGCAGGCGGTGTGCGTGCAGACCCCGGAGAAGGCCAGCATGCCGTGCGCGGCGACGGCCTGCCCGGCGGCTTCGGCTGCGCCCGGCAGCGGGCGCAGGACCAGGATCTGGTTGAGGCGCGAGCGCTCGCGTATGACGCCGCTGGCCGCGTCACGCGGGTAGGCCAGCAGCGGCGCGGCGCCGGCGACGACGTCCGCCGGCGTCAGCGCCCGCCCGTCGTTCTCGTAGGAGGGGAAGGCCAGCTCGTCGTCGGGTTGCGGCGGCAGGCGGCGCGGATCGTCCCTGCCTGCCGCGTGCAGCGCGGGTGCGGCACCCAGCGCGGCCAGCGCGGCGAGGCCGCCGCCGCGCAGCAGCGCCCGGCGTCGCGCACACGGCGCACAGCGCGCATCATCGTCGTTGCGGGTCATCGGCGCAGGCTCCCCTCTGCTGTTGCAACCGCGGGCAAGCCTGTCATCCCGGCAGGAGCGGCGCAAGTCGTGCGCGCGCATGGATCCCGGCCCGCACGTGGCGTTAGCATACGCGCCCTTTCCCGAGGCGCGAGGCCGCGCTGATGGACCCTGCGATCGAAACCTGCCCCGATTGCGATCGGCTGCAGCGCGTGCCGCGCGGCAACGCCGGCGGCGCGCCGTGCTGCGTGCGCTGCGGTGCACGGCTGCCGTTCGCCGAGCCGAACCTCGCGCGCGATGCCGCGCTCGCGGTAACGGTGCTGGTGCTGCTCGCGATCGCCAACGGCTTCCCCCTGCTCGCGCTCGACATCGGCGGCCGCCAGGAGCAGGCGACGGTGTTCGACGGCGTCGTGCGACTGTGGGATGCGCGGCGTTACGAGCTGGCGCTGGTGGTGGCGATGGTGGCCGTCGTCATCCCGGTCATGCACGCGACCGCGGTACTGGTGCGCAGCTACCTGATCGCGCACGGCTACCGGCGGCAGGCCGCCCGCACCTGGGCCTTGTGGTCGGTGCGCCTGGCGCCGTGGGGCATGACCGAGGTCTACCTGCTGGGCGCGCTGGTGGCGTTCGTCAAGCTCGGCGACATCGCGGCGGTCGTGGTCGGCCCGGCGCTGTGGGCGTTCGCGCTCATGAGTGTGCTCACGGCCTGGACCTCGAGCCATGCCGCGGGCATGTGGACGGCGCTCGCACGTGGCTGAGGCGCCCGCGTCGTTCGCTGCCGGCTCGGCCGCTGCGCGCGGCCTGGCCTGCTGCCGGGTGTGCCATGCCACCTCGCGCATGCCGTCGGGCGGCCACGCGAGCTGCCCGCGCTGCGGCGCGCGCCTGGCGCTGCGCCTGCCGCTCGCGGTGCAGCGCACCTGGGCGCTGCTGCTGACTGCAGCGATCTGCTACGTCCCCGCCAACCTGTATCCGATCATGACCGTGGTGCGCTTCGGGCGCGGACAACCGGACACCATCGCCAGCGGCATCGTGCACCTAGCCGAGGGGGGGCAGTGGCCGATCGCGTTCCTGGTGTTCGTCGCCAGCATCGTGGTGCCGGTGGTCAAGATCGGCGCGCTCGCCCTGTTGCTGGTGTCGGTGCAGTGCCGCTGGCGCTGGCGCGTGCGCGAGCGGGCCGAGCTCTACCGCTTCGTCGACTTCATCGGCCGCTGGTCGATGATCGACGTCTTCATGATCTCGATCCTGGTCGCCCTGGTGCGGCTGGGCGCGCTCGCCACCATCGTGCCGGGGCCGGGCGCGGCGTTCTTCGCCGCGGTCGTGCTCGCCACCATGTTCGCCGCCGTGACCTTCGACGAGCGGCTGCTGTGGGACGCCGCCGATGACTGAGCTCGGCGCACCGGGCACGGGCGACGACCAGCTGCCGCTGGCCACGGCGCGGGCGCCGCGCACGGTATCGCTGTTCTGGCTGATCCCGCTGGTCGCGGCGGCGGTCGGCGGCTGGCTGGCGTGGCAGGCCTACAGTACGCGCGGGCCCGAGATCACCATCGTGTTCACCCGCGGCGAGGGCATCGAGGCGGGCAAGACCGCGGTGCGCTACAAGGACGTCGAGGTCGGTCGCGTGACCGCCATGCACATCGCGCCGGACCTCAAGACGATCGAGGTGCGTGCGCGCATCGGCCTCGACTTCGCTCCGCACCTGACCGAGAACACGCGCTTCTGGGTGGTGCGGCCGCGGGTCGGCGCACAGGGCGTGAGCGGCCTGTCGACGCTGGTCTCCGGCGCCTACATCGAGGTCGACCCGGCGGCGGGCGCGCCGGCGGCGCACTTCACCGCGCTGGAGACGCCGCCGATCGTGACCTCCGACGCGCCGGGACGCAGCTTCGTTCTGCGCGCCGCCGAGCTCGGTAACGTGCAGCCCGGCTCGCCGCTCACCTTCAAGGACATCGAGGTCGGCGAAGTGCTGGGCTACGAGCTCGCCGCCGACGGTGCGGACGTCTTCATTCACGTCTTCGTGCGCGAGCCGCATACCGCGCTGGTGCGCGAGGACTCGCGCTTCTGGCTGGCGAGCGGCGTGCGCGTCTCGCTGGGCGCGACCGGCCTGGACCTGCGCACCGCGTCGTTGCAGGAAGTGCTGCTCGGCGGCATCAAGTTCGATGCGCCCAACGGCGCGGAGTCGGCGCAGGCGCCGGAAGGCGCGGTGTTCGCGCTGTTCGAGAGCGTCGACGCGGTCGCCGACGCCGGCTACACGGAGCAGGTGCGGTACCTGCTGTACTTCGACGAATCGGTGCGCGGTCTCGCGCGCGGTGCACCGGTCGAGTTCCGCGGTATCAAGCTCGGCGAGGTCGCGAGCGTCGGGCTGGAGGTCGAGCGCGCAGAGCTCAACCCGCGCATCCCGGTGGTGGTGCGCTTGCAGCCGCAGCGCCTCGGTGCGGCGTCCAAGGCAGAGCCGGCCGAGGTCGAGGCGATCATCGCCGGGCTGGTCGCGCGCGGCCTGCGCGCGCGCCTGCAGACGGCCAACCTGCTCACCGGGCAGCTCTACGTCGATCTCACGCTGGACCCCGACTCGCCCGCCGATCTCGTGCCGAGCGCGCGCAAGCTGCCGCAGATCCCGACCCTGCCGACCGAGCTCGGCGAGTTCAAGGACAACGTCAACGCGCTCATCGCCGAGCTGCGCCGCTTTCCGCTGGACCGCATCGGCGCGAAGGCGGTGGCGGCGCTGGACGGCGTCGCCCGCCTGACCGCGGACCCGGCCATCGCGCGTGCGCTGGACAGCGCCAGCGATTCCTTCGCGGCGGTCGGTGCGGCGGCGCGCGGCTTCGAGCAGCAGCTCGCGCCGCTGCGTGCCGACATCGCCGGCGCGCTGGGCACGTTCGACGAACACTCGCCGCTGTACCAGCGGCTGCATGAAACCCTGCGCCAGATCGACCACGCGGCGCGCGCCCTGCGCCAGCTCGGCGAGACACTGGAGCGGCGGCCCGAGGCCGTCATCTGGGGCAAGGAGGGAGCGGCGGATGACTAGGATCATGGCGGCCGTGCTGCTGGCCGTACTCGGCGCCGGGTGCAGCGTGAAGCCGGTAACGACCTCGCCGCCGCGTTACTACCTGCTGGAAGCGCCGGCCACGGCGCGCGTGGCCGTAGACGAACGGCGCACGCCGGAATTGCGAGTCGCAATCGGTCCGGTGACGGTGTCGGATTACCTCGATCAACCGCTGATCGTGACGCGCCGCGATGACAGCGAGATCGCTTTGCACGAGTACCGGCGCTGGGCCGCCCCGCTGGCGCGCAGCGTGCCACGGGTGGTGCGCGACGCCCTGGCCGCGCGGCTGCCCGGGGTGCACAGCGTGTCCTTCCCGGGCACCGCGCCGCAGGCCTGGGACGTGCGCATCGCGATCGAGATCGCGCGGCTCGACGGTCGCCCCGGCGGGCGCGTCACGCTGGACGCGCAGTGGCAGGCCGTCGATGCAGACGGCGCGGTGCTCGGCAGCGAGCGCGTCACGCTCGACGCCGACACGGCCGGCGAGGTCTTCTCCGCTTACGTGCAGGCCCAGGCCGGCCTGGTCGCCGCGCTCGGTGAGCGCATCGCCGACTGGCTCGCGCGGCGCGCTGTGAGCGCCCGCGAAGGGCGCTGAGCGCACGACCCGCCGACACCCTGCCCGGGCCGTCCGCGAGGTGGCGCGCCGCGCGGTAACGGCGGCCGCTGACCTCGCGCGGCCGTCATGGATTTCGTGAACGGTTACGCGGAATCCCGGAGTGCGGCATGCACAATGTGAATCATTGTCAAGCCGCCCATCGGGGAAGCCATGGTGCACCGAGCCCGAATCCAGCGCACCGTCGCCGCGCCGCTCGCGCGGGCCGCGTGCGGCCTCGCCGCGCTGCTGCTGTCAAACCTGGCGGGCGCCGCCAGCCAGGCTACCGCGCAGGGCGTCATCTGGGGCAGCACCGGATCGCAGAGCGTGTTCGTCAACGAGCTCGATACCGGCAATCCCGCAGCCAGCGTCTCGCATTTCCTGGTCCAGGACGGCGTGACCTTCGATTTCTACGCCTCGGCCAGTCTCGCCACCGGCGCGCTCAAGGTACGTAATGTCGTCTACACCGGACCCGGCGGCGGCTCGGCGACCGCCCAGTCCGGCTCGGCGGTGCCGACCACCTACGCGCGCCTGCAGGAGGAGCTGACTTTCACGCCAGCGGACAACGACCCCTACACCGTGACCCTGTCGATGCAAGTCGGCGGGCTCTACGAGCTCGATCCGAGCAGCACCGGCTGGGCCAACGCGCAGCTCAACCTCGGCGTCAGCGGTGGCGCGAACGACTTCGACCAGGTCGACATCCTGCCCGGGAATTTCGTCATCAGCGAGTTCCTCAGCGTCTCGCTGACCCTGCAGGGCGTGGTCACCGCGAGTCTCTTCGCCCAGCTCGGCTCGGACATCTACGCGATCAGCGGACCGGATGCCTACAGCGGCTTCCTGTTCGGCAACTCGGCCTACCTCGCGCTCGCTTTGCCGGACTCGGTGAGCGTGTCCAGCGGCAGTGGCGTGTTCCTGTCGACCCCGGTCCCGTTGCCGCCGGGACTGCCGCTGCTGGCGGTGGGGCTGGCCGGCCTGGCACTGGTCGCGCGCGGGCGGCCGCTGCAGGTCTGAGCCTGCGCTGAGCCCCGGCCGGTCCTCAGGGCACGTCGATGACGTCGCCGTCCGGGCCTTCGTGGTGTGGCTGCGGGTCGTGCGCGGGCTGCACCGGCTCGCCGCCAATCGGCACCGTGCGCGCGAGGAAGTCGATCACCGCGTTGCCGAAGATGTCGTTGCGATCGCCGGCGACCATGTGGCCGGCACCCGTGATGTTGACGTACTCGGCGTGCGGGCACAGGGTGAGGAAGTTCTGCGCGCCGTCCTCGCTGAGCACGTCGGACAGGCCGCCGCGCACCAGCAGGGTAGGCAGGGAGAGGTTCTGCGCGCAGGCGGTGAGGCGCTCGGCGCGCTTCTCCATGTCGCGGCGCAGGATCCGGAAGCGGGGGTCCCAGTGCCAGCGGTACTTGCCGTTGGGCGCGCGGCGCAGGTTCTTGGCCAGGCCGGACAGATCGCGCGGCCGCTTGCGATGCGGCTGGTAGGCGGCAATGGCGTCGGCAACTTCCTCGAGTGAATCGAAGCCCTCGGGCTTGAAGCTCATGAAGGCGCCGATCTTGTTCACCCCCTCGGTCTCGATCTGCGGTGCGATGTCGACCATCACCAGCGCGGTGGCGTCGACGTGGTCCTCGCCGACCGCGACCAGGCTGACACCGCCGCCCATGGAGGCGCCGACCAGCACCGGGCGGCGGCCGCCGAGGGCGTCGATCACGCACAGCAGGTCGGCGATCATGACGTCCTGGCCGTAGACGCCGTCCGGCGCCCAGTCGGAATCCCCGTGACCGCGCGCATCGAAAGCGACCGCGTGATAGCCGGCGGCGCCGAGGGTTTCGCCCGCGCTCTTCCAGGCATGCCGGGTCTGACCGCCGCCGTGCTGGAGCAGGATCAGCGGACCATTCGGATCGCCCCAGCTGTCGCCGGCGATGGTTACGCCGCCGCTGGCCGGCCAGCGGTGCATGGGGTCGGGGGTGCCTGGGAGTCTTTCGCCGGCGCTCATGTGATGGTCGGTATCCGTGCCATTGATTCGGGGCAACCATTGTCGGCGGTTGCCCGGCGAGGTCAAGCGCGCTGCCCGCGGCACGGCGGCGTGTTAGCCTTGTCGCTGCCGCGGCGCACGTAACGAGCGAGGAGGGCGCGCATGCTAGTCGAGCAGATCTGGACCGGGAACGCCTACCGCAATTTCAATTACCTGATCGTGTGTGACGCGACCGGCGAAGCCCTGGCGATCGATCCGCTGGACCACGAGAAATGCCTGGCTACCGCGTCGCGCAACGGCTGGACCATCACCCAGGTGCTGAACACCCACGAGCATTTCGACCATACCGGCGGCAATGCCGCGGTCATCGCCGCGACCGGTGCCAGGCTGCTGGCGCATGCCAACGCGCGTGATGCCATCGAGGGCATGGACCGCGGACTCGAGGCAGGCGACGTGATCAAGGTCGGCAAGACGGTCGAGCTCGAGGCGCTGGATACGCCCGGCCACACCATGAGCCACGTCTGCCTGCTGTCGCACACTGACGAGCCGGCCCTGTTCTGTGGCGACACCTTGTTCAATGCCGGTGCCGGCAATTGCCATCACGGCGGGCACCCCGAGGAGCTCTACGACACCTTCGTCAACCAGCTCGCGCGGCTGCCGGACACGACCCGCGTCTACCCGGGGCACGACTACATCGCCAACAACCTCAATTTCACCCTCGACCGCGAGCCCGACAACGCGCGTGCGAAAGCCCTGCTCGCGGATGTCGCGGAGCAGGATCCGAATGCGCCGCTGGTCTCGACCCTGGCGCTGGAGAAGGAGATCAACACGTTCTTCCGCCTGCACAGCCCGTCAGTGATCCGCGCGTTGCGCGAGGCGTTTCCGGACCTGCCCGACGAGCCGGATCCGAAGACCGTGTTCCTCAAGCTGCGCGAGCTGCGCAATTCCTGGTGAGGTCACCGCCATGCTGAAGCCGGTCATTTCCGCCGACAGTCACGTTGCCGAGCCGCCCAACTGCTACGTCGACTTCATCGAGCCGCGGTTCCGCGATCGCGCGCCGCGCCTAGTGCACGACGAGCGGCGCGGCGACGTGTTCCGCATCGAGGGCAGCAGCACCCCGATCCCGATGGCGCTGGCGATGGGCGCGGGCAAGGCGCCGGAGGACCTGCCGCCGCGCGGCGCGCGTTTCGAGAAGCTGCATCGCGGCGGCTGGGACCCCGAGGCGCGCATCGCCGACCAGGATCGCGACGGCATCGCGGCGGAGATCATCTATCCCTCGGTCGGCATGGAGATCTGCAACATCCCCGACCTCGAGTTCAAGCAGGCCTGCATGGAAGCCTACAACCGCTGGCTGCTCGAATTCTGCGCGGCCTACCCCGCGCGCCTGATCGGACTCGGCCAGTGCGCGGTCGCGAGCCCGGACAGCGGCATTGCCGAGCTGCGCGCGATCCATGCCCAGGGCTTCCGCGGCGTGATGCTGCCAGGCATGCCGGGCGAGGCGGACTACGACGACGAGCGTTATGCCGAGTTCTTCGACTGTATCGTCGAGCTCGGCCTGGTGCCCAGCTTCCACATCCTGACCTCCGGCGAGCAGCTCAAGCAGGCCTGGCGCGGCTCGCGCATCAACTCGTTCATGTCCATCGTGCGCGGCAACCAGGATCTCATGAGCATGTTCGTGTTCGACGGCATCTTCATGCGCCACCCGGGGCTCAAAATCGTCTCGGTCGAGGCCGACGGCGGCTGGATCCCGCACTACATGTACCGCATGGACCACGCCTACAAGCGTCACCGCCACTGGATGCGCGGGCGCGAGCTCGAACGCACGCCGAGCGAGTACTTCCGCGAACACATCTACTTCACCTTCCAGGACGACTACACCGCGTTCCACTTCAAGGATCACGTCAACATCGAGCGCATGATGTGGGCCAACGACTTCCCGCACTCGGACTCGACCTGGCCGTGGTCGCAGGAATTGCTCGCGACCCAGCTCGCGCACATGAGCGAGCACGAGCGCAACCTGATCGTCCATGACAACGTCGCGCGGCTGTACAGCCTCGACACCGCGCCACTGGCGAGCGCGGCGTAGCGCGCTCCGGGAGCCTCCCCGTGACCGACACCGATCTTCTGCACACCGCCAAGCAGCGCCGCCAGGCCATCGTCGACGGCGCCCAGGGGCGACTCGACGCGCACCAGAACGGGCGCGCCATCGTCAAGTACGTCAGCAGCGCGGTCGACCGCCTGCTGATCGACCTGTGGCACGAGGTTGCCAGCGAGGCCGCGGGCGCGGTCGACCTGGTCGCGGTCGGCGGCTATGGCCGCGCGGAGCTCTGCCCGCATTCGGACTGGGACCTGCTGTTCCTGGTCCCCGACACCGACGACGACGTGCTCAACGGCTGCATTCAGCGCTATGCGCAGCTGGTCTGGGACAGCGGCGCGCACCTGGGGCACGCGGTCCGTACGCCGCAGCAGGCCAAGCGCTTCGCCACCGACGACCATCACGGCCGTACCGCGCTGCTCGAATCGCGCCTCGTGTGCGGTCCCGGGCGACACTACAAGAAGCTGATGCGCAGCGAGGCGCCGGAGCGCTGGAGCCGGCGCCGCCGCGTGGAGTTCTGCCGCACCAAGCTCGAGGAGTGCCGCACCCGGCGCCAGGCCAACGGCGGCACCGCGTTCTGCATGGAGCCGGACGTCAAGAACGGCAAGGGTGGCCTGCGTGACGTCAGCACCATCTTCTGGCTGTCCATGGCCTGGTACGGCGTGCCGGCAGCGCGCGAGCTGATTGGCCAGGGCGTGGTCGACGAGTCGGAGTTCAACGGTTTCACCCGCAGCCGCGACTTCCTGTGGCGCGTGCGCACCGGCCTGCACCTGCTGGCCGGACGCGAGAACGATCGCCTGCGCTTCGAGTATCAGCCGGAGCTGGCCGAACGTTTCCGCTACCGCGACAGCGTCAAGTCGAGCGCGGTCGAGCGCTTTCTCAAGAACTACTTTCTCAACGTGCGCACCGTCGCCGACCTGTCGGACATCTTCATCCAGCACTTCGAGGAGCAGATCAACCCGCAGCCCGCGCTGCGCAGCCGCATCAGCCTCGGTGGCGGCATGGAGGTGCGGCGCGAGGAAGTCAGCATCTGGGACGAGAAGAAATTCGCCGCCGATCCGCTCAACGTCATGCGCATCTTCCGCGAGGCGCAGAAGAAGCAGCGCTACCTCAACAGCCGCGCGCTGCGTACCATCCGCAAGCATGCAGACCTGATCACTGCCAAGGTGCGTGCGACCAGGGAATGCAACGCGATCTTCCTCGATATCCTGCGCGCGCCGCGCAACATCACCACCGCACTCAGCCAGATGCACGAAACCGGCGTGCTGGGACGCTTCTGTCCGGACTTTGGCCGCATCACCGGCCACGGCCAGTTCGACCGCTACCACCACTACACCGTCGACGCGCACACCATTCGTGCGATCGACATCCTGCGTGACTTCCGCCTCGGCGCCGGCGAATTCATCGACATGCCGCTGGCGACCAAGCTGATGTCGGGCCTGGAGCGCCCCGAGTTGCTCTACCTCGCGCTGCTCTACCACGACATCGCCAAGGGGCGCGGTGGCGACCATTCCGAGATCGGCGAGACCTTGGCGCGACGCTTCTGCAAGCGCCTGGGTCTGTCCAAGGACGACTGCGACCTGGTCGCCTGGCTGGTGCTGCACCACCTGCGCCTGTCGAAGACCGCGCAGCACTACGATCTCTCCGATCCCGACGTCATCGCCGAATTCGCCAGCTTCGTCGGCGATCGCGAGCGCCTGGTGTACCTGTTCCTGCTCACCGTCGCGGACGTCACCGCGGTCGGCCCCGGTACCTGGACCGACTGGAAGGGCCACCTGTTCACCCAGCTCTACAACGCCGCCGACGGTGTGCTGCGCACCGGCCAGGTCGAGGCGGAGGATGCCGAGGCGCGCATCGCGCTGCGCAAGAAGAGCGTGCTGTCGATGTGCAAGCCGGAAGAGAAGGCGCGGGTGCAGCGCGCGCTGGCGGTGATCTCCAACACCCTGGCCATGCACTGCCCGCCGGCGACCCTGCTCACGCTGAGTCGCATGCTGGGCGCGGAATCGGGCGTACACCTGGAGACCAACGAGACGCTGGGTTACACGCGCGTGCTGGCCTGGGGGCTGGACCGGCCCAAGCTCTTCTCGCACCTCACCGCGACGCTTGCCCATGCCAACACCAAGGCCATGACCGCACATGCCTACGCGCTGCGCGACGGCCGCGTGCTGGACGAGTTTCACATTACCGATGCCAACGACAACCCGCTGACCGAGGCGGGGCAGATCGACCGGCTCAAGAAGCGCCTGCTCAAGGTGCTCGGCGGTGACGAGCCGCCGCCGATCAAGCGTCCGGCCAAACCGGACATCCTGATGAAGGCGCAGCCCGTGCAGGTCCGCCACCACACGGCGGCCGCCCACAACGTGACCGCGATCGAGGTTGTCGCCGCCGATCGCAAGGGACTGCTGGCGACGCTCGCCGCGGCCATCGCCGAGACCGGCGTGGATCTGCGCGGCGCCAACGTCGCCACCTTCGGCGAGAAGGCGGTCGACGTCTTCTTCGTCACCAACGACAGTGGCGAGACGCTCGATGCGCGCCGCACCAAGCTGCTGATCGCCGCGCTGGAACGCGCCGCGGACCTCTCGCCGGCGGCCGAGGCGGCGGCCTAGACGGGCTCAGGGTGCCTGCTTGCGCATCGGGTTCTTGACCGCAATCCTGGCGTCGCGAAAGGTGTAGACGTCACCGCCGCGCGCCGACCCGTTTGCCGGTGGCCTTGTGCGTGCCGGCGAAGATCCCCGCCGAGCAGCCGCACCGCCGGCGATGAAATCCTCGCCGACCGGCTCGAACTGCGCGTCGCGGTAGTTGTCCCACAGGCTCGCGAAGCCCTTGCGGACCTGCTCGCGACCGACCCGTACGGCGCCGTCCTCGTCGTTCCCGAGCGAGGCCATTTAAGGTGCCGTCGTGGGCCATGGGCGCCTTCAGCTTGTCGAGATCCTGTTCGATCCACGCTTCGGTGAAGGTCGCGAGGAAGTCGGGCGTGACCGGGTTCTTCGGGCCGATGAGACGGTGCGCTCCTGTGTGGCCGGATGCCTGGGTGCCGGCGGGTCGTGTGCACCGTCCGGCGTGACAGGCCGATTGCTGCAGTGCACTGCGTGCGCCGGACCCCTATAATGCGCCGCCCCGGGCCACGCGATCGCGCCGCCCGCGCCGCCTGCAGGTATACCGCCGTGTCCGCTTCCGCCCCCGTAGATTCCTTCGACCAGCTCGATTTGCCCGCCGCCCTGCGTACCGCGCTGGACGCGGTCGGCTACGAAACGCCGAGCGCGATCCAGGCGGCAACCATCCCGGTGCTCATGCAGGGCCGCGATCTGATCGGCCAGGCGCAGACCGGCACCGGCAAGACCGCGGCCTTCGCGCTGCCGCTGCTGGCGCAGATCGCGCTCGCCGAGCGCCGCCCGCAGGCGCTGGTCCTGACCCCGACCCGCGAGCTCGCGATCCAGGTCGCCGAGGCGTTCCAGCGCTACGCCAGCGGCCTCGAAGGTTTCCACGTGCTGCCGATTTACGGCGGCCAGGAATACGGCGTGCAGCTGCGCGCGCTGAAGCGCGGCGTGCACGTGGTGGTGGGCACGCCGGGACGCGTGATGGACCACATGCGGCGCGGCACCCTGGACGCGGCAGGGCTGCGCTGCCTGGTCCTCGACGAGGCCGACGAGATGCTGCGCATGGGCTTCCTGGAGGACGTCGAGTGGGTGCTCGGTGAACTACCCGAAACCCGCCAGATCGCGCTGTTCTCGGCGACCATGCCGGGGCCGGTGCGTCACATCGCCGAGCGCTACCTGCAGCAGCCCGCACATGTCTCGATTCGCGTCGACACGGTTGCCGCCTCGACCATACGCCAGCGTTTCATCCGCGTCGGTGGGCGCGACAAGCTCGATGCGCTCACGCGCGTGCTCGAGGTCGAGGGCTGCGACGGCGTGCTGGTGTTCGTGCGCACCAAGATCGCGACCCAGGACCTCGCCGAACGCCTGGAGGCGCGCGGCTTCGCCAGCGCCGCGATCAACGGCGATATGCCACAGAAGGCGCGCGAACGTACCATCGAGCAGTTGCGCGGCGGCAAGCTCGACATCCTGGTCGCGACCGACGTCGCCGCGCGCGGGCTCGACGTGGAGCGCGTCAGCCACGTCGTCAACTACGACATGCCCTACGACCCGGAGGCCTACGTCCACCGCATCGGGCGCACCGGCCGGGCCGGGCGCCACGGCGACGCGATCCTGTTCGTGACGCCGCGCGAGACGCGTATGCTGCGCCTGATCGAGAAGGTCGCCGGCGCCCCGGTTGAGCCGATGGCCCTGCCGAGCCCGGCGGACATTGCGGACAGCCGCCGCAAACGCCTGATGCAGACCATCACCGATACCCTGCGCGGCGGCGACCTCGGTGCCTATGCCGACCTCGTCTGCGAGTACCAGCGCGAGCACGAGGTCGCCACGCTGGATATCGCCGCGGCCCTGGCGCGCCTGGTGCAGGGCGAAACGCCCCTGCAGCCGCCGGTGCCGCCTCGCCCCGCACGCCGTGAGCAGTGGTCGTCGCGCGAGGACGCCGCGGGGCGTGGTGATCGCGCGTCGCCTGAGGAGCGAAGCTACCGTGAGGACCGCAGGCCGGCCCGCGATCGGCCACCGCGCGAAGAGCGGCCACCGCGCCGTCACGAGCGCGGCGCGGAGCAGGGCGACTCGGCGCCGCCCGCGCGTCGAACGGGCGGACGCACGCCACCCGGTTTCGAGCGTTTCCGCATCGAGGTCGGGCGCACGCACCGCCTGCTGCCGGGTGCCGTGGTCGGCGCCATCGCCAACGAGGCCGGGCTCGATGGCCGCGATATCGGGCGCATCGATATCTTCGACGATCACAGCACGGTCGAGCTCCCGGCCGGCATGCCGAAGGAGATCTTCGAGCACCTACGGCGTGTGCGCGTGGCCGGGCAGGCCTTGCGCCTGAGCCGGCTCGAGGAACGGACGACGATTCCGCGCGGCGACGGCGAGCGTCCGCCGCGCAAGAAGCTGCGCCACCGCGATCGGCGCAACAAGGGCGCGCCACGCCGTCGCAAGTAGGCTCGCGCCGCGGCCATTGCGCTATGCTTTGGCCCTATGGCGTTCGTCACCTCCCGCATGCGACGCGTTGCCCGCCGGGGCGTCGTCCCCGCGGCACTGCTGCTGGTCGCCGCCGCGCCGGCGAGCGGCGAGGATCGTCGTCCCTTCATGCTCGGTGCGTCCTGCCTGACCTGTCACGCCGGGGACTCGCCCGACGGCGCGGGGATCCCGGTCATCGTGGGCCGCCCGGCCGCGGAGATCGCGCAGGCGCTGATGGGCTTTCGGGACGGCACTCGCGCGGGCACCGTGATGCCGCGCCTGGCGCGCGGCTACGATGACGCCGAGATCGCACTCATCGCGCGCTGGATCGCGGCGCGCTGGCCTGGCGAGCGCCGATGACCGCCTCGCGCCGCCGTTTCCTCACCCACGGCGCCGGGCTGGCCGCGCTGGCGCTGGCGCCGCGATTGCGCGCGGCAGAGCGTGCGGCACGCGTGGTCGTGATCGGCGGCGGATTCGGCGGCGCCACCTGTGCGCGCTACCTGCGCTGGCTGGACCCGAACCTGGCGGTCACCCTGGTGACCCGCGAGCCGGTGCACCTGACCTGTCCGTTCAGCAACCTGGTCATCGCCGGCCTCGGCGAGCTCGACGACATCACGCACGGCTACGACAGCCTGCGTGCCCTCGGGGTCGAGGTGGTGCACGCGCAGGCGCAGGCGATCGACGCCGCTGCGCGCCGCGTCGAGCTGGCCGGCGGTCACCGGCTCAGCTATGACCGCCTGGTGCTGTCGCCCGGCATCGAGGTGCGCCTCGACGCACTGCCTGGCTACGATGCCGCCGCCGTCGAACGCATGCCCCACGCATGGCAGGCCGGTACGCAGACGACCCTGCTGCGGCGCCAGCTCGAGGCCATGCCCGACGGCGGCACGGTAATCATCACCGCGCCGGGTAACCCGTACCGCTGTCCGCCCGGTCCCTACGAACGTGCCAGCCTGGTCGCCCACTACCTCTCACGGCACAAGCCGAAGTCGAAGCTCCTGCTGCTCGATGCCAAGGACAGCTTCTCCAAGCAGGGGCTGTTCATGCAGGGCTGGGCGGCGCGTTATCCCGGCCTGATCGAATGGGTCGCCGGATCCGCCGGCGGCATCGTCGAGCGCGTCGACGCGGCCAGCATGACGGTGGAGACCGAGTCGGGCTTCACCAGCCACCGCGGTGACGTGATCAACGTCATTCCGCCGCAGCGCGCGGCACCGCTCGCCGTCGCCAGCGGCCTCGCCGATGACAGCGGCTGGTGCCCGGTGAATCCCCTGAGCTTCGCCTCGACCCGGGTCGCAGGCGTGCACGTGATCGGCGACGCGGCGATCGCCGGCGAGATGCCTAAATCGGGCTTCTCCGCCAACAGCCAGGCCAAGATCTGTGCCGCCGCGATAGCGGCGGAGCTGCAAGGCCGGGCCGTCCCTGAGCCGTCCTACGCCAACACCTGCTACAGCCTGCTGGCGCCCGACTACGGGATCTCGGTGGCTGCCGTGTATCGCATCGCCGATGGTGCCATACACAGCGTGCCGGGCGCCGGCGGGGTCAGCCCGGCCGACGCCGATGCCGACTTTCGCGCGCGCGAGGCGGACTACGCGCGCGGCTGGTACGCCAGCATCACGCGCGACGCCTGGGGCTGACGCTCAGGGTGCCAGCCGCACCACGGCGCGGCCGGGTGTGGTCACCTCGCCACGCTCGTTGCGAATGAAGAGCTCCAGCGTGACCTCGTCGCCGTCGATGGCGGTGACGCGGCCACCGGCGGTGAGGATCTCGCCCAGCATGGCCGCGCGGCGGTTGGCGTATTCGAACTCGACCAGGGTGCCGTCGTCGCCCAGCCAGTCGAGCACCGCCTGGGTCAGCCAGTCGCCCTGCAGCGGGCCGTCGATGACGATGCCCGGGTGCTTCTCGACTTCGGTCGCGTAGCGTTCGTCGTAGTGGATGCGGTGCGCGTTCCACACCACGGCGTTGTACAGGAACAGCGAGACGTTGGTGGCGACGTGATCGCGTTCGGGCAGGGCGTCGTCGACGCGAATGGTGTCCCGCGTCGGCATCAGCGGTTAATCCGGGTCAGGGTCTCGTGCTGGACCATTTCACCCTGCTCGTCGGTCACGGTGATGTCGTAGACGACGAAGATGAGCGGGCCGCTGGAGCCCTGCTTCTCGAAGATGTCGGCTACCGAGCGCGTGATGAAGAGGACGTCACCGGGCCGCACCGGCCGCAGGTAGCGTTGCTTCGTGCCGCCGGCCATGACCCGTTTGAGCGGCAGCTCGGGGCCCATGCTGTCGGCGCGCAGCCCGTCTGCACCGAGCTCGTCGAGCGTCGCCAGCGGACGATCGGCGCCGAACAGGAACATCGGCGGGGCCTCGTCGCCGCGCAGGAACTTCTCGTTGCGCTGGCCGGTGGCGATGGCGTACTTGATGATGTCGCGGCGCGTGACCTCGAAACGCACCGGCGGCTCGCTGCGCCCGATCCAGGCTCGGATCTCGTCGGTGATGAGCGTGCTCAAGCGCCGTCCTCCCGCGTGCTCATCCGGTCGCGCCGTCGAGATGGAAGCAGGGCAGGGTGAGATCGTCGCCGCAATCGACGAACCCGACCGTGACTGCCTGGCCGATGGCCGGCACGGCGCTGCCGCCGCCGCACAGCGGCGCCTGCAGCCGCACGCCTTCCTCCAGCGTCACGGTCAGCATGGTGTAGGGTGCTTCGCGCTTGAAGGCGAGGTGGAAGGGGTGATGGCACACGGTCCACGAATAGACCGTGCCGCGGCCGCTGAGCTCGGCCCAGTCGTAGTCGAAGCTGTGGCAGCTGCCACACAGCGGGCGCGGGTAGTGACGCAGCGTGCCGCAGGCGCTGCAGCGCTGTGCGACCAGCCGGTGCTCGCGCAGGGCGTGCCAGTACGCCGGGTACTCGGGCGCCGGCAGCGGGCGCGGCGGCAGTTGCGAAGCCTCGTTCATGGTCGGCGTACTCATCGGTGCATGATCGCGAGCGAGCCGTCGCCGAGATCGCCGTAGCCGGTGACGAGTCCGACCTCGGCGCCGGCTACCTGGCGTTCGCCGCAGGCGCCGCGCAGCTGGCGCGCGAGCTCGACGATATGGTTCATGCCGGCGATGTGGGCCTCGGACAGCAGGCCGCCATGGGTATTGATCGGCAGCTCGCCGCCGAGCCCGATGCGCCCGCCGGAGACGAAGTCGCCACCTTCGCCCTTGGCGCAGAAGCCGAGATCCTCGAGCTGGCACAGCACGACCCAGGTGAAGCAGTCGTAGATCTCGGCGACGTCGATGTCCGCCCGGCTCACGCCGGCCATGGCGAAGGCGCGGTCGGCGGCCTTGGCGATGCCGAGCCGGGTCAGCTCGGGGCGCTGTGTGATCGCGCTGGGTGAGTCGGGATGGCCCTCGGCGACGCCCGCGATGTAGACCGGTGGCTGACGCAGGTCGCGCGCAGCGTCGGCGCTGCTGATCACGACCGCGGCGGCGCCGGCGCTCTCGATGCAGCAGTCGAACAGGCGGAAGGGCTCGGCGATCATGCGCGAGCCTTGGTGGTCGGCCAGCGTCATCGGCTTGCGCATCATCGCGCGCTCGTTCATCTGCGCGTGCCGGCGACAGGTCATGGCGACCTCGGCGAGCTGCTCGGAAGTGGTGCCGTACTCGTGCATGTGGCGGCGTGCCATGGGCGCATAGAACTGTGCCGGGGCGTTGGTGCCCAGCGGCATCTCGTACTCCGCGACCACGTGCATCTGCGGCATCTCGGCGAGCCGCTTGGTGATGCGCCCGCCGGCGATGCTGCCGCGGCCGAGCGCGATCAGCACGTGCCGCGCGACGCCGGTGGCGACCGCCATCGCCGCACTCTGCAGCGCCGCCACCGGGCTCGCGCCGCCCATCGGCGTCAGCGCCGAGTAGCGCAGGTCTGGCAGACCGAAGTTGGTGATGAAGTCCTCGGCGACGATGCCGCCCGCGCCGTAGGGAATGACGCCGTCGATATCCTGCGGCGTGAGGCCGGCGTCGGCAATCGCGTTGAGCGAAGCCTCGAGCGTCAGCTCGAGCTGGCTGCGCGCGGTCTCGCGCGTGTAGGCCGTCTCGCCGACACCGCTGACCGCGGCCTGGTCACGCAGGCTCGCCATGGCTCAGGACAGCCCGGCTACCGGTACCAGCGCGCCGTGCACCGCGCGTGCGCCGTCGGAGGCCAGGAAGCACATGACCTCGGCGAGGTCGGCGGGCGTGACCCACTTCGAGAAATCGGCGTCCGCCATGGCTTCGCGGTTGGCGGCGGTATCGATGATACTCGGCAGCACCGCGTTGACGTTGATGCCGTGGCCGCGCAGCTCTTTTGCCATGGTCTCGGTCAGGCGCATGACGGTGCTCTTGGCAGCGACGTAGGCGCCCATGCCGGACTGGCCTTCGCGCGCCGACAAGGCGCCGACGTTGACGATCGCGCCGCGGCCACGCTCGATCATGCCCGGTACCACCGCGGCGACCATGTTGCGCAGTGTGAGCACGTTCATGTCGTGCATGCGTTGCCACTGTTCGGCCGAAGTTTCATGCACCGCGGGACCCATGTCGAAGCCGCCGGCGATATTGAGCACGGCGTCGACGTCGCCGGCCTCGGCCACGCAGCCGGCCACGACCTCCGGACGGGTGAGGTCGACGACGTAACGGTTCTCGCCGTCAGCGTCGAACGCGAGGTCGAACTCCAGTACCCGTGCGCCATGCGCGGTGGCAGCGGTGACCGCGGCGCGGCCCAGCGCGCCGCCCGCGCCGGTGATGATGAGCGTCTTGTCCTGGAGCATGGCGACAACCTCGGCTGCGGGGCACGGCGCGTATGCCGTGCCCGGTCTCGTTCAGCCGGTGGGGATCGTCACCGCGCGACGCGACGCGCATGTCCGCTCGCGGGCGGCGTCATCGGCGGCCTCCCCTCCGGACGATGCGTGTTGAGTCTAGCACAGCGCCGTGCCGGGCAGCGCATGCGCGCGGTGCTTCCCACGAACGCGGCCAGGCGTTAGTTTGAGCGCTGTTTTACGCAGGGGAGCGTCAGCATGCACGTCGGATACACACCCATCTTCCAGAACCCGGACAACGCACTTTCCGACGCCGAGGTCTACCGGCAGGAGGTGCGCCTGGCGGAAATGGCCGAGCCGCTCGGCTTCGACTCGGTGTGGGGCATAGAGCATCATTTCACCGACTACACGATGTGTCCGGACGTGGTGCAGTTCCTGACCTACATGGCGGGGCGTACCACCCGGGTGAAGCTGGGCTCCAGCGTGATCGTGCTGCCGTGGCACGACCCCATGCGTATCGCCGAACAGATCTCGATGCTGGACCACCTGTCCGGCGGGCGCATGATCCTGGGGCTGGGACGCGGCCTCGGCAACGTCGAGTACGAGGGTTTTCGCATCGACCAGGGCGAGGGCCGCGAGCGTTTCGTGGAGTACGCCGAGCTGCTGTTGAACGCGCTGGAGAACGGTTACATGGAGGGTGGCGCGGTCACCCGCCAGCCGCGCCGTGACATTCGCCCGCTGCCGCTGAAGTCGTTTCGCGGGCGCAGCTACGCCGCCGCCGTATCGCCCGAATCGATGCCGATCATGGCGCGTCTGGGCGTGGGACTGCTGGTCATTCCGCAGAAGCCGTGGGACGTGGTGCAGCAGGATTTCGCCATCTACAACGAGGCCTACGAGAAGGAGAACGGCTGCGCGCCGCCGCCGCCCTTCTGCGGCGGCTTCTTCTTCATCGACCAGGATGCCGCGCGTGCCGAGGACATGGCCTACACCTGGATCTCGCGCTACTACCACACGGCCATGAAGCACTACGAGATGACCGCCGAGAAGTTCGGCCAGCACAAGGGCTACGAGTTCTACCGCAACGTCGGCAAGTACATCGCCAAGCACGGCATGGACGGCGCGGCGAAGGACTTCACCGACCTCATGCCGTGGGGCACGCCGGCCCAGGTGCTGGAGAAGATCGCCTACATCCGCGAGGTCATCAATCCCAATGCCATCATGTGTAACCTGAGCTACGCCGGCATGCCCTACGACGAGGCCGAGCGCAACATGCGCTGCTTTGCCGAGCACGTGCTGCCCGAGCTCAGGAAGTGGGATACCCCGCCGCTCGCCGAACCGCCGCTGCTCGACCTGCGCGCGGCCTGAAGGCGCTCGGGGACGCACGCTGATGGCACGACGCAAGCGCATCTACTTCAACGCCTTCCACATGAACTGCGTGGTGCACCAGTCGCCCGGACTGTGGGTGCGCGACGACGATCACATGGTCGACTACACCGATCTCAATCAGTGGATCGAACTCGCCCGCCTGGTCGAGCGCGGCTGCTTCGATGCGATCTTCCTCGCCGACGTGGTGGGCACCTACGACGTCTTCGGCGGCAGCCGCGATGCCGCCCTGCGTGCCGCGGCGCAGGTGCCGGTCAACGACCCCATGCTGCTGGTGCCGGCGATGGCGGCGGCGACCGAGCATCTTGGCTTCGGCTTCACCAGCTCGATCATGCAATACCACCCGTTCACCTTCGCGCGCCTGGTGTCCACGCTTGATCACCTGACGAAGGGGCGTGTGGCGTGGAACATCGTCACCTCATACCTCGAGAGCGCCGGGCGCAGCTACGGCCTGGCAGGACTGCCGGAGCACGACGAACGCTACGCCATGGCGGACGAGTACTGCCGCGCCTGTTACCAGTTGTGGGAGGACAGCTGGGCGGACGACGCGGTGGTGCGCGATACCGAGCGCGGCGTCTACGCCGACCCGGCGCGCGTGCGCGACGTGCGCCATGACGGCCGCTACTACCGCATCGACGGCTGTCACCTGTCGGAGCCGTCGCCGCAACGCACGCCGGTGCTGTTCCAGGCCGGCAGCTCCGAGCGCGGCACCGATTTCGCCGCCGGCCATGCCGAGTGCGTGTTCGTGGTCGGCTCGCGCGCGCAGATCGACGGCGAGTACGTACGTACCATTCGCGAGAAGCTCGCCGCGCGCGGGCGCCGGCCGGAAGACGTGCTCGCCTTCGCCTACATGAAGGTCATCACCGGCGGCACCGAGGAGGAAGCGCGGCGCAAGTACGATGCCTATTGCGAACAGGTGAGCTACGAGGGTGCGATGGCGCTGATGTGCGGCTGGAGCGGGGTCGACCTTGCCGAGCTGGAGCCCGACCAGCCGATCGAGTTCGTCAGGACCAATGCCATTCGCACCTTCCTGCACAGCTTCGCCAGCGCCGACAACTCGCGCCAGTGGACCGTGCGCGACATCGCCAACTACGTCGGTATCGGTGGCGGCGGACCGGTGCTGGTCGGCGCGCCGGAGCAGATTGCCGACCAGCTCGAAGGCTGGATAGAGGCCGGCGTCGACGGCTTCAACCTCGCTTATGCCACCACCCCGGGCTCCTTCGCTGACTTCATCGACGGCGTGGTGCCGGTACTGCAGAAGCGCGGCCGCATGCAGAGCGAGTACGCGCCCGGCACGCTGCGCGAGAAGCTCTTCCCGGGCCGCGCGGCACGCCTCGCCGAACCGCACCCGGCGGCTGCCTGCCGCCGCCCGTGGGCCTGAGAAAAGGGGACATGCCACTTTTTCAAGTCCTTGATTTTCGATGGCGGGAAAAGGGGACATGCCACATTTTCAAGTCCTTGATTTTCGTATCAGGCTCAAATGTCGGCGATATCAAATCGCATCGTTCGAAAATCAGGGACTTGAAAATGTGGCATGTCCCCTTAACCGCCTGAGGAGCGGGCTTGGAACTCATCTGGATTCCGATCAGCGTCTTCGCCGCGCTCATGCAGTCGGTGCGCACGGCCGCGCAGAAGACGCTGAACGCGCGCCTGTCGACCATGGGCACGACCTACGTACGGTCGCTGTTTGGGTTGCCGTTCCTGGTCCTGTTCCTGGCCGGGGTGATGGCGATGGGCGGGGAGGGCTGGCCGGCCTGGCGCGCGGATTTCTTCGTCTTCTGCGCCATCGGCGGGCTCGCCCAGGTGTTGGCAACGGCACTGCTGATTCGCTTGTTCACGCTCCGCACCTTCGCCGTCGGCAGCATGCTGATCAAGAGCGACGTGCTGATGACCGCGCTGATCGGCAGCGTCTGGTTTTCCGAGAACCTGTCGGCGACCGGCTGGCTGGCGCTGCTGGTGGTGATGGCGGGCGTCGGCATCCTGCTGGCCGGCAAGTTCGGTGCGGCCGCGCTGCACCCCGAGGGCGAGACCGCGTGGCAGATCCTCGGCGGGCGCGCCACGCGGGTCGCGCTCGGCTGCGCACTGATGTTCACCTTCTCCTACCTGTTCATCCGCGAGGCGACCCTGGTGCTGGGGCCCGGCGGCTTCCTGTGGCGCGGCGGCTGGACGGTGGTGGTGGTGACGACCATGCAGGTGATCGGTCTCGGCGCCTGGCTGGCCTGGCGCGAGCCGCGCGTGTTCGGGCAGCTCTGGCCCAACCGGCGCATCATCGCGTTCATCGGCCTGACCAGCGCGCTCGGCTCGATCGGCTGGTTCACCGCTTTCGCGCTGGAGAACGCGTCCTACGTGCGCGCGGTGGCGCAGGTCGAGGCGATCTTCACGCTGCTGATCTCCTGGCTCTATTTTCGCGAGGCCATCAACCGTACCGAGCTCGCCGGTATCGCCGCCATGGTGGCCGGCGTGCTGATGTTCCGGCTGGTCGCTTAAGGAAGCTCTGAACAAGTCCGAATCGAGCACAAGCTGCGCGACCCAGGCTTGTTCAGAGCTTCCCTAACGTGCTGCTTCGCGCCTCAGCGCGCCCGGCGTGACGCCGAGCCGCGCGCGGAACAGCCGCGTCATGTGCGCCTGGTCGCTGAAACCGCAGGCCGCCGCGATCTGCTTCAGCGCGCGGTCGGAGCTGACGATCATCAGGCGTGCGCGCTCGAGCCGGCGGCCGATCACGTAGTGGTAGGGCGCCGAACCGAAGGTAGCGCGAAAGCGGCGGTTGAAGGCGGCGAGCCCGAGGCCGGCGACCGCGGCGAGCGCGCCGAGCTCGATGTTGTGCTCGAGGTGGCTCTCGACGTAATCGACGACGCGCTGCTTCTGCACCGTACTGAGACGGCTGCCGTCGTCGCGCTCGTCGAAGCTGACCGAGGAATAGTGACGCAGCAGGTGCAACGCAAGCTGCGCGCCGACCGCCTCGACGTAGAGGGCACCGCCTAGGGCGGCACCAGCCGCCTCGCGCCGTATGGCCTCCACCGCGCCGGTGATCAGCGGATCCTCGACATTGAGCACGTCGCGCAGGCGCACCTCGCACACGCTGCGATCCAGTGCTTCGCTGGCGAGCCGGGTCAGCAGGGCATCCGACAGGTAGATGTGGCAGACGTCGATGTGTTCGGACCAGTTCCAGTCGGAGCGTTGCGCGCGGGTCAGCAGGGAAATGCTGCCGGGCGCGCACTGCGTCTGCTGCCACGAGCCGTCGAAGCGTCGCTCCATCGGGGTGTCGCCGCGCTTGTAGGAGACGATCATGTGGTCCCGCATCGGCGGAATGAACACGTCCTGGCCGAGGTAGCGGTAGCCGCGCAGGCCGACGTCCCGCCAGCCCAGGCCGTCGCTTGCGGCGATCACTTCTCCCGGCACCCAGCGCGGCAATTGCTGCGGGGTAATCAGCTCTGCCATCGCGGGTCAGCGGCCAGCGGACGCGGCGGGAGGAGTGGTTTCGTCATGGGGAAAGCTTAGCCGAGGGACCGCACCCGGGCAATTTGATGCGCTGCAGCATCGCGCTCACGTACGGCGCCGCGGGCGTGCGCCGCGGCCGCTCGTACTGGCCGCGGCGCACGCAATTTTGTTCAATAAACGGATCGTTTTCGTTCAATCGGCGGATTGCCCGTGGCGGCATAATGTGCCCATGAACCAGCCGCCCGCGGGGTCGTCATACGCCGCCGGGCACAACCCGAGGAGAGGAGCAGAAATCAATGGCTGAGCAATATGACGCAGTGATCGTCGGCGCCGGCGTGGCCGGCCTGTACCAGCTCTACCAGCTACGCGAGCGCGGGCTCAAGGTGCGCGCCTACGATGCCGCGTCCGGCGTCGGCGGCACCTGGTACTGGAATCGCTACCCGGGCGCGAAGTTCGATTCCGAGTGTTTCATCTACCAGTACCTGTTCTCCGAGGACCTGTACAAGGGCTGGAGCTGGAGCGAGCGTTTCCCCGGCCAGCCGGAGATCGAGCGCTGGATGAATTACGTCGCCGACTCGCTCGACCTGCGCAAGGACATCCAGTTCAACACCACCATCAAGAGCGCCGTGTACGACGAATCGCGGCAGCGCTGGGACATCGAGACCGCCGACGGCACGGCCATCGAAACCCAGTACTTCATCACCTGCGCCGGTATGCTGTCGGCGCCACTGGAGTCGGTGTTCCCGGGCCAGGAGACCTTCGAGGGCCGTATCTTTCATACCGCGCGCTGGCCGCACGAGGACATCGATCTCTCCGGCAAGCGGGTCGGCGTGATCGGTATCGGCGCTACCGGCATCCAGGTCATCCAGACCATCGCTGACCAGGTCGGGCACCTGAAAGTCTTCATTCGTACGCCGCAGTACATCAGCATGATGAAGAACCCGACCTACAGCGAGGCGGACATCGAGGCTTACCACGCGCGCTTCGAGGAGATGCGCGATTACCTGCCCAACAGCTTCAGCGGCTTCAATTTCGACCACGACAACGGCGTCTGGGCCGAGCACACCCCGGAGCAGCGTCGCGACACCTACGAGCGCATGTGGCAGGACGGCTCACTGCGCCTGTGGCTGGCGTCCTACCCCGAGATCTTCACCGAGGAGGAGGCCAGTGCCGAGATCTCCGAATTCGTGCGCGAGAAGATGCGCGAGCGGCTCAAGGACCCGGCGCTGTGCGACCTCCTGATCCCGACCGATTACGGTTTCGGTACGCACCGCGTGCCGCTGGAGTCCAACTACCTCGAGGTCTACCACCGTGACAACGTCGAGCCGGTGGGCGTGAAGGACAACCCCATCACCGAGGTCACGCCGAAGGGGCTGAAGCTTGCCGACGGTACCGTGCACGAACTGGACGTCATCATTCTCGCCACCGGCTTCGATGCCGGCTCCGGCGCACTGACCCGTATCGACATCCGCGGCCGCGGCGGGCGCTCTCTAAAGGACGAATGGAGCAGGGACATCCGCACCGCCATGGGGCTCGCGGTCCACGGTTACCCCAACCTGTTCACCACCGGCGCACCGCTGGCGCCGTCGGCGGCGCTGTGCAACATGACCACCTGCCTGCAGCAGCAGACCGAGTGGATCACGGCCTGCATCGAGCACGCGCGCAGCAACGACGTGAACGAGGTCGAGGCCTCGCGCGAGCTGCAGGACGAGTGGGTCGAGCACCACGACACCATCGCCAACCAGACCCTCGTGACCAAGACCAACTCCTGGTACATGGGCTCCAACATCGACGGCAAGCCGCGCCGCCTGCTGTCCTACATCGGCGGCGTCGGACAATACCGGCAGAAGTGCATCGAGGTTGCCGAGCAGGGCTACCGCGGCTTCGTCATGCAGTAGGCGCTGCCCGGGTCATTTTCGTCGCCCACCGCCGGACCGCACGGCCCGGCGGTGGGCGACGCTCACTCGTGCAGCGTGCGGTAGAGGGTGTTCTTCGGCGCGGCGAACACGCGCCGCACCAGTGGCGCGAACAGGTCGAGGTCGAGGCGCGGCTTGTCGGCGTCGAAGGCCGGGTCGTCGTACTTCGCGATGAACTCGGCGGTGTACTCGAACCACGGTGAGTCGCGGTACTGGTCACGCATGTTGCGGTCCATGCCGAGGTGGTGGAAGAAGTTGTAGCCCTGGAAGATCCCGTGGTGCTTGATCATCCAGTGGTTGGCCTCGCTCACGTAGGGGTAGAGGATGGCCGCGGCGACGTCCGGATGGTTGGCCGAGCCGAGCGTGTCACCGATGTCGTGGAGCAGGGCGCAGACCACGTACTCCTCGTCGCGCCCGTCCTCGGCGGCGAGCTCGGCGGTTTGCAGGCTGTGCTGCAGGCGGTCGACCGGAAAGCCACCGTAGTCGCTGTCGAGCAGGCGCAGGTGGGCGAGGATGCGATCGGGCAGGCCGGCGAAGTAGCGCCGGTGCTCGTCGCAGATGGCGGTCCAGTCCTCGGCCGTGCTGGTCGACAGCGACTTGAACGTGGGTCGTGCGGTGGCGGTTGCGGCGGGATTGGCGCTCATGGCGTGGTCCTTCAGTCGAGGGTGGTCGAGACGGTGATGTGCGGGCGGTTCGTGATCGTTTGCAGCACCACGCAGTAGCGCTCGGTGAGCTGCACGATCTTGTCCAGTGTCTCGCGCGGGGCATCGGCGGCAATGTCGAATACCAGGCGGATGTCGCGGAAGCCGACCGCGGCGTCCTTGGCCACGCCCAGCGTGCCACGGAAGTCGAGGTCGCCCTCGGCGCGCACGGTCGAGCGCGTCAGGCTGACGCCAAAGGCGGTGGCAACGGCCTGCAGCGTGACCCCGGCGCAGGCCGCCAGTGCTTCGAGCAGCATGTCGCCGGAGCAGGCCTGCGCGCCGCTGCCGCCCGTCGCCGGGTGCAGTCCGGCCTCGATCAGGCCCTTGCCGGTTTCGAGCCGGCAGGCGACGCCGTCGACGCCGTTGGACTCGGCGCTGAGCGTCACCAGCGCGCTGTCCGGATCGTCGCGGTAGCGTTCCTTGATCGGGGCCTGCAGGGTCTTGAGCGCTTCAGAATCCATGCCGTCGTGTCCTCGTTCAGTAGATGCCGCCGAGCTTCGCGTGGTCCCACGAGACGTAGCGGTCGGGTCGGAAGCGTAACACCAGGCGCTTGGCCGCGCGCCGTGCGGCGGCGGCGGCGAACGTGCGGTCGTCCTCCGCGCTGGTGACGATGCCGCGCACGGCATTGGAGTGTTGCCGGCAGGCGGCCATGCAGGCGGCGGTTGCCTCGTCGTCGGTAACGATCTCGGCGCTGGCATAGACCAGCACCGAGCGCAGCGCCTCGTAGGCGCTGCCGCTCTCCACCAGCAGCGTTGCGCGTGGATCGCGTTCGAGATTGCGCACCTTCTGGCTGCGGGCGTAGGTGGTCATGGCGATGGCACGGTCGGCCTCCACGCAGAAGTGCATGGGCATGGGGTGCGGGTAACCGTCGGGCCCGTTGGAAACGACGATCATGGTCAGCTGCGCGGCGAGATAGGCGTCGATCTCGGCCTGCGTCATGGCAATCTGGCGGCGGCGGGACATGCGTGACCCCGGGGATGTCGGATCGCCGGCATGCTAACGCGGGGAATCCGGATATTTTGTAATTGATAATCGTTCGCATTTTAATTACCGTGGGTCACCCCTGACCGACATGGAGCCCCGCCGCCCGATGCGCGCCTCGATATCGACCTTTCCCGCACGCCCGCGAACCGCCGCGTCGGCCGCCCGCCCGTACCCCGTGCGGCCGCACGATCCGCGCGACCGCATCGTCGTCGAACGTCTCGACGGTGGCCGTTGCGGCAATCCGCTGAGTGCGTGGGAGGCGCGGGTGTTCGACCCGGCCGGCCCCTTTCACGTCTACTTCCTGGGGCGCAACCTGCTGCACCTGCAACTGTGGCAGCCGTGGTTCGGGATCTCGATCCTGACCCCGTCGCGCCTCACCGGCGGGCGCTGGGAAGCGTGGCCGGTGCGCGGCTGGAAATCCGGTGCGCTCGACTACGCGTCGCTCACCGCCGCACTCACCCGCGAGTTCGCCGTGGCGCTGCCGGCGCTTGCCGCCGTGGACGCATGCTGCGCGCGCTGGGTGGCGACACCGGAAGCGGCGCTGCGCCGCCGCGAAGCGCGCGCCGGCACCCTGCACTGAGGCGCAGCCTCATCCAGTCCCGATTCCGAGCGAGGAGGAAATCCGATGTCCGAATCCTGCGTCGTCAAACAGATCCTGCATGACAAGGTGGATCCCAACGACCTGCCCATCGAGGCGCTGCACGCGAGCTGCCTGCGCATGATGACCCACTTCGTGCAGCATCCGTCGCCCGACCTCGCGCGTGCCGTGATACGCATGCTGACCGCGCTCGGCGAACACGGCGGCGGCTTCCGTCCACCGTCCGGGGTCAACGTCTACCAGCAGGCCGCCTTCGCCTGGCAGGCGGTGCTGCACGACGCGTTTACGGCCGCGCCGGACGGCAGCCGCCCGCCACTGGTGCACTGACGTAACAGCCCGCTCAGGACGATGGGCCGACGGGCGTGACGTGCGCGTCGAGCAGGGCGTCGATGCGCGCCCGGCCGGCCGCGCCGTCGTAGTTGCCGCGCGCCTGTATGGCCTGCGCTTCGCCGAACAGCGTCATGATCAGTGAGCGGCCTTCCAGCGTTCCGCGCAGCCTGAAACGCGGGTAGCGCTGCAGCCGCCGCTCCCACGCCGCGCGCACGTCCGACCAGAATGACGCGGTCGCCTGCCAGTAGGCTTCGGCGGCGCTGAAGTCATGATGCTGCAGCCGCTCGTAGCGGTTGACACCGATCTCGCGGGCGAGGAAGGGCCGCTCGCGATCGAAGGCGTCGCCGTCGCCGAGCACCGCCTTCAGGTTGTCCTGCTCGTGGGTCCAGCCGAGCGGCAGAATGGTGTGGCGATTGACGCCGTAGAGCAGGTCGTAGTCGTCGCGCACCGAGAACTCGCGGCGTGGCAGCGGGCGCCGCGTCGGCGCGCTCTGCCAGCTCGAGAACGCGCCGTTGTGCTGCCAGCGGCCGATCGCCTCGTAACGTGGCGAGTCGTCGACGTGGAATACCGCCTGGCTCCAGGTCCCGGCAACCTCCGCCGCCTCCAGCGTGTGCCGCTGCCACACGCCGTTGCCGACGTGCTCGGCCAGTACCCGGTCCTGGTAGCGCCAGTCCTGGCGCCAGTGCTTGATGACGATCGGTTCGCCGGGCTGCCCGTCGGCGTCGACCATCTGCTGCACCAGGATGTGCTGCAGGCTGATGAACTCGCCGCCGTCCTCCAGCACGAAGACGATCTCTGTGCCCCAGGAACGGTACGGGGCGGCCGGCCGGAAGCCGGGCGCGAAGCCCACGGTCTCGAGGAAATCGAAGCTCGCGCGGTAGGGCCCGGCCATGGCGAGGATGGCGCGGCGGTCACGCTCGAACGGCGAGAGGCCGGGTGCATTGGGGTCGCGCGCCGGGTCGGGCGTCGCAGCCAGGGTCACCGCCGCGCCGCGGGTGGTGCCGCCGCGCGGCTGCATGTTCGTGCCCTCGATGAAGGGCCAGGCGAACACGTAGGCCGGGCCGGCCGTATCGCCGTCCGCCGCCAGCGGTGCGGCGGCGACGAGCGAGGCGAGCATGGCGAGCAGGACCGGGGGGCGCGGGAACTGCATGGCGGACGGATCTCCCTGTTGCGGTTGCTGAGGCCGTGGCGGACGGCGTCACGCCCACTGTACGTCGTTCGTTGCGGACATGGATCGGCGCGCGGCGCCGACTGCGCCGGCCCGCGCGGACCGTGGACGCCGGCGCCGCCATCGGCTACCGTGCCGCTGCAATCATCGCCTGGAAGCCCCGCATGAGCGACATTGTCCCGGATGGCCTGGTCGCGGTCGTCAAGCGCGACTGTCCGACCTGCGTGCTGGTCGACCCGGTACTCGCCGAGATCGAGCGCCGCGGTGCGGCACTGACCGTCTACGTGCAGGACGATCCCGAGTTTCCGTCGACCGCGAACGTGGTCGACGACCGCGACCTCGAGCACTCCTGGCGACTCGACGTGGAGACCGTGCCGACCCTGATCCGGCTCGAGCACGGCAACGAGGCCGGCCGCGCCGTCGGCTGGAGCCGCAGCGACTGGGAATCCCTCACCGGTCTCGACGATCTCGGTGGCGGCCTGCCGGAGATGCGCCCCGGCTGCGGCTCGATCAGCGTGCAGCCCGGGGTCGCCGAACGCCTTGCGCTGCGCTACGGAAAGGTCCGTTTCAGCTCGCGCTACATCGACGTGCCGGAGCTCGAGGACGACATCGAGTACTGCTTCGGGCGTGGCTGGAGCGATGGATTACCGGTGGTGCCGCCGACCGCCGAGCGCGTCTACTGCATGCTCGCCGGCACCACGCGCGAGGCCGACGAGGTGCTCGGCGCGATGCCGCCGTTCCAGGTCCCGTGCACGGTGGAGAAGGTCGCTATCAACGCGGTCATGGCGGGCTGCAAGCCGGAATACCTGCCGACCGTGCTGGCCGCGGTCGAGGCCGCGCTGGACCCGGCCTTCTGCCTGCACGGCCTGCTCGCGACGACCTGGTTCTCCGGCACCATGGCCATCGTCAACGGCCCGGTGCGCGAGGCCATCGGCATGAACTGGCGCGGCAACGTGCTCGGCCAGGGCAACCGCGCCAATGCCACCATCGGCCGCGCGCTGCAGCTCGCCGTGCGCAACATCGGCGGCGGCAAGCCGCAGGAGACCGACCAGTCCGCCTTCGGCACGCCGGCCAAGTACGGCTTCTGCTTCGCCGAGGACGAGGCCACGCCGTGGACCACCCTGGCCGCCGACCGTGGCGTCGAGGCCGGGCGTTCGGCGGTGACGCTGTTCAGCGCCGACGGCCCGATCGGCGTCGCCGACCAGAACTCGCGCGAGCCCGAGAGCCTGGTGCGCTCGCTGGCCGGCAGCCTGTGCGCGATCGACCACGTGGCGCTCGCCAACGGCGCCGACGCGGTGCTCGTGATCGGGCCCGAGCACGGCCGCGTGTTCGACCAGGCCGGCTGGAGCAAGGCCGATGCCACGGCGGCGCTGCAGGCCGCCTGCCGCATCCGCGGCGTCGATCTCGGCATGGGCACCGATGAGTCCGCACCACGCGCCAGCGCCGAGGCTGATACGCTGCCCAAGTTTCGCGAGGGCGGTCTCGTCCTCGTTCGCGCCGGCGGTGACGCCGGCCTGTTTTCCGCCATCATCCCGGGCTGGCTGATGAAAGGTCCGCTCGGCACCAATCCCGTCACCAGGGAGATCACACCATGACCACCCGTTTGCTCGATCCCACCGGCGAGCTCGAGCCGGTCGCGCGCCAGCCGCTGCCCAAGCGCGCCTCGCTCGACGGCCTCACGCTCGGCCTGCTCGACATCTCCAAGTCGCGTGGCGACGTCTTCCTCGATCGCCTCGCGGAGCGCTTCACCGCGCAGGGCGTGACCGTGCGGCGTTACAAGAAGCCGACCTTCACCCGCCCGGCGCCCCTGGAGCTGGTGCAGACCATCGCCAGCGAGGTCGACGCCGTCGTCGAAGGCCTGGCCGACTGAGGTTCCTGTACGTCGTGCAGTTTGCAGGACATCAAGGAACTCGAGGAACGCGGCATTCCGGGTGGCTACGTGGCCTCCGAGGTGTTCGAGACGGCGGCGCGCACGCAGGGCGACGCGGTCGGCTTTCACCCTGACCACGTCTTCGTCAGCCATCCGATCCAGGACCGCACCGACGAAGAGATGCGCGCGCTGGCGGACGGCGCCTTCGAGCGGGTGTGCGCGCTGATCTGCGCGAAGCCGTGACCGAACCGCCGCCTCCGGCACCACGCCGGTGCCGGGGGCGGGCGGGCCGTGATCTAGAGACTTTCTGCGATTATTGTCCTAAACTCCTGACTGTTATGGCATACGGACGGAAATAGTCCGAGCCTGGCGGGACTGCCCGCCGCCCGCAAAACAAGATGGAGCCCAGCATGAATCACCGTATTTCCGCCGTGATCACGGCCTTACTGCTGTTCTGTGCGACCCTCTCGGTGAGCGCCGAGGAGCGCATGCTCGCCGGCCAGCTCGAGAAGAACGAGCTGATGGAAGCCGGCGCGGTCGAGACCATCACCTCGCCCGATCGCATCGTCTCCGAGGTCAGCGAGGACGTGCGCAACTTCGGCGTCGGCGGCCTCGCCACCGGGGCCGCCGCCGGCGGCGTCAAGGCGGTCGGCCAGGCGCTGCGCGGCGCGGCGCGCTTCACCATCGGTTTCATGGACGTCTTCACGGCGCCGATCCGCGAGTCGAGCTACAACCGCAACAGCATCGGCGGCCTGCGCTCCGCGCGCCCGCAGCGCTGAGGCTGCAACGGGACCGCTGCGGCTGCTCTCTCAGGCAGCTGCTCGCCGGCGGCGTGCAGCCAGTGGCGTGACTGCGGCCACCAGCAGGGCCAGCGTGCCAGGCTCGGGCACACCCATCACGAAGCGGCCGACCTCGAACTCGGCGACGCCGATGAAGCCCTGCTCGTCGCGGCCGCCGGGAATGTCGGAGCGTCCGCCGCCGTAGCCGACCAGGCGCAGGCCGTTGATGCCGCTCTGCGCCGCGAACTCGAAGGTGACCGGGGTCTCGTTGGCCCGTCCCTCCGCCAGCACGATGGGCGCGATGACCGAGACGTAGTCGTCGATGGCCGCGATGGCGCTCCAGGTCGAGCCGCCGTCGGAGGTCACCTGCACGGTCGGCGCCGCGACGTCGTTGGCGTCGTCGGTATTGTGCGCGAGGTCGTTGGGCGGAAACTGGTTGACGGCGTTCGGGTCTCCCGCGGCGGTGCCGAACCAGCCACCGTCGAAGAACAGCTGGTGATAGAGCCGGATGGCGACGATGTCGGACTGGGCGGCGCCCCACAGCACACCGACGAAATCCAGCGGCGCGGTGTCGTTGCCCGCCGCACCGCTGACCTCGGTACCGCTGTAGTTGTCGATCCAAGAGGTCGTGTCGCCGTCCAGGATCTCGGAGGCCGAGCCGTTGAACGGGTGGGTGAACAGCACTCCGGCCTGTGCGGGATCGTCGACCGAGATGTAGCCCATGATAGCGCTGGCGCCGGTCGTGGCATCGTAGATGACTGTGGCCTGGGTCGCGGTGGTGGCCGTGAACAGCGCGGCGGCCGCCAACAGCCTGTGCAGGCGGGTAGCGATAGCAGTCATAGGGGATTCTCCCGGGTCCGTGGATGGATCTTGTGCCACCGACCTTTGCATTGCCGGGCGGGACGGGACAAGGAAATAGCCCCGGGGAAGTGTAAAAAAACGTCGCAGGTACGGCCGGCGCGACGCGCCGCCCGGTCCGCCTAGCCGATCGCGGACAGCGTCTCGAAGCGGCCGCCGAGCACCTTCGCCGCCTGCCCGGGTGCCATCCACTCGTCGATCGCGGTCGCGTACACGCGCCGGAAGTCGGTGGTGTGGACGAGGTTGTCGGTGTCGTCGAGCACGGTGAGATCGGGGGGGGTGCCGTAGTGGCCGCCATGCACCGGACGGCCGGCGAGGAACATGGTGTTGGCGGTGCCGTGATCGGTGCCCAGGTTGGTGTTCTCGCCGGCGCGGCGGCCGAACTCCGAGAACATCATGACCACCACCCGGTCGGCGACGCCGAGGCGTTCGAGATCGGCGAGGAAGCCGTGCACGGCATCACTCGCGTAGGTCAGCAGGCGCTGGTGCAGGTCGGCCTGCTGCACGTGGGTGTCGAAGGCGTTGTTGCGGAAGGCGAGATAGTAGAGCCGCGCCGGCAGGCCGGCGGCGATGCAGGCCGCGACCTTGTCCAGGCCTGACGGCGCGATGCCGTAGTCGACCGGGCTCTGGTAGTCCTGCCACGCCTGGCGCACCCGTGCCGAGGCTTCGTTGGCACTCGCCGCGACGAGGTTGAGAAAGTCGCGCGCGGGGTTGCCGCTGGGCACGGCCGCGACCTGTTCGATGACGCCGCGCTCGCCGCGCAGGGTCAGCCGCCGGAAACGCTCCGGGTCGTCGAACACGACCGGCGTGTGCACCCGGCTCTTGACCGCCAGCGACTGCGCGGTGTCGACGTTGACCAGGAAGTTGGCGCGCGTCTCGGGCGCCATGGCATCGGCGAGACGCCCGACCCAGCCGTACTCGGCGCCGCTGTTGGGCGAGGCGGTGTGCCAGTAGGCCATGGAGGTGAAGTGTGAATAGGACGGCTGGGCGTAGCCGCAGCCGTGCACGATGGCGAGGCGGCCGTCGTTCCACAGGCGGTGCATGCCGGCGAGCCCGGGGTTCATGCCCCAGTGGTCGTCGAGCGCCAGCAGGCGATCGCGGCGGATGCCGAGGTTGGGGCGCAGGCGGTAATAGGCGTCGTCGCCGTGGGGCACGATGGTGTTGAGTCCGTCGTTGCCGCCGGAGAGCTCGAACACGACCAGGATCGGTTCCTCGTCCGCCGCCTGCAGCGCGCCGCTGCCGGCGCCACCGAGCATCCAGGCGCCGACCGCGGCGCCACCCTTCAAGAGCTGTCTGCGATCCATGCCGGCTACCCCAGCTGGTACTCGGGACGGCTCAGGACCAGGTGCAGCAGCATGCGCAGCGGCTCCTCCAGCGTGGTGCGCTGCGCGAGCACGTCGGACGAGCCGATTTGCTGCTCGAAGGTCTCGGCGAGCCGCACGCTGGTGGTCTCGTCCAGCGGCACCGACAGGAAGCGTGCGGCGAAGTAGTCGACCACCGCGCGCGGGCTGGCCAGCTCGTTGGCGATGACCATACCCTCGAGATCGAGCGGCGCGAGATCACGCTCGATCGGTTTGACTCGTTCGATCGCCATCTGCCAGCCGCGGTAGCTGCCGTAGCGCGTGTTGAAGGCCTCCTCGCGATCGACCTGGCTGGACATCGCCATCATGTCCTCGCCCATGCCGGTATCGAGCTCGGGCGGCCGCGTGGCGGTGCTCATGTCGGCGCCGGCGCGCAGGCGGCGGTGCACGGCGCGGATCTCCGGGCCGGTCGGGTACACCGGGTAGCGGTCGGCGGGAATGAACTCGATGTCCGGGAAGACCAGGTCGAGCGCGAAGTTGCCGCGCTCGATGAGCAGGCTGGGCGTGATCCAGGCGCGGCCCTGGCTCCAGCCGGCGACCGTCGGCGGATGCATCAGGCGCTGGCCCAGGCCGCCGGTGACGAGGTTGAAATCGGGCGCCCCCGGCAGGTCGGTGAGGCCCAGCTTGCGGTAGGTGGAGACGACGAACTCGACCGGGCTCTTGATGCGCGTGCCGACCGCGGCCGGTGCGTGGAATTCGCGCGAGAGAAACAGCATCTCCAGGAACGGCGCGAGCTCGTAGTCGAAGCCGCGCAGGCGCCGGCCGAGCTCGGCGGCCAGGTCCGCGTCGAGTTCGTCACGCACGAAGTAGCGGTACAGCTTGCCGGCGATGAAGGCGGGCGTCGCGTCCTGTTCGAGGATGATGTCGATGACCTCGACGCCGTCGAAATTGCCGCGCCGGCCCAGGAACTGCTTCTCGCCGTCGTCATGCCGGGCGGGGTCGACGTGGAAATCGAGACCGGCGAAGTTCCAGCCGGTGAAGGCGCGCGCCGCCTCGCGAATGTCGTGCTCGCTGTAATGGCCGACGCCCATCGTGAACAGCTCCATGATCTCGCGCGCGAAGTTCTCGTTGGGGCTTCCCTTGACGTTGACCCCGGCGTCGAGGAAGGCCAGCATGGCCGGGTCCTGCGCGATGCCGATGAGCAGGGTGCGGAAGTTGCCCAGGCCCTCGCGCTGGAACAGCTCGAGCTGCTGCAGCATCTTGCGGTAGTCGCGCACCTTGTCCTCGTTGGTCGCGAAGTGCCCGTGCCAGAACAGCGCCATCTTCTCCTGCAGCGGGCGCGGCGAGACCAGCATGCGCTCGGCCCACCACTGGGCGACGCGATCGGTCTCCAGGCGGCTCGCGCGCAGCCAGTAGAAGAACGTGTTGACGATCGGCTGCAGCGGCCGGTTGCCGCCGGCACGCACCTTGATGCCGAGCGCTTCGCCGGTCTCCTCCGCCAGCCGCGTGGTGGCGGGGCGGCTGGGCGGGAAGGGGTCGAGGCCTGCGTCGAAGATCCCGGAGTGCTCGAAGGGCGGCAGCGCCGTGTCGGGGGCGCCCTCGAAACGCACCAGGTAGCGCACCGCCGCACGCGGCGCCAGGCGGGCCAGCGCGTCGACCTCGGCCGGCGTGCCGCCGAAGCCGGCGCGTTCGAGCAGGTGCGCGGCCGCCGCCCGGCTCCAGTCGGCCGCCGCGATCGGCTGCAGGCGTGCGGCCGGGCTGTCCGCATGGACGGCGGGCACGCTCAGGATCAGCCCCGTCACGAGGCCGCGGATCAGGCTCTGCACTGCGCTCCCCCCGCTGTGGCGACGGCCCGATTATACGGGCAACGCGGCGGCCCGGGCGTTACCCGCCCCGCCGCCGCATGGCCGCGTTCAGCCGGGCACGGGTTGCGCCGCGGCCTCCTTCATGGTCGTCGAGAGCACCGTGTAGGCCTCGGTCCAGGCGGCTTCGACCTCGGGCGTGAAGCCCTCGCCCAGGCCTTGCCCCAGCGTCCACAGCAGCGCGGCGCCGACGGTGTCGTAGTCGGCCTCCTTGACGCCGTAATCGACGTGACGGCGGCCGAGCGCCTGCACCGCCGGCACGATCGCCTCGAGCCTGGTGAGGCCCGTCACCGCGGTATGCAACATGGTCATGAGCTTCCCGCCCTGGGTCTTCATGTCGCCCTTGAACAGGGGCTTCAGCGCCGGGTCGAGCTCGAACAGTCGGCCGTAGAACAACTCCGCCGCCTGCTCGCTGATCGGGCGTACCTTGGCCCAGCTCTCGCGTACCAGTTCAATCTGTTCCGGGGTCATCGTCTTTCTCCTCGTTGAGATGGCGGACCAGCGCCGCCATGTAGTCGACGGCGCGACGGACTTCGTCGTCGGTCAGCGCCGGGTTGCCGCCGCGTGGCGGCATGTGCGCGTAGTCGGCGCCGTAGAAGCCTTCCAGCGCATGCGTGTAGAGCAGGGTGCGGGGCTGGGCCAGCCGCGGCTGCCACAGGTCGAAGCGGGTTACCGGCGGCGCATCGGCAAAGCCGGTAGCGTGACAGTTGCGGCAGGTGCCGAGCCACACCGTGCGGCCGGCAGCGAGGCCGTCGCCGGGGAGCTCCGGAAAGGCCGCCTCGTCCGCGGCCGCACCGCCCGCCGTCACGGCGAGCAACGCGGCCACGAGCGCGGCCCGCGTGCCGTCAGCCACCGACCGGGATCCGGATCACGACCCCACCCATGACGTCACCGATCTTGAAGTCGGTCTTGGGCGTGTCCTTGTGCTCGTTGTGGCAGCTCACGCACACCGGCGCCACGGCCGGATCGGGATACACGGCAGTGAAATAGGTCTTGCCGCCGAGCTCTTCCTCGCCGTAGTAGTTCTGCCCCGGGTTGTCGACGACGTACTTCAGGCCGGTCTTCTCGACCTCGGTGACCGGCGCGTTCTGCTTGTTGATTGGCCACAGCGACATCAGCGAGTAGGAGAAGTCCTCGGTCTTCCTGGCCACACCTTCGGCGCCGAAGCGGAACATCTGCGCCGGCAGTGCGAGTGCCTGGTCGTCCTCGAAGTGCTCGCTGGCGGTAATCACCTTGTCCTTCTTGGTCAGGCGATTGACGATGACCTTGGTGTACACGGCGCGGTCGGTGGCCATTACCAGGTGCAACCAGTCCGCCATCTGCTTCGGCGTAAACACGGCCTTGTCGGCGCTGGTCGAGTGCACCGCCAGCGGGGCGGCGAGGGCCGCGGCGCAGGCCGTGGCGATGAGGGTCTTGCGATATCGTTTCATGGCGAGTCTCCTTCGGAGGACGGGGTGGGGGAGTTCGTCTGGCTGGCGGCGGCGCGTTCCGCCGCGATGCGTTCGGCGCGCTCGACCGCCATGCGGATGCTGGCCACGGTGGTCTGCGGCGCGCGGTCGAAGTTGCGCAGCACCAGAGCACGGTCAGCGAGCGCGTCGATCGCGAGGCCGAGACCGTGGCAGCGCAGGCACACCGGGCGAATCATTTTTTCGTTCGGCTGCAGGGTCGCGTTCTGGTTGTGCTCGGCATGGGTCCACGACACCATGCCGTCGAAGAAATCGGTGTCGGTCATCGGCATGTGGCAGGTGGCGCAGGTCAGGGCGTCTTCGCCCTGCGCGTGCGGCGAGTGCTCGAACGCCAGGCTGTGCTCGTCGGCATGACAGTCGAGACAGGCCTCAGTGGCCGCGTGCGCGGTGTCGTAGCGGTGCGCGCCGTGGCAGCTCGAGCAGCCGAGCTCGTGATCGTGCGCGTCGGCGCGCATCGTGCGGCGTGCCGATGCCGGTGTCATCGGCGTCAGCGTCGTGCCCAGGGCCTCGCGGTCGAGACGCATGCCGTGCTTGCCACCGAGGAAGCCGGCGACCTCGGGCGCGTGACAGCCACGGCAGCCCTCGGGGCCGGGATGCGATTGCCAGGGACGCTCCGCCTGGCCGCCGTGGCAGGCGCTGCAGTTGACTCCGGTGGCGGCGTGGCGCGAGGCGAGCCAGCCATCGATGGCGGCCGGATCAAGCGCGCCGGACGGTGCGTCGGCATCCTCGCGGCCGAGTGACTGCCACGGGTAGTCGGTGAGCGGGTAGCCGAGGCCGCTCTGCGCGATCTCCTCCAGGTTGGGCGAGTGCGCGCGTTTGAACCGTTCGCGCATGGCCGGCGCCTCGGCGTGGCGCAGCAGGAAGTCCTCGTACAGCGCGCGGTTGTCGTGGAAGTTATGGCAGCCGGCCGAGGCGCAGGTATCGAAGCCCATGCCGGCGTGGCTGGGCCGGTCCTCGGCGATGTCGTGGTGGCACAGCTGGCAATAGTCGGCGGGTTGCGTCACGCCCATCGCCGTGGTGACATCGGGACGGTGCTCGACGTGACAGGTCACGCAGTAGCGCGCATCGAGCAAAGCGAGGCGATCGGCGTTGCGGGGATCGGTGAACTTCGACTTCGGGTGGTCGTCCTTGGCCGCCTCCAGGGCGGCGAGATGGCAGGACTCGCAGGCCGCCTGCATGGCGTCGCGGTCGCCGAATGCGGCGGTGTGACACGCGCCGCAGGCGAGCTCGATCTGGTGGTGCCCGTCGGTGGTGCGTCCGGGCAGGAACAGGCTCCTGTCCGGGCCGTCGAACAGGGTGTCAGCGAGCCACGCAGCGAGCATCGCCATGACCCCGAACCACAGCAGCCACAGGCCGGGTCGTCGCACCGATTGTCGTTCCGTCATCGTTCATGCCGGCCTTGTCATCAGAAGTAGTAGGTCTTGAGCACGTGGAAGCCGAGCAGGACCGGCAGCGGCCACAGCACCAGCACGTGCAGCCACAGCGAGGCACTGCGCAGGCCGCGGGCGAGCCGCGGACGCAGGCGATGCTCGCTGGCGACCAGCGCGCCCATGGCCGCGCCGCTGGCCAGCGCGAGCACGAAGCTCGCCATCAGCCACGCATTCAGATGCACGCCGCCGCGGAAGCCCGTATGCACGAACAGCAGGCCGGCGATGACGGTCCCGATCACCACGTGCGCCACGCGCCAGCCGGCGTAGCTGAACCGGTGCACCTCGGGCAGCCGCTTGCGCAGCGAAAGCGCGCCGGCGAGCAGCGCGCAGGCGAGCAGGGCGTAGCCCGAGCTCTCCTTCCACACGGTGTGCTGCCACAGCACGTTCCAGTTCCAGGGCACCTGCACCGTCGCCGCGTAGGGCGCGGGCGGTAGCGCGAGCAGCGCGACCACGGCCGCGAGCACCAGCACGGACAGCCCGCTCAGCGTGCGCCAGGCGGGAGTCGGCGCCGGCGCGGCGTTGCCGCCGAGCACCTGCTCCAGGAGTGGTTGGCAGCTGCCGCAAACACTGGCAGCGCGCGTCGCGGCGCTGAGCTCGGCGACGCTGGTACAGCCAGCGGCCAGCGCGTTGCCCAGGTCACCGCGAGTCACGCCGGTGCAGTTGCAGATGGTCGCGGCGGCGGGCCAGGATGCCGCCGAGGCGTCGGCGTCCTGCGGCCACGGCGAGCCGCAGCGGGTAAAGCGCAGACGCTGCCACGGCCACAGGTAACCGCCGCGCTGCACCAGCTCCTGGATGCGAGCGCCGTCCTGCCATTCGCCGATCGCGCAGGCGCCGACCACGCGTCCGCGGTCCACGCTCAACATGCGGTAGCCGTCGCGACCCTGGCGGTGGCTGAGGATCGTTACCGGGCGGTGGCTGTCCGTTACCTCGCCGCTGCTGAACACCGGTACCGACAGCACCTTGAGGCGCGTTGCCGGCGCTCCGCCCCGGTAGCGCGCACGCTCGCCGGCGATCACGCTGGCGGCGACCGCGGCCTGGTCCAGGCCCGGTGCGACCAGGCCGTAGACCACCCCACGGTGCTCGGCGCACTCGCCAACGGCAAAGATGTGCGGGTCGCTGGTGCGCATCTCGTCGTCGACGCGGATGCCGCGCCCGACCGCGAGGCCCGCATCCCGCGCCAGCTCGATGCGCGGGGTGATGCCGGCGGCGACAATGAGGGTGTCGCAGGGGATTTCGCTGCCGTCTTCCAGGCACACCGCCTCGATCGCGTGGGCGCCGCTGACCGCGGTGACGCGCACGCCGGTACGCACGCGGATCTGCATGCGTTCGATGCGCTCGGTGAGCAGCGCCGCGGCAGCCTCGTCGAGATGATTGAACATCAGCCGCGGCGTGTGCTCGAGCACGGTGATGGCGGTGTTGAAGCGCCGCATGGCGCGCGCCGTTTCCAGCCCCAGCAGGCCGCCGCCGATGATCACGGTATGGCGTGAGCGCAGGCGGCGCGCGGCGAGGGCCTCGGCATCGTCGAGATCGCGGAAGGTGAAAACGCCGGGGCGGTCCAGGCCCTCGATGTTGGGTACGCGTGGGCGCGACCCCGTGGCGAGGACGAGCGTGTCGTAGGGCACCGGCTCGCCGTTGTGATCGATGACTACGCCGCGTTCGCGGTCGATGCCCCGCACGCGACAGCCGAGGCGGCGGCTGATGGTGCAGGCGCCGCGGCTGTCGGTCGCGAGGGCGAGGCCGCGCTCGTCGAGATCGCCGGCGAGGAACGACGACAGCCCGACCCGGTCGTAGGGTGCGCGCGCCTCCGCACCGAACACCGTGATGCGTGCATTGAGGTCGTGCCCGGCCAGCGTCTGGGCCAGGCGCGTACCGACCGGGCCGGCGCCGATTACCACGACGTCGCGCAGCGCGCGCTCGGATGCAGGCGCGCGCGGCATCGTGAGGGGTCTGGCCGCGCTCATGCGAGGTGCCTCCAGGCAAAAAAAAAGCGCCGCTCGGCTTTCGCCGGCGACGCCTTTGTCGTTCAGGGTTGCGATGTCCGGCCGCCGCGCCATTGCCGCGGCCGTGTGGTACGGACTAACAAGTTGCGTGCCAAGGCGGCCGCCATGGCGCCAAGTCCGCGCGCCCGATGGACTTTCCCTGCCTGCGGCTGCCGTGCCGTACCTCGCGTTCACTGCCCGTTGCGTTTCATTGCGGTGCAGCAGGCGGGCTCGTCGCTACGTGTTGGTGCATGAACGGCGTTCCGCCGCGCCCCGTTGACCGTGCTGCGGGCGGGTGCCCCGATACCGTGGCGAGCCCGGCTGTGTGCGAGCCGGGGTTGCGGAATCACGCCGCTGCGCGGCACTTCACCGTCTCCCGCAGCTATCGGGCGGCGGGAGCACGACGCCACGGGTGCAGGCCGCCGCTTGTTCTGGCGCGGTTCTTGCTCGGCGATAGGCAACCGGCCGTCACCGCGAGCAGCGACGCTCGCGGGCGGTGAACGGTCTGCAACGGCGCAGGCTTTCGGCATAGAGGTCAAGGGGAGCCATACCGGGTCATGCCTGGTGATGGCTCTTCGTGTTTCTGCCCTGACGAAAGAGGACTGCCCCGTGAACCGACTGACAACCCTGCTGGTGAGTGTCCTGGCCATCGCCTTCAACGCCGCCGCTGCCGATGATGCCGTCTACACGTCCGACTCCGTGGTCGCGGCGCTGATGAACGGCAAGCCCCACGTGCACCTGCGCTACCGCTACGAGCACGTCGACGACGACCTGGTGCCGGCCAACGACGCCCAGGCGTCCACCCTGCGCGCGGCGCTGGGCTGGGAGACCGGCGTGTGGGAAGGCATCAGCCTGTACGCCGAAATGGAGCACATCTCGGAAGTGCTGCTGGATGATTTCAAGGAAGGGCCGGGACCGGTCGACCCCGGCCATGCCGGGCAGTACCCGGTGGTTGCCGATCCGCCCGGTACCGAGCTCAACCAGGCTTACGTGAAGTACGCGGCGGACCCGCGCCTCACGCTCAAGCTCGGCCGCCAGATCATCACCTACCGCGATGCGCCCTTTCATCGCTTCCTCGGCACCGTGCTGTGGCGCCAGAACTGGCAGACCCACGACGGGGCGACCCTTACCTTCAAGCCGTCCGACGCGCTGCTCTTCAACTACGGCTACTCGGCCCAGGTCAACCGCATCTTCGGCGACGACACGCCCGATCCCTTCGACGACTTCGACTGTGACTGCCATTTCCTGAACGCGAAATACACCGGCCTCGCCCACCTCAAGCTGGAGGGCTACGGCTACCTCCTCGACATCGACAACGCGCCGGCCAACTCGCTCGATACCTACGGCCTGCGCGCCTGGGGCGCCTATCCGCTGAACGAGACCTTCAAGCTGCTCTATGCCGGCGAGTTCGCGATGCAGGACGACGCCTCCGGCAACCCGCGCAGCGTCGACGAGGACTACTACCTCGCCGAGGCGGGCATCAATGCGAAGCTGCCCTTCAAGGCGGTGCCGGCGCTGACGGTCAAGGTCGACTACGAGGTGCTGGAAGGCAACGGCACCGTTGCGTTCCAGACGCCGCTCGCGACCGGGCACGCCTTCCAGGGCTGGGCCGACCGGTTCCTCACCACACCGCCGGACGGTATCGCGGATCTCTACGTCACCGCGGTGGCGCCGGCCTTCGGCGGCAAGTTCGTGTTCTCCTACCACATGCTGGAAGCGGACCGTCTCGGCTACGACTACGGCGACGAGATCAACGTCCAGTACACGCGCAAGTTCGCGCGCTACTTCACGTTCGGAACCAAGGCTGCGATCTACGACGCGGACCGCAACCCGACCGCGCTCGCGCGCGCCGGGGCGCTGCCCAACAACGACGTCACCAAGGTCTGGGCCTGGGTGCAGTTCGACTACTGAGCGGGGAGCAGGAGGGTGTCGCCTAGTCCATGAACAGTGAGCTCACGGTGCTGCTGATTGACGACTGGCCCGACCGCGCGGCGATCCTGGACAAGACGCTGAGCGCGAGCGGCTACCGTGTCGTGGCCAGCGTGCAGCCCGGCCACGATCTCTACGCGGTGTTCGAGCAATACCGCCCGGACATCGTCATCGTCGACATGGAGTCGCCCGACCGCGACACCCTGGAGCACATGCGCTCGATCTCGGATCGCAACCCGCGCCCGATCGTGATGTTCACCAACGACGACGACAGCGCGACCATTCAGCGCGCGGTGCGCTCCGGCGTCAGCGCCTACGTCGTCGACACCCTCAATCCGAATCGCGTGCGCCCGGTGCTCGACGCCGCCATCGCGCGGTTCGAGCAGTACCAGTCGATTCGCAGCGAGCTCGACCGGGTGAAGACCTCACTCGCCGAGCGCAAGCTCGTCGACCAGGCCAAGGGTGTGCTGATGAAACGCAAGGGCATGGACGAGCCCGGCGCGTACCGCGCGATGCAGAAGATGGCGATGGACCGCAACATGCGCCTGGTCGAGCTCGCGCGCAGCATCATCGCGGCCGCGGACCTGCTGGGATGAAGACACTTTGCCGTACCGCCGGGGCGCCGCCGCCAGGGGACCAACGATGACCGATGAGCGCGATTCCGCAGACGATATCGACCACGGCCGGCGGGACTTCCTCGCCCGCGGCGGCCTCATCCTGGGCATGAGTGGCATGAGCAACCTGATTCCGCCGGCCGAAGCGGCCACGCTGCGCGCCGGACTGACGCCGGAGACGGCCGAGCTGCGGCTCGGCTTCATTCCCCTGACCGACTGTGCGCCACTGGTGGTGGCGCTCGAGCTCGGCTATTTCGAGCGCCACGGGCTTTCCGTCGAGCTCGTGCGCGAGGCGTCCTGGGCCAACATCCGCGACAAGGTCGCGGTCGGTGCACTCGACGGTGCCCACATGCTGGCTGCCATGCCGCTGGCCACCGCGCTCGGCATCTCGCCGGTCAAGGAGCCGATGGTGACGAGCTTCAGCATGGACCTGAACGGCAACGGCATCACCGTCTCGCGCGAGCTCTACGAACGCATGTCCGCGGTGGATCCGAATCTGCTTTCCCGCGCGCCGGTGCGTGCCGACAGCCTCGCCGGCCTGGTCAAGGCCGATCGCGCCGCGGGCCGGCCGCGGCTGCGCTTCGCCATGGTCTCGCGCTTCTCGCGGCACAACTACGAGCTGCGCTACTGGCTCGCCGCCGCCGGCATCGACCCGGATCGCGACGTCGAGCTCATCGTGGTTCCGCCGGCGCACATGGTCAGTCACCTGGAGGGGCGGCTGATCGACGGCTTCTGCGTGGGTGAGCCGTGGAATGCCATCGCCGTGGACGCCGGGGTCGGCTGCCAGCTCATCTCGAGCTACGAGATCTGGAACAACGGACCGGAGAAGGTCTTTGCCATGACGCGGCGCTTCGCCGAGCGCCATCCGCATACCCTGCGCCTGCTGCTCATGGCCCTGCTCGAGGCGTCGCGCTGGCTGGACGAGCCCGGCAATCGTGCGCATGCCGCGCGCCTGCTGGCCGCGCCACAATACCTCGATGCACCCGCCGCGACGGTCGCCCTGGCGCTCGGCGGGCAGTACCGGCACCTGGCCGGAACGTCCCCGGTGGCGATCCCCGATTTCAACGTCTTCCACCGCTACGCGGCCAACTTTCCCTGGCGCTCGCACGCGGTCTGGTTCCTGACGCAGATGGTGCGCTGGGGCCACCTCGAGGAGTCGGTCAACCTGCGTAACGTCGCCGAGGCGGTCTACCAGACCCAGCCGTTCCGCGAAGCGGCGTCCATGCTCGGTCATGCCTACCCGCTGGTCGACTACAAGACCGAGGGTATGCATGACGAGGCATGGACCCTGACGCGTGCATCCGAACCGCTGCGCATGGGGTCCGATCGCTTTCTCGACGGGCGCAGCTTCCGCCCCGACGGCGTCATCGATTATCTCGCCGGGTTCGAGGTGCACTCGATGCGCGTCTCGCTGAGCGAGCTCGCCCTGCAGAACGCCTGACGGCCGCCGGCAGCGCGGCGCACCGTCGCCGGGCGTGAAACGGTCTGCCTGCATCATTGGTGTGCAATCCGTGGCCGCTGGCGGTTCCCGGAGATTTGGGCGGTTGTTGAAAATTTCTTTGTGTAACAGGCGGTTGATGCCCAGCACGAGAGACTGGCCCGGCGTTTGCAACGACCCGCACAGCACAATTTGTCGAAGACCCAATGCCGGGTCAGCAGCAACGTCGCTGCCCAACGCCTGCCGGAGTACCGGCGGTCACGGGACGCGGCGTTTTTTTTTTGCGCGGGGAGCAGCGCAAGCGAAACGTCGGCCGGATACCAACTGAGGAGCCACGATGAAACACTTCCCCGCCCCAGCCACTCATACCCTGCTGCGCGCGCTTGCCGCGCTGTTACTCGCTCTCGCCGGTATCGCGGATGCGTCAGCCGAGATGCTCGACGTCGAGAAGGACGAGCTCAAGTTCGGCTTCATCAAGCTGACCGACATGGCCCCCATCGCGGTCGCCTACGAGAAACACTACTTCGAGGACGAGGGGCTCTACGTCACCGTCGAACCGCAGGCCAACTGGAAGGTGCTGCTGGACGGCGTCATCACCGGTGAGCTCGACGGCGCGCACATGCTCGCGGGTCAGCCGCTGGCCGCGACCATCGGCTTCGGCACCGAGGCGCACATCATCACGCCGTTCTCCATGGACCTGAACGGCAACGGCATCACGGTTTCCAACGAGGTGTGGCAGATGATGAAGCCGCACGTGCCGGTCGACGACGCCGGGCGCCCGCTGCACCCGATCCGTGCCGATGCACTGAAGCCGGTGGTGGAGACCTTCCGTGCCGCCGGCAAGCCGTTCAACATGGGCATGGTCTTTCCGGTGTCGACGCATAACTACGAGCTGCGCTACTGGCTCGCCGCCGGCGGCATCCATCCCGGTTACTACTCGCCGACCGACATCACCGGGCAGATCAAGGCCGATGCGCTGCTCTCGGTGACGCCGCCGCCGCAGATGCCGGCGACGCTGGAGGCCGGCACCATCTACGGCTACTGCGTGGGTGAGCCCTGGAACCAGCAGGCGGTGTTCAAGGGCATCGGCGTGCCGGTCATCACCGACTACGAGATCTGGAAGAACAACCCGGAGAAGGTGTTCGGCATCACCGCCGAGTTCGCGGAGAAGTATCCCAACACCACCCTCGCCATCACCAAGGCGCTGATCCGCGCGGCGAAATGGCTGGACGAGAACGACAATGCCAATCGCCCCGAGGCGGTCGAGATCCTGGCGCGCCCCGAGTACGTCGGCGCCGACGCCGAGGTCATCGCCAACTCCATGACCGGCACCTTCGAGTACGAGAAGGGCGACAAGCGCGAGGTGCCCGACTTCAACGTCTTCTACCGCTACTTTGCGACCTATCCCTACTACTCGGACGCGGTCTGGTACCTCACCCAGATGCGCCGCTGGGGACAGATCGCCGAGCACCAGGACGATGCCTGGTACGACGGCGTCGCGCGCAAGGTCTACCGGCCGGACATCTACCTGCAGGCGGCCCGCATGCTGGTCGAGGAAGGCCACGTCGTCGAGAGTGATTTTCCGTGGGACAGCGACGGCTACCGCGAGGTGCAGGATGCGTTCATCGACGGTATCGCGTTCGACGGCCGCAAGCCCACGGCCTATCTCGACAGCTTGCCGATCGGTCTCAAGACGGGTGAGACGGTGAGCGGCAGCGAAGTGACGGCGGCGCGCTAGCGCGCCGCGGCTGGAAACGAGGAAACCCACATGTCCACAGCCAATCCCGCGCTTGGCAGCGACGCGACGCCGGACACCGGCGGTGCGCGCCGCGAGCGCGTGTTCACCCTTATCAACCGCTACGCGGTGTACCTCAACGTGCTCGGCCTGGCCTGGCTGGTGCCCCTGCTGAGGATCGCGGCCGGCGACTCGCCACGTCACCAGCTGCGCGAGATCTGGCAGCTGCTGTGCATCCCGCTGATCGGCATCCTGGTCTTCATCGCCGCCTGGGCCATGGTGGCGCCGCAGATCGATACCTCGCTGGGTGCGGTGCCGGGGCCGGCGCAGGTGTGGCATGAAGCCGGCAACCTGTGGGCCGATCACAAGGCCGAGCGCCAGAAGGAGGTCGAGTTCCACGAGCGCCAGGCGGCGCGCAACCAGAAGCTGATAGAGGCCGGGCGCGAGGATCGCGTGAAGTGGCGCGACTATACCGGCAAGCCGACCTACCTCGACCAGATCGTGACCAGCCTGGCGACGGTTGCGCTGGGCTTCGCGATCGCCGCGCTGATCGCGATCCCGCTCGGCATCGCCTCGGGCTTGTCGCGCTCGATCAACGGTGCGTTGAACCCGCTGATCCAGATCTTCAAGCCGGTCTCGCCGCTGGCCTGGCTGCCGCTGGTGACGATGGTGGTGTCGGCGCTGTACGTGGATCAGATCGACGCCCTGCCGAAATCCATGGTGATCTCGGCCATCACCGTCACCCTGTGCTCGCTGTGGCCGGCACTGATCAATACCGCCCACGGCGTGGCGTCCATCGATCGCGACCTCATGAACGTGGGCCGGGTACTGCAGCTCTCGACCATGAAGACCGTGGTCAAGCTGATCCTGCCGTCCTCACTGCCGCTGATCTTCACCGGCCTGCGCCTCTCGCTGGGGGTCGGCTGGATGGTGCTGATCGCGGCCGAGATGCTGGCGCAGAACCCGGGTCTCGGCAAGTTCGTGTGGGACGAGTTCCAGAACGGCTCCTCGTCCTCGCTGGCGCGCATCCTGGTCGCGGTGCTGACCATCGGTATCGTCGGCTTCCTGCTCGACCGGCTGATGCACGCGCTGCAGACCGCCTTCACCTTTTCGGCCAATCGCTGATTGCCGGTTGCCACGGAGAATCTCCATGCCCCTGCTCGAACTGTCGCACGTCAGCAAGTCCTACGGTGCGGGTCACGACCGCACCGAGGTCCTCGATGACGTCAATCTCACCATCGAGGAGGGCGAGTTCATCGCCATCCTCGGCTTTTCCGGGTCCGGCAAGACCACCTTGCTGTCCGTCATCGCCGGGCTGGTCCGGCCGGATTCCGGCAGCGCGGTTCTCGACGGTGCGCCGATCGAGCAGCCCGGCCCGGATCGCGGGGTGGTGTTCCAGTCCTATTCGCTGCTGCCGTGGCTGTCGGTGCGCGGCAACATCGCGCTCGCCGTCGACCAGGTGTTCGCCGCCGCGTCCAAGGCGGAGCGCGCCGCGCGCATCGACAAGTACATCGACATGGTCGGGCTCTCGCACGCGGCCGAGCGCAAGCCGGCCGAGCTTTCCGGCGGTATGCGCCAGCGTGTCGCGGTGGCGCGTGCGCTCGCCATCAGCCCGCGCATCCTGCTGCTCGACGAGCCGCTTTCCGCGCTGGATGCACTGACCCGCGCCCGCCTGCAGGACGAGATCGAACGCATCGGTTCGCAGGAGAAGAAGACGGTAGTGCTGATCACCAACGACGTCGACGAGGCCCTGTTGCTGGCCGACCGCGTGATCCCACTGACGCCGGGCCCGCGCGCGACGCTGGGGCGCGAGTTCCGCATCGACCTCGAACGTCCGCGCGACCGCGGCGCGCTCAATACCGATCCGGCGTACAAGGCCCTGCGCGCTGAGATCACGGCCTACCTCATGGACATCGGCGCGCAGCGCACGGGCGGCGGGGGCGAGGAGCGTGAGCTGCCCGACCTGACCCCGGTGACGCAGCTCGGGGAAGCGCCGCCCGTGGCCTACCGGGCCGCCGCCCGGTCCGGCATCACGCACGGCTACGTCGAGTTCTTCAACGTGTGCAAGACCTACCCGACACCGAAGGGGCCGCTGACCGTGGTCGACGGCTTCGACCTCAAGATGGAACGCCAGGAATTCGTTTCCATCATCGGCCACTCCGGCTGCGGCAAGTCGACGGTGCTGTCCATGATGGCCGGGCTCAACGAGATCTCCAGCGGCGGCATCATTCTCGATGGCCGCGAGGTCGACGGCGCCGGGCCGGAGCGCGCGGTGGTGTTCCAGGCGCCGTCGCTGATGCCGTGGATGAGCGCGCGCGAGAACGTCATGCTCGGCGTCGACCGTGTCTACCCGCTGGCCTCGCGGGCCGAGCGCCGTGACATCGCCGAGTACTACCTCGAGCGCGTCGGGCTCGGTGACGCCTTCGACAAGCCGGCCAGCGAGATGTCGAACGGCATGCGCCAGCGCGTCGGCATCGCGCGTGCGTTTGCGCTCTCGCCCAAGCTGCTGCTGCTCGACGAGCCCTTCGGCATGCTCGACAGCCTGACGCGCTGGGAGCTGCAGGAAGTCCTGATGGACGTGTGGAAACGCACCCAGGTGACCGCGATGTGCGTCACCCATGACGTCGACGAGGCGATCCTGCTCGCCGATCGTGTGGTCATGATGACCAACGGGCCGCAGGCGCGCATCGGCAACATCATGCAGGTCGACATTCCGCGTCCGCGCACGCGCCAGTCGCTGCTCGACCATCCGCGCTACTACGAGTACCGCCGCGAGCTGCTCGACTTCCTCGCCGCCTACGAAGGCGGCGCCGATCCTCACGCCCCGGCGGTGTCCGGGAGCAGCGACGACGACCGCGAAGCGGCCTGACCCCCGGAGCACACCCATGAAACGCAAACTGGTCATCATCGGCAACGGCATGGCGCCGGGCCGCGTGCTCGACGAGCTCTACGAGCACGGCTGTGACGACTACGACGTCACCATCTTCAACGCCGAGCCGCGCGTCAATTACGACCGCATCATGCTCTCGCCGGTCCTGTCCGGCGAGAAGTCCTTCGAGGACATCGTCATCCACGACGATGCCTGGTATGCCCGCCACGGCATCACCCTGCACAAGGGCAAGCCGGTCATCGACATCAACCGCCAGACGCGCACGGTCACCGCGGTCGACGGCACCGCCGCGCGCTACGACGAGCTCATCATCGCCACCGGGTCCAAGCCGTTCATGCTGCCGGTGCCGGGCAATGACCTCGATGGCGTGGTCACCTACCGCGACCTGGACGACGTCGAGGCGATGCTGGACGCCGCCGCCGGTGGCGGCCGCGCGGTCGTCATCGGCGGCGGCCTGCTCGGGCTGGAGGCCGCCGCCGGCCTCACCGAGCGCGGCATGGCGGTCAGCGTGGTGCACCTCTCGCCGACCCTGATGGAACGCCAGCTCGACACCGCCGCCGGCTACCTGCTGGGCGAAGCCCTGGCCGAGCGCGGCATCGAGGTAGTGACCTCGGCCAGCACCCGGGCGATCACGGGCGCATCGCGCGTCGAGGGCGTGGAGCTCGAGGACGGCCGCGTGCTGCCGGCAGAGCTGGTCGTCGTCGCGGTCGGGATCCGGCCCAACGTCTCGCTGGCCGAGGCCAGCGGCCTCGACGTCGGCCGCGGCATCGTCGTCGGTGACGACATGCGCACCTCGGACCGCGCGGTGTTCGCGGTGGGTGAGTGCGCCGAGCACCGCGGGACCTGTTACGGACTGGTCGCACCCCTGTACGAGATGGCGCGGGTGGTCGCCGCCCAGCTGCGCGGCGAGAGTGCGGCCTACACCGGGTCGGTGACCTCGACCAAGCTCAAGGTCACCGGCATCGACGTCTACTCGGCCGGTGACTTCGCCGATGGCGAGAAACGCGAGGAGATCGTGCTGCGCGACGCCGCCCGCCGCACCTACAAGCGCCTGACCATCGAGGACGACCGCATCGTCGGCGTGGTCCTGTTCGGCGAGACGCGCGACGGACCGTGGTTCTTCCAGCAGCTTCGCGAAGGCCGCGACATCGGCGACATTCGTGACACCCTGATCTTCGGCGAGGATTTCCAGGGAGGGACCGCGCCGGACCCTACGGCAGCCGTTGCAGCCTTGCCGCCTGAGGCGGAGATCTGCGGTTGCAACGGCGTCTGCAAAGGCAAGATCGTCAACGCCATCGAGAGCCTGGAGCTGACCACGCTGGACGAGGTGCGCTCGCACACCAAGGCCTCGTCATCGTGCGGCTCGTGCACCGGGCTGGTCGAGCAGCTGTTGCAACTGAGCCTTGGTGACGGCTTCAGCGTCGCCGCGGTCCAGCCCATGTGCGGCTGTACCACGCTCGGTCACGACGAGGTGCGCCGGTTGATCGTGGCCAATGCGCTGAAGTCCATTCCCGCGGTGATGCAGGGGCTGGAGTGGCGCACGTCCTGCGGCTGCGCCAAGTGCCGCCCGGCGCTCAACTACTACCTGCTGGCGAGCTGGCCGGGTGAGTACGTCGACGATGCGCAGTCGCGTTTCATCAACGAGCGCGCGCACGCCAACATCCAGAAGGACGGCACCTTCTCGGTGGTGCCGCGCATGTGGGGCGGTATCACCACCGCCGACGAGCTGCGTGCCATCGCCGATGTTGCCGATCACTTTCAGATCCCCACCATCAAGGTCACCGGCGGCCAGCGCATCGACCTGCTTGGGGTGAAGAAGCAGGATCTGCCGGCGGTGTGGTCGGAGCTGAACGCCGCCGGCCTGGTCTCCGGACATGCCTACGGCAAGGCCCTGCGCACGGTGAAGACCTGCGTCGGCACCGACTGGTGCCGTTTCGGCACCCAGGATTCCACCGGCCTCGGTATCAAGCTCGAGAAGTTGCTGTGGGGCGCGTGGACCCCGCACAAGGTCAAGCTCGCGGTGTCGGGCTGTCCGCGCAACTGCGCCGAGGCGACCTGCAAGGATTTTGGCGTCGTCTGCGTCGACAGTGGCTACGAGCTGCACGTCGCCGGTGCCGCCGGGATGGAGGTCAAGGAGACCCAGGTGCTGTGCAACGTCGCCGGCGAGGAGGAAGTCCTCGAATACTGCGCGGCGACCGTCCAGCTCTACCGCGAGCAGGCGCGCTACCTCGACCGCATACACGCCTGGATGGCGCGGGTCGGCATCGAGTCGGTGCGCGCGCAGGTGGTCGATGACGCCGAGCGCCGGCGCGAGCTCGCCGCGCGCTTCGCCTACGCCCAGCGTTTTGCCCAGCACGACCCGTGGGCCGCGCGCGCCCACGGCCGCGAGATCAACGAGTTCAGACCCATGGCCCGCATCAAGCGGCCGGAGAGCACCCATGCAAGAGCGCCCGGAACAATGGCTTGACGTCGGCTTCATCGCCGACATCCCGCGGCGCGGTGCGCGCCAGATCGAAACCCCGTGGATGACGGTGGCGCTGTTTCGCACCGCCGACGATCGCGTGTTCGCGCTGGAGGATCGCTGCCCGCACCGCCAGGGCCCGCTCAGCCAGGGCATCGTGCACGGCGCCGCGGTGACCTGCCCGCTGCACAACTGGGTGATCGGGCTGGAGAGCGGCACCGTGCAGGGGCCGGACCAGGGCTGCGTGCAGACGCTCGCCGTGCGCAACGAGGACGGCCGGCTCTACCTCGGCCTGCCCGGCGCGCGCGAGGACGCCGCGTGAACGAGGCCGCAGCCGCCGCGGTGCGCACGACCTGTGCCTACTGCGGGGTCGGCTGCGGCATGCGGGTGACGCCGACGCCCACGGGCGGCTTCGAGGTCACCGGTGACCCGGAACACCCGGCCAACCAGGGCCGGTTGTGCGCCAAGGGCGCGGCGCTGGGCGAGACGCTGAGCGGCGAGGATCGCCTGCTGCATCCGGAGATGGACGGCCGCCGGGTGAGCTGGGACGCGGCGCTGGCGCGGGTCGCCGACGGCTTCGCCGAGACCATCGCCCGGTACGGACCGGACGCGGTTGCCTTCTACGTCTCCGGCCAGCTCCTGAGCGAGGACTACTACGTCGCCAACAAGCTGATGAAAGGCTTCATCGGCAGCGCCAACATCGATACCAACAGCCGGCTGTGCATGGCGTCTTCGGTCGCGGGGCACAAGCGCGCCTTCGGCGAGGACGTGGTGCCGGGCGTCTACGAGGATTTCGAGCTGGCCGATCTCGTGGTGCTGATCGGCTCCAACCTGGCCTGGTGCCACCCGGTGCTGCATCAGCGCCTGCTGGCCGCGCGCGCCGCGCGCGGCACGCGCATCGTCGTCATCGATCCGCGCGCGACCGCGAGCACGGTCGACGCCGATCTGCATCTCGCGCTGGCGGCCGGCAGCGACGTCGCGCTGTTCAACGGTCTGCTCCATCATCTCGCGGCCAGTGACGCGCTGGACGAAGCTTACGTCGCCGCGCACACCACCGGTTTCGAAGCGGCACTGGCCGCGGCCCGCGCCTTCGACCTGGCACGCGTGTGCCGTGAGACCGGGCTCGCGCGTGCCGACGTCACGCTCTTCTACGAGCTGTTCACGCGCCACCGGCGCACGCTCTCGGTCTACTCGCAGGGTGTCAACCAGTCGCGTGCGGGCACCGACAAGGTCAACGCGATCATCAACTGCCATCTCGCCACCGGCCGTATCGGGCAGCCTGGTGCCGGGCCGTTCTCGGTCACCGGCCAGCCCAACGCCATGGGCGGCCGCGAGACCGGTGGGCTGGCCAATATGCTCGCCGCCCACCTCGATCTGGAGGACCCGCTGCAGCGCCGCTCGGTGCAGCGCTTCTGGAATGCGCCGCGCATCGCCACGCGCCCCGGCCTGAAGGCGGTGGATCTCTTTCGCGCGGTCGCGAGCGGCGAGATCCGGGCACTGTGGGTCATGGCGACCAACCCGCTGGTCAGCATGCCGGACGCGGATGCGGTCCGCGCGGCGCTCGCCCGCTGCCCGCTCGTGGTGGTTTCGGACATCACCCGCCGCACCGACACCGCCGCTGCCGCGCACGTACTGCTGCCGGCCGCCGGCTGGGGTGAGAAGGACGGCACGGTGACCAATTCCGAGCGCTGCGTGTCGCGCCAGCGCGCCTTCACCGCAGCGCCCGGGGAGGCGCGTCCGGACTGGTGGGCGCTGGCCGGCGTGGCACGCCGCATGGGCTTCGGCGCGGCCTTCGACTACAACGGGGCGCACGAGATTTACCGTGAGTACGCAGCGCTGACGGCCCTCGCGCGCCACCACGGCCGCGTGCTGGACCTTGCCCGCGATGCCGATCTGGATGCTGCCGGCTACGCGGCGCTGCAGCCGCGCCAGTGGCCCCTGGGGGCCGCGGACGAGGCGCCCGCGCGCCTGTTCGGCGACGGTCGCTTCGCGACCCCCGACGGACGTGCGCGCTTCGTCGTCACGCCGTACCTCGCGCCGCGCGCACGGACCGACGCGCGGCACCCGCTGCTGCTCAACACCGGCCGCGTGCGCGACCAGTGGCACACCATGACCCGCAGCGGACGCGCGGCACGCCTGTGCAGCCACATCGCCGAGCCGCAGGTCGACCTGCATCCGCGCACCGCGCGGGAATGCGGGGTCGCTACGGCCGATCTGGCGCTGCTCGAACATGCCGGCGGCAGGGCGGTGGTGCGCGTGGCGGTGACCGAGCGACAGGCGCCCGGAACGCTGTTCATGCCCATGCACTGGAGCGCCGCGACGAGCAGCGCCGCGCGCGTCAACGTGCTGGTTCCGGCGGTGACGGATCCCGTGTCCGGCCAGCCGGAGCTGAAGGCGGCGACGGTCTCCCTGCGACGCTTTGCGGCACGCTGGTACGGCTTTGCCGTACTCACCCGGGAGCCGACGTTGCCGCAGCTCGCGTACTGGGCGCGCATGCGTGCGCCGCGCGGCTGGCGCGTGGAGCTCGCGGACGATGCGCCGCACACCGATTTCGACGCGTTGTTCCGCGACCTGCTGGGTGAGTCTGTACCCGACCTGGCGCTGCTCGACTACGTCGACGCCGCGCGCGGTGCGCGGCGCCTCGCCGCCTTCGACGGCGAACGCCTGGTCGGCGCCCTGTTCGTCGCCCCCGGACCGGTCGCGGTACAGCGCAGCTGGGCCTGCGAACGCCTCGGCCTCGCGCACGACGCGCGCGAGCGCGCCGCGCTGCTGGCGGGCTTCCCGGGCGGTGAGCGTGCCGCCACGGGCAGCATCGTGTGCAGCTGTGAGCAGGTCGGCAGCAGCGTCATTCGCGCCGCCATCGTCGACGGCCATGTCACGCCCGCGGCGGTCGGCTGCGCCACCGCCGCGGGCACCAACTGTGGCTCCTGCCGCCCCGAAATCCAGCGCCTGATCGACGAGCTGAGCGTACGCGATGCGGTCTGAAGCCCGCATCGCGGCAAGCGGCCGGGTCAGCCTGGTGGGCGCGGGTCCGGGCGACCCGGAGCTGCTGACGGTAAAGGCCCTGCGCGTGCTGGAAGCCGCCGACGTGGTGCTCTTCGACGATCTCGTCAGTGCGGACATCGTCGACCTGGCGCCGCCGGCGGCGCGACGCATCGCGGTCGGCAAGCGTGGCTACCGCGGCGGCTGCAGCCAGGCCCGCATTCACGCGCTGCTGATCAGCCACGCGCGGCGCGGCCGGCACGTGGTGCGTCTGAAAAGTGGCGACCCGCTGATCTTCGGACGCGCCGGCGAGGAGATCGCGGTGCTGCGCGCGGCCGGAATCGAGGTCGAGGTGGTGCCCGGGATCACCGCGGCGCTGGCGCTGGGTGCCCGCGTCGGCTGCAGCCTGACGCATCGTGACCACGCGCAGGCGCTGCGCCTGGTGACCGGGCGCGTGCGCGAGGGCGGGCTGCCCGCCGGCTTCGCCGCCGCCGGCGCGGACAACGAAACGCTGGTCGTGTACATGGGCGCGCGACAGGTTGCCGCGCTGGCCGCCGAGCTGCTGCAGCACGGCCGCTTGCCAGCGACGCCGGCGCTCGCCGCGGTTGCCCTCGGCGGCACGCGCGAAGTCGTGTGGTGCGGCAACCTCGCGAACCTGGTCGCGGGCGTCGCCACGCTCGATCCGGCCGGGCCGATCGTGATCGGGGTCGGTGAGGTGTTTCGCGCAGCGCGCCCGGGCAGCGTCATGCCGGCGCCGGGCACGCGCGCGGCGTGAGCGGCCGGGCGGCCGCGTCAGCCCGCGGTGCGCGGCGCGCGCACGACCACCGTCCGCGCGAGTTTGTCGTGCCAGCCCTGCTTGCGCCGATCGAAGGCCACCCACAGGATGCCGAGGCCGAGCGGCAGCAGCGCCAGGTAGTAGCCGAGGTAGCGCAGCACGTACTGGCCGCGCGAAGCGGGCTGGCCGCTCGCGGCGTCGACCACGCGGGCGCGCACGAGCATCTTGCCCGGCGTGGCCTGGAAGCGAATCCACAGAGCGATGACGAGCACCGCCGGCAGTACCCAGCTCAGCAGCAGGTCGGCGGGGCCGGCGACGAGCGCGCTCTGATCGAAATAGGCCATGCCGTAGATGGCGTAGAGCAGCGGCCAGGTGATGACGAGCAGGGCCACGGTGTCGACCAGCGCCGCCGCCGCGCGCGCCCAGAAGCCGACGTACTGCGGCACAGGGTTGGAGGCCTCCATGGCGATCATCATGCGCGCGGCCGCAGGCCGGGTAAAGCGGCTCAGCGCGTGCCGCGGGCTGCCTTGATGGCTTCGTAGGCGGCCTTGATCTCCTGCGTGCGCGCGGTGGCGACGCGGGTCATCTCCTCCGGCAGGCCCTTGGCGACCAGCTTGTCCGGGTGGTGCTGGCTCATCAGCCGGCGGTAGGCGCGCTTGACCTCGGCGTCAGTCGCGCCGGGCTCGACGCCGAGCATGGCATAGGCGTCGGCCAGCGACGGACCGGCCTGTGCGGGCGCTCCGGGCCCGCCCCGCGCACCGGCACGGGCCGCGCGGACCAGCGCTTCGAGCCGCGCCAGCTCGTGCCCCGGGAAGCCGAGCCGGCCGGCGATGTGACGCAGCAGCTCCGATTCGCGCGGGTGCAGGCTGCCGTCGGCATAGGCGGCGTGTAGCTGGATCTCGAGGAACATCTGCAGCAGGGTGCGCCGCCGGTGACACTCGCGTCGCAGCTGGTCGAGCACGCCGTCGAGATCGAAGCCGGCCTGCTTGCCCTGCTGGAACAGGCTGCGCGCGACCCGGCGCTGCTCGGTGGTCAGCGCCATGTCCTGCATGACCGCGTTGGCGAGCGCGATCTCGTCCTCGCTGACGCGGCCATCGGCCTTGGCGAGGTGCCCCATCACCGCGAACGTGGCGGTGAAGAACGCCGCCTGCGTGCGCTCGTGGTCGGCGCCGCCGCCGTGGTCCTGCGCCATGCCGCGATCGAAGCCGTGGCCGGCGGCTGCGCCGAGCAGGGCGCCCAGCGGGCCGCCGAAGAGGAAGCCGAAGGTGCCGCCGAGTATCTTTCCCCACCAGGCCATGCGATCGTTCCGCGTCAAACCAGCCCGGCATTGTGCCGGCTGCGATCGCGAGTGCAAGGGCCGGGCCGCGTTGGCGGTCGGTGGCGCAGCCCGATCGGCGATAATCGACGCGCGTGACGACGTTCAGACGGGGAGAGGGTGATGGAGCTCGAGGGCAGGCGGGTACTGGTGACCGGCTCCAGTCGCGGGATCGGGCGCGCCATCGCCGCGCGCTGCCTGGCCGAAGGTGCGCGGGTCGCCATCAACGGTCGCTCGGCGGAGGCCTGCGCGGCGGTCGCCGCCGAGCTCGGCCCCGGCGCGGTGGCCGCGCCCGGCGATCTCTGCCGTGCCGACACCTGCACGGCGGTGGTGGCGCAGGCGGTCGATGCGCTGGGCGGACTGGACGTGCTGGTCAACAACGCCGGCGTGTTCACCATCGCCTCGATCGAGGACACCGACGAGGCCACCTGGGACGCGGCCATGGCGACCAACGTCAAGGCGGCGTTCTTCGCCAGCCGTGCCGCGCTGCCGGCGCTGCGTGACAGTGACGCCGCGGTGATCATCAACCATGCCTCCATCGCCGGGCTGATCGGGCTCGCCAACGTCGCCGCCTACTGCGCGTCCAAGGGGGCGCTGGTACAGCTGACGCGCGCTGGCGATGGAGCTCGCGCCCGCGGTGCGCGTCAACTGCGTGTGTCCGACCACGGTCGACAACGAGATGGGCTGGCGCGGCTTCAACCGCAGCGACGATCCGCAGGCCGCCTACCGGGCCTTCGTCGCGGCCAGCAAGATGCAGCGCATGCCGACCGAGGACGACGTGGTGGAGGCGTTCGTGTTCCTCGCCTCACCGCGCTCGAGCTTCATGACCGGCGTTGCGCTGCCGGTGGATGGTGGCAAGTCGGCCGGCGTCTAGCGGGCAGGCTGATGCAGAACTACTGCGGAGGCCGTGGGCGGCGTTGCGGACTCGCCTGCGGTCCTCATTTATCCGTATAAACTCCGGTCCTCGGCTCGCCCGCGCCTTGCCCACGACCTTCCTCGCTACGTTCTGCATCACCCTGCGGCTGATGCGTAGCCGATGCGGAGGCCGTGGGCGGCGTTGCGCGCTCGGCGGCACGCCTCATTTAGCCACCTGAACGCCGGTCCTCGGCTCGCCCGCGCCTTGCCCCCGACCTTCCTCGCTACGTTCTGCATCACCCTGCGGCTGATGCGGAGCCGGTGCGGAGGCCGTGGGCGGCGTTGCGGGTTTGCCTGCGCCTTACCCGCGAACTTCCTCGCGTCGCGCGGTACCAGCCGGCCGGGCGCGGACGGCGGCCTCAGGCCGCCGGCACGTGCGGCGTGCGGACCTGGGCGTAGAAGATCTTCTGGTTGTGCAGCCGGCCCAGCACGCGGTGCAGGGCGTCGATCTCCGCGCGGGCGCGGGCATCGGCGAGCGCCGATTCCGATTTGACGGACAGGCGCGCGATGTCGTTACGCAGCGCGCGCTCGATGGTCTCGACGTCGGCGAGGTCGAGATTGAACGTGGTTTTATACCTGGCCATGTCACCCTCTCAGCTTCGGTGGTTGGTCTTGGCGCGGCGCAGCATACGCCTAGGTATGGGCAAGCGCAAGAGGGGATCGGCAGGGGCTTCGCGAGCGGCGCTTGCGGCTCAGTGCCGGGTCGCCCGGGCGCCGTCGTCGCGCACCCGGACGGCGCCGAGCTTGTCCGGGTTGCGCACCACGTAGATGGCGCTGACACGGCCGTCTTCGGCGTGCTCCAGGGCCACCGTCTGCACCACGCGGTCGCCGGCCTCGGTGAGCACGAAGCCCGGCAGGCCGTTGACCGTGGTGTGCGTCACGCCGAGATCCTCGCGCCCGCGCCAGGTGCGCGCGAAGCCGAGCAGCAGGCGGGCGACGCGCTCGCGTCCGCTGACCGGTTTGGGTACCGCGGCGACGCGGCCGCCGCCGTCGGAGACGAAGCGCACGCCGTCACTGAGCTGCGCCGCGAGCGTTTCCAGATCGCCGCTCGCGACCGCCGCGGTGAAGCTGCGCGCCAGCGCGTGCGCCTCGGCGGCGGAGCAGGCCGCGCGCGGCCTTGCGCTGCGCACGTGACGGCGCGCCCGGGTCGCGAGCTGGCGACAGGCCGCCGGGCTGCGGCCGAGCATCTCGGCGACCTCGCTGAACTCGCAGCCGAACACGTCGTGCAGGATGAAGGCGCCGCGCTCGGCCGGGGTCAGCCGTTCCAGGGCAAGCATGAAGGCGACCGAGACGTCGTCGGCGAATTCGCTGGCGTGCTCGGGGGTCGACTGCCAGCCGCGATCGGTTTCGACCAGCGGTTCGGGCAGCCAGTTGCCAACGTACACCTCGCGCCGCGCACGCGCCGATTTCAGCCGGTCCAGGCACAGGTTGCCGGCGATGCGGAGGAGGTAGCCGCGCTCGTCGCCGATCGCGCCGCGGTCGGCCTGGCGCCAGCGCAGCCAGGTGTCCTGCACCACGTCCTCGGCCTCGGCGCGCGAGCCCAGCATGCGGTAGGCGAGACCGGCGAGCGCCGCGCGGTGGCTCTCGAAGGATTCGGCGCCGCTCATGCCGCGTCGGCCACGCCGGGTCGCGGCAGCGCCGGCCGGCCTTCGATCACGAGCCCGGTGCAGCTGCGGCCGTGGCCCAGCGCGTAGCGCACGAGCGGGAAGGTACGCGTGGCGGCCAGCGCGAGGCCGAAGGCGACCACCGCGCGCCGGCCCCAGCGGGTCTCGATCTGCGCGCGCAGCGCGTCGGCCTCGGGCGCGTGGTCCAGCACCGCGCGGGCGAAGCGGCAGCCGAGCAGGGTATCGGCATTCATCGCGCCCTCGTCGCCGGCGGTGATCGCGCGCAGCGTGTCGGCGGCGACGCCGTCGCGTTCGGCCATGGTGATCGCGAGCTGCGCGCACGGGCCGCAGTCCTCGCGCAGGCTGACCGAGATCTTGGCCGCGTACCAGGCGTCCGGCGGCACCGTGCCGCGAGCGGCGGCGAGGCTGGCGGCGCTGTTGAAGCGCAGGAAGGCCGGTACGCTGGTGTCGATGATCTCGTGCATGTAAGCGGCATCGTAGCCGAAGCCCTGCTCGAAGGCGGCGACCTCGCGATGCAGGAGGCGTTGCCAGGGCCAGCCGTTCCAGCGCCGGCCGTCGGCGTCGCCGCGCGCCGGCCAGGCCAGCCACAGGGCGAGCGCCGCGGGCAGGTAGATGCCGGCCACGTCGGCGCCGAAGGTGCTGCCGTGAGCGTGCCCGGTGACGGCTTCCGCGCCGTGCACCAGCGCGTGCCCGCACAGGAACAGCGCGCCGGTCAGCGCCGCCGGCCAGCCGCGCACGGGGTCGAAAGCGCGCCACAGCAGCGCGCCGCCGGCGAGCGCGTAGGCCCAGCCGAGGTCGCGTACGAAGTGGGCGTTGAGCGGCCCGCTGTCGGCCACGCCCGGCACGGCGCCGTACCAGGCCTCCGGCGCCAGCAGCATGGCGGTGCCGTTGACCGCGAGCAGGGCGCCCAGCAGGATCGTGATCAGGTTCATGTCTGCAATCTCCGTGAGGGGTTGCAGACAGGGACGAGGCAGGCGGCGCCGATGTGACACCACCGCGGCGCGCGTGTGCGCGTGGCTCAGGCGGCGGGCAGGGTGCGGCGGCGCCCGGCCAGGACCAGTACCGCCGGCGCCAGCAGCCAGGCGGCGCCCGGCAGGGGCACGGCGGCGATCTCGGCGGCGCCGGTGGTGACCTCGACCGACAGCGTGCTGAAGGCGTCGGCGTACTGGCCGGCGCCGTCGGCGCTGGCGAGCAGCGCGGTAAAGAGGTAGAAGGTGTCGCCGGCGGCAAGGCCGGTGACGGAGATTTCGTTGCCGAGGTTGGCGATGCCGTCGTTGTCGAAATCCTCGACGATGGTCACCGAGTCGATATCGGTGTACTGATACAGCGCGTCCAGCGCGCCGAGCGGGCTCAGGGCCGTCAGGGTGTCGAGCGAGAAGCCGGAGTCGACCGCGAACAGGGCGCCGAGCACCTCGAGACGGGTCAGGTCGGGAATGGCGTTGGGGTCGAAGGTCGGGTCGAACGCGGTCAGGAAATCGATGGTCTGCTGCTCCTGCGCCGTGAAGGGCGCGGGCGGGGCGTCGGTGTCGTTGATGGCGCCGGTCAGGCCGAGCGAGAAGGTCACCGTGCCGCTGCCACCGAGGTAGGTGTAGCCCTGCACGCCGACTGCCAGCGCGGCGACGCCGCCGCCGCCGTTCGAGAACGCCTCGGCCTTGAGCTCCGGCACCGCCAGCGGGCCGAGCTGGGTGACCTGGGCGCGCGCGGTGCCGTTGGGATCGGCGCCGGGGGCGATCTCGTCGTAGGCGCTGTTGACCTGGCTGCCGCCATCGGGTGGATTGACCGCGAGACCGGGGCGGGTCGGTGGCATCCCGGGGTCGAAGAAATCACCGACGAAGTCGATCAGGTTGCAGGTCGCGTGGAAGCAGGCGTAGGAGCCGGTCGCGGCCACGCTGCCCCATTGATCGAGGGTTGCCGCCTGTAGCGGCGACGCGAGAAGGGCGGCCAGGGCTGCCGCCGCCGTGCGCATTCGAACCATCATCCGCTACCTGCTGCTACGAACACTCCCAGTGTAGCCGCGCAGCGACGAAAGTCGTGTTAATCGTTCACATTTCCGGCCGGCAGCCTGCGCGCCGCTCAGTCGCGCCGCTCGGTGCGCAGGGCGTAGCGGTGACATTCGAGGATCTCCTCGAAGCGCAGCGCCAGCGGCGAGCCGTCCTCGACCGCGTCGACGTAGTAGCGGGTCAGGCCGCGCATGGCGCTGGCGCAGTCGCGCGGCGAGTCGCCGGCGATGGCGCGGGTTCGCACCCGCTTCACGTAGCGCAGGAAGTACCAGGCGTGCGAGTAGCGCTCCGGGTAGTCGGCTTCCAGCTCGCGTACGTGGCGCTGCAGCAGCTCGCGGAACTCGACGAACGAGGAGGCGATGTAGACCGGCATCGCGGGTCCCGTCACGCCGCGGCGGGCAGCTCCACGCGGTACAGGCGGGCCGCGTTGTCCCACAGGATCTTGCGCCGCGTGGTCTCGTCACAGTCGGCCAGCCCGCTGCCGATGCGTTCGCCGACCTCGTCGCCGAACAGCGAGGTCGGGTGCGGGAAGTCGGTCTCGAACAGGATGTTGTCGGCGCCGACCTTGTCGATCAGCCGGCGCGGCGCGACCTGCTCGAACCAGTAACAGCCGTAGACGTTGCGCGCGAAGTACTCCGACGGCAGCAGCTCGAGGTCGGGGCGCTCCTCGGCGACGTGGTTGCCGAGGAACTGGTAGTCGAGCGCTTCGAGCAGGAAGGGGATCCAGCCGATGCCGGACTCGACCGAGACGAAGCGAATGTCCGGGTAGCGCGCCAGCACGCCGCTCATGAGCAGGTCGGTCAGGTGCATGCCGTTCTTCATGAAGAACTCGACCGAGAGCTCGGTGAAGGTCGCCATCTTGCCGTAGATCCTGAGCTTGTCGCGGTTGAGTCCGCCTTCCATGTTGCCCGAGCCGATGTGGAAGCTGACCGGCAGGTCAAGCTCGCAGGCCACTTCCCACAGCGGGTTCCAGTGCGGGTCGCCGAGCACCGGCTGGCCGAAGCTGTGCGGCTCGCCGGTAAACAGGATGCCCTTGTGGCCCATCGCGGCGCAGCGTCGCACCTCGGCGACCGAGGCGGCCACGTCCCAGAACGGCAGCGAGGTGATCGGCAGCAGGCGGCGCGCGTCGGCCGCCGCCCATTCCGTCTGCCAGTCGTTGTAGACCTTGACGCAGGTCAGCATCAGCTCCGGGTCGCCGAGGCGCAGGAAGGCCTGGTTGCCGAAGCCGCCGACGTTGGGGTACATGACCATCGCCCAGATCCCCAGGGAATCCATGTACGCCAGTCGCGCGGCAGCGTCCCAGGCGCCGGGGTGCATGTCATCGTACCCGGCCGGCGGGTGCTTCATGCTGCCGACCCCGGCGGTGGCGGCGAGCCCGGCCTTGGCCATGGGCTTGTCGCCGAGGTACCAGTACTCGATGCCGCGCGCGTCGGCCGCGACCCGCGGCACGGCGTCGCGCATGGACGCCGGCACGCGGCTGGTCCACAGGTCCGGGGCCTCGCTGACGTGGGTGTCGACGTCGATGATGGTGTATGCGGTCACGTGCTCCCTCCCCGCGGCCGCGTGGCCGCCAGCATCAAAAATAAACGCGCTATCCGAATAATGCTAATCTCCGGAGAGATCGCAAGAACGAGCAGGGGATGACTATGGGCTACGACCTCGTGATCAGGAACGGCTTCGTCGTAGACGGCTCCGGCGGCCCGCGCTTTCCGGCCGACGTCGCCGTCAGGAACGGCCGGATCGCGCGTATCGGGCGGGTGACCGAAGCCGCCGCGCGCGTCATCGACGCCGAGGGCCTGGTGGTGGCGCCGGGCTTCGTCGACGGTCACACGCACATGGACGCCCAGATCTTCTGGGACCCGCTCGGCTCGTGCTCGTGCTACCACGGCGTGACCACCGTGCTGATGGGTAACTGCGGCTTCACCCTGGCACCGTGCGCGGCCGAGGATGCCGACTTCGTGTTCCGCAATCTCGAGCGCGCCGAGGACCTCTCGCGCGACGCCATGAAGGCCGGCATCGACTGGCGCTGGGAGACCTTCCGCGAGTACCTCGACGTGCTCGACGCGCTGCCCAAGGGCATCAACTACGGCGGCTACATCGGTCACTCCGCGCTGCGCACCTGGGCCATGGGCGAGCGCGCCTTCAGCGAGCAGGCGACGCCGGACGAGCTGAAACGCATGCAGCACGAGGTGCAGGACGCGGTGCGCGCCGGCGCCATCGGCTTCTCCACCTCGCGCACCTACAACCACCTGACCTCCGATGACCGTCCGGTCGCCAGCCGCGTCGCCGACTGGAGCGAAGTGCGCGCCATCGTCAACGCCATGGGTGAGCTCGGCGCGGGCGTGTTCGAGCTCGCCAGCGAAGCGCCCGGGCGCAGCCCGCGCCGTCAGCGCGAGTACTTCGACCGGCTGCGCGACCTCGCCGTCGAGTCCGGCTGCCCGGTGACCTACGGCATGCCGAGCATCCGCATCGCGCCCGAGCTGTGGCCGGCCTACTACGATCTCGGTGACGAGGTCGCCGCCGCCGGCGGGCGCCTGTTCGTGCAGGCCCACAGCCGCTCCATCTCGACCATGCTGTCGTTCAAATCGCACACCCCGTTCGACGAGTGGGAGGTGTGGAAGGACGTGCGCACGAAGCCGCTGGAGGAGCAGAAGGTCCTGTTCGCGGATCCCGAGATGAAGCGTCGCCTGGTCGAGATCGCGTCCGCGCCCTACCAGGGTCCAGAGGTGGTCGGCGCCGAGGCGCGCCCGCCGGAGTGGGACTGGGTCTACCTGTTCAACGGCATCGGCGACGAGGAGCTGATGAGCGAGGTTGCGGCAAAGCGCGGGGTGCACCCGGTCGAGGCCATGATCGACATCGCGCTGGAGCGCGACTTCGACGTCTTCTTCCGCCAGCCGCTGGCCAACGAGGACCAGGACGCAGTGCTGAAGATGATGAAGCACCCGCGCAGCGTGGTGACCTTCTCCGATTCCGGCGCGCACGTCGCACAGATCATGGACTCCTCCCTGCAAACCCACCTGCTCAGCCACTGGGTGCGCGAGAAGGAGGCGTTCACGCTGGAGGAGGCGGTGCGTCTGATCACCCACGACACCGCCACCGCCTGGGGCCTCTACGATCGCGGCCTGGTGCGCGAGGGTCTGAACGCCGATCTGGTGGTCTTCGACCCGGACACCATCGATCAGAACATGCCCGAGCTGGTCAACGACCTGCCGGCCGGCGCGCAGCGGCTCAAGCAGACCTCGCGCGGCATCCACTGGACCATCGTCAACGGCGAGGTGCTGCTGGAGGGTGACCGCGCCACCGGCGCGACCCCGGGGCGGCTGGTGCGCGGGCCGCTGGCGCGCAGCGCCTGATGCGGGACGTCCCGTCGCGACACCTGGGAGCGCGGCGATGAGTCGCGGCGCGGCCATCGTCACCGGTGCCCTCGGCGGCCTGGGCACCGCCATCACGCAGCGCCTGCTGGCCGATGGCCACGACGTCGTCGCCTGCGATCGGCGCGGCGACGACGCCAGCGCGTGGCTGGCGCGCTTCGACGCGGACGAGCGCGAGCGCCTCGAGTTCCATGCCTTCGACGTGCGCAACCTGGGCGAGGTCGAAGCGCTGGCGGCGCATCTGGACGCGGCCGGCAAAGCCGTCGCCTACCTCGTCAACAACGCCGGCATCGCCACCGCGGCGCCGCCGTGGGAGATGGCGCCGGCGGCCTTCGACCGCGTCATGCAGGTCAGCGTCTACGGCACCTTTCACATGACGCGCACTTTCTGCGGCGCCATGCGCGAAGCGGGCTTCGGGCGGGTGGTCAACTTCGCCTCGCTGGCGGCATTCGCGCCGGACGCCGGCATGGCACCGTACTCGGCAGCCAAGGCCGGCGTCATCGGCTACACCCACTCGGTGGCGAAGGACCTCGCGCCGCACGGCATCACGGTCAATGTGATCGCACCCGGCCTCATCTGGCACGAACGGCTGGCGCTGACCTTCAGCGACGCCGAGCGCGCCGCGATGACCGCGCTGGCACCGGCCGGCCGTGCCGGCGAGCCGCACGAGATCGCCGGCACCGTCGCCTTCCTGCTGTCAGACGACGCGGCCTACATCACCGGCCAGACGCTGCACGTCAACGGCGGCGCCTACATGGCCTGATCGTCGGCGGGCAGCGCCAGCCGTATGCGCAACGGCGGCGCCTGCGGCTGGTCGAGGCAGGCCCGGACCCTGGCGACGACATCGTGCCGATCGACGCCCATGAAGCCGTCCGGCACCCCGCGCAGCCGGGCCATGCCCGCGTCCGCCAGCCGCTGCGCGGCGTCCGTCATGCCCTGGTGGCGTTTCAGCATGGCAACCGCGATCTGGATCAGACCTTGCAGGAACTGACCCGCCGGCGTGCGCCGTCCGGCCGCGATCCACAGTCCTTCGAGCGCTTCGTGGGCTTCCCACCAGTAGTCGTGGTTGATCAGGTCGATGGCATACAGGAAATCCTGGTTGCCGGCCCCGGCCTCGGCGTCGAAGCTGGCCGGCGCATCGGGCTGCATGCCGAAGGAATGGCCGTCGGGGTCGCGCGTCGGGTGTGGCGTGCGCCCCGGCACGAAGGCGTAGGGCGGAAACGGACGCCGCGAGTAGCGCGGCGGATCGGCGCTCACGGGCCGGCAGCGGCCATGCGCCGCAGGCGCCCGGCACCGGCGATGAGGAACACCGCGATGACGGCGTAAGCGGCGAGCCCGGTGGCGAAGCCGTGGGTCATGTCGTAGAGCACGCCGAGACTCAGCGGACCGAGCATGCCGCCGAACTCGGCGGCGGAGAAGAACAGGCCGGACGCCGTGCCGGCGCGCTGCTGGCCGACCGCGGGCAGCTCGACCAGGGTCAGGATCAGCACCGTCAGCAGGGTGGTCCGCGCCACGCCCTGCATGACCAGCCCGGCGATCAGCAGCGGGCGCTGGTGGAACTGCAGCAGCACGGCGGCGAGCAGGGTAGACGTGCACAGCACGACCAGGATCACGAAGCGCCGCTCGGGCGTCGCCAGGCGCGGGATGGTCAGGGCGCTCAGGATCCCAACCAGGGTCGGCAGCGCCGCCCAGTAGCCGGCCTCGCTGAGACTCATGCCGTGATTAACGAGTAGCTCGGGCAGCCAGTTCATGATGCCGTGGCTGAGCATGAACACGCCGACGCTCATCAGCAGTACCAGGCGCACCGCCGGCTCCTCGAACAGCATGCGTACCACGCGCCGATGCGGGATTGGCACCTCGGCATGAATGGCGTCGGTCAGCGCGCGCACCGGCGGCAGCGAGGCGATCCCGAACCAGGACACGCCGGCCAGCGCGGCGAGTACGGCCCACAGGCGAAAAATGGCGCGCCAGTCGTGATCGAACAGCGGCATCAGCCAGGCATGCGTGAGGCTCAGCGCCGCCACCGCGCCGACCGCGGGGCCGGTGATGTAGATACCCATGGCGAGACCGCGATCGGCGCCATCGAACCAGCTCGCGATGACCTTGGGTGCACCGGAGGAGATGATGGGGCCGCCAACGCCGAACAACATCACGGCGAGCAGCATGCCGGCGTAACCCTCCGCGCCGGCGCGGCCCCAGGCCGAGGCCGCGATGCTGGCCGCACCCAGCAGCAGCGCCCAGCGGCTGCCGAGACGATCGAGCAGCATGCCGCAGGGCAGGGCGGCGGCGATGAATACCAGCTGCCAGGCGCCCATCACGCTGCCCATCGCGGCGTGGCTGATGTCGAGGTCCGACTCGATGCGCTGTACCAGCGGTGCGAGGCTGGTCGCGATGAGGCCGAAGGTGGCATAGATCAGCCACACGCCGAACAGGATCAGCCAGCGCAGCGGGTGAAGGTGGGGCATGGTCGGGCAGTGTGCAGGGGGGCGCAGGGTAGCACGGCCGTGTCCGGCACGCGGCCGGGCAGCGTTCGCGCAAGCGGGTTCGTTACGGTGCTTACGGCGCGACGGACGCGGCTGACCAGGCGCCTGACTGCGCCCGTTTCACGGCCCGTTGCCCAGGTAGCGCCGATCGTCGAACGACACCAGCCAGTGCGGCCGGTAGACCGCGGCCAGCGTGACCAGCGCGCCGGTCAGGAAGGCTTCCGGGAAGACCAGCAGCACGCAGGCCGGCAGGTAGTTGCTGAGCACGGCATGGCGGCTCATCTCGGCCGCCACCAGCAGCGCGATGGCGCCGGCCGTGCAGGTCAGTGCCATCACCGCACCGGCGCCGAAGAACGCGGCCGCGAACAGGTAGACGAACAGGTGCGCCGGCAGCCAGCGCTCGCTGGCGCGCGCGATGCCGTAGCTGAGGCCGACGGCAAAGACCGCGAGCAGGCTGCCGTTGATCCCCAGCGCCGGCCAGTCAGCGCCACCGGCGGCCGTGCTCGTGAGCAGCACCAGGGCCATGCCGGTCAGCGCGAGCTGCCAGCCGAAGGCCAGGGTGAGCAGGGTTGCGCCGAGCAGGTGCAGGGCCGGACCGTGTGCGAGGTGGGCCTCGATCTGCCACACCGCGAGGACCGCCGCGCAGGCGGCGGCGTAGCGGTTGAGGACCGCGCCGCGGCACAGCCAGTACCACGGCATGCGATACAGCGCGAGCAGCAGGGCGCCGGCGAACAGCAGCCCGCCGGCGACGAGTTGCCAGCGGTCGAGGAGGGCAGAGGACAGTTCCATGGGCAGGGTGGGGGCGTTCATTGCGGCCGAGGTGCAGGCCGCGCCAAAGCAGCGATAATGACGCTATCCGGACACGGGGGAGGATGCATGATGACAGGCACGTTGAGGGGCTTTCTGATCGCGATCACCGGCACGCTGTGCGCTGCGGCGACGCATGCCGAGGACTGGTATCCGTCGCGCTGGGGCGCCGAGGACACGCTGGGCGCGGTCAACCTGATCAGCGCCGACAGCGTGGCCGCGGCCGCGCGCCTGGTGAAGACCGGCAAGCGCTACGCACTCGGCATGGCCGTCGACCGCGAAACGCCGGCCTTCGGCTCGCGCACGGTCGAGACCTTCGTCGTCTCCAACGGCGGCATTTTCAACAACGCCGGTGAGCCGATCGGCCGCGGCAAGGTCACCGGCAACGACGACTGGGGCCTGGTGTTCTTCGGCGTCGGCACGCAGATCGACGGCCTCGGCCACGTCGGCATCGATCACCGTTACTACAACGGCAACGACATCCACGACTTCTTCCACCAGAGCGGTCTGAAGAAGTTCAGCGTCTCCGACATTCCGCCCATCGTCACCCGCGGCGTGGTGCTCGACATCGTCGCCTACCTCGCCGAGGCCGATCCGGCCGCGGTCATGACCGTGGATGGCCACGCCATGCTGAAGCCCGGCACCGCGATCAACGAGGCCGAGCTGCGCGGCGCCCTTGCGCGCCAGAAGATCGCGCTCGCGCGGGGGGACGTGGTCCTGCTGCACACCGGCTTCATGGCGCTCGCCGGCATCGACGCCGAGCGTTACATGGCGGCGCAGCCGGGTCTCGGTCTCGAGGGCGCCCTGTTCCTCGCCGGGCACGATCCGGTCGCGGTCGGCGCCGACACCTTTGGTCTCGAGATCCAGCCGGGCGAGGTCGAGGACCTGTACCTGCCGGTGCACCAGGAGTTCCTCGCGCGGCGCGGCATCTACATCCTCGAGAACGTGGTCACCGCCGAGCTTGCCGCCGATGCGGCCTGGGAGTTCATGTTCGTGCTCGGCCAGGCGCGGCTGAGGGGCACGGTGCAGATGATCATCAACCCGGTCGCGATCCGCTGAGCGGGGTGGCCGGCACGACCGCCGGTCGCCGTCGCACCGCTCAGCGGTGCATGTCGAGGTACTGCGGGGAGACCTTGAGGCCGGTGGCCTGCGCGAGGCGGTTGGCGCCGGCGTAGAATGCGGTGGTCGAGGCGATCGACCAGATCGTCTCGTCATCGAAGCCGACGTCGCGCAGGCGCTGGCGGTCCTCCGCGGTGATGGCCTCGGCGTCGCGCGACATCTTGACCACGAAATCGAGCATGGCCTCGTGCCGCGGCGAAAGATCGGCCAGCTTGTAGTTGCGGCCGAGATACTCGGCCAGCAGCGGGTCGCCGGAGACGCCGCGCAGCTGCGCACCATGGTGCGCGCAGCAGTAGGTGCAGCCGTTGGTTGCCGCGCACACCAGCGAGATCATCTCGTGCTCCAGCGCGTCCAGCCCGGAGTCGGCACGCATGAGCTCCATGTAGGGCACCATGAAGGCGCGCAGGCGCTGGTTGTCGGTGGCGAACAGGCGCATGAAGTTGGGCATGAAGCCGTACTTCTTCTCGATACCCTCGCACAGCGCGCGCATTTCGTCGTCGAGATTGTCGCGCTCGCGCAGGTCGAGATCGCAGATCGCCCGGCTCCCGGTCGGTTGCTCCTGTTTACCCATGTTGGTTCTCCCCTCGGTTACGTGGCCTGCCGGCAAGTGTAGGTGGTGCGGTGGCGCTGTGCCCGGAAGATCAGGCGCCGCTGGCGCGTGCGCGCACCAGCCAGGCACTGCCGGCGAAGCTCACGCCGACGGCGGTCTGGTGCGCCTCCAGGACCTCGCGCATGGCCGCCAGCGCGCGTTCACGCGCCGCCGGCTCGGCCTCGGCCAGCGGCCGTGCCGCGGGTCCCATGTCAGTCAGCCAGGCGAGCGCCGCGTCGACGTCGCCGAGCACGATGGTCTCGTCCAATGCCTCGAGTTGCGGCTCGGCGAAGCCCGCGCCCGTGAGCAGTGCGCGCAGCCGCTCGGGATCGGCGAGCGAGAACGGTCCCGGTGAACCGGGCGGCAGCTTCTCCGGTGGCGTCACGTGCTCGAAGGCGGCGCGCGCCGGCGCGCCCATCCAGGGATTGTCGTCGAGCGAACGCCAGCACAGGAAACACAGGCGTCCGTCCGCGCGCACGGCCTGGCGCAGGTGGGCGAAGGCGGATTCCGGTTCGGGAAAGAACATCACGCCGAAGCGCGAGGTGAGCACGTCGAAGGCGCCGCTCTCGAACGGGTGGGCGGCGGCGTCGGCGGCGATGAACTCCAGGTTGGCCTGGGTCGTGAAGCGGCGTCGCGCGACCTCCAGGATAGGGCGCGACACGTCCACCCCGAGCACGCGACCGCGTTCGCCGACGGCCGCCGCGTAGGCCGCGCTGGTCGGACCGCCGCCGCAGCCGATGTCGAGCACGTGCTCGCCGGGGCGTGCATCGACGGCGTCGATCAGGCGCGCGCTGAGCTTGGCCAGCATGCGTTCGAGCCGGTCGATGTACCTGACCCAGCGCTCGCCGCCTTCCTCGTTCCAGTAGCGGGCCTGCTCGTCGGGGTCGGGTCGGTGCGCTTGACTCATGATGGCTGGCGATGGCTCCTGACGTGGTCTGCCGAGTGTGCAGTATAGGGGCTGGCGCGGCGTTCGCGGACCCGCTGCGTGCACTTATAATGCGCGCGTGCTCGTCGACCTCGCTGAACCTGGCGCTACCGCCGACCTCGATTGTGATGTCGCCGTGATCGGCGCCGGTGCGGCCGGCATTACGCTCGCGCGGGCGCTGGCGGGGCACGGCCTCGCCATCTGCCTGGTCGAGAGCGGCGGGCTGGACTATGAGCCGGCGACCCAGGATCTCGCGGCGGGAGCGAACGCCGGCCATCCCTACTACGAGCTGGCCGACGCGCGCCTGCGTTTCTTCGGCGGCACCACGGCCATCTGGGGCGGGCGCTGCTCACAGCTCGACGCGCTCGATTTCGAGGCCCGTCCGTGGGTGCCACTGAGCGGCTGGCCGCTGAGCCGGGCCGATCTCTCGCCCTGGTATGCGGTCGCGGCGCGTGATTTCGAGCTCGGCGAGGCGCTGGGTGACGCCGGGCGCTGGGACGATCCTGCCGCCGCTGCGTGCGGTCTCGACCCGGCGCTGCTGATTGCACGGCGCTGGCGCTTCGACGATCTCGCCGAGCGGTTCAGCGCGGCACGCTGCGAAGACCTGTTCCGCGCGCGCGACGTGCGCGTGGTGCTGCACGCCAACGTCGTGCATCTGCAGGCCGGTGCTGCCGCCAGGAGCCTCGACAGTGCCGAGCTCTCGACGCTGGACGGTCGGCGCTGCCGCCTCACGGCGCGCCGTTACGTGCTCGCCTGCGGCGGCATCGAGAACGCGCGCCTGCTGCTCGCTGCCGACGACGTCGAGCGCTGCGGGATCGGCAACCGGTATGACCAGGTCGGGCGCTGTTTCATGGAGCATCCGCACGGCCGTGTCGCGGTGTTGCCGGCGCGCGCCGGCTTCGCCCTGTGGGACGCGTTCCAGCGCAGCGGCGACGGGGGCGCGAACTGCGACACCGCGCCGGTGCTGCTGCCGAGCCCCGAGCTGCAGCGCCAGCGCGGCATCCTCAACTCCGCCCTGACCTTCAAGCTGCGCCGCAACGCGGAGCTCGGCCTGCCGCTCGGCCGGCGTCTCTACGACGAGCTCAAGCACGGTCTCGACCCGACCCGCCGCGGACGTGCCTTGTGGCACGGCTACCGTGCGGCCCGGCGCACCCTGCAGCGCAGTCTGCGACGGCCGCTGGCACGCCGACGCCACGCCGCCGGCACGACCCGGGTGCACGTCATGGTACGCGGCGAGCAGGCTCCCAACCCGGACAGCCGGGTGCGTCTCGGTGACGAGCGCGATGCGCTGGGGGTGCGTCGCGCAGTACTCGACTGGCGGCTGTCGAGCCTCGATAAGCACAGCGTCGCAGTGCTTGCCGAGGTCCTTGGCGACGAGCTCGAGCGTCTCGGTATCGGGCGCCCCGAAGCCAGCGCCTGGCTGCGCGAAGACGATCCGGCCTGGCCGCTGGACCCGACCGTCGGCAACCATCCGATCGGCGGCTATCACCATATCGGGACGACGCGCATGAGCGCGGATCCGCGCCGCGGCGTGGTCGATCGCGACTGCCGCGTGCACGGCTACGACAATCTCTACGTCGCCGGCAGCTCGGTGTTTACCACCTCGAGCTGGGCCAACCCGACGCTCACCATCGTTGCCCTTGCGCACCGCCTGGCCGATCACCTGCTTACGCAGGCGCTGTGAAACCCTCGGCAGCGTGCGAGGCTTCGGCTAAAGTAGCCTGCGCCGTTGACGGCGCCGCCGAACGCGCCCACCCCGACACGCGAGTAACGTTATGGAATGGCTGTTTTCTCCCGAAGCATGGGTCGCGCTGGCGACCCTGACCCTGCTCGAGATCGTGCTCGGCATCGACAACATCATCTTCATCTCGATCCTGGTCGGGCGCCTGCCGGAGGCCCAACGCCAGCGTGCGCGCGTCATCGGCCTGACGCTGGCGATGGGCATGCGCATCGTGCTGCTGCTGCTGCTGGCCTGGATCATGCGCCTGGCCGAACCGCTGTTCGCCGTGCTCGGCAACGAGATCTCCGGGCGCGATCTGATCCTCATTGGCGGCGGCCTGTTCCTGCTGGCGAAGTCGACGCTGGAGATCCACCATTCGCTGGAAGGCCCGCAGGAGCACGATGGCGCTGCCGCCGCGGCTGCGAGCTTTGCCGCCGTGCTGACCCAGATCGCGGTGCTCGACATCGTCTTTTCGCTCGACTCGGTGATCACGGCGGTCGGCATGGCCAAGCACGTCGAGGTCATGATCGCCGCGATCGTCATCGCCGTCGGCGTGATGATGTTCGCGGCCAAGCCGATCGGCGATTTCGTCGATGCCCACCCCACGCTGAAAGTGCTCGCTCTGAGCTTCCTCGTGCTGATTGGCGTGGCGCTGCTCGGCGAAGGGCTCGACATGCACATCCCCAAGGGCTACATCTACTTCGCGATGGCGTTCTCGGTGGTGGTGGAGATGCTCAACCTGCGCATGCGGCGCGCGCGCGAGCCGGTGGAACTGCACAAGAAGATCAGCGCCGAAGCCGAGTGAGTGCCGCTTAAACCACAGGCGCGATGTGGGAATGACGGATCCGCGCGCCGTGCGCCGTTATAATCGGGTCTCGTTGCCAGAACACGCCAGAGGCCCGGGCTCATGCGCAAGTACCTCCACATCGACCTCGCGGAGCGCAAGGTGCGCGAGGAGACCTTCACCGGCGAACAGATCGCACGCGCCGGTCGCTACTTCATCGCCAGGACGCTGGTCGACATGGGCGCCGGCTCCGTCGACCCGCTGGGCCCCGACAACCCGCTGATCTTCTCCGCCGGGCCGTTCGCCGGCAGCAACTTCTCCAACGCCAACCGCACCAGCGTCGGCTGCAAGAGTCCGCTCACCGGCGGCATCAAGGAAGCCAACGCCGGTGGCTCATTCGGCCTCGCCCTCGGCCAGCTGCACATTGCCGGCTTCACGCTGAACGGCCAGGCCAGTGAGTGGACGGTGATGCACATCCACAAGGACGGCAGCATCACCTGGGACGACGCCGCGCCCTATCTCGGCAAGGGTAATTTCGAGTGCGCCGAGCTGCTGCACGAGAAGTACGGCAACAAGGTCAGCCTGGCCATCTGTGGCCCGGTCGGTGAGTACGGCGGCCTGCTCGCCGGCATCGCCATGAGTGATACCGACCGGCGCCCCGCGCGTCTCGCCGCGCGCGGCGGCGTCGGCGCCGTGATGGGCTCGAAGAAGGTCAAGGCGATCGTCGTCGATCTCGACAAGATGCCGACCTTCCACGAGCGCAAGAAGCTGCTCAAGGGCATCAAGGAATACGGCCAGAAGCTACGCGCCGACGAGGCCATCAACGTGCTCAAGGACTACGGCACGGCGATGATGGCCGACTACACCAACTACGTCGGCGGCCTGCCGGTCAACAACTTCAGCGCCGGGCGCCAGATCGATCCGTCCGAGGGCGTGCTCGAAATGGGTGGCGATCACATCCGTGAGCGCAATCTCGCCCGCGGCGGCGAGACCTCGCACGCCTGCATGCCGGGTTGCATGATCGAATGCAGCAACGTCTACGCCGACGCCGACGGCAAGGAGATCGTGTCGCCGGTCGAGTACGAGACGCTGGGCCTGATGGGCACCAACTGCGGCATCAGCGATCCGGACGACCTCGCGCGCCTCAACTGGCACGCCAACGACCTCGGCATCGACACCATAGAGACCGGCGCGATGATGGGCGTGCTGCTCGACGCCGGCCTCGCCGAGTTCGGTGACGTCGGCTTCCTGACCTCGGTCATGGACGCCTTGCGGCAGGGCAGCGACGACGGCCGGCTGTGGGCGCAGGGCACCGGCGCCGTCGGCCGCCATTACGGCGTCAAGCGCACCCCGGTGATCAAGAACCAGGGTATCAGCGCCTACGACCCGCGCGTGATCGAGGTCACCGGGATCTCGATGATGGTCACCGCGCAGGGCGCCGACCATACCACCGGCAACGCGCCCAAGTACGAGTGCAGCGGCAAGGACGTCGACGAGCTGGTCGACGTCAGCATGGAGATGCAGACCCTGTGCGCGACGGCCGACTCGCTCGGCCTGTGCGTGTTCGGACGCTCGGTCACCAACGCCAACATCGAGATGGTGGTCGGGCTCATCAACGATGCGCTGGGTACCGACCTGCAGCCGTCCTTCTTCCACGAGCTGGGCCGCGAGACCCTGCGCCTGGAAGCCGAGTTCAACCGCCAGGCCGGGTTCTCCGAGGCCGACGACGAGCTGCCGGAGTTCTTCTACGAGGAGGCGCTCAGCCCGAGCAACCAGGTTGCGCGTTTCCACGCCGCCGAGGTCAACGCCTCGGTGCGCCGCTGGTGGCAGCAGCACGTCGCCTGAGCGCGGCCTGAACGGTTTGCGTCGCCTGCGCCGGCTGGCGGGCGCGCTGGCGCTGCTCGCCGGCGGCGGCGCGGCGGCGGTTGCCGCGCCACCGCTGCCGCAGACCGTTGCCGACCTCGACCTGGCGCGCTACATGGGGCGCTGGTACCAGATCGCGCTGCTGCCGAACCGCTTCCAGGAGTTCTGCGCGCGCGACACCACGGCAGACTACCGCCTGCGCGACGACGGCCGGGTCGCGGTCGTCAACCAGTGTCGTGACGGCGACGGCGAGCTGCGCCGGGCGCAGGGCGAGGCGCGACTGCATCGTGACTACGACGATCCCGCGCGCCTGCAGGTGCGCTTCGCACCGGCCTGGCTCTCTTTCCTGCCGTTCGTGTGGGGCGATTACTGGGTGCTGGAACTCACCGACGATTACGCCGCGGCGCTGGTCGGCAGCCCGGATCGCGAGTACCTGTGGGTGCTGGCGCGCACACCGCGGCTCGACGCGGACATCTACGCTCGCCTGCGCGAGCGCGCGGCGCGCGACGGCTTTGCGGTCGAGGCGCTGGAGCATGAGCCGGGGACCGCGCTGGTCGGCGGGCATGCGGCGGGCGACTGACGCGCGCGCCTGCATTCAGGCCGCGGCTCCGGCGGTCTGCGCGACGATGTCGTGACCGCAGACCCGGCCAGGATCGGCGAAGCGCCCGCCGCGGAAGTCGTCACCCTCACGCCCGGCCGCGTGGTTGAGCCGGCCCGGCGGCCTGCACGGCGCTGGCGCGGTCCACGCGCAGCGCCTCGTAGGCCGCGAATGCCGCCGGCGGGTCGGGTGCTTCGTGCAGGCAGGCGGCCAGCGCCCACGCGTCTTGCATCGCCATCACCGCGCCCTGCGCGAGGTAGGGCTCCATCGGATGCGCTGCATCGCCGAGCCGGCTGGTAGGCGCGGTCGACCAGCGGATCAAACGCCCACGTGTAGCACTGCCCGCTGAGCGTGGACGCCACCAGGCGCGGCACCGGCTCGTGCCGGCGCCGATGGCGATCACGTGGCAGCTCTGCATGGCGCGATTGTGCGGCAATGCCAACACGGCCACAGGCGCCGGCGTTACAGTTCGCGGCGCCGCGGCCGCTAAGGGCGGCAGGAGCTGCCAACCGCCACCGCGAGGTGTCCGTCATGTCCAGTGCGCCCGACGAAGTCGAAAACCGCCGCCTGCATCATGCGCTGGAGCATGCGGTGAAGGCGATCAACCGCGACGCCATCAGTGCCGCGACCGGCGCCGTAACGCCGGACCACTTCACGCGCGTGGCCGAAATGGTCGCCTGCCTGCGCGCACGCTACCTGCACGCGGTGCTGAAGCTCGGCGAGGCCGCCGGCGGCCAGTGTATCGACACCGATGTGGCGCTCGAGCTCAAGCGCCTGCGCGAGGCTTACGGCGAAGCCCTGGAAGGCTTCTCGGCGCTGGAGCACGCGCTCGAACGGGGCTACATGCAGCTGGTCGACTGAGCGCGCCGCTGCGGCCCGATCAGAACTTGTGTACGGCGCTGAACTGCAGGCGCAGGACCTCGCCATCGCGCCCGTCGAAGCGCTCGCGGGCGCCGAAGATCAGCTCCAGCCCGAGGGTCGTGCTGACCACCGGGTTCCACATCAGGTTGGCGTGGCCGCTGTAGACGGCCTGGTTCTCGATGTCCCAGGCGCCGTCGTCAGCCTGCCAGGCATAACCGGCGGTGAGGTTGCTGCGCCACGCTGGCGTGAACCAGTGTTGCCAGGAGACATAGCCGCCGGCACTCCAGGTGGTGTCGATGTCGCCGTCGGCGCCGATGCGGCCGGCGGCGAAGGCATTGCCGCTGAGGTAGCGGCCGACGGCATTGCCGGCCGTCAGGCTCGCACGCAGGCTGTCGTCGGCACCGAGCACGGCGAGCCCCGCGGCATTGACGCCGAACCCGGCCGCGCTGTCGTCGGCGCCGCTGCCGGCAGCATCATCGACGCGCAGCTCGCGGGCCAGCACGGCCAGCGACCAGTTACCCCACACGCCCGCACGCCCGTAGCGGGCGACGAGGTCGGGCAGGCGATCGTCGTCCGGTGCGAAGCGCGGATCGGCGGCCACGGCGAGGGTGCTTTCCGGTGATTCCAGCGCCAGGCTGAGGCTGCCGCCGGCGAGCGCGGTCGTGTAGCGCAGCATCGGCTGGCGGGTCAGCGCCGCACCGACGACGATGCCGTCGTCGTTCAGCTCCGGGTAGGCGCTGACGTTCATGAAGGTGGAGTAGGTTTGCCCGAAGAGCACACCGGCGAGCTCGGCGTAGCCGTGTCGCAGGCGAACGTTGTAGCTGTTGGTGACGCGCTCGTTGCCACCGCCGCCGTAGAGGTCGAGCTCGAGATAGGCGCCGGCGTCGCCCAGCGGGGTCGGGTTCCAGCCTTTCAGCCACACGCGGCTGCCGCGCGCGGTGAAGTGCACCTGGTCGCGCTCACCACTGCCGTCGAGCGGGATGGCGCCGGGGCTGAGCGCGGTGTCGTTGCTGTCCCCGCGGCCGCTGCTGGTGCGGTTGTAGACGACGTCGAGCTTGATACGGCCGCCGGCGCTGACGCTGGGTCCGCGCGGCGTGGCCACGGCGGCCGCTGTCGGCGTCGCTGCCGGTACCGGCGCGGCGCTCGTGGCGCCATTGGTCACGGCGTCGTCGCCGCCGACCAGGCGTGCCTCCAGCTCGCTGACGCGCGTACGCAGGCGCTCGAGCTCCGCGCGCAGGGTTTCGAGCTCGGCGAGCAGCGCCTCGTCAGCCGACGCACTGCCGGCGAGAGCCGCCAGCAGCAGCAGGGTTGCGCGGCGGGGTTTCAGCGTTGGCGGAAACGCAGGTGGCAGGCAGCGCACTGGTGGGCGACCCGTTCCATCTGTGGCGCGAGCGCGTCGTAGCGCCGCTGCTCGGCGAGCTGGCCGAGCAGCGCAGCCTCGTTGGCCAGCCGGTGCGCGTATTCGGTGAACTCGCGCTGCGCATCCGCGCCGGCCGCCGCGGATGGTGCGAGCTCGCCGGCATTGGCCGCCAGGCGTACCGCGCTCGCGGCCAGGTCGCGCGCCCGTGCCAGGCGCTGCTTGTCGAGCTCGAGCTCGGTCTGGTTGCGTTCGACCAGCAGGTCGTTCATGCGCCGCATGAGTTGCTGCAGCTCGTCGCTGTGGTGGCCGGCGGCCACCGGCGCCTGCGCCACCGCGGAACGGGGCGGGGGCGCGCAGGCGGCGACCAGGATGGCCAGCGCCACTGGCGCGAGCCGGGGTGCGCGGGTACGAGCGGGGTTCGGAACCGTCATGCGTCGAGCCTAAGCCATTGCGCCGTGGCGGCGATGACCGGGATCAAGCGCCGGCGCGGGATCAGCCGGCGAACACCGCGGTGACGTGCTCGGTGTCGAGGTACTCACGCACGGCGGTAAACTTGCCGTCGCGGATCACCATCATGAAGTGATAGACGTTCTGGTAGGTCTTGCCGTTGCTGATCTCGGCATGGGACTCGGCCTCGACCGAGACCCGGTCGCCTTCCGCGGTGAGCAGCCTGGGCGTCACGCTGAGCCCCTTGGGCGCCTGCGGCGTGACCTGGCCGAGCAGCTCGGCGAACTCGGGCTTGGTGTAGGTGCCCGAGAGCACGGTGCTGCCGCCGACCCACCAGGTGGCGTCGTCGGCCAGCATGTCCAGCACCTCGTCGTAGCGGCCGGCGGAGAAGGTTTCCCAGAATCGTGTCACCAGCGCCTTGTTCTCTTCGATGCCCATGAATCCGCTCTCCCCCGGGGTTTGTTGCTCGAGCGCAGAGCCTAGCGCAAAACCCGGTGGCAGCGGCAGTCCCTCGCTTGCCATGCCGCAGCGTAGCGGCGAGGATAGCGGCGCGCGCCGCGCCAGGCGCGCGTGCAGCAGGGGAGAGCGGGCGATCACATGCGACCGATAGACTACTTCGAACGCGGCCTGCGCCGCGCGCCCGGGCGTGACTTCCTCGTCGGCGAGGACACCCGCTACACCTTCAGTGAAGCGGACGCGCGCATCAGCGCCATTGCCCGGGGTCTGTACGCGGCAGGCTTCGAGATCGGTGATTCGATCGCGGTCTACTCGCCCAACCACCCGACCGCGGTGGTGTGCGTGTTCGCCAGCATGCGCGCCGGCGGCGCCTGGGTGCCGGTCAACGTGCGCAACTCGGCCGCCGGCAACGCCGAGTACATGGCCTATGTACGCACGCGCTGGCTGTTCTTTCACTCCGCGGTCGCGGCCGAGGCCGAGGCGGTGATGGCCGAGCTGCCGGAGCTGCGCGGCGCGGTGTGCCTGGACGGCGAGGCCTGCGGCTGCCCGTCGCTGGAGCAGTTCTGCGCGGCGGGCGCGGACGTCGGCATCCCGGACTGGTCGGATCCCTTCGGCGCGCCGGAGCTGGTCTTCTCGCGCTGGCCTACCGGTGGCACCACCGGGCCGTCCAAGGGTGTGGAGATGACCAACCAGAACATCGTCACCATGTTCGAACTCGGTCTCAGGCACTACGTCGGGCAGCGCCGCGACGACATCGTGCATCTCGCGGTTGCGCCGATCACGCACGCGGCCGGGGTCATCATCGGCATCTTTGCCGCCGAGGGCGGCACCACCATCGTTCACCCCGGCTTCGACGCGGGCGCGGTGCTGGCGGCGATCGAGGCCGAACGTGTCACGCACATCTTCCTGCCACCGACCGCTTACTACGCGTTGCTCGACCATCCCGCGGTCGCTGATTACGACCTCTCCAGCCTGCGCCAGGTCCTGATCGCCGCGGCACCGGTGTCGCCGGACAAGTTCCGCCGCGGGGTCGAGGTCTTCGGCCCGGTGGTGTGCCAGTGCTACGGCCAGGCCGAGGCACCGATGCTGGTGTCGATGCTGGCGCCGGACGTGGTGGCGGCCGCCGCTGCCGGCGATCATCCCGAACGCCTGCGCAGCTGCGGCCAGGTGACTTCGTGTACCCGCGTCGCCATCCTCGACGACGACGGTCACGAAGTCGCGCGCGGCGAGCGCGGCGAGATCTGCTGCCGGGGCCCGCTGGTCACGCCGGGCTATTTCGACAAGCCGGACGCGACCGCCGAGGCGCGCAGGTTCGGCTGGCACCATACCGGCGACATCGGCTACCTCGACGCCGACGACTACCTCTACATCGTCGACCGCAAGAAGGACATGATCATCACCGGTGGCTTCAACGTCTTCGCGACCGAGGTCGAGGGGCCGATCCTGGCACTGCCGGAAGTGCTCGAGTGCGCGGTGATCGGGGTGCCCGACGAGCGCTGGGGCGAGTCGATCAAGGCCGTGGTGGTGCTGAACGAGGGGGCCGGGCTGGATGCCGCCGGCATTGTCGAGCGCGTGCGACCCAAGCTGGGCAGCGTGAAGACGCCGAAGTCGGTCGAGATCTGGGAGGCGATACCCAAGACCCCGGTCGGCAAGACCGACAAGAAAGCGATCCGTGCGAAGTTCTGGAGCGACAGCGATCGCGCGGTGAACTGAGCGCACGACGCACACGGCGCGTGCGGGCAGCCATGAGCGGACTGACTCTCGACACCATCGACATCCACCGCCCGCGGCACTACGCGGAGCACGGGTTTCCGTGGCAGGCCTGGGACCTGTTGCGCGAGCAGGCGCCCGTGTACTGGTACGAACGTCCGGACGTCGAGCCGTTCTGGGCGGTGACCCGCTATGACGACGTGCTGGCCGTTTCCAACCGGCCCGACGTGTTCATCAACGGCGGGCCGCGCCTGCGCCTGACGCTTAAGGGCTCGCCGGAAATGGGGCGCGCCGGGGTCGACAGTTTCGGGCGCGACCACGGCTGGGACCCGGACGAGCCGCCGGACCTGGTGTTCATGGACAACCCGCGTCACCGTCACATGCGCAAGCTCACCAGCTGGGCCTACACGCAGGGTTGCATGCGCGCCATGGGTGCGCACTTCGAGGCGCTGGCAAACGACTTCACGGCAACCTTCGTCGCCGAGCTGGAAGCGGCCGCCGCGCGCGACGAGGCGGTCGACTTCGTCAGCGGCCTGGCCTGCAAGCTGCCGCTGGCGGCGGTCGGTCAGATCATGGGCCTGGCGCCGGACGACTGGAAGCGCATCCTGGTGTGGTCGAACGCTGCCGTCGGTGAGGTCGATCCCGGCGACCGCCGGCCCGGCGAGAGCCGCGGCGCGGCCGCTTACCGGCTGATGTACGAGATGCGCGCCTACATCGCCGGCCTGATCGAGGAGAGCCGCGCCAACGGCGCCACGCGCGGCGGCTTCATCGATCGCATGGTGCACACCCCGGTGCACGGCGCGCTGCTCACCGATCAGCAGTTGAACGGCTACCTGTTTCTGCTCATCGCCGCCGGCAACGACACCACGCGCAACGCGTTCGCAGGCGGCGTCGCCGCCCTCATCGAGCACCCCGAACAATGCCGCAGACTGTGCGCCGACCCGTCGCTGCTGCCGCTGGCGGTCGAGGAGATCCTGCGCTGGACCTCACCGGTGGGCAATTTCCTGCGTACCGCGGTCGAGGACTTCGATCTCGCCGGCACACGCATTGTCGCGGGTGACACGGTCGGGCTGTTCTATCCTTCGGCCAACCGCGACCAGCGCGTGTTCCGCGATCCCTACCGTTTCGACATCACGCGCTCGCCCAACCCGCACCTGACCTTCGGCTTCGGCGCCCATTTCTGTCTCGGCACCAACCTGGCCCGCGCCGAGCTGCTGGCCAGTCTCAGGGCGCTGTTACCTTACCTGTCACGCCTGCGCCTGCACGGTACGCCGACCCGCCTGGCGCAGACCCACGTCATGGGCTACGCGACCCTGCCGATGCGCATTGCCGCGGCCAGCTGAGGCGCGGCGGGCGGATCCGGACGCGGTGACGCGCTAGGATCGCGGCAGCGAGGAGAGGAGTCACTACCGATGGCGGCGCGTAACCTGCCCGAGATCAACGAGAACCCGTTTTCGCCGCGGGCGCAGGCGCTGGAGCGCACCAAGCGCCTGTCGAGCGAGGCCGATCGCGCGGCCCTCGCCGCCGAACTGGCGGCACTCCGGCGAGACGGTTACGTCATTCTCGAGCGGCACCTCGCGGCGGATCGCGTCGCGCGGCTGCGTGACGAGTTCGCGCGCCTCAACGGCGGTCATCCGACCGGGACTTCGGACTTCGGTGGCCGCTCCACGCAGCGCCTCTACAACCTCGTGGCGCGCACGCGGCTGGTCGACGACCTGTGCCTGGACCCGGCCGTGCTGGCGCTGGTCGAGGGTCACCTGCAGGACCAGGTCCAGCTCTCCATCGCCAGCTCGATCAACCTGCTGCCGGGCGAGTCCGCGCAGGCCTTTCATCGTGACGACGGCTATTACCCGCTGCCGCGCCCGCACATGCCGCTCAGCGTCAATACCATGTGGGCGATCGACGACTTCACCGCCGACAACGGCGCCACGCTGCTGCTGCCGGGATCGCACCGCAGCGCGGACGATGAGGCGCCCGCCGATGCCCCGGTGATCCAGGCGACCATGCCGGCCGGCTCGGTGCTGGTGTGGGACGGCTCGCTGTTTCATGCCGGCGGCGCCAACCTCAGCGATGGCGCGCGCCTCGGCATTACGATCACCTATTGCCGCGCCTGGCTGCGCCAGCAGGAGAACCAGTTCCTGGGCGTACCGCCGGCGCTGGCGAAGGATCTGCGCCGGCCGCTGCAGAAGCTGCTCGGTTACTGGGTCGCGAACAACTTCCTCGGCTACGTCAACGAGGCCAGTCCGAGCGAGTTCCTGAAGTAGGCCGCGCGCGATGCAGAGCTGGCTGGTCAAGACCGAGCCCGGCGAGTATGCCTTCGCCGATCTGCTCGCCGCCGGCAGCGACGGCGACGACTGGGACGGGGTACGCAACCACCAGGCAGCCGGCTTCCTGCGCCGCATGCGGGTCGGCGACCGCGTGTTCGTCTACCACTCGGGACGCGAGCGTGCGATCGTCGGTACCGCCGAGGTCATCCGCGCGGCGTACCCGGATCCGACCGATGCCAGCGGGCGCTTCGTCGCCGTGCGGCTGCGCGCGCGGAATGTCCTGCCGCAGCCGGTTACGCTGGCCGCGATCAAGGCCGATGCCGGCTTCGAGGGATTTGCCCTGCTGCGCCAGTCGCGCCTGTCGGTGATGCCGGTCGAGGGCGGCTACCGGCGGCGCATCGAACGACTGGCGGGCGACGCGGCCTAGCCGGGTCGCTGCATCGCGGTCGCGCGCCTCCGGCGGACGTGCCCGGGGCGCGGTCCGCTACAGCTCCAGGCTGGGGCCGCCGTGGCTGCTCCAGTACGCGTTGTCGTAGTACTCGCGCCACTCGTAGATGCGGCCGTCTTCGGTGAGCTCGAACATGCCGCACACCTTGAGCTCCATCTCCCAGGTGCCGCTGCCGCTCCAGTCCCAGCGGTCGACGCGCTCGGTGATGACGCGGTTGCCGTGGCCGAAGCAGTTGACGAGGGTGAACTCGACCCGCTTCGCCGGCTCGAAGATGGAGGCGATCATCCTGCGCACCTGGTCCTTGCCGCGGATCGCCTCCAGCGGCTGGTTCAGGTAGCACATGTCGTCCGTCACCCGGGCCATGCAGGCGTCGACGTCGCGGTCGTCCCAGCCCTTGAGGAAGGCGCGCACGGTGGCCTCGTTGCGCGCCTGTTTGGATGCTTTGTCTGTCATCGGGGAATCCTCGGTTGGTGAATCGCGGAACGGGTCGCGTTCAGTCCAGGTGCAGGGTGGGTCCGCCGTTGTCGAACCACATGCGGTTGTCGAAGTAGTCGCGCCAGCCGCAGATGAGGCCGGCGTCGTCGAGGTCGAACATGCCGATGCACGGCAACCGGAGCTGCCAGCCGTTGCCGTCGAAGTCCCAGCAGTCGAGGCGTTCGGTCACGACTACGTTGCCGTGGCCGAAGCAATTCCGAAGCTCCCAGTTGACGGCCTTCGACAGCTTCATGATGCCGTCGACGATCTGGCGCACGTCGCGCTGGCCGACGACCGGCTCCAGTGGCTGGTTGATGTAGACGATGTCCTCGGACAGGCAGGCCATGGCAGCGTCGCAGTCGACGGCGCCCCAGGCGTCAATGAATTCGCGCACCTTCGCGAGATTGCGTGCGACGTTATCGGATGCAGACATGGAACCTCCTTTGGCGGTCCGCCGCGGCGGGTCATCCTGACGGGATGGCGGCAGCCGACGGCGCTGCCCGGCGCGACACCTCCCCGTCCGGTGCTGTGCAGCAACGGTTGCCCGTTGCAGCAGGAGAGCCTAGATCCCGCCGCGCCCCGGCCCAAGAGAAGCTCCTGTCAATATCTGTTATTTTGGTGATCGGCCAGCCCAGGCCGCTTGCTCGAACGCCGGGATGGACGCAACCGCAATCGAAGACCTGACCATGCCGGTGACCTATGGCCGGCACCTGCTGCGCCTGTTCGAACCGGCCGGTCTGCTCGCCGGGACCGGGCTCGCGGCCACGGACCTGGAGGACCCCGAGCGCCGCATCACGGTGCGCCAGGCCCTGCAGTACATTCGCAATACGCTGCAGCTGGCCGACGACCCGGCCTGGTACCTGGCCTGGGCCGGCACGCTGGCCGACCACTTTCACGGGCCGATCAGCATCGCGCTGATGAGTGCGCCGACCCTTGGCGACGGCGTCGATGCTTTCCTGCGTTACTTTCCCAGTCGCGTGCCCTACCTGCACATGCAGGGCCGCACCGAGGGCGACACCTTCCGCGCCGAGCTGTGCCCGCTGATCGAACTCGGCGCCGCCCGGCCGCTGCTGATCGAAACACCGCTGATCATCCTGCAGCGGCACCTGGTACAGGTCTACGACGTCGATTTCGCGCAGGCCGCACTGGAGCTCGATTACCCCCCGACCGACTATGCCGAACGCTACCCGCGCTACTTCCACTGCCCGGTGTGTTTCGAGGCCGGCGCCAGCGCGCTGGTGTTGCCCGCGACGTGGCGGCAACGGCCCAACCTCGGCTACAGCGAGTCGACCTGGGCGCACGCCATCGGCCAGTGCGAGCAGACCATGGCCTCCTCGCGCGAGCGCGAAACGCTGGGCCAGATCCGGCGCTGCCTGTGCCGTGGCTTCGAGGCGCGCGACAAGCGCCGGCCGCTGCCGACCCTGGACGAGGTCGCGGCCGAGCTGCACCTGACCCCGCGCACCGTGATTCGCCGCCTGCGCGCGCTGGGCACCAGCTACCAGGCCCTGACCGATGACTTCCTGCGCGTGCGCGCGCGCGAGCTGCTCGCCAACGACGAGATCAGCATCAAGGAAATCGCCGCCGCACTGGGCTTCGACAATCCTTCCAACTTCGGCAAGGTGTTCAAGCGCTGGTTCGGCGTCTCGCCCGGCGCCTGGCGCAGCTCGTCACGCTCGTGAGTGCCGGTGAGGGCGCCGCGGCGGAGCGCGCGCTTCAGGCCACGCGCACCGGCTGCCAGGGCACCTCGTCCTCGTTGTTCATGACGGCGTAGTCGTCGAGCTTGGCGTAGGCGTAGGGCAGGAAGTCGGCCTGCGGCACGCGGGCAAGCTCGCGGCAGTGCGCGGCGGTGTCGCACTCGGTGTAGGACGCGCCGACCATTTCCACGATTTCGATCTCGCCGAGCGGGTCGAGCCGCGTGTTGGCCAGGCTGAGCGTGGCCGTGCCGGACTCGCTATGCGCATTGAAAATGCGGAACGAGGCCATGACCAGGATCGGATCCCATTCCAGCCCGTTGCCGTCACATTTCGGCAGGAACTTGTAATGAAAGTTGGTGAAGCCGGCCGGCGGATTCGCGACCGTCGCCTGCATCTGCGCCTCGACCTCGATGATCGGCCGGCAGTAGCGCGTGACCGAGCCGCTGAGCCGGTCGCCGTCGCGGTCGAGCTGGGTGATGCCGTGCTTCTTCGGCTCGCCGAAGACCTCGCGCCCGAAGATGATCGCCGCGTCGCTGGACATCTGCATCGACAGGCAATAGTCACCGACGAGATCGCCGTGGCGGGCCTGCACGTAGAAGCACGCGCCGGAGAACGCATGACAGACGCTGCTGCGGCCCCAGTGTCCGATGATCAGCGTGGCCAGCGGCTGGTCGGTCGGTTCCAGGCCCGGTGGCAGCACGTGGGCGACGATGTCGGGCCGGGTCAGGTATTGCACGCTGAGCAGCTTCGCACTCAGGAAACGGGGCTCGGACAGCGTCGCCTGGATGGCCTCGATCTCGTCTGCGCTCTTGACGAATCCCATGGCAGTCTCCCCTGATGACAGTGATTCGATGCACGACGGCGCGCCCACTATGCCGCGATTGCGCGCTACTTGTCACTGCCCCGGGAGCGCGGCCCGGGGCGCGGCCGGACTCAGACCCGCTGGCGCAGCTCGCTGGTGAGCCGCTCCAGGGCCGGGGAGATATCGTCACCGGCCAGCCGGACGTGGATGATGGCGAGATTGCCGGTATCGGCCAGCGCCGCGGCCAGGGCCTCGGCGAAGGTTTCCTCGGTGGCCGCGACGTAGCCCCGGCCGGCGCCGAGCACGCGCGGGATCTCGGCCACGTTCCAGGCCTGAACGTCGTTGAAGGCGCCGTCCAGCATGGGCCGTTCGGTGGCGTAACCGAGGTTGTCGAGCACCACCACGATCGGGGTCAGACCGTACCGCACCGCCGTGGTCAGCTCCATGCCGGTCATCTGGAAGGCGCCGTCGCCGACCAGCACCAGGGGCCGCCACGCGGGTTCGGCGAGCTGCAGGGCGAGTGCCGCCGGCACCGCGAAGCCGAGCGAGGCGTAGTAGGCGCAGGCGATGAACTCGGAGCGCGAGTGGATGGTGAGGTCGATGGCCCCGAACAGCGCGTCGCCCGGATCCGCGACGACCGCGATGTCCTCCGCCAGCATCGCGTCGAGACACTCGAACACCCGCGCCACCGATACCGGGTAGTCGGCCTGCGGCGAGAACGCCGCGGCGCCGGCGTGACAGCTCGGCGGCAGCGGTCCGCGCCGTTGCAGCGGTGCTTCGACCAGCGCCTCGAGGAAGGTGCGCAGGTCGATGCCGTGGTAATGATGGCGGCGAATGCTGAGCTCTTCGGCGGTCGCCTGGATCATCTTTGCCGGATCGATGTTGGCGGTGAAGATGCCGGTATCGAGATCGGTCATCATGGCGCCGAGATTGAGCACGCAATCGCTGCTCTCGACCGCCGCGCGGGTCACTTCGTTGGACAGGCTGCCCGCGTAGACGCCGACGAAACCCGGTAGCTCCTCGTTGACCACCGACTTGCCCATGATGGTCGTGGCGAAGCGGATTCCCGACTTGCCGATGAGCTCGATCAGCCGATCCTGCAGGCCGAAGCGGTGCAGGTCGACGCCGAGCAGCAGCATCGGGCTGCGCGCCGCGTTGAGCATGGCGACGGCTTCGTCCAGCGCCTCGCGCAGCGTCGCGTCGTCGACCACCCGTGCCGGAAGCGGCGGCGCGGTCGCCAGGTCGGTCACGGCCAGGCCCGCGCAGTCGCGCGGCAGCTCGATATAGACCGGACGCTTGGCGCGCTCGGCGGCGTTCAGCACGCGCGCAATCTCGCGCACCGCGGTGGCGGGATCGTCGAGCACCGCCTGGGCCACGGTGACCTCGCGGAACACGCGCATCTGCGTGCCGAAATCGCGCACGCGATGATGCAGCAGCGCATCTCCCGTGATCTCGCGCACGCCCGGCGCACCGCTGATGACCACCACCGGGGAGCGTTCGGCGTAGGCCTGGGCGGTGGAGTTGACCAGCTTCAGGCCGCCGACGCCGTAGGTCACCGCCACCGCGCCGAGGCCGCGCACGCGCGCATAGGCATCGGCGGCGAAGCCGGCGGCCTGCTCGTCGCAGGTGTTGACAAGATCGAGGTCGGAGACTTCGATCTCGTGGAACAGGCCGAGCGCATAGTCACCGGGAATGCCGAACACGTGACCGAGTCCGCGCTCGGCGAGGGCGTTGATCAGCGTGCGGGCGATGGTCGGCGCGTTGGGCATGACGAGGGCTCGTTGGCGGCGTAAGGGGAATTGTAGCGTGCACGGTCGGCGCATCGCGCCGCGCTTCCATTGCCCGCGCGCGAGGTTTGTGCAAGCCTTACGCCTCGCGCCGGGCCGTCGTCCGAGACCCGCACCGTCACCTGCCGGAGAATCCGTTTGATCCGTTCGCTGTGGGCCGTCGGCAGCCTGCTGTTGTCCATCGCCCTGCTGCTGTTCGGCCACGGCATGCACCTGACCCTGCTGCCGCTGGTCGCCGAGGCTTATCACTGGTCGCCGACCGTCAACGCGGCGACCACGTCGGCCTACTTTCTCGGCTTTGCTGCCGGCTGTCTGATCGTGCCGGTGTGGCTGCGCCTGATCGGGCACGCGCGCGCCTTCACCGTGCTCGTCGCCACCACCACCGGTGCCCTGCTGGCGCTGGTGTTGCTGCCACACGCCCTCGCCTGGCTGGGCCTGCGCTTCGTCTACGGCATCGGCATTTCCGGCATCTACCTGACGGTGGAGAGCTGGCTCAACGACGCCACGGCGCGCGAGAGCCGCGGCACGGTGCTGGCGGTGTACGCTTTCATCACCCTGCTGGCGATCTTCGGCGCGCAGATGCTGCTGCAGGCGCTGGAGATGGACCACGCGCGATGGCTGGTGCTGGCCGCGATCTTCATCGTCGTCGCGGCGCTGCCAATCGGTCTGACCCGCCGGCCCATGCCCTTGCTCGGCGAGGCGACCCGTATCCGCGTGCGGGCCGTGCTCAACCCGGCCAACCTGCCGGCCATCGCGGCCGGCATGCTGACCGGAACCTTCTGGGCGCTGGCGCCGGTTTTCGTGACCCGCCTGGGCTTCGGCAGCGACGGCGTCGCACGCTTCATGGCCGCGGCGGTCGGTGGCGGTATGCTGGCGGTCTACCCGCTCGGCTGGCTGAGCGACCGCGCCGGCCGCGCGCAGGTGCTCGGGGCGCTCGGTTTCGCCGGCATTCTCGTCAGCCTCGCTTTCCTCCTGCTCGGCCTGCGCGGGGAGGCGGCGGTAATGGTCTACGGCATGGTCTTCGGCGCCATCGTCATGCCCCTGTACGCCCTGTGCCTGGCGCTCGCCAACGACCTTGCCGGCGAGGCCGACTTCGTCGAGACCGGCAGCATCGCGATCATGGCCAATGCCAGCGGCATGGTGGTCGGCCCGCTGCTCGCCGGTTACAGCATCAGCGGCAGCGCGCCGATGGCGCTGGTGTGGTGCTGGGTTGCCGGCTTCGCCGCGCTCGGGATCTGCGCCGCGCTGGCCCATCGCCGCGGCCGGCAGGTGCCGGCCGAGCCGGCCGCATTCGAGCTCGTGCCACGCTCGGTGCCCGAGGTTCTGCACATCGATCCGCGCACCGAAGCGGCGCCGGCAGACACCGCGGCCCCGGAGACCGTGGCGTCCGGCGCTGCCGGGTCGCGCGACTAGCGCGCGATCTTGCGCGCTCCGCCGGCCTCGGCGGGGGTTTCCAGGTCGACCTGGAAACGCACCGGCATCAGGTGCAGGTCGACGACCGCGTGCGAGCCGGCGATGGGCGTGGTCGGCCGCAGCGCCGGGTCACCCAGCGCGGCGGCATCGAAGGCGGCCAGGCGCGGCTTGCCGCGCAGCACGCGCTTGAACTCGTAGGCAGCCTCGAACTGGACCAGCGCGGGCGCGCCGTCGAGCCGCACCGCGTTCAACGGCGGCGAGTACTTGATGGTAGCGCCGGCGCCGACCAGCGGGATGCAGTCGGTGATGCTGACGTCGAGCACGTCACGCCCGCCATCGGCGACCGTGCCACGTACGCGGTCGAAGGTCTCGCGGTAACCGACCGCCGCCGGGCGTGCCGCGAGCCCGTAGCGCGCGGCGAAGAAATCCGCTGCCGGCTCGCCGCTGGCGTAAGCAGCGGTGATGAAGTGGCGCGGCTTGATGCCGGTACGGCACGCGAGCCCGACCCAGGCCAGGTTGAAGGTGCCGAGCGGGCCGCCGGCCGCACGAATGCAGGTGATGCCGAGCACGGCCGGGATGCTCGGGTGCAGGCTGCCCGGCAGCAGCGCCTCGGCGACGCGCATGGGCGTCTCGAACAGCACGTAGAGGATCTCGGCATCCTCGATGACCACGGTGTCGCTGGCGGCGAGGTCCAGTGCGCGGTCCGCCACGGCGACGGTGGCGGCGGGACGGCTTCCGTAGAGCAGCTCCGGCGTGCTCATGCGCTCACCGCCAGGTTCGTCTTGCTGTCGGCGAAGTGCGGCATCACTTCGGATGCGAACAGGCGCATGCTCTCCAGCACGTCGGCCTGCGGCAGGTGCTCGCGTGACTGCACCATGAAGATGAGGTGGTCGGCGCCGGCGTCCTGCCAGCGCCCGATGGTGTCGACCAGGGCGGCCGGATCGCCGAAGCACAGGCCGCTGGCCGGTGGCTTTTTCGTATCGCCGGGCGCGTTGGGATCCTGCCGCAGCGAGCCGAGCAGACCGAGCGCGGAGTAGTTGTTCGCGGGATAGGCTTCGGAGACTTCCACGGTCTGCCCCGCCATGTAACCGAAGGTCGAGATCAGCTCTTCGCCGCGCTGCTTCGCATAGGCATCGTCCGGGTGGCAGTACATCCAGTTCGCGATCGCGACCTGGTTGGTGACGAAGGCGCCGACCGGCTCGCAGCGCGCGATGCGTTCGCGGTACTCGCGGATGCGCGGGATGTTGCGCTCGACGTCGGAGATCGACAGGATCAGCGCGCCCATGCCGCGGTCGGCGGCATCGAACTCGGTGCCGGGCGCAGTCACCGCGACCCACAGCGGCGGGTGCGGATCCTGCACGGGCTTGGGCAGGACGCAGCGCTCGGGCATGGAGAAGTAGGTGCCTTCGTAGGCGAAGCGCTCCTCGGTCCACATCTTCGGAATCACCCGGCAGTACTCGTCCCAGGTGCGCTTGGTGTCGTCGACGTTGGCATTGAAGCCGCCGAGCTCGTTCCAGGTCGAGGAGCGCCCGGTGCCGAACTCCACGCGCCCGTTGGAGAGCATGTCGAGGAAGGCGGCCTTCTCGGCCCAGCGGATCGGCGAGTGCATGGCCGGCACGCAGGTGCCGATGCCGAAGCCGACGCGGATGTTCTTCGTCTCGCGCGCGACCGCGGTGAGGAACATGTCGGGGCAGCTCGAGTGGCTGTACTCCTCCAGGAAGTGGTGCTCCACGCACCACACGCTGGAGAAGCCGAGCTCGTCGGCGAGCACGGTCTGCTCGATCGCGTTCTCGTAGACCATGCGCTGGTTCTCGGTGGTGAACGGGCGCGGAGTGGACAGCTCGTAGAAGAGTCCGAATTTCATGGCGGCGGCCTCGCTGGCGGCGACTTGGATGGCGCCGCTAACCCTAAAGAGTGCGAGCGAGGCCGGTCAAGTGGATGACTGCCCCGGCGCTGTCGCGGGGCGGGGCGGCTAGGGCAGGGAGGCGCTGTCGCAGATGTGCCCGTCCTTGCCGGCACTTTCGCCAGAGCCGATCACGCTGAGCGCCGAGAGCATGCCGTCCATGCCGCGCGCACACTCGCGCACCCGGCGCATCTCGTCGGACTCGCCGACGCGCGCGGCGTAGTCCATGGCGCGATCCTGGGCCGCGTCGCGCCGGCCGTCCGCGCACAGGGCGCGGATCTCGCGGCCGACCGCCTCGCCTTCGCGCTGCATCGCCTGCAACGCGCCGGGGTCGATGCCCTGCAGGCACTCCTGCATGGCCATCGCCTCGGCCTGCAGGGTCTGCAGCTGCGACGGATCGGGCATCTGCATCTGCATTTGCCGCGCCTGCTCCATCATGCGCTCGAGATCGGCCGGCGCGGGCTGCTGGGCGAGGGCCGGCGGGCTGCCGGCGAGCGCGATGGCAGCGGTGAGCAGGGCGGGGACGGTGCGGGTCAGTGGCATGACGGGAGCTTCCGGTTGCGGAACGTGAAGTATGCGCCATCGGCACGCGCAAACCGTGCGCGAGTGCGCGCTTTGCGGCAGTTGACTTGAGGTATCCATTGGCTGTCAAATCGCGCACCATTTTCGCGGAGCGGGACCCATGGCGGCCGATCTGCTCGAACTGCCGGTCAGCATCGAGGCGCAGCCGGACGACATCACCTGCGGGCCGACCTGCCTGCACGCGGTCTACCGTTTCCTTGGCCTGGAGCTCGACCTGGCGCGCCTCATTGCCGACATTCCGCACGTCGACGGCGGCGGCACGCTGGAAGTGCAGCTCGCCTGCGATGCCCTGCGGCGCGGCTTCCGCGCCACTATCTACACCTACAACCTCAACCTGTTCGACCCGACCTGGTTCGAGCGCCGCGACACCGACATCGGCGCGCGTCTCGCCGCGCGTGCCGCCGCCCGCGACGACCCCAAGCTCGCCTTCGCCTGCGAGCAGTGGCGCGAGTACCTGGCGCTCGGCGGGCGGCTGCGTTTCGTCGATCTCACGCGCGCACTGCTGCGCGGCATGCTGCGACGCGGCGTACCGGTCATCGCAGCGCTCAACGTCACCTACCTGTACCGCCAGGCGCGCGTGTCCGGGCCCGAGGACGAGGCCGACGACGTCAACGGCGAGCCGTGCGGGCACTTCGTCGTGCTCGACGGCTACGATCGCACCGACCGCAGCATCCGTATCAGCGATCCCTACCTGGCCAACCCGGTCGCGGAGGGTCAGCAGTACGCCGTGCACATCGACCGCGTGATCGGCGCCATCCTGCTCGGCGTCATGACCTACGACGCCAGCCTGCTGCTCATCGAGCCGCGCGCATGAGCGCGCTGCTGGTCGTCGACAATCCGAAGCGCTGGCCGCTCGCGATCCCCGGGGTCGAGGTGATCGCGGCGCGCGACTACCTGACCGAACGCCGCTACAGCGACCTGCGTGCGGCCAAGGTCTTCAACCTGTGCCGCTCCTACCGCTACCAGAGCGTCGGCTACTACGTCTCGCTGCTGGCCGAGGCGCGCGGGCATCGGCCGCTGCCGACCATCGGCACGATCCAGGATCTGCGCTCGCCAGCGGTGGTACGCACCCTCTCCGGTGAGCTCGACGAACGCGTGCAGCGCCTGTTCAAGCCGCTGCGTTCACGCAGCTTCGAGCTGAGCATCTATTTCGGGCGCAACACCGCGCAGCGTTACCTGCCGCTGGCGCGCGCCTTGTTCGACCTGTTCCCGGCGCCGCTGCTGCGCGCCCGCTTCGAGCGCAGCGGTGCGCGCTGGGAGCTGCGCTCGATAGCGCTGCTCGCCGGCAGCGAGGTGCCGGACGCCCATCGCGGCTTCGTTGGCGAGGCCGCCGCGATGCACTTTGCCGGGGCGCGCAGCCGGCGCCGCCGGCGCAGCGCGCCGCGCTTCGATCTCGCCATCCTGGTCAACCCGGACGAGCCGTCGCCGCCGTCGGACGCGCGCGCGCTGCGCCGCTTCGAGCGCGCGGCCGACGCGGTCGGCTTCAGCACCGAGCGCATCACGCGTGACGACGCCGGCCGCCTGGCCGAGTTCGACGCGCTGTTCATACGCGAAACCACCGCGGTCAACCATCACACCTTCCGCATGGCGAGCCGCGCCGAGGCCGAGGGGCTGGTGGTGATCGACGATCCGCGCTCGATCATCCGCTGCACGAACAAGGTCTACCTGGCCGAGCTGCTCGAACGACACGACGTCGCCACCCCGGACACGCTCATCGTGCATCGCGGCAACACCGCGCAGGTCGAGCCCGTGTGCGGCTTCCCCTGCGTACTGAAGGCGCCGGACAGCTCGTTCTCCGCCGGCGTGGTCAAGGCCGACGACGCCGACGCACTGGCGCGTGCACTGGACAAGTTCTTCGCGCGTTCGGACCTGGTCGTCGCCCAGGCCTTCGTGCCCACCGATTTCGACTGGCGCGTAGGCGTGCTGGACGGCCGCCCGCTGTACGTCTGCCGCTACCACATGGCCAAGCGCCACTGGCAGATCATCCAGCGCGACGACAGCGGCAACACCGCGGCGGAGGGTGCCGTCGACACGCTCGCCGTGGCCGAGGCGCCGGCCGACATCGTGCGCACCGCGGTGCGTGCCGCCAACCTCGTCGGCGACGGCCTCTACGGCGTCGATTTGAAGCGCGTCGGGCGGCGGGTGGTGGTGATCGAGGTCAACGACAACCCCAGCCTCGATGCCGGCTACGAGGATCGCATTCTCAAGGACGCGCTCTACCGCGAGATCGCGGGCTCGCTGATGCGGCGCGTGATCGCGCGCAAGCGGCTGGAGTTCGAGCCGTCGTGAGCGGCGCCGTGCTGCACGCTTTCGCCGCCTTCGGCATCGAGATCGAGTACATGATCGTCGATCGCGAGAGCCTGGACGTGCGCCCGCTGGCCGACCGGCTGCTGGAAACGGCGGCGGGGGAGGCCACCGCCGAGCTCGAACGCGGCACCATCGCGTGGTCGAACGAGCTCAGCCTGCATGTCATCGAGCTCAAGACCAACGGTCCGGCGCCCGGACTCGACGGGCTGGACCGCCACTTCGCCGCCGAACTCGCCTGGATCGACGAGCTGCTGGCGCCGCTGGGCGCGCGCATCCTGCCCGGGGCCATGCATCCGTGGATGGACCCGCACCGCGAGCAGCACCTGTGGCCGCACGAGCAGAACGAGATCTACCGTGCCTACGACCGCCTCTTCGACTGCCGCGGCCACGGCTGGGCCAACCTGCAGAGCATGCACGTCAACCTGCCGTTCGCCGACGAAACCGAGTTCGTGCGCCTGCACGACGCGATCCGGGCCGCGCTGCCGCTGCTGCCGGCGCTGGCCGCCGCGTCGCCGTTCGCCGACGGCCGTGTCAGCGGTGTGCTCGACACCCGAATCGACTGCTATCGCAACAACCAGCGCCGCATTCCCGAGATCACCGGGCAGGTGATCCCGGAGCGGATCGCCAGCATCGACGAGTACCATGCGCGCATCCTCGAGCCGATGTATGCCGCGGTCGCGCCCTACGATCCACAGGGGGTGCTGCACGGGGAGTGGCTCAACTCGCGCGGTGCGATCGCGCGTTTCGACCGCGACGCCATCGAGATCCGCGTGCTCGATGCGCAGGAGAGCCCGCGTGCAGACCTCGCCGTGGCACGGGCGGTGACCGGCCTGGTGCGGGCACTGTACGAGGAGCGCACCAGCAGCGCGGCGGTGCAGGCGCGGCTGGACACCGGGTTGTTGGCGGAGCAGTTCCTGCGCTGCATGCGCGACGCCGACCGTGCGCGTCTCGCCGCGCCCCTGCGCGACGCGCTCGGCCTGGGCCGCGAGGTCGCCACCGCGGGTGCTGCCTGGCGCGTGCTCGGCGCGCGCCATGCCGACGCCGACGACGTGCGCAGCCTGGTCGAGGCCGGGCCGCTGGCGCGGCGCCTGCTCGCCGCCTGCGGTAGTGCCCCGGATCGCGCCGCGCTGCGCGCGCTCGCCGAACGACTGGCGCAGGCGGCGCGCGACAACGCCTGGTTCTAGCCGCCGGCCGGACTCAGGCTCATCTGCTGCGGCAGATGAGCCTGAGTCCGGCCGGCGGCTAGGCGTTGACGACCTGGTAGACGTCGTACTCCACGCGGCCCGCGCGCAGGCGGCCCTGCGCCACGCAGACGATGTTGTTGACCCACGCGTAGCGCGGATCGCCGGTCTGCATGCGCGGCGTGGTGACGAAATAGGCCTCGCCGAAGTCGAATTCTCCTTCGCCGGCGAGGGCCTTCCGTTCGCATTCCGTCGAGGTGCGGGCAAGGATCGGATCGCCCGCGGCCGTAAGTAACCGGACGCCTTAGGTCATTTTTCCGTCGATCCGGCAGTCGTCGTCGTCGCGCACGGTGCTGGGCGCGATGCGGCTCACGTCGCAACCACGCCGCAGGCTACTGGTGTGAAAGGTGCTCCCTCGCTTGGATTTCATCGTTCCCCGTTCTCGCTGTCGCTGCACTATCTCCCATCGCCTCGTCCTGCTTCTTGTTCTTTTGGATTGGTGCCCCCTTTGGAGAATCAGCAAGCCCCACAATGTAAACGAATGTTACGAATTTGCTGCCGTTCAGAGGCGGAGGTGCAGTACTGGCTTGAACGCGTTCACCGAAATCGATTCACTGAGGTGATCGGTAGGGACCTGGGTCCTAACCAGGAATCTGTCGTGATAGGGTATTGCCCTGCTGACAGGGAGGGGGGCGTGAACTATGAAGATTGTCATCGCGGCTGCGACAGCGGCTCTTCTGATTGCTAGCGGCAATGCTCACGCAGCGTTTAGCTGGGGTCTGAAGTCATTCGAGATTTCAGGTTCTGAGACGTTCTACGATGATTTCGAGGATGGCAGTCTCGCGGTTCCTCCTACCAGCCAAATCTTCTTGGCGGGAAATGTGGCAACCGAGACGGGAGGGCAGCTTCTGTTCACCGACGCCGATGGATGGCTTCCGCATCCGGATGTGCCCGGTCTCGGCTACGACGTGATTCAGGTCGGTAACCTTCCTGACTTCGATCCACCCTTTATTGTGGATGGCCAAGCGCTCGTGCATGGATCATTCGATGCCGACATTGAGGGTCTGATCGCGAGTCCCGAAAGTAGTGGTTACTGGATCCAGGTATTCAATAACCCCGGAACTGATGGCGCGTTCCTGTTCGCGCTAAGCGACGGTCTGGGTAATGCGGGCGTACTGTTTACGGATGAGAACTATACGATCATATCCGGTCAGCCGCTTCTGCCGGGTATTGATACCCTCGATCTCTTTCTACAGGTCGACACAGAAGCCGATCAGATCACCGCATGGTTCGCTGCTGACGGCACGCTTACCGTGCTACCTGGGTCCACTGGACTGGTCGGTGGCGCTGTTGCGTTGGCCGGAGGAAGTGGCCCAGTCGTCGTTCCCCTGCCACCTGCGGTCGTGCTTATGCTTCCGGCTGTAGCGGGCGTAGCGTTAGCTTCACGTCGCCCCGCGAGGACGGGGGAGTAACGTTGCGGATTGTTGTAGCAAGCGAGGTGTCTCGCTGAGAAGCGCTACGTCTTGGATTTAGTACCTTAGCGTCCGGTTCGTGAGTTCTAAGAACCGCCGTTATTGGCGCATCGCCGCGGCACTCCAAGCAGAAATAGCGATGTCCGCAATTTGGTCGCTCTTCGAAAATCTGCATTTGGGTAGCAAACACTTCGAAGGCTGTAATGTTATCGAATGCGCAGGCGCGTCATCTAAAGGAAGGGTGGTGTCATGTCCTATCGCTCTTGTTAGCCTGCAATTGCCGCTTAGCGCGGGCGGATTAAGAATTTAGAGTTTGCAGAAAATGCAGTGCCTTCTATCGCAGAACAGGACTGCAAGGAGGGGATATGAAGACCATAGTGCTTCTAGCGGTGATTGTTGCGCACCTAAGCATAGAGGCGCATGCCGCGCTCGAATCTCGAATTGATGGTGCGGCGTACTACGACACGATTCTTGACGTAACGTGGTTAGCTGACGCCAATCTAGCGCTGACAGAGCGATTTGGGATTCCACTCCACCCGGGTGGAGTTGGTTCATCGATTGATGACGGTATCGTTTTCGACGGGAGAATGAGTCGAACTGTGTCGTTGGAGTTCGTTCACAGGATGAATGAAGCGAACTATTTGGGTTTCTCTTCGTGGCGCCTTCCCGCACATAGTCCAGTCAACGGTACAACGTACGAAATACAGGTTTCTTATGACGCGAGTACGGACCAAGGCTACGGTACGCCGGGCGGCTGGGTTGATGGTGACGATAACCCACAGTCTGAGCTGGGGCATATGTACTATGTAAACTTAGGTAATCTTGCTCAATGCCCACCTGGGGTGGGTGCAGTTTGCTCTTCGAGCGAGTACCAGCCCGGATGGGGATTGGTAAATTCTGGGCCGTTTATCAACATCGAGAACGATGCGTATCAATATCGTACCGCACTGACGGCTGGCTCTGGAGGTTTCGGTGAGTTCTGGTTCTTCAGCGGTTTCCAGGAAACGGTTGATGGAACTTGGGCCTACGTTTGGCCGGTTTTGGACGGCGATCCTGCGGCTGCCGCTGTACCGGTACCGCCGTCACTTTTGTTGTTCCTTTCGGGCATTTTCATGTTGGCTAGAGGTAGGAAGCACAAGCTGCGAGGAGCATAGGATAGGTCAGACACTACGTGCGGCGTCGATTAGAAAGAGTACCTGAAGCGTGGCTTACGACCTTGTCGGTGAGGGCGAGCACGTTGTAAACGGATAGAAGTGGCAGGCAGATTGGGCCGCCTACCATATTAACGTTGATCGCCAGCGCGACCGGAGCCACGACCAATACGTGACATTGGCTATTCTCGCTGCAACATCGCAGCGCTAGCCGTCGGTCCAGAAGCGATAATTTGGGGGGTGGTTGATCGGGCCCAATAGTGCATGAGCCGGATTTCACGACGCCATCCTCAGGCGTTGACGACCTGGTAGACGTCGTACTCCACGCGGCCCGCGCGCAGGCGGCCCTGCGCCACGCAGACGATGTTGTTGACCCAGGCGTAGCGCGGATCGCCGGTCTGCATGCGCGGCGTGGTGACGAAGTAGGCCTCGCCGAAATCGAATTCTCCTTCGCCGGCGAGGGCCTTCTGCACTTTCTCGGTCAGCTCTACCTTGCCCACGTACTCGACGTAGATGTAGGCGCCGTCGTCGGTCTCGAAGGTGGCGCGCACGTCGAGGTGGCCGTGGGTGTCGGTCATGGTCAGCCAGTCGGCGCAGCCGGCGTCACGAATCCTGCCCCTGAGCTTCGGCCCTTCGAACGCACCGCCGGCAACCTCGACGATGAGCCGGTTGCCGTACTGGGTCGGTCCGACTTCCAACCCGTCGGCGAGGTTGGCGTGGTAGGACAGCAGGTGTTCGAGTTTCAGCATGGTTCTCCCCTCTGGCAGGTGGCCGAAGCGCGCGGGCCGCGCGCGGTCATTCGCGCACGCCCTTGGGCGCGCGCTGCTTCATGAAGCCGAACAGGTAGCCGGCGACGCGGCGCATCTGGATCTCCTCGGCGCCCTCGGTAATGCGATAGCGGCGGTGGTGGCGGTAGATGTGCTCGAACGGCTTGTGCCGCGAGTAGCCCATGCCGCCGTGCACCTGCATGGCGCGGTCGGCGGCCTCGCAGCACAGCCGGTTGCCCCAGTAGTTGCACATGGAGACCTTGTCCGAGACCGCGAAAGCACCGTAGGTGTCCATCATCCAGGCGGTCTTGTGGATCAGTGCACGCAGCATCTCGCATTGTGTCTGCAGCTCGACCAGCGGGAACTGTATGCCCTGGTTGCTGGCCAGCGGCTTGCCGAACGGCTTGCGCTCCTTCGCATAGGCGACCGCTTCGTTGATGCAGAACTGCGCCGCGCCGAGACTGGAAGCGGCCTGGCGAATCCGGTTCTCGTTGAAGAAATGCTGCACGACCTGCAGTCCGCGGCCCTCGCCGCCGAACACCGCCGAGTGGGGAACGTGCACGTCACGCAGGGTGACGTGGCCGTGGTCAGTCGGCATGTTGAACGTCCACAGCAGCTCCTCGAGCCGGAAGCCGTCGCTGTCGGTCGGTACCAGGAAGGCGGTGATGCCCTCGCCGTCGCCGGCGTTGCCCGAGGTGCGGGCGAAGATCAGGTCGCACTTCGCGGTGTGAATGCCGGTGTTCCAGGTCTTCTCGCCGTTGATGCGCCAGCCGTCGCCGTCACGCACCGCGCTGGTCTCCATGTGGGTCGCGTCGGAGCCGTGCTGCGGCTCGGTGATGCCGAAGGCAATGAAGCCGTCGCCGGTCGCCAGCGGCTCGACCCATTCTGCCTTCTGCTCCTCGCTGCCGTACTCCAGCATCAGCAGCAGGCCGATGTTGTTGGCGACGATGGCGTGCTCGTTCTGCAGGTCGCAGTGCAGGCCCAGCCCGCGCGCGGCGAGATGCTCGCGGATCACCGCCATGCCGAGATTGGTGCCGTCGCGTCCGCCGAAGGCCTTCGGAAAGGCGTAGCGGAAGTGGCCCGCGGCATCGGCGCGGCGGCGCGCCTCGGCCAGCAGCGCCTCCCAGTCCTCGCGCGGGCGGCCGCCGTTGTCCCAGTCGGTGCGGGCGTGCTCGCGCCGGTGGTCGAAGAAGCGGATGTTGTCGTTCTCCGCCTCCAGCGGCTTGATCTCGCGCTCGATGAAGTCGTCGAGCTCGTCGAGGTAGGCGGCGAGCTCGGGGGGCAAATCAAAGTTCAAGACACTTCCCTCAGCAGTTCACGGGCGATGATGACGCGCTGGATCTCGCTGGTGCCCTCGTAGATCGAGGTCACGCGGGCATCGCGCGCGTAGCGTTCGAGTGGGTACTCTTCGGTGTAGCCGGCGCCACCCATGAGCTGCAGCGCGGTATAGCAGGCGCGGTTGGCCCATTCGCTCGAGTACAGCTTGGCCATGGAGGCGGCCTGCATGTAGGGCTGCCCGGTCTCCTTCAGCCAGGCCGCGCGCAGGGTCAGCAGGCGCGCCGCCTCGCGCTCGGTGTAGGCGTCGGCGAGCATGAACTGGATGCCCTGGAAATCGGCGATTTTCTGACCGAACTGCTCGCGCTCGCCGGCGTAGCCGCGCGCGTAGTCGAGCGCGGCCGAGCCGATGCCGAGCGCCAGCGAGGCGATGCCGATGCGCCCGCCGGTGAGCTCGCCGACGGCGATGCGAAACCCGGCGTTCTCGTCACCGAGCATGGCCGCGGCAGGCACACGGCAATCCTCGAAGGTGACCGGGTTGGTGCTGGATGCGCGCTGGCCCATCTTGTGCTCGGCGCGGCCGACCGTGACCCCGGGGTTGTCGGCGTCGACGATGAAGCAGGAGATGCCCTTGCCGGGGGCGACGGCCGGATCGGTGACCGCCCAGACCACGAAGAAGCCGGCGTACTCGGCGCTGGTGATCCACATCTTGGTGCCGTTGAGAACCCACTCGTCACCGTCGCGCTGCGCCCGCGTGCTCATGCGGGACGGGTCGGAGCCGGCGCCCGCCTCGGACAGGCAGAACGAGCCGCACGGGTACTCACCGCTGCACACGCGCGGGATGTAGCGCTGCTTCTGTTCTTCGGTTCCGATCGATTGGATGACTTCGCCGACCAGGTTGTTGACCGACATCGAAACCCCGGTCGAGGCACAGGCGCGCGCGATCTCGGTCATGGCCACGCTGAAGGCAACGACGCCGGCGCCGGTACCGCCGTACGCCGGATCGATGTTGAGCCCCATGAAGCCGAGCTCGGCGAGCTGCTTCAGTCCGGCAAGGTAGCGGGAGCGCGATTCGGGTCGTTCGAGTTCGGCCGCGACCGGCGCCAGCTCGCTGGCGGCGAAGCGCCGTGCGCTGTCCTGGATCAGGCTTTGCTCTTCGCTGAGCGCGAATTCCATGGGCAAATTCCGTGAATGGCGAGGGCGCAATCGTGCCGCACGCAGGGGCAAAAGGCCACCGAGTGCCGGTCGCGACCGCTCAGCGCGAGAGATCGTCGAGGATCGGCTTGAAGGTGGCCAGGTCCCAGTAGTCGACCCAGCGTGTAATCAGGTCGTCCTCGACGATGAACAGCCCCGCCACCGGCAGCATGACCCGGATCCCGCGCCGCTCCCAGGTCTCCTCGCGCGCGTTCATCACGGTGCGGTCCTCGCACACCTGGTGCAGGATGTTCATGCCGGTCAGGGTGCAGTGGGTGCCGTCGATGAACGGCTGCAGGAAGTCGCGCACGGCGGAGACGCCGGTCATCGGCTCCCACGGCTGATTGTGGTAATAGATCTCGGGATGCAGGTAGCGCCCGGCGCCGCTCATGTCGCCGCTGGTCAGGCTCTGGCAGAATTCGGCTACGAGTTCGGAATGGGTGGCAGACATTGAACGTGGGTCCGGATGGGTTGCGCATAGGAGTCTCGCCCTGCGGGCCGCGGCGGTCAACGATCACGGCGACGTGCGCCGTGGCGCGGGGACGGCTGCGATGAACGCACATCGCTGCGATGCCGCGTTTCGCGACCACGTGGCCGCCCGACTGGACGCGTTCGAGCAGCGTGACGCCGGCGAGCACGATGCGCGCGGGGCGGCGGTCGCCGTCACGGTCGTCGATGCCGCGCATGGCGCGGATCTGCGCGGCATGCCGCGTTACGACGACTGGCATCCCGGTGCCGCCCTGGTGCTCACGCGGCGCTCTTCGCGCCTGCGCCGCCATGCCGGGCAGTGGGCGTTCCCGGGCGGTCGCATCGACCCGGGTGAAACCCCCGAGCAGACCGCGCTGCGCGAGATGCACGAGGAGATCGGCCTGCGCCTGGGGCACGAGCGCGTGCTCGGCCGGCTCGACGATTTCGTCACGCGCTCGGGGTTCGTCATCACCCCGGTGGTGATCTGGGCGGGTCCGCAGTCCGCGTTCGAGCCGAACCCGGACGAGGTCGAGTCGGTCCACCGCATCCCGGTGGCGGAGTTCCTGCGTGCCGACGCGCCGTTGCTCGACCACGACAACGACGGCGAGCACCCGGTGCTGCGCATGCCGGTCGGCGACGACTGGATAGCGGCCCCGACGGCCGCCATCATCTACCAGTTCCGCGAAGTCTGCGTGCTAGGGCGCGACACCCGGGTCGCGCACTACGACCAGCCGAAGTTCGCCTGGCGCTGAACCCGGGCGGCTCAGGGCGGCACGACGGCGGCGCCGACCGAGCCCTCGATGAGATAGGTGCCGGACATCGCGAAGCCGGGGGTGCCGGGCTCGAAGGTCTGCGCCTGGATCGAGCCCGCGACGGCGGTCGCAGCGACGCCGCCGAGATCGAAATGGGTGTGCCCGCTGATGCCGCAGCCGCTGCCGCAGTTGGTCGGCGATGCGCCCGGGTCGCTGATCTGGCTGCTGGTGACGGTGCCGCTGAGATTGACGGCGTGGATGGCGTCGGCGCGCACGAAGCAGCCCGGGCTGGGGCAGGACGGCGCGGCGCCGCTGAGGCTCCAGGTGCCGGTGCCGACACCATCGGGGAAGTTGCCCGCGAAATTGGTCGAGATGGCACCAGTGTCGAACGTGATGGTCATGTTGGCCGTGGTCAGGTTGCCGACGCGCTCGACCGGGTCGATCGATCCGCCGGTCTCGAAGATGACGGTCGGCCGGGTGCCGCCCTTGATGATGCTGTAGGTGCCTTCCAGTCCGCTGGTGAGGGCGGGCGTCGCGGCGACGGTGGTCGGCACTTCGAGCGCGATGACGTGGGCCGAGCCGCGGGGGATCGCCAGGCCGCTGTATGCAACATCGTGGCCCGGACCGAACCGTGCCCAGGTCGCGCCGAGCGGCGCGTAGTTACCGCTGTCCGGTGCCGGACCCACGCCATTGGCGTCGAACTCGCAGGGCGGACTGCACAGACCCGGATGGTAGGTGCTGGTGAAGCTGTCGACGAAGCCTCCCGAGCGGGTGGCGACGTCGTTCGAACCGTTGAAGGTGGTGCCGTTGACGACGAAGTCGAAGGCGTTGCTGCCGATGAAGCCCGAGCCGTCCTGGTAGCTGCTGGCGAAGGCGACGTAGGTGCCGAGCGCGGCCGGCTGCGAGAACAGCGGCAGGGCGATCGGGGGCACGCTGGACACGCGCCCGAAGCCGGCGACGCCCATGATGTTGATCGGGGTCTCGATGACGTAGGCGAGACCCGCGGCCTGCGGCCCGTTGGCCCCGCGGGTGGCGAAGAAGCCGTCGATGCCGACCTCGTACACGTTGGCGCCGCCGCTGGTGATGGCGACCGCTTCGGTCTCGAAGAACATGCGGTCGTTCTCGAGCTGCAGCGCGCCGAAGACCTGGTAGATGCGCGGCGCATGGTCGACGGTCATGAACACCGCGCCGGTGCCGGCGAGGAAGTCGAACAGCAGGGCGCCCTCGGTCACGCCGCGGCCGATGCTGGAGCCGTCGACGGCGGTGGAGAAGGTGCCGCCGGTGAAGCGGAAGGCGCCGACGCCGCTGGTCGGCACCGGGCCGGGATCGGGGCCGAAGATGAAGTGCTCGCTCTGGAAGCCGGTCAGTCGGATGAGCTCCGTCTTGACGATGCTGGCGTTCAGCGTCGCCTCGACGTCGAGCAGCAGGCCGTTGTGCCAGCGCCCCTTGATCAGGCGGCCGTCGTCGGTGAGACCGAAGTCGCCAACCCCGACCGAGGCCGGGTTGTTGCGCAGGGCCTGCAGCGTTGGCAGCGGAATGGCATCGAGGATGCGCAGCCCGGCGGCCGAAATGACGGCGTCCGGAAAATCGAGCAGGGCCTGGCGCAGCGCCGCGGGATCGGTAACGAGGAAGCTCACCGGCAGGCCGTCGCTGCCGTCGCCGATGGTGACGCCGGCGACCGGGACGCCGTTGTTGAAAACGATGGCGGCGTTGTCGAACACCTCGGTGTCGCCGAAATTGCCCTCGCGGAACGCGCCGGCGCCGATCTGGCCGAGGGCGACCTGCAGGTCGGTCCCGCACTGGCCGCCGAGCTCGCAGGACAGACCGCTGTCGTCACTCTGCACGCCTTCCTGGAAGTCGGCCTCGCCGTTGCGCCCGGCGACGTTCTCGTCGTTCTCGTCGAGGGACTCGTCGAGCTCGTCGGTTTCTTCCTCGCTGCCGGCGGCGACGTCGCGGCGCTGGCCGAAGCCGGGAATGTCGAAGCAGCCGCCGCCGTCGCAGAACTTGGCCTGGCCCGGTTCGACCGGCCCGTTGTAGCTGCCGGAGGAGAGGTCCCAGACGCCGCCGTAACCGGCCAGGCTGGTGCCCGGCCCGCGTTCGCCGCAGTTCGCGTCGCAGTGCGAGACCTTGCCCGCGGTGCCGCGGATGCCGATGGTCGCGACCGCGGTACGCAGGCGGAAGTTCTTCTTGTTGGCGCGACCGATGAGGCCCGTCACCAGGCGCACGCTGCCGCGCACCAGGTTCATGAAGCTGCGTTCGCTGCCGTCGGCGTCGCCTTCGAAATGGTAGTCCTCCACGCGGTACTCGGTGTTCGGCTGCAGTGCGGCAAAGCCGCCGTCGGTGAAGCGCAGCTGCGCGCGGCCGTTGCGCGTGGTGACGGTGTCGCCCGGTCCGAAGCTGTCGCCGCGGGTGAGCGCGCGCGAGCGACCGTCGCCGCTGACGGCGAGCACGTCACCGAAGGCGTAGACGACATTGCCGGCGCGCGTGGCGGCGGTGGCGGGCAGGGCGAGTGAAAGCAGCAGGCCGATCAGCAGCGTGCGGGCGATGGGCAGGTTGTTCATGTGGCGGCCCCCGGCTTCAGAAATCGTTGCGGACGGTGACCAGGACCTCGAAGCGGTCGTAGTCGGTGATCACCAGGTTGGAGTCGTTGTTGGAGTAGCGCAGGGTCGGGCTCACGCTCCAGTTCTTGTCGTACTGGAAACGGTAGCCGACGTTGACGTCGAAGAAGTCGTCCTCGCGCTCGGTCAGGAACGACGGGTCGGGCTCATCGTAGTCGCTTTCCTGGTAGGTGAACGTGGTGAACAGCGTGTGGCGCTCGGCCGGGCGCAGACTGCCGCCGACGCGAATACCGTAGAAATCGCGCCCGAAGTGGTCGCCACGATTGTTGCTCTGGGCGTCCTCGAAACCGCCGAACAGGCTGCCGAAGAGGATCGGCGTGTAGCGCGTTTCGGTGAAGGCGTGGCCCCAGCCGACGCCGCCGGTGAAGCGGTTGACGTCGCGCACGCGCTGCTCCGGGTAACGCACCAGGGCGAACTGGGCGAAGGAGGTGATCTGGTCGTTGTCGTCCGGCGCGTACTGCCACTGCGCCGAGGCGCCGGTGGTCTCGCGATCGCTGCGGACTGCGCCGGTGCCGTCGATTTTGACGATGTCGGCCTCGGCGGCGAGGCTGAGCTGATGGCGATCACGCTTGAGGTGCAGCCCCAGGCGGCCCGCGCCCTGGGTGGAGGAGAAGTCGGCCTCGTCGACCGTGAGGCGGTGATCGAGCGCGATGCGGCCGAACAGGCTGAGGCCGCGCTCGAGATCCAGCGGCGAGGTGAAACGCACGCCGCCGCCGATGTTCCACAGCGGGCTGTTCTCGGTGCCGCCGAGCAGGAAGGGAATGCCCGGCGCAATGGGCACCACCACCGGGCCCTTCTCGTCGGTTGCGCCGTTGACGTTGGTGTCATAGCCGAAGCCGGCCTGGATCCACGGGCGGAAGCGCGTACGCGTGCGGTCGTGGAAGAGCTCGATCGAGGACATGTAGCGCTCGATGGTCTGGCGCGCCTCGGGCGGCATCTGCATGGCCTTGACGCGCTCGAATTCGTCGAGTGCATCGTCGGTTTCGCCGAGTGCAAGGTAGGCGCGGGCCAGCTCGCCGCGTGCCGGGCCGTTGTCGGGATGGGTGTCGACCACCCGCTCGAGTGCGAACACCGCCTCCAGCGCGTGTCCGGCATCGAGCGCAGCGACGCCGAAGACGTAGTCGAAGCCGGGCTCGCCGGCGCGCTGCGGTTCGACCGGTTTGAGCAGGGCGTAGGCCTCCGCGGCGCGTCCCTCGGCGACCAGGGCCTCGGCGCGGGCGAGGCGGTCCTCGTCAGCGGCGGCCGGCGCGAGCAGGAAGGCGGCCAGGAAGGTAGTGAAGACGGTGGCGTGCAGCAGGCGTTTGCGCATCTCGGAAGTCATCCTCCGCTGTCCGCCGGGGCCTGGCTCGTGCGGCGGCGAGCGGCTCGGAACAGGGCCGGCCAGACCATGGGCAATTGTTGCATAAAGCGACAATCGACACCATGTTTCGTACCGAAATGTTTGATCAGGTTCCGCTTTTTTTGTGGCTATCACGCAACAGCCCAGCCCCTGCATTCACAGGGCCTGCTGCCGGTAGAGCCACATGAGACCGATCTGGCCCTTGTCGCAGTCGCCGTCGGCGATCAGCTCGCGGTAGAGCTGCTGAACCAGCGCGGTAACCGGCAGCGGCGCCCCGCAGGCGCGGCCGAGATCGCAGGCGATGTCGATGTCCTTGGCCATCAACCGCGCGTCGACCGTGTCCGGGTAGGCGGCCGCGATCATGCGCCGGGCGTGGTTCTGCAGCACGGTCGAATCCGCCCACCCGCCGGCCAGTGCGTCCGGCACCTGCGCGGCATCGACGCCGAAGCGGTCGGCGAGGTTGAGCGCCTCGGCGGCGACCGCCACGGCACCGCCGATGAGCATCTGGTTGACCGTCTTGGTCGCCTGGCCGGCGCCGCTGTCGCCCATGTGGGTGAGCCGCTTCGCGTAGCAGCCGATGGGCGCTTCGACGGCCGCCAGCGCCGCCGCCGCGCCCCCCGCCATCACCACCAGCTCGCCGGCCTCGGCGCCGGCTTCGCCGCCGCTGACCGGTGCATCCACCCACTGCATGCCGTTGCGTTCGGCGAGGCGCGCGGCGAATCCGCGGCTGGCGAGCGGGGCTATGGTCGAGTGATCGACCAGCACGCCATCGTGCGCGGCACACGCGGCAATGCCGTTGTCGCCAAAGACCACCGCTTCCACCGCCGCGGTGTCGGTCACGCACAGGAACACGTGGCGGCTGGCGGCAGCGACTGCTGCCGGTGATCCGGCCCGGGTCGCGCCGGCGGCACACAGGGCCTCGGCCTGGGCGTCGCGGCGTGCCCATACCGTCAGCGGGTAGCCGGCGGCGAGCAGGTGCCGCGCCATGCGGCTGCCCATGGCGCCGAGGCCGATGAAACCGAGAGGGGTCGCCATGGTACGTCTCCGTCGTTCTGGGCTATGTTAGCGGTCGATTGTCGGCGCCACGCGGCGATGCCCGCAAGCGCGCCGGCCATGCACGAGGGGAGCAACGATGCGATTGACCGACGAGCAGCTCGCCGAATTCGACGAGCTCGGCTACCTGTTCCTGCCGGCGGTGTTCTCCGCCGCCGAAACCGCCGTGCTGGCGGACGAGGCGCGACGCGTGTTCGCGCTGCAGCGTGAGGAGGTGGTGCGCGAGAAGGATGGCCGTACTGCGCGTACCGCGTTCGCCGCGCAGCATTACAGCGAACCGTTCCGCCGTCTTGGCCGTCATCCGCGGCTGCTGGAGCCGGTCATGCAGATCCTCGACGGCCCGGTTTACATGCACCAGTTCAAGGTCAACGCCAAGGCCGCCTTCGACGGCGATGTCTGGCAATGGCACCAGGATTACGGCACCTGGGCACGCGACGACCTGATGCCGGAGCCGCGCGCGATGAACATCGCGCTGTTCGTCGACGAAGTGACCGAGTTCAACGGTGCGCTGATGTTCATACCGCGCAGCCATCGTGGCGGCGTGATCGAGGCGGGACACGATCTCAGCACCACCAGCTACCCGTTATGGACCATCGACAACGCCACCATCGCGCGCCTGGTCGAGGCCGGCGGCCTGGTCTCGCCCAAGGGGCCGGCGGGCTCGGTGGTGCTGTTCCACTCCAACCTGGTGCACGGCAGTCCGTCGAACATGTCGCCCTTCGATCGCACCATCGTCTACCTGAGCCTGTGTCACGTCGACAACCACATCCGGCAGTTCAAGCGCCCGGAGTGGATCGCGCACCGCGACTTCACGCCGCTCGAGCCGCTCGCCGACGATTGTCTGCGCGCGCCGCTCGCCGACGCGCACCCGGCCTGAGCGGCGCCGCATGAACCTGTATCACCTGCTTGCCGCGCGCGCCGCAGCTCGGCAGCCGGTCGGGGTCGCACTGATCGGCGCCGGCAAGTTCGGCGCCATGTTTCTCGCCCAGGCGCGGCGCACGCCGGGGCTGCACGTGGTGGGCATTGCCGACCTCGATCCGCAGCGCGCGCGCGACACCCTCGCGCGGGTCGGCTGGCCGGCGGCGCAGTACGCCGCGGCCAGCCTCGACGCGGCGGCGCAGGGCGGCGCGACCTGGATCGGTGAGGACACTGCGGCGCTCATCGCGCACCCGGCGGTGGAGGTGGTGATCGACGCCACCGGCAACCCGGCAGCGGGCATGCGGCACGCGCTCGCGGCGATTGCCCACGGCCGGCACGTCGTCATGGTCAACGTCGAGGCCGATGCCCTGGCCGGTCCACTGCTGGCGGCGCGGGCGCGCGCGGCGGGGGTGGTCTACTCGCTGGCCTGGGGCGACCAGCCGGCGCTGATCTGCGAGATGGTCGACTGGGCGCGCGCCGCCGGCTTCGAGGTGGTCGCGGCCGGCAAGGGCACCAAGTACCTGCCCGCCTACCATGCCTCGACGCCGGATACCGTCTGGGGCCACTACGGACTGACCCCGGAGCAGGCCGCGGCCGGCGGCATGAACGCGCAGATGTTCAACTCCTTCCTCGATGGCACCAAGTCGGCCATCGAGATGGCCGCGGTGGCCAATGCGACCGGTCTCGCGCCGCCGGCGGACGGCCTCGGCTTCCCGCCCTGCGACGTCGACGATCTGGCCAGCGTGCTGCGGCCGCGCGCGGACGGCGGCGTGCTCGCGCAGCGCGGCATGGTCGAGGTGATCTCCAGCGTGCAGCGTGACGGCGCCGCCATTGCGCGCGACCTGCGCTGGGGCGTCTACGCGACCTTCGCCGCCGGCGACGACTACGTCGCGCGCTGCTTCGCCGAGTATGGCCTGAAGACCGATGCCAGCGGGCGCTACGCGGCGATGTACAAGCCCTACCACCTGATCGGCCTCGAGCTCGGCATCTCGGTCGCTAGTGCCGCGCTGCGCCGCGAGCCGACCGGCCAGCCGCTGGACTGGCACGCCGACGTGGTCACTGTCGCCAAGCGCGATCTCGCCGCGGGCGAGCTGCTCGACGGCGAAGGCGGCTACACGGTATGGGGACGGCTGGCGCCGGCCGCGGCCTCGCTGGCCGCCGGCGCGCTGCCGCTCGGTCTCGCGCACGGCTGCCGCCTGCGCCGCGCGCTGGCCGCGGGCGAGACGGTAGGCTGGGACGACGTCGACATCGACCCGAATCTCGAGAGCGTCGCGCTGCGACGCGAGATGGAACGTGAATACGCGGCGCCGCCGGCGCACCGCGAGACCTATTGAAACGACGCGCAGGCGCGCGAGCAGGAGAAACGACGATGAGACTCGAAGGCAGGACGGCGGTCATTACCGGGGGCGCCAGCGGCATGGGGCAGGCCACGGTGCTGCGCTTTCTCGACGAGGGCGCGAGCGTGGTGGTGGCCGACTTCAACCAGGTCACCGGCGCACAGACGCTGGAGCTCGCGGCGCAGGCCGGGCACCAGGACCGCGTGCGCTTCGTCAAGACCGACGTCGCCGAGGAGGCCGACATCGAGGCCATGCTGGCCTGCGCGCTGGACAACTTCGGGCGCCTCGACGTGCTGTTCAACAATGCCGGCGTGGGCGGCGCCATCGGTCCGCTGACCGAGACCACCGTCGACGCCTGGGACTACACCTTCGACGTGCTCGCCAAGGGGGTCTTTCTCGGCATGAAGCACGGCGCGCGCATCCTGCGGCGCCAGGCCCAGGGCGGGGCGATCATCAACACCGCCTCGATCGCGGGCCTCTCCGGCGACGGCGGCCCGCTGGTCTACTCGGCGGCCAAGGCCGCGGTGATCAGCCTGACCAAATCCGCCGCGGTCGAGCTGGCGCCGGACTACATCCGGGTCAACGCGATCCTGCCCGGCTTCATCTCCACGCCGCTCGCCCACGGCGGCAAGGCCGACAAGATCGAGCCGATGTTCGCCAAGTCACAGCCGTGGCCGGAGGCCGGGCAGGGCGAGCACATCGCCGGCGCGGCGCTGTTCCTGGCCACCGACGACGCGCGCTTCGTCACCGGCGAGTCGCTGGTGGTGGACGGCGGGCTGACCGCTGCCGGCCCCGAGCTGTCCAAACGCTTCGAGCAGATCTCCGCGCGCGGCGCCGGGGTCAGCGGCGTGACCAAGGGCTCCACCGGCGAGCCACCGGAGCTGAGAAAGCTGTGAACGAAACGCGGAGACCCGCCATGAGCAACCCCGACCTGTTTCCGATCGACCTGCCCAGCGTCGATCACGTGCTGAAGACCACGCGCAGCGTGCGCCGGCGCCTCGACCTGGCACGCGAGGTGCCGCGCGAGATCATCGACGAGGCACTCGACATCGCGCTGCAGGCGCCGACCGGCGCCAACACCCAGACCTGGCGCTTCCTGGTCGTCACCGAGCCGGCACTGAAAGCCGGCATCGCCGATGCCTACCGTCGCGGCGCCGAGGCCTACATGGCCGACCAGACCGCGATGTCGCGCACCGGGGTCAGCGCCAACCGCGAGTACGAGGCGGGCGACCTGCGCGCGTCACAGAAGGACGCGGTGATCGACTCCTCGGTGCACCTGCTGCAACACCTGCACGAGGTGCCGGCGATGATCATCCCCTGCATCGAGAGCCGCTTCGAGAACGAGGCCGCCTTCGTGCAGGCCTCGATGTACGGCTCCATCCTGCCCGCGACCTGGTCGTTGATGCTGGCCCTGCGCGCGCGGCGCATCGCCTCCGCCTGGACCTCGCTGCATCTCGTCTACGAGCGCGAGGTGGCCGCGCTGCTCGGGATCCCGGAGGACGTGACCCAGGCCGCGCTGCTGCCGATCGGCTGGCTGCTGGGTGCCGAGCTCAGACCGGCGAAACGGCTGCCGCTCGCCAGCGTGCGTTACTGGAATCGCTGGGGGGAGAGCTGAAGAACGAGTGCGGCGGCCGTCCGCCAGGAAATTTGCCGATGCGCCGTACGCAGTTGCGCAGAGTTAACGATTTGTAACATTTCGGTCTCGGTCCCCGCCGGGTTGGTTGCTAAGGTCACAGGTGGAAAAGGAGCTTCTGGGGGGAGGACGCCATGAGGAAGATGACCTGGCTCGCCGGCATGCTGGTCGTGCTGGCCCATTCGGCAGCGGTGCAGGCGAACGTCGTGCTGCAGTTCCTGGAACACCCGGTACTCGCCAACCGATCGCCGGGGGCCGATTACCTGTGGCAGACGTTCGATGCCGGAGAGGGGTTTCTTGCGCCGAACGTCGGTGACAACGACGCGGGAAGTTCCACCTTCTGGCACACCGACAATCCCTTCGGCTCGATCGGATTCTTTCGTAACACCCTGACGTACAGCGGAACCCTGCCGCCAGCCGGCGGTGTGACGGTCCTGACCGCACTCGGTGTTGCGGGCAACACCACGGAGGTCTACGGTGCCTATGATCCGGCGCCGGGCGCTCCGCTCGCGGCGGCACCGCCCTCGCCGTTCGAAATCTTCGCCGACCAGTCGATCGCCGCCGACTACTACTTCGTCGATGGCGTTCTCCAGAATCTGAGCTCGACCGGCTGGTATTTCCTGCCGGGCGACGATCCCGCCGCCTTCGTCGGAGCAGGTGCCCTCGCTGACCACATCGACTACCTCATCGATCTGGCCGGCCCGGCGCATGATGCCTACTTCTATTTCGAGGGTGTCTTCGTCGACGAGTTCGGCAGTCCCACGGGCCTCGGCTCCTACAGCGGCTTCGCCACCGCCAGCACGGTCGTGCCGCTGCCGCCTGCGATGCTGCTGCTGCTGACGTCCCTCCTGCCCCTGGCGGCCTGGCGCCGTCGGGCGCTGGCATGAAGAGCCAAGAACGGCGCGGCATCGTCCGCTGCCGCGCCGAGGCGTCGCCGGGAATCATGCAGGAGTTGCCGACATGGGGTTGAAGATCATTCACGTGCGCGCCCCGCTGGCGCTGCTGTGTGCCGCGCTGTGGGCGCCCGTCCAGGCTGTGGCTGCGGTGTCCTACGATCTCGCGGGGGACTGGAGCACGACGGCCAATCCCGACGGCGCCTGGACCTATCGGCAGGGTGGGGCCGCACTGCCCCTGCATGCGATCAACGTGTTCGGCATCGCGGGCTGGAACGGGTGGGTTCCCGGCGGCAGCGCGCCACCTCCCGCATGGCTGCTGGTGACGGCACCGGCGCCGGGTGCGGACGCGGCGCCGGGCGACGTCGTGGTGCATTCGACTAACTTCGACGGCGCTCCCGCCAGCGTTACCTGGACCAGCCCCGCTGCGGGTCTCGTCGATATTTCGGGCCAGGCCTGGGACGTCGCCCATGATCCGGGGCGCGACGACGAGTGGACGCTCTCACTCGGCGCTGCCACGCTCGCCTACCGCGCGTCGATCGTCGGGGTTGCGAAGGACAGCGCTGCCGCGGATTTTGCCGGCAACCTCGTCGGCGGCGCCTCCCTGTCGGGCCTGGCTATTGGCGCGGGTGAGCAGATCGTGTTCACCGTACAGCAGACGCAGGGCAGCTTCGGCCACTTCTCGGGTGTCGACCTGTCGGTGGAATTCACCCCGGTCCCGGTGCCGGGCGCGCTGTGGCTGCTGTTGGCGCCCGCTGCGCTGATGATGCGCTGCCGCCGGCCGGGAGGCTGACTGAAGCGCCACGCGGCGGGCCGCTGAGCGTGTGGCCCGCGTTCATCGCCTGCGGTGAACGACCGTCAGTCGCCGCTGAAGCGCGCCTTGCGTTTCTCGACGAAGGCAGTCACCCCTTCGCGGAAGTCGGCGCGCGAGGCGCAGTCTGCGAAGGTCTCGGCCTCGAGCTGGAGCTGGGCCTCGAACTCGTTCTCCAGCGAACGGTAGAGCAGGCGCTTGGTGTTGCCGTAGACGTGGGTCGGGCCGCTGGCGAGGCGCGCGGCGAGCTTGTCGGTCTCGGCGCTTAGCGTGCCGGCCGGCGCGACGAAGTTGATCATGCCGATGGCCTGCGCCTCGGCCGCGCCGAAGCGCTCGCCGAGCAGCGCGATCTCCATCGCCTTCTTGATGCCGACCGCGCGCGGCAGGTGGAAGCTGGCCGAGCCGTCCGGGCTGGTGCCGATGTGGCAGTAGGCAAGGGTGAAGAAGGCGTTCTCGTCGGCGACCACGAGGTCACAGGCGAGCGCCATGCTGACCCCGGCGCCGGCCGCGGCGCCGGCGACGCTCGCGATCACCGGCTTGGGCATGCGCCGCATGGCGAACATGATCGGGTGCAGGTCGTGGATGCGGTTGACGAAGGTGCTGCGGATTTTCTCCGGCGGCAGGTCGATCATGCCGGCCATGGACTTGACGTCGCCGCCGGCCATGAAGTGGTCGCCGGCGCCGCGCATGACCACGCAGCGCACCGCCGGGTCCTGCTCGATGTCGTGCAGCGACTCGCGCAGCAGCGCGCGCATCTCCAGGCTCAGCGCGTTCCGCGCATCGGGACGGTTGAAGGTCAGGGTGGCGATGCCGTCGGCGACATCGACGAGCAGGTCGGGCATGAGTCGGCTCCTGGGCTGGGGTGCGCCGGCGCATTGTCGCCAGCCGGCGCGCGCGCTGCAAACGGCTGCCGCCCCCGGGCCTCAGGGCTGCTGCAGGGTCTCCAGGTAGTCGACCAGGACGTCGATACGTTCCTGCACGCGGCGCTCGCCGTGGGCGCCCTGCGTGCGCTTGAAGACCTGACCCCACACCGGCATGTCGCGGCTGCCGTGGAGCAGCGGCAGGTCGCGGCCGTCGATCACGCGACGGATGCGATCGGCCGGGAACACGCCGCCGTTGAGGGCGGTCAGGGTGCGCAGATCGGGCGGCGTGACCGTCAGCCCCGGAGCGAGCGGACCGTCGCCGCCGCCTTCGGAGCCGTGGCACACGGCGCAGTACTCGACGTAGTGGCTGGCCCCGGTCACGGCCGGGTAGATGCTGGCGCCGTTCTCGCCCGGCGCCTCGGCGGCGCCGGCCGTGTGCGCGGCGAGCAGCAACACTGCACCGGGCCAAAAGAACGCTGTGAGTTTCATGCCCGCACCCTAGCACGCGCCGCGGCGGCCGGGGTGACTTCGATCAAGCACCGGCGGCGGCATGAAAAAGGGCCGCTTGCGCGGCCCTCCGTGAGATTGCATCGTCGCAACCCCGGGATCACGGTGTGATCCATGGATGCCTTGCGCTTACGAGGTTTCCCCCGCAGCCACGCGGCGACCCAAAGGCTGGTCGGATGCCAGATACATCTCACTAGACATTGGATCACCTCCTTTTCACGACTGTGGACGAACCCCGAGTATGCCGCCTGGCGCGGGGCGAGGAAAGCGCTCTGCATCACAGCCCGCGCACGGCGTGGCATCATGGGCCTCCCGACCGTGAAGGACACGCCATGCTGCAACGTTACGAGAAGTACCAGGCGCTCGACCTGGACAGCCCCGCCGACCGCATTCTGCGCATCAGCTTCAACAAGCCGGACACGCTCAACTCGCTCGACAAGCAGGGCCACCGCGAGCTGACCTACATCTGGCGCGACATCGACGAGGACGACAACGTCAGCGTGGTCATCCTGACCGGCAAGGGCCGCGCGTTCTCGGCCGGCGGCGACTTCGGCATGATCGAGGAGATCATCGAGGATCCGAAGACCCGCGCCAACACCTGGAAGGAAGCGCGGGACCTCGTCTACAACATCGTCAACTGCTCCAAGCCGATCGTCTCGGCGCTGAATGGCGTGGCCGTCGGCGCGGGGCTGGTCGCCGGCCTCCTGGCCGATATCTCCATCGCCGGCAAGTCGGCGCGCATCGTCGACGGACACACCCGGCTCGGCGTCGCCGCCGGCGACTCGGCGGTGATCAACTGGCCACTGCTGTGCGGCATGGCCAAGGCCAAGTACCACCTGCTGCTGTGCGAGCCGATGGACGGCGAGGAAGCCGAACGCATCGGCATGGTCTCGCTGTGCGTGGAAGACGACGAGTTGCAGGACCGCGCGCTGGCCGTCGCCGAACGCCTGCGCGACGGCGCGCCCAATGCCATCCGCTGGACCAAGTACGCGCTCAACCAGTGGTACCGCATGGCGGGTCCGGCCTTCGACACCTCGACCGCGCTCGAGATGCTCGGCTTCGCCAGCCCCGAAGCGGTCGAGGGGATCCGCTCGCACCGCGAGAAACGCAAGCCCGACTTCGATCTCGATTCGCCGTTATGATCGGCGGCTGTTTCGCCTGAACGCTGCTTGAGGGGAGAGCACGATGGCCCACCTGTTTCGCAACCTGTTAACCGGCGCCTGTCTCGGCGTCCTGTCTTTCACTGCCGCGGCCGCCGACGACGCGCCGCCGGTCACCAGCGAGCGCCTCGCCGCCGGTACCAGCGACCCGTCCGCATGGCTGATGTACGGCGGCAACTACGAGAACTGGCGCTACAGCGCGCTGGCCGACATCAATCGCGACAACGTGCGCAAGCTGGCGCCGGCGTGGCTGTTCCAGACTGGGATTCCCGGCCAGCTCGCCGCCGCCCCGGTGGTCGCCGACGGCGTGCTCTACCTGACCGCGGCCTACAACAACCTCTATGCCCTGGACGCCACCACCGGCGCACCGCTGTGGCATTACCGTCACAACCTGCCGGGCGACCTGCGCATCTGCTGCGGGCCGGTCAATCGTGGCGTCGCCATTCACGGTGACCGCGTGTTCATGGCGACGCTGGACGCGCGCCTGGTCGCACTCGACCGCAGCACCGGCGAAGTGCTGTGGAACGTCGAGATGGGTGACCACAAGGTCGGCTACAGCGCGACCAGCGCGCCGCTGGTGATCGGTGACCTGGTGATGTCCGGCATCGCCGGTGGCGAGTACGGCGCGCGCGGCTTCATCGACGCCTATGCCGTCAGCGACGGGCAGCGCGTGTGGCGCCGCTGGTCGGTGCCGGCGGCCGGTGAACCGGGGGTGGAGACCTGGGCCGGCGATTCGTGGAAGACCGGTGGCGCGCCGACCTGGGTCACCGGCACCTACGATCCGCAGACCGGCCTGCTGTACTGGCCGACCGGCAACCCGTCGCCCGACTGGAACGGCGATTCGCGTCACGGCGACAACCTCTACAGCAACTCGGTGCTCGCGCTGGACCCGCAGACCGGCGCGCTGAAATGGTACTTCCAGTACACCCCGCACGACGTGTGGGACTACGACGCCACCAACAACCTGGTCGTCGCCGACGTCGAGATCGGCGGCCAGCCGGTGCGCGCGCTGCTGCAGCCGAACCGCAACGGCTACGTCTACGTGCTGGACGCGAAGAGCGGCAAGTATCTCAAGGGCTTCCAGTACGTCGATCGCATCAACTGGGCGCGCGGACTCGACCCGCAGGGCCGGCCGCTGGTCAACGAGGACTACCTGCCGGTGCCCGGCGGCCACGAGGAGTTCGTGTGCCCCGGCAACGTCGGCGGCAACAACGGCTCCTATACCTGGGCGTGGTCGGCCGCGACGCGCCTGATGTACGTGCCGAGCATCGAGTCGTGCGCGCGCATGGAGAAGGAGACCGCGGTCTTCGTGCAGGGCCAGCCCTTCTGGGGCGGCGGTCCGGGCGAGACCGAGGCCGAGACTGGCACGGCCTACGGCGTGCTGGTCGCCATCGACCCGGCCAGCGGCAAGCTGCGCTGGAAGTACCGCGACAACTACCCGCTGGTCGGCGGCGCACTGGCGACCGGTGGCGGGCTGGTCTTCGGCGGCAACCAGGAAGGCTACGCGTTCGCGCTCGACGATCGCAGCGGCGAGGTGCTGTGGAAGTTCCAGACCGGCTCGGCGGTGCGCAGCCAGCCGGTGACCTGGAAGGTCGACGGCCGGCAATACGTCGCCATCCCCAGCGGCGGTGGCGGACTGGCGGTGACCATCGTCGGCGAGCCGCCGATCGTCACCCTCGGCAGCACCCTGGTCGTGTTCGCGCTGCCGGAGCAGTGAGGGTGCCGCGTCTCGCCCGCCCGCTTGCCACGGGCGCGGCGCTGCTGCTGGCCGCCGCGGCGCACGCCGCGCCGCGCGGGCCGGCGTTCGAGGTCTGCCTGCTGGAGAACAACCTGCCGTACTCCGAACGCGGCAGCGGTACCGGCTTCGACGTCGACGTGGCGCGCGCCGTCGCCCGCGCCGGCGGGCGCGAGCTCAAGCCGCACTGGATCGCGAATGCCACGCGCATCACCGAGCTCGACGAGTCCGACCTGCCGCTGGCACGCCTCGCGCGCGAGGACTGTGACGCCATCTTCAGCGTGCCCGGTCCGGCCGCGGACAGCCTCGGCTCGCGTGACGACCTGGTCCTCAGCGCGCCGTACTACGGCGCCGCGTTCGAGCTGGTGACCTGCGATGCCGCGGTGCCGGTCACGCTGGCAGCGCTGCGGGGGCGCCCGGTCGCCATCCAGTCGCAGACCGTCGCGCATTTTGCGGTGAGCGCGGTCGGCGCCGAGCCGCGCACCTATTTCGCGCTCGACCAGGCGTTCCTGGCGGTGCCCGACGGCGCAGCGGAGGCGGCCCTGCTGTGGGGGCCGGGTGCCGGGTATTTCCTGCGCCGCGCGCGGCTGTCCGGCGAGGTGCTGCGCCGCCCGGCACTCAAGCCGTGCGCGCTGGCAGCGGGCTATGCACCGCCGCAGGCCCTGCGCTGGAACCTGCACGTCGCGCTGCGCGCACGTGACAAGCGCCTGCTTGCCGATGTCGAGAAGGCGCTGGCGGCGATGCGCGAATCCGGCGCACTCGCCGCCATCAAGCGCGATTACGGGATCCCCGACCGCGCGCCGTTCGATACCGTCTACACCCGCGAGGCGGTCGACGCGCTGCGCCGCGAGGCCGCCACGCCGCCGCCCTGAACCCCGCCGTCAGCGGCGGTCGATGAACACGCGCTCCTTGCCGATCCACATCGCCGAGCGCTGGAAATCGATGAACTTGCGCTCGTCCTCGATCGCGAGCTCCATCGCGCGCGCAGCCTCCGGGATGTCAGCCATGGTCATGAGATCGCCGCGGTTGAACCAGGCCTCGGCGTGACCGGCGTACGGCGGCACGGTGGTCCCGCGCGGCTCGGTGAGGCCGGCCTCCAGCTCGTGGGCGGTGTAGTGCACCTGCAGGTAGCGCTGCATGCGAAAGCCGGTCGAGACGCCGCGGATCAGCGGGCCGTGATTGGTGCGCCAGTAGAGCTGGGCCGCGTCGAGATCCTGCGAAGCCGGCTGGCGCAGGCAAAAGAAGAGCTTGACCAGCGGACTGTGCTCGGTCGCGACGACGTACTCGCTGGGGTTCACTTGCGGATACTCGTAAGCGAACCACAGCGGCGAGTTGGGCAGGTCGATGAAGTTCTTCTCGTCTTCCAGCAGCTCGTTGGCGGCGGCCCGGCCGGCCTCGCTAGCGAACGCGGCGAAATCGTCCGGGCTGGTCCACCACAGCTCGGCGACGCCGTCGTATTCCGGCTCCATGCCGCCGCGGGCCTCGGCCAGCGCGTCGTTGATCGGATCGTCGAGGGTGTGCAGCTGGATGTAACGGTGAATGGCGAGCGTGGTCGAGTGGCGCGCGACCAGCGGACCGTGCACGTCTTTCCAGTACTGCTGAAAGTCAGCGCGCGACAGGCCGGCCTTGCGGCGCAGGGCAAATTCCAGGCGAATCATGGGGACCTCCTCGTTGGTGATGTCAGGACCGCGCGAGCGGCCCTATGGTGTGAACGTGCGACGTGACCGCGGTCATGCCGGGCACCCGCGTACCGCCCTCACGGCTGGCCGTCGACGCCGGGCAGGCGGCCGATGCCGGTAACCCAGGCAAGTGCCGAGCGCAGCCAGACCTGGCGCCGCGGGGCGAGGCGGTCGCGTTCGGCCAGGGTGCCGACGCGCAGGCCATGCACCTTGGGGCCGTCGCCGACCGAGGTCGCCCACAACGGCGAGCCGCACTCCCCGCAAAACGCCTGCTCGCGGCGGTTGCCGCTGTCGGCCGTCTTGACGTAGACGCGCGGCGTGCCGGCTTCGACGCCGAGGGTGCCTTCGACGGTGAAGGCGACGGTGCGGAAGGCACTGCCGGACAGCACCTGGCAGTCGCTGCAGTGGCAGATCACCACGCGCTGCGGATCGACTTCCGCCGAGTAGCGAATGCTGCCGCAATGGCAAGCCCCGTGTACCTGCATGAGCGTCCTCCCCCCGGCCGCGTGTGCCGCGCCAGTGTAACCGCTGTCGTGCCCCGCGGTCAGGTTGCGGCGTGCGGCCAGCGCACGACGTTGCCGCTGTCGTCGTATTCCGGAAACACCGTCACGCTGACCACCTTGCCGCGCGCGATGCCGAAGGTGAGATCGAGCACCCGGTCGCTGTAGTACTTCTCGTCCTTGCTGATCTCGATATCGAGGTCGAGATGCGGGTACTTCTGCAGCAGGAAACGATCGGTGAGCCCGATCGGGTTGAAGCCGCGCACCAGGGTATAGGGGTGATAGGAGGTCACGTGCGCCAGGCGGTAACCGTGCTCGGAGTCGAAGGAGAGCTCCAGGCGCAGCATGCGATAAATCCAGATCTCGGAGCGCTCGCCGTCGTCGTGCACGTCCACGGACGTGCGATCGGCGGCGCCCAGCAGCGCATCGATGTCCTCGCGGCTGGCGCCCAGCCGGACGTCGTCGATGCCGGTGTGCGGGTGAACCTCCACGGCTCAGGCGGAGTCGTCCTGCTGCCAGGCCGCCAGCAGCCCGGCCACCGCTTCGACGAAGGCCTGCGGCTGGTCCAGCATCACGTGATGATGGGCCTCGGCGATGCGCACCACCGGCGTGTCCGTACCCATCAGCCCGCGCATGTAGCGCGCGGTGTCGTCCGAGACCAGGGCGCTGTCGGCGCCGTAGACGAGGGCGCGGCGGCAGCGCATGTTGGCCAGGTGCTCGGCGAAGGGTTCGCTCCAGCGCCGCGCACCCATCGCGCCGACGTCGAACTTCCAGGTCCATCCGCGATCGCTCTCGCGCACGGAGTGGCGCGCAATGAACTCGACGATGAAATCGTTGGCACATTCCTGCGGCGGCATCAGCCGGAAGCGCTCGACCGCGATCGCGAAGCTCGGGTAATGCCGCTCCAGGCTCATCACCCGCCGCGGCGTGGCCGAGCCGTCCTCGGCGGTTTCGCGGATCGGCGAGTCGACGATGATGGCGCCGCCAATCTCAGCGCCGAAGTCGACGCCGAAGCGCATGGTCATGTAGCCGCCGAAGGAGTGACCGACGACGAACGGCTGCGGGCCGAGTCCGGCATCGGCGATGACCGCGCGCATCTCGGCGGCGCGCTGCGCCGCGCTGTAGCTCTCGCGCCGCCCGCTATCGCCCATACCGGAGAGATCGAGCGCCGCAACCCGGTAGTCGGCGGCCAGCAGCGGGGCGATGAAACGCCACCAGTTGGCGTGCGCTCCGCCACCGTGAACCAGCAAGATGCCGCGCGCGGGCGACGCGCCCGGCGCCGGGTCCCAGCGCAGGTAATGGATGGGACAGTCCTCGACCGTGACGTAATGCGAGCCGAACGGCCAGGCCAGCGCGTCGCGGAACCAGTCGGGTGCGGGTGCGGCGAGGGCGAGCTCGGGGGCGTTCCAGTCGGGCGCGGCGGGGTGGGTCATCGGGATCGGAGTGGGCGGTCGGCGGCACAGTGTAACGGTTTCGCGCCAGGCCGCCGCGCCGTCAGCGCAGGTAGAGCCACAGCGGCAGCAACACCGCCGCCGAGACCAGGGCGAGGGCCGCGTAGACGGCGATGCGGAAACGCGCACTCGATTGCACCTCGCCGCGCATCACCGCGCCAACCCAGCGGTCCGCGCGGTAGCTGAAGCATTCGAGCGGGGAGTAGCCGCGCACGCGTGCGTAAGCCAGGGTCATGGCGATGGCGAGGAAGGACAGGGTGACGTTGCGCCAGTCGCTGGCCGGCCATGACCATGCCACCGCGCAGGCGAGATCGTCGAACGGCCACAGGGGATACACCGGCCACGCCGGACCGGAGGCGATGATGTCGCCGAGGATATGCGCCGTGACCGCGAGGCCGCACAGCAGCCCCACCCGCGTGCGCGCCGCCGGGCTCGCCAGGCGCGCGGCGGCGACCATCGCGAGCAGCGCGAAGACCACGCCGTGGGTATAGCGGTGGTGGACTTCGGCGTAGACGGCGAAGGCGAGATCGAGGTCCGCGCCGTACCACAGCCAGGCCAGCGGATAGACGACGATGTCGGCGTCCGGTGCGAGGCCGGCGAGACCGACGAGACGGCGATCGCGGCGTGCGGCAAGGCCGGCGCGTTCGCCGATGAGCCAGCCGATGGCGAGGTGTGCGGGGCCCTGCATGCGTGGTGTCCTGTAGATTCCAGCCGCTAATTTAGCGCCCAACCACGCGGCGCGGCGCAGGGTGCGCACCGGGCAGCCGTTTTTCGCGCTACACTCCGGTGGAGCTGGAGCGAGCGGGGAGGCGCGCGACGATGGCAAAGTTCGACACCCTGATCACGGGCGGTACGCTGGTCGACGGCAAGGGCCACCGGCCGTATACCGCCGATATCGGTATCAGCGGGGGCCGCATCGCCGCCATCGGCCGCGACCTCGGCAGCGCGCAGCAGACCGTCGCCGCCGACGGCCTGCTGGTAACCCCCGGCTGGGTCGACATTCACACCCATTACGACGCCCAGGTGACCTGGGACCCGGAGCTCTTGCAGTCCAGCCTGCACGGCGTCAGCTCGGTCGTGCTCGGTAACTGCGGGGTCGGCTTCGCTCCGGCCGTGCCCGACCGCCGCGACTGGCTGATCCGCCTGATGGAAGGCGTGGAAGATATCCCCGGTGTCGCGTTGCAGGCCGGCATGGACTGGCAATGGGAGAGCTTCCCGGAGTACGTCGCCGCCCTCGAGCGATTGCCTCGTACGCTCGATGTCGGCACGCAGATGACGCACGGCGCGCTGCGCGCCTACGTCATGGGTGAGCGCGGCGCGGCCAACCAGGCTGCCACCGCCGACGACCTCGAGCAGATGGCGCGGCTGGTGCGCGAGGGCATGGCGGCCGGCGCGCTCGGTTTCACCAGCTCGCGTACCGAGGTGCACGTCGACGTCGACGGCAACCCGGTGCCCGGGACCTATGCCGTGGCCGACGAGCTGGTCGCGCTGGGGCGCGCGGTAAGCGACAGCGGTCACGGCCTGATGGAAATGGTGCTGGCCGGTGTCGCCGGTGAGGATATCGAAGGCCTGGACCGCGAGATGGCGCTGATGCGCACCGTTGCCGAGCGCGCCGGCTGCCCGGTGATGTACCTGCTCGCGCAGCACAACGCCGACAGCCGCCAATGGCGGCGCCAGCTCGACGTCTGTGAGGATGCCGCGCGCAGTGGCCAGCACCTGATCCCGCAGGTTGCCAGTCGCCCGATCCCGATCCTGTTCAGCATGGCCGGTGAACATCCCTGGCGCTTCATGCCGAGCTATGCCGCGATCGCCGACCTGCCGCCGGCCGAGCGCGTGCGGCGCATGGCCGAGCCGGCCATGCGCGAGAAGCTGCTGAACGAAGAGGATCCGCACGACACCGGCTTCTCGCTGCTCTACAAGAGTCCGACGCTGTGGCAGCAGACCTATCCCGGCGGCGATCCCATCGACTATCTGCCCGACGCCGACAACAGCATCGCGAAGATCGCCGAGCGCGAGGGCCGCAGTCCGTGGGCGGTGGCCTACGACCTGCTGCTGGAGAACGAGGGCAACGCCTTCCTCATGTACACCGTCACCGGTTACGCCGAGGCCAACCCGTTGGCCGTGCACGAGATGCTGCGCCATCCCCTGTCCGTGCTCGGGCTTTCCGACGCCGGCGCGCACTGCCGCTTCGTCTGCGACGGCGGCGTGCACACCTGGGCGCTGGCGCACTGGTCGCGCGATCGTGACAGCGACGATCCGCTGCACCTGCCGCTCGAATTCATGGTGCGCAAGCTGACCGGCGACAACGCACGCCTGTACGGGCTCAACGACCGCGGCGTGCTGGAGCCCGGCCGGCGCGCCGACATCAACCTCATCGACCTGCCGCGACTGGGTATGACGATGCCGGAGATGGTCTACGATCTGCCGGCCGGCCAGCCGCGCCTGCTTGCGCGCGCCAGCGGCTACGTCGGTACCTGGGTCAACGGCGAACGCGTGCTGGCCGACGGTGAGCTGACCGGCGCCCGGCCGGGGCGGGTGATGCGCGCGAGCTGATTTCGGCGCACGCCCCCGCGGCGGCGTTCCCCCCTGTTTCGGGTCTTGTCGGATTCGGCCGGGCACATCACACTGTGCGACATGATCCAGATCAAGTTTGAGCGACGCCGCGCGGCGCGGCGCGGGGGTGTGCAGTGACCGAAGACGCGGCGACCGAGCGCACCGAATTGCCCTACATCGTTGCCATTGGCGCATCGGCCGGCGGACTGGAGGCGCTGGAGACCTTCTTCGCGACCATGCCGGCCGACAGCGGCATGGCGTTTGTCGTCGTCCAGCATCTCACGCCGGACTTCAAGAGCCTGATGGACGAGCTGCTGGCCCGGCATACGCAGATGCCGATTCTCAAGGTCGAGCAGGATATGCCGGTGAGGCCCGACACGGTCTACCTCATCCCCTCGCGCAAGATGATGACACTGCGCGACGGGCGTTTCGACCTCACCGAGCGCGATCCCAGCGTCGGCATCAACCTGCCGATTGATCACTTCTTCGTCTCGCTGGCCGGCGAGGCCAAGGAGCGCGCCATCGGCATTGTGCTCTCCGGGACCGGCAGCGACGGCGCCCGCGGGATTCGCGCGGTGCACGAGATGGGCGGCCTGGTGCTGTGCCAGGCACCCGACACCGCGCGGTTCGACGGCATGCCCAAGAGCGCGGAGGCGACCGGCGTGGTCGACCTGGTGATTTCGCCGAGCGCGATGCCGAGCGTGCTCATCGATTACGTCAACCACGATCGCACCATCGCCGGGCAGACCCTGGCGGAACGTCAGCAAGGCGACGGCGACGGTCCGTTCAGCCCCATACTCGATTTGCTGCGCGAGCGCTTCGGGGTCGACTTCCACAATTACAAGCCGGGCACGATTTCGCGACGTATCGATCGGCGCATGGCGATGCACGGCGTGGCCTCCATCGACGCCTACTACGAGCTGATGACCACGCTGCCGACCGAGCCGCTCAATCTCTACCGCGACCTGCTCATCGGCGTCACCGAGTTCTTTCGTGACCAGGCCGCATGGACCCTGCTCGAGAAGCAGATCATCCCGGAGATCTGCGCGCGGGTGTCGAGCAGCCGCGAGATCCGCTGCTGGGTTCCCGGTACCGCGACCGGCGAAGAGGCCTACAGTCTTGCCATCCTGCTGCACGAATACCTGACCCGCAACAAGCTGCCGGTCAACGTGCGCGTGTTCGCCACGGACGTGCACGCCGATTCGCTGGAGGTCGCGGGCGCCGGCCTGTACCCGGCGTCGGCCATGAGCTCGGTGCATCCCGAGCGCGCCGCGCGCTACTTCAAGCGTGTCGACGATGAGCGCTTCCAGGTGACGCCCGAGATCCGTGCGCTGGTGGTGTTCGCGCGGCAGAACCTGATTTGCGATCCCCCCTTCACCAAGCTGGACCTGATCTCCTGCCGCAACGCCATCATTTACTTCGAAACGGAGATCCAGCAGAAGGTCCTGTCTACCTTCCACTTCGCGCTCAACCTGCGCGGCTACCTGTTCCTCGGACCCAGCGAGTCGCTGGCCGACCTGCAGGACGAGTTCGAGACCATCGATCGGCACTGGAAGATCTACTCCAAGCGCCGCAACGTGCGCATCGGCACGGCGGCACGCGAGACCGGGCCACGCGAGATCCAACCCGTGCGCACGGTCACCAACTGGGCACACTACCCACCGCCGCGCCAGGTTGCCGGGCGCGACATCTCGCTGCTGCGTACATATGACACCCTGCTCGAGCGCTACGTTCCCCCGAGCATCCTGATCGAGAGCAGCGGGCGCCTGGCGCACAGCTTCAACGCAGCCTCGGACTACCTGCGTGCGCCGCAGGGGCTGGCCTCGCTGGACATCCTGGACGTCATTCACCCCGATTTGCGCATGGCCTTGTCGACCGGAATGCAGCGCGCACTCAAGGAGCCGAGCGCGGTGCGCTACGGCGGCATCCGCGTCAAGCTGTCGGACGAGGACGAGCGCATCGTACGGGTCACCATAGAGCTGCTCGGAGACAGCAACAGTGGGGATTACTTCCTCGCGACCTTCGAGGAAGCGCACCGTATCGTCAGCGAAAAGGACGCGGACGGCAGCACGACGACGAACGAGGTCCTTGCGCCGGCGGACGAAGTTGCACCGTTCGACGTGTCGGCGGCGAACTCCGAACACGTGGCGCGCCTCGAACAGGAACTGCGCTACACCAAGGAATACCTGCAGGCCACGGTCGAGGAGCTGGAGACCAGCAACGAGGAGCTGCAGGCGACCAACGAGGAGTTGATGGCCGCCAACGAGGAGCTGCAGAGCACCAACGAGGAGCTGCACTCGGTCAACGAGGAGCTCTACACGGTCAACCGCGAGTACGAGTCCAAGATTACCGAGCTTACCGTGCTCACCGACGACATGGACAACCTGCTGGCAAGCACCGAGATTGGCACCGTGTTTCTCGACGAAGCCCTGTGTATCCGGCGCTTCACTCCGGCGGTCGCGCGCCAGTTCAGCCTGCTGAGCCAGGACGTCGGCCGCCCCATCGGGCACCTCAACCGCAAGATCAACTTTCCCGATTTCATGCATGCGCTGGGCAGCGTTCTCGAATCCGGCGAGCAGGCCGAACACGAAGTGCGCGACGCCGACGGCAATTGGTTCCTCATGCGCATTCATCCCTACCGGGTCGAATCCGGCGCGATCGACGGGGTGGTGGTCACCTTCGTCGACATCAGCGGCATCAAGACCACCTCCGAGCAGCTCGCGCAGCGCAACGAGGATCTGCAGGGCTTCGCGTACGCGGTGTCGCACGATATGAGCGAGCCGCTGCGCATGGTGTCGGGGTTCGCCAAGCTGCTGCACGACAATGCGCCGCGCCAGCTCGATGACAAGACCAGCAACTACCTCGACCAGATCCAGGACGGCGCACAGCGCCTGCGGGCGATGATCCAGGGTGTGCTGGAGTACTCGCGCGTGGTCACGCGGGCGGAGCCGCACGAGACCGTGGACTTCTACGACGTGCTCGGTGAGGCGCGCGAGCGGCTGCAACGCAGCATCGTGGACAGCAGCGCGCGCATCGAGACGCGCGTGCTGCCGCACCGGCTGCATGGTGATCGCCGGCAGGTGGTGAAAGTGGTCACCGAGGTGCTCGAGAACGCGATCAAGTTCTGTGATCGCGAGGAGCCGGAGATCCGGATCGATTCCGCGCTCGAAGACGGCATGTGGCGCATCTCCTTCACCGACAACGGACCCGGCGTGCCTCCGGAGCAAAGCACGAAGATCTTCGAAATCTTCCGCCGTTCGGGAGCGGACCGCTCAATCGACGGGCACGGTGTGGGGCTGGCGGTCGCGCGGCGCATCGCCGAAATGCACGGTGGTACGCTGGAATGTGAGGCACGACCCGGCCGGGGCGCGCGTTTTATCCTCGCCCTGCCGGATCCCGACCAGGGTAGCGAGCGCGCGCTGACGCAGTGAACCCCGGGTAGTCGGTCGGCGCCAGCGGACGGCCGAACAGGTAGCCCTGCGCGAACTGGATGCCGGCGTGTTGCAGACATTCGACCTGCGGCCGGGTTTCCACGCCCTCCGCCAGGATCCCGATACCGAGGTTCGAGGCCATCGAGACCATCGCCGAGACGATCGCGCGGGTCTCCGCGTTGTCCGGCAAATCCTCGACAAAGGACTGGTCAATCTTGATGCGGTCGAACGGAAACTCCTTGAGGCAGCGCAGCGACGAGTAACCGGTGCCGAAATCGTCCAGGGCGAGACCGACGCCCATGTCGACCAGCTCGGTGAGTACGCGGCGGGCGGAAGCGGGGTGATGCATGATCGAGCTCTCGGTCACCTCGATCTCCAGCATCGCCGGCTCGAGGCCGGAGTGCTTCAGAGCCGCGGACACGTAGTCGACCAGGTCGTCGAACGACACGTCTCGGGCCGAAACGTTGACCGCCAGGCGACCGGATATGCCGCGGCGGCGCCAGTCGACCGCCTGGTTGCAGGCGTGGTTGAGCACCCAGCGGGAGATGGGTTCGATGGTCCCCATGTTCTCGGCGATCTCGATGAACTCGTCGGGCCCCACCGCGCCCAGCGTTGCATTGTCCCAGCGCAGCAGGCTCTCGCAGCCGATGACCTGCCCGCTGCGCAGGTCGACCTGGGGCTGGTAGACGAGGCGAAATTCCTCGCCGGCCAGGGCCTGCTTGAGCTCGGCCTCGATCGCGCGGCGCCTGATCGCGGCGGCGTTGACCTGCGGCGAGTAGAAAGCGAAGTCGTTGCGCCGCTGCGATTTGGCATCGTACATGGCAACGTCGGCTTCCTTGACCAGGCTGTCGCTGTCGCGCGTGTTCTTGTCGAACAGCGTTGCCCCGAACGAACCCGAGATATCGAGCGGCTTGTCGGTGATCCCGTAGACCGGCCGCGAGAACTCCTCGCGCAGCTTGGCCATTACGGCATCGACGTCGGCGCGGCTGGTGACGTTCTCGAGGATGAGCAGGAACTCGTCGCCGCTGTAACGGCACACCGTGTCGTTCTCGCGCACGTTCATGGTCAGGCGCGTGGCGGCTTCGATCAGGACACTGTCGCCGATGTGGTGGCCATAGGTGTCGTTGTAGTGCTTGAAGTGGTCGATGTCGGCGAAGATCAGGGCACCCAGCCAGCCGTGTCGCCGGCAGCGTGACAAGGCCAGCTCGAGGCGGTCCTCGAACAGGTATCGGTTGGGCAGCCCGGTGAGGGCGTCGTGGTGGGCGAGGTGATCGAGATGGTCGCGCGCCTGGCTGAGCGTCTTCTCCGTCGCCTTCAGGCGGCTGACGTCGATCAGCGCGCACTGCGAGCGACTGCCGGCGGGTCCTTCGCCGAGCGGCGCGCTCATGATCATGACCGGCAGCTCGGTGCCGTGGGGCATGGTCATGGTGAGTTCGAATTCGCAGTGCTCGCCGGTGGCGATGCGCGCCAGGTAGGACACCAGGCGGCGGCGATCGGGTTGCGCGACGAAGGTGATCAGCGGGCGGCCGAGGAGATAGTCGGCGGGACGGCCGAGGAAGCGCGCCAGTGCGTGGTTGGCGTAGGTGATGCAGCCGGGCTCGTCGAGGCAGGCCAGCGGCACCGGCGCCCGCTCGAAGAGATGCTCGTCGAGCCGGGCGAGCATGCCTGCGGTGGATTCGTGGTCGGTCATCATGGGTCGGACACGCAAGGAGCAGGAGTCCGGGCCTGGCAGGCCTCCGCCGCGTCGCGCGTCGCGGCGGGGTACCGCTGACGGCCGGCTCTCCCTTCTCCCGAAATTTGCAAAATTCATGCCGTACGCGGACGGCTGTGGCGGCCCCGATCGGAGCACGACTGCGGGAGCAGCGTCAATTTTGCGTCACCGGGAGTTTGACGGAGTCGACGTTGCGCGTCCGGTCGGTGGCGGCTCAAGTCCGGCCGCCAGGCGGCCGCTATCAGGATTGTTCAGGCCGCGCGGCACGCGCAGGGAGTCCCCGGTATGCAGACAACGAGCGCTGGCAGACTGCCCCTGCTCGTCGTACTCGACGACAATCCCGGCGACTTTCTGCTGTTCGAGACCTATCTTACCGCCGAAGCGCCGGGCGAGTATCGCCTGATCCATGCGCCGCGCTACGCTGATTTCGAGCGCCTGGCAAGCGCCGGTGAAAACGTGCCGGACCTGGTGCTGATCGATTGCGGCATCGACGGCGGTCGCGGCATCGAGTACGTGCGGGCCGTGGCCAGAGCGTATCCCGCCTGCGCCGTGATCGGCCTCGCGGAACGCCAGGACGGCGACGACGCGCGCGCCTGCCGCGAGGCCGGTGCGGTCAACCTGGTTGCCAAGGACCAGGTTACTGCTGCCGGGTTCGCCCACGTGCTGGCCTTCGCCGCCTCCAACCAGCGACGCATGCACACCCTCTTCGAATCGGCTTACTACGATGCCCTGACCGGGCTCGCCAACCGCAACCTGCTCGGCGATCGCATTCATCACGCCATCGACCGCGCCCGGCGCAGCAGCGAGTACGTGGCGCTGCTGATGATCGACCTCGACGATTTCAAACAGGTCAATGACGGGTTCGGCCATGACGTCGGTGACGAGTACCTGGTGGCCGTTGCCGACGCCCTGCGTGCCACCGTACGCGAGAGCGACACGGTGGCGCGTCTCGGCGGGGACGAGTTCGCGGTGCTGCTGGAGGGGCTGCGTCACGCCGAGATGGCGACTTCGATCGCGTCCAAGATCACCGCCCTCGCCGAGCAGCCCTTCAACCTGCGCGGCAAGCTGCTGTTTCCGGGAATGAGCGTCGGGGTCTCACTGTTCTCGCCGGAATCCTCGCGCTTCACCAGCGAGTGGCTGATGAAGTCGGCCGACACCGCGCTCTACCAGGCCAAGGAGCTGGGCAAGAACCGCTACTGCGTGTTCACGACCGCCCTCGACCAGGAAATGGTCGACAACCTCAGCCTCGATCGCGAGATTCGCCAGGCCCTGGCGCGGCAAGAGCTCAACGTGCACTACCAGCCCATCGTGGATCCCGAGTCGGGCAGCGTGGTCGCGGTCGAGGCGTTGCTGCGCTGGCAGCACCCGTCGCGTGGCATGCTGGAGCCCGCCTACTTCCTGCCGGCAATCGAGAAGCTCGGGTTCATGCGTGAGGTCGGCGATTTCGTGCTGCACCAGGCGCTGCGCGACCTTGCCCGCCTGCGCGCCACCTTCGGCGTACCGCTCGCCATGCACGTCAACGTGTCCGCCGGGCAGGTTGCGGGCCGGGGCTTCGGCGGCGCGGTGGAACGCGCACTCGCGCGGCACGGTGTCGACGCCGCCGCGTTGTGCCTGGAGTTCTCGGAAGCCGTGCTGTTCGACTGTACCGAGGCGACCTCGCGCGAGCTCGCGGAGCTGCGTCGGCTGGGGGTCAGGCTCGCCATCGACGATTTCGGTACCGCGTACGGCTCCTACAGCGCGCTGCGCCATTTCGAGGTCGACAGCATCAAGATCAACCAGCGCTTCATCAACCAGCTCGGCGGCGACCCGGTGGTGCGTGCGATCGTACGCTCGATCGTCGGCCTGGCACACGAGCTCGACGTGGCCGTCACGGCCGAGGGCGTGGAGAACCTGGAGCAGCTGCGGCAGTTCGACACGCTGGGCACGGCGACCATGCAGGGCTTCCTGTTCTACCGGCCGCTGCCGGTCGCACGCCTGGTCGAGATGGCCGGCGGCTCGGCCGCTGCCGGCAAACCCGGGGCGCTGTCGGCAGCGGGTGGCCCGATCCGCAAGCTCACACGCTTGGAAGCCGTACCAGCACCAGCCAAAACTGCTCGACCGCCTTCAGCACTGCAATAAAGTTCTCGAACTCGACCGGCTTGGTGAGGTAGGCGTTGGCATGCAACCCGTAGGACTGCAGAACGTCGTGCTCGTCGTCTGACGTGGTCAGCACGATGATCGGGATATGGCGCAGGTCGGGACATTCCTTGACCTCGGCCAGGACTTCGCGTCCGTCCTTGCGCGGCAGGTTCAGATCCAGCAGCACGATGTCGGGGCGCGGCGCGTCACTGTAATCGCCGCGGCGGAACAGGAAGTCCAGCGCTGCCTCGCCATCGTCGACGATGTGCAGCTCGTTGAGGATACGCGCGGAATGGAAGGCCTCGCGGGTCAGCTCCTGGTCGCTGGGGCTGTCCTCGACGAGGAGGATGTGCACGGGCTTGCTGCGATCGATTGGGCTCATGGGGAGGTCGGTTCCGGGGGGTGGGTCGCGCGCGGTTCGGGCGCGGTCCCGCGCGGCAAGGTAAAGAATACGGTGGTGCCCGCGCCGACCGCGGATTCCAGCCAGATGTGCCCGCCATGCCGTTCCACGATGGTCTTGCACAGGGCGAGGCCGACGCCGGTGCCTTCGATCGTACCCTGAGTGTGCAGACGTTTGAAAGCGACGAAGACACGGTCGTGGTACTGGGGGTCTATCCCCATGCCATTGTCGCGCACCGCGAACTCGTACGCGTCGTCCCGCTCGCGCACCGTGATACGAATGCGCGGCTCGGTCTCGCAGTACTTGATCGCGTTCAGCAGCAGGTTCTGCAGGAGCTGGCGAAACTGCGCCGCATCCGCGCGCAGCCGCGGCAGGGGATCGCTGGTGATCGACGCCGCGCTGGTCTCGATACTCTCATCGAGGTCCGACAGCACGTCGGCCAGCGCGCGGTCCGCTTCGAAGCTTTCCAACTCCAGCTCGCGCGTGCGCGCACGCGAGTAGCGCAGCAGGTCCTGCACCAGCGTACTCATGCGGGTACTGGCGTCGACCATGTAGTCCAGCCAGCGCGCACCGCGTTGGTCGAGCTGGTCACGGTAGTGCTCCGCGAGTCGGCCACCGAATCCGCGAATGGCGCGCAGCGGCTCCTGCAGATCGTGCGAGGCGACCACGGCAAACAGCTCCAGCTCACGGTTGCTGGCTGCCAGGCGTTCGGCATGTTCGTTGAGAAGCCGCTCGTTGTCGATATGCTGCGAGATGTCGATGATCGCGGCGACCACGAGCTGGCGGCCGTCGTGCTCGATCGGATTGAGGCCGATGGTGGCGGGGAAGGTGGTGCCGTCCAGACGCAGGGCCTCGAGATCGCGCCCCGCCGCCATCTGGCGGCGCGTGCGTTTCTGCTCGAATGCCGCACGCAGCTCGCCGTGGCGGGCGCGCGCCGCGGCCGGCACCAGGCTGTCGACCGCCATCCCCGGCAGCGCACCCGAGGCAGCGCGAAAGAGCTGATCAGCGAGCACGTTAGCCCACACGATGATGCCGTCGCGGTCGACTACCAGCAGGGCGTTGGGCGCGGCGTCGAGGAACTGGTGGGCGAGCGCCATGCTGGCATGGTGCGCGCGCAGGGCCTGCTCGCGGGCCGCATCGGAGCGATGCAGGCGCACACACAGGATGGCAACGGCGCCGACCATGATCAGGCTGGAGCACGCGAACAGGAACGCGACGTCGAGTGCCGGTGCGAAGAACTGGAACTGGCGGTTGAGCTGCAGCAGGACGCCGAACCACAACGTCAGCAGCAGTACGGCCGCGGCGAGGCGGCGGAAAGTCACGCCGGCGAGGCCCTCGTCCTGGACCAGCAGTCCCAAGGGCCGCCGCGGGTCGTGCACCAGTAACACGCAGCCCAGGGCAAAGCCGATCAGCGCGGTGTGCGGCGACACGCTGGAGAACGGCCCCCACTGGTAGAGGGTCTGGTGTCCGACGGCGTACCCCAGCATGCCGGCGAAGCCGAGCAGGCTGCCCGTCGCTGCCGCGACTTCGGCCACGCCGCGCGCGAGGGCGTTCGACTGTGGCGCGGCGAGGGCCAGGCCGAGAGCGACGGCGAGCACGCTGGTAGCGGGCGAGGGCAGCAGCAGCAGCGGGTCGGTGGAAAGCGTTCCCGGCTGCAGCGCGAGCAGGCCGCCGATGACGGCGGCCACGCCGCAGGCGCGCGCGATACCGTTATCGCCGCTCTCCCCGAGGCGGGCCCACGCGCCGGTCGCCACGACGGTGAACAGCAGCGCGGTCGACAGCTTCATCGTCTCGAGGTCACCGACCAGCCGCTCCTGCAGACGCAGGCCGGACAGCCAGTCGATGCCGACGAGCAGGGTCACGCCTGCGCAGGCCAGCGTCACACGGCTCAGATCCGCGCGCGCGGCTGCGTGCCTGGAGGGCGTCTCGGCGGCGGGGTTCACACGGATGGCGGCGGCGTGGAAAGGGTCTGGGCCGCACACGATGGCAGCCGCCACCGACGCCGTCAACGTGACGGCGTCGGCGTTGCCGTACCTGGATGAGCTATCCGCCCGGGATTGCGGAGACTGCCTCGTCCCCGCGCGCTTACCGGCCGGGCGACGGCGCCGGGGCGCGCGCTGCCCGGCGCGTCATCATTGCTGGATGGAACGCAGGTAGATGATCATCTCGAGGATGCGCCCGCGTACCTCGGTTTCCGCACCGAGCTTGGACATCTGCTTCCACTCGCCGCCCCATACCGGCATTTCCTTGGTGCCGTGGGCGCCGGGCATGGCGCGGCCGTCGATCATGTCGTAGACGTCGTTGAAGGGGAAATCGCCGTCATTGGCCTTGGCCAGCATGGTCAGATCGCTGGGCGCCTTGTTCAGCACGTTGGCGACCGGGCCGCCGCCCTTGGCATTCGCGCCGTGGCACACGGCGCAGTACTGCATGAAGCGCTCCTTGCCCATGGCGGCGACGTCGTCGTCGGCGGCGCCGGCCGGCGCCGCGAACATCGACGCGGCCATTGCGGCGGCCGCAAGCGTCGCCATGGACGGTTTTCCGTGGATGGTTCGTCTGGTCATGTCCTGCTCCCTCGCCGCAGATTCGAATGTGGCGGCGTTCCGAGTATCGGGCGCGTCCGGCCACCGGTTACTGATCGGGGTCATTTCCGCGCCCTGCGGCGGACCCGGCGAAGGCGCGGTAGACTAGCGGCGGCGCGCCGCGCGGGCGGCCGCAGATCCGGACCATCGCCATCACCACCTGGGGGAGCACTCATGGCAGTCGTCGACTATGCCGTCAACGGGCACATCGCCACCGTTACACTGAACCGGCCGGAGGCGCGCAACGCGGTCAATCCCGAAGTTGCGGTGCGCCTGGCCGACGCCTGGCGCGCGGTACGCGACGATGACACCGTGCGCGTGGCCATTCTCACCGGCACCGGCAGCGTATTCTGCGCTGGCGCCGACCTCGGCCAGCTCATCCCGCTGATCTCGGGCGCGCGCAAGGCGGAGAACGAGTGGGACGAGAAGGCGCTGGCCGACAAGGAGATCTTCGAGTGCGCCTTCCTGCGCAGCTTCGACGCGGTCAAGCCGGTGATTGCCGCGATCAACGGCCATGCCATTGCCGGCGGCATGGAGATGGTGCAGGGCACCGACATCCGCGTCTCCGCGCCGGCGGCGAAGTTCGGCGTACAGGAAGTGAAGTGGGCGATCTTCCCCGCCGGCGGCTCGACCGTGCGGCTGCCGCACCAGCTGCCTCACGCCAAGGCCATGGAGCTGCTGCTGACCGGTGACCTGATCACCGCGGACGAGGCGCTCGGTTACGGCTTCCTCAATTATGTCGACGACGATCCGCTGGCTCGCGCCAACGCGATCGCGGAGAAGATCGCCGCCAACGGTCCGATCGCGGTGCAGGCCATCCGCAAGTCGGCGCGCGCCTGTCTCGGCGTGCCCGAGCTCGAAGCGCTGCGGCTCGAAACCGAGATCTCGGCCCCGGTGTTCAAGACCGAGGACGCGCAGGAAGGCCCGCGCGCCTTCATGGAGAAGCGCGAGCCGGTTTACAAGGGGCGCTGAGCGGCATGTCTTCGGCCCTGTGCGAAAAGCTCGGCATCGACTTCCCGCTGTTCGCCTTCAGCCACTGCCGTGACGTCGTCGCCGAGGTCTCGCGTGCCGGCGGCATGGGCGTGTTCGGCGCTGCCAGCATGCCGGCCGAGCGCCTCGAGGAAGAGCTCGCCTGGATCGATGCCCATGCCGACGGCAGGCCGTACGGTGTCGACCTGCTGATCCCGGACAAGGTCCTGGGCAAGGACCAGGCCTTCGATGCCGCCCGCCTGCTGGCCGGCATTCCGCAGGAACACAAGGATTTCGCCGCCGGCATCCTCGAGCGCGAAGGCATCGACACCGCGGATCTCGAACAGGCGCGAGAACGTACCCTGCACCTCGGCCGCAACCTGCATCCGTCCGGCGCGGCGAGCGCGATGGCGGTGGCGTTCCGCCATCCCATCCGGCTGATCGCCAACGCGCTGGGCGTGCCGCCGCCGGAGATGCTCGCACTGGGCCGCGAGCACGGGGTCGCGGTCGCGGCGCTGGTCGGCGCGCGCGAGCACGCGCTGCGCCAGGCCGCGGCCGGGGTCGATATCATCGTCGCCGCCGGCGGCGAAGCCGGCGGCCACTGCGGCGAGGTCTCGACGATGGTGCTGGTGCCCGAGGTGGTCGAGGCGCTGCAGGGCGTGGCCGACATCCCGGTGCTCGCCGCCGGCGGCATCGTCACCGGCCGCCAGATGGCCGCGTGCATGGCGATGGGCGCGGCCGGGGCATGGACCGCCTCGGTGTGGCTGACCACGCCGGAGGCGGAGACCAACCCGATCGTGAAAGAGAAGATGCTCGCCGCCAGCTCGCGCGATACCGTGCGCGCGAAAAGCCGCACCGGCAAGCCGTCGCGGCAGTTGCGTTCGGGCTGGACGGTGGCCTGGGAGGCGCCCGATGCGCCCGAGCCGTTGCCGATGCCGCTGCAGTCACTGGTCTCCGAGCCGGCGCTGGGCAAGGTCGACAAGCTCGCCGAGGGCGGCCATGCCGGGGCGCGCGAGCTGGCCACCTACTGGGTCGGGCAGGGCGTCGGCCTGATGAACGAGGCGCGCCCGGTGCGCGCCGTCATGCAGGATTTCCGGGAGGACTTCCTTGCCGCCTACGAACGACTCGGAGCCTTCCTCGACTAGGGTGTCGCCGTCGCAGGTGCCGGACCCGGCGGAGGACCCCTGGGCCACGCCCGATGAGGCGCTGGTCGAGGCAGCCGCCGGCGGCGAGCGTCTGGTCGCCAGCATTCGGCTCTACTACTACCTGGTGCTGTCGCTGGTTCCGGTGGCGCTGCTGCTGTCGCTGCCGGGTGCGCCGGGCTACGTGTGGATCTCGCTCACCGTCGCGCTCGTCTCGGTGGCGCTCAGCTTCGTGCTCAAGGGTGTCGCCGAGCGCGGCGTGCGCGTGCCCGGGATCGCCATCGCGACCACGCTCTACGACATCGTCGCGGTCAGCACCGTGCTGGTGCTGGTGGCGCTGACCGGGCGGCCGCTGGTCGCCGCCAACAGCCAGGTGCTGTGGGGCGTCTACCTGCTGCTGATCGCGATGACCAGCATTCGTTTCGACCTGCGCCTGTGCCTGCTGGCCGGGCTCGCGAGCAGTGTGACCTACGGCCTGGTGGTGGCCTGGATCGCGACCACCTGGGACCTCGTATCGCTCGGTGAGAGCGACCCGGGCTACGCGGGCTTCGGCTGGGCGACCCAGTTCGGGCGCATCGTGCTGATGATGGTCGCGACCGCGCTCGCCGCCGGCATGATCGCGCGCTCGCGCCGTCTGATCGCCGCCTCCGGCACCGACCGCCTGACCGGGCTCGCCAATCGCGCGCTGTTCGAGCAGCGCCTGTTCGCGGAGATCGCGCGCGTCGAGCGGCGCGGTGGAATGCTCGCGCTCGCGTTCATCGATCTCGATCACTTCAAGGAGTTCAACGATCGTTACGGGCATGCTACGGGAGACGCCGCGCTGCGCGCCGTGGCCCACGCGTTTGCCGGCGAGGTCCGCGCTGAGGACGTGCTGGCGCGCTGGGGCGGCGAGGAGTTCGTGCTGGTCATGCCGGGCACGCGGGCGGCGCAGGCGGTCAGCCTGCTCGAGCGCGTACGGCGCACCCTGCGCGATACGCGTCTGGGCGCCGCCGACGCGCGCGGTCTCGGCTTCAGCGCCGGCCTCGCCGAGTATCCCGCCGACGGCCCCGGCGCGCACGCGCTGCTCGAGGCCGCGGACCGGCGCATGATCGAGGCCAAGCGCAGCGGGCGCGATCGCACGGTACTGCCGTCGTCGCCCGCTGCGCAGGACGGCGGCGCCTGAACACCACAGGCCGGCGCCGGATGCTGGCTGCCGGTCGTGTGCTGCGCTAGATTGTCACACGGCTCGCTACGCTTCGGGGAGGGCGTGACCATGGCCAGGCAGATCCACATGAACGCGTTCACGCAGTGCTCGATCTGCCACCATTCGAAGGGGCAGTGGAAGCATCCACTGGACGGCTCCAGCCACGGATACAAGGACGTCGACTACTGGGTCGACTTAGCGCGCACCCTCGAGCGCGGCTGCTTCGACACCCTGTTCCTGGCCGACGTCCACGGCACTTACAACGTGTACAAGGGCGGGCGTGAGACCGCGGTGCGCCATGCCGTGCAGTTCCCGAGCAACGATCCCACGCTGGTCATCTCGGCGATGGCCTACGCCACGCGTCATCTCGGCTTCGCCTGCACCTACAGCACCACCTACTTTCCGCCCTACCAGGCGGCCAAGGTGTTCTCCACGCTGGACCACCTGACGCGCGGGCGCATCGCGTGGAACATCGTCACCTCCTACCTCGCCGACGCCAACGCCAACTTCGGTCTCGACGACCAGATGGCGCACGACGAGCGCTACGAGCGCGCCGAGGAGTACATGGAGGTGGTCTACCAGCTGTGGGAGCATTCGTGGGAAGAAGACGCGGTGGTGCGCGACGCCGTCAACGACGTCCACACCGATCCCGACCGGGTGCATCAGATCGACTACCAGGGACGCTGGTTCTCGGTGCCCGGGCCGCACATGTGCGAGCCGTCGCCGCAGCGCACGCCGGTGCTCTACCAGGCCGGGCAGTCGGGGCGCGGCGTGAAGTTCGCGGCGCGCCATGCCGAGGCCGTCTTCGCCATCTATCCGCACCTCGAGGCGGCGCGCAAGGGCGTCGCGCTGGTGCGCAAGGAGACGCGTGCGGCAAAACGTGAGCCGTCGCACGTCAAGGTGTTCCCCGGGATCACGGTGATCGTCGCGCCGAGTGACGAGGAGGCCCGGCTCAAGCTCGAGACCTGCAAGCGCTACCGCAGTCCGGAGGGCGCCCTGGCACTGTTCTGCGGCTGGGTCGGCCTGGACCTCGCCGCGTTCGGTGACGACGTCAACATCCTCGACATGAAGACCGACGCCATCCAGGGGCTGGTGAACTATTTCGCCGAGCTCGATCCGAATCGCCACTGGACCATCCATGACATCGGCGAGCTGATCTCGATCGGCAGCGTGATGCCGAAGATCGTCGGCAGCCCGCAGACCGTCGCCGACGAGCTCGAAGGCTGGGTCGAGGAGTCGGACTGCGATGGCTTCAACCTGGTCCCGGTCAACCAGCCGAGCGGCTTCCACGACTTCGTCGACCTCGTGGTGCCGGAGCTGCAGCGGCGCGGCCGCATGCGCACCGCCTACGAGGGCGAGACGTTGCGCGAGCTCTACTTCGGCGTCGGCAACAAGCGCCTGTTCGACGAGCACGTCGCGCATCGCAGCCTGCCGCCCTGGAAGGCGAAGAAGAAGCGCGGCAAGGCCGGCGCTACCGCCCGGCGGCCGCGCAAGCGCGCCGCGGCGCGCAGCTGAGTTCAGGGCACGGTGTCGCCGGTCGTGCCTTCGGCCGGCGCCCCGGCCGCGGCATCCGTGGCCGGGGCGTCGTCCTGGTAGGGGTGCGGATCGTCGCCCAGCCAGCGGTGCTTGATGTTGCCGATGAGGCCGGACAGCGGCCGCGTGACACCGCCCTTGACGGTGCCGTCGGCCGCGGCCTGCACGATCTCGGCGAAGTTCGACTCGGCGGCGGCCGGTGTGCCGCGGATACGGAACTGTGGACCCCTGTAGTAGCCGTACTCGTCCTGCGAGTCTTCCAGCAGGTCCATGCTGTAGAGGATGGCAGCACCCTTGCCGCTCATGTTGAGGCGCGCGTCGAGATTGAGCGGGCTGTCGAGAATGTCCTTGCCGTCCGCGTAGTCGATCCCGCCATGGGCCGTGAGGCTGATGGTCGGGCTCTGCACCAGGAACTGCCGGATGACGATGTCGCGGCTGTCGTCGCGCACCACGTGGATGTCGATGCGGTCGTAGTCGATGACCTGGATGTAGTTGACCAGGCGTGACAGGGCGCCCGCGCCAAAGCCGCCGGTCGGCAGGTAGGAGAGCCCCTCGCCGACCACGCCGAGCACGTCGGAAGCGCCCGACATCAGCGCGCTGTCCGGCGGCAGCGGCCGGAACAGCCCGGCACGGCTGGCGAGCTTCATATCGAACAACAGCTCGTTGCGGTACTGGGCCATGTTCGGAGACTGTCCGTAGCCGTTCACGGCGACGCTGAACAGGCCCTCCACCCGCGGCTTGCTGCCCGGCACCAGCTCGGTGAAGAACTGGTTGAGGTCGAACTCCTTGATCGTGCCTGCAAGCTGCAGGTCATAGGGCGCGGCGCTGCCGGCATTGAAATCGAGTGCACCGTCGAAACGCATCGGGCTGTCGTGGAAGTCGGCGCCGAGCTCGGACAGGGTCAGGCGGGTCGGCGTGAGATCGATCTTGCCGGCCACGTCGTCGAAGATGACGTAATCGGTGTAGTAGAGGCTGTCGATACGGTAGTCGACCCGGGCCGCGTAGGGCAGCAGGTCCCAGAAGGCGCGCTGGTCGGGCTCGGTCGCTGCCGCCACCGGCCGCACCGTCGCCGGCTCGGCGTCCGCGTCCTGCTTGCGGTCTTTCTTGCCGCGTTTCATCGCCGTCTTGCCGCGCGGCGCGGCGATCGCGTCCAGCGCCGCCAGCACGTCGTTCAGGTAGAAGCGCCCGGAGCGGAAATCCAGCTCGAGCAGCGCCTGCTCCGCGTCGCTCGGGTCGTAGGTCGCGCGCAGCAGGCCGTCCGTACGTCCGCTGCGGCCTTCGCCGCCAAGCGGCATCTCGAAACTGAAGCCCACCCCATCTGGCTGCATGGCGCCGTCGGCGCGGGCCTGCATGCGGCCCACCGCCAGCGGCGAGTCCGCGGCAAGGTCGGCCAGGGTCGCGGTCCCGCCGATGCTGCCGTCCTCGTCGACCGTGGCTTCGAGCTGCAGCGCGCCGCGCGCGAGGCGGTGGCCGGGCAACAGCGCCGGTTGCTCCAGCAACGCCGGCAGGTGGCCGACGAGGCCGGCGCGCATGTGGCGCAGCGGCACGCGGTGCTGGGGCTCCAGGGCGAAGCTCATGCTGCCGCTGAGCGCGGCGTCGGCGTCTCCGGCGAAGGCCAGCGCGACCGTTTCCAGCGCGGCCTCCAGGCGTTGTCCCCGTGCCTCTATCTCACCCGCGGCGGTGAACGAGAAGGGGCGCAGCAACGGGCCGTCCGCGCCGCTCACGCGCACGCCGTCCAGGCGCAGGGCCTCGCCGAGGTCGGCGTGCAGGCTGTCACCGTCGGAATCGAGGGTCGCGCGTGCGCTGAGCGCGTCGAAGGCCAGCGGACCCAGGTTCACGAGGTCGGCAAGCAGGGCCGAGGACAGGTCCTCGACCTCGGCCGAGAAAGTCCCGCTGAGATGCCGGGCGAGCGGTTCGTCGGCGTCGATGTGCGGGCGCACGATCAGCGGGGTCGCGTTGGCCAGGCTGAGGAGGGTCCGTTGGTCGGCGGACAGTGCCGCCGTCAGCCGGGAAACGTCGACCCGGTCAGGGGTGGCGGCGAGGTCGTAGTCGAGATCGAGCCGCCAGCGGTGCTGCGGGTCGATGTCGCCCAGCGCCGCCACTAGCGCGGCGACGCGGTGCAGGGCATTGAGCGATACGCGGGCCGTGCCGCGCGCGCTGAGCGGCCGTTCGGCGCTGCCCTCGCCCAGCGGCACGCCGACCTCGCCCGCGCCCTGCAGCAACTCGACGCCGCCGACGCGCGCATCCAGCGCGGTATAGCGGAGCGCCGCGCGCTCCGGGTGATAGCTGAGCTCGGGACGCACACTGAGCGATAGGCGCTCGACCAGCGCGCCGTCCGCACCGCGTACGGCCACGTCGCGGAGCCGCAGCGCCTCGCGGCTGGCGAGGCTGAGCTGTGCGTCGTCACCCGCGCTCAGCGTGAAGCTGCCGGCCTCCAGCGTACCGCCGATAGCGAAGCCCGCGACGAAGGGATCCAGCCAGGCCAGGTCGAGCGCCTGCAACTGCACCAGGGCGAGTTCACCGGCCGGGTTGCGCAGCGCCGGCGCGCCTGCGCCGAGGCCGATGGCAAACGGCTGCAGTGCCGATACCTGTACCAGCGGCGCCGCGCCGTCGTGCGCGACGGAGAATTCGAGCTCGCTGATCCGGATGCGCTCCGGCGCGGGTGCCAGCGCCGCGCGGAAGGCGGCGGCCAGGCCGGCGGGCAGGGTGTAGGGCTCCAGCCGCTGCGCCAGCGGCGGCACACGGGCCACGGCATCGAGGTCGATCTCGCCGCTGACGGTAACGGCAGGCGCGGCCGCGCCGGTACTGCCGCGCGCCAGCGTGGCGCCGGCCTGCAGCGTGGCCAGGATCGAGTCGCCGAGCGCCAGGCTGAGCGCGTCGAGCCCGATCTCGATGCGTTTCGCGCCGATCCGGGCGCGCGGGCGCAACGACACGCGGACGTGCTGCTCGATGCCGAAGGCGGGGGTCAGCGTCGCGGCCTCCACCCCCAGCGGCTGCAGCGGCCGCACGGCGAGGGCGCCGCCGCCGGTGACCAGCTCGAAAGCACCGCCCAGGGCACCCTCGGCTACGGCGGGCTCCGCCAGCAGGCCGTTGAGCCACGGCAGCGGCAGCGCGGTCAGGGTCAGCGTGGCACGCGTTGCTTCCTCGTCCATGACGGCCGCGGGCTGGTCCAGGGGGACTTCGAGCGGGGCGCTCAGCGAGAATTCGATCAGCGCCTGCTCCGGCCCCCGCGTCAGGCGTGCACCGGCTTCGTGCAGCTCGGCCCGGCCGTCCGCTAGGTAGGCGCCGAGCCGCGTGCCGAGGTTGAGCACGGTCGGCAGCCCGGTGGCCGGACCGAGTACGCGCTCCAGCTCCTCGATGCGCATGTCGCCCGCGTAGTCGGCGCCGACTGCGCCGCTGCCGAGGTCGGCGAGAAAGGTGCCGTGCCCGCGCTCGCTGAAGCGCGGCACGCGCGCTTCCGGCGCGTAGGCGAGGACCAGGCCGTAGTCGAAGCCGAGCTCGAAGTCGCCGGCGGCGACGTGCGCGTCGGCGTCGTAGGTACCGGTAACGCCGAGGCGGACGAGATCGCCGTCACCGCCGGGCTTGGCCAGCACCAGCTCGAAGCGGTCGCCCGCGATGCGGGTCGCCTCCGCTGCGTCCGGGTCGCCGGCGGGCTCGCGCAGCGGTGTGGCGCTGAGCTCGATCGCCACGATTTCCTCGTCCGGCAATGCCTGCGCCGCCACCAGCGCGAGCAGGTCCGCGGCCACGGCGCTGATCGTGCCCGCGTCGCCCTGGGTCAGGCTGACCGGGCCGGCGACCTCGATGCGGGCGCCGTCGCCGGCGCGTGTCGCCACCAGGTCGAGATCCAGCGTGCCGGTCGCTTGCGGCGCCAGGCCGCCGCCGCCGAGACGGAACTCGACCACGAGATCGGCGGCCGGCAGCGCCTCGCCGCTGATCGCGACCCCGTCCAGTGCCACTCCCCAGCCGTGGTCGAGCAGCGTGAACAGGCCCGGAAACGGCGGCGCTGGATCGGCCGCCGGCGGCATCCCGCGGGTGTCGATCCCGAGGCCGGCGATGGCGAGGCGATTCACTGCGACGACCCGGAACAGCGCCTGCCACGGCGAGAAACCGAGCTCGGCATCGCGCAGGTGCAGCACCACGCCCTGGTGCGCCAGCTCGAGACCGCTCACCGACAGCGACCATGGCAGCAGATGCACACGCTCCACCTCGAAGCGGTCGACCCGCGCGCCCATCTGGTCGCGCAGCACGCGCGTCTGCAGCCGCGGATGGAACAGCGTGACGAGCACCGCGCACACCAGCAGCGCGGTTATCGCGAGCGGCCAGCGGCGGCGATGCAGCCACTGCCGCAGGCGCGACGCCGGGAGTTTGTCGGTGGAGGTCACGGGGATCGGGGTCGGCGCGCCCGCCGTGGCGTCCCGCGGATGGTCGGGTGCCCGCTGGCGCGAAGAAGCTTGTGGGAGCGGCATGATACCACCGGCGTGCCGGCGCGGGCGGCCGGCCGCAGCCGGCCGCGGGCGGTCGTGCGGGCAGTGGGCTGCATGCTACGGTGGCACGCACCGTGGCCGCGCCGCGCCGGTGCACGGGGAGTGGTCAAAAAGAGGGGAGTCACCATGGGCATACGTCCGTCGTTTCGTTTCTGGATCGCCGCGCTGGTCGGCGCCGTGCTGCTGGGGGGCTCGGCATCGTCGGGTGCTCGCGACCGCGGCGCCGGCCGCGACAACGCCGAGCAGGAGGTCGCGGAGCTGATCCATTGCTACGCACGCGGCACCGATGCCATCGGCGACGCCACCACGCAGTTCGACCCGCTCGCCGCAGGACTGGCCATATACCGTGACTGTTTCGTCGAGGAGGCCGTGTTCCGCGCCTGGTTCCCGCAACAGCCGTTCGATGCGCAGGCCTTTCCCGACTTCGAGGCGACGCCGCCGACTTCGACGGTCAACGGCGTGCAGGGCTGGGCGGAGTTCGTGGACGGCGTCTTTCGCGGCAACGGCTACGATTTCACGCAGCACGTGATCTCCAACGTCGACGTCGACGTGCGCGGCCGGCGCGCCACGCTGACTGCCTACCTCACGGCGTCACACGTGATCTCGGGCGAGGGCGTCGGCGGCCCCTCACGCTGCGTGGCGGTGGCCAACGGCACCTATTCCGTCGCGGCCGAGAAGCTCGGCGGGCGCTGGCGCGCGACCAGCCTGGACCTCACCCTGATTACCTTCAACCCGGTGTTCGAGAGCGGCACGGGCTGTACGCCGTGACGAGCGCCCCGCGTTGTCGTCGTCGGCGGCAGCGCGGGGCGCCCTCCGGCCGCCGCACGCGGCCGCGCGGCGCTCACAGCGAGCGCGCGATGATCTCCTTCATGATCTCGCTGGAGCCTCCGGCGATGCGCGACACGCGCTGTCCGGCCCAGGCACGTGCGATCGGAAATTCCCACATGTAGCCATAGCCGCCGAACAGCTGCAGGCAGTCGTCGAGCACCTCGCACATGGTTTCGGTAGCATGCAACTTGGCCATGGCGGCATCGTCGGCGTCCAGCGCCCCTTCCATGTGCAGGGCGAGCAGGCGGTCGATGAAGGCACGCGTGACCGCGGCGCGGGTTTTCACCTCGGCCAGCTTGAAGCGCGTGTTCTGCAGCGCGAACAGCGGCTTGCCGAACGCCTCGCGTTCACGCGTGTAGCTCACGGTGGCCTCCAGTGCGGCTTCTATCGTCGCCGCGGCGCGCAGCGCGACCAGCAGGCGTTCCTGCGCCAGCTCGCGCATCAGGTAGCTGAAGCCGCGGTTCTCCTCGCCGAGCAGGCGCTCCACCGGCACGTGCACGTCGTTGAAGAAGAGCTCCGAGGTGTCCTGCGCCTTCCAGCCGATCTTCTCCAGGTTGCGCCCGCGCTCGAAGCCCGCGTCGCCACGGCGCAGCAGCAACAGGCTGATGCCCCTGGCACCGGCCTGCGGATCGGTCTTGCACGCGGTGATGACGACGTCGGCCAACTGGCCGTTGGAGATGAAGGTCTTCTGGCCGTTGACGCGGTAAGCGTCACCCTCGCGCCGCGCGCTGGTGCGGATCGCAGCGAGATCGCTGCCCGCGCCCGGTTCGGTCATGGCGATCGCGCCGATGATTTCACCGCTGCACATGCCCGGCAGCAGCTCGCGCTTCTGCGCCTCGCTGCCGAAGTGCAGGATGTAGGGCGCGACGATCCCGGAATGCAGGTGGAACGCCGGGCCGCTGGCCTCGACCCGCGCCAGCTCCTCGGTCACGATCGCGGTGTGCAGGAAGTCGCCGCCCGGACCGCCGTAGTCCTCGGGCACGAAGCAGCACAGCAGGCCGTTCTCGCCGGCCGCGCGCCAGACCTCGCGGCTGACCATGCCGTCGCGCTCCCACTGCGCGTGGTGCGGCACCACCTCGCGTTCGATGAAGCGGCGTACGCTGTCGCGGAACATCTCGTGGTCGGGCGAGTAGACGGTGCGCGGGATCATGCTGGCTTGTCCTCGTTCAGGTAGCGGGCGCGGAACTCCGCGGTGGCGTTGCCACGCGGAAAATCGATGGCGGGCAGCGGCCGGTCGAGAAAGTCGCACAGCGGCTGCCAGCCCTGGCGCACGTCGAACTCGAGCAGGCGGTCGGCGGGCACGCCGGCGTGCACCGCGCGGCGGTGGCGTTCGAAGAGATCGCGCATGAAAGACGCTTCATCGGCGCGGCCCTCGAACAGGCCGCCGACCAGGTCGCGCGCGACCAGGCGCCGGCGCCGCGCGGTATCCGGGTCGTCCCGCGGGATGTGGCGCACGACGGTGAGTATGGTGGCCTCGAGGCTGGCGTACCAGGCGCCGGGGTCGCGCACGGTCAGCACCACCTTAGCCGCGGGGTAGCGCTCGACCAGGGTGCGCCAGTGGTACATGGCCGGGAAGTCCACCGCCGCCCGGTAGCCCTCGAAGATGGTGTCGAAATCGGCCCCGGGATCGCCCGCGGCCGCTTCCCAGAACGCGGTGTCCTGCGGCCGCTCGACGACCTCGTTCATGTGGTAGCAGCGCCGGTAACCGAGATGCTCCAGCGCGTACTTCAGCGATTCGGTGCCGGTGCGCGGCAGCCCCGCACCGATGACCTCCAGCGCCATGGGTTTTTCCCGTGTTTGTTTGCGCCGCAGGCTAGCCGGGTTTGCGCCCGTGGCACAAGCTGCGCCGGTGCCGCGTCCCGGGCCTGTTGCCGCATCGCGGGTGACGGTATGCTCTGCGCCTCTGCGACAGGAGGACGGCGATGAAATTCGGACAGTACGGCGTGTTCACATTCACCGATGTACTCGATGCGGGGCAGCTCGCGGAGTGCGTGAAGCGGGTCGAAGCCCTGGGCTATTCCACCTTGTGGTACCCCGAGGCGTTCCACTACGAAACCTTCGCGGTCGGTGCCTACATGCTCGCACACAGCTCCAAGCTGGTCGTCGCCAGCGGCATCGCCAACATCTACGCACGCGATCCGGCCGCTTCGGCCATGGGTCACAACTCGCTCAACGAGCTCTACGACGGCCGCTTCGTGCTCGGGCTCGGCGTGTCGCATGCGCCGCTGGTTTCCGACGTGCGCGGACACGAGTACAAGCGTCCGCTGGCCACCATGCGCAAGTACCTCGACGACATGGACGGCGCCTGGGAAGCGCTGGGCGGGGCGCCGGCTGCGAAGCAGATCGCGCTGGCCGCGCTGGGCCCGAAGATGTCGGCCCTCTCGGCCGAGCGCACCCTGGGCGCCTTCCCCTACAACATCACCCCTGACCAGGTTGCGATGTCGCGCGACGCCATGGGCGCGGAGGGAGCGATCGTCTGCGAGCAGAAGGTCTGTCTGTGCAGCGATGCGAAGCAGGCCCGCGAGGTCGCGCGCGCGGCGCTCGCCCCGTACATGAACCTGCCGAACTACTACAAGAACTGGTTCCGACTCGGCTTCGAGCAAAGCGACCTCGAAAACGGCGGCAGTGATCGCCTGATGGACGCGATGGTGCTGTGGGGTGACGCCGCGACGATCAAGGCCGGGCTGGAGCGCTATCTCGCCGCGGGCGCCGACCAGGTCGTGATCCAGCCGCTGCGGGCGGACGGACAGCCGGGGCCGGACTACGCCGCCCTCGAAGCCCTCGCCCCCTGACAGACCGGCGTGAAGCTACTGCGCTCGCCGGCTGGCGTCCTGGCGGTGCTCGCCCTCCTCACATAGGACCGACTATGCTGCGGGGGCTGCGCTCCGGCAGGACGCCACCCGGCTTCGCTCGCTACGCTTCACGCCGGCCTGTCCCGGCCCGAAAAGGCCTGCGCTTGCCGGCTGGCGGCCTGGCGGTGCTCGCCCTCCTCACATAGGAGCGACTATGCTGCGGGGGCTGCGCTCCGGCAGGACGCCACCCGGCTTCGCTCGCTATGCTTCACGCCGGCCGGTTTGGCCTACCGGTAGCGCGCCGCGGTGATGAACTGTGCGAAGGATTCGCACCACACCACCACCGTCGTCCACTGGCCGACGTCGAGGCCCGGCGGAACCGCGACGACGAAGTTCTCGAAGGTCTGCACCGGGCCGACGCGGATCGAGCGGGCCTTGAGCCGTTCGAATGCCGCACCGTCGTCGACCCACTCGGGGGCGAGGTAGAGCTGGTAGTCGGGGCCGGGGGCGAGCCGGCCCAGCAGGGCGACGCGGTCGTTGGCGACGAACACCTCGCCTTCGCCCCAATGCAGGAGGTCGCTGCCGGGCAGCCCTCGTTCGAAGCGGCCGCTGAAGCGTGCCTGGTCGCCGAGTGCCTGCACCAGGTCGACGGGCGGCGCCGGCGGCGCGGTCAGGATTGGCAGGGCGTAGATGCCGAGCGCGAAGCCCGCGGCGAGCGCGAGCGCGTGGCTGGCGGCGAGCAGGAGGTAACGCATGACGCGAAGATAGCGCCCGTCGCGGCGCCGGACAATGCGGGCACGGCGTCTACAGCGTCAACCGGCGCAGTCGCAGTGCGTTGCCGATTACCGAGACCGAGCTCAGGCTCATGGCCGCGGCCGCGATCATCGGGCTCAGCACGATGCCGAAGAAGGGGTAGAGCACGCCGGCAGCGACGGGTACCCCGGCACTGTTGTAAGCGAAGGCGAAGAAGAGGTTCTGGCGGATGTTGGCAATCGTCGCCCGTGACAGGCGCCGCGCGCGCACGATGCCACGCAGGTCGCCGCGCACCAGGGTCACCGCGGCGCTCTCCATGGCGACATCGGTGCCGGTGCCCATCGCGATGCCGACGTCGGCGCGCGCCAGCGCCGGTGCGTCGTTGATGCCGTCGCCGGCCATCGCCACCACCCGGCCTTCCCGCTGCAGCGCGCTGACGCGCTCGGCCTTGTCTTCCGGCAGGACACCGGCGTAGACCTCGTCGATACCGAACTCGCGCGCTACCGCCGCGGCCGTGGTCGCATGATCGCCGGTCAGCATGACGATTTGCAGGCCCTCGGCACGCAACGCGGAGACCGCTTCGCGCGCGCCCTCGCGCAGCGGGTCGGCGACCGCGACCAGTCCCGCGACCTGCCCGTCCTCGGCCACGAACACGACCGTCTCGCCCGCTTCGCGCAGGGCCGCGGCGCGCGCCTCTAGGGCACCGGCGTCGAGACCGTCCGCGGCCATCAGCGCGGCATTGCCGAGCGCCACCGCGCGCCCTTCGATGCGGCCGCGCACGCCGAGACCGGTGGCCGATTCGAACGCTTCGGGTGCGACCGTGGCAATGCCACGCCCGCTGGCGCCGCGCACGATCGCCGCGGCCAGCGGGTGCTCGCTGCCGCGCTCCAGCGAGGCGGCGATACGCAGCACGTGATCGGCCTCTCCGCCGTTCGCCGCCTCGACCGTGGTCAGGGCCGGCCGCCCCTCGGTCAGGGTGCCGGTCTTGTCGACCAGCAGGGTGTCGACGCTGCGCAGGACCTCGATCGCCTCGGCATCGCGAAACAGCACGCCGGCCGCCGCGCCCTTGCCGGTCGCGACCATGATCGACATGGGCGTGGCCAGCCCCAGCGCGCAGGGGCAGGCAATGATGAGTACCGCGACGCTGTTGACCAGTGCATGCGCCATCGCCGGCGGCGGACCGAACAGCGCCCACACGGCGAACGTCACGATGGCGATGCCGATCACCGTTGGCACGAACCAGCCGGCGACGACGTCGGCGAGACGCTGAATCGGCGCCCGGCTGCGCTGCGCTTCTGCGACCAGGGTAACGATGCGCGAGAGCAGGGTGTCGGCGCCGACCCGGCGCGCCTCCATGACCAGCCCGCCGCGGCCGTTGACGGTGGCACCGGTGACGTCATCGCCGGGCCCTTTCTCGACCGGTACCGCCTCGCCCGTGATCATCGACTCGTCGACCGCACTGGTCCCATCCACGACGACACCGTCGACCGGGATCTTCTCGCCCGGCCGCACGCGCAGCCGATCGCCGACCGCCACCGCGTCCAGTGCGACGTCGTGTTCGTCGCCCGCGGCGTCGATGCGGCGCGCGGTCGCCGGGGCCAGGTCCATCAGCTCGCGAATGGCGGTGCCGGTGTGGGCGCGCGCGCGCAGCTCGAGCACCTGGCCGACCAGGATCAGCGTAACGATGACGGCGGCCGATTCGAAGTACACGGGGACGGCGCCATCCGCACCACGGAAGGCGGCCGGGAAGAGCTCCGGCGCCAGGGTGGCCACGGTGCTGTAGCCGAAAGCCACGCCGACCCCCAGACCGATCAGGGTGAACATGTTCGGGCTGCGATTCACGACCGAGCGCCAGGCACGCTGGTAGAACGGCCAGCCCGCCCACAGGCACACCGGCACCGCCAGCGCGAGCTCCAGCCAGGGGCGGACACCGTACCCGAGCGCGCTGGAAACCGGGTGTCCCGGCAGCATGTCGAACATCGTCAGCGCGACCAGCGGCACCGAGAGCAGGGCGGCGAGGACGAGGCGCCGGCTCATGTCGTCGAGCTCGGGATTGGCCTCGTCGACGGTGATCGTGGTCGGCTCCAGTGCCATGCCGCACAGCGGGCAGTCACCCGCTTCGTCGCGCACGATCTCGGGATGCATGGGGCAGGTCCACTGCGTGCGCCGCGCAGGCTGCGGCAGACCCTTGACCTCCAGCGCCATGCCGCACCTGGGGCAGTCGCCCGGACCGACCTGCTCGACCTCGGGGTCCATGGGGCAGGTGTAGACGGCGTCGGCCGGGCCGTCCTGCGCGGCTGCGCGCAGCGCGGGATCGAGGTAGCGTTGCGGGTCGGCCGCGAACTTCTCGCGGCAGCCGTTGCAGCAGAAGTGGTACACGGTGCCGGCGTGCTCGTGCCGGTGCGTGCTGTCGGTGCTGACCTGCATACCGCAGACCGGATCGCGGAGCTCCTCCGCGCCGGGCTGCAGCGGGCTCGTCGACTGGTTCATGAGTGCGTCCTCAGCAGTTGCAGTTCTTGTCGAACACGCGCACGAGCTCGGCAATCTTCTCGGCGCGTTCGCCGGCGTCGCGGCTGTCGAAGGCGTCGGCCACACAGGTCTCGATGTGCGATGCGAGCAGCAGGCTGCCGGCCTTGCCGAGCGCCGCACGCGCCGCCGCGATCTGCAGCAGGATGTCGACGCAGTATCGATCCTCGTCGACCATGCGCTGGATGCCGCCGACCTGTCCGGCTACGCGGCGCAGGCGGGTTTCGATCTGGCGTTTCACGTCGTTGCTGCGCATCGTTCTCGCTCCCTGTTCTGATACCCCATGGGGGTATTATAGCCGAAGCCTGAGGGCCCCTGGCTACACTCGGCGCACGCGATCGCCGACAATGCGGCCTGCATGTCACCACTGGGCCGTCGGCGTTGCCGGCGCGTACCCGATTCGTCACCCGCCGCAACGCCATCAGCAGGAAATTTCACCGTGTTCAGCTACGTCGACGTCTCCATCCGTGAAAAGCTCGAGGCCGGCGGCCTGCTCGTGACCCTGAACCGGTCCGCCGAGGTCGTTGCCGGCGACGATCGCGAGGCGTTCATCTCGGTGCTGGGGCCGGTGCCGATCCCGCGCCTGATCGGTGACACCGAGGTCATGCTCGAGTGGTACCCGTTCGTGCGCAGGACCGAGCTCTCGGCCGTGCTGGACGCCGCCCGCCAGGTCGACGACGGGCACTCCGAGGCTTTCCGGCAGCTCCTGCACAGCTCGATGTCGGTCAACTCGGTCTTCGCCCTGCCCGGTTTCCGGGCTGCCGACCGGCCCCTGGTGCGCCTGCATTCGTGCTGCCTGACGGGCGACGTCTTCGGCTCGCGGCGCTGCGATTGCGGGCCGCAGCTCGAGGCTGCGTTCGAGCAGATCTTCGACGTCGGTGCCGGTGCGGTGGTCTACATGAGCGGCCACGAGGGGCGCGGCATCGGCCTGTGGGCGAAAGCGGTGACCTACCTGCTGCAGGATGCCGGCCACAACACTTACGAAGCGAACACCGCGCTCGGCCTGCCCGAGGACTCGCGCGACTTCAGCGATGCCGCGGTGGTGCTGCGCTACCTGCTCGCCGGCCGGGGCCTGCGCCTGCTGTCGAACAACCCGGACAAGCGCGCCCAGCTCGAAGCCCACGGCCAGCCGGTGCTGGAGGCGGTGTCACTGGTGGCCGGCCTGTGTGAGCACAACCTGCGCTACATCCGCGCCAAGCGCAGCAAGGGCCACCTGATCTCCGACGACGTCTGAAGCCCGGCAAAGGGCGCCTGCGGTTCAGCAGGCGTTCACCTCGCCGGTCGTAGCCTGCGTGTCACGGCCGGCGCCCTGTCGGCGCCCGGCCGGTGAAGTCAAATCGCAAAGGAGACGACCATGACTCGCAAGCTGGGTAAATCGCTGACGATCGCCGGGGCCGGCTTGTGCCTCGGCCTGTTCGCCGGTGTCGCCGGCGCGCACGAGACCGGGCACCGCGACTGCGAAAAGCAGGTGCACGAGCATCACCACACCCACTACTACGCGCCGCCGCCCGCGCCGGTAGCCTACGCGCCGGCGCCGCAGGCGCCTGCCTACGGCGGCGGCTACGCCCCCGGCTATGGCTACGCGCCCGCTCCGGCGCCGGCCTACGGCTACGGTCCGCGCCACGCCCCGGCACCGCGCTACGCGGCGGCCAGCTACAGCCCGTCACCCAATTTCGGCAATGCCGTGGGTGGTGCGCTGGGCGGCTTTGTCGGCTCCAAGATCGGCAAGGGCTCGGGCAACAGCGCGGCGACTGCCGCAGGTGCGGTGCTGGGCTACATGCTGGGCGGCCACGTCGGCACCAACTGGCGCTGAGCGCCGGCGGTCTCGCCCGGGGCGGTCACGGGGCGGGCTCAGTCCCGCCCCGTGGCGGCGCTCAGCCGTCGAACTTGTCGTAGTAGAGGATTGTCGGCGGCGCGGTCAGCATGCTGCCGAGCGCCTCCATGACGCCGGTCTCGGTGCGCCACTGGATGTACTTTTCCTGGTGCTGGCGCGAATCCCAGATCTCGTAGAACAGCACGTGACCGGGCTTGTCCTGGTCGATCCAGATATCGAACAGCTGACAGCCGTCGTAGGCGCGCGTGTCGGGCGCAGCACCCTTGACCGCAGCCAGGAAGTCGTCGAATTTCGCCGGGTCGACCTGCAGGTCGAGCGTGACGCATACCGCCATGGGAGTTCCCCTCGATTTGGTTGGATGATCGGATTGAGCGGGGCAAGATGACACACTTCGCGGGACGCGAACAGGGTGCGCAGCGGTGCGCGCCGCGCCGGCGCAAGGCCGTGGCGGGGCGGCGGGGTACCGCTCAGGCGATGTCCGGATGGGTGGCGATGAAGTGCTTCATCACGCTCGTCAGCTTCTCGACCTCGGCGCTGTCGCCGCGGCTGGCGGCGGCCGCGATGTCGTCCAGGATCATGCGCTTGATCATGCGCTCTCCGGCTTCGCTCTCGCACAGGTAGGCGGCCAGCTCGGCGGCGATGATCGGCGGCACGTGCTCGTGCTCGGCAATGGCGTCGAGCTCGTCCTCGGTCAGGTGCAGGTACTCGATGCAGTCACGCAGACAAATCATGGCTCACTCCCCCGGGCCGCCCACGGGCCAGATGTAACCCGATTTTCACATTTTCGTCATGATCCATGTCATGCGTGGCGGGATGCATTGCATCGCAACAATGCATCCCGCCGCGGCTCAGGCGACGCGCGCGATGAAGGCCTCGAGATCGGCGTTGAACGCGGCCGGGTTCTCGAGCTGGCAGAAGTGCGCGATGTCCTTGTACATCTTGATCTCGGCGTCGGGGATGTTGTCGGCGAGGAAGCGGTTGTGCTCGGGCGTGGTCGCGCCGTCTTCTTCGCCGGCGATGATCAGCGTCGGCTGGGTGATGTCCTTGAGGCGAGCGGAGATGTTCCAGTTGAACACGCCGTTCGGATCGGCCGCGCTGGCCCAGAACACGCCCTCGGTGAAGTTGCTCTCGGTGCGGAAGCAGCCCTGCATGAAGGCCTGGATCTCCGGTCGCTCGGCCTTGGACTTCGCCGAGACCGCGCTGTCGAGCAGGCCGCTGAAGACCGCGCGCCAGTCCTTCTGCATCGCCTCGGCGACCTCCGGCGGGGTGTCGGCGCCGATGTTCGTGCCGCTGCTCAGAATCAGGTTGGCGATGACGCGCTCGGGTGCGTCGAGGCTGGTCTGCATGGCGATCATGCCGCCGATGGAGTTGCCGACCAGGATTGCGCGGTCGATGCCGGCGTCGTCCAGAATGGCGACGACGTCGGCGGCCATCTCGCTGATGGCATAGCCGTCGGCCGGCTTGTCGGACTGGCCGTGGCCGCGGTGATCGACCGCGATGCAGCGGTGCCGCTGCGCGAACACCGGCAGCTGGAAGGTCCACACAAAACGATTGGTGCTCCAGGGATGCAGGAACACCAGCGCGGGATCGCCCGCGCCGAAGCTTTCGTAGAACACCTTGACGCCGTTACGGTTGATATGGGGCATGGGTCGTGACCTCTCCTGTGGTGAAGTGAGCGTTGTGCGGTCGCTGCACGCTCAGAGCTTGCCGACGACGCTGTCGCCGAGCTGGTTGACGTAGTCCAGGATCGCGCTGCGTTCCACGGTGAGCGAGAACAGCTCGTCCGGCGCGGCGGGGAACAGCACGATCAGGCGGTCGACGCCGAGCTCCGCGTAGCGCCGCGCGGTGTCGAGATCGACGTTGCCCTGCGGGGTCACGCTGATCTCCAGGCGCCCCAGCCCGGCGGGACGCTCGATCTCTTGCGCGGCCGCCTCCAGCCCGTCGAGACAGGCACGGGTCTGCTCGAGGTCGAGACCGAAGCCGTACCAGCCCTGGCCGTGGCTGACGCTGCGCCGGAACGCGCCGGGCACGTGGCCGCCGAACACGGCCGGCGGTCCCGGCTGCTGCAGCGGCCGCGGAAAGGCCTTCACGCCCTCGAAGGCGACGAAGCGTCCGTCGTAGGCCGGCGCGTCTTGGGACCAGATCGCACGCATCGCTTCCAGGTACTCGAGCGTGCGCTCAGCCTTGTGCGCGAAGGGTATGCCGAGCGCGTCGAACTCCGCTTTGAGGTAGCCGATGCCGATGCCGAACTCCAGGCGGCCGCCACAGAGTACGTCCAGGCTGGCCATTTCCTTGGCCAGCACCAGTGGGTTGCGCTGCGGCAGGATGATGATGCCGGTGCCCAGGCGGATGCTGCGCGTCTGCCCGGCGAGCCAGGCAAAACAGATGTTGGGGTCGAGCATCGGGTAGTCGGCGGGCAGCGGCGAGGGCGGGCGCTGCGGCTCGGGCAGCACGACATGCTCACCAGCCCACAGCGACTCGAATCCCGCCGCCTCGGCTGCCTGTGCGACCTCGATCGAGGCCGCCGGATCGGCCAGCGGCCCCATGTTGATTCCAAACAGTCCGAGCTTCATTGACCCCCTCCCCGGGACGACGCGGCGACCGTCAAGGATAGTGCGCAGGCCGCGCGGCGTCGATTGCCGGCGGGCGACGCGGGCGCGGCGGTGCCTCAGCGCCGCCGCCGGCGCCGTGGTTCGCTGCCCGCGACGTTGACCCTGACCCCGCCACTGCCGCCACGCAGGCGTGGCAGGCAGAGCGCCACGGCGCAGGACGCGGCGAACCACAGCAGCGCGAGTGCGGCGAGGAAGGCGCGTTGTTTGAATTCCACCGTGCGCCGCATCCGCTCGTAGTCCACCAGTCGCCCCGGGTGCGCGTCGAGCTGCACCACTTCGAAGCGCGGCCGCTCGGCGCCCGCGCCGCGCGGCAGGCGATGATCCTCGTAGCGGGCACGCGACCACAGCGGACTGAACAGCAGGGGTGGCTCGCGCCGCGCCCACACGCGAACGGTCTCGCCGGGCGCGATGACGCCGCTGCCGAGCGGCACGTGATCGCCGTTGACGACGAACTCCACCGGGCTGCCGGCCAGGCGCAGGCGCAGCTCCTCGTGGCCGAGGAAGCGCAGGTTCCGGCTGTTGCTGAGCGCGTTGCGGTGTTGCGCCACCGCGACCACCTTGCGCGTCAGTGGCGTGAGCTGGTCGAGGGCGGGGAAGCGCGGTGCCGCGAACAGGGCCGCGATGCCGAGGAAGACCACGGCGAGCGCGGCGGCGATGGCGAGCTCCCGGCGCCAGCTGCTGCGCCCTGCGTTCATCGCGGCGGCTCAGCCACCCTCGATGGCGGGCAGGAAATAGACTTCGCTGTCGCTGCCGACCGGCTGCACGAACCAGTCCTGGAAGATCTCGCCGTCGATGGCCACGGCGAGGCCGCGGCGCAGGCGCTCGCCGATACCGGGGAAGCGCGCGTCCAGCGCGCGCACCAGCTCGCGCACGTCACCGGCCTCGACCTCGTGTTCGGTCGAGCCGCCGGCGAACGTGCGCGCCACTTCCAGGGGCAGGACGACTCGCGCCATGGCGCGCCGCTGCGTTTACTTGCCGTCGAGCGCCTTGAGCAGCTTGGGCGGCGAGATCGGCAGGTCCGCCAGGCGCACGCCGGTGGCGCGTGACACGGCGTTGGCGACCGCCGCCAGCGGCGGAACGATGGGCACCTCGCCGACGCCGCGCACGCCATAGGGATGGCCCGGGTTGGGCACCTCGACCAGCACGGTGTCGATCATCGGCAGGTCGGAAGCGACCGGCACGCGATAGTCGAGGAAGCCGGTGTTCTGCAGCCGCCCTTCGGCGTCGTAGACGTACTCCTCGTTCAGCGCCCAGCCGATGCCCTGCACGGCGCCGCCCTGCAACTGGCCTTCGACGTAGCTCGGGTGGATGGCCTTGCCGACGTCCTGGATCGCGGTGTAGCGCAGGATGGTGACGCGGCCGGTCTCCGGATCGACCTCGACGTCGCAGATGTGCGTGCCGAAGCCGGGACCGGCGCCGTGGGCGTTGATGTTGGCCTTGCCGGAAATCGCACCGCCGGTCTTGTCCGCCATCGCCGCGATGTCGGCGATCGAGAGCGGCTTGTGCTGCTCGGTCTCAATGCAGCGCGCCTCGCCGTTCTCCCATTCGACCTGGTCGAGGTCGACGTCCCAGATCTTGGCGGCGCGCCGGCGCATGTCGTTGACCGCGTCCTGCGCGGCCTCGATCACGGCCTTGCCGGTGGCGAAGGTGACGCGCGAGCCGCCGGTCAGCATGGAGAAGGGCACGGACTCGGTGTCCGCCACCAGCGGCTTGATGCGGGCGACGTCGATACCGAGCACCTCGGCCGCCATCAGCGCCATGGAGGCACGCGAGCCGCCGATGTCCGGGTTGCCGGTGGCCACGATCACGGTGCCGTCCTCGTTGACCATGACCTCGGCGCTGGAGGTGCCGCCGATGTTGAACCAGAAACCCGAAGCGATGCCGCGACCCTGGTTCGGCCCCAGCGGCGCGCTCCAGTGCGGGTGGTCCTTCGCCGCTTCCAGCGTTTCCTTGTACCCGATGCGGCCGAACTTGACGCCGTAGGGCGCCTGCGTGCCTTCCACCGCGGCGTTCTTCATGCGCAGCTCCAGCGGGTCCATGCCGAGCTGCTGGGCGAGCTCGTCGAGCGCCGACTCGACCGCGAACGCGGCGACCGGCGCGCCGGGTGCACGGTAGGCGGCGGCCTTGGGCCGGTTGACGACCACGTCCCAGCCGACGCAGGAGACGTCGGTAAGGTTGTACGGCGCGAAGCCGGTCATGCAGCCAAGCGCGACCGGCGAGCCGGCGAAGGCGCCGGCCTCGTACTCCATCTCGAGCTCGCCCGCGACCAGGGTGCCGTCCTTCTTCGCGCCGATCCTGGCGCGTGCATGGCCGCCCGAGGTCGGCCCGGTAGCGCGCATGACCTCGTCGCGGGTCATTACCATCTTCACCGGGCGCCCCGCCTGCTTGGCGAGCATGACCGCCAACGGCTCCAGGTAAACGACGGTCTTGCCGCCGAAGCCGCCGCCGATCTCGGCCGGGATGACCTTGATCCGCGCGGTCTCCATGCCGCACATCTTGGCGACGTAGGCGCGCACCATGAACTGGCCCTGGCTGGAGCACCAGATGGTGACCTGGCCGTCGGCCGCGATCGAGGCGACGCAGGCGTGCGGCTCGATGTAGCCCTGGTGCACGGTCTGGGTGGTGAAGTCGCGCTCGACGATGACGTCGGCCTTGGCGAAGGCCTTGTCCGGGTCGCCGAGGCGGAACTCGGCGCGGTTGGCCACGTTGGAAGCCTTTTTCGGTTTCGGCTCCACGCCGCCGGTGAACATGTCCTTGTGCAGCACGGGCGCGTTCTTCTTCATCGCCTCGGCCGCGGTCATGACCGGCTTGAGCACTTCGTACTCGACCTCGATCAGTTCGGCGGCGCGCTCCGCGATCTGCGGCGAGGTGGCGGCGACGGCCGCGACCGCGTGCCCGTCGTAGAGCACCTTGTCACGCGCGATGGTGTTGCGCGACATGTCGTAGAAGCTGACCACCACTTCGCCGACCGCCTTGTCGGACGGGTCGAGCTGCGGCAGGTCCTGCCCGGTGATGACGGCTTTCACGCCCTTGAGGCGCAGGGCCTTGTCGATGTTGATCTTCTTGATCTTCGCGTGCGCATGCGGGCTGCGCACGACCTTGCCCCAGATCATGCCGTTGACTTCGAAATCGGCACCGAAGTTGGCGCGGCCGGTGACCTTGTCGGCGCCGTCCGGTCGCACCGGGCGGGTACCGATGTGGCGGAACTCGCGGCCGCTGTAATCGATGATCTTCTGGATGTCTTCTTCGTTACCCATCGCTCATGCTCCTCGCATTTCAGCCGCGGCGTTCATGACCGCGCGAATGATCTTGTCGTAGCCGGTGCAGCGGCACAGGTTGCCGGCGAGCCAGTAGCGCGCCTCGGTCTCGGTCGGGTCCGGGTTCGCCTCGAGCAGCGCCTTGGCGGCGACGATGAAGCCCGGCGTGCAGATACCGCACTGCAGGCCGGCTTCCTCGAGGAAGTGACGCTGCACCGGGTGCAGCTCCTCGCCCTCGGCGACGCCTTCGATGGTCTCGATGCTGGCGCCCTCGGCCTCGGCACCGAGCACCAGGCAGGAACAGACCAGGCGTCCGTTCATCATGATGCTGCACGCGCCGCAGTCGCCCGAAGCGCAGCCCTCCTTGCTGCCGGTCAGGCCGAGTTCGTCACGCAGGCAGTCGAGCAGGGTCTGCTCGGTGTCGCACAGGAACTCGGCCGGGTCGCCGTTGATGGTCGTGGTGACGTGATGTTTGGCCATGTCTCGGGATGCTCCTTATGCGCCGCGCGCGCGTTCGAGTGCAATCAGCGCCGCGCGGCGCGCCAGCACGCCGGCGACGCGGGTGCGGTACTCGGCAGTGCCGCGCTTGTCGTCGATCGGCTTGCACGCGGCGCTGGCCGCGGCGGCCAGGGCGGCCAGCGCGTCGTCGTCCAGCGTGGTGCCGATGATGGCCTTCGCCGCTTCCTTGACCAGCAGCGGGCGCGGCGCGACCGCGCCCAGGGCGACGCGTGCGTCGGACACCACGCCCTTGGCGTCCAGGGTCAGGCTGACCGCGGCGCCGACCACGGCGATGTCCATCTCGGTGCGCGGGATGAAGCGCAGGTAGGCATCGCCCGAGCGCCGCGGGCGCTTGGGCAGGAAGAAGCTGACCACGAACTCGCCTTTCTTCAGCGAGGTCTTGCCCGGGCCGGTGACGATGTCCTCGACCTTGGCGGTGCGCGTGCCCTTGGCGCCGGCGATCTTGCAGGTCGCGCCGGCCGCGATCAGGCCCGGTACGCTGTCGGCGGCGGGTGAGCCATTGCACAGGTTGCCGCCGAGCGAGGCGCGGCCCTGGATCTGGGTCGAGCCGATCAGCTCGAGTCCCTCGACCACGCCGGGCCAGGCCTTGCGCACCGCCTTGTTGGCGCCGAGCTCGGCACCCGACACGGCAGCGCCGATACGGAAGCCGTTCTTCTCGCGTTTGACCTCGCGCAGCTCGGGTATGTGCTTGATGTCGACGATGAGGCCGGGGCGGGTACGCCCGGCGCGCAATTGCACGAGGAGGTCGGTCCCTCCCGCGAGCACCTTGGCCTTGCCCTTGGCGCCGGACAGCGTGCGTACGGCTTCACGCACGGTCTGCGGCGCAGCGAATTGAATTTCTGCCACGTTCCCCTCGATCCAGACGATTGACGAAGCCTCCTATCTTACACACCTTCGATGACGGCGACAGATGCAAAGCCGTGCATATCCGCGGCCGTTCGGCGGGCCTGCGCTCAGCCCGGCAGGCCGAGCACGCCCTTGGCGATGATGTTGCGCTGGATCTCGTTCGAGCCGCCGTAGATCGTCGCCGGCCGTGCGTTGTAGAACTGGCTGAGGACGTCCACCGTCTCGTGACCGAAGGCGAGCGCGCCGGGCGTCGCGCCGTCGGCGGCGGCCGCCTCGACCATCAGCTCGGACAGCCGCGCGAAGGTCTCGGTGCCCCAGATCTTGAGCAGCGACACGTCCGGACCCAGCGTGTCGCCGCGGCGCACGATGTCGGCGAACACCTGGTAGGTCGACTCCAGGTCCAGCACGTCGAGCTTGAGCCGCACGAGGCGATCGCGGAAGGCGCCGTCGTCGAGCATCCCGGCGCCGGCGGCGAGCGCTTCGAGGCGCATCAGGGCGTACTGCGACTGCTTGGGGCTGCCGATGAAGATACGCTCGAAACCGAGCAGGGCCTTGGCGATGGTCCAGCCCTGGTTGATCTCGCCGACCAGGCAATCCGCCGGCACGCGCACGTCGTCGAGGAACACCTCGCAGAACTCCTCGTGTCCGGCGATGTTGCGAATCGGGCGTATGGTCACCCCCGGCTGGTCGAAGTCGATGAGGAAGAAGCTGATGCCGGCCTGCGGCTTGCCTTCCCTGGAAGTGCGCGCGAGGCAGAACATGTGGGTCGCGTCCTGCGCCAGCGTGGTCCAGGTCTTCTGCCCGTTGATCACGAACTCGTCGCCATCGGCAACGGCCTCGGTCTTGAGGCTGGCGAGGTCGGAGCCGGCATTCGGTTCCGAGTAGCCCTGGCACCACACGGCGTCGCCGGACAGGATCTGCGGCAGGTATCTCGCGCGCTGCTCGGCGGTACCGTGGCGTATGAGCAGCGGGCCGACCATCTGGATACCCATGTCGGGTGCGCGGCCGACGCCCCAGCGCTCCTGCTCCTCGATGAAGATGAGCAGCTTCGACGGCGACAGGCCCATGCCGCCATGCTCCGCCGGCCACGCCGGCGCCACCCAGCCCTTCGCCGAGAGCTTCAGGTACCACGGCTTGATGTCGGACCAGCGCAGGCGTTCCGAGGGATAGCGCAGCTCGGGCGGGTACTCGGACTCGAAGAAGCGGCGCACCAGCATGCGAAAGGTCTCGTCGTCGATGCTGTCCCACTCGCCGTTGGCGGGCTCCGCGGTAGTGGTGAGCGTAGCCGGCGCGCGCTCGCCGCTCTCCGCGCCGAGCAGGCTGGCCAGGCGGGTCGCGTGGAAGCTCGCGTTGCCGTGGCGTGCGGCCAGCACCAGCGCGCGGTTGAGATACAGGCCGACGTCGCACTCGTCGGTGTAACCGATGCCGCCGTGCAGCTGCACGGCCTGGCGGGTCAGCAGCAGCGCCGTCTCGCTGGCGCGGTACTTGGCGCGGCTCGCGGCCCGCGCGCGCGCCTCGGCCGAGACCGCGGCGTCGTAGTCGGCGAGTGCCTCGTCGAGCACTGCGCCGGCGATGGTCTTGTGGATGAAGAGGTCGACCGCGCGGTGCTGCAGGGCCTGGAAGCTGCCGATCGGGCGGCCGAACTGCTCGCGGGTCTTGAGGTAGTCCAGGGTGATGTCGAAGATGCGCTCGCTCAGGCCGACCAGGTAGGCGGCGCTGCCGAGGCGTGCCAGCGCGCGTGCGTCGGCCAGCGCGTCGGCCGCGGCGTCGCCGCGCGCGAGCAGGGCGCCGGCGTCGACCGCGGCCTGCTCCAGGATCAGCGTGGCGCTGCTGGTGCCGTCACTCTGGGTGCGGGATTCGACGCGCACGCGCGCGTGGTCGGTGGCGACCAGGAACAGGGCGGGAGCCGTGTCGAGCACGGCTTCGACCACGACGTGGTCCAGCGCCTCGGCCAGGGCCACGCCGCGCACTCGCCCGTCGAGCAGGTAGCCGTCGCGCTGCGGCGTTGCCAGCAGGGGCGGAATGCCGCCGGCGAACTCACCGGCCTCGGCCAGCGCGGCGCCGATCAGGGTCTCGCCGTGAAAGAGGTCACGCAGCAGCACGCCGTCGCGGTCCAGCGCCGCGAGCAGGCCGCAGGCGGCGACACCGCATTCGAGCATCGGCTCGGGCGCTACCACGCGGCCCAGCTCGCGGCACACCGCGCCCGCCGCCTGGGCGCCGAGATCGAGCCCGCCGGCGGTCTCCGGTGCGAGGATGCCGGCCCAGCCGAGCTCGCACATCTCGCGCCACGCACCGCGGTCGAACGGCGGCGCCGCGCCGCGCAGTGCACGCAGGCGTTCCACGCCGAGACTGCGTGCGCAGAAGTCGGCGGCGCTGTCACGCAGCATGTCGATGGTCTCGAGGTCCACCGCGGGGCGGCGCAGGGCTTCGCTCATGGTCGGGTCTCCGAAGTCGCGGTAAGGCGTGCGATGATAAATCGTTATCGAGCCGCTGTCGGGCAGCGCCCGCCGCCGGCCGGTCCGATCAACGGCGTGGCACGGCGTCGCGCCGCACAGCGAGGGGAGACGATGAAGCCTGAACTGGTCAAGCTCGACGTGGTCGAGGATTTCGTGGCGGTGGTGACGCTGGACAACCCGCCGGTCAACGCGCACAGCCAGCGCCTGCTCGAAGAGGTGGCCTGGACCTTCGACACCGTCAGCGACCGCGAGGACATCCGCGCCGCGGTGCTGACCGGTGCCGGCAAGTGCTTCTGTGCCGGCGCCGACATCAAGGAACGCGTCGGGCGCACGCCGCAGCCGGGCGACCACTGGCAGAACAGTCGCCGCGCCCGCGAGGCTTACCACAGCATCATGGAGTGCCGTAAGCCGGTCATCGCCGCGATCAACGGCCCGGCGCTGGGCGGCGGGCTGGCGCTCGCGGCCTCCTGCGACATCCTGCTGGCGAGCGAGGACGGCTGCCTGGGTCTGCCCGAGATCAACGTCGGCCTGCTGGGCGGCGGCCGCCACAGCCAGCGCCTGTTCGGGCATTCGCGCCTGCGCCGCATGATGCTCACCGGCATGCGCCTGTTCGGACCCGAGCTGTACCGCCTGGGCGTGGTCGAGGCGTGCACCGCGCCGGACGCGCTGATGGACGAGGCGCTCGCGATCGCCCGCGAGATCGCGGCCAAGAGCCCCGTCGCAAGCGTGCTCGCCAAGCACGCGCTCAACCAGATCGAGGAGATGACGCTGCGCGACGGCTACCGCTTCGAGCAGACCATGACCGGCGAGCTCGGCAAGACCGAGGACTCGAAGGAAGCGATGCGCGCGTTCGTGGAGAAACGCACGCCGCAATTCAAGGGCCGCTGAGCAGGCCGTACCCCTCCGGGAGAACCGTCCATGAGTATCGAATTCGTCGACCCACGTGGCGAGACACGGCGCGCCGCGCAAGCCTATGAACATGTCCTCGACGTCACCGTGCCGGCGACCATCGGCCTGCTGGCCAACGGCTTTCCCGACTCGGTCGCGTTCCTGGACGCGGTCGAGGTCGCTCTGGGCGAGGCGCTGCCGCAGGCGAGCTTCCGCCGCTACGCCAAGCCGGGCGCCTCGGCGCCGGCCGACAGCGCGCTGGTCGCCCGCATCGCGGCCGAGTGCGATGCGCTGGTGACCGCCTACGGGCACTGAGGCAGCTGCACATCCGGCACCGTGCGTGACGGCATTGCACTGGCCCGCGAGGGGCGCCCGGCGGTGGCCTTCGTGACCACCAAGTTCGAGCCGCAGGGCGACTTCGTCGCCCGCGCCGAGGGCATGCCCGACGTGCCTCGCGTGATCGTGCCGCACCCGGTGGCCGGCATCGGTGCTGCCGCCATGGCCGCGCTGGCGCGCGACATCGCCGTCACCGTGGTCGAACGGCTGCGCGCCGGATGAGCGCGCTGCTCAGCGCGGCCGATGCCGATGCCGCACTCGAGCGACTGCACGCCCTGCGCTGCACGGACGGCCTGCCGGTGGTCATTCCGACCCCCGAGCGCGTCTCGCGGCTGGTGCTCGCGAGCGGGCTGGACGCCGACATCGAGCTCGGCGTGATGGGGCCGGGTTATGGCGTCGCCACCGTGGAGAAGGTTGCCGCCTGCGCGGTCATGGCCGGCTGCCTGCCCGACCACATGCCGGTGGTCGCGGCCGCCGTGCGCGCGGTGTGCCGGCCCGAGTTCGATCTCACCGAGATGCAGTGCACCACGCATGCCATCGCACCGCTGGTCGTGGTCAACGGTCCGGCGCGCGCGGCCGGCGGCTTCGCCTCCGGCTTCGGGCTGATGGGGCCCGGCCACCGCGCCAACGCCAGCGTCGGCCGCGCCCTGCGCCTGGCCATGATCAACATCGGCGGCGCGCGCCCGGGCGAATCCGACATGGCCATCCACGGCTCGCCGGCCAAGTTCTCGCTGTGCTTTGCCGAGGACGAGGCGGCCTCGCCCTTCGCGCCGCTGCACACGACCTTCGGCTACGCGCCCGGCGACAGCGCGGTCATGGTGCTCGGCGTCGAGGGCCCGCACTCGGTGCTGTTCAGCGGCGATGCCGGCGATAGCGCGTCGGCCGAGGCCCTGCTCGACACCCTGGCCGCGGTGATCGCCAATCGCGGCAGCAACAACTCCTACCTCGGCGGCCGCGCCGCGGTCGCGCTGGTGCTCAATCCCGAGCATGCCGCGATCCTGGCCGGGGCCGGTCATGGCCGCGAGTCCGTGCAGCAGGAGCTCGCCGCGCGCGCGGTGACCCCGCGCGAAATCCTGCAGCGCCTCAATCCGAAGATGCTGCAGGGCGAGGAAGCCCTGATCCCGGCAGTGCGCGATCCGGCCCGGGTGCACCTGATGGTGGCCGGCGCGCCCGGCCTGTACTCGGTCGTGATGCCGTCGTGGTGTGCCGGGCCACACGGCAACGTCGCGGTGCACGCGGCGGTCGAGCTGGACCCGTACTGCGAATTACCCACGGCCTCCCGCTGAGCGCCGCGCCGCCGCGATCTGCTAGGCTGTGACGCTGCCGGGTGCAACGGCCCGGGGGGAGAATGTCATGTCCGATCTGTATGCCGACGCCGCGGTCACGGTACGCGAGGATCTCGCCGCCGCGCACGCGCGCAGCCTGGCCAGTTTTAGCGCGCCGGGAACCTGGTTCGACGGCGCGACCCGCGCCGGCCTGGCCGGCGAGGCGCGGCAGGCCCGCGCAGAGGCCGGCCTGCAGCCGGGCACGCCGCCGACGGAGGGGGGCGGCGCGGTGCCCGCGGCCGCCGCGCGCGTGGTCCGGCGGATTGCCGCCGACCCGACCGACCTCGATCGCAGCCTGTTCGACGATGCCTGCGCCGAGGGTCTGAGCGAGGAAGAGTACGTCGAATGCGTCGGCATTGCCGCGCGCATCAGTAACCTCGACATGTTCGCGCGCGGCCTCGGCGTCGCACCGCGGCCGCTGCCGCCGGTCAGCGCCGGCGAGCCGAGCCGACGGCGTCCGGCCGCGGCGGTCGCGGAGGGCGCCTGGGTGGCGACGATCCCCAACGGTGAGGCCGGCGGCGCCGAGGGTGCCGCGCTCTACGGCGGGCAGTGGGCGGCCAACATCCTGCGCGCGCTCAGCCTGGTGCCCGCCGAAGCCGCGGACCTGATTGCCTTGGGCGACGTGCAGTACGTCTCGGTGGCCAACTTCATGGACTTCGGCTACTCGCACGACCCGGCCATCTCGCGGCAGCAGGTCGAACTGGTGGCGGCGCGCATCTCCGCGCTCAACGCCTGCTTCTACTGAACCTCCTGGCATGTGCAGCTGCTCCGTGCGAGCGGCCAGTCGGGACAGAAGACTTACGAACTGAAAGGGGTTACCGATCGTGCGCTCGCTATCGGCGTGGACGACGAGGACGTCTTGCTGGCCTTCGCCGACGCGGTCTTCGGCGGGCCGCAGGCTGCGCTCGACGCGGCGCGCAGCGCGCTGCGCCATCGCCTGGGTGACGGCGGCCTGGTCGAGGCCGCGATCACCGCGGCGAATTTCAGCCTGGTCGATCGCGTCGCCAACAGCATCGGTATTCCGCTCGATGGCATGGCCATCGAGCAGACGGCCGATTTTCGCGAACCGCTCGGCATCAACCGCTTCCCTTCGGCGCGCAATACGCTCGGCGGCTGAACCGCCGCCGGGCACACGGACGGCGGCGCCGTGAGCGACGGCGCCGAGGCCAACGCGGCGCTGCGGGCGGTGCCGTCGATCGACGAGTTGCTGCGCGGTGCCGATGCCGCCCGCCTGGTCGATGCCTGGGGCCGCGAAGCGGTCGTCGCGGCCTTGCGCGAAGCGGCCGACGCGGCGCGCGCGGCACTCGCCGGGGGCGCTGCGGCGGCGCGTGCGCAGGCGTCGGCGGAGGCCCTGGTCGCGGACGCGGCCGCCCGCCTCGCGGCGCTGATGGCGCCGGCGCTGAAGCCGGTGTTCAACCTCACCGGCACGGTGCTGCACACCAATCTCGGACGCGCGCCGCTGCCGGCCGAGGCGATCGCGGCGATGAGCGCGGCGGCCGGTGCCAGCAACCTCGAGTACGACCTCTCGACGGGACGCCGCGGCGATCGCGATGCGCTGGTCGAGGACTGGATCTGCCGCCTCACCGGGGCCGAGGCGGCGACCGTGGTCAACAACAACGCCGCCGCCGTGCTGCTGCTGCTGAACACGCTCGCGCGGCGCCGCGAGGTGCCCGTGTCGCGCGGCGAGCTGGTCGAGATCGGCGGCGCCTTCCGTATTCCCGACGTCATGGCGCGGGCCGGCAGCAAGCTGGTCGAGGTCGGTACGACCAACCGTACCCATGCGCGTGATTTCGAGGACGCGCTCGGTGCGCGCAGCGCGCTGCTCATGAAGGTGCATACCAGTAACTACGTGGTCGAGGGTTTCACCGCCGCGGTCGCCGAGCCCGAGCTGGCGCGCATCGCGCATGCAGCCGGTGTGCCGTTCGTGGTCGATCTCGGCAGTGGCACGCTGACCGACCTGTCGCGCTTCGGCCTGCCGCGCGAGCAGACCGTCGCCGAGACCCTGGCCAATGGCGCCGACCTGGTGACCTTCAGCGGTGACAAGCTGCTCGGCGGCCCGCAGTGCGGCATCATCGCGGGGCGCGCCGATCTCGTGCGCCGCATCAAGAAGAACCCGATGAAGCGCGCCCTGCGCGTGGACAAGATCACGCTCGCCGCGCTGGGCGCGGTGCTGCGCCTGTACGGCGATCCCGCACGCCTGCCCGAACGCCTGCCGGCGCTGCGCCTGCTGACCCGCGACGAGGCCGACATCCGCGCCGCTGCCGAGCGGCTGCTGCAGCCGCTGCGTGCGGCACTGGGCGCTGCCGCGACGGTCGACGTCGTCGCCTGTCGCAGCCAGATCGGCAGCGGCGCCCTGCCGGTCGACCTGTTGCCGAGCGCCGCGCTGCGCATCACGCCGCCGGGCCGGCGCGGGCGGGCACCGGAGCGGCTGGCCGCACGCCTGCGCGCGCTGCCGCTGCCGGTCATCGGTCGCATCGCGGACGGCGCCGTGCTGCTCGACCTGCGCTGCCTGGACGACGAGGCCGGATTCGTCGACCAGCTGGCGCTGCTGGGCGAGGGTGAAGCGCCGTGATCGTCGCCACCGCCGGCCACGTCGATCATGGCAAGACGCTGCTGGTGCGGGCGCTCACCGGTGTGGACACCGACCGCCTGCCGGAGGAGAAGCAGCGCGGACTGACCATAGAGCTCGGCTTCGCCTACCACGATCTCGGCGACGGCGAGATCACCGGCTTCATCGACGTGCCCGGCCACGAGCGCTTCATTCGTACCATGATCGCCGGTGCCAGCGGCATCGACGTGGTGCTGTTCATCGTCGCCGCGGACGACGGCCCGATGCCGCAGACCGCGGAGCATCTCGCGATCCTCGACCTGCTGGGGGTGCAGCGCGGGGTGGTCGCATTGACCAAGGTCGACCGGGTCGACGACGCGCGCCTGCAGGCGGTTACCGTCGAGTGCCGCCGCCTGTTCGAACCGACGCCGCTGGCGATGGCTCCGATCGTACCCGTTTCGGCGCTCGAAGGCCGCGGCATCGATCTGCTGCGCGAGGTGCTGCTGAAGCTCTCCGCCGAGGTGCCGCCGCGTGTGGTCGCAGGCAATTTCCGCCTCGCCATCGATCGCAGCTTCCTGCTCAAGGGCGCCGGACGGGTGGTGACCGGCACCGTCTTCTCCGGGCAGGTCGGCGTCGGCGAGGCGGTGTGTCACGTCCCGGGCGGCGAGAGCGTGCGGGTGCGCGGCATCCACGCCCAGAACCACGAGGCGGAGTCGGCCGGCGCCGGCCTGCGCACCGCGCTCAACCTGGCCGGCAGCGGGCTGCGCGACGGCGATCTGCATCGCGGTGACTGGATCGTCGCTGACGGCGCCGCGTTCTCCACCCGCCGGCTCGACGCCATGCTGCGCGTGCTGCCGGGGGAGAGCCGGGCGCTGCGCAATCGCACCCCGGTGCACGTGCACGTCGGCGCCGCCGACGTCACCGGCCGCGTCGTGACCTTCGACGGCAAGGCCATAGAGCCCGGCGCGGAGGCGCCGGTGCAGTTGCTGCTCGACCGCGAGCTGCACGCGGTCCACGGCGACCGCATCGTGCTGCGCGACCAGTCGGCGCGGCGTACCCTGGGCGGCGGCACGGTCATCGATCCGGTGCCCGACGTCCGCGGCCGCTCGCGCAGCGAGCGCGTACGTTACCGTGAAGCGATGTCGTGTGACGACCCGGCCGCGGCCCTGGACGCGGCCCTGGCGGCGCTCCCCGACGGCATCGAGCTCGATCGCTTCAGTCGCTGCTGGAATCTTACCGCCGCGGAGGCCGAGGCACTGTTCGCGCGCAGCGCGATGGTGCGCGTCGACCGCGGCGACGTGCGGCTCGGTTTCGAGCCGGCGCGCTGGCAGGCCCTGCAGGACATGCTGCCGCCGGCGGTGGCGGCGGTTCATGCCGAGGCGCCCGACCGCCCCGGTGCCAGCGAGGCCGAGATCAACCGCAAGCTGCCCGAGCGCCTGCGTCCCGCACTGCTCGCGCTGCTCGTCGAACAGCTCGTCGCGGCCGGTACCCTGGAACGCAACGGCGCCGTGGTGCGCGTGCCCGGTCACGCTGTGCAGCGCTCGCCGGCCGACGAGAAGCTGTGGCGGCGGGTCGGGCCGATCCTCGAAAAGGCCGCGTTGAAGGCGCCGGTGGTGCATGACCTGCACGAGGCGCTGCACATCGACCTCAAGCTGCTGGAGGGTTTCCTCGGGCGCTCTGCGCAGCAGGGTTACCTGGTGCGCGTGAGCGCCAAGCGTTACTTCCTGCCGGACAGCATGCGCACTTTCGAGACCATCGTGCTGGAGCTTGCGCGCACCCAGCCGGATGGCGTATTCACCGTTGCCGATTTTCGTAACCGCGCCGGCATCGGCCGCAATGCGGTGGTCGAGATCCTGGAATACTTCGACCGCGTCGGCCTGACCCGGCGCCACGGCCAGGTGCGCCGGGTCGTCGGCACGCCCACCCATCTCTGAACGGAGCCAATCACATGAGTACGAGTATCAGCGTGGACACCGCCGCCGGACGTGTCGAGGGGCATTGCGATACGCGCTTCGCCGCCGTCGCCGACGCCTTCGTCGCCAATTTCGAACAACGCGACGAAGTCGGCGCGAGCTGCGCGATCACGCTCGAGGGTGAGACCGTGGTCGACCTGTGGGGCGGACGTATCACGCGTGGCGGCGAGGCCTGGCAGCGCGACACGCTGTGCACCGTGTTCTCCTCGACCAAGGGTGCGATGGCGCTCTGCGCGCACATGCTCGCCGATCGCGGCAAGCTCGATCTCGATGCCCTGGTGACCGATTACTGGCCCGAGTTCGGGACCGGCGGCAAGGAAGGCGCGCGGGTGAAGATGACGCTGGACCACAGCGTCGGCGTGCCTCACGTGCGCGACGCGGTGCCGCCCGGCGGCTTCTACGATTACGACGCCATGGTTGCGCGGATTGCCGCCGAGCCGGCTTTCTGGGAGCCCGGCACGCGCGGTGGCTACCACGCCATCAGCATGGCCTGGACGGTCGGCGAGCTGGTGCACCGCGCGGCCGGCCAGCGTCTCGGTGCGTTCTTCGACGCGCAGGTGGCGAAGCCGCTCGGCATCGACTTCTGGATCGGGGCGCCGGCGACGGTCGAGGATCGTATCTCGCCGATGATCCCGGCCGAGCCCGACGAGCCCTGGCTCGCGACCCGCTTCATCCAGGCCGCGCTCGGCGCCGAGCAGAACCCGACGCAGCTCTTCATGCGCGACTTCCTGCTGGTCGACGCCAACGACCCGGCCTGTCACCAGGCCGAGATCGGCTCGGCCAACGGCGTCACCAACGCGCGCGGCCTGGCCGGCATGTACGCGCCGCTGGCCAACGGCGGGGCGCTCGGCGGCACGCACCTGGTCGGCGCGGACACGCTGGCACGCATGGGCCGGGTCAGCATGGCTTCGCACGACGACGCCACGCTGCTGATCCCGACCCGCTTCGCGCTCGGCTACATGAAGAGCACGGACAATCGCCGCGTGCCGAACACGGTCAACGCCAGCCTGCTCGCCGGCGAGTCAGCCTTCGGCCACGTCGGCGCCGGCGGCTCGCTCGGGCTCGCCGACCCGGAATGCGCGATGAGCTTCGGTTACGCCATGAACCGCATGGGCACCGGGCTGCTGATGAACGAGCGCGGGCAGTCGCTGCTCGACGCCGCTTACCGTGCGCTCGGCTATCGCTCTGACGCCAGCGGGGCGTGGCGCACCTGAGCAGGACTAGCGCACGTGGGTCAGAATTAAATTCTGACCCCTTCCGAACCCCGTCCCCTGCGACCCTGATAGCATAGGCGGCGGAAGAGCATCGCCACCCGGTGGGGCGCCCGGTCTTCAAAACCGGTGAGACGGCCGCAGGGTCGTCTGGCAGGTTCGACTCCTGCCTCTTTCGCCACTTCATCCGCCGGCGGGGCCAGGCTCGGCCCCGCCGGCGATTCTCCGGGGGGAGGAGCAACATGCAGTTCCATCACATGGCCGTGTTCGTCAGCGACATGGCGGAGGCGGTGCGCCTGTGGCGTGACGTGCTCGGTTTCAAGGTCGCGGTCGAAACCACCATTCCGGATGGCCCCGAACCGGGACCCAGGACCTACATGTACCCGGCGCTGCTCGACGACATCTTCAAAGTCGAGGGCGCAAAATCAAAAATGGTCCTGCTGATGTCCGACGAGGGCGCGCTGATTGAGCTGCAGGAATGCGAGAACCCCGCCATCCAGCGCACGCCGAAGGAGAACCTGCGCTACGGCCACACCGGCTTCCACGAGCTCGGCCTGCTGGTGGACGATATCGACGGTTGGTTCGAGAAGGTGCGCGCGGCCGGTTACGAGACCCAGACCGACTACGTCTGGACCTGCGCCAGCATCGGCCGCTCGTTCCTGTTCTACGATGCCGACGGCAACATGATCCAGCTCTGGGAGCACACCGCGGAGCCGACCTGGGAGACCTGAGCGGGGGCGCTCAGCCGTCCGTCTCGCTGACCTCGATACCGCTGGTAAGGTCCGCCGCGGCGCTCGCCGCGGGCGTCGCCTTGAGCATGATGTGCAGCACGTTGCCGAGCTTCGCCTGCAGCGCTTCGTCGGCGATCTTCGGCAGGATCACGGGGAAGCTGACCAGCTCGATGTAGCTGTCGTCGATCAGCACCAGGGGCACGCGCCGCTTGACCTCCATGATGGTGCGGAACACGGCCGCGAACTCGCCGACCAGGGCGTACTGGTCGTCGCGCCGGATCTGCTCCAGCAGGCGCTGCTCGGAGATCGAGGAGATCCCCTTGCGCAGGTGGTAGCCGGCATCGGTCTCGCCGATGTCGTCGAACCACTTGCCGTAGAAGGGCATGCTGCCGTGCCAGTCGACGCCGAGCTGAGGGTCGGGCAGGCCGACGCGGCCGATGACGGGCACCTCGCTCGCGCTGAAGCTGCCTTCGTCCTCGATCTCGACATTGTCGCCAATGCTGCGTATGCGGCTGACCGCGTAGCCGCTCGGCTTGGCGACGGCAATGAGGGTGCGGCGCAGGCCGAGACCTGCGAGCTTCTTCGCCACCGCCATGCGCTTCGAGCCGGGCATGAGCCAAGCCTAGTACAGCGCGACCGCCAGCGGGCGGCGTCTCATCGAAAACGGGGAGAAACAGGCGGGACCGGTGACAAACGTTAACGATTGACGTTCGTCACCGGCCCCTGAGCGGCGATCAGCGTACCGGCGTCAGGTCCGGTGCCGGGTAGTAGGGCGTATCGCCGAGCGCGTCGACCGCGGCCCAGAACTCGGGTGCGGTGTTGAGCTCACCGACCAGCTCGGGGTCCAGCATCATGCTCTGGCGGCGGTAGTTCCAGCTCTCCGGGCACAGCCGGGAGGCCTCGCTGAAGTGTTGCTTGGCCGCGTCCAGCGCGCCGCTGACGTAGAGCTGGCGGCCGAGGCGCACGTGCGCAGCCGCGCGCACCGCGTTCTCGTCCGGCCCGCGCAGACGGCGCCTGACCTCGTCCGGCGGCAGCACGTAGGGGCTGTCGGCACCGTTCTTCACCCAGTCACGCAGCGCGTCGATGTAGGCACAGCGCACGCTGGCGCCTTCGTTCGCGGCGGCGTCCGGGATCTCCATGGTCTCGCGGTTGAGGTGCCGCACCATGTCGATGGTGCCGGCGGATTCGGCCGGGCGCACGATGCGGCCCTGCTCGTCGATCCATACGCTCTGCGGCACGTTGACCATGCCGTAGAGCTCGGCGACGAGGTGGTTCTCGTCGATCAGGCAGGGGTAGGTCGGCGGCTTCTGGTTCTGCCACAGCTCCGGTGCCCAGCCCATCAGGCGGGCCAGCATTTCCGGCCGCTCGGCGATGTCCAGGGCGCGGATGCTCTTTTCGACCGCGGCCTTGCCGGCGGTGTCGAATGCGATGGCGAGGATTTCAAGTCCGTCGCCGTGCAGCTCTTCGTAGATTGCCTGCCACACGGGCAGGTCAAAGCTGCAGCCTCAGTAGGAGCCCCACGAGAACATGAACACTTTCTGCCCGCGGTAGTCGGACAGGGAGTGCAGCCTGCCGTCGAGATCGGGCAGCGTGAAGTCGGGCGCCTCCAGCGACATCATCTGGTCGCGCAGACTGCTGACCGACTCGCCGAACGACCACGCGTCGTGCGTCTCGTCGCGCACCAGCGGCTGGTGCATGTGCTCGGCGAAGGCGGCGAGATCGACACGGCCCTGGTCGTCGCGCCAGGCGTCGTCGGCGCGCACGCAGGCGTCGCCGCGGCACAGGCCCTCGGGTTGCAGTTTCCAGCCGGTTGCGGCGGCCAGGTCGTCCGGGCTGAGCCACAGATGCCCGCCGTCGGCAACCGCGTCCGCCACTTCGGTGACGCGGTCGTCGTAGAGAATCGTTGCGCTCATGAATGCGCTCCTCGCTGTGCAAAAGGGACGCTGCGTACTCTAGCGTCCCGGCGCACGGGTGCAAAGGCGCGCGGCTCAGGCTTGCGGCGTTTCGCCCAGGAAGGCGCGGGCGGCGGCGTTGGCGCGCGCCGCCGGGCAGGCGCGGCTGGCGCCGATGAAGCCCGCGAGGTCGGTCTGCTCGATGGCATAGGGGTAGTCGCTGCCGGCGAACACGCGACCCGGCGCGACGTGGCCGGCGAGGTAGTCGAGGTAGCCGTGGTCGTAGACCAGGCTGTCGTAGAAGAAGCTGCCGGCCTGCGCCAGCGGTGCGCGGGTCAGCGCCCCGTCGAAGCCCGCGCTGAGGCGGAAGCCCTGGCCGAGCCGTGCGGCGAGCGGTGCCGTGGCGCCGCCGCCGTGACTGAGGCCTATCCTCAGACGTGGATGACGCTCGGCGATGCCGCCGCGGATCAGGGTCATGGCGCTGAGGCCGGTGTCGACGGCGAAGGCCGCGAAGGGCACGAGATCGGGGAACGTCTGCAGACGATCGGCCGCGGCCGGGTGCAGGGCGTGTACGAACACCGCCAGGTCGAGCCGCTCGGCCTCGGCGAAGAACTCGCCGAAGCGCGGCTCGCCAAGGTAGGCGCCGTTGACGTTGCTGCCGAGCTCCACCCCGCTGAAGCCGTCGGCCTTCAGTCGCGCCAGCTCGCGCGCGGCCAGGGCGGGGTCCTGCAGCGGCACCATGCCGAGCGCGCGGAAGCGATCCGGCCGCGCCGCGACCAGCCCGGCGAGGAAGCCGTTGACGTGGCGCGCCATGGCGATCGTGTCGCCGGCCTCGAACCAGTAGGAGAGCAGCTCCGGCATCGGCGAGAGCACCTGCACGGCAATGCCGTCGCGGTCCATGTCGGCGATGCGCCGCGCGGCGTGCCAGGAGCGCGCGTCCAGCTCGCGGAAGGCCTTGCCCGCGATCTCGATCACGGCGTGTTCGTCGCCGTGCAAGCACAGGCACGGCCAGCGCGGGTTGCTCGCCGGCGACGGATTGGCCGGGAAGCCGTCCGGGACGACGTGCGTGTGCACGTCGATGAGGCCTTCGGGCATGCGGTGCGCGCCCGTCACAGCATCGTGCTGCCGCCGTTGACGCTGATCACCTGCCCGGTGACGAAGCTCGCCTCGTCGCGCGCGAGGTAGGCGACCATGGAGGCGACCTCGTCCATGGTGCCCGGTCGTCCCATCGGGATCACGTCGTTGAACTGCTTCACCCAGGGATCGTCTTTCGCCATCAGCTCGGCGACCATCGGCGTCGCCACCATGCACGGGGCGACGGTGTTGACGGTGATGTTCTGCTGTGCGACTTCGCGCGCGACCCCGGTGGTGAGCGCATGCATGCCGCCCTTGGCAGCGTTGTAGGCGGCGTGCTCGGGCAGCCCGTTGCGCACCGAGTCCGCACCGATCATGATGATGCGCCCGCCGCCCTGTTCGATCATCAGCGGCAGCGCCAGCCAGGTACACCACAGCGCGGTCCACAGGTTGCGGTCGACGGTCTGGCGCAGGGTCTCCGGGGTGTGTTCCAGGAACGGGCGTATGACCCCGCCGCCGGCGTTGTTGACCAGGATGTCGAGGCGCCCGAAGGCAGCCTGCGTGTTCCCGATCAGCGCGCGCGCGGTGGCCTCCTCGCTGAGGTCGCCGCGGAAGGCGAAGCTGTCGGCGCCGAGCTCGGTGGCGACCGTCTCCACGTTGTCGGCGAGGTCGGCGATGGCGATCCGCGCGCCCTCGGCCCTGAGCCGCCGCGCGATGGCGAGACCGATACCGCCAGCGGCGCCGGTGACCAGCGCGGTCTTGCCGTCGAGACTGCCGCTGCCCATCTCAGGCCGCCAGTGCTTCGATCGCACCGGTGGCGCCGAAGCGCGCCTCGGGCACCGCGCCCCAGTAGTCGATCGACTCCAGTGCCATCGGCAGGCGCCGCGGTTCGCGCGGGTCGCGCTCCGGGAACTCCTCCATGCCGAAGCTGAACTCCAGCGTCATGCCGTCCGGGTCGAGGAAGTAGAGGAAGATCGACTCCGACGGCGGATGCCGGCCCGGACCGAATACCACCGGCACGTCGAGCTTCTTCGCGCGGTAGATGGCACGGCCGATGTCGTCGATGTCGGTGACCATGAAGTTGACGTGGTGCAGACGCTTGGCATCCGCCTTGCTCAGGCCGAAGGAGTGGTGCAACGGATTGGGGAAGCAGCGCATGAAGGTCACCGCGCCGTCGATGCGATCGGAGACGCGGTAGTTGAGCTGCTCGATGAAGAAGCGCTCGGCGGCGGCATGCTCGGCGACCCCGAGCACGACGTGACCGAGGCGCGCGATGCGGGTCAGGGTCGGCGCGAACGGGATCGCGGCGTCGGCCATGCGGTCGAAGTACTCGAAGGTTGCGCCGGAGTGGGGCTCGGTGATGCGGAACGCGCGGCCGACGCCGAGTGCGGCGCATTCCTCGGCCGCCACCGCGTGGGTGGTGATGCCGAGCGCGCCGAGGTGGTGGTGCAGGCGGTCGAGGTCGTCCGCCGTTTCCATCTCCCACGCCACGCGGCGCAGGCCGGGCGTGGCGCCCTGGTGCAGGATCACGTCGTGGTGGTGATCGGTGCAGCGGTAGAGGCGCTCGCCGTCGAGACCGTCGCCGGCCGGTGCGAGGCCGACCATGGCCTGGTGGAAGTCGTGTGCGCGGGCCAGGTCGCTGACGTTCAGCGCGACATAGCCCAGGCGGCGGTAGCGGAAATCGGGAGTCATGGGCGGCGGTTCCTCAGACGATGATGCTGACCTTGCCCTGGTCGCGGATGTCGTCGGCATCGATGAAGCTGGTCTTGCAGCGGATGCGCAGGCCCTCGGTGGTGTTGGCGAGCTCGTAGAGGTGGTGACCGAAGAAGGTGTCGGTGCGCCCCATCTTGCTGCGCCAGGTGACGAAGTTGGCGCAGGCGCGGAAGCTGTCGTCACTGCCGCCGAGCACGCGCACGTTGCTGATCATGCGACGGCAGCGCGAATGCGGGAACTCGGCATGCGCGGTGCGCTTGCCGAGGCGCTTAACGCGCTCGCACAGGCGGTGGTAGTCGTCGGCGACGTAGAACAGCGTGGTCGCCGGGTCGGCGTCGTCGTCGGCGCCGGCCGGCGGCACCAGGTAACGCGCGCCTTCGACGAACAGCGCCAGCCAATCCTCGAGCCGCCAGGCGTCGAGCAGGGCGGCTTCGTGGTAGAGGAAATCCTCGAGCTCGGCGCGCGAGACCGCGGGCATGGCGTCGGCCGCGGCGCTCATGCCGCAGCCCCCGCGATGCGGCGCTGCCATTCGCGCCAGAAGGCGCGCATCTGCGCTTCGTCGTCGACGTTGGGCGCATCGCTGGCATAGCCCTTGGAGATGTCGTTCCAGCCGGCCTCGGCGAGGTTGCTGTAGCCACGCTGGCACAGCGCCAGCGCCTCGCAGTCGTCGGGCGTGGCGAAGCCACCGGGCCCGAGGAACTCGAGGAAGTTGAACAGGCGCAGCTCGCGCATCTGCCGCGACTCGTCGCGCGGAGCCAGCGTCCAGGCGTTGACGCTTTGCCGGTCGGGCGCATCGGGGAAGAAGGTGCGCACGGTGATCGCCATGATGTCGTTGATGACGAGGTTGGGGAAGATCAGCATGTTGCGGTTGGTGGTCGCGATGCGTTCCGCGCGTGCCGCACCGAAGCGCTCGACCAGGCGGGCGCGCGTGGCCTCGACCTCGCGTGCGGCGTCCTCGCCCCAGGCCGGCACGGCCTGGGCGATGGGCCGGCCCCACGGCGCGCTGTACTGAACGACCGCGTGGCCGTTGCCAAGATCGTGGGCCTTGCCCTCGATGGCGACGTTGACCAGGGTGCCGGGCTTGGATTTCACGTAGTCGAGGTAGCTGGCGTGCGTCGGCACCGCGTGGTAGCCGTCGATGCTGTTCTCGCACAGCAGTTTCCAGTTGGCCTCGAAGCCGTACTCCTGGGTGCCGCCGACGATCTCCATACCGGCCTCGCTCTGGTCGAAGACGAGGTCGAGGTATTCCTTCGCACCGGCGAGGTAGGTCTCGAGATCCTCGCCCTCGCGTTGAAAGTGTACGAAGTACAGACCGCGGTACTGCGCCAGGCGCGGTACCTGCACGAGGTCGTGCAGGCCGCAGCCGCGTGTGCCTTCGGCGTAGGCCTCGTCGCCGGGACGGTTGACCAGCTTACCCTCCAGGTCGAAGGCCCAGGAGTGGTAGAAGCAGCGGAAGAGGGCGGCATTGCCGGTTTTCTCGCGGCACACCATGGCACCGCGGTGCGGGCAGGTGTTGAAGAAGCAGCGCACCGTGCCGTCCTTGCCGCGGGTGAAGATCAGCTCGCGCCCGCCGACGTTGCGGGCGACGAAATCGCCCGGCTTCGCGATCTCCGACGCGTGTCCCAGATAGAGCCAGCACTGGTCGAAGATCAGTGCGCGTTCGCGTTCGAGGACGTCGGCATCGGTGAAGGCGCGGCGCGCGACACGGAACACGCCGCGCGCGCGATCGTCCTCCACGAAGGTCGCCGCGGGGCTTGGGTCGAGGGCTGCGTGTACCATTTAAGAAACCGTCTGACTGGTTTGTAAATTGGACTCTAGCGCGGGCCGGACGGGAAGTAAACGTTTATTTCGCCCATTTGCCTGGTGATGGCGAGGTCAATAACATGGCGGCTGCCTTGTTTGTTTTAAGGCGACCCGCATGTCTCCGACGAGACCCATGACCACGGCGGCAGCGTTGCCATGAGTGTCACCGCCAGCCCGCGGCGCTCGCAGGCCGAGCGCTCGGCGCGCATGCGCCGGCGCCTCGCGCGCGCCGCCTTCGAGGTCATCCGCGACGGCGGCTACGTCAATTTCCGCACCGCCGCGGTGGCGCGCGCCGCCGGCGTTTCGCAGGGCGCGCAGCTGCATCACTACCCGACCAAGAACAGCCTCGCCGAGGCGGCCATCGAGTACGCCTGGCAGGCCGCCGGCGACGAGGCCGAGGCGCGCCTGGCCGCCTTCGACGGCGGGGACGTGGTCGCCGCCCTGATCGAGGACAGCAAGGCTTTCTTCTTCTCCGACTACTTTCGCGTCGCGCTCGACATCCTCATGGCCGGCGGCGGCGACGCCGCGCTGCGCGAGGCGCTGGTCGCGAGCACGCTGGCCCACCGCCAGCGTATCGAGCGGCTGTGGCTGGAGAAGCTGCTCGCGCAGGGCTACGCGCTGGCCGACGCCGAGGACGTGCTGGCGCTGACCATGAGCCTGGTGCGCGGCTTCGCGGTGCGCGCCCTGGTCGAGCCGGACATGGCCGGCTTCGAGCGTCTGTGCGAACGCTGGCACGCACTGATCGGAGCGGCCGGGTTGACCCCGGCGCGCTGAGGTCGGCGCGCCGTCAGCCGCCGCGCGGCGCGCGCATCGCGTTCAGGCTGAGCACCAGCAGCGCCAGCACGATCAGCGCCATGCCGAGCGCCTCCAGGACGTTCGGGCGCTCGCCGAACTGCAGTGCCGAGGCGGCCATGGCGATCGGCGGTGCGGCCAGCGTCGCCATGCCGGCGGTACCGGCTTCGAGCTTGTCGAGCGCGTACATCCACAGCATCCAGCCGCCGGCCGTGATGACCACGGTCACCAGCAGCAGCACGGCGACGAAGCGCGGCGACCATACGATCGGCGCCTCGTCGATCGACAGCGCCAGCGCGAGCAGCGGCAGCGAGCCGAACACCATCTGCCAGGCGGTCATCGACAACAAATCCATCGGTGCGCGACGCTGCAGGCGCTTGACCATGACCGCCCCGGCCGCCCACGCCGTCGCCGCGCCCAGCGCCAGCCCGTTGCTGGTCATGCTGCCGTGCATGCGCCAGGGCTGGATGATGGCGGCGAGGCCGGCGGCAGCGAGCGCGATCGCGAGCCACTGGCGTCCAGGTACCCGTTCGCCCAGCCACACCCGCGCGAACAGCAGGGTGAAGAAGGGCATGGTGTAGACCAGGAAGGCGACCCGGCCGGGGTTACCCCTGGCCACGGCCCAGGTCGAGAGCGTGAACAGCGCCGCGGTCTGGACCATGCCCAGCGTCACCAACTCCGGTACGCGGCGAGGCAGGACCGGGCGCTTGGTCAGCCGCAGCATCAGCAGCAGGCATACCGCGCTCAGGCTCATGCGCAGCGCGGTGAAGGTGAAGGGCTCGGCGTCGAGCAGGCCGAGCTTGAGGGCGACCCAGCCGTAGCCCCACAGCACCGACATGGTCAGCAGCGCCAGCAGCGGGCGGGCGGGGAGGTTCAAGGGCGCAGGCGATCTCGGGGAGGTAGCGCCTCATGATAGCGCCGTCGCCGCGACCCCGGTGCGTCCGTCGACAAGCGCGTCAGGTAATCGCGCCCGGCAATCGCGCCTGGCGACTGCGCCGGGCGGCCGTGCGGTCTCAGGCCGCGCCGCGGGTGGCCAGCGCGCGCTCGCGGTTGAACAGGAACAGCGGGAAGGCGAAGCAGTTGCCGATGGTGCACGCGGCGGCGATGTAGCCCCAGCCGAAGCGCATGCCGAGGCGGCGCGCCTCGGGCAGCACGAACACCATGAACGCGAACCACGAGCCGACGAGATCGATGGTGATGAAGCCGGCCGCGTGGTTGGCGCGGTAGGCATCGCGGAAGAAGTCGCGGAAGAAGGCGACCTGGTCGAGCAGGCTGCCGCCGTCCTCCAGCCATTGCAGCGTCCAGGCGACGCCGTGACTCCAGGCCCACAGCGCCGCGCCGATGGCGAGCAGCAGGTAGATTCCCTGGCGCAGTGCGCGCATGTCGTGTCTCCCCCTGGTGAAAGATTTCGTCGCGGCCGTTGCCGCTCAGGCATCGTCCTCGGCGAGAAAGTCGAGCAGCAGGCGCGAGAAGCGCGCCGCGTGCTCGATCTGGGTCCAGTGCCCGCAGCAGCCGAACACGTGTAGCTGCGAGCGTTCGATGAGTTCGTTGAAGCGCAGCGAGTTGGCCAGCGGCACCACGCGGTCGTCGCGGCCATGGACGATGAGGGTCTCCTGGCGGATCGCCGCGATGTCCCGCTCGTCGCTGGCCAGCGCTTCGATCCAGCGCTGGCGCGGGGCCGGGAACATCGCGCTGTAGGCCTCCTGGATGCCGGGGCGTATCGAGGCTTCGTAGCGCATGCGCGCGAGGTCGTCGCTGACCAGGTCGCGGTTCCAGGCGAAGGTGTCCATCATCGCGCGCATGTTCGCGACCGAGGGCGTGTAGCCCCACACCGCGTCCAGCGCCGGGGTCAGCTCGAAATGCACGCCGGCCGCGCCCATCAGCACCAGCCGGCGCACGCGTGCGGGGTGGCGGATGGCGAGCGCGAGCGAGAGCGCGCCGCCGAAGGAATTGCCGACCAGGTCGATCCGCTCGAGCTCGAGGGCGTCGAGGAAGTCGAGTGCGTGGCGCACCCAGGTGTCGAGGTCGTAGGCGATGCCGTCGGGCCGCGCGGTGTAGCCGAAGCCGACCATGTCCGGCGCCAGCACGCGGTGATGGCGCGCCAGCTCGGGCAGGGTCAGGCGCCAGTTGGCCCAGCCGGTGACGCCGGGGCCGGAGCCGTGGATCAGCACCACCGGTGAGCCCGTGCCCAGGTCGTGGTAGTTGGTGGCGATGCCGCCGGCATCGATGGAACGTCCGATTTCGGGATTGTCGGTCTGGCTCATGGCAGGGGTCTTCGTGGCGGGCGCGAGGGCGCCGGAAAAGTGGTTTGCAGGCGTATGGTACGCAAGATTACATTAGCCGCTCTGCCACGACCAACGCGGCGTGGCGCCGCGGTGCCCGCAACGTCCCATGCCAGCCATCGAACTGACCCGCATTCTCGACTATCACGCCGGCCGCCATGACGGCATTGCCTACCGGCTCGGTGAGGACGCCCTGACCTGGGCCGAGCTCGGGCGCCGCGCCGCGGCGCGCGCGGCGCTGCTCGCGCGCCACGGCGTGGTGCACGACGACCTGGTCGCGCTGAGCCTGCCCAACGGGCCCGCATTCTTCGAGACGGCCTTCGCGATCTGGCAGTGCGGCGCCACGCCGCTGCCGCTGTCACCGCGGCTGGCCGAGCAGGAACGCCGCGCGATCCTCGAGCTGGCACGGGCGCGGGTGTACGTCGCCGAGAACGACTGCACGGGCAGCGGCGTGCCCTGGCTGGCGCCGGACGCGCCGACCGGCGCGGCGGATTTCGTTGCTGCCGCCACGACCTCGCACTGGAAGGCGTGTACCAGCGGCGGCAGCACCGGGCGGCCCAAGATCATCGTCGACCACCGGCCCGGTGCGTTCGACCCCGAGGCCGAGTTCGTCGCCCTGCCGCGCGACGGCGTAGTGCTGAACACCGCGCCGCTCTATCACAACGGTCCGTTCAGCGCGATGGCGATGGCGCTGTTCAAGGGCTCGACGGTGATCGACATGGCCCGCTTCGACGCCGAGCGGGTCCTCGCCCTCATCGAGGCCCACCGCGTGCAGTGGGTCTACATGGTGCCGACCATGATGCATCGCATCTGGCGCCTCGGTGAGGACGTGCGTGCGCGCTACGACCTGTCCTCGCTGCAGATGGTGTTCCACACCGCCGGACCGATCCCGCGCTGGCTCAAGCAGGCCTGGATCGAGTGGCTGGGGCCGGCGCGCGTCGGCGAGGTCTACGGCGCGACCGAGGGGCTCGCCCGCATCTGGATATCCGGCGAGGAGTGGCTGCAGCGGCCAGGCGCGGTCGGCCGGGTCGCGGGTGGCGCGCGCGTGCGCATCCTGGATGCGGACGGGCGCGACTGTGCGACCGGCGAGGTCGGCGAGGTCTACCTGATGCCGCCCGGCGGTCCCGGGTCGACCTACCATTACATTGGCGCCGAATCGCGCCGCACCGCCGACGGCTGGGAATCGGTCGGCGATCTCGGCTGGCTGGACGCGGACGGCTATCTCTACCTCAGCGACCGCCGCGACGACATGATCGTCAGCGGTGGCGTCAACGTCTACCCGGCCGAGGTCGAAGGCGCGCTGCTCGGGCATCCGGACGTCGCCTCGGTTGCGGTGATCGGCCTGGCCGACGACGAGTTCGGTCATACCGTGCACGCCGTGGTCCAGCCGCGCGGGACGGCGCCGGCTGCCGCGGACCTGAAGGCCTGGCTGGGTGAGCACCTGGTGCCGGCCAAGATCCCGCGCAGCTTCGAGTTCGTCGATCACCCGGTGCGCGATGACGCCGGCAAGGTGCGGCGCAGCGCGCTGCGCGCCGCGCGGCAGGGCTGAAGGCGGTGCCGGCATGCGGTCACTGCCAATGACGGAGCGGCGCCTGTGCGTGACCGTTCACGACCGTGCCGGACGCGCAGGACCGTAGCCGGGCGTTTCTCTTCGGTGGTGCGCTGGCCACGCCGGCGCGCCTCGCTTATGGGCTCGCGCCGCTGATCCAGGTGCTGGAGGATCGCGGCGCGGCGGTCGAGCCGCTGCTGGCGGCATCCGAGATCCCGCGCTTCGCGCTGGAGGAGCCGAGCTACCGCATCACCATCGAGCAGGAGTTGGACTTCACTCGGCGTGCGCTGACCGTGCTCGACGAGCCGCACGTCGCGCTGGACGTCGGCGGGTATTTCCATCTTTCAATGTTCGGTCTGCTCGGGCTCGCCGCCGCGTGTGCGCCCAGCGTGCGCGAGCTGTTCCACATCATCCTGTCCTACCCGCCGCTGGCCTGGGGCCTGATCGAGGTCAGCGTGTGGCGGCGCGGCACGGCGACGTACGTCGTCTACGAGCCGGGAGCGACGGTCGGCGACCTGGGCGAGTATTACGTCGCGCGCGACATGGCGGCCACGCTGACCCTGTTTCGCGACACGCTGGGTCCGCGGCTGCGGCCGCAGGCGGTGCGCCTGCGCGATGCGGACCGTGCGCGTGCGGAGGCGATTGCCGCGCGTTTCGGCTGTCGCGTAACGCGTGACGCGAGCGCCGACGAGCTGCATTTCGCATCCGCGGTGTGGGAGGCCGTGCCGCCGCAGGCGAACGGCATGTCGCGGCGCTTCTTCGAGAACCAGTGCCGGCGCCTGGCCGAATCGATGCAGGGACCGTTCAGCTTCACCGACATCGTGCGCGGCCGCCTGCGCACGGCGACGCCGATGCCGTCGCTGGACGAGCTGGCCGGCGCACTGCACCTCACCACGCGCACCCTGCAGCGGCGCCTGGCGGCCGAGGATGCCGGCTTCTCCCGGGTGCTGCGTGAAGTCCGCGAGGAGCGCGCACGCGACCTGCTGCGGCGTCGCGCGCTGCACGTCGAGGAGGTGGCGTACCGTCTGGGCTTCCGCGATCCGGACGCCTTCTCGCGCGCCTTCCGTGGCTGGACCGGTTGCTCGCCGAGCGAATACCGGCGCGGCTGAGGCCCGGTGCCCCGGGGCAAGGGCTGTCGTAAAATGTCGGGTGTATTTCGTGATTGGCGCTTCCCGTACGCGGACCATGTGGCGACCATTGGCAGATGGCGGCTGCCGACCGCCGGTGCCCGGGCGTGCGCCCGTCGGCGCGGGCCGGTCCGGCTGCCGGAGGGTGCACGGCACGCGAGGGGAGGTCGCAGCATGCACGATGCAGCAAGGGGTTCGCTCCGGGGGCGCCGGGCAGCGCGGGGCAACGGCTCATGACCGGCACTGAAGCCGTTGTACGTGCGGGGCCGGACTTCGACCCGACGCGGCCCGAAGTGCAGCGCGATCCCTACCCGTGGTACCGCCGCCTGCGCGACGAGGCGCCGGTCTGTCACATCCCTGCGCTCAATGCCTGGGGCCTGTTCCGCTACGACGACTGCAAGCACACCTTCCTGCATCCGGAGGACTACTCGGCACGCGACTTCATCGCGCAGGCCTTCGGCGATCTCGACCCGGTGCCGGAGACGCCGTCGCTGATCGCGCTCGATCCGCCGGCGCACACGCCGCTGCGCAAGCTCACCGCGACCGCCTTCGTGCCTTCGGTGACCCGCCGCATGGAGCCCAAGGTGCGCGCCATCGTCGACGGCCTGCTCGACGAGATCGAAGCGCGCGGGCGGCGCTTCGATTTCGTCAACGACTTTGCCGCCTACGTCCCGGTCAGCGTCACCGCGGAACTCATCGGGGTCGATCCGAGCCAGCGCGAGAACTTCAAGATCTGGACCGCCGACCTGCTCAACGCCGCCAACCGCGCCAACCTGACTGATGCCGACGTGCGTCGCATCCGCGCCAGCGTGGCCGAGCTGCGTGCGTATCTGGAACAGGCCATCGAGGAGCGCCGGGCGGCGCCGCGCGAGGATTTCATCTCCATGCTGCTGGCGGCCGAGGTCGACGGCGACGTGTTGTCGGAGATCCAGGTCCTGAGCACCACCATCCTGACCCATTTCGGCGGCTCGGAGACGCCGTCGCACCTGATCTCCAGCGCACTGATCGCGATGTTCGACAACCCGCACGTGCACCAGGCGGTACTCGCCGACCACGCGCTGGCCGGTCCGCTGGTCGACGAGACGCTGCGCTACTGGTCACCGGTCAACCTCGTGTTCCAGACCGCGACGCGCGACCTCGAGCTGCATGACGTCACCATCCCCGGCGGGTCCTACGTGCTGTCCTACATCAGCTCGGCCAACCGCGACGAGCGGCGTTTCGAGGATCCGGACCGCTTCGACCTCGGCCGCGATCCGCACGGCCACCTGTCCTTCGCGCACGGTCCGCACTACTGCCCGGGCGGCTCGCTGGGCCGGCGCATGGGCGCGATCGCGCTGGAGGCGGTGCTCGAACGCATGCCGGAAATCCGGCGCCTCGACGACACTACCGACTGGCTGCCGTCGCTGTGGGTGCGGGGGGCGAAGACCCTGCCGGTCGCCTACTGACGGGCACGGCCGGGCACCGGATCATGAGCGAAGTCCCCTTGCCGACGCTGGTCGTCCACGGCGGGCACGTGGTCGACGGGCTCGGTCACGCGCCGGTCGCCGCGGACGTCGTCGTCGCGGGCACGCGTATCGTCACCGTCGCGGCGGGTGCGGCGGCGCAGGTCACGACGCCCGGCGTGACCCGCATCGATGCCGGTGGCATGACCGTCATGCCCGGCCTGATCGATGCCCACTGTCACATCAGCTTCGACGAGCCGAATTCGAACGACGAGCTCTTCTTCCACCGCCGCGAAGGGCTGGCGGCGATCATCGCGGCGGCCAACGTCGGCAAGCTGCTGGGCGCCGGCGTGACCGGCTTTCTCGACGCCGACTCCCTGTACGAAATCGGCGTCGACCTGCGCGATGCGATCGAGGCCGGCATCGTGAGCGGGCCGCGCATGTCGACCGGCGGTAACGCGCTGCTGACCTCGGTCGGCGGCACCGCCGGCCGCCTGATCCCCGACGAGGGCCGGCGCGGCTACGGCAAGGTGGTCAACACGCGTGACGAGATCGTGCAGGAGGTGCGGCGCCAGATCAAAATCGGCGTCGACTGGATCAAGGTCCACGTCACCGGTCTCACGCCGCGCCAGAAGGTACGCGGCGAGGTGCAGGGCTGGAGCTTCGACGAGCTCCGGCTGGTGTGCGATACCGCGCACGAACTCGGTATTCCGGTGGTCGGCCACTGCCGCGGCGCGTCGAGCACGCGCGACGCGGCGCGCGCCGGTTTCGACATGCTGTTGCACGCGACCTACATGGACGAGGAGGCGCTGGCCGCCGTGGTCGAGGCGCGCGTGCCGGTCGTGCCGACCTTCACCTTCCAGGCCAACCTCGCTGACTACGGCGCCGCGATCGGCGCATCGCCGGAGATCCGGCGCGTGTTCCAGCAAGAGATCACCGAGAGCGCGGCCATGCTGCGGCGCGCCTACGACGCCGGGGTGCCGCTGCTGTGCGGCAGTGAGAGCGGCTTCTCGCTCACCCCTTACGGCGACTGGCATTACCGCGAGCTCGAAGTGTTCGTGCGCGAGCTCGGCTTCACCCCGCTGGAGGCGGTGCGCGCGGCGACCAGCGCGAATGCCGTGGCGCTGGGGCTGGACGGCGAGACCGGCGCCATCGAGCCCGGAAGGCTGGCCGATCTGATCGTCGTCGACGGCGACGTCGCGCAAGACGTCAGCGTGCTGGGTGAACGTCAGCGCATTCGTCACGTGGTGCTGGACGGGCGCGAGGTTGCGCCGGCGCCGCGCGCCGAGCGTGGTGATCCACCGGGCTGGCGCCCGACCCATTACGGCGCGCGTACCCTGACCCGCGCGGTGGTCGATGCGCTCGGCGCCGATGCCGCAGGCAGCGACGAGGCCAAGTCCGCCGGATGAGCCTGGCCGACGCCGAGACCATCGACGTCCACGCCCACGCGGTGCTGGAGCAGACCCTGGGCGCGGCCGGCGCGTACGGCCCCGAGCTCGGGCACGAGGCGGCACCGCGCTTCCGCGTCGGCGACTATGTGCTGCATGGCGTGCGCTACCGCGGCAGCCCGTTCATGGACGTCGAGCTGCGCCTGCAGGCCATGGACCGCGCCGGTCTCGATTTCCAGGTCCTTTCCCCCAACCCGCTGACTTATTTTCACTTCATCGAAGCCGCTACCGCACGCGACTTCTGCCGCGTGCACAACGACGCGCTGGCCGCCGCGGTCGCGCCGCATCCCGAGCGGCTGGCGGCGTTCGCCGCGGTGCCGATGCAGGACGTCGGCTGCGCGGTCGAGGAGACGCGCCGCGCGGTCGGCGAGCTCGACATGCTGGGACCCTACATCGGCACCGACATCGGCCGGCCACTGAACGACGCCGCGCTGGACCCCTTCTACGCTGCGCTCTGCGAGCTCGACGTGCCGCTCATGATCCACCCGGCGCCAGCCGGCATCGACGGCCCGGCCGGCGACGCCAACCTGCGCCAGTTCGACCTCGACATCATCATCGGTTTCGCCGCGCAGGAGACCATCGCGGTCGCCAGCCTGATCTACGGCGGCGTGCTCGAGCGCCATCCGACCCTCGACGTCTGCATCAGCCACGGTGGCGGCGCGACCGGTTATCTTTATGGCCGGCTGGCCAGCGCCGCACGCAAGCGGCCGTGGGCGAGCGCGGCGCTGCGCGCCGACGGCGCGTTCGAGGCCCTCATGGACCGCCTGTGGTTCGACGTGCACGTGCATGCCGCCGATTCGCTGGCCTTGCTCGAGCAGCGCGTGAACCGTGAGCACCTGGTGTTCGGGACCAACTTCGCCGGCTGGGATCAGCAGCCGGGGGATCTGCGCGCGGAGGCACGGCCCTGGGCCGACAACGCGCGGCACCTGCTGCGCGCCGCGCGCGGCGCCGGACAGCTTGCGAGCACCGGCGAACGGGCCGGGCGAGGCTGACCCGGTGGACGTTATTGCAGTGCGTTTCAGGGGGACGCCGGAGGGCTGCGGGAGCGGCTTCGAGCGCAAGCGGGCCAGGGATGGTTCAGCGTGGCGCAAGAGCAGAGAGGCCGGCCATGGAAGGCCGGCCGAACGTGAGCGGACGCAGCTCTCCGGCGGCCGCCCCGGCACCGTTTCCCCGAGTCACCGACCATCACCAACCCCCAGCGAGTAACTGCATGACCGATCTCCAATCCCTGGAAGCCCGCATCGATCGCATCGAGTCACGCGCCGCCATCGGCGAGTTGGTGACGGCTTACGCCATCGCCTGCGACGAGCACGACATGCCGCGCCTGACCGACCTGTTTACCACCGACGCCTGCTTCGATTCGCCCAGCGGGGCGATGGTGGCCAACGGCCGTGAGGCCATCGCCGCGATGTTCGTCGAGTTGTTCAAGGTGCGTGGCCCGGCCTTCCACTGGACCCACGATCGCGTCGTCACCTTCGACGACCGCGATCCCGATCGGGCCACCGGACTGGTGCTGAGCCATGCCGAGACCTGCCCCAACGACACCGTCAGTCTCGCCGCCATGCGTTACCACGACGACTACCGGCGCGAGCACGGGCGCTGGCGTTTCGCCCGGCGCGTGATCAGCTTTCTCTACTACGTACCGGTGACCGAGTTCGCCGGCGCGCTGAAGGACCGCAACCGGCTCAGCATCGGCGGCCAGCGGCTGCCGGCCGACTACCCCGAGACGCTCGCAGCGTGGCAGGCCTTCCACCGCGAGCACGTCGCCACGGGGACCTGAAGCCGGCGCGGCGCAGTTATGACGAGGACGACGATGGACAGGCAGGAAGAGATGCGCGCCCTGACGCGGCGCGCGCTGGCCCACTTCGAACAGGGCACCACCGACCAGGCCGACAGCACCATGGCCATCCCGGTCGCGGCCTACGTCGACCCGGAACGCTATCAACGCGAGGTCGAGCGCATCTTCAAGCACCTGCCGCTGGCGCTCGCGCTCAGCATCGAGCTGCCCGCGCCCGGTGACTACCGTGCGATGCAGGTGCTGGACGTGCCCGTGATCGTGGTGCGCGGCAAGGACGGTACCGTGCGCGCCTTTCTCAATGCCTGCCGCCACCGCGGCGCACGGGTGTGCGAGCCGGGTCAGGGGCGGGCGCGCGTGTTCACCTGCCCCTACCATGCCTGGGCCTACGACGTGCACGGCCGGCTGATCAGCCGCTACGCGGCCGAGACCTTCGGCGAGGTCGACCATGCCACGCTAGGCCTCACCGAGCTCGCCTGTGCCGAGCGTGCCGGGCTGGTCTACGTCATGCTGACCCCGGGCGAGAGTTTCGACATCGACGACTGGCTGGGCGATTTCGCCGCCGAGCTGGAAACGCTGAAGCTCGACACCTGGAGCATCTTCGAGACGCGCGAGCTGCCAGGACCTGGATGGAAGGTGGCGCTGGACGGCTACCTGGAGGCCTACCACCACAACTCCCTGCACGGCAAGACGGTCGGCAAGCTCACCGTCGGCAACCTGCTGGTACTCGACACCTGGGGGCCGCACCAGCGCCTGACCTTCGGCCGCAAGTCGCTCGGTACGCTGGTCGGCGTGCCGGAGTCGGAGTGGGACGTCAACGCGCACATCCGGCTCATACACAACTGCTTCCCCAACCTCTCGATCTCGGGGATCCTCGGCGACCACTGCCTGGTCAGCCAGATCTTCCCGGGGCCGACGCCGGCTTCGACCACCACCCGCCAGGTGGTGTTGGTGGCCGAGCCACCCCAGGACGCGGCGGCGCGCGCGGCCTCGGAGCTGTTCAGCGCGATGGTGCTGCAGGCGGTGCGCGACGAGGACTACGCGGTCGGCGCCACCATCCAGGACGGCCTGAACTCGGGAGCGAACACCGAGTTCCTGCTCGGCCGCAACGAGCCGGCGGTGCAGAACTATCATCGTGCGGTCGCCCGCTTCATGGCCGACGCGTCCCGCTGATGCCGCTCGAGCGGTCGCACAGCCCGCCGAGCGCGGACATTCCGCTGCTCGAGACCACCTGCGGCGGGGTGCTGGTCGAGGCCGCCGCCGCGGCGCCCGACACGATTGCCCTAGTCGAGGCCGATGGTCCGGCCGCGGCGCGCCGCCGCTGGACCTATGCCGAGCTGCTCCAAGACGCCCGGCGCCTCGCGCGGGCACTGGCGACACGTTTCGCGCCCGGCAGCCATGTTGCGGTGTGGGCGGGCAATTGCCCGGAGTGGGTCGTGCTGCAGTACGCCCTGGCGCTCGCCGGCCTGGTGATGGTTACGATCAATCCGGCCGTGCAGGCCGGTGAGCTCGGCTACATGCTGCGCCAGTCGCGTGCGCGCGGCGTCTTCCACCAGTCCGGCTACCGCGGCCAGGACATGGACGCCCTGCTCGCCACGGCGTGCCGCGAGGCGGATCTCGACCTCGAGTTCCGCTGGCGCCTGGAAGCGCTGGCCGCACTCGCCGGCGAGGCCGACCGGGGCACGCCGCTACCGGACGTGTCGGCGCGCGACGCGGCCATGATCCAGTACACCTCGGGTACCACGGGCCGGCCCAAGGGCGCGATGCTGAATCATTACAGCATCACCAACAACGCGCGCATGATGGCCCTGCTGAAGGCGCTGGACGCCAACACGGTCAACCTCGCCGTGGCGCCCCTGTTCCATACCGCGGGCTGCGTGGGCAACGTGCTGGGCACGGTGCAGACCGGCGGCACGCTGCTGCTGCCGTCGGCGTTCGATGCCGCGTCCATGCTCGATCTCATCGAGCAGGAAAGGGTCACCTATACCTTCGGCGTGCCGACCATGCTGATCGCGCTGCTCGCCGAGCAGGCCGCGCGGCCGCGCGACCTGTCGAGCCTGGAGACCGTGTTCTCGGGCGCCGCGACGGTACCGGTCGAGGTCGTGCGGCGGGTCGAGGCCGAGTTCGGCGCCCGCCTCATCATCGGCTACGGACAGACCGAGACCTCTCCGGCGATCACGCACACGCGCCTGGACGACGACCCGCGCGACAAGAGCGAGACCATCGGCTGCGCGCTGCCGCAGGTCGAGATCAGAATCGTCGACCCGGACAGCGGCGCGACCCTGCCGCTGGACACCCCGGGTGAGCTGTGCACGCGCGGCTTCCTCGTCATGATGGGCTACTACGACATGCCCGAGGCGACCGCGGCGACCATCGACGCCGACGGCTGGCTGCATACCGGTGACCTGTGCTCGATGGACGCCCGCGGTTACTGCCGCATCACCGGGCGGCTCAAGGATCTGATCATCCGTGGCGGTGAGAACATCTACCCGCGCGAGATCGAGGAGATCCTGTACGCCCACCCCGCGATTGCCGAGGTCGCGGTGATTGGCCTGCCCGATGACTACTGGGGCGAGACCGTCGCCGCGGTGCTGACCCGTGCGGTTGGCGGCACCCTGGATGCGGACGCCCTGCAGGCGTACGTGGCGGGGCGCCTGGCGCGGCACAAGGTGCCGCAGGACTGGTTCGCGGTGGATGCCATTCCGGCCACCGCGTCCGGCAAGTTACAGAAGTTCCGCCTCGTCGAGATGGCGCGCGCGGGTGAACTCGAGCCCTTTCGCCTGTGAGGGCTGCGACCTTGCGCGCGGCGGCGCCCCGCTACCGAGTGACACCACGGAGAAACTGAGCCCATGGAACCCGTATTGAAAGACAAGGTCGCGGTGATCACCGGCGGCGCCAGCGGCATCGGCCGCGCGACCGCGCTGGCGATGAGCGCCGCCGGTGCCCGCGTGGCGATCGCCGACGTCACGCCGGACAGCGGTGCGGCGCTGGCGGCCGAGATCGAAGAAACCGACGGCGAGGCGCTGTTCATACGTACCGACGTGCTCTCGGCGGACTCGGTCGACGCCCTGTTCGACGCCGTCATCGAGCGCTGGGGGCGGGTCGACTGCGCCTTCAACAACGCTGGTGTGGCATGCGAGAACGCCCTCGTGGGCGACGCCAGCGAAGCCGACTTCGACCGCGTCGTCGGCATCAACCTCAAGGGCGTGTGGCTGTGCCTGCGCCGCGAGATCAACGAAATGCTGAAGACCGGCGGCGGCGCGATCGTCAATACCGCCTCGGTCGCGGGCCTGGTCGGCTGGCGCGCGGCGGCATCCTACGCGGCGAGCAAGCACGGCGTGATCGGACTGACCAAGAGCGCGGCCCTGGACTACGGCCGGCACGGGATCCGCGTCAACGCGGTGTGCCCGGGCGTGATCGACACGCCGATGGCGGCGCCCGCGACGCGCAGCGCGGGCAAGGTGCACGACCTCATGCTGGCCAAGCATCCGGTCGGGCGCTTCGGCGCGCCGGAGGAAGTGGCCGGTGCGGTGCTGTGGCTGTGCTCGGACGCGGCCTCGTTCACCACCGGTCACGCCCTCACCGTCGACGGCGGCTTCGTCGCACGCTGATCCGAAGCGTTCCGCGGCGCGACGCCGCGGGCCGTGACCACGCACACCAACCGGGGGGGGGAAGTCCATTGGCCGAAGTACAGGAACGCGCTCACAGCGGCGCGCAGCAGGCGGTCGAGGAGCTCGACGCGCTGATCATCGGTGCCGGCGTGTCCGGCCTCTACCAGCTCTATTGCCTGCGCAAGCTCGGCATGAACGTGCGCACCTACGAGGCCGGCGGCGGGGTCGGCGGCACCTGGTACTGGAATCGTTACCCGGGCGCGCGGTTCGATTCGGAATCGTATTCCTACATCTACAGCTTTTCGAAGGAGCTGCTGGAGGAGTGGGACTGGAGCGAGCACTACTCGGCCCAGCCCGAGAACGAACGCTACCTCAACTTCGTCGCCGACAAGTTCGACCTGAAGAAGGACATCCGCTTCGACGCCCGCATCCGCTCCGCCGCATGGGACGGGGATCGCGGCCGCTGGAACGTCGAGACCGAGGACGGGCGGCGCGCGTGCACGCAGTTCCTGATCTCCGCGGTCGGTATCCTGTCCGCGCCCTTCATGCCCGATATTCCCGGTATCGAGAGCTTTGCCGGTCCGTGGTGGCATACCGCGCGCTGGCCCAAGGAGCCACCCGCGCTGGCCGGCAAGCGGGTCGGCGTGATCGGTACCGGCGCCACCGCGGTGCAGCTGATTCCGAGGATCGCGCCCGAGGTCGGCCACCTGACCGTGTTCCAGCGCACCCCGAATTACTGCTGTCCGCTGCGTAACTCGGCGATCACGCCCGAGGAGCAGGCGCGCATCAAGGCCGGCTACGACGAGACCTTCGCCCGCTGCAACGCGACTTTCGCCAGTTTCATGCAGGACTTCGACCCGCGGCGTACCTTCGACGTGCCAGAAGACGAACGGCTCGCGTTCTATGAACAGATCTGGTCGCAGCCCGGTTTCACCAAGTGGTTCGGCTGTTTCCACGACATCATGACCGACCCCGCGGCGAACGAGGACTACGCCGAGTTCGTGCGCAACAAGATCCGCGCACGGGTCGACGATCCCGAGGTGGCGGAGCTGCTGGTGCCCAAGGATCACCCGTTCGGCTCCAAGCGCATCCCGCTGGAGACCGGTTACTACGAGGTCTTCAACCGCGACAACGTGCGCCTGGTGGACGTCAAGTCCGATCCCATCCGCGCGATTACCCCGGCCGGCGTGGAAACAGGCAAGGAAAGCTTCGATCTGGACATCCTGATTTGGGCCACCGGCTTCGATGCCATCACCGGTGAGCTCACGCGCATGGACATCCGCGGCGAGAACGGCGTCGCGCTGAAGGACAAGTGGCAGGACGGTCCGAGCACCTACCTGACCCTGCAGACCGCCGGTTTCCCCAACCTCTTCGTGGTCAATGGCGCCGTGTTCTGCAACTTCACGCGCTGCGCCGAGGTCGTCGCCGAGTGGGTCAGCGGTTGTCTCGGCTACATGCGCGACAAGGGCTACCAGCGCATCGAGGCCGACCCGCGGGCGGAGGAAGCGTGGACCGAGCACGCCGAGTCGCTGACCGAGGGCATGCTCTTCACGCGCACGGATTCCTGGTTCATGGGCAGCAACGTGCCGGGCAAGAAGCGCACCTTCCTGTTCTACGCCGGTGGCGCACCGGTCTTCCGCGAGAAGATTGCCGAAGTCGCCGCCCGTGACTACCAGGGCTTCGTGATGCGCTGACGCGCGCACTGCTGACCGACAGAGAACGAGAGATCCATGAGCGACGACAACGACTACGGCCGCCTGCACGCGCAGTTCGACATCGACGACCCGATCTTCGCCGAGGACTTCGAAGGCGCCCTCGGCCACCTGGTGGCGCAGTGCCCGGTGGCGCGCAGCGAGCGCGGGCCGGGCTACCATGCGTTCAACCGTTACCAGGACGTGCGCCGCTGCGCGCAGGACTGGCGGACGTTCTCCAGCGCCGACGGCTGGATGCTGGACCCGCCCGAGGGCAACATCCACATCCTGCCCGAGGACTCCGATCCGCCCTACCACACGGCCTGGCGGCGCGCGCTCAACCCGTTCTTCACCGCCGCGGCGGTGGCACGACTGGAGCAGGTCTCACGCGGCTACGCGGCCGAGCTGATCGAGCCGCTGGTCGCACGCGGCGCGTGCGAGTTCGTCGCCGATTTCGCCGCCCGCCTGCCCGGCATCATCCTGTTCCGCCACATCCTGCCGGTGCCGGTCGACGACCTGCCGCAACTGTTTGCCGACATCGACGTCTATTCCTTCGGCCCCGTGGACGAGCGTGCCGCGGCGTTCGGCCGCGTCTACGCCTACCTGCAGGAATTCCTCGAGGCGCGCCGCGACCGGCCGGTACAGGACGACCTCGTCGACGTCATCCTCGCCGGGGTCGAGCGCGACGGTGAACCGTGCCCGTGGGAGGACAAGGTGCATATCGCGCTCGATGTCGTCTTCGGCGGCCTGGCGACGACCACGCACGCAATGTCGGGCGCGATTTACGAGCTGGCGCGCGCGCCGGAGGTGCGGCGCCGCCTGCTCGACCATCCCGACCAGGTCACGACCGCGGTCGAGGAGACCGTGCGCTTGCACGCGCCGGTCGTACTGGTCGGTCGCACGGTGAAGGCGGACGTCGAGGTCGCGGGGCATGCGTTCCGCGCCGGCCAGCGCGTTGGCCTCAACTACGCCGCCGCCTCACGCGACCCGGAGGTGTGCGCCGACCCGCACCGCTTCGACGTCACCCGTGAGGAGGTCGTGCATACGGCCTTCGGCGTCGGCCCGCACCGCTGCATCGGTGAATACCTGGCGCGGCTCGAGATCCGGCTCGCCATCGAGGAGTTCCTGAAACGGATCCCCGAGTTCCGGCTTGCGCCGGGGACGCAACCGCAGTTCGAGAGCGGCCAGCTGCGCACCATGAAGCACCTGCACCTGGTTTGGGACGCGAGGCACGGCAGCGGGTCGCAACGCTGAATCCGTTGCGGGGCGGATCCCGGTCACGCGGCCTGCTTGTCAAACCGGCCGGCCGGTGCCGTACCGGCACGTGGCAACGGTGGCCGGGCGTCGCGCTGTCGCCGGCGCGATTGATCGGCGATCTACACGGCGCGCCAGTAGAGCAGCAGGAGGATGGCGCAAACGACCAGCGTCCAGCCTTCGAACGCCAGACGCAGCGCACGCGGCGCGCCGCGCAGCTCCATGAAGTCGAGGAACACGAAGCGCGCCTTGACGAACGCGATCAGGATTACCGCGACCGAGGCGTAGTGGTAGGCCTCGCCGAAGCCCAGGCCGTGGCCGAATTCCCAGGAAAGCCAGGTCGCCGCAATGAGGGCGACCCAGATCGGTGTCGCGCGGTGGCGAAGGATGAGGTCCATCGGTTCAGCGCACCAGGTAGAGCAGGGCGAACAACACGATCCAGAGGATGTCGACCATATGCCAGAAGCTGGCACCGCTCGCGAGGGTATTGACGGTGGCGGGATCGGGCGGCCGTGCCGCGGTTACCCGCCACAGGAACAGCAGCACCCCGGTGCCGATGACCACGTGCAGCATGTGGATGCCGGTCAGCATGTAGTAGTACATGAAGAAATCGTTGCTGGTAAGCCCGTAGCCGGCGGCAATCTTCTCGCTCCACTCGAAGTACTTGACGGTCACGAAAGCCACACCGCAAGTCATGGCCAGCGCCAGCAGGCCGCGACACAGCGTTTGGCGCCGGGCGCGCGCGGCGTCCACCGCGGTGACCACGAACCACGAGCTGGTCAGCATGATCAGCGTGTTGAGCATGCCGTAGCCCTGGCTGAGCAGGCGCTGTGATGCGCTGAAGAGTTCGAGATCGTTGCCCCGGTACCAGAGGAACACTGCGAAAAAGAGGGCGAACATGAGCATGTCACCGAGGATGAACATCCACACCCCGGGTTCACCCGGCAGGTGGCCCGTGTCGCGCGGTTGCGCCTCGATGTGGCTCGACACCAGCGCTGGCCGGGGCTCAGGGGGCGGGGGCGGCGGCCCCGGCGAGAATGGCGCGCCGCAGGAACCAGACCACCACCAGGTACCAGGCGAAGAACACGACCAGTGGCACCCAGAATGCGAACAGGCCGTCCCAGGCGAAGGGGCCGGTCTTGAAGAAGGTCAGCAGCCCGCCGGGGATCAGCAGCACCGCCACCCACAGCGTGAAGAACGCGACCCAGCGCGGGAACAGGGTTGGCGAACCGCGATCGCCCAGGATCGCGAGCCCGATGGCGATGTTCTGCACGACGAAGGTGCCGAACGGCATCAGGAAGGTCAGCCAGCCGAGGTCGTTCAGTAGCAGCACCAGTTGCGCATCGCGATCCGGACGAAAAGCGGCAGCTGTCCAGGCCAGTGCCGGCAGGATGAAGAACGCGATGCCGATCGTTCCGCAGGCGAGCTGGGTATGCGCGAGGATTGGCGGGGTGCCTTCCATGCGCCTGATCTGGATGCAGATGACGGCCACGAAGGGGCCGATGAAGCCGGCGCTGATCATCATCAGCAGGGCGCCGAAGCGGATCCCCGCAGTGGCTTCGCGGTAGCGGGCCGCGACCTCGGCGGCTACCGCGTTGGGCGAGGGCGGCGGCACGAACTGCGCCAGCAGCGCGAAGCCGAGCATGAAGATCAGGGCGAATGCGAGTCCGCTCCACGCGCACAACAACTGGATTCTCGTGTTCATGGCCATGCCTCCCCGTGGCGTGCACGCCGGTTCCTTATGGCGTGCAGATATTGTGCTTGCGTATTATACGAATTATTACGGAATTGCCGGACCTGCTGTCCCTGTGGCGCAGGGCCGGTGCAACAGGAGCATGCCATGAAGACCATAGCCGTGCTTGGTGCCAGCGGCGGCCTCGGTGAAGCCATCGCCACCGACATCGCGCACCGCGGCCCGTTGTGCCTGGGTTATGCACGCGGCCGCGACAAGGCCGAGGCGCTGGCTGCAGGGATCCGCACCGCGGGTGGCGAAGCCATCACCTGCCAGGTCGACATCAGTGACAGTGACTCGGTCGCTGCCTTCGTCGAGACGGCGGCCGCGGTTGGCGAGGGGCTCGGCGCGATCGTTTCTGCAACCGGACCGGCGCTGCCACTGATGCCGCTCGGGGACGTCTCCGCGGAAGATTTCGAGCGAGTCTACGCGACTGACGTACGCGGAGGCTTCAACGTGCTGAAGCACGGCGCGCGTGCACTCAGGGATGCCGGCGGCGGCAGCATCGTGATGCTCCTCACCACGGCAGTCCTGCGCACGCTCGAGAACGACGGCATGTCGGGTTGCCCGAAAGCGGCCGTTGCCGCGCTGTTGCGCCAGACGGCACGCGAAATGGGGCCGTACAACGTGCGCTGTAACGGGGTGGCGCCGGCCGTGATCGACGCCGGCATCGTGCACGCTCCGGAATTCGAAGGCAACGCACTGGCGCAGGGCGTTATCGAGGCCATGGTCGCAGGGACCCCGCTGGGACGCATGGGACGGCCGCAGGAGGTCAGCGCGGTGGTCGACTTCCTGCTCTCCCGTGGCGCGGGGTATATCAACGGGCAGGTCATCGGCGTCGATGGCGGCTTCAGTGCCTGAGTGGTATGAGCTGCATCGCGATCCCGGCCGGGCCGAAAAATGGTACGATAGCGTACTATTCGCTTTAGAACGACCTGCGCACCGGCGTGCCGGACAGGACCGCCTCCAGTGGTGCTGACCTAGCTAAGAGCGCACTTGTAAACCCACGGGGAGATGCTTTCATGGCGATCGCGTTCGACGAGATCAAGCGCCGTTTCGAGGCCGAGCAGGCCAATCCGATCACACCCATGACCGCGGCCGACATGCCGCCGACCTACGAGTCGATCACGCCGGAGTGGCTGACCGACGTGCTCGGCCGTGACGTACCCGGGGCCAGGGTGCTCTCGCACACGCTGGGACCGGTTGACGACGGTACCTCCAATCGCCGCCGCATCGCGGTCGAGTGGAACCAGGCCGGGCGGGACGCGGGCCTGGTCGGGAAGATCTTCTGCAAGGGCACGCAGAGCCTGGAGTCGCGATACATGCTGGGCATGAACGAGGGCGTACAGGCCGAGGTCAACTTCTACAACGTGCTCTATCCCCAGGTCGGCGTGATCGCGCCGCCGCCGCTGTTCGCGCGCTACGATGCCGAGACCCTGAACTCGATCGTGATGCTGGAAGACCTCGCCGACCAGGTCGACTTCTGCACCATGCAGACCGATCTCTCCTTCGAGCACTGCCAGAGCCAGATGCGCCTGCTGGCGCAACTCCATAGCAAGTACTACGAGAGCCCGAAGCTCGAGAGCGAGCTCAACATGTTCTCGAAGTGGGAGACCTTCTTCCGCATCACCGCCTTCGACGCCGGCTTCGAGGACTCCTGCATTCGCGGCTTCACCCAGGCCGAGGCCGTGATCCCGCCGCGCCTGTTCGCGCGCGAGCCGGAAGTCTGGCCGGCCACGCTGAAGTGCGTGGACCTGCACGAGAGCATGCCGCGCGGCATGACCCACAACGACGTGCACCTCAAGAACTGGTTCATCCGGCCGGACGGCGAGATGGGCATCAACGACTGGCAGAACTCCGCGCAGGGTAACGGCAGCCGCGATCTCGCCTACTGCATCTCGACCGCGGTGACGCCGGAGAAGCGCCGCGCCTGGGAGCGCGACCTGCTCACCTACTACATCGAGGAGTTCGCCGCGCGTGGCGGGCCCAGGCTCGATTTCGACGTCACCTTCACGCGTTACCGCCAGCAGCTCTTCGCCGCGCTGGCGTGGTGGTCGGGCACCCTGGGGCAGCCGCCGGACGCGCCCAAGATGCAGCCGCAGGAGACGTCGCTGGAGTTCATTCGCCGCACCTGCGTTGCCATCGACGATCTCGACGCGCTCGACAGCTTCGATTGATGCGGTAGTCTTTTGCATGCCGTCTGCGACAGAGGTCGCGGGCATCATCGGGGAGGGAGAGCATGCGACGCGCGAGCTGCCTGCCGGCCGTGACGCTGGCACTGTTTGGGACCGCCGTGGGCGCCGCGGACCGCGTCAGCGACGATGCACCGCAGAGCGCCGGCGGTGAATGGCCGAGCTACAACCGCTCGCTCGATGGCCAGCGCTATTCGCCGCTGACGCAGATCAACACCGGCAACGCCGGTGAGCTGGCCGAAACCTGTCGCCTGCAGGTCGCCGAGCGCGGCTCCTTCCAGGCCGGGCTGGTGGTCATCGACGACGTCATGTACGCCACCACGCCGACCGATACCCTGGCGCTGGACGCGGCCACCTGCGAGGTCATCTGGCGCCACCGTTACCGGCGCGAGGTCGCCTCGCCATTCCCGGTCAACCGCGGCGTCGCGTTCTACGCCGGCCGCCTGTTCCGCGGCACCGACGACGGCCGCGTGATTGCGCTGGACGCGCGCACCGGTGCAGAGCTGTGGGTCAACGTGGTCGGCGACCCGGCCGAGGGCGAGCTGGTCACCGGCGCGCCGCTGGCGTGGAACGGCATCGTCGTGGTCGGCACTGCCGCTTCGGAGTTCGGGGTGCGCGGGCGGGTGATTGCCTACGACGCGCTCTCCGGCCACGAGATCTGGCGCTTCCACACCGTACCGGCGCCGGGCGAGGTCAACGCCGATACCTGGCGCAATACGGTGTGGAACGACATCGGCGGCGGCGGTGGCGGCACCTGGTCGCATTTCGCACTGGATCCGTCGACTGCCGAGCTGTTCATTCCGGTCGGCAACCCGATCCCGGATTTCGTGCCGGCCGAGCGCCTCGGCGACAACCTCTACACCAACTCGGTGCTGGTCCTGGACGCCCTCAGCGGTGCGCTGAAGTGGTGGTACCAGCTCGCGCCCAACGACGGGCTGGACCACGACCTCGCCGCCGCGCCGGTGCTCTACCGCGACAGCAACGGCGAGCGCCGCATGGCCGCCGCGGGCAAGGACGGCTACGCGCACATCGTCGATCGCCGCAGCCATGCGCTGGTCGCGAAAACCGCGGTGACGACGGTCGACGAGCCGGTGCCGGTGCCGACACCCGAGGGCGTCAAGGGCTGCCCCGGGCCGGCCGGCGGGGTCGAGTGGAACGGGCCGGCCTACGATCCGAAGCTCAACCGCCTGTTCGTCGGCTCACTCGACTACTGCGCCATGTTCTACAGCCAGCCGGGCACGCAGCCCGAGGTCCCCGGCTACAACATGGGCGGTACCTGGAGCGGTATCGGCACCCCGCGCGGCTGGATCTACGCGCTGGACGCCGACAGCGGCGCGGTCGCCTGGCGCTACCACGCCGAGCATCCGGTGATCGCCGCACTGACGCCGACCGCGGGCGGCATCGTGATGAGCGGCGACAACGCGGGCAACTTCATGGTCTTCGACGGCGCCGATGGCCGCGTTCTGAAGCACGTGGCGACCGGCGGCTCGCTCTCCGGCGGCGTCATTACCTACGAGGTGCGCGGGCGCCAGTACGTCGCGATGACCTCCGGCAACATCTCGCGCTCGCTGTTCGGCGCGGTGGGCCGGCCCTCGATCGTGGTCATGAGCCTGAGCGACGCTGCGCTCGCACGCGAACGCAGCGGGGCGGGCGCGGCGAGTTCACGGGGCGCGGCGCTGTATGCCGCGACCTGTGCGGTCTGCCATGGCGCCGACGGTGACGACTGGAACCCGATCGATCTCACGACCGTCAAGCGCCGCATGTCGTTCGACGAGCTGGTCGCCTTCATCAAGGAGCCGCGTGCGCCGATGCCGAAAACCTTCGCCGCGCCGCTGTCTGCGCAGGACGAGGAGGCAATCCGCGCGATCGCACGCTTCGTGCTGGAGTGGCAGTAGGTCGCGCGGCGGTGCGGGGCGTCTCAGGCGCTCGCCAGCTGGCGCGCGAAGCGGCTCGTGGCCGGCTGCTGCTTGCCGTCACGGCACAGGGCGAGGAACTCGTCGAACGCCACCGGGCGTGACAGCAGGTAGCCCTGCACGCCGCCGCAGCCGCGCTCACGCAGGTAGTCGAGCTGTGCCTGGGTCTCCACGCCCTCGGCGACGACGTCCAGGCCGTAGTGGGCGGCCACTGCGAGCACGACGTCGGTGATGGCGCGGTCGTCGCCGTCGCTGTTCGTCAGGTCCTCGATGAAGCTGCGGTCGATCTTGAGGCGATCCACCGGGTAGTTCATCAACTGGTTGAAGCCGGTGTACCCGGTACCGAAATCGTCGAGCGAGAGCCGTATGCCGAGGGCCTTGAGACGGTTCAGGGTCTCGATGCTGAGCGCGTCGAAGCCCGCCGAGCGGGTCTCGGTGATCTCGAGCTCGAGCAGCGTCGGCGCGACCGCATGGCGCGCGAGCAGCTCGCCCAGCACCTCGGGGAAATGCTTGTTGCGCAGGGCCTGTGCCGAAAGGTTGACGGCGACCAGCACGTCGAGGGCGGCCAGGGCGTCGCGCTCGCGGGCAATGGTCTCCAGGGCCAGCTCCAGCACGAACTGGTCGACGTCGCGGATCAGCGCGTGCTGCTCGGCGACCGGGATGTACTGGTCAGGGCCGAATTCGGCCAGCTCGGGCAGATCGCAGCGGAGCAGCGCCTCGGCGGCCGTGATGCGCAGCGTTTGGCAATCGAAGATCGGCATGAACACCAGGTGGAACGCGCGTTCGGCCAGCGCCTTGCGCAGCCCGATCTCGATTTGCTTGCGGTCGCGTACCGCCGCGGCCAGGTCGGCATCGAAGAACTGGCACTGGTTCTTGCCGAGCTGCTTGGCCGAGTACATCGCCTGGTCGGCGCGCGCGAGCAGCGTTTCGGCATCCTCGTCGGTCGCCGTCGTATACAGAATGCCGATGCTGACGCTGATGGTGAGCTCGGTCTGGTTCAGGTTGAACGGCGACGCGACGTGCTGAATGATGCGCTGGGCGACGATCTCGGCGACCGCGGCGTCATCGAGCTCGAGCAGCGCGAGCGCGAACTCGTCACCCGCGAGGCGCCCGAAGTTGGCGCATTCGTGGGGATCGGGGATCTTCTCGCAGTCACGAATGCACGACAGTACGCGTCGGCTGAACTGGGACAGCAACTCGTCGCCGGTAGCGTGGCCGTAGGTGTCGTTGATGCGTTTGAAGTCATCGACGTCGATGTAGAACAGGCACAGCGCGCGGGACGCCTCGCCCGCGCCACGCACGTTGCGGTTCATCCAGTCGATGAAGCCGCGCCGGTTCGAGACGCCGGTCAGGAAGTCTCGGTGGATGTCCTCGCGCAGCGCGTCCTTCTGGCGGTTGAGCGAGTAGGCGAAGGCGGCGGAGAACGCCGTCGACAGCAGCAGCGCAACGCCGAAGCGCGCCGCCATGGCCACGTCCACCACGTGGAGGGCGGCAGCGAGCGACGCGCCAATGGCTACCAGGCTGGCGGTGACGGCCAGCCCGAAGCGCATCAGGAAGAGGAAGCTCGCGGTGAGCGGAAAGACCAGGATCAGCCCGCGGTAGCCAAAATGATAGCTGGTCAGGACCAGCTCCGCGGTGAGCAGGGCACAGAACAGCAGCTTGTGCACGCGGTTGTCCTGTCCGCGCAGAGCGCGCCGCCATGAGGCGACGATGACCACGCAGGCGAGCAGCGAGAACGTCGCCACCGCGGGGTTCTCGTAGAGCGCGTGGTAGACGCCGTAGGCACAGGCCGGGATCAGTGCCAGGCCGTGCACGATCGTGGTCTGCGTGCGCCCCGGCAGCCGGGCCGCGTCCCGGGCGCTCAGGGCCGGTTCTGCACTTCTTGCACGCGCCACCGCGGGTCCTCGGTTGTTGTTCATTATCGTTTGTAACGTGCTCGCGCCGCTCACCTACCCGTGCGGCGCCGGCGGCGTATCGTTACGTCCACGCCGGTGGTTAGCGGCCATCGGGCGCTTCGGCTTGAGCGCGGCGGGCGCCGGCGGCGGGGTCACCCGCGGCCACCCGAGCGGGTGGCCGCGTGAAGCAGTACACTGCGGGCAGTCGAAGGGGAGGAGCAGCGGCCGATGGCCCTCGCAGTACGCCCGTCCTGGCTCGCCCGGGTCACTGAGCCCGTCATCGAGCCGGAGCGGCGCATCGTCGATCCGCACCACCATTTCTTCGTGCCCGGGGGCGCTTTCCCGGCCTATGACCTGGCCGATCTGTGGGCCGACACCGCGTCCCACAAGGTCGAGCAGACGGTCTACCTGCAATGCTGGGAGGGCTACCGCGCGGACGGCCCCGAGGCGTTGCGTTGCGTCGGCGAGACCGAGTCGGTCGATGCCGTCGCCCGGCAGGCGGCGGCGAGTCCGGGCAGAACCCGGATCGGCGGCATCATCGCGAGCTGTGAGCTCCGCCTGGGGGCGCGGGTGCGGCCGGTGCTGGAAGCGCACTGCGCGGCCAGTCCGTTGTTCCGCGGCATCCGCCAGGCGGTGGCATGGGATGCCGACGAGGCCGTGATGTCCATGCCCGGCTTCGCGGGGCCGGACGCCTACGACGATCCGGACTACCGCGCCGGGGTCGCCGTACTCGGCGAGATGGGGCTGGTACTGGATACCTATCACTATCATCACCAGCTGCCGTCGATGACCCGCATGGCGCGCGCGCTGCCCGAGGTGCAGTTCGTGCTCGACCATCTCGGCACTCCGCTCGGGGTCGGACCGTACGCCGGTCGGCGCGACGAGATCTTCGCGCAATGGGCCAGCGACATGCGCGAGCTGGCGGGCTGCGCCAATGTCGCGGTCAAGCTCGGCGGACTGGCGATGCCGTGGAACGGCTTTGGTTTCGACGAGCAGCCGGGTCCGCCGGACTCGGACGAGATCGTGCGGCGCCAGGCGCCTTACTACCACCACGCCATCGAGCTGTTCGGTCCCGAGCGCTGCATGTTCGAAAGCAACTTCCCGGTCGACAAGTGCGCACTGTCCTACACGGTGTTGTGGAACGCGTTCAAGAAGATGGCCGCCGGCTACAGCGAGACGGAGAAGGACATGCTGTTCCGCGCGACCGCGACGCGTATCTACCGCCTGTAGTCGCCGTTCGCCCGGCCGCTGCGGCTACAATGGGGCGCAAGGGCCGGGCGGCCGGGCGCCGGCGAATGCAGCGTGGCAAGGGCAGGGCATGGCGGGATCGAAAGCGGGAGACAACGACGACGCCGAGTTTCGGCTCGGCTTCTACATCCACGATACTTCGCGCCTGCGTAAGCTGGTCTACGATTCCGCGTTTCGTCCCGCCGGGGTGACCCGGGCACAGGCCGCGGTGCTGTCCTACCTGTGGCGCGAGGACGGCATGAGCCAGTCCGAGCTCGCCGATCGGCTGGACCTCGGCAAGGTCGCGCTGGGTTCGCTGATCGACAAGCTCGAAGCGGCCGGCATGGTCGAGCGCATCGCCGATGCCGCCGATCGCCGCACCAAGCGCATCACCCTGACCGCGCGCGGGCGGCGTACCTTCGACACCCTGCGCGAGCTCGGCCGCGAAGCCAACGAGCAGGTCCTGGCCGGCCTCAGCGCGCGCGACATCGCGACCACGACGCGCACCCTGAAGCGCATGAAGGCCAACCTGCTCGGCATCCTGGGCGGCGACGAGGACTGAGCACGCCGGCGCTGCGGCGCGCCGCGACGGGTGCAGCTTCAGTCGAGCCCGGCGAGGAAGTCGAGCAGCAGGCGGTTGGTGTCCTGGGCCCGCTCCTGCTGAATCCAGTGACCGCAGCCGGGCAGGACGGTGTGGCCGCGGAAGTCGGCCATGACCTCGTCGGCGCGCGCCAGCGCCTCGGCGCCCCACCAGGTGGCGACGTCGTACTCGGCGCCGATGAAGCAGGCCGGCGGCGCCAGCGGCGTTCCGGCGTAAGGCTCCAGCACCACCCAATCGGCCGGAAGATTGCGGTAATAGGACAGCGGGCCGTGAAAGCCGGACCGCTCGAAGGCCTCGACGTAGACCGCGAGATCGGCGGCGGAGAGCCACGGCGGCAGGGTCTCGGGCGTGGAGAAGCGCTCGCGCATCTTCGCGCCGTGCGGAATGCACAGCGCACTGCCGCGGATCAAGGTGATCGGATCGGCCGCGCCCAGATCGAAGCCGGCCGCGGACAGGCACTCACCGCTGACGCTGTAGACGAGGTCGCGGATCCAGCCGTGCAGATCGGCCTCGATCTCCTCGACGATCGCATCCAGCCCGCTCCAGTAGGTGTGGTAGAAATCCTGGCCGGGACCGGCGAGCTCGGCCTGGTAGGCCTCCAGCTCGTGCTCGCCGAAGGGGTTGCCGGGCACGCCGATGAGCGCCCTGCCGGCGAAGGGCACGCTCATGCCGACCACGCCGCGCACCGCGTGCGGATGCATCCACGCCGTGCTCCACACCACCGGCGCGCCCCAGTCGTGACCGACGATGACGGCCTGGCTCTCGCCGAGTGCCTCGATCACGCCGACGATGTCGGCAGCGAGATGGTCGATGCGGTAGGCCTGCGGGTCCCAGAACTTCGACGAGCGCCCGTAGCCGCGTTGCTCGATGGCCACGGCGCGGTAACCGGCGGCGGCCAGTGCGGGCAGCTGATGGCGCCAGGAGTAAGCCAGCTCGGGAAAGCCGTGCACCAGCAGGACCAGCGGCCCGCGGCCCTGCTCGACGGCGTAGATGCGGGTGCCGTCGATGTCGAGACGGTGTTCGATGACGTCGTTCATGGACCTGCCCTGCTCCCCGGCCGCCGCTGCGCAGCGCATAGCTTACCGCGCACACGCCGGCTGCGTGCGCGCGCAGCCGGCGTGTGCGCGAATCCCCGAGGTAGCCGCGAGGGGCTGCGCGTCGCGCGACGCGGCGTCGGCGCGCGCCGTACTCAGGCCGCCGCGGCGCGCTCCTTCGCCCAGCCGCGCAGCACCGGGATGCACTCGTCGTTGAACAGCTTCATCGAGCGCGAGGCGACGTCCAGCGGCGTGCCGCCGAAGCGGAACACGCTGAGGATGCCGTAGTCGCCCATGAGCTCGAAGCGCTCCTCGAAACGGCGCAGGATCTGGTCCGGCGTGCCCCAGATCTGCTGATCGACGTAGCCCTTGATGACCTGGTCCTTGCCGACCTCGCGCATCGCGGCGGCCGCCTCGGCGTAGGTGTCGTAACCCTTGCTGGCCTTGAACTGCTCGCCCAGCATCTCGTAGTGGTCGAGCACCGAGATGCCGTAGTTGGCGACGTAGCGCTCGGCGTTCTCCTTCGCGCGCGCGGCGTCGGTGTCGCACACCATCATCTCGGTCATCAGCATGGGGCGTGCCTCGCGGCCGTGGAAACGGCGGAAGTGCGCCTTGTAGTCGTCGTACTCCTGGCGCATGACCTCGATCGGCTTGTAGTTGAACGCCATCACCTGCGCGCCCAGCCGCGCCGCCTGCTCGGCCGAGTCCGGGCTCATGGCGACCTGCGTGAAGCGCGTGTCGCGCCACTCGTTCGACAGCGGGGCGGGGCGCAGCGGTGCACTGGGGGTCTGGAAGTACTTGCCCTCGTGCTCCGGCCACACGCCGGTCTCCAGCGCTTCGAGGATCAGCGGCGCGGCCTCGTCGTAGCGCTCGCGCGACTCGTCCATGGAGATCCCGATCTGGTCGAACTCACGCTTGGCCAGCCCGCGGCCGAGACCGAGAATGAAGCGGCCGTCGGTGAGCTGGTCGAGCATGGCGGCGCGCTCGGCGATGCGCAGCGGCTGGGTGTGCCAGGGCACGATGACGGCGCCGGTGGCGAGCCTGATGCGCTTGGTGCACGCGGCCAGGTGCGACAGGTAGACGAAGTTGTCGGGACAGAAGGAGTAGTCCTCGAAGTGATGCTCGACGACCCAGATGTGGTCGTAGTCCATCTCGTCGGCCTGTATCGCAATCGCGATCTCGTCCTTGTAGACCTGGGTGTCGGTGACGTCGGCGGCGAAGCCGAAGCTCGGGTGAAGCTGGGCGATTCCGATTTCCATGCAGTTGACCTCCGCGGGATCTGGCGCCGATCGGGCGCCGGCACATATCGTAATAAAGCTTACTATGTGATAGCGTACTATGCCCGTGGCGCCCCGACAAGCTCGCCGTGCCCCGGCGGCGCGCGAGCAGACCGTGTGCCCCATCTTACCCGCAACCGGAGACCGCCCATGCCCGGCCAGGTCAATCGCCAGGTCATTCTCAAGTCCCGTCCTCACGGCATCCCCCAGGCTGAGCATTTCGAGATCGTCGAGCGCGCGCTACCCGAACCCGGACCGGGCGAGCTGCTGGTGCGCAACATCTATCTCTCGGTCGAGCCCGCCATGCGCGGCTGGGCCGCGGACGTCGGCAACTACTCCGCGCCGGTCGCCCTCGGCGATCCGATGCGGGCACTGACCGTGGGCCGTGTCGAGGTCTCCAACGCCGAGGGCTACGCCGCCGGTGACTACGTCAAGGGCATGTTCGGCTGGCAGGACTACGCCGTCGCTGCCCCGGCCGCCGTCGAGCGCCGGGTCGAGCGCGGCGACCTGCCGCTGACCACGGCGCTCGGCGTGCTCGGCATCAACGGGCTGGCGGCCTATTTCGGCCTGCTCGAGGTCGGACAGCCGCGCGCCGGTGAAACCGTCGTGGTATCGACCGCGGCCGGCGCGGTCGGCTCCTGCGTCGGGCAGATTGCCAACATCCTCGGCTGCCGCACGGTCGGCATCGCCGGCGGCGTGCAGAAGAAGCGCCTGTGCACGGACGAGTTCGGCTATGCCGCGGCCATCGACTACAAGGCCGAAGACGTCGACGCGGCGCTGGCGGCAGCCTGCCCGGACGGCATCGACGTCTACTTCGACAACACCGCCGGCGCGATCACCGATGCCGTGCTGCGCCATCTCAACCCCGGCGCGCGGGTGGTGGTCTGCGGCACCGCCTCGGTCGCGAGCTGGGACCCGCCGCCGTCCGGGCCGCGCGTGGAGCGCGTGCTGCTGACGCGGCGTGCGCGCATGCAGGGCTTTGTCATCTTCGACTACGCCGAACGCTACGGCGAGGCGCTGGCGGCGCTGGAGCCCTGGGTACGCCAGGGCCTGGTGCGCTACCGCGAGGAGATCGCCGACGGCATCGAGCACGCGCCCGACGCCATCGCCGCGCTCTACCGCGGCGAGAATCTCGGCAAGCGCCTCATTCGCATCGCGTCCGAGGACGCCTGAACCGCCACCGACAGGGACACCGCATTGAGCACTTCACCACGCAAGGGGCCGCGCGTCGCGGTCATCGGCGCCGGCATGTCCGGCCTGCTCGCCGGCATCAAGCTGCGCGAGGCCGGCTACGACGATTTCCGCATCTACGAGAAAGCCGACCGGGTCGGCGGCACCTGGCGCGACAACACCTACCCCGGGCTGACCTGCGACGTGCCCTCGCAGCACTACTGCTACTCCTTCGAGCTCAATGCCGAGTGGAGTCACCTGTTCTCGCCGGGGCCGGAGATCCAGGCCTACCTCGAGCGCGTGGCCGACAAGTATGCGCTCGCGCAGGACATCGCCTTCGGGCACGAGCTCGAGAGCGCCGAATGGCGCGACGGCGTCTGGCAGCTCGGCTTCGCCAACGGCACGCAAGCGAGCGCGGACATCGTCATCGCCGCCACCGGCGTGCTGCATCACCCGGTGTTCCCGGACATCCCGGGGCGCGCGGATTTCGCCGGCGCGTCGTTCCACACCGCGCGCTGGGACCACGGCGTCGATCTCACCGGCAAGCGCGTCGGCATCATCGGTACCGGCTCGACCGCGATCCAGATCGTGCCGGCGATCGTCGAGCGCGTCGCGCGGCTGTCCCTGTTCCAGCGCACACCGCAGTGGATCCTGCCGATCCCCAACCCGCCCTACAGCGAACAGGACAAGGCCACCTACCGCGCGCATCCCGAACGCCTGGCCGAGGCCTACCAGGCGTGGTCGGATCGCATCCGAACGACCATCGCGCGCGCGGTGGTGGGCGACGCCGAACAGATGGCGAAGATCGCCGACGCCTGCCGCGCCAACCTCGCCGACAACGTCACCGATGCGGCCCTGCGCGAGAAGCTGACGCCGGATTATGCCGTCGCCTGCAAGCGCCTGATCATGTCCGAGCAGTTCTACCCGGCGATCCAGAAGCCCAACGCCGAGCTCGTCACCACCGGTATTCGCGCCATCGAGCGCAGCGGGGTGCGCACCGCCGATGACCGCCTGCACGAGCTCGACGTGCTGGTCTATGCCACCGGCTTCGACGCCCACCGCTTCGTGCGCGCCATGAACATCGTGGGTGAGGACGGACTGGCCCTGGACGACGCCTGGCGTGACGCCACGCGCGCGCATCGATCGATGAGCATTCCCGGCTTTCCGAACTTCTTCATGATGATCGGACCGAACAGCCCGATCGGGAACTTCTCGCTGATCATGGTCGCCGAGGCCCAGATCCGCTACATCCTGGACCTCGTGGCCGAGGTGCGCGACGGGCGCTGCCGCGCTTTGCAGCCCAGGGCCGAGGCCTGCGCCGCGTTCAACGAGGCGATCCGCGGCGCCATGGGCAAGACGGTGTGGGTGAGCGGCTGCCGCAGCTGGTACCTGGACCGCAACGGCCAGCCGATCCTGTGGCCGTGGTCGCTGGAGCGGTTCCAGGAGGAGATGCGCGCGCCCGATCTGGACGAATACCAGCTCGCCGGCTGAGCCGCGCGCCACCGCGCGCCCATTCCGGCGCAGGAAGGGGGACAATGGGAGCGCTGCCCCCATGGCCGTCGTGCGAGGAAGTCCATGAAGCCCAGCCGCATCGAGCCGCATCCCGCGTCCGCATCACGCCTGCTCGGACCGCTGCTGGTGGTGGTGCTGCTGCTCGGCGGCATCACGCTCGGCATCCTGGCGCTGTACGCACCGCTGACGCCCCCCGGCGCGGCGACGGACGCACCGCCGGCGAAGTCCACGGCCGACAACGAGCCGGATACGCACGGCGCGCTGCGCCGCGCCCTGGCGGCCGGCGACCGCTCCGCCGCGCTGGCCGCGGTCACGGCGATGACGGCGGCCACCATCGATCGCGCAGCCGGCGGCATGACGCCCCTGATGCGCGCGGCCGCGGCCGGTGAGCACGCGGTCGTCGCGGCCCTGCTCGCGAGCGGCGCCGATCCCAATGCGCGCGGCCGTGCCAACCGCACCGCCCTGCAGTACGCCACCGAGCGCAACCACATCGAGATTGCACGCATGCTGTTGCGCTTCGGCGCCGATGTCGACGGCCATGACGACAGCCGCCTGACGCCGCTGATCATGGCTGCCGATCGCGGACACACGGCGCTGGCGCGGCTGCTGATCCGTCACGGAGCGGACGTCAATTTCGTGCACAAGGCGGGCTGGACGCCGCTGATCGACGCCGCGCGCACGGGCAACCTGGAGCTGGTCGGCGTGCTGCTCGAGCACGGCGCCGATGCGCAGGCGCGCATGCCGGCCGGGCAGACCGCGAGTGACCTCGCGGCGCAGGCCGGCTACAGCGAGATCGTGCGCCGCCTGGGCACGGTTGACGCGGGCACGCCACCGCCCGCAGCAGAGCCTGTCGCGCAGGTTCGGGCGGCGGCGGACCCGGCGGCCGCGGCCGACCTCGGTGCGTTGCTGCTCGCCGGTCGCTACCGGCACGTGGGCCGGGACGGCAACGGCCAGCCACGGGTGAGCGAGATCACGCTCAGCACCAGCCCCGACGGTTTGCGCTGGACCAACCCGGCCGGCGTCTCGTGGCGATTGACCCGCACCGGCGATCGCGCGCGTCTCGCCGTCGGCGCGGACTGCCCGGCCTACGCCCTGGGTTACCGGGAAGCTCGTGTCGAGTGGAACGACGACGGCAGCGTGCGGCGCATCCTCGGACCGCACGACGCCTGGTACGAGCGAGTGGCCGAGTGAACGCGCCGTGACGGTCGCTGCCCCAGTACGCCGTGCGGTCGGCCGCGGCCGGGTAAGCGGCGCCGGGTTCCGCTCGTCCCGGTTGCGTGGCCCGGCGGTGTGATCGTGTGCCAACATACCGTACACTAACGTACTAAATCCCGCGGGCTGCGGGCGAGGGGAGGGAAGCAGCATGAAGTTTGGCATCGTGTCCTACAACACGGAGTACGGCCTGCGTCCGGATACCGCGGCACGCGCCGCCGAGGAACGCGGCTACGAGTCGATCTGGCTGCCCGAGCACACCCACATCCCGGTCAGCCGCGAGACGCCGTTTCCGCTCGGCGGCGATCTGCCCGAGGAGTACAAGCACTTCATGGACCCGTTCGTCTCGCTGACCGCGGCGGCCAGCGTGACGAAGACGCTCAAGGTGGCGACCGGCATCTGCCTGCTGATGGAGCACGATCCGATCGTGGTCGCCAAGGCCGTCGCCACGCTCGACTATCTCTCCGGCGGGCGCGTGCTGTTCGGCGTCGGCGGCGGCTGGAACCGCGAGGAGATGGCCAACCACGGCACGCGCTTCGAGGATCGCTGGAAGATCCTGCGCGAGCGGGTCGGCGCGCTGAAGGCGATCTGGACCAGTGAGCAGGCCAGCTACCACGGCGAGTTCGTCGATTTCGACCCGATCTGGTGCTACCCCAAGCCGGTGCAGCGCCCGCATCCGCCGGTGTTCCTGGGCGCGGTCAGCAAGGCCGGCCTGAAACGCGTGGTCGACTACTGCGACGGCTGGATCCTGGTCGATCCGCAGGACGACACGCTGGAGCGCGCGTCGCGCGAGCTCGCCGAGCTGTGCGCGGAGAAGGGCCGTGACCCGGCTGCCATCTCGATGACCGTCTTCGCTACCAGTGTGGTCGACGAGCGGCTCGTCGAGCGCTATGCCGCGGCCGGGGTCGAGCGCACCGTGGTGTGGCTGCCGCTGGATTCGGACGCCGCTGCCATGCGGACCATGGACGCCGCCGCGCCACTCATTTCCCGCTACGCCTGAGGCGGGCGGACACGCACAGGAATCGATCGATGGGACTGACCTTCAAGCAAATCACGGCCGCCTACGAACGCGAGGCGGCAGCGGCGAAACCGGTACGCAGGCGCGACGAGATCCCCATGGGCTGGGACCTCATCACCAGCGAGTGGCTGACCGACATCCTCTGCGCGCGCGCCAGCAGCGACGTCAAGGTCACCGGCTTCCGCCTCGGTGACGAGGACGAGGGTACCTCCAGCCGGCGGCGCATCCACCTCGAGTACAACGAGGCCGGACAGGCCGACGGTCTGCCCGCCTCGGTCTTCTGCAAGTCGACCCATCATCTGGAGAACCGCTACATCATCGGCATGAACGGCGGCATCGAGGCCGAGGTCACCTTCTTCGACGTGGTGCGGCCACGGCTCGACCTGGTCGCGCCCGACTGCCTGCACGCGCGCTTCGATCCGCAGTCGCTGAACTCGATCATCGTCATGCGCGACATCGCCGCCGAGGTCGAGTTCTGCAACTACGACACGCCGCTGACGCTGGAGCTCGCGCGCAGCCAGATGCGCGCGCTGTCGACCCTGCACGCGGCCTACTACGAGAGCCCGGAGCTCGACACCACGCTGTCGGCCTGGAACACCTGGGAGGACTACTTCGCCATCACCGCCCGCGAAGCCGGTTTCGAGCAGGCCTGCCAGCGCGGCTTCAGCGCGGCGCGCGAGGTCATCCCGCCCGGCCTGTACGCGCGCGAGGCCGAGATCTGGCCGGCCACGGTCGAGGCCATCGCCCTGCACGGCAAGCTGCCGCGCACCCTGGTGCACGGCGATCCGCACCTCAAGAACTGGTACATCGCCGGGCCGGACAGCATGGGCCTCAACGACTGGCAGTGCTCGTGCAAGGGCCACTTGAGCCGCGATCTCTCCTACGCTATTTCCGCGGCACTGGAGGTCGAGCAGCGGCGCGCCTGGGAGCGTGAGCTGGTGACCTATTACGTGGATCTCATGCGCGAGAAGGGCGTTGCCGGGATCGACTTCGACACGGTCTGGCTCGCCTATCGTGCGCAGATGTTCGGCGCGCTGGCGTGGTGGACGGGGACCCTGGGCCAGCCGCCGGAGGCGCCGGCGATGCAGCCGCGCGACGCCTCGCTGGCGTTCATCGGGCGCATGGCCAACGCGATCGAGGATCTCGACTCGCTGGGAGCCGTGGCCGCCTCGAAGTAAGCGCCATGGGCGCGCCGGACAAGAACGCGCCGGACGCGGCTTGGATCGAGTCCCTGCGCGCACGCTTTCCCTGCGAAGCGGAGATCGACCGCGTACTCACGCGCAAGATGCGCCGGCGTGCCGGCCCCGGCTACCTGCCGCAGGGCCTGGACGACATGGTTGCCGGCACCAGCGCGCTGATCCGCGCGCACGTCGGCAACGACTTCGCGGTGAGCGATGCGCGCTGGCTGGCCGGCGGCGCGTCCAAGCTGCAGGTCGCGTTCACGCTGGACTGGAAGCGGCCCGGGGTCGGGCGCGAGCGCACGCCGATGGTGGTGCGCATGCAGCCCGCCGAGTCGCTGGTCGAATCGAGCCGGCTGCGCGAGTTCGAGATCATCCGCGCCATGCAGGGCGTGGTGCCGGTGCCGCCGGTGTTCTGGGTCGATGCCGAGGGCGAGTACCTCGCTTACCCGGCGATCGTGTACGGCTTCGTCGAGGGCGTGACCAAGCCCCATGACGCCAGTAGCCAGGCGACCGGCATGGGCACCTGGATGGCGCCGCACTGGCGCGCGACCCTGGGGCCGCAGTTCGTCGAGGTGCTGGCCCGCATCCACAGCGCCGACGTCGCCGCGGCGGAGCTGACGGCGTTCGACCGGCCCGCGCCGGGCACGCAATCCATCGCGCTCGCGCTCAATCACTGGGAGCGGGTATGGGAGGAGGACGCCGACGAGGACGTGCCGCTGATGCGCTACGCCTGCGCCTGGCTGCGCGCCAACATGCCGGCCTGCGCGCGGCCGGTGGTGGTGCACGGCGATTACCGCGTCGGCAACTTCCTCTTCACCGAGCACGACGCGCGCATCAGCGCGGTGCTCGACTGGGAGATGGCGCGCATCGGCGATCCCCACTTCGACATCGCGTGGGCGGTCCATCCCGCCTACGGTCACTATGCCGAGGACGGCGAGACCCTGCTCGCCGGCGGCTTCATGCCCGAGTCGCAGTTCATCGAGACCTACGAGGGTGCGGCCGGGATCCGGGTCGACGCGAGCACGCTGTACTACTACAAGGTCTACTGCGGCTGGCTGCAGGGGGTGATCGCGCTGGCGACCGGCTCGCGGGCAGCGCGCAACGGCAAGACCCACCAGGACGCATTGCTCGCCTGGATCGTCGGTATCGGACCCAAGCTGCTCGACGAGCTGCGTACCCTGCTGGAACGAGGAGCCTGACATGCAACTGCGCCCGGACGTCGCCATCCCGGCGATGATCAAGTCACTCACCGACGTGGTGCTGCCCGCGGTGGACAGCGACAATGCGCTCGCCGTCGAGCAGCTCCAGGTCACCATCGGCCTGCTCGGGCTGATGGCCGCGCGCCTGCCGCTGGAGTTCGCCTACGACCGCGACGAGCTCGAACGCCTGCTCGGCCTGTCGCGCGACCTGCTCGAGGCGGGCGGGGCGGAAGCCGCGGAGAGCGCTGCGCTGCAGGATGCGCTCGCCCTGGGGGCCGACGTGCATGCCCGCGCGGCTGCCGATCCGCGCGAAGTGCTGGACGCCGTGCGCGCCCTGCGCGCGACCAGCGGTGCGCTGATCGGCACACTCACCGCCGCCGCGGACGAATCGTTACGTCAGCGCGTGAAGGAGCTCGTCACCAGCCATGCCGGTGAACAGCTGCTGCGGGAACGTGCGTGGGTTGCGCCGCAGGGCTGGGAAGCGCGCCCGGAGGCCGTTCCTCCGATCGAAGAGCTGCTCGACCGTTCCCGGTAACGGGACCCGCCGTGCGTCGCGTGTCGCGGGGAGGCCGGCGATGGCAGACCAGGTCGCGACGGCCGTTCGCGGGCCGCCTCAGCCCGCGGGCGGCGTGAGCAGGTAGCCGCTGACCAGGATCGCCGCCACCAGCACCACCCAGCCCTCGGCGACCGCGCGCCAGGGCATGGCGCCGGAGCGCAGCTCCATGAACCACAGGAACACCATGCGCACCTTGAACGCGGCGATCAGGATCACCGCGACGATCGCCGTGCGGCCGGCGCCGGCGCCCTCGGCAAGGAAGCACAGCAGCAGGGTGGCCGCGATCAGCACCGCCCAGGCAAAGGTCATCGGGTGACGCGCGATGCCGTTCATGCCGCGCGCAGCAGGTAGATCATCGGGAACAGCACGATCCACAGCAGGTCGACCATGTGCCAGTAGCAGCCGCCGGACTCGATCCACAACACGTAGCGGCCATCGACCGGTCCGCGGCGTGCCTGGTACCAGCACACGCCGAGCACGCCCATGCCGATCAGGAAATGCACGAAGTGCAGGCCGGTCAGGGCCCAGTAGAACATGAAGAAGTCGTTGCGGACCATGGTCAGCCCGGCCTCGATCTTGGCCGCGTACTCGATCAGCTTGGTCACCGCGAAACCCGACCCGACCAGCATGCCGGCGCCGAGCAGGCGTAAGACGCGGCGGCGCTCGCCGTCGCGCGCGGCATGCACCGCGAGCGCGACCAGCCACGAGCTGCTCAGGAGGATCAGCGTGTTGAGCGTGCCGAGTCCGACGTCGAGCTGCTGGCGCGAGTGCTCGAACAGCGCCGGCGAGGCGTAGCGGTAGACCATGAACGCGGCGAAGAACACCGCGAACAGCGCGATGTCGGCGCTGATGAAGAACCACACGCCCTCGTCGCCGGCCGCTTGCGGCCGGGCGACGGGGGCGTGTTTCACGGTGCCGCCGGTGGCGGCGTCAATGGCTTCAGACCGGCGCACCCGCCACCGTTCCGCCGTGACGTGCAGCACCGGCCGGGCTGCTTGCGGCCAGCCCCTGTGCCTCGGCCTCGAGGCGGCCGATGGCGACGAAGACGTAGTACGACAGGCCGACGATCCAGAAGAACCACAGGAAGAACTCGATCCAGAAGTTGAGCACGCCGTGACGCGCGAACAAGCCCTCGGTGAAGAACGGCATGAAGACTTCGGCGATGAAGCTGAAGCCGACCCAGATGCCGTACCAGGCGAGCCACTTCGGCACCAGCGGGACGTCGCGCCTGTCGGTGAGGAAGGCCACGCCGAGCGCGAACATCTGCACCGTGGTGACCATGTAACCGAGGTCGATCAGCAGCCAGGGCATGTCGTAGAGGAGCTGCAGCACGGAATCGTCCAGTGCCTCGGGGCGATACGAGCCGGTCAGCCAGAACGAGCAGGAGACCATGATCGGCACCACGGTCAGGCCGGCGCCCCACAGGGCGAGCGTGGAGAGGATGTTGTTCTCACCCTCGACGCCGTACTCGATGACCTTGGCGATCGCCAGGCCCCAGATGAAATAGAGCACCACGAAGCTCATCGCCATGGTCATGCCCATGCGCACCATGTTGGCGTTGTTACGGTAGAAGTCCGCCACCACGCTGGCCGGCGCGTCGGCCGGGATGGGCGGAATGTTGTTGCCCATGATGCCCCAGAAGACGATGAACACGAGCAGAAACAGCGGCCCGGCGGCGGCGCAGGCGCGCAGGTACTTGAGTCGTTCCATGTGGATTCCCCCCTGGCCGAGGTGGCGGCCGGTGTTGCCGGCGACGCGCGCGCGCAGGGCGCCGGCGAATTCGTACGCTAGATTATGGTATGCGCGCTAACGGTTAATCCTACTCTATTTGAAGATTTAGTCAATTAGGCAGGTGCACTGCTTGGCGGCAGGCAAAACGGGTACACTTTTGCCCTGGTCGGAGGGCGCCTGCGCGCGTCCCGACGCACCCGCACCGCACAGGATCCCCAGGTGTCAGCATCTTCGCCCCAACGTGACGTGCGCCCACGACCTGGCGCCGACGGCAAGGCCCCGGCGCGCCGCCGCGCGCGGCCGATGGCGAGCGCCGAGCGCCGCGGTCAGATCCTGGGCTACGCCATTGCCGAGAGCGCCGAACGCGGCCTCGGACACGCGCGCCACAGCGACGTCGCGCGTGCCGCCGGGGTCGCGGTGCCGACCGTGTTCCACTATTTCCGGACCCGCGCGGATCTCGCCGAGGCGGTCATCGCGGAGGTCGAGCGGCTGTTGTTCGCCGACATCGTCGCCCCGCACTTCGCCGCGGCCGTGCCCGCGCCGGCGGCGCTCACCGGCATCCTGCTGGCGTTCGCCGACGCCATCGACACGCACCCGGACTACATCCGGGTCTGGCTCGGCTGGAGCACCGCCGTACGCGGCGAGTACTGGCCCGCCTACCTGCGCTTTCACCAGCGCGCGATGCGCGACGTGAGCGCCAAGATCGAGGAGGGCAAGCGCGCCGGCACGCTGAGTGCCGACCTCGACACCGAGGACGAGGCGCGGGTCATCATCGGCCTCGCGCACATGATCGCGCAGATGAAGTTCGCCGGGAACGAACGGACCGCGGTCGAGCGCACCGTGCGCTCGCTGATCGAAGGTTATCTCAGCCGGCGCGACTGAGCACGCAGCGCCGCTCCCCCGGCGCGCTCAGAAGCCGATGTGCGATCCGCCGTCGATGCTCAGATGCTGCCCGGTGATGTAGCTGGCGCCGTCACTGAGCAGGAAGCAGCACGGGGTGGCGACCTCGTCGGGTTGTGCGATGCGTCCCATGGGGATCTGCGCGAGCGTGCGTTCGAGAAACCTGGGGCTGCGAATGACCTCGGTCATGGGCGTCTCGACCGCACCGAAACACACGCTGTTGACACAGATTCCGTAGCGCGCCCATTCGCGTGCGGCACTCATGGTGATGCCGAGCACGCCGGCCTTGGCCGCGCCGTAGTTGATCTGGCCAATGGTGCCGCGGCGCCCGGCGATGGAGGAGACGTTGACGATGCGACGCGGCGCTTCGTCGCCCGACTCGGCGCACTCGACCATGTGGCGTCCGACTGCCTGCAGGCAGTTGAAGACCCCGGTCAGGTTGACGTCGATGACGGCCTGCCAGTCCGCCAGTGACATCTTGTTGATCATGGCGGTGCGGATGATGCCGGCATTGTTGAACAGGCCGTTGATGGTGCCGTGCCGCGCGATCACGTCGGCCACCGTGTCCTGTACGAAGCCGGGATCGGCAACGCTCCCGACGTAGCAATGCCCGCCGGTCTGCTCCGCGGTATCGCGCACGCCGTCACCGTTGAGGTCGACCAGGATCACGGTCGCACCCAGGCCCGCGGCCTTCGCCGCCACGCCGCGTCCTATGCCCTGCGCAGCGCCGGTGATGACGACCACGCGGCTGTCGAGATTCATGAGGTTGTCCATGGCTGTTGCTCCTCAGGTTGGGTCAATGAGAGACCGGCACATGCTGAAAGGCGAAAAAGGGGACATGGGAAAAAGGGGACATGCCACTTTTTCGCACACTACCGAACCACGCTATTGAGCTGCATTGAAAAAGTGGCATGTCCCCTTTTTCCCATGTCCCCTTTTTCTGCTTCTCCGTTCCGCGCCAGCGATTATGATGGTGCGTTTCAACCCGAGCCGGGCACGCAACCTTGAGCGAACAGGGCACCCGACCGCTGCCGCGCGGGCAGGACGAGACCCGCGTCTTCCCGCGTTTCGGCCTGGGCCGTTTCGCACGGCGCTTTCCGCGCGATCCCGAACACCTCAGCCTCGTGGTGCGCGGCGAGGTCGCGACCGAGGTCGATCTCGCGAGCGCGCTGGCCGAGCTGCCGCAGATCGAGCTGACCGCCGATTTCCATTGCGTCACCACGTGGTCGGTACGCGACGTGCGCTGGCGCGGCTGGCGCTTTGCCGAGGTCTACGAACGCCTGGTGATGCCGCTGGCGGCGCCGGCAGCGGGTGCGCGCCTGGTCGTGCTGCGCGGCGACGACGGCTACTGCGTCAGCCTGCCGCTGGACGACCTGCTGGCCGACGACGTGCTGCTCGCAACCGGGCTCGACGACGGCGGCCTCGGCCTCGCGCACGGCGCGCCTTTGCGCGTGGTGGCGCCCGCGCACTATGGCTACAAGAGCTGCAAGCACCTGGTCGCGCTCGAGTTCTGGTCGGACGATCGCCACTACCGCTTCCCGCGGCCCTATCCGAAGCTGATGGACCACCCGCGCGCCCGGGTCGCCCTGGAGGAGCGTGCGCGCGGCGTGCCGGCCTGGCTGCTGCGCCCGTTCTACCGCCTGCTGATCGGGGCCACCGTGCGGCGCTTCAACCGTGCGCTGGAGGAACACCGCCGCCGCTGAGGTGCGCCTCATACGTGGCGCAGCGCGTCGCGGTTACGCGTGAGGTAGGTGCGCGCCATGACGTCCTGCTGCACGCCGTAGCCGATCTCGCCGTCGAGGTTCCAGCGCATCAGGTTCTGCACGTACACCAGTGACGGGTAGGGTGCCCAGGGGGCACCGTTGACGGCCGCCGCGGTCATGGCGAAGGTCTTGCCGCGCACGTCCGTCGCCTTCAGCCAGGTGCTCATCGGCAGCAGTCCGTTGCGCTCGCTGCGCCCCTCGATCGCAGTCAGTCCGTGGACCGCGCCGTCCTCCAGCACGTAGCCGGAGATGAGCGGACCGAACTCGGCCGTTTTCGCCGGATCGAACGCGAACAGTGCGTGCACGGTCAGGCGCTCGCCGAAGCTCGCGTGCAGCCAAACCACGGCGGCGTTGTCGCGCTCGGCGCGCGCTCCCCAGCTGCGGTCCAGGGTGTCGATGCAGTCGATCTTCCAGCGCTTGCCGCGCACTACCAGCTCGCCGGTTACGCGCCCGGTCTGCTCGTAGTGGCCGCCGAAGGCGGTGCTCCAGCCGGCGTCGTGGCGGCCGGCGGCGAGCGGGTCCATGTCCGGGTCGTTCATGTCGTAAGGCGGCATGATAGCTTTGAATTCGAGGTCGATACCGGTGTCGTCGATACCCTCGTAGTGCGCCTCGTAATGCTCCAGCGGCTTGATCGCGCGGACCGAGACGCCGTTCGGCAGGCTGTACTCGAGCATCGACTTCGGGCACGGCAGGTGCTGCTGGTTGTCGACGTAGAGCTGCGCGTCCCAGTGGTGGCTGATGCGGTCCTGCACCGTGACGTCGCTCATGCACACCCCCAGCAGCGGCCGGGTGACGGTATAGATGACGCCCGAGATCGCCGCTTCGGGGATGTTGAACAGGAACGGGTTGGTCTCGCACCAGCGATAGTCGTCGTTGGGCGGGGTGTGAAACTCGGCGTCTTCGGGTTTGATCATGGCGAGGTCTCTTCGAGCAGGTCGGGAATGTCGGGCAGGGCGTCCGGGGCGGCGTCGAAGCCCATCGGGCGGAACCAGGCGCGGCCGGTGAGCGCCTGTTCGCGCGCATGCGCGAGCACCAGCGTGCGCGAGCGTTCGCGCAGGCTCTCGCTGCCGTCGGCACCGGCGGCAATGACCAGCCGTTCCACGGCGAGCGACAGGGCCGGGTCGTCGCTGCCGCGGGCGGCGGCCAGCGCGGCGCCGGCGGCGCGCGTGACCGGCCCGCCGTCGGCGATCTCCAGCAGCTCCGCGGCGAGCGCGTCCAGGCGCTGCCGTTGGCGTGCCGCCAGCCGGCCCTCGCCGGCATGATGGGCGAGCAGCGCCTGCAGGTGGCCCGTCATCAGGCGCGCCTGCTCCTGGGCCAGCGAGTCGTCGCCGTCGATGGCGGGCAGGATGACCTCGTTCATCGCGCGCAGCATGGTGCGCAGGCGCAGCTCAACGCTCGGGTTCATCGCGCGTCTCCCTGCTCCAGCAGCAGCCGCAGATCGTCGAGGAACACGTAACCGGCCGCGGCCAGCCAGCTCAGCAAGGCGTCCTGGTGGTTGTGTGACTCGTGTGCCGCGCGCAGCGAGCTGCCGAGACAGATCACGACGCACTGGTAGAGGCCCAGCACCTGGTAGAAGAACAGCGTTGCCGGGTCGACCTCGCGGCCGGTCGCCGCGCCGTAGCGCGCGGCCAGCTCGTCGGCCGTCATCAGGCCGGAGGCCAGGCGCACGCCATCGACCACCGGGCTCCAGCTGGTGATGCCGATCCAGGCGAGATCCTGGTGGTAGTCGCCGACATGCACCAGCTCCCAGTCGAGGATCGCGGTGATCGTCGCGCTGGCCTCGTCGAACAGGTAATTGCCGGTGCGATAGTCCGAGTGCACCAGTACCAGCTCGCGCGTCGCCGGCAGGTGCTCACGCATCCAGCGCTCGGCCAGGCCGAGCAGCGGGAGGCCCTCTAGAGCGTCGTTGCGCCACACCGTCGTCCACCAGTTGAGCTGCCAGCGCGCGGCCTGCTGCGGATCGGCGTCCGGCACCTGGAACGAGGCCAGTGCAGGGCCGCGGAAGTCCAAGGCGTGCAACGCGACCAGGTGCGCGATGAACGGCTCGGCCAGCGCGCGGCGCAGCCCGTCGCCGAGCACGGTGCCGAAGCCGGACACGTTGCTCGTGATCGCCGAGGGCTTGGTCACGCCCTCGACGAAGCCCGTGATCAGCGCGGGGCGCCCCAGCGCGCTGCCGTCTTCGTCGACCCACAGCGCTTCGGGCACCGGGATGCGGCCGTGCATCGCGCGCAGGGCCTCGAACTCGCGCCGGCGGCTGGTGATCACGGCCGCCTCCATCGGGTCCATGCGCAGCACGCAGCGCCGCGCGGCGTCGTCCGCGCTCGCCAGGGTGAACACGAACTGCTCTTTCGATGCGCCACCGCCCATGCGCCGGAGATCGCTGACCCGTGGTTGCCGCACGCCCTGCGCGGCGAGGAACGGCTCCAGCGCGGCGCGCACGGTGTCCGGCGAGCGCAGGTGGTAGGGGCCGCTGGCGCGCGCGGCGTGGATGCCCCGGAGGGTGGCGGCGATGGCGGGCTCGAGGTCGCCGGGCGCCATGGTGTCGGTCGTCGTCATGATGGTGTGAGGGCTTCGTCGCGGGCTCAGCGACCCGGCGGGGCGAACAGGGAGGCGAGGGGCGGCAGCGCGGACGCATCCGGATCGAGGCCGCTGCCCTGGTGCCAGCAACGCTCGCGCGCCGCGCGCCGCGCGGCGTAGTCGAGCACGGCTTGCTGCACGTGCGGATCGATCGCGCCGGTGGCGTGGCCGTCGAGGATGGCACGGTCGACCAGGCTGGCGAGCGCGCGCCGCGCCGCGCTGACGGCGTCGTAGTCGTCGCGCCTGAGCGTATCGTCGCGCGCGAGCTGGTCGTCGATGGCGGCGCGCAGCGCGGCATCGCCGAGCTGCGGCGCCAGCGTGGCAGCGAGTGCGGCGAGCTCGTCGTGGACCTCCAGCTCGAAGCGCAGCGCGTACTTCCAGTGCGCGCCGAGCACGCCGAGATGACCCAGGAGCAGCCCGACCTGGTCGCGCGCGAGGCGCTGGTCCGGCGGTATGGCCGGCAGGATGACGTCGCGCAGGGCCTTCTCCAGCGACGCGATGCGCAGGTCGATGTCCGGATTCATGCGTCGGCCTCCCGTAGCAGCGACACGATCTGGTCACTGAACACCGCGGTACCGAAGGCCAGCCAGGTGAGCACCAGGTCCTGGTGGCTCTGACCGAGCCGCGCGGCGCAGCAGGCGGTCGCGTTGTTGATCACGATGCACTTCCAGGCGCCGAGGATCTCGTAGTAGCGGATCACCGCGGGGTCGACCGTGAAGCCGGTCGCCACCTCGTAGCGGGCGAAGAACTCGGCGCGCGGCAGCAGCCCGCAGACCAGCGGCTCGCCGTCTTCGCCCGGGGTGGTGAACAGGTGCTGCACGCACCACGCCAGGTCTTCGTGGTAGTCGCCGAGATGGGCGAGCTCCCAGTCGAGCACCGCGCTGAAGTTGCCTGCGGGCTCCTCGAACATGAAGTTGCCGATACGGTAGTCGCCGTGCACCACCACCGGCGTCCGGCACAGCGGCGCGTGCTCGCGCAGCCAGCGCTCGGTCAGCGTGACCAGCGGGTCGGGTTCGACCAGGTCCTGCTGCCACACCTGCGTCCACCAGTTGACCTGTCGCAGCGCGGCGTGGGCGGTGCCGGGCACGGGTGCATCGAACCAGGGCAGCTCGGCCTGCTGCCAGTCGAAGCGATGGATGCGGGCGAGGTTGTCGACGAACTGCGGGGCCAGCTTGTCGATCCAGTGGCCGAAGCGGATGCCGATGCCGCTCACCGCCGCTGCGGGCACGTCGCTGGGCGCGGTGGTGCCGCCGACCATGGCCGTGATCAGGCCGGGCTGCCCGAGGTGTTCGCCGTCGGCGTCGACGAAGCGCAGCGGCGGCACCGGCACCACGCCCGCGAAGGCGGCGAGCAGCTGTGCCTCGCGTCCGCGGCAGGTCTCGACGATGCCCATCCACGGGTCCATGCGCAGCACCAGCCGCTGGGGCGCGTCCGTGTCGTCGTGCTGCAGGGTGAAGGCGAACTGCTCCTTGGAGGCGCCACCGGTCATGCGCGCGAGATCGCTGATGCGGATCCCGGTCAGGCCCTCGGCGCGGAACAGCGCCGCGAGCTGTGTGGCGACCTCGTCGTCGCTGCGTGCCGAGTACGGACCGTCGCCGCGCCGGCGCTGCTTGCGGGCGAGCACGTGGGCGATGCGTGGCTCGAGGTCGTCGCGCTGCCAGGTTGTCGTAGCGTCGTTCGCGGATGCGTTGGCCGCCTGCATCGCCGGGCCCGCCACTCAGACCTTGCCGGCCGCGCGCAGGCGCAGGTAGGTGTCGTAGAACCAGCCTTCCTGGTTCTCGCCGTAGCCGATGCGGCCGTCCTCGCTGACGAAGCGGCACAGCACGTTGGGCACGCCGACGCAGCCGTAGGGCTCCCACAGGCCGGACGCGATCGGCGCGCCGTTGAAGCGGTGCCGGGTGCCGCGCTCGTCGCTGGCGGTGATCTCGTAGTGCGCGCCCCACACGCCGTCGCGCTGCACGCGCACACTGGCCTCGGTGCAGCCGTGCACCGTGCCGCGGTCGAGCACGAAGCCATGGGCGAAGGTGTGCTGGGCGTCGGGACCGGCGTCGTAGTTCATCGACCAGATAGCGTGGAAGGCGTAGTCCTCGCCGAAGATGGCGTGCAGCCAGGCCATCGGCTGCAGGCCGATCTCGGGGCGCACGCCCCAGCTGCGGTCCATGCAGTCGACGTAGTCGATCGCGAACGACTCGCCGCGCACTGTCAGCGCACCCTCGATGCGGCACAGCTGGTCGTAATGGCCGCCGTAGGCAGCGCCGTAACCGGACCCGGCGGTGCGCTCGTCGTAGGTCTTGCGCGCCATCGGGTCCATCTCGGGATCGTGTATGTCATAGGCCGGCATGATCGCGCTCGCGGTGAGCTCGAAGCGGGTGTCGTCGATGCCTTCGTAGGCCACCGCGTAGCGGTCCGGGCCGGCGCTGAGATCCGCCGAGAGGCCGGAGGGCAGGGTGAAGCTGCGGAAATCCGCGGGCGCCGGCAACTGGGTCTGGTTGTCGCCGTAGAGGGCGTCGAAACGGCTGCGGCCGAGGCCGCGAAAGACCTTGACGTCGCTGGTGATCACGCCGACCCCGGGTCGCGCCATCAGGTAGGCGCTGCCGAACAGGGCCTGCTCCGGCACGGCGAACGGGATGTACAGCGTCTCGGCCCAGGTATGGCGCGTCGCGTCGTCGGTCAGCGCGGCCATCGCCTCCGGGTGATAGCGCATGTCGTCGTTGGTGATCATCGAAGTTCTCCCCTGTTATCGATGTGGTTCGCGGTGCCGCACCGGGTGCAGCGTACTCCGGTGGCTGTCGCCGGCCGTCAGCGCGGCGCCGGTCAGTCGATCTCCTGGCGGCCCAGCCCGTGGCTGCCGTCGAGGAACTTGTCGAAGTGCAGGTTGGCGGTGCTCACGCCGAGCGCGGCGAGCTCCGGCAGGGCGGCGTCGATCATCGGCGGCGGTCCGCACAGGTAGGCCTCGGTCTCGTCCGAGGCGAGGCTCGCGGCGCTCGACACGATGTGCTCCGTGACCAGGCCACGCGCGCCGCTCCAGTCGCTGTCGGCCGGCTCCTCGGACAATACCGGCACGAAGCTGAAGGCGCCGTTCCAGCGATCGCCGATCTCTGCCAGGGTGTCGAGTGCATAGAGATCGGCCTGCGTGCGCGCGCCGAACAGCACCACGCAGGGTCGCCCGACGTCACGCGCCACGGCGTCCTCCAGCATCGAGACCAGCGGCGCCAGGCCGCTGCCGCCGGCGAGGCAGACCATCGGCGCGCGGCTCTCGCGCAGCCAGAAGTTGCCCGCCGGGCCGTGCACCTTGAGCGTCCTGCCCTCCAGCCCGCCGCTGAACAGGAGGTCGGTGAAGGCGCCGCCCGGCACGTGGCGGATGAAGAACGCGACCTCGCTGCAACCGCCGGGCGCCGGCGGCATCGCGAACGAGTAGGCGCGGGCGCCGAAGACCTCGTCGACCGCGAGGTGCGCGTACTGGCCGGCGTCGAAGGCGATCGGACGGTCCAGGCTGAGCGTCACGCGCCGGATGTCGTGGGTCAGGTCCTCGCTCGCGGTCACCCGGGCGGTGAAGTCCCCGGCGGGGTGCAGGCGCTTGCTTTCGAGGCCGGGCACGTCGAGCTCGACGTCGCTGCGTGCGGCGGCCTGGCAGGCGAGGATGACGTTGCCCTGCAGCTCCTCGGCACTCAGCACGTAGCCGAAGTTGGTGATCTCGCGGATTTTTCCCGAGACCAGCCGGCACTTGCACGAGCCGCAGGTGCCGACCGTGCAGCTGTGCGGGAAGGCAATGCCCTGGGCCAGTGCCGCTTCGAGGATGGACTGGCTGGAACTGACCTCGAAAGTGATCCCGGAAGGCTGCGCGGTGACCTGGCTGACGCGCGCGCCGAACAGCTTGCTGAGTAGGCCCATGCTCTCCCCTGAATCGCCCGGGCGGGCGCTGGAACGAAAAGATAACGTAGCATATAGTACGCATGATTACGATATCGGATCGAGCGCGCCAGGCGCCGCTCGTCGCCGCCAATCCAGGGAGCTGTCGAACGATGTGGGTCTACCAGGAAATTCGCACGCTGGGTGACTACGCGAGCTACTACGCACGCCACGCGCCGTCGCGCACCGCGCTCGTCTATGCCGGCAACGAGACCACCTATGGCACCCTGGAGGAAGAGGCCAACCGGGTCGCGCGCGGCATCCTCGCGACCGGCGTGGAGGCCGGCGAACGGGTCGTGTACCTGGGCAAGAACTCGGACGACTTCTTCGTCGCCCTGTTCGGTGCGGTCAAGGCGGGTGCCTGTTTCTGTCCGCTCAACTGGCGCCTGTCGCGCTACGAGCTGAGCACCGTCGTCGCTGACTCCGCGGCGCGCTTCGCGTTCGTCGAGCCCGAGTTCGCCGGGCTGTGGGACGAGATCGTCACCGAGGCCGGTCTCGACCTGCCGGCGCAGGCGGTCGATCGCAGCCTGGGCGCGGACGATCCGTTTCGCGCCTGGCTGGCCGGCTTCGATGCCGCGCCGCTGCCACCGGTCCCGATGGAGGCGGGCGCGATCCAGCTCTACACCTCCGGCACCACCGGCGATCCCAAGGGCGTGGTGATCACCCACGACAACTTCAACCACATGCGCCTGTGCGAGCATTTCGAGGGCGCGCTCGAGTGGCGGCCCGAGGACCGTTTCCTGGTCGCCCTGCCCAACTTTCACCTGCTCGCCATCGGCCTCGCGCTGCAGTCGATGTACAACGGCATGGCGGTGCTGATCGACCGCCAGTTCGAACCCGGCGCGGCGCTGGCCTCGATCTCGTCGCTGCGGCCGACCATCAGCGCCTTTGCGCCGGCCATGATCCAGATGCTGCTCGATCACCCGCAGGCCGCCAGCGCCGATTTCTCTTCGCTGCGCATGGTGATGTATGCCGGCTCACCGATCTCGCTCGGCCTGATCAAGCGCGCCATCGGCGCCATGCCGTGCGAGTTCATGCAGTTCTACGGCGCCACCGAGACCTCCGGCGCGGTGACGCTGCTGAGACCCAACGAGCACGACCTCGAGGACGAGGGCCGGCTGCGCTCCTGCGGGCGGCCGCTGCCGCTGATCGCGCTGCGCGTGGTCGACGAGCGGGGCCGCGACGTGCCGGACGGCGAGCCGGGCGAGCTGCTGATCCGTTCGCCCTCGCTCGCCAGCGGCTACTGGAACAAGCCGCAGGCCACTGCCGCCGCCTTCGCCGACGGCTGGTACCACAGCGGCGACATCGCCATCCGCGATGCCGCCGGGCTGTATTACATCCACGACCGTCTCAAGGACATGATCGTGTCGGGCGGCGAGAACATCTACTCGACCGAGATCGAATCGGTCCTCTCGACCCATCCCGGCGTCGCCCAGGCCGCGGTCATCGGCGTGCCCGACGAGCGCTGGGGCGAGGCGGTCAAGGCCTGCGTGGTACGCAAGGGCGACAGCACCGTCAGCGAGCAGGAGCTGGTCGACTACTGCCGCGAACGCCTGGCCGGTTACAAGCTGCCGAAGTCGATCGATTTCCACGACGCCTTCCCCATGACCGGTAGCGGCAAGATCGCGAAGAAGGACCTGCGCGCGCCGTTCTGGGGCGGGCAGGGGCGCTCGGTCGCATGAGCGTGGGCGCCAGCGGGGAGGGTACCCCGGACGACGTGCTCTACGCCGTCGCGGACGGTGTCGCCACCATCGTCATCAACCGGCCGCAGGTGCACAACGCGTTCACCGAGCACACCATGCTGGCGCTGATCGAAGCGTTCGACCGCGCCGATGCGGACGACGCGGCCGGCGTCATCGTGCTCACCGGCAGCGGGGACAAAGCGTTCTCCACCGGCGGTGACGTCGACATGGAGCACGCCTTCGATGCCGACCAGGGGCGGCGTGTCGCGCGCATCCTGCTGCGGCTGGCCGAGGCCATCCGCGGCACCGGCAAGCCGGTGATTGCCAAGATCCGCGGCTGGTGCGTGGGCGGCGGCAACGAGCTCAACCTGCTGTGCGATCTCGCGGTCGCGGCGGAATCGGCGCGCTTCGCGCACACCGACTCGCGCCTGGGTAACGCGCCGGTATGGTTCGGCACCCAGCTCCTGGTGCAGCTCGTGGGTGAACGCCGGGCCAAGGAGATCATCCTGCTCGGTGAGCCGTGCGGCGCGGCGCGCGCCGCCGAGCTCGGCTGGATCAACCGCTGCGTGCCGGACGACGAGCTCGACGAGGCCGTCGCCGACTGGTGCCGCCGGCTGCTGGGGCACAGTCCGCAGGCCATGCGGTTGTCGAAGATCTCGATGAACGGCGAGGGCGATGCGGCGCTGCCGTCGGTGCGCCACGGCCTCGAAGCGCTGCGCCACCTCTACGGCTCCAGCGAGTTCCGCGAGGGCACGCAGGCCTTCCTCGAGGGGCGGGCGCCGCGATTCCGCCGCGACTAGACCGCGCCGCGCGAAGCGGGGCTAGAATGCGCGGGCTGTGTGCGGCCGGGGCGCGTCCGCATCCATTGCAGTTGAGCGCGCGTGTCGCACGCGCGCGGGTGAACCGGTGACGGGGAGAGGGGAGAAACCTGCCATGACCATCGACGTCGAGAATTTTCGCAACCGTCGCAACGACGACCGCTGGAACCGCATGTCGGTCGGCGACATCATCGAGCGCGTGACCTGGAGCACGCCCGACAAGGAAGCCCTGGTGTGCACGCCGGATGCGACCGTCGACCCGGCGTACCAGCGCGTGAGTTACCGCCAGGCCAACGACCTCATCAACCGCGTCGCCAACGCCCTGCTCGCACGCGACCTGCCGCCAGCGAGCCGCATCGCGATGTTCTGCGACAACTCCAACGAGGCCTGGCTGACCAAGATCGGGATCGCCAAGGCCGGCATGGTGGCGGCGCCGGTCAACGTGATGATGGCACCGGACGTGATGCTGGAGACGCTGGAGCACGTCGATGCCAGCCTCGCCATCGTCGACCAGCCGCAGTGGGACAAGCTGGGCGAGCGCCTGGCGCCGGCCGGCATCGAGCCCATCATGTCGATTGGCGCTGGCGAGAGCGGCATCGCACCCGGCTTCGACGCCTTCATCGCCGGCCACGACACCAGCGAGCCGGACGTCACCATCCACGGCGACGACGTTTGGGAGGTGCTGTTCACCTCCGGTACCACCGCGCGCCCCAAGGCGGTCATGATCTCGCACACCTACAGCTACATGACCGCTTACAGCCACGTCCTCACCCAGAGCCGCGGGCTGCGTCACGAGTCCGACATCCGCCACGCGGTGTTTACGCCGATGGTGTTCCACATCGGCGATCACGCCTGCATCTTCTCGCCGCTGATCGCCGGCGGCACCGCGGTGGTGGGGCGCCGTCCCGAGGGCCACGTAATGGCCGAGACCTGCACCCGCGAGCGCGTGACGTGCCTGTTCGGCGGCGCGCCGCAGTTCGTCGAGAGCCTCATACGCGCGGTCGACGAGCGCCCGTTCGCCTACGACCTGACCGCGATGACTGCGATGCACTTCGGCTGGGCGCCGCTCGCGCCCGGCTCGCTGGCCGCCTTCCAGCGTATCTGCGGCGGCGATGTCAACGTCTACGAGATCTGCGGCCAGACCGAGGCGGTGGCCTGTCACCGCTTCCACGTCGACCAGTACCGCGACATGTACCTGCGCGAGGCACCGATGAGCAACCACGTCGGCAAGCCGAGCCCGATCATGGCGGCGACCGTAATCGACGCCGAGGGCAACGATCTGCGCGACCAGCCCGGGGTCGCCGGCGAGGCGGTGTACCGTTCGCCGGCCATGTTCTCCGGCTACTACCGCGACCGGCAGGCGACCGAGGAAGCGCTTGCCGGCGGCTGGTTCCACTCCGGCGACAGCTTCGTCTACCACGACGACGAGGTGCGCCTGATGGTCGACCGCTACAAGGACATCGTGAAGTCGGGCGGCGAGAATGTCTCCACCATCCGCGTCGAGGCCGTGCTGCAGCAGCACCCGGACGTGGAGCGCGCAGCGGTGGTCGGCATGCCGGACGACAAGTGGGGCGAGGCCGTCACCGCCTGCATTATCCCGCGTGACGGCAGGGCGCTCGACGACGCCGCCCTGATCGCCTTCGCGCGCGAGCGCCTGGCCGGCTTCGAAACGCCCAAGCGCATCGTGGTGATGGACGAGTTCCCGACCACCGTCGGCGGCAAGATCCTGAAGTACAAGATTCGCCAGGCGCTGGCTGCAGAGGCGCCACGCTAGCGTCCGCGCAAGTCCGTCACGCGGGAAGAGAATCCGTCCCCGTTTCCGCACGGGCGCCAGGGGGCGGCTTCAGAACGCGTCGAGTGCGTCGAGGTCGTCGATCGCGACGGCCATGCGGCCGATGAACTGCAGGCACGAGTCGCGCGGTTGCATCTCCGGCGCGTTCGGTGGCTGGCCCAGCGTGCCGGTCCACCACAGCAGCGCGCCGAAGAGCTGCTGGCGGTAATGCATCCACGCGTCGTCGAACGCGATTGGCGCGACGCCGTGGCCCGCCAGCTCGTCGATGTAGAGCGCGACGAGATCGCGCTCCCAGGCGCGCCGGTCGTCGGGCTCCAGCGCGGTCGAGATGCAGTAGGCGAGGTCGCGCCCCCAGTGGCCGCGGCACACGCACTGCCAGTCGTTCAAGCCCATCTCGCCGCGCGCCGTGATGTACCAGTTCTTGAGGTGTACATCGGAGTGGATGACCGAGTGCGGCAGCGCGCGGTGACGCTCGGCCGAGGCCACTGTCGCCGGCCAGACGTGCGCCTCGCGCGCGAAGAGCCGCGGCGGGATCACCTCCCTGGCCATGGCGAAGCCGCGCGCGCCGGCCTCCTCGAAGCCGTTCTCCGCGGTGGCGGTGAAGGTCTCCTCCCAGGTGCGCAGGAACGGGAACTGCGTCGCGGCCGCGGCGCCATGGTGCACCGAGTGCATCTTCGCCAGCAGGCGCACCTGGCTCTCGGCCCGCGCGCGGTCCATCGGCTGGTCGTGACGGCAGAAGGTCACCTCGTCATCCATGTCCTCGAGGATGATGATCGAGTTGTAGGTATGCGGGTCGAAGTTCACGAACAGGCAGCGCGGCGCCTCGATGCCGAGCACCGGGCGCAGGTAGCGGTAGAAGCTGACCTCGCCCTCGACGAAGCCGTTCAGCGCGAGCTGGAAGCGGCTTTTCAGCGTGTGGGTCGACTTGCAGAAGACGCTCGCCGGCAGGCCGGCGTCCCGGCCGGCCGCGTTGTACTCGAGATGAATGCGTCGCCGGCTCGACGTGCCCTCGTCGTCCGGCCCGAGCACGTGCGAGACGACCTCGGCGCCCGGGTGGTCTGCGCACAGCACCCGGGTCAGCCACGCCGACGTGATCGACTCGTAGCCCAGCGGGATGTCGTCGCGCTCGATCGGCACGGGGTGCGCCGCGAGCTCGGCGTCGTAGCGCGCCTTCAGCATCTCGTAGACGTCGTCGCTCATCGTGTCTTCTCCAGATTAGGGGCGGCCTTCAATCGAAGTCGCGACGTATCGGCTGACAAGGGCCGTCGCGAGGAAGCCCGGATACGAGGCGCGGGGCTCGTCGAGGAGCGCAGCCTACATCAGTAGGTGAGCACCGCAGCGGGCCCCGCAACGCGGTAGACGGGCTCCGCAGCAGGCCCCCGTCCGAGCATCACCGGACGTTATCAGTGAAGTGGGGCCAGACTTTCTCGGTGAGCAACTCATGACTGCGCATCGACGCGTCGTGCGGCAGCATTTCGTTGTAGACGTAGTTCCAGAAGAACTCCGCCGGGAACTGCTCGAACAGCGTCTCGAGCTTGCGGCACACGGTGTCCGGGCTGCCGGCGATGGTGAGGCCGCGCTCGACCATCGACTCGAAGGTGTTGGGGATGGTCGCGGGATCCTCGCCCGGGTGCATCAGCGCGGCGTTGAAGCCGAACGGCTCGAAGAAGGTGGTCCAGATGAAGCAGCCGGATTCCTTGGCCAGGCGCATCGCCTCGTCGTCGGTGTCGGCGACGACCAGCTCGCGGATGATGCCCATGCCCTCGCCGAAGGCGTAGTCCCTGCCGACCGAGGCGGCGGCTTCCTGGCCGGCGCGAAACTGGCCGGTGAGGAGCTCAGCGTCGGTGACGACGGTGATCGGCACGGCGCCGTGGGCGACGCCCCAGCGCACCGAGCTCTCGGAGAAGCTGAACGGCTGGAACAGCGGCGGGTGCGGCTTCTGGTAGGGCTCGGGCACGGTACCGATCTCGGTCAGGAAGCCGTTCTCGTCGACGCCCTGGCCGTAATTGCGGGTGACGTTATGCGCCGGCCAGTACGTGTTCGGACTGGGAATGGTCCAGTGCTTGCCCTGGTGGCTGAAGGTCGGGTTGGTCCAGGCCTTGACGATGATCTCCCAGTGCTCCTCGTAGAGCTCCTTCTTCAGCGCCTCGTAGCGCTCGGGGTCACTGGCGCTGTCGGCGAGGGTGTCGTAGTGCTGGCCGAGCACGTTGACCCAGCGCGGCTGGTAGCCGCGCGCGAAACCGGCGAAGGCGCGGCCGCGCGTGAACTGGTCGAGCATGGCGATGTCTTCGGCCACGCGCAGCGGGTTGTGACACGGCAGCACGATGCCGAGCTGGCCGACCCGCATCTTCTGCGTCTGCATGCCGATCCACATGTCGAGCATGACCGGGTTGGTCGAGACTTCCTCGCCCTCGACGTGGAAGTGGTGCTCGGTAAAGGCGACTCCGTAGTAGCCGTGCTCGTCGAGGTACTTCGCCTCCTCGGCGAGGTTGCCGATCATGTTCTGGTAGAGGTCGGTGCGGCGCCCGGCCATGCCTTGCTCGAGCTGCTGGCGGTTGCCGACGGTGGGCAGGTGAAAGATGCCGACTTGCATGGCTGGACTCCCCTCGCTGATGCCGCGGCGGGGCATCCGCGCGGCCAGCGATCGATGGTCGCACGCTGGGAGCTGTACGGACAAGCGCATCGCTGGATGCGTTCACAGCGGTCCGATGTGCCCGGGAATGACCCGTCCGCGATAGAACTCGTTGACTTGTACGGACAACTGGCTAGACTGCCCGCATGGCCCTGCACCCGCCCGAGACCGCGACCAACGCTGCGCCGCCCAAGTACAGCACCGTCGCCGCGGCGCTCATGGAGCAGATCCGCAGCGGGCGCTACCGTCCCGGTGACATGCTGCCCTCGGAGCCGGAGCTGACCCGCCTGTTCGGGGTCAGCCGGCACACCGTTCGCGCCGCGCTGCGTTCGCTGTACGAGAAGGGCCTGATCGTCTCGCACCAGGGGCGCGGCTCGACGGTGCAGGCGACCGCGGTCGAACCGCGCTACAGCCATGCCTGCGATTCGATCGAGGACGTGCTGCAGTACGCCGCGGCAACCCCGCGACGGGTGCTGCAGACGCGCCGCGTGGTGGTCGACGAGGACCTCGCTGCCTGGCTCGGCTGTGAGCCGGGCTACCCGTGGTGGGAGGCACACACCTGCCGCTACCGCGAACCCGGCGGCCCGGCGGTCGCGACGTCGCGCGTGTATGCGCCCGACGCCTTCGGCGACGTGGTGCAGGCGCTGGCCGACACCGACCTGCCGCTGTTCGTGCTGATGGAGCGCGAGCATGGCTGTCACATTGCCCAGATCCGGCAAACCCTGTTCGTCGCTACGGCGAACGCGGAGGAGGCGGCCGACCTGGATCTCGCCGCGGGCAACGCGGTGATGTGCGTCGAGCGTCGCTTCTACGACGAGCGTGGCGGGCTGCTGGAGGTCTCGCGCACCGTGCATCCGCCAGAGAGCTTTCGCTACGAGATGACCCTGCGCCAGGTCATCGGACGCTGATTCGCAGCCACGGCGGGGAAGCGCGGGCGGCGACGCCGGCGCGGCCGCGGCACAACCCGAGGGGAGGATCCATGCATACACACACGCCCGAACATCATCGCGTCATCGTCATCGGCGCCGGACCCGGCGGCCTGTGCACCGCGATCAAGCTGCGCGAGGCGGGCATCGACGATTTCGTCATCCTCGAGAAGGCCGACGGCGTCGGCGGTACCTGGTGGCACAACCGCTATCCGGGCGCCGAGTGCGACGTGATGTCGCATCTCTATTCGTTCTCGTTCGAGATCAAGCGTGACTGGTCACGGCCCTACGCCGGGCAGGCCGAGATCCTGGAGTACCTGCAGCACTGCGCGGACAAGTACGGCGTACTGCCGCACTGCCGTTTCGGCCGCACCGTAAGCGCGGCGCGCTGGGACGAGTCTGCCGCTGAGTGGCAGGTCGAAACCGCCACCGGCGAAGTGCACCGCGCGCCGTTCGTGGTCAGCGGCATGGGCATGTTCAACGAACTGCTGTGGCCCGACTTTCCCGGCCTCGATACGTTCGCCGGCGAGCTGTTCCATTCCGCGCGCTGGGATCACGACGTCGATTTGACCGGCCGGCGCGTGGCGGTGATCGGCTCGGCCGCGAGCGCGGTGCAGTTCGTGCCCGAGATCGCGCCGCAAACCGGCCGGCTGCACCTGTTCCAGCGTACCGCCAACTGGGTCATTCCGAAGGAGGACGAGCCCTACACGGCGGAGCAGCTCGCGCATTTTCGTGACGACCCCGACGCCATCCACCAATCGCGCCGCCAGATCTACGAGGACCTGAACGGCTTCATCCTGTTCAACGACCCGGCCGCACTGTCCGAGGCCGAGGCTGCCGGGCTCGCCAACATCGAAGTCGTCAACGATCCGGCAGTGCGCCGCAAGCTGGTGCCGACGCATCCGTTCGGCTGCAAGCGGCCGCTGTTCTCCAACCGCTATTACCCGACCTTCAACCTGCCCCAGGTGGAGCTCGTCACCGAGCGCATCGCGCACCTGAGCGAGCGTGGCGTCGTTACCGCCGACGGCCGCGAGCGCGAGGTGGACGTGGTCATCGTCGCCACCGGCTTCCAGGTCACGCGCTACCTGTCCGCGATCGAGGTCAGCGGGCGCGGCGGGCGCACGCTGGAGCAGGCCTGGAATGACGGCGCCCAGGCCTACCTCGGGATCACCACGCACGGCTTCCCCAACCTGTTCATGCTGTACGGGCCGAACACCAACAACGGCTCGATCCTGTTCATGCTGGAGCGCCAGGTCGACTACCTGGTCCGTCACATCCGGCGCGCCGAGCGCGAAGCGCTGGCCTGGATGGACGTGCGTGCCGAGGTCGAGCAGTCGTACAACGAGGCCATGCAGCGCGACATCCGCACCGTGGCGGTGTGGCAGGCCGACTGCGGCAACTACTACAGCGCGCAGTCGGGGCGCATGGTCACGCAGTGGCCGCACGACCTCGACGAGTACACCGCGCGCACCACCCGTGATGACGCCGGCGCCTACGAGACGGCGCCGCGCAGCGCCGCCTCAGCCGGCTAGGAGAGTCCCATGAAGATCAAGGCCGCCGTGCAACGCGCGATCGCGCAACCCCTGACCATCGAGGAGGTCGAGCTCGCCGACCCGGGCCCGGACGAGGTGCTGGTGAAAACCGTCGCCTGCGGCGTGTGTCATTCCGACCTGCACGCTCTCAACGGCGGCATCGTGCTGACGCCATGCCCGCAGATCCTCGGCCACGAGCCGGCCGGCGTAGTCCAGGCCGTCGGCGAACGGGTGCGTAACGTCGCGGTCGGCGATCACGTCATTGCCTGCACCTCGATGTTCTGCGGTGCCTGCGCGCAATGCGTCAGCGGACGCCCCCACCTGTGCACCGACCGCGGTGCGTGCCAGCGTGGTGCGGGTGAGCCGCCGCGCATCCACCAGGGTGACGAGGTCATCCACCAGTACGCCGACCTCGCCGCCTTCGCCGAGGCGATGCTGCTGCATCATCGCGCCGTGGTGAAGATCGACCCCGACATTCCGCTCGACCGCGCTGCGCTGGTCGGCTGTGCCGTTACCACCGGCGTCGGCGCTGCGCTCAATACCGCCCGGGTCGAGCCCGGCTCGTCGGTGGTGGTGTTCGGCGCCGGCGGGGTGGGTGTGTCCATCATGCAGGGTGCGCGCATTGCCGGTGCGCGCCAGATCGTCGCCGTCGATCGCAACGACGCACGCCTGAAAGCGGCGCTGGAGTTCGGCGCCACCGACACCCTCAACGCCGAAGACGGCGACACCGTGCGTGCGATCAAGAAGATGACCCGCGGCGGCGCCGATTACGCGTTCGAGGCGGTGGGCGTGCCCGCGCTGCTGGAGCAGGCCTTCTACTGCCTCGCGCCCCACGGTACCGCGGTGCTGGTCGGGGCGATCCCGGTGGGCGAGCAGGTCTCGGTCAACGCCGCGCATTTCTTCGCCGAGAAACGCATCATCGGCTGCATGATGGGCTCGAACCGCTTTACCGTCGATGCCCCGCGTTACCTCGAGCTGTATCGCCAGGGCCGCCTCGATCTCGACGCCATGGTCACCCGCCACGAGCCGCTCGAACGCGTCGGCGAAGCCTTCCGCGCGATGGAGGCGGGCGAAGTCACGCGCACCGTCCTCACCTTCGAGTAAAGGGGACATGCCACATTTCTAAGCTATTGATTTTAGATTTAACGGGACATGCCACATTTCTAAGCTATTGATTTTGCGTGGAACTCAAAATCAATAGCTTAGAAATGTGGCATGTCCCCTTAAAGCAAAGGAAATCCTTCATGTACAAGAAAGACAACCCGGTCACGCGCCTGTGCACCAGCGACGTGGACAACATCTGGATCCGCGGCCGCAACCTGTGCGACGAACTGATCGGTCACATGACTTTCACCGACTACCTCATGTTCCACTTCTTCGGACATGAGCCGACCCCGCTGCAGCGCGCGGTGGTCGACGCGGTGCTGGTGTGCATCATGGAGCACGGCATGACCCCCTCGGCGGTGGCGAGCCGGGTCACCTACCTGGGGGCGCCCGAGTCGCTGCAGGGGGCCGTCGCCGCGGGCCTGCTCGGCGCCGGCTCGCGCTTCGTCGGCACCGCCGACGAGTCGGCCGCGCTGCTCAAGCGCATCACCGACAAGCCGCAGGCGGAGCGCGCGGCCGAGGCGCAGGCCATCGCCGGGGAATTCACGCAGGCGAAGAAATTCCTGCCCGGCTACGGCCATCCGATCCACGTCAACGGCGATCCGCGCGTGAAACGGCTCGACGAGGTCGCGCGGGCGGCCGGGGCGAAGGGCGAGTACATCGACGCCATGTACCTGCTCGGCGATGCGATCAAGGCGGCCTCCGGCAAGAACATCGTGATCAACGTGAACGCCGCGATCGGTGCGGTGCTGCTGGAGGCAGACATTCCGCCCAGCATCGCGCGCGGCTTCAATCTCATCGCGCGCTGCGCCGGGCTGGTCGGGCACCTGCTCGAGGAGCAGACCGAGCCGGCCGGCTACCACATCTGGAAGACCGCCGACGAGGCGGTACCGTACGAAGCGCCATGAGCACCTCGATGCGCGAGGCCACGGAGGCGCCGGTGGTGCAGGACGACGAGATGGTCGACATGCTGCGCGACAGCGCGCAGGACTTCTGTGCGCGCGCGCTGGGCCGCGAACGCCTGCGCGCGCTGCGCGGCGCCGAGCCGCCGTTCGACCGCGCGCGCTGGCGCGAGATGGCAGAGCTCGGCTGGCTGGGCGTGGCGCTGCCCGAAACGCGCGGCGGGCTCGGGGTCGGCACGCGCGGCGCCGCCGCCCTGGCGCGCGCGCTGGGCACCGTAGCGGCACCCGAGCCGCTGATCGAGACTGCGGTCGCGGCGGCTGCGTTGCTCGACGGCTGCGACGCCGCCGGCGATCTGATCGATTCGCTGACTGCCGGCGAGCGTGTGCTGGTCGCCGCGTTCGGTGCGCCGGACGACGATCCGTTCACTGCGTTGCGCGCGTCCGTTACGGCGCCCGCGGTGCGCCTGGACGGCACGCTGGAGGCCGTGCCGCTGGGCGCCGACGCCGACGGCTGGCTGGTGCCGGCGACCCTGGACGGCGCGCCGGCCTGGTGCCTGGTGGAGACCGGTGCGGTGGGCGCCAGCGTCGAGCCGCGCCCGCTCGGCGACGGTGGTCGTGATGCGCGGCTCGTGCTCGCCGATTGTCCGGCAACGCTGCTCGCCAGCGGTGACGCGGCGCGAGTGGCCGGTGCCACGGCACGCTGCCACGCCGAGCTCGCGGCGAGCGCCTACCAGGCCGGCCTCGCCGACACCTTGTTCAGCATGACCCTGGATTACGTCGGCACGCGGCGCCAGTTCGGCCGCGCCATCGGCAGCTTCCAGGTCCTGCAGCACCGCCTGGTCGATGCCTGGCTCGCGCTGCGGCTCGCCGACGCCGTCGTCGGCGAGTGCTGTGCGACGTTCGACGCAGGCGCCGACGGCGACGCCGCGCTGCGTGTCGCGAGCCGTGCCTTGCAGCGCAGCGGCGAGACGCTCGCCGCCATCTCGCGCGAGGCAATCCAGCTGCACGGCGCGATTGGCTATACCGACGAGTGCGACGTCGGCCTGTTCGTCAACCGCGGGCTGGCCGTCGCCGCGCGTTACGGTCGCGCCGCGGCGCACGTCGCACGCTGCGCGCGCCTGACCCGCGTCGCGGCGCCGGCCGCTCACGGCAACGACGGCGATGACTCGCTGGCCGATCTCGAGCCGCCCGGCGGCGACTGGAACGCGCTCGACAACGACACCTTCCGCGCGGTCGTTCGGCAATGGCACGCGGCGAACTACCCGGATTCGCTCAAGCATCTCAGGCGGCGCGTGCGCTGGGACGAGTGCCGCGAGTGGTACGGCAAGCTCTACCGCCGTGGCTTCGCCGCGCCCGGCTGGCCGGCGCGGCACGGCGGTATGGGCCTCGCGCCTGACAAGCTGCTCATCTTCATCGAGGAGCGTGAGCGGCTCGGCGTCGCGCGCACCCCGGACCAGGGCATCATCATGGTCGGCCCGTTGCTGATGCAGCACGGCTCACCGGAGCAGCAGGATTATTACCTTCCGAAGGCGCTGTCCGGCGAGCACATCTGGTGCCAGGGCTACTCGGAGCCGAATGCGGGCTCGGACCTCGCCTCGCTGCGCACCTCGGCGGTACGCGACGGCGACGAGTTCGTCGTCAACGGCCAGAAGATCTGGACCACCATGGCACAGGACGCCAACCAGATGTTCTGCCTGGTGCGCACCGATCCGGAGGCCAAGCCACAGGCCGGGATCAGCTTCGTGCTGATCGATTTCGCGACCCCCGGGATCACGGTGCGCCCGATCCGCAACATCGCCGGCGACGAGGAGTTCTGCGAGGTCTTCTTCGACGACGTGCGCGTGCCCTGCGCCAACCTCGTGGGCAAGCTCAACGACGGCTGGACCATCGCCAAGGCGCTGCTCGGCTTCGAGCGTTTCTTCATCGGCAGCCCCAAGCAGTGCCGTAATGGCCTTGGCCGCGTCGCCGAGCTGGCGGTGGCGCGCGGTCTCGATCGGGACCCGGTGTTCATCGACCGCTACACCCGTTCCGCGCTGGACGTCGAGGCGCTGGAGTCGTTGTACAAGACCTTTGCCGACCAGATCCGGCGCGGCGAGGTGCCGGGTGCGGACGTCTCGCTGCTCAAGATCTTCGCCAGCGAGACCTTCGCGCGCCTGTCCGAGTTCATCCTCGACACCGCCGGCCCGGGCGCCGCGCAGCTCGACGGGGCGGATACCGGGGACGGTCCGATCGACGCACTGTTCCCGTACTACAACGCGCGCCCCGCGCCGATCTACGGCGGCAGCAACGAGATCCAGCGCAACATCCTCGCCAAGCTCGTGCTGCGGCTGCCGTGCGCGTGACGGCACCGGCGATGGCGGGCAGACGGGGCAGGGTGGCGCGATGAGCGGGCGCGAGCGCGAGGCCCGCACCGGTGCCAACATCCTGCTCGACGTCATCGAGAGCGAGGGTGGCGAGTACCTGTTCGGCAATCCCGGCACCACCGAGCTGCCGCTGATCGACGCGCTGGTGGATCGGCCCCACCTGCATTACGTGCTCGGCCTGCAGGAAGCGAGCGTGGTGGCGATGGCCGACGGCTACGCCCAGGCTGCGGGCAAGCCCGGGGTGATCAACCTGCACACCGCCGGCGGGCTCGGCCACGGGCTCGGCAACCTGCTCAACGCCTACACCTCCGGCACGCCGCTGGTGGTGACCGCCGGGCAGCAGGATTCGCGCCACGCGGTGACCGATCCGCTGCTGCAGGGCGACCTCGTCTCGATCGCGCGGCCGGCGTGCAAGTGGGCCGCGGAGATCACCTCGCCCGACCAGATCCCGGTGCTCATGCATCGCGCTTTCCAGGACTGCCAGGCGACGCCGCGCGGGCCGGTGTTCCTGTCATTGCCGATGGACGTGATGGAAGCGCGCAGCGCGGTACGCATCCCGCAAAGCTCGCACGTCGACCGCCGGCCGGTGGCCGGTTCGCTGCCGGAGCTCGCGGTCGAGCTGACCGCGGTCGAGCCGGGGCGGGTCGCGATCATCGCCGGCGACGAGATCTCCTTCAACAACGCCTGGAAGGAGGTCGTACGCCTGGCCGAGCTGCTGGCCGCGCCGGTGTTCGGTTCCTCGTGGCCGGCGCACATTCCGTTCCCGACCTCGCACTACCTGTGGCAGGGCAACCTGCCGACCCGCGCCAGCGGCATCGCGGAGGCCATGCAGGGCTTCGACTGCGTGTTCGCGCTCGGCGGCAAGTCGTTCATCACCATCCTCTACACCGAGGCCTCGGCGCTGCCCGAGGGCTGTGAGCTGTTCCAGCTCTCGGTCGACGGCCGCGACCTGGGGCGTACCTTCCCCTCCAAGCTCTCGGTGGTCGGCGACATCGAGTTCTCGCTCAAGGCGCTGAACGAGCTGATAGGCAAGCGCATCGCGCCGCGCGCCGCGGTCTACGGCGCCGCGCGCGACGCCGCGCGCGGCGCCTACACCGCGCGCAAGCAGGCGCTGGAGTCGCGCGCGCTCGCGCTGGCCGACGGTGCCGACATCCACCCCATGGTGGCGGCGCGCGAGCTCGCCACGGCGATCGGCGCGACCCCCATCGTCGACGAGGCCATCGCGACCGCCAGCCACCTGCGCAGCTTCCTCAACAACTCCTCGACCCGGCAGTACTCGTTCCTGCGCGGCGGCGCGCTCGGCTGGGGCATGCCCGCCGCGGTCGGCTTCTCGCTCGGCCTCGGCCGGCAGCCGGTGGTGTCACTGGTCGGCGACGGCGCCGCCATGTACTCGCCACAGGCGTTGTGGACGGCGGCGCGCGAGGACCTGCCGGTCACGTTCATCGTCGTCAACAACCGCGAGTACAACGTGCTCAAGAACTTCATGCGCTCGCAGCCGCACTACCTTTCGGCACAGACCGGCGACTTCATCGGCATGGACCTGGAGCGCCCCGCCATCGACTTCCTGGCGCTGGCCCGCTCCATGGGCGTGCCGGGCCGCCGAATCGAGCGTGCCGCCGACATCCACGACGCGGTGACCGAGGCGATCGCGTCGTCCCGACCGGGCCTGATCGAGATCGTGGTCGGGATAGAATGAACGCCGTTCCATTTTCGTCCACCAAGGGGAGACATCCATGTACAAGGTCCTGGTCGAGCGCACGCTCGACATGCCACGCAAGAAAGTATTCGACATCCTCATGCAGTTCGGCGGGCTGGAGAAGATCCTGCCCGACATGATCGGCTCGCTGGAGGTCACCGGCAGCGGTATCGGCGCACTGCGCACGGTCAAGCTCAAGGACGGCGGCACCGTGATCGAGCGCCTCGACGTCGGCCACGACGAGCGCGTGTTCGCCTACACCATCACCTTCAACGACGCCCTGCCGTTCGAGAACTACTGCGCGGTGGTGACCCTGGAGGATGCCGGGGCCGGCAAGACGAAAGCCTGCTGGGGCAGCAACTGGGACGCCAAGGGCGTCAGCGAGGAAGAGGTCAAGCCGATGCTGAACGATCTCTACGGCGCGCTGCTCGACGGCCTGTCGAAGCTCGCCTAGGGGCTGTGCACCTGCCGGCCGCGCGGCGGCCGGCAGGTGAATGCTCAGCCGGCCGAGGCCTGCGCCGCTGCGGCGTGCGGCGCGTGCACGTCGGTCACGTAGTGCGGCAGCACCTGCGTGCCGAACAGCTCGAGCTGGCGCTTTACCTCGTCCAGCGGCAGGTAGCCCTGGTCGCCCTGCCAGATGAACCACTCGGGATTGGCGGCCTCGACCAGGCCGTCCATCTCGCGGCGAATGTCGTCGGCGTTGCCGGTCAGGCAGAAGTGCTTCTTCTCGAAGCGCTCCATGGTCGCCTCCGACTTGGGCAGCATCTGGTTCGGATATTTCTCGTCGTCTTCCGGGAAACGGAAGGCGTCGGTGAAGCCGAAGTCGTGCGCCCAGCCCGGCCATCCCGTACCCATCAGGCCCTGCATCGCGATCTCGCGCGCCTCGGCGCGGTCGCGGCCCATGTAGACGCCGCGGAACACGCCGAGATCCTCGCCCAGTGCCAGGGTGCGGCCGTGCGCCGCGGCTTCCTCGACCATGGCCTCGGCGAAATGGCGCACGTCGGCGAACTCGGACACCAGCAGGGTCGGGATGATGCCCTCGCGCGCGCACCAGCGAATGGTCGACTCGCTCTGCGAGAAGGCCTGGAACAGCTTGGGCCGCGGCTTCTGGTAGGGCTTGGGCACGATGTTCAGCATCTGGATGTTGCCGGCGTCGTCGATCTCGCCCGGCGTGCCGTAGCGGCGCGTCCAGTCGGCCGCCGGCCACGGCGTACCGGTGTCGTGCGGGAACGGGTACTCGTAGTACTTGCCCTTGTAGCGGAACGGCTCGTCGGCCCAGGCCAGCTTCAGAACCTCGAACACCTCCTGGAAGATCTCGCGGTTCATGGCGTCGGTTTCCGAGGCCGAGGCGGCGCCGGTCGAGTTGGTCGCCGAGGCGTGTACGAGCTGCGCCATCGGGTTCAGCCAGCGCGACTGGTAGCCGCGCGCGAAGCCGAGGAAGGTGCGACCCTTCGTGATCTGGTCCATCCACGCCGTCTCCAGCGCCAGGCGCAGCGGGTTCCAGCCGGGCAGCACGTAGCCGATGGGGCCGGCCAGGAGCTTGGTCGTGTTGGCCAGCACGTGTTGCGTCAGGCCGGGCACCGAGCCCATCTCGCCACCCTCGGTATGCAGGTGATGCTCGGGGAAGGTGACCGCGGCGAAGCCGAGCTCCTCGGCGAACTGCGACAGCTCGACGATCTCCTCCAGCATGCGCTGGAAGTAATCGGTGCGGGCGGCGATCGGCCGCAGTTGCTCGCGCTCGTCGAGGGTCGCGGGAATCGCCGGGTAGAAAAAGAACATGAACTTCATGGAACCTCTCCGTTGCGCCGCAGCAAGCACAGCGCGTTGACCTCTCCGGCCGCCAGTATCCAACGGCGCCGATCGATCGGGAATGACGCTTGGCGTAAATTGTTTGACATTTCGCGCCACGGGAGCGGCCCATGCGCCACGAGGAAGGGGACGGGCAGCCACCGCTGCAACTCGCCGAGTACCTGTTCGGCAGCACCATGGCGCGCCCGCAGCGCCTCGCCTACGGACTGGCGCCGGTGATCGCGGTGCTCGAGCGCCACGGGCATGCCATCGACCCGCTGCTCGCCAGTGCACGCATCCCGCGCTTCGCGCTGGAAGAGCCGAGCTACCGCATCGGCTTCGGGCAGGAGCTCGACTTCATCCGTGCGGCGCTGGCCTGCCTGGCACTGCCGACCGCGGGCCTCGAGGTCGGTCAGCAGTACAACCTGGCGCTGTTCGGCGTGCTCGGCCTGGCCGCGTCCTGCGCGCCGACGGTGCGCGAGCTGTTCCGTACCGTGCCGGAGTTTCCGATCCTGTGCTGGGGCTCGATCGAGCAGGCGGTGTGGCGTGACGGTGACGAGGAGTACGTCGCCTTCTACGGTAACGAGGCAGTGGGCGATTGCGCGAGCTTCTTCGTCGAGCGCGACACCACCGCGACCCTGTGCCTGTTCCGGCAGACCCTGGGCGAGGACCTGGCGCCGCTGTCGGTGCGCTTCGCGCACGCCGCGCCGCACGATCGCAGCCCCTTCGAGGCGTTCTTTCGCTGCCCGGTGCGCTTCGATGACGGCGTCAACCAGGTCCGCTTCCCGGCCGCGGTATGGAACGCGGTGCCGCCGCAGGCCAATGCCATGAGCTATCGCTTCTTCACCAACCAGTGCCGTCGCCTCAGTGAGGCCATGGAGGCACCGCTGTCCTACCGCGACGTGGTGCGGGCGCGCCTGCGCGCCGCCGACCCGGTGCCGTCGCTGGAGGAGCTGGTCGCCGGCCTGCATCTCAGCGGACGCACGCTGCAGCGCCGGCTGCACGCGGAGGGCACCAGCTTCTCGGCGCTGCTGACCGAGGTGCGCATGGCACGCGCACGCGACATGATCGCGCGCGGCGGCATGCACAACGAGGAGCTCGCCCACAGTCTCGGCTTCACCGACGCCAGTGCCTTCTCGCGCGCCTTCAAATCCTGGACCGGGATTTCGCCGCAGGCTTACCGGCGGCGGCACGCGGCAGCGCCTGGACAAGGCTAGGGCAGGACGGGGAGCTCCGTACCACAACAGTTCGCTGATGCTCGTTTCGCATTGACGGTGCAGTCGGCGCCGGCGTCGCGCATCATTTGCGCGCCGCGTTCACCGTTGTAGTGCCAAATGACGTGACGCTCAACACGATTAAGGTGAGCGAGGCGGCACCGGCACGCATGATGCCGGGACACCTGGCGGCCCGCCATCGCCCGGGTTTCGCCGTATTTTTCCGCTCGCTGAGCCTGGCCCTGTCGGTCTGCTGACGCGCGCATTCGAATACTGGCACTGGAATTGCACTACCTGCCGCGTGCCTGTGCCGCGCTCATCGCGCTGCACGGCGGCCGTGCACGGACGAGGTCCCGCCTGCACGGGGCGCCGGCGCGCGAGGCTCAGCAGACGGGGAGCATGATCGGACGTTGCGTTGCCGCGCGGGCGCCGATCCGAGCCACTGACTCAACCCAATCAGGAGCTCCGTCATGAACTACCCCCGCCGGCTCACCGCCTCCCTGCTGATCGCGATCGGTTGCGCCCAGCAGGCGAGTGCCAGGAGCTACGACTTCGAGGACGCGGCCGATTTCACCTACGAGGATTTCGTCGCCTGGTACGAGGAGAACAAGGACGCCAGGCCGCAGTTCGTCGACGGCGACGTCATCACCGCCAAGGATCGCGCACTGACCGATCCCTTCGTCCCGCCCGGCCTGCAGATGGCCGATTTCTACGGCGAGCCGGTCACGATTCGCGATGCCGGCGACCTGTCCCCGCCGCAGCACTTCAAGGATGCCACCGAGAAGTTCCGCGGGCAGGCGAGCATCGACGAGAACGGTGCCATTCAGAACTACACCGCGGGCACCCCGTTCGACCGCACCGGCTTCACCCCGGGCAGCCGCGAAGACGGCTTCAAGGCGATCTGGAACTACAACTACCGCTACCAGCACTACGGCCTGTACATCGGCAAGAACGACTGGATCTGGACCGAGCGCGGCGGCACACACGACGACCACGAGATCATGCGCGACCCGGCTGCGGCGGCCATCTACGGCGGCGGCGGCAAGTTCAGCCGCGTGCTCAACCTGCGCTATCACAAGGTCTACTGCATGAACCTGACCATGGACGATCGTCCGCAGCATGGTTACGCCTTCGACGACCGCTGGTGCAAGGGCGTGGAGTGGCGCGAGTTCTCCGATTTCTGGAATCCCTTCGACATCGCCGGTACCGGCTTCATCGTCATGCGCTACCGCGATCCCTACGAGACCGACGACGCCTGGGCCTACATCCCGACCCTGCGCCGGGTGCGGCGCATTTCCGCCGAGGTGAAGTCGGACAGCCTGCTCGGTACCGAGGACACGCTGGAGGACTTCTTCGGCTTTGCCGGGCGCCCGCTGGAGTGGGAATGGGAGTACGTCGGGTCGAAGAAGATCCTGGCCATTGCCCGCTCGCGGCATGCCTACCCGCACTTCGGCGGCCCCAACGGCATTACCGCGATCGACGACTGGGCACTGCGCGAGGTCGACATCGTCAAGGGTACGCCGAAGTGGGGCGGGCACCCCTATTCGATCAAGGTCGTGGCCTTCGACGCCGACAACAACATCCCGTGGTACTCGGACGCCTATGACCGCGCCGGCAAGCTGTGGAAGGCGTGGCGTATCCCGGGGATCTGGACGGAGGATCCGCACTTCGAGCAGGGCGCCAAGAGTGCGTCCAAGAATCCGTTCAACAACGCCGAGCAGCCGACGCCCGACGGCGCGCGCGTGATCGGATTCCAGGGTATCGACGTGTTCAACCTGCAGAACGGTCGCTCGACCCTGATCCCGACGCGCGAGCAGCTCGGCTACCCGACCCTGGCCGTGAAAGACGCCAAGCGGGTGCTCGATATCAACCGCCTGACCCAGGGCCGCTGAGCCGCGACCGAAACGGGGCGCGGCCGCGGCCGCGCCCCGTTCTTCTTGACCGGGTCATGTTTTCGGAGGACCAGACATGATGCACGTGCTGCGCAGTGCGGTGCTGCTGATCGCGGGCGCGCTCGGTGCGTTGCCGGCGCCGGCTGACGGCCTCGACGATAGGCGGGCGATCGATGCCGCGGCCGCGGTGGCCCGCGAGCTGCACGCTTCGGACAACTTCTACGACCAGATCCTGGGGGCCGGCACGCTGGTCGATCTCGGTGACCGCGAGGCCCTGCAGTTCCTGGTCGACATGCTGTCGCATCCCGATCTCTCGCTGCAGCGTTCGGCCATCGATACCCTGCTCGAGGTCGCGCACCCGGACGCTGTCGACGTGCTGCACCGCCTCGTCACGACGGACGGGCAGCAGCGCTTCGCGAAGTTTATCTCCGAATCGCTCGCCAGCCGGCCGCGAGAGCATCTCGGCAGCCTGTTGCTGGATATCCTCGCGCTCGAGGACGAGTGGATCACACGCCATGCGCTGCAGGCGCTGGGCCGCATGCGGCTGGCGGCGGACGCGCCGGCCGTGCGCGAGCTGGCCGCCGACGCCGGTCGCAGCGCCGTGAGCCGCGCCTACGCGCACTACGTGCTGTCGGGCGCCGCGGAGCAGGAAGCTACCCTGCAGGCGCTGGTGGACATCGCCGTTGCTGGCAGCGCCGAGGCGCGCGAGATCGCCGCCATCGGCCTCGGTCGCATCGACACTCAGCGCGCGCGTGAGGCGCTCGAGGGCATGCACGGTGCGCTCGACCCGCGGGTGCGCCTGGCCGTGCTGACCAGCGAGGCAGGCTTCGGCGACAAGTCCGCGCTTGCCGAACTGACCGCGATGATCGCACGCGGTGGCGGTCAGGACGCGCCGACCGCGGCGGCGACCCTGCGGCGCATGCCGCCGCGCATCGCCGCGCAGATCACGGCGGTGTTGCTCGAATGCTGCGAGCTGGAAACCGGTGCCGCCGTGCGCCTGCTGGAATCCTGGGGCTGGATCGACGCCGATGCCGGACCCGTGCTGCGCTGGGGACTGGCCAGCACCGATCCCATGGTGCGTATGCAGGCGGCGTGGCTGGCCGGACAGCGCACCGAGCGCGCGCGCCTGGATGCACTGCTGGTGCTGCTCGACGACGCGGACGACGGTGTGCGCGGTATGGCCGCCTGGAGCGTCGTGCGGCTGGCCGGCAGCGGCGGGGTCAGGAGTCGCCGCGCGCTCGGCAGCAATCCCTAGCTATTGCGGCAACCGGTTCGGTCGGGGCGTTCGCGTGGCTCGTTTGCCACCGCCACGTCCGGTGTGGCTCAGCGGCCCGCGGTGTCCTGTGGCCAGTGCTCGCGCCAGTCGCGATCGAAGTCGGCGACCGTGACCGCACGGCGCAGCTCGAGCTTGTCGTTCAGCAACTCGTAGATGACGTCGCTGTCCGAGCGCATGCCGAAGAAGATGATGGCCTGCTCCGCGCCGCTGCCCTCGATGTGCACCTCGCCTTCGCCGCCGACCGAGTAGCTGCCTGCCGGCTTGACCTTGATCACTTCGCCGCCGTCGACCTGCTCGCGCACGCGTAGCTCGCCTTCCAGCACCAGGGTCGAGGTGCAGGCGGCATGGCGGTGGTACATGCACTGGCTGTCGGGCTCGAACTTGACCAGCATGTCGGCCTGGCGGCGCTCCAGGTCGACGCTCAGGATGCGGTACCAGGTACCGGGGGTGAAGAATGCGTGCCACTCGACGGTATCGGCGTCGAAGCGGAAATTCCTGGCACCCGCGGGCGCGCTGGCGTTGGCTGTGGCCGAACTCATGAGAGGTCTCCGATAAGCTTGGGGCGGCGAGCGTGCGCTGGCACGGGACTCTGTTCGGCCATTTAAGATGTCCGTACAAGCATTGTCAAATCGCGCCCGCATGCGCACAATCGGGGCAGCGGGGCGAACGCTTGTACGGACAGGTTGTCGCCCCGGCTCAGATCCGCCGCTGCCGCGGCGGCGCCCGCACGAGGAGTGGAGAACATGGACGGGGAGCGCCCACGCCGCGCACCGGACGATATCACCTACGACGACGTCGCCACCGTCACCGGGGCGCGCCTGGCCGATATCCGCGAGGCGGACCGCGCGCGCGCCCGGCGTGGTGCGCAGATCCTGGCCGCGGCGCTGGTCGCCGAGGGCGTGGACCGCCTGTTCGGCTACCCGGGTGGCGCCAACCTCGAGATCTTCGACGTGCTCGAGCCGGCCGGCATCCGCTGCTACCGCACCGAGCACGAGCAGGGCGCGGTGCACGCGGCGCAGGGCTATGCGCGCGCCACCGGCCGCGTCGGCGTGTGCCTGGCGACCTCCGGTCCCGGCGCCTGCAACCTCGTCACCGGCCTCGCCGATGCCAGCAGCGATTCCACCCCGGTCGTCGCCATCACCGGCAACGTGCCCAGCCACCTGCTCGGCAGAAACGCTTTCCAGGAAGCCGACATCGTCGCCATCACGCGGCCGGTGACCAAGGACAGCCTGCTGGTTGCGCACGTCGCCGACATTCCGCGCGCGGTGCGGCGTGCCTTCGCGCTGGCCGGCGGCAACCGGCCCGGCCCGGTGCTCATCGATCTGCCCAAGGACGTGCAGCAGCATTTCCCGCGCGACCCCGAAGGGCGTTATGCCGAGCCGCGCATACCGGCCGTGATCGACGCGCCCGAGCCATCCGTCGGCGGCATTCCCGAGTCGCAGCTGCGGCAGTGCGTGCGCATGATCGCGGAAGCCGAGCGGCCCGTGATCTACGCCGGCGGCGGCGTGGTCGCGAGCGCGACCGAGGCGAGCCTTGTCGCGCTGGCCGAGAAGCTCGGTTGTCCGGTAACGACTACCCTCATGGGCCTGGGCGCGGTGCCGGCCGGGCATCCGCTGTGGTTGCACGTGCTCGGCATGCACGGCAGCTACACCGCCAACGTCGCCGTCAACGAAGCGGATCTCGTGCTCGCCCTGGGCGTGCGTTTCGACGACCGCGTCACCGGCAAGGTCGATGCCTTCATCGAGCACGGCCAGATCATCCACATCGACGTCGACCGCGACGAGATCGACAAGAACAAGGTCGTCACCCTCGGCATCACCGCCGATCTCGGTCTCGCCCTGCCGCAGCTTCTCGCCGCGGTGCGGCCCGGCGACTACGGCGCCTGGCGTGCGCGCCTGGACGAGATGCGGCGCGCGCATCCGCTGGCGGCGCCGGTCAGCGATGCCCTGAGCGGCCCGGCCGCGATCGCGCAGCTCTCGGCAATGACCGGCGGCGAGGCGCTGGTCACGGTAGGGGTCGGCCAGCACCAGATGTGGGCCATGCAGCACTACGCCGTGCGCCGGCCGCGCTCGTTCCTGTCGAGCTCCGGCTTCGGCACCATGGGCTACGGCCTGCCGGCGGCGATCGGCGCCAAGGTCGGCGCACCCGATCGCACCGTGATAGACATCGACGGCGACGGCAGTCTCAACATGTCCATCCACGAGCTCTCCACCTGCCACCGCTACGGCCTGGGGGTGAAGATCGTGTGCATCAACAACCAGTGGCTGGGCATGGTGCGGCAGTGGCAGGACATGATTTACGGCGGCCACCGTGCGGAGTCCGCGCTCGGCGATCCGATGGCGGTCAAACGCGCCGGTGACGACATCTACCCCGACTTCGTCACCATTGCCGCCGGCTACCGCGTGCGCGCCGAGCGCGTGACCGCGCCGGGTGAGCTGGAGGCCGCGTACACGCGCCTGCTCGCCGACCCCGACGAGCCCTTCCTGCTCGACGTCGTCGTCGAGCGCGAGCAGAACGTCTACCCGATGATCCCGGCGGGGGGCACTTACCGCGACATCATTCTCGGGCCCGATTCCTAGTGGCTGGTGGTCGGTAAGGTTACCGATACGGGTTCCGGCCCCCGCGAGGAGGCACGTTCCGCCATCCGCGACCTGCCGATGCCCGTCGTCTACCTGCAGCACCTCGCGCGCGAGTTCCCGGATCTCACGCGCCTGCTCGTCGGAACCGACCTCAGTCCCGGGGATCTGGGTCCGCAAGCCGGGACGATCAGCGTGCGCGACAATCTGCGCTGTGTGGCCAATGCCATGTCGCTGGCCTCGACGCCCGACTGGTACCAGGGATGGGGCGCTCGTATCGCGGAGCACTTTCACGGTCCGTTCACGCTGGCCTGGCTGAGCGCGCCCTCGCTCGGCGCGGGTCTGGACGCATTCGCCGCCTATTTCCCGCACCGCATTCCTTACATGGACATCCGCGCCTACTCGCATGGCGAGGAGTACGTGATCGAGTTTCTGCCCCTGGTCGAGGTGGGCGATCTGCTCCCGCTGTTGATCGAGGTGCCCATGCTCATTCTGCAGCGCTATGTCGACACGATCCGCAACGCGTCGATGAGCGAAGCGTGTATCGAGGTGACCTATCCAGCGCCTGCCTGGCGCGCGTCGTACGCCAGCGTGTTCGAGCCGCCGGTACGTTTCGACCAGACGCACAATCGTCTGCTGCTGCCGCTCGAGTGGCGAGAAGTAGTGAACCTCGGCTACGACGAGGCGGCCTGGCATTCGGCGCGACGGAAATGCGACGACGTGGCGGGCGGATCGAGCCCGCGCGATACGCTGACCCGCGTTCGCTCCGAGATCTTCGTCACCTTCGAGCGCGTGGATGACAGGACGCGCGTGCCGACTCTGGAGCGCACGGCGGACAGCCTGCACCTGTCCCGGCGGACGCTGATCCGGCGGCTGCGCGCGCTCGGCACCACGTTTCACCAGGAGCTCGATGACGTCCGCAAGATCCTCGCACTCGAGCTTCTCGAGCGCGGTCGGCAGGTCGGAGAGATCGCTGAGTTGCTCGGCTACAGCGATCCGGGCAATTTCGCGAAGGCGTTTCGGCGCTGGTTCGGTGTGCCGCCGAGCCGGTTCAGGGACGGCCGGGCCAGCGCAGGGCATGCCACCTCGCCCTGATTCCGGGCCGCGCGCTGCCGCGACCGTTCAGCGCAGATCGAAACCGCTGTATCCCGCACGGGCCGCTTCCTGCCATTGCGTGAGAAAGTCGGGCATGCCCATCGGGTAGTTGATCATCTGCCGAGCCTTGCCCGGCACTTCGGCGGCCATGTACCAGGAGTCCGCGCGGCCGAACAGGGTCGTGCTGGCGTAGTCGTCGACCCGTTTTCTCCATGCATCGTCAGCCTCCCTGGTCGATTCGATGCGCTGCCTCCCGCTGCTGCGCAGGTATTCGAGAAGCTTGACGATCTCCTCGCCGTGCAGCTCCGAGCTGCTCGGGCCGTTGCTGAGACCAGCGGGCGCGAGGGGACCGTAGACGTACAGCATGTTCGGGAAACCGTGGGTCATCGATCCGAGATAGGCGCTGACGCCGGATTTCCACGTCTCGCCGAGCGTCTTGCCGTGCGTTCCGCGGATGTTCATCGCGGTGAGACCTCCGGTGACCATGTCGAAGCCCGTGGCCAGAACCAGGACGTCGAGCGCGTGGACCGTCCCGTCACACGTGCGCACGCCGTCGGCCGTAATCCGGTCGATGGGCGTCTCGTTGAGGTCCACCAGCTGTACGTTAGTCTGGTTGTAGACCTCGTAGTAGCGCTGCTCGAGCGACAGGCGCTTGACCCCGTACGGATGCGGCGGCACGGTCGGCGCGAGCTTCTCGGCGGTGGCCGGATCGTCGATGCGCTCGCGCACCTTGTCGCGCCAGAATTCGTAGGCGATCAGGTTGAGCTTCTCATCGGTCCAGAGCTCGGCGAAATTACCGAGCCAGGGTACGAAGCCGCCCTCGGCCCAGTACTCCTCGTACATCGCGTGGATCTGCTCGCGACTGAGGCCTTCCGCACTCAGCCCGGCGTAATCGTAGAAATCGTACTCGTAGCCGCCGAAGGTGTGCGCTCGCTTCGCGTACTTTTTCGCCAGGCCCACCTTCAGCTCGCGTTTAGCGGCATCGTCGAGCTGGCGTTGCCGCATCGGCAAGGCCATGTTGGGGGTGCGCTGAAAGACGGTGAGCTGCTCGACGACCGGGCCGAGCTCCTGGATCACCTGCACGCCGGTAGCGCCGGTACCGATCACGCCGACGCGCTTGCCGCGCAGGTCGACGCCTTCCTGCGGCCACTGCGCGGTGTGATGCACCGCGCCTGCGAAGCTGTCCAGCCCCTCGATGTCGGGCAGATGCGGCTTCGACCCGATCCCGGTACAGAGCACGAGATAGCGCACGGTCGCAGTGCGGCCGGTGTCGGTGCGCACCGTCCAGCGCAGCGTCGTCTCGTCGAACTCCGCGCCGTTGACGCGGGTGTTGTAGCGGATGTCACGGCTCAGGTCGAGCTTCCGATCGACGTAACGGAAGTACTCGCGGATCTTGTCCCAGGACGGATACAGCTCGTCGAAATCCCAGTCCTGCCACAGGTCGTCGCGCGAGAACTGGTACAACGGGCCGTGCGTGTCGCAGCGTGCGCCGGGGTAGCAGTTCCAGTACCACACGCCGCCGAGCTCCGGCGCGGCCTCGTAGATCTTCACTGAGAAGCCGAGGTTGCGCAGGCGGTCGAGCTGATACAGGCCGGAGAAGCCGGCACCGACGACGAGCACGTCGAGCGTCTCGTCCGCATTATCGCCGGGTATCTCGGATGACTTGCTGATGGCCGATGACATGGATGCTGAGCCTCTTCTCCGGGAATTCTCGATGTGGCCGGTAGGCTAGGCCACGCGGCCGGGCGACTGAAGTGCAAGGGGTGACGCCAACTGGTGAATGCGTGCCACCCCGGGGCTTTCTCAGCCCCTGAACGCGGGCATGATGTCCAGGCTGAAGCGTTCGAGCTGAACCCGCAGCTGTTCCGGCGGCATGAGGCCCTGGTCGAGGTACCAGCCGAACCACTCCGGGTCGACTTCGTCGCGCAACTCGCGGATCTGCTCCTTGACCTGCTCCACGGTGCCGACCAGGGCGAAGCGTGCTTCGACCATGCGCTCGAAGGAGATCGGCACCGGTCCGGTCTCGCCGGCCCGCCGGAAGCTCTCGAAAAAACCGAACCCGGAGAAGTAGCGCACGAAGGCGTCGCCGAGCGCCGATGCGCCCAGCTCGAACGCCTCGTCGTAGGACTCTCCGGTGTAGACCATGCGGAACGCGCCGAACTTCCGACCCAGCGCCCGTTCGCGGCCGTGGCGGGCGGACGCTTCGCGGAACTCGCGCTCGACCTCGCGGATGTTGCTGGCCGAGGCGAGGCTCCACAGCAGGATGTCTTCCTGTGCGCACCATTCGACGGTCTCCGTGCCGCCGGAGAACGCCTGCCACAGCGGGGGATGGGGCTGCGTGTAGGGCTTGGGGACGACACAGATCCGGCGTACCGCGCCACCGTCGTCGACCTCGTCCGGCGCGCCGTAGAGCGCCGTCCACGATGCTGCAACCGGCCAGTCGGCGATTCCCTGCTCGTGGGGGTGGGGTACCTGGTAGAAGCGGCCGCGATAGCTGATCGAGTCCTCGGTCCAGGCCATCTTCATGATGCGGTAGACCTCCTCGAACACCTCACGGTTGTGGCGATCCTGAGCGGAGCCGTCCGACGTCGCACCACCGACGCCGTACTGCTGGCCCAGCACCTTCACCCAGCGATCCTGGTAGCCGCGGCCGATGCCGGCGATAAAACGCCCCTTGCTCAGGTGGTCGAGCATCGCGATCTCTTCGGCCAGCCGAATCGGATCCCAGGCCGGCAGCGCGAGCACCAGCGTGGCGAGCTTGATACGCCGTGTACGTGCCGCGAGATCGGCGAGGAAGACGAGCGGCGAGACGGACATCTCGAGCCCCTCGGAGTGAAAGTGGTGCTCGGTCAAGGTCACCGCATCGAACCCGGTGCGGTCCGCGTACTCGGTAATCTCGCGCACCTGGTCGAGCATCGTCTGCACCCGCTCGACGTTGCGGCCTATCGGGCGCATCGATGCGCGCTCCTGGTAGGTTGCGGGGACGGTGGGGAGCATGAAGAGCATGAAGTTCATGGCGATACCGGGTCTGCTTGCGATGGAGGGGCGATCGCACGGTTACGCTGTTACCGTTCCGCGTTCGTGCGCGACGAGCGTAGCCGCCGGGCACCGTCGGGCGAAGCGTCACGCCTGCCACAATCCTGTGATCCGGTGCCAGCGTTCCGCGCCTCGCCGGCGCAGCGGTCAAGCTCGCCTCAGAAGTCGCGCAGGTACTGCCAGCCCGTCTTGCGCATCAGCAATCGGTGCCGTGGTCCCGGCGCGTCGAAATCCAGCGATTCGTAGCCGGCGTCTTCGGCGTAGAGGGTGCAGCGGCCCTCGGCGACCGGCACCAGGCGCGGCACGAAGCGCTGCGGGGCACGCGCGCCGAGGCGCGCGGCGAGCGTGGCGCTGTCTGCCGCGGTGCCGAATTCGAGCAGGGTGACGTAGGTCGGCGCCGGCAGGTCCATCTCGCCCGCGGCGTGGCGTTCGAGCACCGCGGCCGGGGTCAGCCAGCGGTAATCGACGATCTCCGACTGGTCGATCCGGATCGGCACGGCGGGCGCGACGCGCGCGCCGAAGAACCAGGTCGCGAAGCGCTTGGGCAGCTCGACCGGGGTGGTCCAGTGGGCGAAGGGCAGCATCGCCCCGGGATCGAGCTCGAGGCCGGTTTCCTCGAGCGCCTCGCGCACCGCCGCGCGCCTCGCGGCGTCCAGATCCGAGCCGCCGTCCGCGGGCAGGTCGACGGCGTCGACGCGGCCGCCCGGGAACACCCAGGCGCCACCGTGGAAGGCAATCTTGTCGTTCCTGCGCAGCATCAGCACCTCCAGCGCGTCGGGGCCGTCGCGCACGACGACGACCGAGGCGGAGGGCCTGGCGGGAGCGGGTGAGTCGGTCATGGTGCGCCAGTATAACCGCGCTCCCCGCGGCGACCGCTGAGCGCGGTCAGTGCCGCCAGCACAGCGGCAGCGTGTCGGGGCCGCGCACGAACCAGTTGTCGTTCCAGTCGACCGAGTCACTGGCACGCTCGAAACGGTGCAGCCGCGGTACCAGCCACTCCAGGGCGACGCGTGCCTCGAGGCGCCCGAGGTGTGCGCCCAGGCAGTGGTGGATGCCCATGCCGAAGCCGACCTGCCCGCCGGTATGGCGGGTGACGTCGAAGCGCTGCGGCGCGCTGAACTTGTCCTCGTCGTGGTTGGCCGAGCCGAGCAGCGCTACCACGTCGTCGCCGGCCGCTATGCGCTGCCCCGCGATCACGACCTCGCGCAGGGCCCGCCGGTAGACGCCCTGGACCGGCGAGCAGTAGCGCAGTCCTTCTTCGATGGCATTCGGAATGCGCGCCGGATCCTCGCGCAGCAGCTCGAGCTGGTCGGGATGGGCGAGCAGGGCGATGACCATGCCGCCGATGAGGTTGGTGGTGGTCTCGTTGCCGCCGGTCAAGAGCAGGATGGCGTAGGCGATCAGCTCGCGGCGCGTGACACGGCCCGCGGCCTCCGCCCGCAGCAACACGCTGAGGATGTCGTTACGGCCAGCGGCGTCCGTGCTGCGCTGCTCGAAGACCTCGCCGAACCAGGCAATGAGCTCGTGCACGCCGGCGCGGGCGCGCTCCCAGGCCGGTCCTTCGCGATCGTTGAGGATCTTGATCAGGCAGACCAGTGCTTGAAGTCGTCGTGACGCGCGCGGTCGATGTCGAGCAGCTCGGCGATGACCGTCACCGGTAGCGGTACGCTGAGATCGCGGACCAGGTCGAACCGATCACGCCGCTCCAGCGCCTGCCCGAGCCCGTCGACCAGCGCGCGGATGCGCGGCTCCAGCTCGCGCAGCGGCCGCATGCGGAACTCGTCCTGCAGGATGCGGCGCAGGCGGGTGTGCTCGGGCGGGTCGCTGGTGATGACGCTGTGCCCGCCACGCGAGTCGCCGTCGCGGCCCGGCGCCTGGCGCCGCATGGCAATGGAGGAGAAGGTCTGCGGGTCGCGCAGCACCGTGGCGACGTCCTCGTAGCGCGCGACCAGCCACGCGTTCAGCGCGGGCATCCACAGCACTGGCCGCTGCGCGCGCAACCACGCGAAGTAGGGCCAGGGGTCGCGCCGCACCCCGGGTGCGAGCAGGTCCACGGTCGACGGATCGTAGGCGGCCATGGCCCAGCTTAACCCGCGTCCGTCCTGGTGTGCGCGAGGCGCTTGCCGCCGCGCGCCCGCGCCGCTCGTTTGCCGCGCTGCAGCAGGCGATGATGTTCGTACACGGCGACAACATCCGCTAGAGTCCGGCCTACGTACTCGAGGAGATCCCGCCATGGCAACCCGACCGGACATCAGCGCCGACCTGCCCAGCCTGCCGACCACCGAGGAGCTCGGCTTCGACCCGCTGCAATTGCGCCGTCGCTACCGCGAGGAGCGCGACCGGCGCCTGCGACCGGAAGGCAACGACCAGTACCGCGAGGTCAGCGGCGAGCTCGAGCGCTTCGTCGAAGACCCCTACATCGAGGAAGTCCTCGAGCGCGATCCGATCAGCGAGTCGGTCGAGGTCGTGATCATCGGCGGCGGCTTCGGCGGCCAGCTCGCCGCGGCCAACCTGCACAAGCGCGGCATCGACGACATCCGCATCATCGAGAAGGCGGGCGATTTCGGCGGCACCTGGTACTGGAACCGCTATCCCGGCGCGCAGTGTGACATCGAGTCCTATGTCTACCTGCCGCTGCTGGAAGAGACCGGCTACATACCGCAGGAGAAGTACTCCTTCCAGCCCGAGATCCTGGAGCACGCACGGCGCATCGGGCGGCATTACGACCTCTACCCGAGGACCTGCTTCCAGACCCAGATCACCGAAGTGCGCTGGCACGAGGACGAACAGCGCTGGCACGTCAGCACCGACCGTGGCGACCTGTTCCGGGCGCGTTTCGTGGTCATGTCCAGCGGCCCGCTGAACCGGCCCAAGCTGCCCGGCATTCCCGGCATCGAGAAGTTTCGGGGCCACACGTTCCACACCAGCCGCTGGGACTACGACTACACCGGCGGCAGCTCGAGCACGAAGCTCGACAAGCTCGGCGACAAGCGGGTCGGCATCATCGGTACCGGCGCCACCGCCATCCAGTGCGTGTCGCGTCTCGGCGAGTCGGCGAAGCAGCTCTACGTGTTCCAGCGCACGCCGTCGGCGATCGACGAGCGCGGCAACAAGCCGACCGACCCGGAATGGGTCAAGACCCTCAAGCCCGGCTGGCAGGCCGAGCGCAACCATAACTTCGTCTCCATCCTGAGCGGCGTGCCGCAGGAGGAGGACCTGGTCAACGATCGCTGGACGGACCTGTTCAAGGCGCTGGCCAAGCTGCTCGCCGCCGGCGGCAACTCGGAGATGTCGATGGAGGACGTCGCGTTGATGTCCGAGATCGCCGACTACAAGAAGATGAATGAGATTCGCGCGCGCGTCGAGCACAGCGTCGCCGACGGCGAGACGGCCGAGCAGCTCAAGCCCTGGTACCGTCAGTGGTGCAAGCGGCCGACTTTCAACGACGAGTTCCTGCCCACCTTCAACCGCCCCAACGTGACCCTGGTCGATACCCTGGGGCAGGGCGTGGAGCGCGTCACCGAGCACGGCGTCGTGGTCAACGGCGTCGAGTACCCGGTCGACTGCCTGATCTTCGCCACCGGCTTCGAGGTCGGTACCGCCTACACCCGGCGCGCCGAGTTCGAGGTCTACGGCCGCGGCGGCGTGTCCCTGGCCGACTACTGGGCGGACGGTATGAAGACCTACCACGGCCTGCTCAGCCACGGTTTTCCCAACTGCTTCCACATGGGCCTGACCCAGACCGGTCTCGCGCCCAACTTCACCTACATGCTGGACGGCCAGTCCAACCACGTCAGCTACATCATCGACCAGGTGCGTGCGCGCGACGCGGTCACCGTCGAGCCGACCGTGGCCGCCGAGGCCGACTGGGTGGCGACCGTCAACAAGCCGAACTTCATGTCGGAGTACCTGCGCGAGTGCACCCCCGGTTACTACAACTCGGAGGGCCAGGCGGCGGGCGATGGCAACGGATTCTTCGAGGGAATCTACGGCGAAGGCGCGGTGCAGTTCTACCAGCTCCTCGCCGACTGGCGCGAAGCCGGCGACATGGAAGGCCTCGAGCTCGGCTGATTGACGGGGACATTCCGCCTTTACCGGACGTCGATGCGGCGGACGGGGACCGCGAGACGAACCCTCCGGGCTCGAGGCCATCGAGCCCGAGGGAGCGCGCGGAACCGGCCGTAGCGGCGCGCAGCCCGGCGCCCCGTCGCCCGCCCGCGGACGACGGCGCGCAGCATGGTCGCCACGGCGTAGTCGCGTGAACCCGTGAAGCGCACGATCACCGGCTACCACCGCGACGCCGAGCGGGACTGGGTCGCCGAGCTCGACTGCTTTCACAACCAGCACGTCCGCCACAAGCCGCCCTTTACCCTGCGCCCGTGGGTGGAATCGGCAGCCGGACGCGAGGCGCACCTGGGCCACGCGCTGGATTGCGTGCTGTGCGACCGCGGCGAGCTGCCGGACGGGCTGGAGCCATACCGGCGCACGCCGGAGTTCACTGAACGAACCGTGCCCGCCGGCCTGCTGAAACACCACGCGACCAAACGCGGCGTGTGGGGCCGGCTGGTCGTGCTCGAGGGCGCGCTCGAGTACGTCGTCGAAGAGCCCGTGCAACAGGCACGCCTGCTGGCCGGCGGGGAGCACGCGATCATCGTTCCCGAAGCGCTGCACGCCGTGCGGCCGCGCGGCGCGGTGCGCTTCTACGTCGAGTTTCTCACGCGGCCGGCGGCGCCGGACTGAGCGCCGTCGGGCGTCCGTGATTCAAACCCTGTGGCGGGCGATTTCGCCGTTCCGCGCTGGGTGCGTGCGAAGGCCGCGCCCGGTCGCGTTCAGCCGAGATCCGACTCGTGATCCTCCATCACCGTGAAACGAATCGACGATCGATCGAAGAGCTTCTCCTCGTCGGCCGCGATGATGGCGGCGGTATCCGGGTCGGTCAGGTAGGCCATGCCCTGCTCGAAATCGGCTTCGTCGTCGAACCACAGCTCGGTGAGCACATCGTAGGGTGCTTCGTCGTCGGCGCTGTAGACGTCATTGCCGTACGGCCTGAGGAAGTGCCGCACGTAGCGCTTCATGTTCGGCACCTTGCTGATCCCCAGCGGTGCGTGCGTGGTCTCGTAGTAGGCGATGAAGTCCTCAATGCTCATGCCGGGTTTGCGCTTGATCAGAACCATGACCTTGAACATGCGGGCCTGCTCCGTGGTGAGTTGGCGGTTGGCGACGTCGTGCGCGGCGGCGCTCAGATGACTTCCAGCTCCTCGGTGACGAAGCTGCGGCACTTGTCCATGTCGAGGAACTTGAGCTCGTCGGGACGGATGAGCTCCAGGTAACGCGGTTCGCTGAAGGCGCGGTGCATGTCCTCGGCACTGTCGAACCACAGCTCGGCGATGCCGTCGAAGTCGCGGCCCTGCATCAGCGGCACCTCGGCGGAGGACAGGTGGCACTGAACGTACCGCTGCACATGCCGGGTGAACTCGGTAACCGACCGCACCAGCGGGCCGTGCTGCTCGCGCCAGTAGGTATCGAACTGCTCGAAGGTGAAATCGTGGCGGCGCACCGCACACACGATGAGCTTGATCATTCGGTCCTCCCCTGTGACCCGTGTCCCGGTTGCGCCGGCCTGGCCGCTTGCCGACGGCGCGACGGCAGGCAACCGTAGCACAGGCCGGCACCGACGGTGATGCCGGCCGGATGCGATGAATCAGGGTGGCGGGCGCTCGAGATCCAGCACCACCACCGGGATCTCGCGGCTGGTACGGGCCTGGTATTCGAGCTGCACGGGCTGCTCTGCGGTGATCGCCTCCCACCAGCGTGCGCGCTCGGCGCCGTGCACGGTGCGTGCGGTGGCCGGGCTGCGGAAGCTGCCGATCCAGACCTCGCAGCGCGGCGCCTGCTGCAGGTTGAAATACCACGCCGGGTGCCGTGCCACGCCGCCCTTGGAAGCGACGATGGCGATCGCGCCATCCACGCGGTAGTACTGCAGGATGGTATGCAGCCGCCGGCCCGAACGGCGCCCGGTGTGGAACAGCAGCAGGCACGGCACCGGCCCGCCCGGCACGCCGATGACGGCCGGGTCCCACAGGTGCGCCGCGTCCGGATCGGTGAGGTACTGCTCGTGGTGCGCGGCAATCGCGCGGCGCACGGCCTCTGGCAGCTCCTGCGCCTGGTCGCGATCGGTTTTCGCGCCGGTCATGGCAGGACTCGCCACGGTGCGGACACGGCGTACGTCGTGCGCGCTGGCCGCATCATGCCAGCGTGCGCATGACGGCGCGCACGGCGAGCACCCACAGGCAGACCGTCGACAGGGTGAACAGCGCCACGCGCACGGCGATGACGTTGACCAGGCCCTGCCACAGGCTGTGCGCGATCCGGATCGCGGTGTAGCCCCAGGCGAAGGCCACGCTGGTCGCGCTCGCATCACCCGACAGCGCGAGCAGTGCGACGACGGCGTAGAACAGGGTCGGCTGCTCCATCAGGTGGGTGTAGTTGTGAGACACCCAGTTGACCCGCTCTGGCATGTCCTTCTCGACGTCGACGTAGCGACCGCCGCGCGGTGCGTTGGCGAGCGAGATGCCGGCGCGGGAGAAGGCCGGGAAGCGGGTCACCACCAGCCACAGCAGGACGACCAGCGACCACAGCACCAACACGGCGGCCGGCGCGAGGATGGGATTGACGTTCATACCGATGAGTCTCCCCGGGCAGTTACGTGGCGCTTACCTTAGGCGATCGGCGTGCACCCGGCCATCCTTGCGGGCCGGTTCGCATCCGGCGCGGCCGTGCGCCTGCGGGCCCCTGTGCGGACCGCCGGGCCGAGTCCGTGCGCCGTCCTGCCCCGCACTCGGTTAAGCTTGCAGGCGGAACAACCGGGGAGGAAGCGCATGAGCGAGGAAGTCGACCGTACCGTACGCGAGCTCGAAGGTGGCCACCTGCCGGCCTGGATATCCGACCACCTGCAGGCCTACCAGGCGTCCGGCGGCACGGAAGGTCACCTGTGGGACGCCGCCGCGGTCGGCGGTGAAGGGCAGTATCCCTGCCTGCTGCTGACCACCGTCGGGCGGCGCTCCGGCAAGACCTACACCCACCCGCTGATCTACGGGGTCGACGGCGAGCGGTTCGTCATCGTCGCCTCCAAGGGCGGTTCGGACACGCAGCCGGCGTGGTACTTCAACCTGCTCGCGGCGCCGGACATCGTGCTGCAGGTCGGCACCGACCGCTTCGCGGCACGGGCCGCCCTGGCGCAGGGCGCCGAGCGGGCGCGGCTGTGGGCGCTGATGACGTCGGTCTATCCGCCGTACGCCGACTACCAGTCGAAGACGACCCGCGAGATCCCGATCTTCGCCCTGGAACGTGTGGCGGGATGAGGCGTCGACGCCGTGCCCGCCGGACGCCGGTATTGCGCAGGACGGCCCCGTTGATGACGATGCGGTCGACCATGCAACGGGAGCAGCAGGCATGAGCGCAACGCCGCCAGCATCGCTGGCCGCCCTCGCCACGACCCTCTACCACTGCGCCGACTGCAGCTACTGCGTGGACGCGGTGTGGGCCGAGCGTGGCATCGATCACGTCTGCCCGACGCTGCGCCACCATGCCCCGGTAGTGAGCTACTCGGGGCGCGGTTACATCGCCGCCGCGCGCGCCTGGCTGGAGGGGGCCGAGCTCGATCCGGCCACGCTCGGCGAGCGCGTGTTCACCTGCACCACCTGCGGGCACTGCGATGCCGTGTGTCCGATCGGGCTGCGCCCGACGGCGGTACTGCACGCCCTGCGCGGCGAGCTGCTGCAACGTGCGCAGGCACCGGAGCCGGTCACGGCACTGCTCGCGGCATGGGCCCGCGACGGCAATCCCAACCGGGTCGCCGGGCGCGCCGACTGGGCGCAGGGGCTGGACATTCCGGCCAGCGGCGAGGTGCTCTACCTGCCCGGCTGTGCCGCGGCGACCGCGCGGCCGGCGGAAGCGCGCGCGGCCTGGCGCATCCTCGGTGCGGGTGGCCGCGCGGTGACGACGCTGGGCGCTGCCGACGCCTGCTGCGGTGCGCCGTGGCGCGAGCTCGGCGCCGACGACGAAGCCGAAGGCCGGGCGCGCACGCTGGCGGCGAAGTGTGAGACCAGCGGCGCCGCGATCCGGGTCACCTCCGGCCAGGAGTGCCTGCGCAGCTACGCCGCGGGTGCGGCCCCGGTAGTGACTTTCCACGCCTGGGTGCTCGCTGCACTCGAAGACGGCAGCCTCAGGCTCGCCGCGCGTGCACCGCTGCCGCGCGCGGTGGCGCTGCTGGATTCCTGTCAGCACCGTGAGGGTGAGGGCGCCGCGACCCTGCGTGCCCTGCTCGAACGCCTTGGGGTGAACGTGGTCAATGCCGATGCCGTAGCCCGGCACGTCATGTGCTGCGGCGCCGGTGGCGGCATGCCGGCCCTGCAGCCGGCCTCGGCCGCGCGCATGGCCGCGGCGCGCGTGGCCGCGTTCGATGAAGCGGGCTGTGACGCCGTGGTCGGCGCCGATCCGCGCTGCGTGGCGCATCTCGCCGCCAGCGCCACGCGGCCGGTCTACGGCATCGCCGAATTCCTGGCCGAGTTCTTCGAGGCCGGGACATGAGCGCCGCCGGCGCAGCGCTGGGCGATAAGCTGGCGGCGGCGCTGGGCGAGGGCGGCGCGGTCTACGCGGACCCCGTCGACCTGCTCGGTTACCAGCGCGACACGTCGCTGGTGCGGCCGGGCACGGCGCGGGTCGTGGTGCGGCCGTCCGGCGCCGCGGACGTCGCCACGGTCCTCGCCACCGCGGCCGCCGAAGGGGCCGCCGTGTACGTGCGCGGCGGCGGCACCATGTACGCCGGCGGCGCCAACCCGCACGCCGGCGGCGTGGTGCTCGACATGAGCGGCATGGATCGCATCCTCGACATCGACCTCGCGCGCGGTGTGGTGGTGTGCGAGCCGGGCGTGCGTTTCGGGGCGCTGTCCAAAGCGCTGGCGCCGCACGGCATGACGGTCGGCGTGATCCCGGTCACGGCGCCGGCGGCGACCGTCGGCGGCGCCGCGTCGGCGCACGCGCTGGGTACCGGCTCGGCGCGCTTCCAGTCCTTCGCCGACGAGGTGGTCGGCCTGGAGGTGGTGCTCGCCGATGGCCGCGTGCTCAGCACCGGCAGTGCGCTCGCCGGGGATTGCGGCTTCTTCCAGCGCTACGCCACCGGGCCGGACCTGACCGGGCTGTTCCTCGGCGCTGATGCCAGTCTCGGCGTGATTACCCGCATCGCGCTGTGGCTGCACCCGCTGCCGGAACGTCGCGAGACGCGCAGCTTCGGTTTCCCCGGTGCTGCCGCTGCCGCCGCTTTCGTAGACGGCCTGCAGCGCACCGAGCTGACCCGCGACATCTGGTACGGTGCCGGTTACGAGGGTGCGACGGTCAGCGGGCGCGTGATGAACGCGTTTCCCGATACCGATCCCGGCAGCCTGCCGGGCTTCTGCGTGGGGCTCGATTTCGGCGGCGACGCGGCCGCCGTGGGCACGGCGATCGAGCGTGCCGGTGCGCTGGCTGAGGATGCCGGCGGCAGCGAGTACGCGCCGTTCGACCAGGCCTATTTCCGGCGCCTGCGCAACGAGGAGATCTACTGGTACTCCTTTGCCGGCTACTTCTCCCTCTCGCGCTGCGCGATCCTGATGACCTCCCTGCCGACCGAACGGCTGGCGGATTTCATTGGCCTGGTCGAGGCCAGCCGCGCGGATTATCCGGACATCACCTGGGGCGGCGCCGTGGTGGTGTGCCGGCGTGGCCTGCATGGCGGCGTGATCGGCTTCTACGACGAGGCCAGCCAGTGGGCGCAGGCCGAGGAGGCGGTCGCCGCACTCGCCCCGCGCCTGCTCGCGGCCGGCTGCATCCCGTACAAGAGCGGCAAGGTGTGGGCCGACAGCGTGCGCGGCTTCACGCCTTACCATGCCGTGCTCGGCGAGGTGAAGCAGGCGCTGGATCCGCGCGGGGTGCTCGCACCGGGCAACCTCGGGCTGAACGCTACGCAACGCTGAGGCTCGCGCGCGACTGACCCGGGTCAGGCCTGCCGCACGCACCGCAACCTCGAGCAGGGCTATACTGCGGCCGTCATTGACAGCGTTACAGGGGAGACAGGACATGGCCGAAGCGGGCTGGACCATCAGCGGCGAGTACATGGAGAGTTGCAACTGCGACTACCTGTGTCCGTGCATCTTCACCAACCCGCAGGCCGAGGTGACCTACGATCACTGCACGGCGCTGCTGGTGTTCCGTATCGACCAGGGCAGCGCCGGTGACGTCGATCTCTCCGGGCTCAAGTTCGCGCTGGTGGTCAGGTCCGGCAAGATCATGAGCGAGGGCGACTGGGTGTTCGGCGCGATCGTCGACGACGCGGCCAGCGGCGCCCAGCGCGAGGCGCTGACGGCGATCGCCAGCGGCGAGGCGGGCGGACCGCCGGCCATGATCCGGCAGAACCTGGTCAGCGATTTCCGCGGCGTCGAGTACCAGCCGATCGAGTTCAACATGGATGGCGTCAAACGCTCGGCCACGATCGCCGACAAGGTGCGCTTCGCCATCGCCGGGGTGCTGTCGCGGCTTGGCAACGGTGAGCCGTTCTACATCGACAACGTCGGTCACCCGGCCGCGCGCAAGCTGGCGCTGGCGCGCTCCGAGGAGACCCACGTGCACTGCTTCGGCCTCGACATGGACATCTCCGGCGCCGGCAACAACGGTCACTACGCACCGTTCTCCTGGGCCGCCTAGACGCCGTAAACGCGGCGCCGCATGGCGGCGCCGTCCGCACGAGGGGACATCGATGAGCGATCCACAGGTCATCGTCATCGGCAGCGGGTTTGGCGGATCCGTCGCCGCCGCGCGCATCGCCGAGGCCGGATTCAAAGTCACGCTGCTCGAGCGCGGCCCCTGGCGCGACACCGTGCCGGTGCGCTCGATGGGTATCGACAAGCGCTCGCCGCTGCCGCGCGGCCGCCTGTTGTTCACGCGCCTGCTGCGCGCCATCGGCGGCAACCGCATGCCCGGCAACCGGGTGCGTCTGAACAAGCACGGCCTGTTCGAGCTGTTCTTCGCCAAGGGTGTGACCATCGCCTGCTCGTCGGGGGTCGGCGGCGGCAGCCACGTGTACTCGGCGATCAACATCCGGCCGCTGGCCGAGAACTACTGGGAGGGCCATGCGCCCGGGATCTCGGACGCGGAGATGTCACCGCATTACGACGCCGTGCTCGAACGCATGGGCTCGGTGACGCCGATGGCCGATCACCGCATCCCGAACACCTCGGTGGTGCGCTTCAAGGGCAGTGAGGACCTGGCGCCGGCGATACCGCCGCCCGACCCGCGCATCGGCTACCTGTTGCCCGACGATCCGGACAACCCGCAGAAGGTCACCGACGACAACGGTATCGAACGCTGGGAGGTCGACTACCAGAGCGGCGAGGACGGCTTTCTGGGCTCACCCAAAGGCAGCAAGACCACGCTCGACGCGGTCTACCTCGCGCCGGCCATGAAGCGCGGGCTGACGGTGCGCGACCTGGCCGAGGTCACGCACATCACGCGCCAGGACGGCGGTAGCCGCTACCGCGTCGATTTCCTCGATCACCACACCGGGCAGAAAACCTCGCTCGCCGCCGACCACGTGATCGTCGCCGCCGGCACCCTCAACACCCTGCACATCCTGCTGCGCAGCCGCGAGGCGGGCGGGCTCAGCGGCATGCCACAGCTCGGCAAGCGTTTCGGCACCAACGGCGACTACTTCGGTTACTGGGACTACAACGACCCGGAGGTCGACCAGACCATCGGCCTGCCGACCACCGGCGGCGTGCGCCTCGCCGACGATCCCGACTCGCCCATGATCGGCGGCGGCGGACTGCCCGCGGTCGAGAGCTACCCGCTGCCAGGCTTTCTGAAACGCAGAATGAAGCGTGCCTACATGATCGCGGGCCTGGGCGAAGACACCATGTGCGGCGAGGTCGGGATTCGCCGTGGCCGCCTGCGCATCGAGTACGACTGGCGCCAGAGTCCGATCTTCACCCGCATCCGCGGCGTGTTCGCCGAGATCGGGCGGCGCACCGGCCACCGCGTGTATGCACCGAAGACGCCGATCACGGTACATCCGACCGGTGGCGCCTGCCTCGCGGCGAGCATCGAGGAAGGCGTGGTCGACGCCAACGGCGAGATGTTCGACAACCCGGGCCTCTACGTGGCCGACGCCGCCGCGCTGCCGCGCGCGCCGGGCGGGCCGCCGTCGATGACCATCGCCGCCTGGGCGGATCACATCGCGGCCGGCTTCATCGCGCGCAACGCGCCCCCCTGAGGCGCGCGGCGGACGGGCCCGGCGTCAGCCGGCCGCGGCCCCGTCGAGGCTCTCCGCCAGCGCAATCAGCTCCTTCGCCGTCGCCACCATGGCGTAGTCGACCATGTCGCCTTCGTAGATGACGGCGGCGCGGCCCTCGGCTTCGGCCGCCGCCATCGCCTCGAGCAAACCGCGGGCGTAGGCGAGCTCGTCCGGCTGCGGGCTGAACACCTCGTTTACGATCGGCACGTGGCTGGGATGCATCACGCACATGCCGCGCAGACCGAGGCGCCGATTGCGCTCGGCGTCGGCGCGCAGGCCCTCGAGATCGCGGATGTCCCACCACGAACTGGTCATGGGGTAGGGGATGCCGGCCGCGCGGGCGTCGAGCACCGCCTTCGAACGCAGGTAAAGGGTTTCCTCGCCGCCCTTGGTCCACTGGTAGCCGACCGCGCGCGCGGCATCACCGCCGGGGCCGCAGGCGAGTACGAGCTGGTGCACGCGCGGCGCGGCGCGCGCGATGTCACAGGCGTCGCGCATGGCGCCGGCGGTCTCCAGCAGCAGCGTGGTGTTGACGCTGCCGGGCGCGATGCCGTGACGACGCTCGAGATGCTTGAGCAGGGCGTCGAGTTCGCGCATGTCCTCGGCTCGTTCCACCTTGGGCAGCATCACCGAGCGCAGCTCGGGACAGACGATGGCCTCCAGATCGTCCAGCGTGCGTCCGGTGGCATAACCGTTGATGCGCACCGAGCAATACTGCCCGGCGCGATGTAAAGCCTGCACGCTGTCGCGGACCTGCGCGCGTGCGGCAGTCTTGTGATCGTCGGGCACGGCGTCCTCGAGATCGAGGATCAGCTCGTCGGCGCCGGCGGCCTGGGCCTTGGGGACCCATTCGGGCTTGTGCCCGGGAACGAATAGTGACGAACGCACCAGGTGCATGCGGATGACCTCCCTTGCAACGGATGCTCAGCGGCGCGCAGGCGGCGCCGCTGAGCGATCGGAATGATAAGCGGTGCGCGGCGCGGCCGGTCTCCGCCGACGGCTTCAGGACGACCCGAACTTCGGGCGCCGTTTCTCCAGGAAGGCGCGCATGCCTTCGCGCGAGTCGGCACTCAGAAAGAGCTCGGGCTGGACCGAGGCCTCCCAGTCCAGGGTGTCGCCCAGCGAGCGCGTTTCACCATGGTACACGCCGTGCTTGATCGCGGTGATCGCCGCACGTGGCCCCGCGGCCAGGCGCCGGGCGATCGCTCCGACCTGGGTGTCGAAGTCCGCCGCCGGGAACACCGCGTTGACGATGCCGAGTGCCAGCGCGCGCTCGGCATCGATACGCTCGCCCAGCATCATCAGCTCCAGCGCCCGCGCGGTGCCGACCATGCGCGTCAGCAGGTAATGCCCGCCCCAGTCCGGCACCAGGCCGATGTGCACGAAGCTCTGGCTGAAGAAGGCCCGTTCGGACGCGTAACGCAGGTCGCAGGCCAGCGCCAGGTTCATGCCGCCGCCGGCCGCCGCGCCGTTGACGGCGGCAAGGACCGGTGTGGCCAGGGAGCGAATGGTCTGCACGACTTCGGCGCCGGCCTGCATGCGGCGGCGGATCACCGAGTTGTCGTCGGCCGCCTGCTGCGCGGCCATGCCGGCGATGTCGCCGCCGGCGGCGAAGGCTTCGCCGGCGCCGGTGATGACGATACAGCCGACCTCGGGGTCGGCATCGGCGCCGCGCAGCAATTCGAGCAGCAGCTCGCGCGTGTCGTCACCGAAGGCGTTGCGGACCTCGGGCCGGTTGAGGGTCAGCGTGGCGACGCCGGCGTCGCTGGTGTAGAGGACTTCCTGCGCGTTCATGGCCGCAGTGTCGGTGCAAGCGCACGCCGAGTCCAGCGGCGGCTCGGGCGCAATGGCACCGCTGACCGGCCGGGGGTAGCGGCACGCTCACCGCCGGGTGGTGAGCGTGCCGGCCGTGACCGGGATGAATCGCCGCCGCGCGGCGAGCGGCCTACTTGTAGTACTTCATGAAGTCCGGGTCACGCTTCTCGTTCAGCGCCTTGACGCCTTCCTGCGACTCTTCGGTCCAGTAGTAGAGCTTGACCGCCTGCAGCGCGAACTGGCTCATGCCGCGAATTGCCTCGGTGTCCATGTTGAAGCTCTTCTTGGCCAGCGCGATCGCGGTCGGGCTGCGCTGGTTGATCTCGTCGCACCAGCTCTTTACCCCGGCGTCGAGCTCGTCGTCGGGGAACACCGCGTTGACCAACCCCATGTCGAGCGCTTCCTGCGCCGTGTAGCGCCGGCACATGTACCAGATCTCGCGCGCCTTCTTCTCGCCCACGCAGCGGGCCAGGTAGGCGGTGCCGAAGCCCGGGTCGACCGAGCCCATCTTGGGACCGACCTGGCCGAAGATGGCGTTGTCCGAGGCCAGCGTCATGTCGCAGATGGTGGCGAACACGTTGCCGCCGCCGATGGCGTAGCCGCGCACCTTGGCGATGACCGGCTTGGGCACGTCGCGGATCACCGAGTGCAGCTCCTCGACCGGCATGCCGACCGCGCCGCGGGCGTCGTTGTTGCCGTACTGGCCGCCCTCGTGGTCGGACTGGTCGCCGCCGGTGCAGAACGCCTTGCCGCCGGCGCCGGTGAACACGATCGAGCCGATGTCACGGTCCCAGCCGGCCACCTGGAAAGCGTCGATCAACTCGACCACGGTGCGCGGCCGGAACGCGTTGTACTTCTTCGGCCGGTTGATGGTGATGGTCGCGGTGCGGCCATCGACTTCGTAGAGGATGTCTTCGTAATTACTCATGACTTGCTTCCTGGTTAATGGCGGGGACTGGCACCTTTTTCCCCGCCGGACGGATGGGTTCGACTGGGCGCTTCCGGAAAAAGGTGCCTGTCCCCGGGGCGGCGTGAGGGTGCGAAGGGACAGGCACCTTTTCCTGTTGGCGCGGTGCCGTGGTGCGACGCTTGCGCGGTGGAAAAGGTGCCAGTCCCCCGGGCGGCGTGAGGGTACGAAGGGACAGGCACCTTTTCCTGTTGGCGCGGTGCCGTGGTGCGCTGCTTGCGCGGTGGAAAAGGTGCCAGTCCCTGGAGCGACGCGTGCATGGCGGAAGAGGAGCCAGTCTCTAACCGATCATGGAGTAGCCACCCGAGACGCTCAGCACCTGACCGGTGACGTGGCCGGCGGCGTCGGAGGCGAGGAAGACGACGGCGTTGGCGACGTCGGCCGGGCGCCCGACCTTCTTCAGCGGCAGGGTCTTGGCGATCTTCTCGAGCTGGTCGGGGGTGAACATCGAGTCCTTGTTCACCCACATGCTGTTCTCGCCGACCTCGGCGTCCTCTTCGGGGATGGTGACGCCGGGACAGACCACGTTGCAGCGGATGCCGTTGCGCCCGTTCTCCTTGGCAATCGTCTTCATGAAACTGTTGACCCCGGCCTTCATGCCGCCGTAGACGGCCTCGCGCGGCTCGCCCTGGCGACTCGCGTCAGAGCTGATCGAGACAATCGCGCCACGGTTCTGCGGCGCCATCACGCCGAGCGCGGTGTATGTGCAGTTCAGCATGCCGACGAAGTTGACGCGGATGATCTTCTCCCACAGATCGGGCGTGGTCTGGGTGAAGAACATGAGCTGGTCCCAGCCGACGTTGTTGACCAGCACGTCGACGCCGCCGAAGGCGTCCTCGGTCTGCTTGAACATGGCCTGCACCTGGGCCAGGTCGGTGACGTCGCAGGCGGCGGTTTCGACCGCAGCCGCACCCGCGGCCTTTGCTTCGGCGGCCACCGCAGCGGCCTGCTGCGTGTCGATGTCGCCGATGGTGATCTTCGCGCCTTCGCGCGCGAAGCCGAGCACGATGGCGCGGCCGATGTTGGAGCCGCCGCCGGTGACGATGACGGCCTTGTTCTTGAGTCCGAGGTCCATGGGTGTCGAGTCCTCCCGATTCAGTGTGTGCGAATGGTAGTCGTTGTCGGTGTGCCGTGCGCAGCCCGGCGCGGGCACGGCCGTTAGCGGACAGCCTCAGGCTCGCGCGCGAACACGTTGCGGTACGGCGAAGGCCGCGCGTGCGTCGTGATATTCCGCGATCAGCCGCCGCGCGCGCTCGCCGGCCGGCACGATGTCGGTGATCCGGCCGACCCCGTGACCGCAGCCCCAGATGTCGCGCCAGGTCTTGTGCGAGTCGCCCGACGGGCTGACGTCGGTCTGCTTGTCCGGGTCGCGCACCAGCCTGCGCGGGTCGAGGCCGGCACGTTCGATCGAGCCGGCGAGAAAGTTGGCCGGTACGCCACTGAAGTAGTCGGTAGTGACGATGTCGGCGCTGCTCGCGGTGGTCAGCAGTGCCTTGTACTCGGGTACCGCGCTGGCCTCCTCGGTGGCGATGAACGGCGAGCCGATGTAGGCCAGGTCCGCGCCCATGGCCTCGGCCGCGAGCACCCCGCGGCCGCTCGCGATCGCGCCGGACAGCGCCAGCGGGCCGTCCCACCAGGCGCGGATCTCCTCGACCAGGGCGAACGGCGAGACGGTGCCGGTGTGACCACCGGCGCCGGCGGCGACCGCGATCAGGCCGTCACAACCGTTGTCGATGGCCTTGCGTGCGTGGCGCTCGGAGATGACGTCGTTGAACACCAGCCCACCGTAACCGTGCACCGCGTCGACGATGTCGCGGTGCGCGGACAGGCTGATGATGACGATCGGCACGCGGTGCGCGACGATGGTCTCGGTGTCTTCCATCAGGCGGTCGTTCGAACGGTGTGCGATCTGGTTGATTGCGAACGGTGCGGCCGGGGCATCGGGGTGGGCGGCGTCGTGCGCGGCGAGGGCGTCACGGATCTGTCCGATCCAGGTATCGAGCTGCGCCTGCGGGCGCGCGTTGAGCGCCGGCATGGAGCCGACGATGCCGGCCCGGCACTGGGCGATGACGAGCTCGGGACTGGAGACGATGAACATCGGCGCGGCGACGATGGGCGCGGCCAGCCGGTCGAACACGGCGGGTAATGACATGGGCGTTGCTCCCCGGGGCTAGATGGCGCGGCTGATCAGCTCTTTCATGACTTCCGACGATCCGCCGTAGACGCGCTGCACGCGGGTGTCCTTCCACAGGCGTGCGATCTCGTACTCGTTCATGTAGCCGTAACCGCCGAAGAGCTGCACGCAGGCATCGGTGACCTCGGAGCGCAGCTCGGTGTGCCACAGCTTCGCGGCGGCCGCCTGGTCGGTGTTCAGGCGCTTGTCGACCAGCGCCATGATGCAGGCGTCGAGGTGGGCCCAGCCGACCTGCAGCTTCGCACGCAGGTCGGCGAGCACGAATCGCGTGTTCTGGAAGTCGAACAGGGTCTGGTCGAAGGCCTGACGCTGCTTGACGTAGTCGACCGTGATGTCCCAGGCACGCTGCGCGGCGGAATGGGCGGTGACCGCGATCGACAGACGCTCCTGGGGCAGCTCCTGCATCATGTAGACGAAGCCCTGGTTCTCGGCGCCCAGCAGGTAGGAGGTCGGCACCTCGAGATCGTCGAAGAAGATCTCGCACACGTCGGACGAATGCTGTCCGACCTTGTCGAGCTTGCGGCCGACCTGGTAGCCCGGCCGATCGGTCTCGCAGAAGAACAGCGAGATGCCTTTCGCGCCGGGCTCACCGCCGGTGCGCGCGGCGATCAGCGTGATGTCGGCGCTGGCACCGTTGGTGATGAAGGTCTTGGAACCGTTGATGCGGTAGACGTCGCCGTCGCGCACGGCGGTCGTGCGCACGGCCTTGAGATCGCTGCCGCCGCCCGGCTCGGTCATGCAGATCGAGCCGACCGCGCTGCCGTCGATCATGCGCGGGATCCAGGTGCGGCGCACGTCCTCGGTCGCGTACTTCAACAGGTAGTGCGGCACAATGTCCGAGTGCACGCCGAAGGTCGGGGTCGCGGAGCCGGTATAGGAGGTCTCCTCGAGCACGATGGCGTTGGCGCGGAAGTCGAGCCCGGCGCCGCCGTACTCCTCCGGCATGTCCGGGCACAGCAGGCCCTGCTCGCCACAGGCGTTCCAGAACTCGCGGTCAACCTGGCCGGCTGCCTCCCAGCGCGCGATGTTCGGGGTCAGCTCGGCGGCGAAGAAGCGCCGCACCGCGTCGCGGAACTGCTCGTGCTCGGGCTCGAAGAGGGTTCTCTGCAGCACGGCGGCGTCCTCAGTAGCTCTTCGGCAGATCGAGCACCTTCTCGGCGATGAAGGACTTGATCAGCTGTTCGGTGACCGGCGCAATGCGCGTCACCGTGACCTCGCGCAGCAGGCGCTCGACGTGGTACTCCCTGGCGTAGCCGAAGCCGCCGTGGGTCAGCACCGCCTGCAGGCAGGCGTCGTGCCCGGCCTTGGCGCCGAGATACTTGGCCGCGTTCGCCTCGGCGCCGCAGGGACGCTCGTTGTCGTACAGCCAGGCCGCCTTCATGGCCATCGCGTAGGCCGCCTCGAGGTGCATCCAGTTCTCCGCCAGCGGGTGCTGGATGCCCTGGTTCTGCCCGATCGGGCGGTCGAACACGACGCGCTCGTTGGCGTACTGCGCGGCACGGCGCAGCGCGTCCTGGCCGATACCGATGGCCTCCACCGCGACCAGCACGCGCTCCGGGTTGAGGCTGTGCAGGATGTAGCCAAAGCCCTTGCCTTCCTCGCCGATGAGATCCTCGTCGGGGATGAAGAAATCGTCGATGAAGACCGCGTTGGAGTCGACCGCCTTGCGCCCCATCTTCGGAATGCGCTTGATCTCGACCTTGTCGCGGTCGATGTCGGTGTAGAAGATGCTGATGCCGTCGGTCGGGCGCTTGCAGTCCTCGAAGCGGGTGGTGCGCGCGAGCAGCATGATCTTGCTCGCCACCTGGCCGGTCGAGGTCCACACCTTCTGGCCGTTGACGCGGTAGCCGCCGTCGACCTTCTCGGCGAAGGTCTTGATGCGGGTGGTGTTGAGCCCGGCGTCCGGCTCGGTAACGCCGAAGCAGCACTTGTCGTCGCCGGCAACCAGGCGCGGCACCCAGCGTGCCTTCTGCTCGTCGGTGCCGAAGACGACGATGGGATGCGGGCCGAACAGGTTGATGTGCACCGTCGACGCCGCCGCCATGCCGCCGCCGTGGCTGACCACCTCGTGCATCATGAGCGCGGCTTCGGTCACGCCGAGGCCGGCACCGCCGTACTGCTCCGGCATGGTGATGCCGAGCCAGCCGGCCTCGGCCATGGCGGCGTGGAAGGCGTGCGGGAACTCGCCGTCGTCGTCGCGTTCCAGCCAGTAGTCGGCGTCGAAGCGGCTGACTACCGCTGCCACCGCGTCGCGGATCGCGCGTTGCTCGTCTGTCAGATCGAAATCCAAGCCTTCCCCTCCTCGAAAGCACGCGCCGGCGGCGCTTGACGATTAAGATAGCATGCGTATAGTAAGCATGCGTATTATATCTGTCAAACAGAAGTAAGCCTGCTTATGGTAAATGTCGATACAATATCGCTCATCGCCAGCGTACTGGCCGGAGAGCAGCGTGATCGGGGTTCCGACATGAGCGAGCAGGACGAGGAGCTGATCCGGGCCGCGCCCGGCGAGGAAGCAAGCGACGAGGACTGGGCGATCCGCCTCGGCTTCTACATCCACGACACCTCCAGGCTGCGCCGCATCATCTTCGACGCCGCGCTGAAGCCGGCCGGCGTGACCCGCTCGCAGGCCTGGGTGCTGGCCTACCTGTCGCGCGCCGACGGCCGCGCGCAGTCCGATCTCGCCGCCCAGCTCGACCTCGGCAAGGTCGCGCTCGGCGGCCTGGTCGACCGGCTCGAGGCCGCCGGCCTGGTCGAGCGCCGGCCGGACGCCAGCGATCGCCGCGTCAAGCGTATTTTCCTCACCGCCGCCGGGCGCCGGGTGGTGAACAAGATGCGCAAGATCTCGGGGCCCACCAACGCCGAGATCTTCGCCGGCCTCGATCCGGCCGAGGTGCGCGCCACCGCGCAGGTGCTGAAGCGCGTCAAGGACAACCTGCTGCGCATGGTCAATCCGGACGACGACGGCGCCTAGAACGGGCAATCACTGCGGCGCGCCGCCGGCGCGACGACGGAATCACTGCATGGACAACATCAGCTTCGAGATCGACGCGGCAGGGATCGGCGTGGCTACGCTGGACATGCCCGGCCGCCCGTTCAACGTCTTCTCCGACGACATGATCGACGAGCTCACCGCGCTCATCGAACGTATCGAGAACGACGGCGACCTGAACGGCGTGGTCGTCGCCTCGGGCAAGGAGGCCTTCATGGCCGGCGCCGACCTGGCCATGGTGCGCGGCTTCACGACCCTGCGCTTCGCGGCCGGCGAGGACGAGATCCGGCGCACCTTCTCGCGCCTCAGCTACACCCTGCGCCGCCTCGAGCGGCTCAACGTGCCGACGATCGCGGCGGTCAACGGGCTCGCTCTCGGTGGTGGCCTGGAGCTTGCGATGGCCTGTCATCACCGTGTGTGCGCGAAGATCGCTGCGCCTTGTCTCGGCCTGCCCGAGATCCTGCTCGGCCTGCTGCCGGGCGCCGGCGGTACCCAGCGCCTGCCGCGCCTGACCGGGCCGGCCTACGCCGCACGCATGCTGCTCGACGGCCAGCCGGTGACCCCGGCGGCGGCGCTGGAGGCCGGGCTGGTCGACCACCTCGCCGAGCCGGCGCAGCTGCTCGACAGCGCCCGCGCCGTGGCCAGGAACGCGCGCGCCGGCGCGCGCTGGGACCATGACGGCTGGCAGGCGCCGGCGGACGACGAGGGCGTGCTCGACGGTGCCGACGCGATCGAGCGCCTGGCGCAGTCCGGCTGGGTCGACGCCGAGGTCACCCACCTGTACCCGGCCTTCGCCGCCATCGCGCACTGCCTGGTCGACGGCCGCGGCCTGCCCATCGATGATGCGATCGAAGTCGAGGTCGACAACTTCCTGCCGCTGATGCTCGACCCCGTCGCCGGCAACATGGTGCGTACCAGCTTCCTGTCCAGGACCGCTGCACCCAAGCGCGCCGCGGCGCGCCTGGGCAAGCCGGAGGCGCCGGTGCGCCGTGTTGCGGTCAACGGCGGCGCCGATCTGCCGGACCGCTTCGCGCGGCGCGTCGAGCAGGTCGAGGAGGCGCGCGAAGCCGACTGCGCCCTGCATTTCGCGGGCGGAGGCGCCGAGGTACACCCCGAGTACACCATCGGTGTGCGCGCCGTACCGGACGAGGCGCCGACCGGCTGCGCCGTGGAGATCCGGTATGCCGGCGCCATCGATGACGCGGGTGCGGTCGAGATCGCGGGGGAGGGCGGCGAGATGGCCGCACGCGCGCTGGCGCTGGCCGACCGCCTGCGCCTGACGCCGGTCGCGAGCACGGCCTGCGAGCCGGGGCCTGCGGCGCGCCTGGTCACGGCGGTGCGCAGCTGGGCCGCCGCGCACGCGCCGGATGCGCAGGCGCGCGGTGCGCTGGCCGCGGCGCTGGACTTGCGCGCCCTGTTCGCACGGGCCGGGCTCGACGCGCTGCACGGGCAGGCGCACGATCCGGCGCTGCGCCGTGCCGGGCTCGCACTGATGACGACGGTGGCGGCGGAGGCCGCGGCCTGTCTCGCCGAGGGGCTGGTCGACGCGCCGCAGGACCTCGACGTACTGGCCGTGATCGGTCTCGGTTACCCGGCCTGGAGCGGCGGACCGCTGAGCTTCCTCGACGGCGTGCGCCGCGGCGAGATCGCGGGCGCCGTGCTGCCCGGCGGTCTGCCGGCACAGCCGTTCTATGCCGACTGAGCCGCGCCGCCGGCAGGGGAACGGGCCATGAGTGGCGAGCAGCGCGTCGACTACCGGGTCGAGGACGGCATCGCCGTCATCGCCATGAATCGCAAACCGGTCAACGCCATCGACCACCCCATGATCGACGCCATCCACGCGGCCCTGCGCCGCGCTGACGGCGACGACGCGGTCGGCGCCATCATCCTCACCAGCGCGCTGGACGGCATGTTCTGCGGCGGCATGGACCTGCGCATGGTCGACGCCGGCGACGCGCTCGACCTGCGCGCGTTCGTGATGAAGTTCTACATCGAGACCATGGACATCCAGTACGCGCTGTCCAAGCCGACCATCACCGCCATCAACGGACCGGCGCGCGGCGCCGGCATGACGCTGGCGGTGACCAGCGACTGCATCGTCGCGGCCGACGATATCGATCTCGGCTACCCCGAGATCGACGTCGGCGTCATCCCCGCAATCCATTACGTGCACCTGACCCGCCAGGTGAGTCGCCACAAGGCCTTCGAGCTGCTCTTCGGCGGCCAGCCGATCGCGGCCACCGAAGCCGCCGCGCTGGGTCTGCTGAACCACGTCGTGCCGCGCGCGGGGCTGATGGACAAGGCGCGCGAGCTGGCGCAGCTGTTCGCCGCCAAGTCACCTACCCTGATGGCGCTCGGCCGCCGGTCGTTCATGCGCGCCAACGATCTCGACTACCGTCGCAACGTCGAGAACCAGGTCGAGACCCTGTGCAACGTGTTCAGCACCGCCGACGGCCGCGAGGGCCTGCGTGCCTTCGTCGAGAAGCGCGCGCCGCAATGGCGCCCGCGCAGCGCGCGGGACTGAGCGCCGCTCGCGCCGACCGCGCGCGGCTCAGCCGCGCACGGCGGGCATCACGCCATCGACGAACAGCTCCAGCGAGCGCCGGCTCTGGGCCGGCGTCAATGAGCCCCAGGCGAACGATCCGACGAAGTAGTCGACGCCGCTGTCGGCGACCACGCGGCGCACCTTCTCGCGCACCGTGGCAACCGAGCCGACCAGCACGGTCTCGCCTTCGAGGCAGTTCTCCCAGCGAAAGAACTCGTCGTAGGTGGGGTCGTCGTAGCGGTGCCAGAGCTTCGTGATCGAGTCGTAGAAGGTGGCATAGGCGGGTGCCGCGATGGCCTCGGCCTCGGCATCGCTGTCGGCCACGCAGACCTGGCGCATCACCGCCAGCCGTGGCCTCGCGACGTGCCCGTTGAGGCGCTCGGGCCGGTCGCGGTGCTCCGCCCACACCTCGCGGTAGCGATCCATCAGCCGGGCGACGACCGCGGGCGGCCCGATGCTCATGAAGTTGTAGCCGTGCTCGGCGGCGTAGGTGGTGCCGGACTCGGTGAAGGACGGGTACCACAGCGGCGGGTAGGGACGTTGCAGCGGGGCGATCTCTACCGGTACGCCACTGAAGCGGAAATGCGCGCCCTCGTGGTCGAGCACCGCGCCGGTCATCGCCGCGCGGTAGATCTCCAGCGTCTCGTCGAAGCGGGTGCGTGCCTGGTCCGGGTCGAGGCCGAAGCAACGCGCCTCGTGCGGCGATACGCCGCGGCCGACCCCGATCTCGACGCGCCCGCCGGACAGGTGGTCGAGCATGCATACCTCCTCGACCAGGCGCAGCGGGTGGTACATCGGCAGCAGGTAGGCCATCGGCCCGAAGCGGATGCGCGAGGTGCGCGCGGCCAGGGTCGCGAAGAACAGGGCCGGGGAGGGCGCCATGGCGAGCGGCGTCGCATGGTGTTCAGCCATGTGGTAGCCGTAGAAGCCCGCGCGTTCGGCCAGCTCGACCAGTTCAAGACGTGATGCATAGAGCTCGCCGACGCTGCCCGATCCCCGGTCGAGCCAGTCGAACATGCCGAAATCGATCTGCGTGGCCATCTTCTCCCCCCGTGGCGATCGCGTGCCGTCAGGTGCCGATTATGGCCCGCGCCGGCCCGCACGGGGCACCCGGCGCCGGCAGCGCCCCGGCGAGGGCAGGCTGCTGGCCGTCCACGTAGCCGGGTTGCGGTGCGCCGTCCGGGTCGTGAAAAACAGGCGAACCGGCGGGTTTTCCACGGGTCCGGCGGGCGTCGGCACTGGCTTGACCAATTTAGTAAGCATGTGTACGATATGCTACAGTACTGATTCGTCGCAGGAACCCGGCCGATGATCCCACGCAAGCTGTTCGAGCCCGAACACGAGATCTTCCGCGCTGCGGCGCGCCGCTTCATCGAGAAGGAAATCGTCCCCTTCCACGACGAGTGGGAGAAAGCCGGCAGCGTGCCGCGCGAGCTGTGGCTGAAGGCGGGCGAGGCGGGCCTGCTGTGCTGCTCGGTGCCCGAGGAGTACGGCGGCGCCGGCGCCGATTACCTCTATGACGTGGTCGTATTCGAGGAGATGGCGCGCGCCGGCGCGACCGGTCCCGGCTTCATGATCCACACCGATCTCGTCGCCACCTACATCCGCTCCTTTGGCAGCGAGGCGCAGAAGCGCCACTGGCTGCCGAAGATGGTCGCCGGCGAGGCGATTGGTTCGCTCGGCATGACCGAGCCGCACGCCGGCTCCGATCTCAAGAACATCCGCACCCGCGCGGTGCGTGACGGCGACGACTACGTCATCAACGGCCAGAAGGTGTTCATCTCCAACGGCCAGCTGTGCGACATCCTGGTGCTGGCGACCAAGACCGACAGCGCGGCCGGAGCCAAGGGGGTGACGCTGTTCCTGGTCGAAGGCGACCGCGAAGGCTTCACCCGCGGGCGCAACCTCGAGAAGCTCGGCATGAAGGCGCAGGACACCTCGGAGCTGTTCTTCGAAGACGTGCGCGTACCGGCCAGCAACATGCTCGGCGGCGAAGGCGAGGGCTTCGGCATGATGATGACCAAGCTCGCCCAGGAGCGCCTCGCCCAGGCCATCCGCAGCGCGGCGGTGACCGAGGCGGTGATCGAGTGGACGGTGGAGTACACCGCCCAGCGCGAGGCGTTCGGCCAGACCATCGCCGATTTCCAGAACACCCAGTTCAAGCTCGCCGAGCTGAGGACCGAGGCCACCGCCGGGCGCGTACTCACCGATCGCTGCGTGGAGCTGTTCATGGCCGGCGAGCTCGACCCCATCGACGCCGCTCAGGCCAAGATGTTCCTCTCCAACCTGCACTGCAAGACGGTCGACGAATGCCTGCAGCTCTTCGGCGGCTGGGGCTACATGTGGGAGTACCCGATCGCCCGCGCCTACGCCGACGCGCGCGTGGTCAAGATCGCCGGCGGCTCGATCGAGATCATGAAATATCTGATCGGACGCGATATGTTCAAGGCTTACAAGGACCGCGGCAAGCCGCGGCTCGCGGCCGCGAACTGACAGTCATCGATTCATTGACGGAAACGACGCGGGGAGAACGCTGATGTTTTTCGATTACGCCCGTTACTACCTGACCTTCGGCCTCCAGCTACTGACCGCGGCCGGCCTGCTGCTCGGCGGCGGCTGGGCCTGGCTGGGCCTGGGCACGCTGTTCTTCTTCGCCATCGCCGACGAGCTCGTGCCCGACGACCACGCGGTGCGCCGCATCAATAACCGCGCGCTGGCCAGCGTGCCGCTATGGCTGTGCACGGTCAGCGGTCCGCTGCTGGTGCTGTTGCTGGCCTGGACCGCGGCGAACGGCAACTTCAGCGGCATCCACTGGGCCGGCGCCATCATCAGCACGGCCTGGATGTCGGTCATCGGCTACGTGCCACCCAGCCACGAGCTCTACCACCAGCGCGGCTGGCTGCCGCAGCTCGTCGGCACCTACGGCCAGGTCGTCTACCTCGACTGCACGCGCAACGTCGGCCACACCGTCGGCCACCACATCGACGTCGGTACCGAGGCCGATTCCGATACCGCGATGCGCGGCAGGAATCTCTACGCCTTCACCGTGCGGGCGGTGTGGGACTCGACCCTGCTGTCCTCGCGCATCGAGTCGGACGCACTGGAGAAGCGCGGCTACTCGCGCTGGAACTGGCGGCACAAGGCCTACAAGGCGGTGCTCGCGCAGGTCGTGTTCCACACCCTCGCGTTCCTGGTCGCGGGCTGGGTCGGCGTGGCTGCCGCACTGACCTCGATGATCGTGGCGCGCTTCTGGGTCGAGTCGTTCAACTACTTCCAGCACTACGGCATCGTGCGCGCACCGGGCAAGCCGATCGCGCGCCGCCACCTGTGGAACCATCTCGGCTTCTTCACGCGCCCGATCGCGATGGAGATCACCAACCACGCCGACCACCACCTCGATTCGTACATTCCCTATTACAAGCTCAAGCCGGATACCACAGCCGTGCGCATGCCGAACGTGTTCCTGTGTTTCCTCACCGCGCTGATCCCGCCGCTGTGGCACAAGGTCATCATCATGCCCGCGCTGAAGGAATGGGACCTGCGCTTCGCCAGTGCCGAGGAGCGCGAGATCGCGCGCCGGCAGAATCTCGCCGCCGGCTGGCCGGACTGGTTCGAGGAGGAAACGCCGACGGCGATCGCCGCCTGACCCGCCAGAGGCTCCGCGAAAAGCCGGCCCGCGGGCCGGCTTTTCTTTTATGCTTGGTCAACCTTGGGCCAGGCCCGCGGTGGCACCGCGGCCACCCCACGCAGCACCACGAGGAGTTCCCATGAACCAGGTCGTCATCGTCGACAACATCCGCACCGGCCTCGCCAAGGCGCACCGCGGCACTTTCAACCTGACCCGCGCCGACGACATGGTCGCGCACTGCATCGATGCGCTGCTCGATCGCAACCCGGCGCTGGACCCGGCCGAGGTCGAGGACGTCATCGTCGGTGCGGCACGCCAGATCGGCGAGCAGTCGGCCAACATCGCGCGCTACGCCACGGTGCTGTCGCGGCTGCCGATCTCGGCCTCGGCGATGACCCTGTCGCGCGCCTGCTCGTCGGGACTGAATGCGATCTCCGTCGCCGCGACCCAGATCGCGAGCGGTTGCGGCGAGGTCGCGATGGCCGGCGGCGTCGAGTCGATCACCGGGCTCGAGCGCGGCACCCCGGCCCGGTTCGACGAGAACCCCTGGCTGCTCGAACACAAGCCGGCGGTGTTCATGGCCATGGGCAACACCGCCGAGGTCGTCGCGCGGCGCTACAAGGTGACGCGCGAGCAGCAGGACGCCTACGCGCTGCAGAGCCAGCAGCGCTACGCCGCGGCGCAGGCCGATGGTCGCGTGGCCGACGAGATCGCACCGATGACGGTGGAGTGGCTGAAGATGGTCGACAAGGAGACCCGGCGTACCGAGAAGGTTGAGGGCACGGTCGACCGCGACGAGTGCAACCGCCCCGAGACCACGCTCGAGGGCCTGGCCAAGCTCAAGCCCGCTTTCGAGGAGGGCGGCTCGGTGACGGCCGGTAATGCCTCCCAGCTCTCCGACGGCGCCTCGATGACGCTGCTCATGTCCGAGCGCCGCGCCGAGCAGCTCGGTCTCGAGCCGCTCGCCTACTTCCGCGGCTGGGCGGTAGCCGGCTGCGAGCCGGACGAGATGGGCATAGGGCCGGTGTTCGCGATCCCGAAGCTGCTGAAGTACAAGAACCTCGCGCTGGACGACATCGATCTGATCGAACTCAACGAGGCGTTTGCCTCGCAGTGCCTGTACTGCCGCGACGAGCTCGGCATCGACAACGACATCTACAACGTCAACGGTGGCTCGATCGCGATCGGCCATCCCTTCGGCATGACCGGCTCGCGCATGACCGGCGTGCTCATCCGCGAGCTGCGGCGCCGCGGCAAGAAGCTCGGCCTGGTCTCGATGTGCATCGGCAAGGGGATGGGCGCAGCGGGTCTCTTCGAAGCCTGCTAGCAGGGTGATGCAGAGCTACTGCGGAGGCCGTCTGCCGCGTTGCGCGGGTTTCTGCGGTGCTCACCTACTTAAGTAGGCTGCGCTCCTCGTAAACCCGCGCGCCTTGCAGCCGGCATTCCTCGCTACGCTCTGCATCACCCTGCTGGGCAGGCTGACGCGGAGCTGCGGCGGAGGCCGGGTGTGTGAAATCGCACACCGGCCGGGCCGCGGTTTCTCTTTCGGTGCCGAACCCGGCTAGAATCGGGCGCAGTCCACTCCGGAGACCGCTACCTTGACCCTGCAAGCCAAGCTCAACGAGATCAAGGAAGGCGCCATGAAGCGCATTCCGGCCGCGGCACTGGAGCAGATGCTCGCCGCGACCAACCAGCTGCGCGCCTCCGGCATCATGGACGGCGTCATCCAGGTGGGGCAGAAGCTGCCGCCGTTTTCGCTCAGGAACCAGAACGGGGTCGAGATCCGCTCGGCAGACCTGCTTGCGCAGGGCGCCGTGGTGCTGACCGTCTTCCGCGGACACTGGTGACCCTACTGCAATGTGGAGCTGTATGCTCTGCAGGAAGTACTGCCCGAGCTCGAGTCCCGTAAGGCGACCCTGGTCGCACTGACCCCGCAGCTGGCGGAGCACAGCGCCGGCATGGTCGAGCGACACAAGCTCGGCTTCGACATCCTCACCGATCCCGGCAACGCCTACGCCGCCCAGCTCGGCCTGCGTTTCGAGGTGCCGGCCAACATCCGCGAGATCTATCTGTCCTTCGGCATCGATCTGCCCGCCTGCAACGGCGAGGACAGCTGGACGCTGCCCATGCCCGGCCGGGTGGTCGTCGGTGCCGACGGCATCGTGCGCGACGTCGACGTCGATCCGGACTACACCGTGCGGCCCGAGCCCGCGGCCACGGTCGCGGCACTGGACAAGCTCGCCGGCTGAAGCGGAGCAGCGCGCGGCGCCGGCAATGACCCTGCAGGCGCCGCGCGCACGCAGCGTCCCCGCGCTGCTGGCCGAGATCGCGACACGCGAGCCGGCGCGCGAGGCGCTGGTCGACGGCACGCGCCGCTGGACCTATGCCGCGCTTGCGCGCGAGGTCGCCCGCGCCGCGCAGGCGCTGGCCGCGAGCGGTATCGGTCACGGCGATCGCGTCGGCCTGCTCGCCGGCAACCGCGCCGAGTGGGTCATCGTCTACCTCGCGGCGATGTCGCGCGGGGCGATTGCGGTCGGGCTCAATACCTGGGCCACGGCGCGCGAGCTGGCCTGGCAGCTCGACCATGCCGAGGTGCGGCTGCTGTTCATCGAGGCGCGCTTTCGCGAGCGCGATTTTCTTGCCCTGCTCGACGAGACGCGAACGCTCGCCGACGGGCTGCCCCGGCTGCGCGAGGCGGTGGTCATGGACACCGCCGCGGACGACAGCGTGACCGGCTACGCCGCCTGGCTGGCGCGGGCCGACGACGCCAACGGCGAGTTCGCGCCGGCGCCCGGCGACGTCGCCTGCCTGCTCTACACCTCCGGCTCGACCGCGCTGCCCAAGGGCGTGCCGCTGCTGCACGCGGGGCTGGTCGAGAACATGTGGCACATTGGTGAACGGCAGCACCTCGTGCCGGACGACCGCCTGTGGCTGGCGGTGTCGCTGTTCTGGTCGCTGGCCTGCGTCAACGCGCTGTTCGCCCTGCTCACCCACGGCGGCACTGTCGTGTTGCAGCACCATTTCGACGCCGGCGCGGCGCTGGCGCTGATCGAGGACGAGCGCTGCTCGGTGTTCTACGGCACGCCCAACATGGTGCTGGCGCTGGCCGAGCACCCCTCGCGCGGCCAGCGTGACCTGTCCTCGCTGCGCACCGGCGTCACCATCGGTACCCCGGCGCAGCTGCGGCGCACCGCCGAGCTCGGCGTGAACGGGATCTGCAACGTCTATGGCCTGACCGAGGGCTACGGCAACTCGACCGTGACCGATGCCACGCTGCCGCTGGAGCGGCGCACGGAGACGGTCGGCCAGGCCCTGCCCGGCAACGAGGTCGCGGTCTTCGCGCCGGGCGGTGAGACGGCGCTGCCGGCCGGCGAGCCCGGCGAGATCGTGCTGCGCGGACGCATCACGCCGGGCTACTGGAACGCGGCGGACCTCAATGCCGTCGCCTTCACCGCCGACGGCTGGTTCCGTACCGGCGATCTCGGCCTGCTCGACGCGGACGGCTACCTGCACTACCGCGGCCGGCTCAAGGAAATGGTCAAGACCGGCGGCATCAACGTCGCGCCGGCCGAGGTCGAGCAGATCCTGGCCGCGCATGCGGCGGTCGAGCTGGCCTTCGTCACCGGCATTCCCGATGCGCGCCTCGACGAGGCGCTGGCGGCGGTGATCGTGCTGCGGCGCGGCGCCACGGCCGACGCCGGGGAGCTGGCGGCGCATTGCCGCGCCGCGCTCGCGGCCTACAAGACGCCACGCCATTTTCGCTTCGTCACCCCCGATGCGCTGCCGCTGACCACCACCGGCAAGCTGCAGCGCAACCGCCTGCCGGCGCTGTTCGAGGACGGCGCCGCCTGATGTTCCCGAGGAGTTCCATGACATGACCGACGGTACCCTGCCCGAAGGCATCCTTGCCCTCGACGAGCTCGAGGTGCTCGTCGTCGTCGACAACGAGACCGATACCCTGTCGAGCATCGACGAGGGCATTCCGCAGATCCCGGAGATGGCGCAGCACGCCGCGCGCGTGCCGCCGAGCCGGCATTGGGAAGGCCACGAATGCAAGGAGGTCTTTTCGCACCTGTGCTGCGCCTGCCACGGCTACTCCGCGCTGCTCACCGGGCGCCGCGGTGACGTCACCCACCGCATGCTGTTCGACGTCGGTCCCATGGCCGACCTGTGGCTGGACAACGCGCGCCGCCTGGACATCGATCTCGCCACCATCGAGCTGGTGTTCCTGTCGCACTGGCACGCCGATCACAGCGGCGGCTTCCCCGAGGTCATTGCGGCCATAGCAAAAGCCCGCGCCGCGGCCGGTCATCCGCCGCCGGTCATCGACCTGCATCCGGCGCGGCCGGATCAGCGCGGCGTCATGCTGCCGAGCGGGGTGCTGATGATGCTGCCGGAGGAGCCGGGCTTCGACGACATGGCCGCCGCGGGCGGCATGATCGTCACTCACGACCAGCCGCATTCGCTGTGCGAGGGCTTCTTCTTCGGCAGCGGCGAGATCGCGCGCAGCACGAGCTACGAGGAGGGGCTCGCCGGGCACCACAGCTTCTACGGCGACGAGGGGCGGCCCGACCCGCTGATCATGGACGAGCGCTACGTCGCCGCCTGCGTGAAAGGCCGCGGTGCGACCATTCTCTCGGCCTGCTCGCATGCCGGCATCGTCAACGCCTGCCTGTCACTGCGCGAGCAGTTCAGCGCGGTGCCGGTGGACCTCGTTCTCGGCGGCTATCACCTCGCCGGCAAGGCGATGGAGACGCGCATCGAGGCGACCGTGCACGACCTCGATGCGCGCATCACGCCGCGCGTGGTCGCCCCCGGGCACTGCACCGGCTGGCGCGCCAAGGCGCGCCTCGCCGAGGCCTTCGCGCCTGGCCGCTACGGACCCAGCGTGGTCGGCACCCTGTATCGCCTGCAGGCTGGCTGAAACAACTACGCCGGCCGGTCACACCCGGATCGGCAGCTCGCGTACCCGCTTGCCGGTCACGGCGTACAGCGCGTTGGCCACCGCCGGCGCGATCGGTGGCGTGCCCGGCTCGCCGACACCGCCAAGATGCTCGAGGCCGGACTCGACGATGTGCACCTCCACGGCCGGTGACTCGGCCAGGCTCAGCATGCGGTAGTCGGGGAAGTTCGACTGCTGCACGCGCCCCCCGGCGAAGGTGATCTCGCCGTACAGCGCGGCGGTCAGCCCGTAAACGATGCCGCTCTCCATCTGCGCGACGACGGTGTCGGGATTGATCGCGAAGCCGCAGTCGATCGCGCACACCACGCGATGGACGCGCACCTGGCCCTGCTCCAGCGCGACCTCGGCGACCTGCGCCACGATCGATCCGAAGCTCTCGGCAAGCGCAATGCCGCGACCGCGCCCGGCCGCCAGCGGGGTGCCCCAGCCGGCGCGCTCGGCAGCGGTCTCCAGCACCTTGCGATGGCGCGGCGCGTGGGCGAGCAGGGCAAGGCGGAAGGCGTAGGGATCCTGGCCCGCGGCTGCGGCGCACTCGTCGACGAAGGCCTCGGCGAAGAACGCGTGGTGGCTGTGGCCGACGCTGCGCCAGAAGCCGACCTGCACCGGCTCGTGCGTCAGCACGTGCGCAACGCGCCGGTTGGGCACGGCGTAGGGCAGGTCGAACAGGCCCTCCGAGGTGGTGCGGTCCTTCATCAGGTCCGATTCCATGCCGGGCATCAGGCGCGCGGTCATCGAGGCCATGCAGGATTGTCCGACCAGTTTCGCCTCGAATCCGGCGAGGCGTCCGTCGCCGTCGAGCGCGGCGCGCAGGCGCGCACTGCCCATGGGGCGATACATGTCGTGCTGCATGTCCTCCTCGCGCGTCCACACCAGCTGCACCGGGGTGTCCGGCAGCTCCTTGGCGATGAGCGCGGCCTCCATCACCGCGTCCATCTCGCCGCGGCGGCCGAAGCCACCGCCGAGGTAGGGCGTGTGCACGGTGACCGCCTCGGCGTCGATACCCGTGGCGCGCGCGGTGATCAGGCGCACCAGCGGCGGGCCCTGGTTGCCGCACCACACCTCGGCGCTGCCGTCGGTGCGGATTACGGTAGTGCAGTTGATCGGCTCCATGGTGGCGTGCGCGAGATAGGGCGCGTGGTACTCCGCCTCGACGGTGTTCGCCGCCGCGGCAAAGGCGCCGTCACTGTCGCCGGCACTGTCGTAGGTGCGGCCGTCTTCGCTGGCCAGGAGCTGCGCGTAGCGCCGCCGCTGCTCGCCGGTGTCGTGTGCGGCGTGCTCGCCGTCGCGCCACTCGACCCCGACGGCGTCCAGTGCCTGCTTCGCCTGCCAGTAGTGATCCGCGACCACCGCCACGGCCGCGGCCGTGGTGCTGGTCGGGTCGAGCTCGACGATGGCGCGTACGCCGGGCATCTCGCTGGCGGCATTGCGTTCGACGGCGGCGATGGTGCCGCCCAGCCCGGGGCAGTGCCGGATGGCGGCATAGACCATGCCCGGCGGCCGCGCATCGAGGCCGAAAGCCGCACTGCCGTCGACCTTGGGCGGGATGTCGATGCGTGGCCGCGCGGTACCGAGCAGGGTGAAACGTGAGCGATCCTTGAGCGCGACGTCACGCGGCATGGCCAGCGCGGCAGCGTCCGCGGCGAGCTCGCCGAAGCCCGCGCTGCGCCCGGAGCCGGCGTGTTGCACGACGCCGTTGGTGACCGTGCACTCGGCTGCCGGAACCGCGAAACGGTGTGCTGCCGCGGTTACCAGCATGGCGCGCGCGGTGGCGCCGGCGCGACGCATCGGCTCCCAGGCATCACGCACGCTGGAAGAACCGCCGGTGGCCTGCAGGCCGAGTACGCGCCCGACCTTGAACTGGGTGAGGCGGGCGAAGGCCGCGACCCAGCTCTCGTCGTCGGGCCGGAACGGCACGCCCTCGCCGAACATGGTGGCGTTGCCATAGATGGCATCGATCGGCGCCTGCTCGAAAGTCACCTGCGTGAAATCGGCGTCCAGCTCCTCGGCGACCAGCATCGGCAGGGCGGTGGTGATGCCCTGACCCATTTCCTGGCGCGGGACCTGCACCAGCACGCGCCCATCTTCGGCAATCTTGATCCAGGCGTTGAAGATCGATTCACCTTCCCCGGCACGCAGCGCGGCCGGCGCCGGCAGCAGGTCGCGCTTGCGATACAGCCACCAGGCGCCGACGGCGAGGCCGCCGGTGGCCGCCGTGGTGGCAATGAGGAAACGGCGGCGGCCCTTGTTGACCGGCGCGCTCATGCCGTCTCTCCGGCGTTAGCGGCCACGGCGGTGCCGGCGACCGCGGCGATCGCGCGCTTCACCCGCGTGTAGGTGCCGCAGCGGCAGATATTGGTCATGGCCGCGGCGACCTCGGCGTCGTTCGGCTGCGGGTTGTGTTCGAGCAGGGCGACCGCGGCCAGGATCATGCCGGACTGGCAGTAGCCGCACTGCGGGACCTGGTGCTCGATCCAGGCCTGCTGCACCGGGTGCAGGCCATCGTCGCCGGCGAGGCCCTCGATGGTGCGAATGCTGCGGCCGGCCGCCGCCGACAGGGGCAGCACGCAGCTGCGCACCGGCTGGCCGTCCATGAGCACGGTGCAGGCGCCGCAGGCAGCGATGCCGCAGCCGAACTTGGTGCCGGTCATGCCGAGGTGATCGCGCAGCGCCCACAGCAGCGGGGTGTCGGGTGTGGCATCGACCTCGTGGGTGGTGTCGTTGACGGTCAGTGTGGTCATGGTCGTCTCCTGCCGCGGACGGGCCGCGGTGCGGGTCGGGTTTTCAGGCGGATGCGTCTGCGCGGCCGGCGTCGGCCAGCCAGCCGCGCAGGATGAGCTCGACCACGCGGGCCAGCTCGGTGGTGAAATCGATCTCGAAGGCGGCTTCCAGCTCCGGCGCCGCGGCCAGCGCGCGGGACACGTTCGGCAGGCGCGTACAGGCCATGCCGAGTCCGATCACGAGGCTGTGCACGAGCAGGAAGAGGTGCGCCGCCCGGCCCGGCGCGAGACCCGGGCAGGCCCGTTCCACGCGCAGCGCGCAGTCGGCCACCAGCCCCGCCAGGTAGGCCTTGAAGGCGAGGATCTCGGCGTCCGGCACGTTCACTTCCAGGGTCGTGTGCAGGCGGCCGAGCAGCTCGCGCAGGCAGGGATCGTCGGCCAGCGTCTCCGCGATCGCGCGGGCCACGCTGCGCGGCGAGCGCGTGCGCGGCGTAATGCGCGCCGCCAGTGCCTCGCGCCAGCGCTCCAGGCGATCGCGCAGCAGGGCGAGGAAGAGGCTCTCCTTGGTCGGAAAGTAGGTATAGGCCGAGGCCTTGGAGAGGCCGGCGGCGCGCGCGACCGTCGCCAGCGTGACGCGCTCGTAGGCGCTCTCCGCGAGCAGCGCGGCGGCCGCGGTGAGCAGGTCGCCGCGACGCCGGGCCTTGTCGGCATCGCTGCGTGCGCGTTGCTTGGCCAGGGAACCGGGACTTGCCGCCATGACTGCCTTTAACTGACTTCTGGTCGGATAATAGATGACCCTCGGTCAGTTAATCAAGGGCAGGCGCAGGCGCTGACCACCGGGCACGGGCCGCGTGCGGCTGCTGCGGCGATGCGTGCCGCCGGGGCGGGATCAGTCGCTGCGCTCGTGGCGCGGGCCGGTCGGGCTGAACACCCACACGCCGGCGGTGGCCTTGTTCAGGGCGTCGCTCTGCTGGCGCTGCGCGCGGGTCGCGTTGAGATGCGGAATGATGTCGGCCGGATCGTCGGCCTCGACCTCGTAGAAGGCGAGGTAGGGCAGCGGACAGGGGCGGCCCGCCTCGTCGACCAGGCGGAAGCGCTGCGCCGAGTCCCAGCCGGCCGAGGCCAGCACCTCGTCGAGGTGGATGCGCTCGTAGTAATCGTTGTACTCGTCTTCGCGCCCGGCGGTGGGCTCGGTCATCACGACCACGATGTGCTTCATCATCGGGCTCCGTCGTTGGGATCGTCGGGACGGTGCGGCGCGCCGGCGCCGCACCGTCGCTGGCTCAGGCGCCGAGCTTGTTGCGTGCGCGCTGGATGCCGCCCTTGTAAACCCCCTCGATGAGCTTGATCACGTCCGCTTCGGGGGCACCGGCGGCCTCGAAGGTGCTCGACCATTCGACTTTCGCCGCGTTGGCGCCGTCCTCGGCGATCTTCACCGTCGAGAGGTAGTTGCTGACCGGCAGCGGGCTGTCGTTGATGATGGCGTAGCTGAAGGTGCGCGCGTCTGCGTCGCAGCTCTCCAGGCGTTCGATGATCTCGCCGCCGCCGTTCAGCGCAATGGTGCGCACCGCGCCGACGCCGTCGCCTTCGACGGTGCAGCCGGCGATCATCTCGTTTGGCTCGATGCCGCCGAAGTCACTCATCACGCGCCATACCTCGGCGGCGGGCGCCGCTACGGTTTCGGTTACCTTGGCCGTCGTCATGTCTCTCCCCTCCTGTTTGTTCGGGTCATTGTCGGACGCTGCAGTATAGGGCACCCGCGCCCCGCTCCCTGCAGCGCGCTCAGTAACGCGGCGTACGCTTCTCGCGAAACGCACTTACGCCCTCGGTGAAGTCGGCGCTGGCACGCACGCGGTCGCCGTGCGCCTGCTCCTCGGCCTCGCGCGCCAGCGCGGCCTCGGCGATACCCGCGCTGACGTGCTGCTTGACCGCCTGCACCGCGACCGGGCTGTTGGCGGCGATCACCGCGGCGGTCTCCAGCGCGCGTTCGAGCAGCGCGTCGGCCGGCACGACCTCGTTGACCAGCCCGATGCGCAGGGCTTCCTCGGCGTCGACCATCTGCGCGGTCAGCAGCAGCTTCATCGCGTGCACGTAGCCAATCTGCTGCACCAGCTTGGCGGTCGCGCCGCCGAAGGGGTAGATCGCCCACTTCACCTCGGGCAGGCCGAAGCGCGCATGCGGCGCGGCGAAGCGGATGTCGGTCGAGAGCAGCAGCTCGACGCCGCCGCCGGCGCACACGCCGTTGACCGCGGCGACGATCGGTTTCGGATAGCTCGAGGTCTTGAGCAGCGCGCGGTTGATCATGCGCGCGGTGTCCTCGCTCGCGCTGAGATCGCCGCTGACGTCGGCGCCGGCGTTGAAGGCCTTGCCGCCGGCCCCGGTGAGGACGATGGCACGGCAGTCCGATTGTTCCAGCTCATCCCACACGCCGGCGAGCTCGGCCATCATCGCGCGGCTCATGGCGTTGTGCTTGGGCAGGTTGTCGATGGTGACGAGCGCGATGCGGCTTTGCGGATAATCGAGATGAATGGGCATGGTGGACTCCGGTCTCAGGTCTGGGGCAGGACGAGCACGCGCCCGTGGGCACGCCGCCCGGTCAGCAGGCGCAGCGCCTCGACGCCGCGCGCGAGTGGCAGCTCGTGGGTGACCAGCGGCCGCAGGCGGCCCTCGGCGTACCACGCCAGCAGTGCCGCGACCGAGTGCTCGAGCTTGTCGTGCGCGTGCCAGCGGTAGTAGCGCAGGGCGGAGCCCAGCGCGGCGCGGTTCTTGACCAGCAGGCGGTTGGCCGGCACCTGCGGCACGCCGCCGACGAAGCCGACGTGCACGTAGCGGCCGCCCCAGCCGAGCGCGGAGAGCGCGGCATCGAAGAGCCTGCCACCGATCGGGTCGAAGCAGACGTCGGCGCCGCGGCCATCGGTCAGCTCCAGCACGCGCGCTTTCAGGTCCTCGTTGACGTAATCGACGGTCTCGTCGGCACCGTGGCTGCGCGCGACCTCGCGTTTCTCCGCGGTGCTGGCGCCGGCGATGACGCGCGCACCCATGGCCTTGCCAATCTCGACCGCGGTCAGGCCGACGCCGCCGGCCGCGCCGAGCACGAGCAGGGTCTCGCCGGCTTCCAGCCGGCCCTGCCAGCGCAGCGCGACGTCGGAGGAGAAGTAGGCGACCGGGAAGGCGCCGGCGTCGCGGAAGTCCATCGCCGACGGCATCGTCCAGGTGTCGCTGTCCTCGGCCAGCGCCTGCTCGGCCATGCCGCCGTAATGCAGCAGCGCCATGACGCGGTCGCCGGGACGAAAGCGGCTGACCGCGTCGCCGCAGGCGAGCACGGTGCCGGCCGTTTCCAGGCCGGGCGAGAACGGGAAGTCGGGGCGCGTCTGGTAATTGCCGCTGACCATGATGGCGTCGGCGTAGTTGACCGCCGTCGCCTGCGTCTCGATCAGGACCTGCGTCGGACCCGGCTGCGGCGCCGGCACCTCTGCAAGCTCGAGCTGGTCGATATCACCCCATTGTCGGCACAGCAGCGCGCGCATCTCGGTTGTCTCCCCGAATCAGGCCTGTGACCGCGGCACCATCAGCGCCTGGCCGGTGAACTTCAGCGCCGGGTCCTCGCTCCGCGCGAGCCGGTCGCCGACCCGGCGCAGTACCTGGCCGGCCGTGGTCTCGTTCCAGAACCAGTCACCGAGCCGGGCCGAAGAGGCATCGCCCGGCTGCGCCGCGGCCGCTTCGAAATACCAGGCCTTGAGATCTTCCGCGGCGAGGCGCGCGGCGCCGTCCAGCGCAACGTCCGCGATCGGACTTTCCGGCAGTTCGTCGTCGCCGAGCGCGATCAGCAGCTCGGCGATGGCAGCCGGCGTCAGCGTGCTGGCACCGAAGGTGGTGCGGCCACGTGCGGCGACGGCCTGGTCGTACCACGGCTGCAGGCGCGCCATCTCGTCGTCCAGCGCGCGCCGCAGCGCCGCGCCGTCGTCGCCGGCCGGTGGCCGCGCGAAGCTGACCGGGCAGACCCAGCCCTCGCCGTCGCCGTCCGCGGCGGGTGCCTCGACCGGGTAATCCTCCAGCAGCGGCCCGCGCTCCGCCTCCAGCAGCTTCAGCGCGGCCAGCACGACCGCGCGCTGGAAGGCGGCATCGCCCGGCGGCCCGAACGGGCGGCCGAGCTCGAACGGTACCCACAGCGCGCGCGGCGGCTGCATCTTCTCACTGTGCAGACGCACCAGGCTGATCTGGGTGGTCGCAATGCCCGCGCTCTCGAAGTGATGTGCCAGCCCGCCCACGGCGCGCGTGCAGAACGGTCAGACCGGGGCGAGCAGAATCGCGTCGACGCCGTCGCCGGCGAGCAGCGGCGCGAGGTGCGCGACGGTCGGTGCCATGTCCTCCGGATCGGTCGCGCCCATGAACGAATAATGATAATCGGCGACCGACCCGATGACGCCGTCGGTGGCGAGCTCGCGCAGGCGATCGATGGGAAAGGCGACGTTGACGTCGTGCTGGAAGCCGCTGCGATCAAAGTTGGTCGAGACGTGGCTCATGACGATGTCGCCGGCCGGCGTGTCGCCGCGGATCAGGCGATAGTCACCGGCACCGAGCGCGAACGGTCGATCGCCGCGCTGCTGCAGGCCGGCGGTGGAGACGATGGCGACGCGGCGTTCGGCCAGCGGCGGACCGCTGACCCACGGTTGCGTGTCGTAGGTCGGGCAGTCGAGTTCCTCCAGCCGCGCGCGCAGCGAAGCCGGGGTGTCGGCCAGTCTCACCATGAAGCAGTCCTCGTTTACGGGGCAGCAGGTGAGTGTAGCAAAGCCCCGCCTCGTCGCATGCGCCGGATGGGGAGTGCGGCGATCAGGACGTCGCGTGGGTGAAACGTCCCCGTGTGCGGTTCGCGAACGCGACCAGTGACAGCATCACCGGCACTTCGACCAGCACCCCGACCACCGTCGCCAGCGCGGCGCCCGACTCCAGCCCGAACAGGCTGATGGCGACGGCGACGGCCAGCTCGAAGAAGTTCGAGGTGCCGATGAGCGCGGCGGGTGCCGCCGTCTCAAATGGCACGCGCCAGGCCCAGGCCCAGCCGTAGGCGAGCGCGAAAACGCCGTAGCTCTGCAGCAGCAGGGGTACGGCGATGAGCGCGATCACGCCCGGCCGCGCGAGGATGACCTCGGCCTGGAAGCCGAACAGCAGCACCACCGTCGCAATCAGGCCCATGATGGAGAAGGGCTTTATCGTGGCGGTAAAGCGCACGCGGCGGCTGTCGTCGTGGTCGCCGTCGAGCACGCGACGGGTGAGGTAGCCGGCCAGCAGCGGGATCACCACGTAGAGCACCACCGACAGCAGCAGCGTCTGCCATGGCACCACGACCTCGGTGATGCCGAGCAGGAAGGCGGCCAGCGGCGCGAAGGCGAAGACCATGATGAGGTCGTTGATGGAGACCTGCACCAGGGTGTAATTGGGATCGCCGCGCACGAGCTGGCTCCACACGAACACCATCGCCGTGCACGGCGCGACGCCGAGCAGGATCATGCCGGCGATGTACTCGCGTGCACTGACGGGGTCGACGAAGCCGGCGTAGAGCACCTCGAAGAACAGCACGCCCAGCGCGGCCATGCTGAACGGCTTGACCAGCCAGTTGATGACCAGCGTGATGCACAAGCCGCGTGGCCGTCGCCCGACATCGCGCAGCGAGGCGAAGTCGACGTTGACCATCATCGGGTAGATCATGAGCCAGATGAGCAGCGCCACCACCAGGTTGACGCTGGCGTACTCGATCGCGGCGATGGCGGCGAACAAACCCGGCATGACGCTGCCGAGCAGCACCCCGGCGCCGATGCCGAGCGCGACCCACAGCGACAGGTAACGCTCGAAGGCGCCCAGCGGGGAGGCCGCGCTACTCACGCCGCGTCGTCCGCGCAGCGCCCGAGCAGGCCGTCGGCGGTCAGCCCGCAGAGCTCCGGCGCACCGCCGCAGCAGTCCTCGACCAGGTAGCCGAGCAGGCTGCGCATGGCGGCGAGGTCGACGCGGTAGCGCATGCAGCGGCCCTCGCGCTCGGCATACACCAGGCCTGCCTGCGCCAGGCTGGAAAGATGGGTCGAAAGGGTGTTGTGCGGGACCGCCAGCGCGCGTGCGATGTCACCGGCCAGCATGCCGTCGCGGCCGGCGCGCACCAGCGTACGGAACGCGGCCAGGCGCGTGTCCTGGGCGAGGGCGGCGAGCGCCCGGGTGGCGTTATTCATGTCCATATGTCGAGAATAATCGACATGATAGCCATGCGGCAAACCGTCGGCGCGATCACCGCCTGCACGGTGGTGCGGACGAGTTTCGAATCGACGCGTGGCCAGCCGGCCCGCGCGCGTCACGCAGGTGCCGGTAGAAACGGGGCCGGGGATCTCCATCGTTTCTGCACCGGCCCTTCATCTTCAGTTCACGTCCGCCGCGGATACTGCTCACCGTGGCACCGCGGCCCACATGCCGCCGGTGAAACTCTGTAAACAGGGAGCGCGCGCATGCCGGCGTGCCGCTCTCCCACCCCCTCCACGCCGGGGTGCATCCCGCGCTTCCTGTTTACCCCTTTTTCATCACCGTCGCCGGAGCAGACGCCACGGCGGCAGGGTGCAGACACACGGCGTCTCATTATTCGTTCGACGAGGAGCATCATCATGCGGAACAAGACTCATACCCTGGTGCTGATCGCACTGCTCGGACTCGCCACGTCCGGCGCCTCGAGCGCCGAGAACGAAGCACGGCGCGCCGAATGGCAATCACTCTCGGCCGAGGAGCGTGCGGCGCGCCGCGCCGAGCGCAGGGCGCAATGGAAATCCCTCAGCGAGGAAGAGCGCGCGCAGCGCAAGGCCGAGCACGAGGCGCGGCGGGCCGAGCGCAAGGCGCAGTGGGAATCCCTCAGCGAGGAAGAGCGTGCGCAGCGCAAGGCCGAACGAGAGGCGCGGCGGGCCGAGCGCAAGGCGCAGTGGGAATCCCTCAGCGAGGAAGAGCGTGCCGAGCGCAAGGCCGAGTACGAGGCGCGACGCGCTGAACGCAAGGCGCGTTGGGAGAGCCTGTCGGACGAGCAGCGTGCCGCGCTGCGTGAACGCCGGGCGGCGGCGCGCGAAGCGTTCGACGACTGAATGCCGGTGGCGCCGCGGGCTCGCCCCGCGGCGTGTCGGCAGGCGGCCGGCGCTCAGGCGTCGAGGTGGATGCCGCTGAGCGCGGCCCGCGCGTGACCGATCACGATGGCGTCCGCGTAGCCGAGCGTATGCAGCGCCTGCACGCAGTCCGCCGCACGCGCGCCGGGTACCGCGGCAAGCAGGCCGCCGGCGGTCTGCGGATCGAAGGCCAGCGCATAGCGCGGTGTCGCGGTCAGCGCGGGCGTGCTGCTGACGTGGCGCTCGGCGCGCCGGTTCTCCGGCTGCAGCGAGCTCAGGATGGCGCGCGCGGCGAGCGCCTCGGCGCCGGCGTAGAGCGGCAGGCTGGCGAGCGAGAGCTCGGCCCCGCAAGCGCCGCCGTCGAGCATCTCCCACAGGTGGCCGACCAGGCCGAAGCCGGTGACGTCGGTCATGGCGTGCACACCATGGGCGACGAAGCACTGCGCTGCCGCGCCTTTCGAGCTCACCATGGCGGCGAGCGCGGCATCGATCCAGCGTGCGCGTGCCGCGCCGCGCATGGCGCCCGCGAACAGCGCGCCGCTGCCGAGCGCCTGGGTCAGGATCAGGGCGTCGCCGTCGCGCACGCCGCGCTTGGGCACCAGCGCATCCTCGGCGACGTGGCCGTTGATGGCGAAGCCGAGCGCGAGCTCCGGGCCTTCGCCGGTGTGCCCGCCGACCAGCAGCGTGTCGGCGGCGGTGAACACCTGTAGCGCGCCGCGCATGACCTGCACCAGGTCGTCGCGCATGCGCGCCGCGCTGGCGAAGGGCAGGGTGACGATGGCGAGTGCGGTCTGCGGCGTTGCGCCCATGGCATGGATGTCGGACAGGCCGTGTTGCGCGGCGACGCGGCCGAGCATCCACGGATCGTCGATGAAGCTGCGGAAGGCATCCACGCTGTGCACGGCGAGACGCCCCGGCGGTACCCGTACCACGGCGGCATCGTCGGCCTGGGCGAGACCGACGACGACGTCCTCGCGCGTGCCGGGCGCGAGCGTCGCGAGCGCCTCGTGCAGCACCTCCGCGCCGATCTTGGAGCCGCAGCCGCCGCAGCGCATGGCGTCGGCCAGCGCGTCGTCGTCATCGTCGCCCGTGGTTTCTTCCATCTGCGGCAGCTCGCCGTAACGGCGCATGAAGCGGCGATCGATGTGATCCTTCCAGCGCCACACCCAGCGCCCGGCGAATGCGAACGGCCCGCGTGAGGCGACCGCGTAACGATCGCCGGTCGAGATCAGAGACAGGAAGCGGTGCTGCGGGGTGAACGGGCGCAGCGGCTCGCCGCGCGCGGCGCGGCGCAGGTTGTCGGCCAGCGGCGGTCCCTGGCGCACCGCGAACACGCCGGCCTTGGGACGCGGATGCGGCTCGACCGTGGCGATGTCACCGGCCGCGAACACGCCCGCGCAGCCGACCGACTGCAGGCAGGCGTCGACGCGCACGAAGCCGCTGTCGTCGACCGCGAGTCCGCTCGCGCGCGGCCAGTCGGGGGCGGCCGCGGTCGTAACCCACAGGATCTCGTCGAGCGCGATGGTGCGGCCGCCGGCGTCGCGCACGCTGCCCGCGGCGACCCCGGTGACGCTGAAGCCGGTGGTGACGGTGACCCCGGCGCTCTCCAGCGCACGCCGGTAGAGCGTGCGGGCGCGCGCGTTGTGTCCCGGCAGCACCTGGTCGCCGGCGGTCACCAGGTGAAAGCCGAGCCGCGCCGGATCCTGGCCGGCCGCGCGCAGCTCGCCGCACAGGCGGTGGCGCGCCGCCATCAGCAGCTCGACCCCGCCGGCGCCGCCGCCGACCACGCCCAGCGTAAGCGCGCCGTCACGCTCCAGCACGCGCGTGCGCAGCGCCTCCCAGCGATCGTTGAAGCGGCTCACCGGCTTGACCGGCACGGCGTGATCGGCGGCGCCCACTACCGCGGTGGTCGGTGCCGAACCGGTGTCGATGCTGAGCAGATCGTAGCTCATCGGCGGGCGTTCACGGCACTGCACCTCGCGCCGCAGCAGGTCGATGCCGACGGCCTCGTCGTGGTAGAGCCGCGCGTTGGCGAAGCGCGCCAGCGGTGCGAGGTCGATGTGCGCCTCGTCGTAGCTGTAATGCCCGGCGATGAGGCCCGGCAGCATGCCGGAGTAGGGCGTGTGCACCTCGCGGCTGATCACGGTCAGGCGCACGCCGGGCTCGGGCCGCATGCCGAAACGCCTGAGCACCTCGACGTGCGCATGACCGCCGCCGACGAGGACGATGTCCTGCTTCACCGGTGTGCTGTGCATGGCGTGATCAGGGGACCGCGGGGAGGCGGCGCGCGACGGGGCTCGGCGTCATGCGCACAGCATATCGGCTTCGTCAGGGGGCGGCACCCGCGGCGGGCGGGCGGCGCCGCGACCGGGTCAGGCGCGGCGCAGGATCTTCGGATCGGTATGCGGCCGGCTCCAGTCCTCGCCGCCGGTCTCGGCCGGGTTGTTCTCGAGCAGGCCGGCGGCCTCGATCTCGGTCAGCGCCTCGCGCGTGAACTCCGCGCCCGGCGCGTCGCCGGAGATGACGAACATCAGCACCGAGTACGCGTCGGCCGGGCCGTCGGTGATGTTCTCGAAGCGGCGGATCATGCCGGGCGGGAAGGAGATCACGTCGAGCGGATCGAGGTCGGCGTGGTCGACGCTGCCGTCTTCGTTCTCCCAGCTCGCACGCCAGCGCCCGGTCATGCAGATGAAGGTCTCGTTGGTGTCGTGGTTGTGCATCATCGGGCCCTTGCCCGGCAGCGCCTCGCAGTAGCCGAGGTTGAACCCTTCGGAGATCTTGACCGAGGACATGCGCGCCGCCTTCGCACCGACCGGCGAGACGATACCCTCGCTCTCGGTGGCCGGCGGCTGGAAGCCGATGACGTTGTACAGGATGCGCTCGGCGCTCGGCATGTGGCTGTCGACCAGGCCGCCGTCGAAGCCCTTGAGATCCTTGAAGCGCGCGATGCGCTGCTCCATTTCGGCGCGGCTGAGGTAGCGGCGCGGGATGCGTTCTTCGAAAGCCATGATGCGGTTCTCCCTCGATCTGGCGCGGGCCGGGCGCCCGATTATACCGGCTCCGGATCGCAGCTCGGCAGGTTGCGCGCGGCGATCACGTTGCGATGCAGCGCGACGTAGCCCGGCACGAACGATTCCAGGCGATCGGCGATCTCGCGATGCGCGCCGGGCAGGTGATGCCACGGGATCCCCGGCCACGCGTGGTGCTCGGCGTGGTAGTTCATGTTCCACAGCCAGAAGCGGACGAAGGGATTAGTCGTGACGGTGCGCGTGCGCGCGAGGATGCTGCCCTCGTGCGGCAGCCCGGTGTGCTCGGCGAAGATCCACAGGCCCTGGAAGACGTGTGTGAACCAGGCCGCGAACAGCAGCCAGCCGCCGCCCGGGATCCACAGCAGCGCGGCGATCACGAACGCCACCCACAGCGCCAGCAGCACGCGGCACTCGCGTACCAGGCCGGCGCGATCACGGATGTGCGGCGCCCAGCGCGCGAAGGATTCCCATTCGCTCTCGGGCTTGAAGCAGAAGCCGAGCAGCGGGCGTACCTTCAGCTTGATCAGGCCCCAGCCGGTCGCCGCCGTCAGCCAGTTGCGCCAGCCGGTCGGCCAGCCGGCGTAGCGCGGATCGTCGAGCAGCTCGGGATCCTTTTCCGGGTCCTGCGTATGCCGATGGTGCTCGAAGTGAAAGGTGCGATAGACCGCCGGCGACATCAGGAAGGGGATGCCGGTCAGCCAGGCGCAGGCGCGGTTGGCCGCCGGGGTGGCGAAAGCGGTCTGGTGCGTGCACTCGTGAAACGGCGCGAACAGGCCTGACCACACCCAGGCCAGCGCAACGGCGAGCGGCAGCTCGAGCACCGGCGCACCGGCGCAGGCGACGATGGCGGCGATGAGCAGGCCGAAGGCGCCCAGGTGCAGGAACAGGCGCACGGCACTGGGTAGGTCGCGGCGCTGCTGCAGGGCCCGCAGGGTGTCCAGGTCGAGCAGCGGGCGGGTTTCGAATTGTTCGTCCATCGCGGTCCCCGGCGCGCGAGAGCGTGCCCGCATCATAGCACCGGCCGTTGCTGCGGCCGGGGCGGCGGGGGTCGTAGAATAGCGGCCCCTGAACCTGGACCACGGAGACCGGCCATGGCCGTGTGTGACACGCTGTCGATCGCGCCCGCCGCTGGCGGCTTCGGCGCCTGCGTGCGCGGCATCGACCTGGCCGCCACGCTGACGCCGGTCGACGCCGATGCCATCCGCGATGCGCTCGCGCAGCATGGCGTGCTCAGCTTTCCGGGCCAGGATCTCGACCCGGGTGCGCTGGAGCGTCTCGGCGCGCGCCTCGGCGAGTTCGGCGACGATCCCTTCGTCACGCCCATGGACGGCCACGCACACGTCATCGAGGTGCGCCGCGAGGCAGCCGAGACCGCGCCCGTGTTCGGCAGCCACTGGCACTCGGACTGGAGCTTCCAGGCCTGTCCACCGGGCGCGACCCTGCTCTACGGCGCGGAAGTGCCGCCGCGTGGCGGTGACACCGTGTTCGCCGATGCCAGCCGCGCCTACGAGGCACTGTCGCCGACCTTCAGGCGCGTGCTCGATTCGCTAGAGGCGGTACATTCGGCGCGCGCCTCGTACGGGCCGCGCGGCCTGTTCGCGCGTGATGACGCCAGCCGCTCCATGCGCATCGTGGTCTCGCCGGACGCCGAGCGCAGCGTGACTCATCCGCTGGTGCGCCGGCATCCGCTCTCAGGGCGCCGTGCGCTGTTCGTCAATCACGTGTACACGATCGCGATTGCCGGCATGCATGCCGCGGAGAGCCGCGCGCTGCTCGAGTTCCTGTTCCGCCACCTGACCCGCCCGGAGTTCCGCTTCCGCCATCGCTGGCAGCCGCGCACCCTGCTCATGTGGGACAACCGCAGCGTGGTGCACTACGCCGAAGGCGGTTACGAAGGACACCGGCGGGTGATGTACCGCACCACCCTGGCCGGCGAGCAGCCGTCGCTTTGAGCGCGCCGTTGGTCTTCCTGCGCATGCGTCACCTGCATCGCTCCCCAACCGCGGCCCTGCCGTTACGCCGATCGTGCCGCTGACGCGGCGCCCGCAGCCACCATGACCCGTCGCGCCCCGCGTTTGCTGCTGCTCGTGCCCGTGCTCATGCTCACGGCCTGTGGCTACCTGCCGTTCGGCAAGGGCAACGGCGAGGACGACGCGACCGCGCGCCAGCGGCCGCTGATCCCGGTCACCGTGGTCGGCGTGGAGGGCGACGTGGCGGCCAACGTCCATGCTCACGTCTCGCTCGCCTCGCGGCCCTGCGACACCGGGCGCGCCTACCTGCGCGCGCTCGAGCGGCGCGCCGCCGAAGAGGCGCTGACCGCGCTGCGTGCTTACGGGTATTACCGTGCCGAGGTTGCGGTCGAGGTCAGCACCGGCGAGGACTGCGCGGCGGCGACGGTGCGCGTCGCGCCCGGACCGCGCGTGACGCTGCGCCAGGTCGAGGTCGAGATTGCCGGCGCAGCGCGCGACGACCGTGGCTTCACCCGCGCGGCCGAGCGCCACGCGCTGCACGCCGGCGCGCCGCTCAGCCACGCCGACTACGAGGCGGCCAAGAGCCTGCTCGAAACCCTCGCCCTGGAGCGCGGCTACCTGCAGGGACGCTTCACCCGCAGTTCGTTGCGGGTGGACCCGGCGGCGGGTCAGGCCGACGTGCGCATCACCTACGACAGCGGACCGCGCTTCAGCGTCGGCGAGGTGCGCATCCTGCAGGAGCCGGTGGTGGTGGAAGAGACGCTGATCCGGCGCTTCATCGAGGTCGAGCCGGGCGCGCCCTACGACGCCGGCATCGTTTCGCGCATCTACGCCGCGCTCTCCGGCAGCGAGTATTTCGACGCGGTCGAGGTGCGGCCGCTGGTCTCGCGCCCGGAGCAGCTCAGTATCCCGATCGAGATCACGCTCAGCGCGCGCAAGCGGCACAAGTACTCGGCCGGGGTGGGCGCCTCCACCGACGAAGGCATTCGCACGCGCTTCAACTACGTCAACCGCCGCGTCAACACGCTCGGCCACCGTATCAAGGCGGAGCTGCGCGCCTCGCTGATCGAGCAGCGTCTGTCCGGCGAGTACCAGATTCCGCGCGCGCACCCGAGTGACGAATGGCTGAGCCTGCAGGCCGGCGTGCGCCGCGAGGACATCGACACCTTCGAGACCATCGAGTCGCGCGTCGGCGTGTCGGAGACCAAGCGCCGTCCGTGGGGCTGGATGGAGACGCGCTTCGTCAATCTCAACCACCAGTCGTTCGACATCGCCGACGACAGTCGCGCGACCACCCTGGTGATCCCCGGCCTGCGCTGGAACAAGACCGTGGCCGACGACCCGCTGCGCCCGCGGCGCGGCTACTCGCTCGACTTCGAAGTGCGCGGCTCGGCCGACTTCCTGATCTCCGACGTCGACTTCGCGCGCGCGCTGCTGTCGGCGAGCGCGGTCTACGGCCTGCCGGCCGGCCTGCGCCTGCTCACCCGCGCGGATGCCGGCGCGAGCTGGGTCGCCGCGTTCGGCGACCTGCCGCCCTCGGAGCGCTTCTTCGCCGGCGGCGACGTCAGCATCCGCGGTTACGCCTTCGAGGACCTGGGCCCGGAGAACGACGACGGCGAAGTCATCGGCGGCCAGTACCTCGGCGTCGCCAGCCTCGAGCTCGAGAAGGCGATCGGCGAGCGCTGGGGTATCGCCGCCTTCGCCGACGCGGGCAATGCCTTCGGCGGTGACGGCCATGCCACCGGCATCAAGGTCGGTGTCGGCGCCGGGGTGCGCTGGCATTCGCCGATCGGGCCGGTGCGCGTCGACCTCGCCCACCCGCTGGATGACGACACGGTGCTGCGCCTGCACCTGCGCATCGGGCCCGACCTGTGATGCGTGCGCGGACCGCGGTGCGCCTCGCGGCGCTGGCCCTGCTGCTGGCCGTGGCGCTGCTCGCCGCGCTGGTGCTCGGCGCGCTCACCACCGAGCGCGGCGCGCGCACGGCCGTGGCGCTGGCCGCGCGCCTGGTGCCCGGGCGGCTGGCGGTGGAGCACGTCGAGGGCACGCTGGCGCGGCGCCTGTCGCTGGGCGGCGTGCACCTGTCGCTGGACGATTTCGAGTTCGACGCCGGCGAGGTGCGCCTGGCGTGGCGGCCGCGCGCGCTCGCCCGCGGCGAGGTGCACGTGGTCGAGCTCGTGCTCGACACCGTCGCCGTCGCCCTGCCAGCCGCGGACGAGGAGACAGCGGCGCCGCCGCCGCGTTACCCGGACCTGCCTCTCGGCCTGCGTATCGATCACGCCGCGGCCACCGACGTGGTGCTGCGCCAGGGCGAGGCCGAGTACGTGGTCGGCCGGGTCGCCATGAACGGTGTCGCCGACCGCCACCAGCTGCGCGTGACCGCGTTCGAGCTCGACATGGCCCCGCACGCAGTGCGCGGCGGCGCGGTGGTGGAGAACGTCGAGCCGCCGCACGTGACATTGGACCTGGAGCTCGCCACGCGCGCCGCGGAGCGGCCGCTGGACGTGCACCTGGCCGCCTCCGGTACGGCCGAGGCCTTGCTCGCCGACATCACCCTCCGTGGCGACCTCGCGGCCACGGTGACGGTCGAGCTCGACCTGCTCGCCGATCCGCCGCGCTTCGACGGCCGCGCGCGCCTCGCCGCGTTCGAGCCGGCCGCGGACGTGCGCCTGGGACCGCTGTCGATCAGCACGCGCGGCGACGCCGGCGCGGTGCAGGCGCGCGTGCAGGGCGCGCTCGTGGTTGCCGGGCAGCCGCCGCGCGAGGTCACGCTCGACACCCGCGTCAGCGTCACCGGCGACGCACCGCTGGCGCTCGACGGTGAGCTTTCCTGGCAGGCAACGGCCGCCGCGCCGGCGACCTGGCCGCGGCTCGCCGGTCGCGCGCGTTTCGCCTGGGCCGATCAATCGCTGACCCTGGAGCACGTCTCCGAGGCGCCCGTCGCCAGCACGCTGGACGTGAAGGCCGGCGGCCTCGACGGTACGCCGCGCCTCGCCGGCCGCCTGCTGCTGGAAACCCTGGACCTGCAGCCGGTGATGGCCGAGCCGCTGATGCTGGAGCGCGCGCAGATCGAATTCGACGGGCCGGCAGACGACCTGGCACTGCGGCTCGCGGCGAGCGCGACGCACCCGCGCGCAGGCGCGCTGGCGCTGGACGGCAACGGCCGGCTCGGCCGCGAGCGCTTCACCCTGGACGCGCTCGACGCTCGGCTGCTCGGCGGCACGCTCCGCGCCCGCGGTGACGGTACGCTCGGCGAGCAGGCCCGCGCGCGCATCGAGCTGACTGGCGACGGGCTCAACCTGGCGCGCCTGGTGCCGGAGTTGGAGACCCGTCTCACCCTCGGCGGCGTGCTACAACTGGAGAGCGCGGCCGACGGGCCGCGCGTCGCCTTCGATCTCGAACGCCTGAGCGGCGCATGGCGCGGCGCCGCGCTCAGCGCGCGCGGCGCCTTCAGCCACGGCGGCGGACGCAGCGCGGTCGAGCGCCTGCACGCCGAGCTGGCCGACAACGTGCTCGATCTCGACGGCACCCTGACCGCGGACGCCGTTGCCGCGCGCTTCACCCTGCATGCGGCCGATCTCGGCCTGCTCGCGCCCGGTCTCGGCGGCGTGCTCGACGCGCGCGGCAGCGTCAGCGGACGGCCGCGGGCGCCGGCGCTGGCCGCCAGCGTGAGCGGGCGCGGACTGCGCTTCGCCGACCTGCGCATCGCGAACGTCGACGGCGCGGTCGATCTCGACAGCGGGCAGGACGTCGCCGCGCACGTCGCGCTGACGGCCGATGGCATCGAGGGTGTCGGCGCCGATCCGGGTCGCGCTACGCTCGCATTGGACGGCACCACCGGCGCGCACGGCATCCGCCTCGACTACAACGCCGGGCCCTACCAGGTGCAGGCGCAGGCGCGCGGCCGCTATGCCGGGGAGGCCTGGGACGGCGCCCTGGAGGAGGTCGTGCTGGAGCTGGAGACGCTGGGGCGCTGGACCACCACGGATGCCGCACCCGTGCATTACGACGCGCGCGGGGTGAGCCTCGGCCGCGTGTGCCTGGCGGGCGCGGAGGGCGACGTGTGCGTCGCGTTGCCGGCGTGGTCGGCGAGCGACGGCAACGCCGAGCTCGAAGCACGTGGCCTGCCCCTCGCGCTCGCCGCCGACTACCTGCCGCAGACGCTCACCGTGGGCGGCCGGCTGGACGCGCGCGCCTCGCTCGAACGCCGCGCGGGCACGCTGCTCGCGACCGGCAACGCCGCCCTGGCCGGCGCCAGCCTGACCCTGGACACCGGCGAGGAGGACGTCGAGACGATCGCCGTGCGCGGCGCGACCGTCGACCTCGTGTTGGACGCCGAGCAGGCCACGCTGATCGCGCATGCCGACGTCGCCGACTGGTTCGGTCTCGACGGCGAGATCACCCTGGGGCGCGGGGACGAGCAGACCCTCGCCGGCCGCCTGCGCGCACGCTCCGAGGATCTCGGCTGGCTGGCCGAGTTCGTGCCGGTACTGGCCGGCAGTGACGCGCGCATGGCGCTGGACGCGCGGCTCGGCGGCACGCGGGCAGCGCCCGCGGTGGAAGCCAAGCTCGACATGACCGGCGGCGCGCTGGTCTTCCCGGACAGCGGCGCGCGCGTCTCCACGCTGACCCTGGACCTGCGCAACCGCGGCGAGGACGAACTGGTGCTGACCGGTGCGGTGGGCGCCGCCGGCGAGGGCGGCCGCGGCCTGCTGCGCCTCGACGGCAGTGTCGGCCTCGACAGCGCGCGTGGCTGGCCGGGCCGCCTGCACGCTGCCGGCGAGGACATTGCCGTGGTGCGCCTGCCCGACGCCGAAGCCGACGTCACGCCGGATCTCACGCTCGACTTCAGCGCCCAGCACCTGGACATCCGCGGCAGCATTGCGCTGCCGCGGGTGGCGGTGAACGTCACGCAATTACCGGAGGCCGCGGTCGAGGTCTCCGGCGACGAGGTGGTGATCGGTGAGAACGGCGCTGCGGCCGAGGAGACCCCGGGCGGCAGCTTCTTCGTCGACAAGGTCACCGGCGAGGTCGACGTGCGGCTCGGTGACGCGGTCACCATTGCCGCCGCCGGCCTCGATGCGCGGCTCACCGGTGGCATCAAGTGGTCCAAGCAGCGCGGCGATCGCATCGGCCGCGGCGAAGGCCGGGTCAGCATCGCCGAGGGCGGCTACCAGGCCTACGGCCAGAACCTGGTCATCGAGCGTGGCCACCTGACCTTTGCCGGACCGCTGGACAACCCGGCGCTGGACGTGCGCGCCGCGCGGCCCGGTATCGACGTCTTCGCCGGTGTCGCGGTCAACGGCAACGTGCGCGCGCCGAAGTTCGACCTGTTCTCCGAGCCGGCCATGCCGGACAGCGAGATCCTGGCCTGGATCGTCACCGGCCACGGGCTCGACGACGCCTCCTCCGGCGAGGCCGGGCTCATCGCGCGCGCCGCGCTCAGCCTCGGCGCCGAGCGTTCGTCGATGGTCACCAGCCAGGTGCAGGACGCTTTCGGTCTCGACGAGTTCGGCGTCAACACCGGCGACACCGCCGCCGATACCTCGTTCACCGCCGGCAAGCGACTGACACCGCGCCTCTCGGTGCGCTCGACCTTCAATCCCTTCGACCACCTGTGGTCGTTCTTCCTCAACTACAAGCTGACCCCGGTATGGAGTCTGGAGGCCGAGTCCGGGGTGCGCCAGGGCGCGGACGTTATCTACACCATCGAGCGCGACACCCTGCTGCCGGACGACGTGTTCGACCTCGACAGCTGGCTGGAGTGAGGCGCGGCGCGCGTTACGGCGGCGCGTCCGCGAGCGGCGAAGGCTCGCAGGCGCGCTGAAAGGCCGGGCGCGCGGCGAGACGCGCGTACCAGGCGGCGAGCGCGCTGAGATCGTCGAGCTCGATCAGCTCCTGCGCGAGATGCGCGCTGTAGCCGACCGCGGTGTCGACCGCACTGAAGCCCGACGCGAGCAGGTACTCACGGTCCGCGAGGTGGCGGTCGAGCACTTCCAGCGCCTTGTACAGGCGCCGGGACTCCAGCTTCTGCACCACCGGCGAACGAGCCTCCGGCTTGATGAACACGCGCTGCTGCACCAGCGAGGCGCCATGCACGGCGGCGGTCTCCGCGTAGTGCAGCCACTGCAGCCACTCGAAGCGCTCCGGGTGCCCCGGCGGGCGGTGCAGGGTGCCGTCGTCGTAGGTTTCGCACAGGTACTGGCAGATGGCGCCGGACTCGATCAGCGAGACATCGCCGTCGACCAGGCACGGTACGCGGCCGAGCGGCGAGACGGCGAGGTAATCCGGGCTGCGCAGCGCGCTCATGGTGAACGCGAGCGTGACGGTCTCGAAACGGAGATCGAGCTCGTGCAGCAGCCATAGCGTGCGCATGGAGCGCGCGCCCGGCACGTGGTAGAGCGTGATCACGGCGCGCGGTTCTCGGTCAGCCAGGCAGGCGCTCGTAAGACGGCATACCCTCCGGCACGTGTTGGAAGTCCTGCTTGTCGACGGTGAAGATGGCGAGATCAGGCGTGAACACGGACGGGTCGTCCAGCGTGCCGACCTTGAGCAGCACCACGCCGGGCAGGGCGGCGGCACGGCTCAGGATCTGGGTGCCGCAGTTGCCGCAGAACTCGCGGATGACGCCGTTCTCGAGATCCGGCCGCTGGAAGCGGCTGGGCGTGCCCTGCGTGTAGGAGAAGCCGGCTTCCGGCATGCCGATGGTGACGTTGGCGCTGCCGCCCGAGAGGTACTGGCATTCGCGGCAGTGGCACTGCAGCTTGATCGCCGGGTCACCGGAGGCGGTGTAGTGAATGGCACCGCAATAGCATCGTCCGCTCAGGTCCATGGTGTGCTCCCCTGTTGCTGTGGATATCGGCGGCGCCGCGCGCCGCGGGTTCGAACGAGTGTACCCGAGAACGGCACGGCATAATCGTAGAGGGAAAAAGGGGACTGACCCCGTTTTCCCTGTTCAGACTTGCAGGCGTGACTGCATGCGCGACGAAAACGGGGTCTGTCCCCTTTTTCCAGGCTTACGTGAAATGAGAACGGGGTCTGTCTCCTTTTTCCCAGGCTCGCGTGGTCAACTGCCTGCGCGCAATGAAAACGAGGTCTGTCCCCTTTTCGCCCCAGCCAGCACGCCAACCCCCTCAACGCAACAGGAGCACGACATGACCACACGCCTCGCCAAGCGCACCGCACTCATCACCGGCGGCAGCCGCGGCATCGGCCGCGCTATCGCCGAGGCTTTCGCCGCCGAAGGCTGCAACCTGGTGCTGAACGCACGCGATCCGGAGCGCCTCGCAGCGACCGCCGCCGAGATTGCCGCCGCGCACGGCGTGCAGGTCGACACCGCGCCCTGCGACGTCTGCGACGGTGAAGCCGTCCGCAGCATGGTCGCAAATGCCGAGGCCGCAGCCCCGCTCGACATCCTGGTCAACAACGCCGGCATCCACATTCCCGCGCCCTTCGTCGACTACAGCTTCGAGGATTTCCGCGCCGTCATCGAGAGCAACGTCTACAGCGTCTTCCACGTCACCCAGGCGGTATTGCCGGCGATGATGGAACGCCGTGCCGGGCGCGTGATCAACCTCGCCTCGACCGCCGGCAAGTGGGGCTCCAGAAACCAGAGCGCCTACAACGCCTCCAAGCACGCCGTGGTCGGGATCACTCGCTGCCTGGGCCTCGAGATGGCGCCCTACAACGTGCTGGTCAACGCCATCTGCCCGTGGATAGTGGACACCGACATGGCGCGCGGCTTCATGGAGCGCCACGCCGCCGTCGGCGGCGCCGACCCGGAAGAACTCAAGGCACGCATGAACGCCACCGTCCCGCTGGGCCGCTGGATCGAGCCGCGCGAAGTCGCCGGCCTCGCCGTCTACCTGGCCTCGGACGACGCCAGCTATATCAACGGGCAGGCGTGGACGGTGGACGGGGGGTACACGATGATTTGAGTGGTGCGAGTAGCGGGGCACCCGTGGGGCGGAGCGGAAGAAGGCCCCCGGCGACCAACCGGACGCGAACCGTTCATGGATTGCCTACTATCAGCAGGAACGGGCTAGTAGGTAGGGGAGGCGGGTTCATGTATCCAGTAGCTGCTTACAGATCTATGAAATCTGTCTAATCAACTGTTATACGTCTTGAACACCCGAGGCCAGGCGCCGCCGGCAAACCCGTACTCAAGGAGGATGTACGATGAGCGAATCCCAAACAGACCCGCAGGCACCCGAAGAAAAGCACGTGCCCTACGTGATGAACGGAGTCCGCCTCGACATCGTCGCTCAGAGAATAAGTGCTTTCGAATGGAGCTTATCTATCATTAATGCGCATGGCGTTACGTCCACCTGGACGGAGTTCTTCGAATGCCCGGATGCCGCTATAGATACCGCAATTGCGGCAATAGCAGAGGAAGGTCTCGAAGAATTCGCAAGCATCGAAGGCTTCGAGTATCTAAACAATGATAAAGACGACGTATGACAAGTTGTTGGAGTCGGACGCTTGACCGCGGCTCTCCCTTCGCTGCCGCTCCGGTCGGCCGCCGTCAAGCGCCGCTCAACAACGCGTTAGGCGTAATCCCGCATGGACACACCGGATAGCATGAAGGCGGAGCTCGCATCGTGGAACAACGGAAAAGGGATTGATCTCGAGAGTTGGGCTAGTTGCTCGGGCACGTTCGCCCTTGCAGTGGGGTACTCGACCGTGTTCTGCCCCAAGTTCATTGAGTTCGAGGATTACATTCTCGCCGGAGAAGACATGTCGGAAGATGCTGTTCGTAATCTCCGTAGTTTCGAAAATCAATCTGATAGCACGCCAATGTCTGTCGAATGGGTACTGAATCATTTCCATCTTGTCGACCTACAGTACCGAGGCTGCCCCGACGCGTCACCAGACAAACTTATATTTTTAGGTGAAGCGTTAAAGGAAGTGTACGAGACAAGGCTACAGTACTATTTTCCAGACAAACCTTGCATCGTTGAGTTTTATCGGCCAGATGACCCGGACGATTTGGATGAGTACCAAATATCTTTTTGGCAGAAGAAACACGACCCAAATTACGCCTAACAACACAATTGAGTCCGACGCTTGACCGCTCCTCCCTTCGCTGGCGCTCCAGTCGTCGCCGTCAAGCGCGGCTCATTGTGGCGTTAGGCAGATTGCGGCACGAATAGCGTTGGAATTCGCGCAAATCGTTCAATCCATCCCTAGAACTTACATGAACGGCAAAAAATGTCATCATCGCCGGCATTGATGCGAATCTAACGAGACGTTCCGTCATGCGAACTCAGAAAAGTACTCTCTTCTTGCTGCTCGCGTTAGCCGGTTGGACCTTGGCCGCCAAAGCAGATTACCTTCAAACAACACATTCTGGTGTACTCACGATTGAATGGATAAGCGCCGACATCGGATTGCCAAACTTAGAATTCGGATTGGGAACCCCCGATACTAACTCGACGGTAGATGAACGATACGTTGCGCTATATCTCACGCAACCTACCGGCCATGGCCCAATAACTGTCACTCCTTCTACATATATTGGCGAATTGCTACCTGCGGGGTCGATTATTGATTTCTATTTATACGCCCGATTTAACAGCACCGATTATTGGGCCTTCTCAAGTAGTCTCTCTACTACACCGACTCAGAGCGACCTTGGGGCATTTACAGATACCGACAATAGCCTCGGCCTAGGTGGAATTGCTGCAGAATTAATCGGCACCGATAGTTGGCTGCTGCATCTAGACGATCCGTTGTCATTCAACGTCGATGATGATGACAACGATTTCGTCGTTCACGCATATATCGATCCCTCACCTGTTCCAATACCCGCCAGTGGCCTACTTCTAGGTGGCGCTGCATTCCTTCTCGTATCAAAAATGCGACGTTCGATGCGGTTTATCTACGTTAAGAACAGGGGCTGACGCACCATCTGCCCAACAAGTCGCTGAACCGGACACGTTACTGCGGCCCGCCCTCCAGCGGCTTCGCGATTTTCGCTTCCGGGCAAGCCGCAGTAACGCGCCGGTTACCGCAGCGTTGGGCTGCCGGAGTATTTGTCACCCGTAACGGCATAGGTTACAGTCTGTGCGGTGATTGAGAATTTCAAGCATCGCGGACTACAACGCTATTTCACGCGAGGGACGAAATCTGGGATCCCGGCCGAGTTTGCGCCGCGAATTCGATTGATCCTGGGTCGCCTGAATGCTTCGGAAAAGCCCCAAGACATGGGCCTGCCTGGACTATACCTTCATGAATTGAAGGGAAGGCGAAAAGGCACCTGGTCCGTACGAGTCTCTGGAAATTGGCGAATTACATTCAAATTCAATGGTGTGAATGCCGCCGAGGTTGACCTCGAGGACTACCACTGAGGCAGTGCTATGAGAATGCATAATCCACCCCATCCCGGCGAAGTGCTGAGAGAGCTCTGCCTTGAGCCGCTCGGCTTATCGGTTACCGACGCAGCTGAAGCCCTCGGAGTAAGCCGAAAAACACTATCCGCAATTCTCAATGGCAGAGCCGGGATTAGTCCGGAAATGGCCCTGAGGCTCGCCAAAGCATTCGGCACCAGTGCTGAAAGCTGGCTCAATCAACAAATGCACTTTGACCTCTGGGTAACCGAGCAGGCTGTCGGCAACCTTAAGGTTCGGAAACTAACGGCAGCCTAACAAGTGGATCAACCGGCGTGCTACAGCGCGCTTCCCTACAGCGGCTTCGCAGTATCGCTTCCGCGAAGCGCGCTGTAACGCGCCGGTTATCCAAGCGTTAGGCATCGCTGTCAAAGTGGTCAGATTTTGTTGCACGCTCATAGCACTCTTCGGACCTATGATGTGTTCCGCTGAATGGGCGGAAAATGCCGCGCTGGCGGATCATTTCCAGAGCGCAAACGTAGCGGGCACCTTTGTCCTACTCGACCCGCGCACGGGAGAGTTGACTGGCTATAACGAAGAGCGGGCATCTACACGCTACTTTCCAGCCTCGACCTTCAAAATCGCGAATACGCTTATCGGCCTCACTGTAGGCGCTGTCCAGGATGTCGATGAGGTACTCCAATATGGAGCGCAACCTCTACCAGTAAAAGCGTGGGAACGGGACATGAACCTTCGCGAGGCGATCGGAATGTCCAATATCGCGATTTACCAGACCCTAGCCCGTCGAATTGGTTTGGAGCGGATGGCCGATGCTGTAGAACGCTTCGACTACGGAAACAGAAGCATCGGGCAAACCGTAGACCGATTTTGGTTGGATGGACCGTTAGAGATCAGCGCAATCGAGCAGGTCCGTTTCCTGGCAAAGCTTGTCAGCCATAGTCTCCCCGTAAGTGAAGCAGCGCAGGCTCAAACTAAAGAGATTCTAAATACGGACAATGGCGAAGGCTGGGGGCTGTGGGCAAAATCCGGTTGGCAGAATCTTCCCGATAAAGGGATCGGTTGGTGGGTCGGCTGGGTAACCGTGGGAGAGGTTACTTACTCTTTTGCCTCGAATATGGATTTAGAAGATGCCGAAATGGCGCCGCTCCGCAAGAGGCTTGCTAGATCATGTTTGAAGTCACTAGGCGTCCTGCCCTAGCGATGCCAAGCAATGCGGTGGAGCTGACAAGCCACAGCGACCTTTTCTATCGCAGCGGCCGCATTGTTGCTACAGAAAAGGCCGCTGCGTCTTGCAGCTCACCGCAGCGTTAGCTGTCTGAAGACAAAAGGCCCACACCGCGCTAGCCTTCACGGATGAGGGTTTGCAGTCGGGATCCCGGGAACAACGGGCTCCTCCGGGAGACTCGGGGCATTTCATTTGAAGACGTTGTGCTTACTATCGAACTCGGAAACGAGTTCGATATGCTTGAGCGCCCGAATCAAACGAAATACCCCGGACAACGGATCCTCGTCATCGTTATTGAAGAATATGCGTATCTCGTTCCTCTCATGGAATCGGACGAAGAGATATTCCAGAAAACCATCATCCCTAATCGCAGAGCGACCAAACAGTACGTCGGTGGGTCAAATGGCAAAGCTGAATAAGGAAGAGAAAGAAATCCTTGAAGCATTCGATTCCGGGAAACTGAAAAGAGTGCGTGGAGGATCAGGGGAAATCGAACGCTACAAAGAGATCGCGGAAGCCACGTACAAGAAGGACGCTCGCATCAATATCCGCCTATCGTCTCGAGATCTCCGGGCGCTCCAAGCCAAAGCAATGCAGGAAGGTATTCCTTACCAAACGCTCGTCTCCAGCGTTTTACATAAGTACGTAGACGGACAGCTCTTAAAAGCGACAGCGAACAAGGCGGCGGAGTCGGCCGCTATCAAGCGCCGCTTGCCGCGGCGTCGGGCGTCATGAAACCACAGAGCATCAACCTGGAGGGGAAGCTTCGGTTGTTCGCGGAGCACTGGACGCCGAAGATCATCGGAGAACTGAACGACTACCAGGTCAAGGTGGCGAAATTCCTGGGAGACTTCGTTTGGCATAAACACGATGACACCGACGAAATGTTCTTGTGCTTACACGGAAAGATGAAAATTGAACTTCGCGACGGTCTCGTAGAACTGAACGAAGGCGAGCTATACATCGTGCCGAAAGGTGTCGAGCACAAACCAGCCGCCGCCGAGGAATGTCACGTTCTCCTAATCGAACCTCGTGGCGTGATAAACACGGGAAATACGGAAAGCGAACTAACGGCACCAACTGACAAATGGATATGACGCCCAACAAGTCGCGGGAGCGGACGCCTGACCGCTCCCTTCCTACGCTGCCGCAGCGGTCGGCCCGAATCAAGCACCGATCCCCTTAGCGTTAGATTGCTAGTGCCAATTTGCACAAACCGGGTTCGCCAACGAGCGCCAAGATGAAACCGAAAGGCGATGGCTCGAGCCTGGTTCAGCGGCGTGCGAGACACCGAAGTCTACTCAGTCTGTACATGCCGCCGCTGATTAAAAGAAGAGATAAGGCGCTTGGGGCTGGAACTGGCATCCTTGTCAGCAACACCCCGGAACTCGACTGGTATGACAGCCCCTCGGGTAGGACAAGATTCAGTTAAGCTGTACTTCCGAAGTCCGCGTAACCGTTCGGCGGGTTGGCTACTGTTCTCAAGCTGGCGCCGAATACGAAGCTGTTTTGCGATGGCGTGATTGGTACAGTTATTGACAAAAGATCGTCGACCATCCCCGCACTGCTAGAGTCCCAGAAGCCCTGCTCCAGAACAAACGGGCCGTCGAACTGACAAACAACCGGACCGCATAAGAAAGCGCTGCCAATAGTTAGAAATGCGAACACCTGCGGAACGATGCCGGATATGGTCCCCGTTACATGCAGTTCCACAGTAACCGCGGTTGCCTCTGTCACGCCCAGGATCGAAATCGTATCGTCAAAATCGACCCAGGAACTTACCGAACTCGTACCCGAAGCATTAGCTTGCGAGAGGGCTTGTAAAGATCCGCTTGCTAAGTCCGCATGTCCGAAAGCCTGACCGTTCGCGGATACGTTGTTTCTCGTAACTGCCGTTTGGGAATCAACATGCAGCTCGACCGCTGGACTCATGTTCGCCCTTACAAAAAAGGCGACTGCGTGGGCTGAGTGCGACGCAAGCGAAAAAGCAAGGCCGCCAATGAAAGCTAGAGTTCTTATTGAGCTGTTAGCCGTGAAACCGCACGACATATACCCTCCTAAGCTACGCCCCAAATTTAGTTATCCAGAGCGGCGTAGAGAACGTATAGCTGATAACGATTGTGCGATCGTGAACAATTGTCTCCGAAGTGAAAGCGGAAGCTAACAATGCGATCAACTCGGACGCTTGACCGCTCCCTCCCTTTGCGGCCGCTCCGGTCGCCCGCCGTCAAACACCGGGTAGCAGGGCGTTAGGCGGCATTCGCCACACATACCGATTGCGGTAACTATGCCGTATTCCATATGTGGCAGGTTTTCGGGCATCGCCGCCGCCACGCTGAAGGGCGCAACGGTCGAACCGAAACCGGTGCAACGCCGTCTCGACTACGACCGCCTGGCCGATGTCGCGGTCGCGGTCGCGGTGCGGGGCGCGGTGGCCGTCATCCTGGCGGTCGCGGGATTCGCCCGCAAGGAGCCCTGGCGCGTCGCTATCAGTGCGGCGGGACTCGGTGTCTCCGCCATCGCGTTCCAGTTCCTGACCGTCGCCGTGGGCGCGCTCCTGTTCGTCATCCTGGTCGCCGCGGTGCCGGGCTCGCTCGGCTTTAGTTGAGCGAGCGGCGCCGGCCCGTCACGGGGCGATGCCGCCGCGCGAGCAGCACGGCCAGCGCGGGCGCGATGAGCAGAGCGCCCGGCGCCAGCGGTACCGGTGTGGCGACGAGGGCGAACGCGTAGTAATCCGTTGTGTAACCGTGCGCCTCACTGCCCGTAACCTGCAGCAGGGTGCCGTCGAACGTGCCCGCGTAGTCACCGGGATGGCCCGAGAAGATGACGGAACCGCTGCAGGAATCCCCGACCGCGTGAGCGTAGCTGCAGGCGTCGTATCGGTCGCCCGGGATCGAGCTCGCCTCGAAGTCGAAGTAGTTGAAGAGGAAGCCGGGCGCGAAGTCGCCGGCTGCCGCGGGCAGGTCGAGCGACACGAAGTCGATCGACAGGTGAGAAAACGACGTCGGAGTCCTGGGGAGGCCGTTGCTGAGCGTATCGATGTAATAGGTGATCACGCTGACGTCGACGGTGCCGCCGAACTGTACCGGGGCCCCCAGGGGCGCGGACGACAAGCCGTCGATGCGCTGCACCGTGCTCTGCGAGCTGTCGATGAAGAGTCGGGTCAGTGACTCGGTAATCACGTTTGCCGCATGACCGGGCGCGGCCATGAAGAGTAGTGCGGCTACGCTCATTGTGCGCAGCGCCGGGTGTGTCCTGTGCATGCCCAGATGTCCCCCGGGGCGGCTCCCTTGCCGGTCCTGTGGCGATGCCGCCCGCACGTGCCCGCGATGGACAGGCTGCGCGAGCGGTGGCTGTCCCTGGATTGTAGCAAGCCCGGTAGCGGGCGCTGCCAGCGGGGACGCCGGCGTTCCGGCGGTGCCGCGCCGCCCCGGCCTGGTACGAAACCGTTGCGCGTCGACCGAAAAAGGCGCATAAAGCATCGCCCCGTCCGATTGCCGCGGCGGTGGCCCGACGCGCCAGCCGGAATCACCCGCCGCGCCGGAGTTGCAGTCCCGGGCGCCAACCTCGCCCGGCCTGCCAGGTCGGCGTTGTTGCTGAGGCTCTGGAATGGACGGGTTTCCCGCGCTCGAGATCCGCGCGTCGCGCGGCGGTCATGGTGTGTTCGCGTGCGAGGCGATTCGCCGCGGCATGACATTGATGACCTTCACCGGGCCGCTGGTGGATCGCGCGGCGATCGAACCGGTCGCGGCGGCGGGCGGGCACGACGGCTTTCTGCAGGTGGGTGAGGATCGCTACCTGGGCCTGTCCGGCGGCGCTGACGATTTCGTCAACCACGCCTGCGATCCCAACGCCTACATCCAGGTCGGCGACGGCGGGGTGCTGCTGATCGCGCTGCGCAACATCCGCGCGGGCAGTGAAATCACCTTCGACTACGGGGTGACCCAGGTCGCGTTCCCGTTTCGCTTCACCTGCGCTTGCGGCAGCCCGCGCTGCCGCGGCGAGATCGGGAATTACGACGAGATCCCGCTGCGCACGCTGGCGCGCTACCGCCGCCTTGGCATGGTGCCGCCGCACGTGCTGGCGCGGCTGGATGCCGGTGCGGCCGTCCGCCGCGTCGCCGCCGGTGTCGGGCCGATGCCGGCCGACGGGTTCAAGGTTCCGGTGACAGCCCGCCGCTGACCGGGGTACGGTTCCCGCGCCCCGGCGGCGTCAGCCGGGGGCAGGAGCCGCGGGCCGGACGGAGCGCCGGCCCGAAGTGTCACCGGCTCAGGCGCTGGCGCGCCGGCGCAGCCGTCCAGCACCGGCCAGGCCGAGCGCCATCAGCGCCAGCGCCGTCGGCTCCGGTGCCGCGGTCGCGTTGACCGTGACGTTGTCCAGGTTCGGCCACCAGCCGCCGGTGCCGGTGCCGTCGCCTGAGCGGCGCGTAATGCGGATCACCGAGACGTCGGCGACGTTCAGGGTCAGCGTCTCCCACACCCCGCCGGCGGCGATGGTCAGGACCTGGTCGTAGATCACGGAAAGCCCGGCGTCGTAGAGCATGAGGCGGTAGTCGTTCGCGGCATCACTGGCGTTGCTTACGCCGGCACCGCCCTCGCCCCACTGTGAGCTGATATCGAAGCTGTTGAGGAACACCGGCCCGGACTGGAACTGGATGCTGTTGCCGGTGTTGTACTGGTTGAAGTGGACGAAGCCGCCGTCAGAGCCAGGAAAGCCGCCCGAGGGGCCATAGCCGGCGCGCCAGTGCGTGGTGGAGTCGTCGCCGATGACGTCGAGATTGAAGTTGCCGGTCAGGTCGCCGGAACTGTCGAACGTAAACACCGTCGCCGCGGCGCCGCTGCTCGCCAGTGCCAGCACAGCGGCCAGCGCGATGGCAGGGATGAATCGTGACATGATCAACTTCCTCAGCGTTATTCCTGGGGCCCCGCGTTAGAGCGTGATGACGCTTACGGGGGCGATCACTCCCGCAGCCCGGGAGCACGTGCGAGGATAGTGACACGTCGGGCGCGCCGTGTGGGCGCTCAATCGTAAAACAACGTCAGACTTCGCCGGGCGTAATTGGGGACGCGTCAGGCGCGCCGCCGCAGCAGCACGATACTGAGGTCGTCCGGCTTGCTCGGCGTGCCGCGCGTGGCGTCGTGCATGCGCGCGAGCGCGGCGCCGGCGAGCGCGCTGCAGGCGGCTGCCAGCGGTCCGCGGCGTACGTGCTCGATAATCTCCTCGGCGTAGAGGTTGTCGAACAGCCCGTCGCTGGCGACCACCGCGGTGTCGCGCCGTGCGAGCGTGATCGGCGAGCCGATCTCGACCGACATCGGCTCCAGCCCGAGCAGGTTGGAGACCACGTGACGCTCCTCGTGGTGCAGCGCCTCGCCGGCGTCGAGCAAACCGGCCTCGACCGCGTAGCCGGTCGGCGAGTGAAACACGCTGCGCAGCCTGAGGCGGCCGCGCTGGCCGCACACCACGATGCCGGAATCGCCGACGTGGTAGGTACGCAACTCGCCCGCGCAGAGCTCGATCACGGCCAGCGTGGTGGCGCCGGCGCCGGACTGGTCGCGGATCGCCGCGTGCGCGGCCTCGATGCCGTTGAGGATGGCCGCGCGCACCGGCAGCACGTGGTCGCTGCCGCAGGCCTCTAGCAGGGCCTCGACGGCGATGGCGCTGGCGGCGGCGCCGTGGGCGTGACCGCCGGCGCCGTCGGCGACCGCGACTACCACCGTGTCTTCGCCATGCGCGACCACGGCGACGGCATCCTCGCTGACGCCCTCGCGATCCGGCGCCGGCTGGGTGAACACCGCGAGCTCGGCGGTCGCGGTCTGCACCACCACCGGTGCCACGGTCGCCTGCCCGGTCCAGGTCAGCGGCAGCGCGGCCGGCGCTGCGGGCTTATGGTCAGCGTTCATTGCCAGTCGATGGTTTCCAGGTAGTCCCTGAGCTGGCCGGCGGTGCGGAACTTGCTCAGGATCAGCGAGCGCTTGAGGCCGCAGCAGATGTCCTTGATCTCGGCGCGGTGATGGCGGTAGCGGCGCGCGCCACCGAGCATGTCGTAGAAGATGCGCACCAGGTCGCAGACGTCGGCGTGGATGTTCTCGCGCTTCGGCGCCTGCCAGTGGAACATGTCGATGAGCTTGATCTCGTGGTGCAGGCCGAAGCGGCGCACGATGATGTTGTCGGTGTGCAGGTCGCCGTGGTACTCGCGTGCCATGTGAATCTCGGCGATGCCGCTGGCCAGCGCGTGCAGCAGGTGCAGGGCCTCGAAGGCCGGCAGCGCGCGCCCGCGCTGGCGTGCCACCAACGCCGAGAGCAGCTCGCCCTCGACGAACTCGGACAGCAGCAGGGTGATGCGCTCGCCGTGGAACTCGATGAAATCCTGCGTGTAGTACTGGATCAGGATCGAGCAGTGGCGCAGCTTGTGCAGCTTCTTGGCGTAGCGCTTGGCTGCGCTGTTGCGCGGGTTGCGGTGCGGGAAGAAGAGCTTGGCCGCGCGCTCGATGCCGGTGCCTAGCTCGACGATCTTGTAGACCTCGCCCTCCCAGCCGGCGCCGAGCAGGCCCTCGACGCGGTACTTGCCGGCGATGACGTGCCCCGGCTCGAAGCCGAAGCGGTCGATGCGGCAGCGGCCGGCCATCAGCGGGTACCGGTGGCCGGCCGCATCGCGTCAGCGAATGGCGACCGGGTTGATGATCGCCTGCACGGAGCCCGCGAAGCGCGGCTGGCCGAGCACGAACAGGAATTCCCAGGCCTGGTCTTTCGCCAGTGCGCGGGTGTCCATCACTTCGAGCAGGTAAACGCCGCTCTTCGCCAGCAGTTCCTGGTGCACGGGGAAGAACTGGCCCTCGGTCTCGAACGGAATCGCCTCGACGCCGAAGGTGTCGGCGCCGACCGCGACCACGCCCAGGCCGGCGAGGTACTTCGCGCCCTCGACCCCCAGGCCCGGCTCGCCCTTCATGAAGCGCTCGGGGTCGCTGTCGGAGAGCTCGAGCCAGCCGGTGTGGAACAGCACCACGTCGCCGTCGCGGATGGTCACGCCCTGCGCCTTGGCGGCGGCGTCGATCTCGGCACGGTTGATGGCGGTGCCGGCCTCCAGCATCGGCGTGCCCTTGAGACGTGCGATGTCGAGCAGCACGCCGCGGGTGACGATGGGCGGGATGTCCGAGGTGGAGAATTTCGTCAGGCCGGTAACCTTGACGAAGTCGCGCACGTGGGTGTTGTTGTAGTAGTGGTGATTGATGCCGACGTGGCCGAGCCCGTCGATCTGGCTGCCGACGCCCATGTAGGTAAGCATGAGGTCGTCGTTGCCGGTGAGGTGGTTCTTGCCCACCGGCACGCCGGCGCCGTCGTCGAGCTGCAGGATGGTCATCTTGTAGTAGCGCGGCGGATAGGCCGGGGTGTCCGGGCCGGTCTCCACGCCGAGCGGATAGGTCTTGCCGTGTTTGACCAGCTTGACCGCGTCGAGCACGCCGGCCGGCGAGAGGCGGTTGACGGCGCCGAGGGTGTCCTCGGGACCGTACGGTGAGACCGGCACGTCGCCGGCGGACACGGACAGGGCGGCGAGCGCGGCGACGAGGCCGGCGAGCAGGCGCGATGACTTCACGATGATTCTCCCCTTGGCTGTAAGACCGCCGCATTGTAGAGCAAAGCGCGGCCGATCCCGCGCACCCGTCGGGCGCTTCCGTATACTGCGCGCTTGCCCGCGCAGGCCGCACGCTCACCATGTTCAACGTTCATCTCAAGCTCGTCGCCATGGGCCTGCTGTGGGCGACCTCCTACCCGCTGGGGCGCTACCTCGCCGCCTACGAGGCACCGCAGGCGATCGTGATGGTGCGCGCGGTCGTCGCCTTCGTTTTTCTCGGGCTGGTCGCGCGCCGGCGGCGCGAGGCGCGCATCGCCTTCACGCCGCGCCTGGTCGCGCACTTCCTCCTGCTCGGCCTGTGCGGCTTCTGCCTGCACAACTTCCTCATGTTCGAGGCCCTGGAGCACACCCGGGCGAACACCGGCGCGGTCATCAACGGCGCCATCCCGGTGGTGGTGATGGTGCTCGACTACCTCATCTTCCGCCGCACCATCGCACGCTGGTCGGTGGCGGGGGTGGCGGTGAGCTTTGCCGGCGCGGTCATCGTCGTCACCCACGGCGACCTCGCCGGGCTGTTGGCCGGACACATCGGCTACGGCGAGCTGCTGTTCCTGATCGCGATCTCGGGCTGGGCGGCGTATTCGATCATCGCGCGACCGCTGCTCGAGGCATGGCCGGTAACCCTGGTCACGGCCTGGGCCTGCCTCGCCGGCGCGGTGCTGATGACGCCGGCGATGCTGTGGAACCTGGACGCCGCCCTGGTGCTGCTGTCGGACCCTGCAATCCTTGCGCTGATGCTGCTGCAGGGCGTGCTGACCATGGGTCTGGGCTTCCTGTGGTACTACGAGGGCATCGTGGCGCTCGGCCCGATGAACGCTTCGGTCTACATCAACCTGGTGCCGATCTTCGGCGTGGCGCTGGCGGCGCTGACCCTTGGCGAGATGCCGGACGTGCCGCTGCTGGTCGGCGGCGCGCTGGTCGTCGGCGGCCTGCTGGTGGTCAACCGCGCCGAGGCGCGGCGGCTCGGCCGCGCCGTCACCGGCGGCTGAGGCGCGGCGCGCACGGTTGATCCGGCGCAAAGCACGCGCGCATGATTGCTGTCAGGCTCGACTCTGGCGAGCACAGACGAACGTTCCGATGAGCAATGACGCCCCAGCGGCGCCCGGCGCGCCGCGGTCGCCAGCGGCCGGCACCGTCAGCGCGGTGCGCGGCAGCGTGGTCGATGTCTGCTTCGAGCACGGCCTGCCGGCGATCGGCTCGCTGCTGACCACGGGCTCGGACGGGCACATCCGCATCGAGGTGCTGGAGCAGCTCGACTGGCGCCACGTGCGCGGCATCGCGCTGACGGCCACGCGCGGGCTCGCGCGCGGCGCGCCGGTCGTCGACAGCGGCGGCCCGCTGACCGCGCCGGTCGGGCGCGGCACGCTGGGGCGTATGTTCGACGTCTTCGGCAATCCCATCGACCGCGGCGGCGCGCTGAGCGACGTCACCTGGCGCAGCGTGCACCAGGCGCCGCCGCCGCTGGCGCAGCGCTCGACCCGCGCCGAGGTGTTCGAGACCGGGATCAAGGTCATCGACGTGCTCGCGCCGCTGGAGCGTGGCGGCAAGACGGGCCTGTTCGGCGGCGCCGGCGTCGGCAAGACCGTGCTGCTGACCGAGATGATCCACAACATGGTCGGGCGCCACGAGGGTGTGAGCCTGTTCTGCGGCATCGGCGAGCGTTGCCGGGAAGGCGAGGAGCTGTGGCGCGACATGCGCGACGCCGGCGTGCTCGACAACACGGTCATGGTGTTCGGCCAGATGAACGAGCCGCCCGGCGCGCGCTCGCGCGTCGGCCACGTGGCACTGACCATGGCCGAGTACTTTCGCGATCGCGAGCGGCGCGACGTGCTGCTGCTGATCGACAACATCTTCCGCTTCATCCAGGCCGGCGCGGAGGTCTCCGGCATGATCGGGCAGATGCCCTCGCGCCTCGGCTACCAGCCGACCATGGGCACCGAGCTGTCCGAGCTGCAGGAGCGCATCGCCAGCACCCACAACGGCGCCATCACCTCGATCCAGGCGGTCTACGTGCCGGCCGACGATTTCACCGATCCGGCCGCGGTGCATACCTTCTCGCACCTCTCGGCCTCGATCGTGCTGTCGCGCAAGCGCGCCGGCGAAGGCCTGTTCCCGGCCGTCGACCCGTTGCAGTCGACTTCCACCATGGCCGTGCCGGGCATCGTCGGCGAGCACCACTACCAGGTCGCGCAGGAGGTGCGGCGCACGCTCGCGCAGTACGCCGAGCTGCGCGACATCATCGCCATGCTCGGCCTGGAGCAGCTCTCGGCGGCGGATCGCGCCATCGTCGCGCGGGCGCGGCGCCTCGAGCGCTTCTTCACCCAGCCCTTCTTCACCACCAGTCATTTCACCGGCGGCGAGGGCCGCCTGGTCAGCCGCGATGCGGCGCTGGACGGCTGTCGGCGTATCCTCGACGACGAGTTCAGCGACCTGCCGGAGTCGGCGCTGTACATGATCGGCGGCGTCGACGAGGCGCGCGCGGCGGAGACCGCGGCATGAGCCTGGACGCGACCCGCATGCAGCTCGCCATCGTTCTGCCGCACGGCGAATGGCTGGCGCGGGACGACGTCACCCGCGTTTACGTCGAGACCAGTGCCGGCAATTGGTGCCTGCTGCCGAACCGCGCGGACTGCGTCGCGGCCGTGGTGCCGGGCGTGCTGCTCTACGACGACACCGGTGGTACCCAGCACGCCGTGGCGGTCGACGAGGGCGTCATGGTCAAGGCCGGAACGCGGGTCAGCGTGGCCGTGCGCGAGGCCATCGCCGGCGCCGGGCTGGGCGATCTGCGGCGTGCGGTGGAGCACGAGTTCGCGGCGCGCGCGGCGCGCGAGTCCGAGCTCAACGCCGCGCTCGCGCGTCTCGAAGCGGGCTTCGTGCGCCGCATCACGCAGTACACGCGTGGCTGAGCGGCGCCCATCGCCAGCGCCTGGCGAGCGCTTTCCGCAGGCCGTCGGGCGCCAGGAGCAGCGCAAGCTGTGGGCGCGCCGCAACGCGCGCCACGACGTCTGGTTCGGCTTCGGGCTGTTCGGCATGGTCGGCTGGTCGATCGCGACGCCGACCCTGCTCGGCGCGGCGCTTGGCCTGTGGCTGGATCGCAGCTACCCGGGCGGTCGCTCGTGGACGCTGGCCCTGCTGGTCGCGGGGCTCGCCTGCGGCTGCGCCATCGCCTGGCACTGGGTCGCGCGCGAGCTGGCGGCGATCGAGCGCAACCGGAGCCGGGACGATGAGTGATGCGGGCGTGCTGGGCGCGCTCGCGCTGGGCCTGGCCGCCGGTGCCGGCGGCGGCGCAGTGTTCTTCATCGGCCTGTGGTGGACGGTGCGCGCGGTGACCGCCGCGCGCGCGCCGGCGCTGCTGCTGGCGCTGAGCTTCGTCGCACGCTGCGTGCTGCTGTGCGCCCTGTTCTGGCTCGTCGCCGGCCACAGCGCGTTGGCGCTGGCCGCCTGCCTGGCCGGCTTCATCGCGGCGCGCGCGGTGATCACCCGGCGCCTGCGCGTGGACGACGCCCAGGAGGCGGCGTCGTGCGGCTGAGCTCCGACGAGGTCGTGTTCTGGCAGTGGGGCGAGGCCAAGCTCAACCTCACCATCGTCACCACCTGGGCGCTGATGGCACTGCTCACCGCCGGCGCGCACCTGGTCACGCGCCGCCTTCGCGCCGACACGTCGCTCAGCCGCTGGCAGAACGTGCTCGAGATCATCGTGCTCGGCGTACGCGAGCAGATCGCGGACGCCGGACTGCGCAGCGCCGATCGTTACCTGCCGTTCATCGGCACCCTGTTCCTGTTCGTGGCGGTCTCCAACCTGGCTGCGCTGCTGCCGGGCTTCGAGCCGCCGACCGGCTCACTGTCGACCACCGCTGCACTGGCGCTGTGCGTGTTCGTCGCCGTGCCGGGCTACGGCATCGCCGCGCGGGGTCTCGGCGGTTACCTCGCCGCCTACCTCAGGCCGACCGTGCTGATGCTGCCGTTCAACGTCATCGGCGAGTTCTCGCGCACGCTGGCGCTGGCGGTGCGCCTGTTCGGCAACGTCATGAGCGGCTCGATGATCGCGGCCATCCTGCTGTTGGTCGCGCCGCTGTTCTTTCCCATTCTGACCCAGGCCCTGGGTCTGCTCACGGGCCTGGTGCAGGCCTACATCTTCGCCATCCTGGCGACCGTCTACATTGCCGCCGCGACACGCGGCGCGGAGGATTGAAGCATGCCAGCCAAGCACACCGGGAGTCCGCCATGGACAGCCTGACCATCATCGCCGTCGCCTCGATAGTCGCGGCCGGCCTCGGCGTCGCCATCGGCGGCATCGGCCCGGCGCTCGGCGAGGGGCGCGCGGTCGCGCAGGCGCTGTCGTCCATCGCCCAGCAGCCGGATGCGACCGCGGTCATCACCCGCACCCTGTTCGTCGGCCTGGCGATGATCGAGTCGACCGCGATCTACGCTTTCGTGGTCGCCATGATCGTGCTCTTCGCCAACCCCTTCTGGGAGTACTTCGCGCGCGCCGCCGGGGGCTGAGCATGCTCATCGACTGGTTCACCGTCGCCGCCCAGGTGATCAACTTCCTGGTCCTGGTGTGGCTGCTCAAGCGCTTCCTCTATCGCCCGATCCTGGACGCGGTGGACGCACGCGAGCAGCGAGTCGCCGCGCGCCTGGCCGACGCCGAGGCGCGTGAGCGTGCCGCCGGCGAGGCGCGTTCGGCACTGGAGGCCGAGCGTGCGTCGCTAGCGCGCGAACGCGCCGCGCGGCTGGCCGCGGCCGACGCCGAGGCCGAGGCCGCGCGCGAGGCGCTGCTGGCGCAGGCGCGCGATGATGCCGCCGAGCTCGCGGCGCGCCTGGAAGCGGCGCTCACGCTGGAACGCGAGAGCGAGCGCGAGGCGCTCACGCGGCGCATCGGGACGGAGGTGGTGGCGCTGGCCGGGCAGGTGCTGCAGGACCTCGCCGGGGAGTCGATCCAGGAGCACATGGCGGCGGCCCTGCTGGAGCGGCTGCGCCGGCTGCCGGCCGACGAGCGCGCCGCACTGGCGGCAGCCCTGGCCGGGGTCGGCCGCGCGCCGCTGCTGCGCACCGCGGCGCCACTGCCGGCCCCCATGCAGCAGGCTTACGCGCGCGCCGTGGCCGAGCTCGCACCCGAGAGCGCGCCGCTGCGCTTCGAGGTCGCGGCCGATCTCGTCGGCGGCGCCGAGCTGGTCACCGACGGCCACCGGTTTGCCTGGACCGTGGCCGACTACCTCGACGGCCTGCGGCGCCTGCTGTTCGAGCCCGCGGCGGCGCCGCGCAGTGATGACGATGCCGGCCGCGCCGCCTGACGCGTTGCTCACGGCCGCGGTCGACGGCGCGCTGGCGCGCGTCGCGCAGGCCCGGGCGGGACTCGCACCCAGCCTGCGCGAACGCGAGGTGGGCACGGTGGCGACGGTCTCGACCGGGATCGCCAAGGTCACCGGCCTGCCGGGGGTCGGCTTCGAGGAGGTGGTCGAGTTCGCCGGCGGCCTGCGCGGCATCGCCTTCAACATCGAGACCGACGCGGTCGGCGTGGTGCTGCTGGGTGGCGAGCAGGGCCTGGGTGCCGGCGATCGCGTCGAGCGCACCGGGCGGGTGATGGACGTTGCCGTCGGCGACGCCCTGCTCGGCCGCGTCATCGACCCGCTGGGCCGCGCCCTCGACGGCGGCCCGCCGCCGCGCACCGACGCGCGCGTGCCGATCGAACGCGAGGCGCCGGCGATCATGGACCGCGCCCCGGTCGACACCCCGCTGCAGACCGGGGTCAAGGTCATCGACGCGGTGATCCCGATCGGGCGCGGCCAGCGCGAGCTGATCCTCGGTGACCGCCAGACCGGCAAGACCGCGCTCGCCATCGACGCCATCCTCAACCAGCGCGACAGCGGCGTGATCTGCATCTACTGCGCGATCGGCAAGCGCGCCTCGGCGGTGGCCAAGGTGGTCGCCGAGCTCGGCGAGCGCGGAGCCATGGACCACACCGTGGTGCTGGTCACCGAGGGCAACGATGCCGCCGGCCTGCAGTACGTCGCACCCTACGCGGCGACCAGCATCGGCGAGCACTTCATGGCACAGGGGCGCGACGTGCTGATCGTCTACGACGACCTGACCCAGCATGCGCGCGCCTACCGCGAGCTGTCGCTGCTGCTGCGGCGGCCGCCCAGCCGCGAGGCGTTTCCCGGCGACATCTTCTACATCCATTCGCGCCTGCTCGAGCGCGCCACCCACCTGCGCGACGATCTCGGCGGCGGCTCGCTCACCGCGCTGCCGATCATCGAGACCGAGGCGCAGAACCTGGCCGCCTACATCCCGACCAACCTGATCTCGATCACCGACGGCCAGGTCTATCTCTCGCCGGAGCTGTTCGAGCTCGGGGTGCTGCCGGCGGTCGACATCGGCAAGTCGGTCTCGCGGGTCGGCGGCAAGGCCCAGCGGCCGGCCTACCGGGCGATTGCCGGCGATCTCAAGCTGGCCTATGCACAGTTCGAGGAGCTGGAGAGCTTTGCGCGCTTCGGCACGCGGCTCGACGAGCATTCGCGTGCGGTGCTCGAACACGGCCGCCGTGTGCGTGCCGGTCTCACCCAGCCGCAGTTCGACCGTGCCAGCGTGCCCGAGCAGGTCATCCTGCTGCTGGCGCTGGTCGAGGGGCTGCTGGCGCCGGTCGCGCTGGAGGACATGCGCGAGGCCGAGCTGGCCCTGCGCGCGGCGGCGCGAGCGCTGCCGGCGGCGCTGCTCGCGCGGCTGGCCTCGCCGGCGGCCTTCGGCAGCGAGCAGCAAGAACCCCTGCTGGCGGCGGCGCGTGACGCGCTGCGGCCGTTCGCGCCGTCGGCGGTGGCGTCGTGAGCGAGACCCTGGAGGCACTGCGCCGCCAGATCGAGAGCGTCGGCAAGCTCGGCGGGGTGGTGCGCACGATGAAAACGCTGGCCGCCTCCAACATCGGTCACTACGAGGCCGCGGTGGCGGGGCTGGCCGGCTACCGCGGCACCCTGGCGCTGGCGCTGGCGGCGTGCCTGCGCGACCAGCCGGCGCTGGCGCCCGCGCGCGCGCCGGCAGCGGGCGCGGCCATCGGCATCGTCGCCTTCGGCTCCGACCAGGGGCTGGTCGGCGAGTTCAACGAGCGTCTCGCGCGCGAGATCCTCGCCGCGCACGGCCGGCAGCCGGGCGGATGCCGCGTGTGGGCGGTCGGTGAGCGGCTCGCCGCGGCGCTGGAGGACGACGGCCTGCCGTGCCACGCGCGCCATGCCGTGCCCTGCGGCATCGATGCCGTCGCACCGCTGATCGGCAAGCTGCTGCTCGCGCTGGACGCCGCGCGCAGCGCGGGCGAGGTCCACGAGGTGCAGGTGTTCGCCAACGAGCCCGGCAGCAGCAGCGGCTACCGGCCCTGGCAGCAGCGCCTGCTGCCGCTGGATCGCGCCTGGCGCGAGACCATGGGCGCGACGCCGTGGCCGGGTGCGTGCCTGCCCGAGGCGCTGGGCGGCGCCGCGCCGATGCTGCCGCGGCTGCTGCGCCAGCACCTGTTCGTAGCGCTCTACGCCGCCTGCGCGCGCTCGCTGGCGGCCGAGAACACCTCGCGCCTGCTCGCCATGCAGCGCGCCGAGCGCAACATCGACGAGCTCCTCGAGCAGCTCGCACGCAGCTTCCACCGCCAGCGCCAGAATGCCATCGACGACGAGCTGTTCGACGTCGTCGCCGGCTTCGAGGCGCTCACCCGCCGCGCGCGTGAGCTGACCGCGGCCGATACGCCGGCCGCCTAGAGCATGCGCGAGGCGACCGCGAAGTAGATGGTGATCGAGGCCAGGTCCTGGGTCACGGTGGCCAGCGGGCCGCTGCCGATGGCGGGATCGCTGCCCAGCCGGTAGAGCAGCCAGGGCAGCGCCATGGCGATGAAGGAGGCCGCCGTGATCGCCGCCACCAGCGCCAGCGCCACGCCGCCGATCAGCGTCGCGTTGCCCCACACCGCGAACGCGGCGATGAAGAACAACAACGGCATCACGCAGGCGATCGCGAGCCCGGTGACGACCTCGCTCAGCACCATGTGGCGGTAGCTGAAGCCGAGCGAGAGGCCGCGCACGACCAGGGTCTCGGTCTGCATGCCGACCGCGGCCGCGAGGTAGACCACGCCGGGCAGGAACATGGCGAGCTCGACGCTGCGCGCCAGCGCGCTCTCGAAGCGCTGCACGATGGTCGCCGCGACGAGGGCGCCGAGCAGGCCCAGCGCCAGCCACGGCAGACGCCGCCACAGGCGGCGTGAGAGCGGCTCGTCCTGTGCGCGGCGCGCGATGCTCTCGCGCCTGAGCACGCCGCCGAGGCGCGCGATGTCCTCGTTGTGCTCGTAGAGCAGCACCTCGAGCAGGCGTACCGCTGGCACCAGCCCGACGAAACTGCCGTTGTCATCGAGCACGGCGAGGGTGCTCTCGCCGTGCGCCACCGCGTGCCAGGCGGCGCGCTCCTGGTCGAGGCCCGGCGCCACGGTGGGCGGATCGTCGTCCATCAGCTGCGCCGCGGTGGCGTCGTCGGCCGCGGTCAGCAGGTCCTCGATGCGCACGAGGCCGTGCAGGCGATCGTCGTCGACCACCGCGATGTGCGCGGCCAGGTCGTAGCGCTCGCGTGCGAGGCGGGCGCGCATGTCGGCGGCGCGCGCCGCGCGCGGGAACACCGGGACCTTGCGGCAGACGTGTTCGGCGGCGGTCTCGAACGCGAGACGACCGAGCGGGGGCAGGGTGTCGAGGGCGGCGGCTGGCATGGGCGGCTCCGGCGGACGGGACAGGTGAACGCGGCGCCGGCCACCGGCCGAGCCGCCGCCGTCACGGCCGGATCAGCACCAAGCCTGGTCGCGCAGTTCCCGCGCGACGCTCTCGAACGCCGCCAGTAGTGTATCGATATCCGCGGCGGTCATCGGCGTCGACAGCGCGCCGATGCCGCGCATCGACAGCTGCACGCCGCGATTGCACAGGCCGAGGAAAGTCAGCAGGTTGAGATCGGGGTTGGCGGTCGCGGCATCGCGCGCGTCGCGCACGGGGCGTTCGGTCCAGTGCACCTGGAACAGCGAGCCGGCGCCGCTGACTCCGGCTGGCAGGTCGAGCCGGGTGATGATGTCAGTGAGGCCGCGGCGTGCCTGTTCACCGAGCCGGTTGAGATGGGCAATGGCCGCCTCGTCCAGCGCACCGATCGCGGCATGGCCGGCGGCCATGGTCATCGGGTTGGCGCTGAAGGTGCCGAGGTTGGCGACGCTGCCGCCGGCCTCGGCTTCGCCCAGGCAGCCCAAGAAGCGGCGCCGGCCGCCCACTGCGCCGACCGGAAAACCGCCGCCGATGGTCTTGGCCATGGTGGTGAGATCGGGATCCAGGCCGTAATAGCCCTGTGCGCCGCCGACGGCATGGCGCAGCGTGATGACCTCGTCGCAGATCAGCACGATGCCGGCCGCCGCGGTCTCCGTGCGCAGCACCTCGAGGAACTCGCGTTCGGCCGGGATCACGCCGCCGGCGCCGAGGATCGGTTCGACGATGATCGCGGCGAGCGCGTCGCCGTGCTGCGCGACCGCCTCGCGCACCGCCTGCGGGTCGTTGTAGCGCATCAGCACGACGTCGTCACACGCGGCCGCCGGCAGGCCGCCGACGTCGGCGCGGGGACGGCTGACGCGCACCGGGTCGTCCGGCGCCGGCAGGTCGTGGCCGCCGACCATGACGAAGTCCGATGAACCGTGGTAGCCGCCTTCGAACTTGCCGATGCGGTTACGCCCGGTGACCGCGCGCGCGATGCGCAGTGCGACCATGACCGCCTCCGTGCCGGAGTTGTTGAACACCACCTGCTCGACACTGGCGATGCGTTCGCACAGCAGCTCGGCGAGCTCGAGCTCGCAGGCCACGGGAGCGGAGTAGCTGGTGCCGCGTGCGAGCTGGGCCTCGATCGCGGCGCGCACGGCGGGGTGGTTGTGACCGTGCACGAGCGTGGTGTAGTTGTTGTGGAAGTCGATGCGGCGATTGCCGTCGAGATCGGTGCTGTGGATGCCGTCGGCCTCGACCACGAAGAACGGGAACGGCGGGTGGCGCAGCAGCGAGCGCGAGGTGCCGCTGGGGATGGCCTTGCGCGCCCGCTCGGCATGGCGGCGCGATGCCTCGTTCTGCGTCAGGTAGGTTCTCCACGCCGTGGTGGTGGCGACGTTCATGAGACTTCGCTCCCGACACTGTTGACGAAATCGCGAAAGGCGCGCAGGTCGCGCTGCTTGATGCGCCGTGCCGCGGCCGCGTCACCGCGCGCCAGTGCCGCCACCAGTGCGTCGTGATTGACCCAGGAGGCGTGGTAGTAGGGCGGTCGCTCGGCGAGCAGCACGCGCATCGCCGCGGTGCAGTGCGGGACGCTCTTCATGCGCAGGATCTCGATGAGTTGCAGCAGCGTCGCGCTGTGCGCGGCCTGGTAGATCGCAAACTGGAAATCGCTGTTGCAGTCGAGCACGCCGTACAGGTCGCGACGCTCGGCCGCGGCCTGCACCGCGGCGCAGCGCTCGCGCACCTCGGCCAGCTCGGGCGGCGTGATGCGGCGCGCGGCACGTGCCGAGGCCTCGCCCTCGAGGCGGATGCGCAGGGCCCACAGGTCGCGCGCGTCGTCGGGCGACAGCGGCGGCACCACGATGCCACGCTGCGGCAGCACGCGCAGCGCGTTCTCGGCCGACAGGCGGGTGATGGCCTCGCGCACCGGCATCATGCTGGTCCCGAGCTGCTCGGCGAGCTGGCGCAGGGTGAGGGTGGCGCCGGGTTCGAGACGGCCCGAGAGCAGCGCGCGCTTGAGGCGCGCGTAGGCCTGCTCGTTCAGCGTCTGGTGCTCGATCGGTGGCAGCTTGATCGCGGCATCGGCCATGGGATATTGCTCGTTGACATCTGTGATCACAGATAACTATAGTCAATGCACGAGCGCACCACCAGTGCGCGGAGGCCGCATGCCAGAGCACGCGACATCGCAATGGCGCATCAGTGTCGACACCGGCGGCACCTTCACCGACGTCGTGGTGGTCGACGGCGACGGGCGCTTCACCATCGGCAAGGCACTGACCACGCCCGGGCGCATCATCGACGGCCTGCGTGCCGCGCTGACCCATGCCGCCGACGCGCTGGGGCTGACGCTGGGCGAGGTGCTGGCGCACGCGCAGTTGTTCATCTACGGCACCACGCGCGCAACCAACGCCATCGTCACCGGCAATGTCGCCCGCACCGCGTTCCTCACCACCGCCGGCTTCCCCGACGTGCTGGTGCTGCGCGAGGGCGGCAAGTTCAATCCGCACGATTTCTCGCAGCCCTATCCACGACCCTACGTGCCGCGCCGGCATACCTTCGAGATCACCGAGCGTATCGACGCCGGCGGCGCGGTGATCACCGCGCTCGACGAGCAGCAGGTCGCGACGGTCCTCGACCGGGTCGCTGACGGCGGCTTCGAGGCCATCGCGGTATCGCTGCTGTGGTCGACCGCCAACCCGGCGCACGAGCAGCGCCTGGGCGAGCTGATCGCGGCCCGTCTGCCGGGCGTGCCCTATACCCTGAGCCACGATCTCAACCCCATCCTGCGCGAGTACCGGCGGGCGTCGTCGAGCGCCATCGATGCCTCGATCAAGCCGCTCATGCAGCGCCACCTGAGCGATCTCGAAAGCGACCTGCGCGCCGAGGGCTACAACGGCGAAATCCTGGTCAGTACCACCATCGGCGGTTGCCTCGATATCGACAGCGTGGTCCAGCATCCGATCCACACAGTGCGTTCGGGACCGGCCATGGCGCCGGTCGCCGGACGCCAGTACGCCAGCCTGGAGCAGCGCCGCGAGTCGGTGCTGGTGGTCGATACCGGCGGCACGACCTTCGACGTCAGCCTGGTGCGCGACGGTGCCATCTCGGTGACGCAGGAGACCTGGCTCGGTGAACGCTTCACCGGCCACATGCTCGGCATCCCGGCGGTCGACGCGCGCAGCGTCGGCGCCGGCGGCGGTTCCATCGCCTGGCTGGACGAGGCCGGCCTGCTGCGCGTCGGGCCGCACAGTGCGGGTGCCGAGCCCGGCCCGGCCTGCTATGGCCGCGGCGGCACCGCGGCCACCGTCACCGATGCCGCGCTGGTGCTCGGCTACATCGACCCGGCGTTCTTCCTGGGTGGCCGCATGCGCCTCGACAGCAGCGCCGCCGAACGCGCCATCGCGGCCATCGCCGAGCCTCTCGGCATCGGGGTCGAGGCCGCTGCGTTCTCGATCTTCGCCGTGTCGAACGAGACCATGATCAACGCGATCAAGGACATCACCGTCAGCGAGGGCATCGACCCGGCCGAGTCCGTGCTCGTGGCCGGCGGTGGCGCGGCCGGCCTCGGCATCGTGCCGATTGCGCGCGAACTCGGCTGCCGCGCAGTTGTCGTACCGCGCACGGCGAGCGTGCTGTCGGCCTGCGGCATGCAGTTCTCGGACATCCAGGTCGAGCACACCGCGAGCCTGCCGATGCGCTCGGACGACTTCGACCGCGACGCGGTCAACGCGGCCCTGGCCGAGGTCGACCATGCGCTGGACGCGTTCGCTGCGCGGCTCGCCGCGCGCGGCTTCGACCAGCGGTCCAGCCACTACCGGGTCGACGCGCATTACGCCGCGCAGGTGTGGGACATCGGCGTCGACCTGCGTGCGCCGCGGCTGCATTCCGACGCTGACGTGGCGGCGCTGATCGAGGATTTTCACACCGCCCACCGGCGAATTTTCAGCGTCGAGGATCGTTCCAGCCCGATCGAGTTCCTGAACTGGACCGGCCGCCTCGCGGTGCGCCTGCCGCAGGCGCCGCCCGGCGGGCAGCCTGCCGCTGCCGGAGCGGCCGGGGAGCCCGCGCGCAGTGCACTGTTCGATCTCGACGACCGGCGCGAAGCCTGCGTCGTGCGCGGTGCCGCGCTCGGCGCCGGGGCGCGCATCGACGGCCCGGCCATCGTCGAGGAGGCGACCACCACGCTGGTGCTGCCGCCCGGCTGTGCGGCGACGCTGAGCGACAACGGCAGCTACGTGGTCGAATGGACGGCATGAACCAGGCGCGCGGGGCATGGGGCGCGCAGCACGGGGAGAGCGAGCATGGACAATGACACGACCCGCGTGGCGGCGCAGTCGCAGCAGACCCTGTCGCCGATGCTGCTGGCGGTACTGGCCAATCGCTTCGACGGCGTGGTGCGCGAGATGACCAACACCATGCTGCGCACGGGGCGCTCGGCGGTGATCAACAGCGCGCGCGACTTCTCCTGCGGTATCACCACCGCGGGCAACGAGCTCTTCGCGACCGCCGAAGGGCTGCCCGTGCACACCTATGGTCTCAACCTGCAGACCGCCGCAATGTGCGACTTCCACGACGACATCGCCGAAGGTGACGCCTACCTGCACAACGACCCCTACAGCGGCAACACCCATCCCGCCGACCACACCCTGATCGTGCCGGTGTTCTGGGAGGGCGAGCACCTGTTCAACGTCTGTGCCAAGGCGCACCAGGCCGACATCGGCAACTCGCTGCCGACCACCTACCATGCCGCCGCGCGCGACGTGTACGAGGAGGGCGCGCTGATCTTCCCGGCGGTGCGCGTGCAGCGCAACGGCGAGAACGTCGACGACATCATTCGCATGTGCCAGCGGCGCATTCGCGTTGCCGACTACTGGTACGGGGATTTCCTCGCCATGCTGGCCTCGGCACGCACCGGCGAAAAGCGCATCCACGACATCTTCGCCAAGTACGGCGCAGCGACCATCCGGCATTTCGTCGATGCCTGGTTCGACTACAGCGAGAAACGCATGCGCCAGGCCCTGTCGGCGCTGCCGGCGGCGCGCGTCGAGCGCAGCGGCGCGCACGATCCCCTGCCGCCCATGCTGCCGGACGGCATCCCGGTGCGGGTTGCGCTCACGGTCGACCCGCAGCAGGGCGAGATCGAGATCGATCTCACGGCCAACATCGACAACATGGACAACGGGCTCAACCTGTCCGAGGCGTGCTCCGTCTCGAGCGCGGTGGCCGGCGTGTTCAACTGCCTGCCGGCGGACATACCGCGCAACGGCGGGTCTTACCGCCCGATCAAGGTGCGGCTGCGGCGCGGCGCGGCGATCGGCATTCCCGAGTTCCCGCACTCGTGCTCGGTGGCGACTACCAATATCTCCGACCGCCTGCTGAACACGGTGCAGGCGGCCCTGTCCGAGCTCGGCGAGGACTACGGCCTGGCCGAGGGTGGCATCGGTATGGGCGCCGGCTTCTGCGTCATCTCGGGACGCGACGCGCGGCGTCACGATCATGCCTACGTCAATCAGCTCATCATCGGCAGCAACGGCGGCCCGGGCGGACCACGGACCGACGGCTGGCTGACCTACGGCATTCCGGTGGTGTCCGGCCTGATGTACCGGGACAGCGTCGAGATCAGCGAGCTGAGCTACCCGATCCGCTACCGCGAGGTGCGCATCGCCACCGATACCATGGGCGCGGGCCGTCACCGCGGCGCGCCCAGCGTGCGCGTCACCTACGGCCCCACGCATCATCCGATGACGGTGGTGTTCGCGGCTGACGGCCAGGTCAACCCGGCGCGCGGGGTGCGCGGCGGGCGCGACGGCAACGTCGGCGAGATGTTCGTGGTCGACGCCGACGGCGCGCGCACGCGCGCACCCAGCGTGGGGCAGATCGAGCTCGCGCGCGGCGCCTGGCTGAGCGGCTGCGACACCGCTGGCGGCGGCTACGGTGAGCCGTTCGAACGCGACCCGGCGCTGGTGCTGGAAGACGTGCTCGAAGGTTACGTCTCGCTGGAGAACGCACGCGGCGTCTACGGGGTCGCATTCAGCGGCGCCATCGAGGATGAATCGCTGGCCGTCGACGGCGCCGCCACCGCGGCGCTGCGTGCCGCGCGATAGAGGAGGAAGTCATGGCTGCTACCCGACCCGTCATCGACGAGAACGAACGCCTGCCCCTGATCCTGGGTTTCCAGCGCGTGGCCGAGAACACCGCGCGCGAAACCCGCTTCATCGACCGCGGACGCGGTATCTACGTCTACGACACCGACGGCCGCGAATACATCGAGGCCACGGCGTCGTTCTACGTCGCCTCGCTCGGCTACCAGAACGACGAGCTGATCGACGCCATCGAGCGCCAGTATCGCGAGCTGCCGTTCTTCGTCTCGGCACTGCACCGCACCCCGCAGACCTCGCTGGAGCTGGCCGAGAAGCTGGTTGCTATCGCCCCGGTTCCGAACGCGCACATTCTCTACGGCGCGACCGGCTCCGAGGGTAACGATTTCCTGGTCAAGATGCTGCGCTTCGGCGCCGTGGCGCGCGGCGAGCCGCGGCGCACGACCATCATCGGGCGGCATGGCAGCTACCACGGCGGCACGCTCGCCGCCGCCTCCCTGACCGGCGGCCACCACGAGGAGTTCGGCCTGCCGATCGCGGGCTTCCGCCATGTCTCGCAGCCGGATTACCACGGTGAGCGCGAGCCCGGCGAGTCGCCGCAGGATTACGTCGCGCGCCTGAGCGCCGAGCTCGAGGCCCTGATTGCGGCCGAACCCGAGGCCTCGATCGCGGCCTTCTTCGCCGAGCCGATGAGCTTCTCGGCCGGCTTCAAGGTGCCGCCGGATGCCTACTGGCCGGCCATCTCGCGCGTGCTGACGGCGCACGGCATCGACCTCGTCGCCGACGAGGTGATTACCGGCATGGGCCGCACCGGGCGCCTGTTCGGCAGCCAGGCGTTCGGCCTCTCACCGCAGCATGCGGTGATGGCCAAGGGGCTCACCTCCGGCTATTTCCCGCTCTCGGCGATCGCCATCGGCGCCGATCTCTACCAGGCGCTGGAGAGCGGCTCGGAGCGCATGGGCACGCTCGCCCATGCCGGTACCTATGCCGCGCACCCGGTCGGCGCGGCGGCCGCACTGAAGACCCTGGAGATCATCGAGCGTGACGGCCTGGTCGACCATGCCCGGGCGATGGGGGAACACCTCGCGGCCGGGCTGGAAGCGCTCGCGGACCATCCGCTGGTCGGCCACGTGAGCCGCTTCGGCCTCGGCGGTGCGCTCGATTTCCTGCGCCGCGACGCCGCCGACGCGGTGCTCAACGAAGACGCGGAGGAGATCTCGCTGGCGGTCTACGAGGCCCTGCTCGCGCGCGGCGTGGTGGCGCGGCCGGCGGGACGCAACGTCATCATCGCGCCGCCGCTGATCGTACAGCCCGCCGAGATCGACGAGATCTGCGCGCGTCTCGGCCAGGCGCTGGACGACGTGCTGGCGCAACGCCGGGCCTGAGCGGCACCGCACGCGTGGCGGCGCGCGGCGCGGTTCAGCCGTCTTCAGTCCAGCGGCGTGCTGGTGAAGCCGGCGTGCTGCACCAGGCGGTCGGCTTCCCCGCCCGGCACCCAGATCACCACCGCGCGCACCGGGCCGTCGGAGAGGACCTGGTGGTTGACCGCGTCGCCGGGCTTGACCAGTCCCAGCATGCCGGGCTCGAGGCGGTGCTGCACGCCGTTGACCTCGTGTCCGAGCACGCCCTCGACGACGTAGAACATCTCCAGGCTGCCGTGCTGGTGGGCGCCGCTCTCGCCGAACCCGGCCGGCAGGAACAACTCGCCGACCTCGATGTCGTCGCGGTCGAGGTTGGAGGCATCGGCGAGCAGGGTGATGGTGACGGGTCCGGCGGCAAGCCGGCGTGTGCCGCTGCTGGCGGCATCGTAGGCGACGCCGCCCGCGGCGACCGCGTCGTGGGCCTGGTCGCCGTGCGCGTGGACCTCGGCCGTGCTCAGTGCGAGAACCGCGGCGAGTGCGGCGAGGTGCCGGGGACGGGAATGCTGGGTCATGGTGATGCTCCTGCTCGATCGGGGTCGAGGGTGTGTTGCAGCCAGGGAAGGAGGGTGGCGAGGGCGTCGCGGAAACCGCCGACATCGTAATGTCCGCGCGCCGGCACCGCCTGCAGCGCGATGTCGCAGCCGCGCGCGCGGGCCGCCTCGACCGCGGCGCGCAGGCGTGCGAAGTCGAAGATCTCGTCCGACTCGGTGGCCAGCGTGCGGACCGGCGCGGGGCATTCCAGCGCGCCGCTGGGGAAGCCGGCTACCGGCACCGCGGCGGCAAAGCGCGCCGGGTAATGCGCGAGGAAGTGCCAGGTGCCGATGGCGCCCATGCTGTAGCCGGCAATGACGGTGCGCGCGGGGTCCAGCGTGTAGGCACTCTGCAGGGTCTCGACGAGCTGCATCACGAAGGCCTCGTTGGCTTCCGTATGCCATTGCCCGCCGAGCGACTCGGGGGCGACGAACACCGCGCCCAGCTCGCGCCAGGCCGGCGCGAACAGGTCCTCGACCAGCGGCCGGCCGTAGAAACGGGTCGGCTGGCCTGCGTAATGCAGCACCACCACCAGCACACCCGGCGCCGCGCCCGGCGCGTCCGGCAGGGCGAGGGTGAAGCGTGCGGGACGGTTGCCGTCGAGGCGCACCTCGACGTCGTGCACGCCCGGCGCGCGCGGTGGGTCGGCGGCCGCGGCGCCATCGACGACCAGGCTGGGGGTGGCAAACAGGCTCATCAGCAGGATCCCGGTGTGGAACATGGGGCGGTGTCCGCGCGTCCGTCGCGTGCAGTGTAGCGCCGCATGACGCTCAGTGCCGGGCTGCGCTATCCTGCGCGCGGACCGGTGGGGCGAGGACGGAGATGGATACGGTGTGCGGGGTGAGCGTCGAGCGCGGCGCGGACGGCACGCACGTCGTCACCTGGGACGAGCGTTTCAGCACGGCACCGGTCAGCATTGCCGCGGCCGACACGCCGGTGGCAACGGCCGCTGCGCCGGACCGCGTGACGGGGGCGCATGCGCCGGTCACGCTCGCGCTCGATCCAGCGCAACCCCGCTGGTACCTGCGGCTGACCCCGCAGGGGGGCGCGCCGCTGGTGGTCGCCGAGCGCGGCGTGCCGCTGGCCGGCGGCGTCAACTTCCGCGACCTCGGCGGCTACCGTGCCGCCGATGGCCGTCGCGTGCGCTGGGGCCGCCTGTTCCGCTCCGGTCACATGGCCAATCTCGACGCCGCCGACAAGCGCGTGTTCGCCGCACTCGGCATCACCACCGTGTGCGATTTTCGCCTCGCCGAGGAGAGCGCCAGCGAGCACACCGATCTGCCCGGCCCGCCGGCCCTGCACATCCTCGGTATCCCGCCGGGTGTCGGCGACAAGGAATTCTTTCATCGCCTGTTCGCGAGCAGTACCGATCCGCAGGACGTGGTCGACGCCATGCACGTCATGCTGCGCTGCCTGGTGCGCGAGGCGGCGCCGTTCTATGCGCGCCTGTTCGAGGTGCTGCTGGCCGATCCGCCGGGCGCCGTGCTTCTGAACTGCTCGGCGGGCAAGGAGCGCACCGGGATCGGCAGTGCGCTGGTGCTGTCGGCGCTGGGCGTTCCACGCGAGACGATCATGTATGATTTCATGCTGTCCGGCCGGTACTTTCCGGCCGCGGCCGAGGTGCCGCGGGTACGCGAGAAGTACGCGGTGAGCGCACCGGGGGAGCTGGGACGCGCGCTGATCATGCCGTTGCTGGAGACCCGTGCGTCCTATCTCGAGGCGGCGTTCGCGGCCATCGACGAGGACTTCGGCTCGACCGAGGCATTCCTGGCTGAGAACTACGCGCTGGGCGCGGCGGCGCTGGCGCGCCTGCGCGAGCACTACACCGAATAGATCCAGGGGAGGACCAGCAACCATGCCCAAGCTGTATGTCGATACGGACAAGTACGGCTACGAATCCGACTTCGCCATCGTCGAGGCTTACAATGCCGCGATCAAGGACCTGGTCCGCGAGCGGCTCGCGCAGTCGGGCCTGCCATGGCGCGAGTTCGTGTTCGGGGCGGAGTACGACAGCATCACCAAGGACGACATGGCGGCGATCGAGACGCGCATCCTCGAGCTCGGCTACCGCTTCGAGCCTTCGGCCATGTCCTCGGCGCGCGAGCGGCCGCAGGCCTACAAGGATTCGGGCCTCTACACCGAGGACTTCAGCTTCGAGCATCCCGAGGCACCGACCGCGGCCGCCGACGGCGACGGCCGCGAGCTGCGCGGCGCCGGGGACAACGTCGTCACCCACCGCGCCAACCTGACCGGTGTCGCGCGCTACGTGCGCACCACCGACAAGGTGCTCGAATGCCTCACCGAGGGCGTCGCCGCGGACACCATCGCCATCGTCGACGATTCCGGCGGCACCCTGACCGCGCCGGTGCTGGAGAAGTTCCACGGCGTGCTGTGTGCCGGCGGTACCACGCGTTCGCACCTCGCCATCCTGACGCGCGAGTACAACATTCCCTGTCTCATGAACGTGCGCCTGTCCGGCATCAAGGACGGCGATCGCCTCGAGGTCGAGGTCTCGGCGCGCGCCAAGGGCGCCGAGGACTACGAGGCCGGGCGCGACGTGTCGGCGCGCGTGTGGCGCCTGGCCGGTAACTGATCGGAGCATCCCATCACCATGTCGAAAGAGCTCACCTACGCCCAGCTGCTGGAGACCAATTCCATGATCCAGCAGAACGCGGACGAGACCTACTGGCTGTGTGCGACGCGCACCGTGCAGGAGTCGAAGATCTTCCCGGTCTCGGCCTACATCCTGTTCTCCTACCTCAACTGCTTCTATCGCTATCCGACGCTGCTGAAGAAGATCGAGGACAGCATGTCGGCCGAGGAGATCGGCGATCGCGCGCGCCTGGCGGGGATCAAGATCGTGGCCTGGACCATTCCCTGCTTCTACCTGCTGGGCCGCGAGATGCTGATCAACTGGGGCGTCATCAAGCCCACCGACGCGGTCGAGGACGTGGTCTACGTGCTCGATTTCTGGAAGCGTTTCCAGCTCTCCTGGCACCGCAACAACGGTAACCTGACCAACTGCATGGCCGGCCACCGCGGCCAGATCCTGCCCGAGCAGAAGCTGCAGGTGTTCCATGCCGACGCCTTCGAGTGTCGCCAGGGCGACGCGCTGCACACTGCGGCGCAGGCCTTCATGGCGACCGTCGCCCAGTACGGCTTCCTGGTCTCCTGCGAGAGCCGCCTGACCATCCACAACCACGGCCCGTACAAGATCGCCGACAACCGCGAGATGCTGGTGCGCGATTTCCGCGAGCTGGCAGAGTACGACTACCCGTGGCTGGACGGTGTCGGCAAGGACATCCCGTACAACAACCTGACGGTGTCGATGATCGTCGAGGACTGTCACATCAACCTGCTCGACGACTGGGGCTCGTTCGAGTCGGAGCCCGAGATGCGCGCCGAGCACATGGTCGCGGTCGGGCTGTACAGCGCGGACAATCTCAGCGAAGGCCACGTGCCGGTCGGCATGGGTAGCCGGGAGGAGCTGACCGAGACCTTCAACGACCTGACCGAGCGCATCAAGGTCGCGACCACGAAATTGTGGGAGGAGATGGCCGGTTGGACGCGCGACCAGCAGCTCGAGGCCGGCGCGCTGGTCTACTTCGGCGTGGGCAAGGAGTTCGCGCACATCGCCGGCGTCTACGAGCACGACGACTGGATGATGATCGACGAACGCGCCGAGCGCTTCCGCCCGTTGCTGAATGACGAGTACGGCAACCTCTTCCTGGGCGAGCTGGTCGGCTTCATCTCCTGCCCCAGCCAGCGCATGCACGAATACACCATGATGAAGCACACCGGCCTGCCGCGCCGCGCGCTGTCGTACTTCCCGTACTCAATCCTCGCCGGCGAGGAGTACACGGCCTCGGTCGGCGGCATGCGTCCCGGGGTCACGACGTTGCCGGCGAAGGCCGATCGCTACCGTACCTCGCGCGGCATCATGACCCAGGACGAGTACAACCGCGCGAGCCGCGAGTTCGTGCCTGCCGCATGCAACGTCGAGAACCGCTTCCGTTGCGCCGACTGGGTCAAGTACCACTACGACACACCCGAGGCGGATGCGCTGTTCGCCCTGGAGCAGCAGCACTCGCGTTTGCTCAAGGGCAAGGGCGCCGGACTCACGCGTGCGCAGATCGAGGCGCTGCGCGGTCGCGGCTGAGCGGCCTGGGCAGACGCGCACCGTAGTGACGATTCAACAGCACGAGGAAACCCGATGGGCCGTCTCCAAGGCAAGATAGCAATGGTCACCGGTGCCGGCACCGGCATCGGGCGCGCCTGCATGGTGATGTTCGCGCGCGAAGGCGCGACGGTGTTCGGCGTCTCGCGCACGCAGGCCAATCTCGACGAGACGCTGGCGCAGGTGGAGCAGGCCGGTGGCAGCGGCAGCGTGTTCAGCGCCGACCTCGCCGATCCCGGTCTCGCCGAGGGCGCGGTCGATGAGTGCGTGAAGCGCTACGGCCGCATCGACATCCTGCTCAACGCGGCCGGGGTCGGCTACAACCTGCGCGAGACCAGCATCGGCTCGATGGACCCGGTCGACACCACGCCGGTCGACAAGTGGCGCGAAGTGATGGCGCTCAATCTCGACAGCCTGTTCTACGTCACGCGCATCGCGCTGAAACACATGAAGGCGCAGAAGTCGGGCTCGATCGTCAACGTGGCGAGCATCTTCGGCCTCGGCGGCGCCCCTGACGCGCACACCTACACCGCGACCAAGGGCGCCATCATCAACCTCACGCGCTCGATGTCGGTGGCCTACGTCGACGATAACATCCGCTGCAACGTGGTCGCGCCGGGTTTCGTGCAGACGCAGATGGTGGAGAGCGTGATCCCGATGCTGTTCTCCGCCGAGAATCCCAAACTGATCGCCCCCATGGGGCGGCCGGCAACTCCCGAGGAAGTCGCTTATGCGTGTCTCTACCTGGCCTCCGACGAGGCGTCCTACTGCACCGGCACCGTGCTCTGTGTCGACGGCGGCTCGACCGCGCGGGCCTGAGTCGATGAGCGGTACCGCCTTGCGCGCGGCGGCGCTCGCGTTGCTGTTGCCGAGTAGTGTGGCGCTGGCCGAGGGCGATGCCATGGGCGTCGGCGAGGCCGCCTGGATAGAGCACTGCGCCGTGTGCCACGGGCGTTCCGGCGAGGGTGACGGGCCGTTCGTGCCCATGCTGCGCACGCCGCCGCCCGATCTGACCGGGCTCGCCCGCGCCAACGGCGGCTCCTTCCCCGAGCTGCAGGTGCGCGGCGCGGTCGACGGGCGCGGCATGCCGGGCGCGCACGGCACCGCCGAGATGCCGATCTGGGGGCGCCGCTGGCGCGAGGTGGGTGAATCCGAAGCCGGCGTCAAGGCGCGCCTGATCGCGGTCATCGCCTACCTGCGCACGCTGCAGAAGTAGGCATGGCCACGACGTCCGGGGAACGCCCGGGCGCAGCGCAGCGCGGCGCGGGGCCGGCCGACGAGCTGCCCGCGCAGCCGGCGCCCTTCGGGACGCTGCTCGGCATCGCGCCGGGCGGTGTAGCGGTGTACTCGTCGGACTATGCATCGGCCAGTGCTGAGGAGCTGCCCGATCGGCATGCCTATCGCAGCTATGTCGACGGCGTCTACATGGGCCAGAAGTGGCAGTGCGTCGAGCTCGCGCGGCGCTGGCTATACCTGAACCATGGCTGGATCTTCGAAGAGGTGGGCATGGCCTACGAGATCTTCGAGCTCGACTCGGTGCGCGACGTGCGCAGCGGGGAACGGCTGCCCCTGCGTGCCTTCCGCAACGGCGCGCGGCGCCCCCCCGAGCCGGGCAGCCTGCTGGTATGGGACGAGGGCGGCGAGTTCGAGCGCACCGGGCACGTCGCCGTGGTGACCGAGGTGCTGCCCGACCGGGTTCGTTTCGTCGAGCAGAATGTCGAGCAGACGCAGTGGCCCCCGGGCCGACCCTACTCGCGCGAGGTCAGGGCGACGGTCACGGCGACCGGCGAGTTCTGGCTCGAATGCTCCTTCGGCGACGCGACCATTCTCGGCTGGGTGATGCAGAGCGACGATCACCCGGAGGCGGAGCCGGTCAGTGCGGTCGAGCCCGAGCTGTTCCGCATCGTCAGTCTCGAGGCGGCGGACCGCGGCCGCGAGGGGCGTGCCTGGCTGAACGTCGCCAACGCCGACGAGGCGGCCTACGTCGAGGTCATGGAGGGACACCGCCTGACCACCGATGCGGCCAACCAGCGGCGCTTCTTCTGCATCTCCGAGACCGCGCACGAGGAGCTCGAGAAGGCCACCAACCAGCTCCATGCCCTGTTCATGCACGGCACCGATTTCGTGCTGCGCGACGACGAGCTGCTCGCGCGCTTTCGCATTCCGATGGCGCTGTGGCCGAAGATCCGCCAGTCGTGGGACAACCGCCGCAACCAGATGATCACCGGCCGTTTCGACTTCGCGCTGAGCGAGCGTGGCCTGAAGGTCTACGAGTACAACTGCGACTCGGCGTCCTGTCACATGGAATGCGGCAAGGTGCAGGGCCGCTGGGCTGACAATTTCGACGTCGAGCTGGGGCGCGATCCCGGTGAGCACCTGCACCACAACCTGCGCGAGGCCTGGCGGCGCAGCGACGTCAGCGGCGTGCTGCACATCATGCAGGACGACGATCCCGAGGAGACCTACCATGCGCTGTTCATGCAGGAGGCGCTGGAGGAGGCCGGCATCGCGACCCGCATCCTGCACGGGGTCGATGGCCTCGCGTGGGGAGCGGACGGCGAGATCCGCGACGCGCACGGCGACGAGATCCGCTGGGTCTGGAAGACCTGGGCGTGGGAGACCGCACTCGACCAGATCCGCGCGGAATGCGACGACGACGAGGACAAGCTGCGCAACTACACCCCCGGCGCGGTACACCAGGGCGCGCCGCGGCTGGTCGACGTCCTGCTACGCAGCGAGGTGATGGTCTACGAGCCGTTGTGGACCCTGATTCCGAGCAACAAGGCGATGCTGCCGGTACTGTGGTCGATGTTCCCGAACCATCCTTACCTGCTGAACACGGCGTTCGAGCTCAGCGACGAGCTGCGCGCGGCGGGCTACGTGGCCAAGCCCATCGTCGGCCGCTGCGGCAGCAACGTGCGCATCTTCGACCGCGATGCGGGGTTGCTGGAGCGCACCGAAGGGCGCTTCGCCGAACGCGACGACATCTACCAGGCGTTATGCCGCATGCCCGAAATCGACGGCTACAACGTGCAGGTCAGCACCTTTTCCGTGGGTGCCGCCTATGGCGGCGCCTGCGTGCGCGCCGATCGCTCGCTGGTCATCAGCGGCGAGACCGACGTGCTTGCCCTGCGCGTGGTGGCGGACGAGCGCTTCCGCATGTTTTGATCCCGGCTGCGAGGCGCAGCCGGGCTAGCCCAGCGACGACGCAGACGGCCGCCGCAGTCGATTCAGGTCAGCCGCGCAGGGCGGCGGGAAGCGTAGCGAGGAAGGCCGGTTGCGAGGCGCGGTGCGTTACGAGGAGCGCAGCCTACATCAGTAGGTGAGCACCGCAGAACGTGCCGCAACGACGCAGACGGCCTCCGCAGTAGCTTCCCGTCGTCCTGCTAAAGGAGATCCAGCGGCAGCTTCAGATACGACACGCCATTGTCTTCCGGTGGCGGGAACTCGCCGGCGCGCATGTTGATCTGGATCGAGGGCAGGATCAGTACCGGCATCTGCAGCGTCGAGTCGCGGTCGTTGCGCAGCCTGACGAAGTCGTCCTGCTCGATGCCTTCGTGCACGTGCACGTTGTGACGGCGCTCCTCGCGCACGGTGGTCTCCCAGGCGTGGAAGTCGCGCGTCGGTGACATGTAGTCGTGGCACATGAACAGGCGCGTGTCCTCGGGCAGGTCGAACAGCTTGTGGATCGAATGGTAGAGCACGCCGGCGTCGCCGCCGGGGAAGTCGCAGCGCGCGGTGCCGTAGTCGGGCATGAACAGGGTGTCGCCGACGAAGGCCGCGTCGCCGATGACGTAGCTGATGCAGGCCGGGGTGTGGCCGGGCGTATGCATGACGCGGCCCTCCAGCTCACCGATGCGGAAGGTGTCGTTGTCCTTGAACAGGTGGTCGAACTGCGAGCCGTCGACGACGAAGCGATGATCCTCGTTGAAGACTTTCTTGAACGTCTCCTGCACGGTGGTGATGTGCTCGCCGATGGCAATAGTGCCGCCGAGCTTGTCCTTCAGGTAGGGTGCCGCGGTGAGGTGATCGGCGTGGGCGTGGGTCTCCAGGATCCAGTCCACGGTGAGGTTACGCGAGCTTACGTACTCGGCCAGTGCGTCGGCGGACTTGGTGCTGGTGCGTCCGGACTTGGGGTCGAAATCGAGCACCGGGTCGACGATCGCGCAGTGGCGGCCGCGCGGCTCGCTGACGACGTAGCTGATGGTATAGGTGGCCGGGTCGAAGAACCCGCGGACTTCCGGTTTCATCATCGTTCTCCTCTGTACGCCTTGCTTGTGCAACAAGCTTACGGTCGTTTCACATTGACAAATATATGTATTTATACGTATATATCAATATATGGATATAAATCAGATGGAAGCACGCGCCGAAGAGGTCAGCGGGCTGATGAAATCGCTCTCGCATCCCACGCGCCTGATGATCCTGTGTCAGCTCGTGGAAGGCGAGAAATCGGTCGGCGAGCTGGCCGCGCTGCTCGGCTGCCCGCAGCCGGCGATGTCACGCCAGCTCGCACTGCTGCGTGCCGAGGACCTGGTGCGGACGCGCCGCGAGGGGCAGACCGTCTACTACGTGCTGCCGAAGGGCCGGGTCAGCCGCCTGATGAGCTACCTCTATCGCAACTTCTGCGATTGAGGGCGCGGCCCTGACTCAGTGGCGGGCCGTGCCGCCCAGCAGTCCGGCCGGGCGCAGGACCATGGTCAGGGTGATCATGAGTCCCAGGCCGAGGGCGCGGTAGGCGCCGAATTCGCGCATCAGCTCGTCGGCGGCCATGACCACGGCAATGCCCAGCAGCGGTCCCCAGAACGTGCCGAGACCGCCGATGACCACCGCCGCGATGACCAGCAGCAGCTGCGGCAGGGCGAACAGGTTGGGACCGATGGCGCGCAGGTGGCCGGCGTAGACGGCGCCGGCGAGGCCGGTCAGCAGCGAGGAGAACGCGAACACCGCGAGGGTGGTGCGGAACCGGTCGACGCCGCAGGCTACCGCGGCAGCCGGATTGTCACGCAGGGCTCGCAGTGCGCGGCCGCCGGGGCTCGCGACCAGCACGCGGGTGAGCGCGGTGGTGATGACGAACAGCACCGCGACGATGACGTAGTTGGCGGTCAGCCAGTGACTGCCGGCCAGCGCGCGCGTGCCGAGATCGCCAAAGCCGGTGAAGCCGGCGTTGCCGCCGGTGAACTGCTGGCACAGGGGACCCAGACGGCGGAAGCAACTGGTGTCGGTGACGATGATCTGGTGCAGGGCCTCGGCGATGGCGAGCGTGAACAGGGCCAGGTAGACGCCCTTCAGGCGCAGGCAGGCGAGTCCGACGACAGTCCCGAAGGCAGCGGTCAGTGCCGTGCCGGCACCGATCGCGGTCCACATCGACCACTCGGCATAGTGTGCGAGCATCGCCGCGGCATATCCGCCGAGCGCGAACAGGGCCATCTGCGCGAGCGAAAAGATGCCTGCATAGCCGAACAACAGGTTCCATTGCACGGCGACGATGGCGTAGAACAACGCGACGATGACCTGGCCCAGCAGGTAACGGCTGTCGCTCACCAGCGGCAGCACCGCGAGCAGCACGCAGATGCCCGTGGCGACGGCGAGATCGGCGCGCCGCGCGGTGCCGGGCGAGGTTCCTGCCGCCATCCTAAACGCGCCTCACTTCGGGCGCGGCAAACAGGCCGCCGGGGCGCCATACCAATGTCGCCATGACCAGCGCCAGCAGGGCGGGAAAGCCCCAGTGCGCGCCAAAGCGGTACTGCACGGCGGCTTCGACCAGGCCCAGCACCAGCGCCACCAGCGCGACGCCCTGCAGGCGTCCGAGTCCGGCCAGCACGCACACGATGAAGGCCTTGAACATCGGCTCGTTGCCGAAGCCCGGAGAAATCTGGGTGGTGCCGCTGATCATGACGCCGCACAGAGTGGCGATTGCGCCGGCCAGGGCGAACACCTGCAGGTGCACCCGTGCCACCGGAATGCCCTGCAGGGCCGCGGCCTCGCGGTCCTGCTCGACCGCGCGCATGGCGCGGCCGGCGTCGGTGTGCTGCAGGAAATGACCGAGCAGCAGCAGTGCCGCGAGCGCCGTCACGATAACGGCGAGGTCCTGGTGCATCAGCGTGACCGGTCCGACCGTCCAGCCGCCGCCCAGCGCGAGCGGCTGGCGCAGCGCGATGCCGCCGTAGGCGAGCACCAGCGCCTGCTCGCCGGCGATGCCAAGCCCGATGGTCGCGATCAGCACGGCGGTCGGAAACTGAGCCGGGCCCACGCGTGACATCGGCGCCACCACGCAGGCGTAGAGCAGGGCGCCGGCCAACGCGCCGCCGGCGAGCGTGCCCAACAGGCTGGGCGCCCAGTGCCAGCCGAGCTGGGTCGCGGCGCCGTAGGCGAGGTACCCGCCGAGTGCGAGCAGCGCGCCGTGGGCCATGTTGAGAATGCCGGTGGCACCGAGCACCAGCGCCAGTGCCACGCTCGCCAGCGCGTAGGACGCGCCGCTGGCGAGCCCACTGACAGCGACGGTCAGCCAGGCGCTCACGCGCCCGCCTGCAGCGTGATACCGGGCACCTCGCCCGGCGCGCCGTGCCACGCGATGCGGCCGCGCTCCAGCACCGCGACGTGGTCGGCCAGGGCGGCGGCGCGCGCGGCATCCTCGTCGACCAGCAGCAGCGTGTGGCCGGCAGCGCGCAGCCCGGGCAGTGCGGCGTAGACGTCGTCGACCACGCGCGGGGCAAGACCGAGCGCCGGTTCGTCGATCAGCAGCAACGGCCGGCCGCCGACCAGTCCGCGGCCGAGTGCGACCATGCGCCGCTCGCCGCCGGACAGCCACTCGACGCGTCGCCGGGCCAGCTCGGCGAGGCGCGGAAAGACGGCGTAAACCTGGTCCATGCGCGCGGCGCGTGCCGCCCGGCCGCGCACCAGCGTCGCCCCCAGCAGCAGGTTCTCGGCCACCGTCATGCGCATGAACAGGGCATCGCCCTGCGGCACGTGTGCGACGCCGCGGGCCGCGATGCGCTCCGGCGCGAGGCCGGTCACGTCCTGCCCCGCGACGACGACGTGGCCACCGCGCGGCCGCAACAGACCGCTGATGGTCTTCAGCAGGGTCGACTTGCCGTGGCCGTTGGGACCGGTCAGCGCGGTGATGCACGCGCGCGGCAGCGTCAGCGAGACGCCCTGCAGCACGTCACCCGCGCCGTAGCCGGCATGCAGGTCGTGCACTGCCAGCAGCTCCGGCTCAGGCATCGTAACGGGCGCGCAGGCGCTGCGCCTCGCGTGCGCCGAGGTAGTGTTCGACGACGCCGGGATCCGCGGCCATGCGCTGCGGCGGACCGCTGAACAGCACGCTGCCGTGATGCAGGATCACGACCGTGTCGGCGAGCTCGGTGAGGAAGTCGATGACGTGCTCGATCACGAGCAGCGCCGTGCCGCGCGTCACCAGATCGGCGACGACGTCGCGAATCGCCGCGCGTTCGGCTTCGTTGAGCCCGCCGACCGGCTCGTCGAGGACCAGCACCCGGGGCTGCGTGGTCAGTGCCATGGCCAGCGCCAGCCGCCGGCGTTCGAAGGCCGAAAGGCTGCCCGGGCGCGCCTCGCTGCGCTGCGCCAGACCGACCGCGGCGAGGGCGTCGTCCGCCGCGCGCGTCACCGCGCGGGTCGTGCGCCAGCCGTTCAGCCAGGCGCCCGGCCAGCCGCCCGCCCCCCCGTGACCGGCCGCCAGCAGGACGTGCTCGCGCGCGCTGAGACCGGCGAACAGACCGTCGATCTGGAAGGTCCGGGCCAGGCCGCGCCGGCGCACGCGGTGCGCCGGCAGCCGGCCCAGCGGCCGGCCGGCGAGGCGAATGTTGCCGCCCGACGCGCGCGTCAGGCCGCAGACGATGTCGGCCAGCGTGCTCTTGCCGCTACCGTTGGGCCCGCCGATGCCGAGCACGCGGCCCGCGTCCAGCGTGAACGAGACCTGGTCCAGCACGCGCAGCGTGCCGTAGTGCTTGCTCAGCCCGGAGCATTCCAGCAATGCCGGCATGGGGCGTGGCCCGTGGCGGGTTCAGACAACCCACGAAGGTAGCCTGAACCGGCCGTTGGCGTACAGCGCGGGCGCCACCAGGCGCGCCTCGGGATTGCCCGGCTGGTGCTGCAGCATCTGGTGCGGCGTGCCCAGTGTCGGATCGGCGATCTGCGCCGGGTAGGTGAACGCCGACTGCGTTTCGGGGTCGATGCGCAGGGCGCCTATCACGCCGCGGTAGACGCTGCGCCGCAGTGCCGCGGCAACGCGGTCGTTGCGGGCCTTGTCACCGGCGGCACTGGGCGCGCCGGCGACCGCCGCGCACTGTGCCCACAGGCCGACCGCGTCATACGCCGCACCGGCCGCCAGCGAGCCGGAATCGGCGCCGGATTTCTTGTGGTAGGCGGCACGAAACGCGGCCGCGTAGTCGTCGCTCAGCGTGCCGAGCAGGATCGAATAGAGCACGCCGTCGGCGGCGTCACCGGCAATCTCCCGGAACAGGGGCAGCGCGGGTCCGTACTGCATGTAGAGCAGGCTGGGCGTCGGCTGCTGGGCGAACTGCAGCGCGAACTGCGCGAGATCCTGGGCGAGGAAGTGGGTCACGGCAATCGCGGCCGGCGGCTCGGCGCGGATCTTGGCCAGCGTGGGGCCCCATTGCGTGGTAGGCACCGGCACCGTTTCGAGCAGGCTGATGCTGAAGCCATAGTCGCCGGCCTGGTCCTGGATGGCGTTGGCGATGGCACCGGCGTACTCGTTGGCCGAGGACACGATCGCGATCTTGTCGGAGGCCGGCTGCCACTCACCCGATTCGCGCAGGGTCTTCAGGTAGGCCAGGAAACCGCGTCCGTACCAGACCTCCGGCGCCACCAGCTGGAACACGTTGGCGAAGCGCTGCGGGTCCTCCATGTACTTGATGTTGTGCAGGATCTGGCAGTTGTAATGGAGGAACAGGGTGTCGTTGTCGGCGGCCACGTCCATCTCGATCATGTTGGTGCCGACGTTGTAGTTGTTGATGATGACCGCCGGCTGGTGGCGATCGATGAGCCGGCGCATGGCCTGGGAGACGTTGTCCGGTCCCATCTCGCGCGTGTCCTCGACGACCAGGCGCAGGGGCCGGCCCAGTACGCCGCCGTATCGATTGACCGCCTCGATGCCGAGCTCCAGCCCGGTCCTGAACACGCCGCCGTCGGCGGCCGCAAAACCGGACAGGGGCAGCGCCGAGCCGATCGTGATGGGCTCCTTCCTGGCCGCCGCCAGGGCGCCGTCCGTGCCCGCCAGGGCCACGCCCGTGCCCGCGGCCGCGAGCCCCTTGATGAAGTTCCGCCGTGCTGTCATCGTTTTCTCCCCTTGCAGTTTCCGCCGCTCGCAGCGGCCGATCGAAGTGTAGCGAAGTGCTCCTGTGCGGACTTGACATTTGTTGCAGTCGTGGCCGCTCCGGCCCGGGACTTGCGAGCAGCGGGTGACTCATTCACATTCGGGCGCACCCGTCCCGCTGAGCCGCCCCGTGCACGTTTCTCCTCGCCCGCGCATTCATGCCGCCGCCACCAACGGCCTCGCCGCGGCCATCGGCAGCTCGGTGCGGCGCAGCGACGCGGTACTCGAAGGCGCCGGCGTCGATCCCGGCTCGATTCTCGACCCGCGCGCCATGATCAGCCTGGCCGATTACTGCGGCCTGATTGACCTGTGTGCCGAGCGCACCGGCGACGACGCTTTCGGTGCGCGCTTCGGCAGCAGCTTCGAGCTGGCGCATTTCGGTGACCTCGGCACACTCGCGGCGAGCGCGCCGGTGCTGCGCGTGGGGCTCGAAAAGGTCGCGCGGTACTACCACGTGGTGCAGGAGAACACGCTGCTCGAGTTGCATGCGGACGACGACTTCGTGCGCCTGGACTACCAGGTGTTCGACGCCCGCATCGAACGCCGCCAGCAGGACGCCGAGGTCAGCGTGGGCGCGTTCTGTGCCCTGGTCCGGCATTGCCTGCGGCGCGACTGGGCGCCGCTCGCGGTCCATTTCGAGCATTCGCGCATCGGTCCGCGGCGCGGCTACGAGAACCTGTTCGACTGCGCTGCCGTGTTCGACCAGCCGCTCAATTCGATCCTGGTGCCGCGGACGCTCGCCGACCTGCCGCTGCCGGGCGCGGATGCGCGGGTCCACGCCGCGGTCGAGCAGAGCCTGGTGGATCGCTCGGTCGCCTTCCGGCGCGCGGCGCCGGATGGTCCGCGGACCGACGCGGTACAGGCCGCGCTGCCGGTCGTCATCGAGCGCCTGCTCAAGCAGCGGCGCCTGCGCATCGACAGCGCGGCAGCCGAGCTCGGGATATCGGTCTACACCCTGCGCGCGGCGGTGCGCGGACTGGGGGTCGGCTTCGACGAGCTGGTCAGCGGGGTACGCCGGGACATGGCGCTGCGTTACCTGGAAGATCCGGATCTCAGCCTGACGGAGATCGCGGAAACCCTGGGCTATTCGGAACTCAGCGCGTTCAGCCGCGCCTTCCGCCGCTGGACCGGGGTCAACGCGCTCGCCTGGCAGCAGCGCGGCGCCGGCGGTGCGGCGCTCCCGCGCTCAGGCGGCGCGTAGCTCTGCGCGGCGCCGCTCGGTGGCCGGTGCGTCTACCGCGAGGTCGTCGTTCTCGATGCTGCCGCTGAACACCACGCCGTAGACGTCGTGCGCACGTTCGGGCGTCTCCCAGCGTTCGAGCACGTCGCGCAGCACGCGCGACGGTTCGCGTTCCAGCGGAGAGCCGTAGCCACCGCCGCCGGCGTCACGTCCGCGGATCCATTCGCCCGGGGCGAGTTCACACTCGACCACGCCGGGCAGCTTCTCCTCGCTGCCGTCGGCCTTGATACGCCAGGTCTCGGCCGCGGGTCCCGCGAGACCGCCGCGCACGCCCTGCGGGGGGCAGTGCTGGCCGTCACAGGACACCACCACCGTCATGCGATCACGGCGCGGACCGTAGACGACCTCCGAGCCGGGCGCGCCGCGGAAGCGGCCCGGGCCGCCGCCGCCTTCGATCACGCGCAGTGAACGGAACAGGATCGGGTACTTCGATTCGTCGACCTCGATTGAGCCGCGGTACATGAGACCGGCGGCGACCGGCAGGCCGTAGTTGAGCCAGCCGTCGGTGGTCGGGGTGCCCGGCCCGCCGTTGGTGATCACCCATTCCTGGTTGATGTACGGCTTGCCACCCGAGCGCCAGTCCTTGCCCGAGATCACGCCGGCGCCGGCGCCCATGCCGACCGCGCCTTCGGCCAGGCCGTGGCCGTCGCTGATCTCGGCGAAGGCGGCCTGGGTCGCGTTGACGATACGGTCGGCGATGTTGGTCGTCGCCATCGAGCACGAGTGCGGGAACTCGGGGATGCCGGTGATGCAGCCCTCGCGCAGCTTTACCGTCACCCGCGAGAAGCTGCCGCCGTTGTGCGGCACGTCGTGGTCGAGACAGTTGAACACGCCGGCCATGGCGTTACTGGTGGCGCAGGCGACCGACTGGTTGAGGCCAAAGTCCTTGTTGTCCTCGTTGTGCGTGAGGTCGACCTCGATACGGCCGTTCTCGGAATCGACGTCGACGTCGATGCGGATGTCGAGGCCGTCCGGCAGTACCGGCGGCTGTGGGTCGTAGTGTCCGACGTTGGTCAGCCGGCCGCTCGGCAGCTTGCGGATGGCCTCGACCATGCGCCGCTCGGAGTAGGCGAACCAGTCGCGCACGAACTGGCGCATGGTGTCCATGCCGTAGCGTTCGACCAGCTCGGCCAGGCGGCGCTCGCCGATGCGCGCAGCGCCGACGGTGGCGAGATAGTCACCGTACCACTGCTCCGGCACGCGGATGCGGCGCTTGCACATGCGGATGATGTCGTCGACGTCCTTGTAGTCCTTCTGCACGCGCACGCAAGGGAAGATCAGCGCACCTTCCTCGTAAATATCGCGCGCGTAAGCATGGTAGGTGCTGGGTATGGAATTGCCGCAGTCGGCCTGGTGGGCCTTGGCGCAGGTGGTGAACAGGTGTTCGCCGTCGACGAACACCGGGCACATGATCATGTGGTCGGCCGGATGCGTGTTGCCGAGGTAGGGATCGTTGTGCAGGAAGGCGTCGCCCGGCGCGAGATCGTCGTGCAGCTCGCACATCGATCTCGTTTGCAGCGCGCTGCCGAAGATGTGTACCGGCAGGCCCTCGCCCGGACACAGGAGCTGGTTGTCCGCGGTCACGATGGAGCACGAGAAGTCCCGCACCACGGCGAGTACTGCCGAGCGCGCGGTGCGCAGCAGGGTGTTCGACATCTCGCGTACGATGGCGTTGAGGCGGTTCGACAGCACCGCCATCAGCACCGGGTCCATGTCGTAGACGACGGCGGGATCCTGTTCGGGCTTGTTCATACCTGGGCCTCCGCGGGCGGGGTGAGGATGTAGCGGCCGCCGGCGCTGACCGTGGCGCGGGCGCCGGGATGGATGACCAGGGTCGAGGTCGGCTCCTCGATGATCGCCGGTCCCTCGATGGCGGCGCCGGCCTCGAGCTGGTCACCGAGAAAGATCGGCGTTTCGACCTGACCGCCGGCGAAGTAGGCCGGCCGCCGGCGATCGGCCTCCACACGCGCGGTGCCGGTACGACGCGCGGGCTCGAGACTGGGTGCATTGACGTCGGCGACGAGGCGGCCGCGCCAGTTCAGGCACTCGACCGGCTGGCCGATGTCGGTGACCGCGAACACGCGGTCGTGCATCTGGTGAAAGGCCTCGACCAGCGCCTCGACGTCGGCGTCCGATTCGAAGCGGCCACTGGCGACCTCGATCTCCAGCTCCCACACCTGGAAGCGGTAGCGCGCTTCTACGAAGTAGCGCTTGCTGACGTCGGTGATGCCGCGCTCGGCGAGGCGCGCGGCGAAGCGGTCGAGCTCGGCGTCGATGTCGCCGAGGGCGGCATTGACGCCGTCGAAGTCGAACTGGTCGGTGCTGGTCAGCTTGCTGGCGCCGGTCTCGGTGACGATGTCGGAGAACTGCATGCCCGAGGCCGACAGCGCGCCCGCGGTGCGTGGCACGAGCACGGTACGGCAGCCGAGCTCGGCGGCGATCGGCACGATACCGAGGCCGCCGGCGCCGCCGCCCGCGACCAGGGTCGAGTCGGCCGGGTTCAGCCCTTCGTTGATGGTGAGCTCCTTGATCGCCTCGATCATGTTCTCGTTGGCGACGGTCATGATGGCGTAGGCGGTGCGCTCGACGGTCTCGCCGAGGATGTGCGCGAGCGGACCGATCGCCTCGCGCGCTGCGGCCTCGTCGAGCTGCATGCGCCCGCCGAGGAAGTGCGCCGGGTCGATGTAGCCGAGCACCACGGCGGCGTCGGTGACGGTGGCATCGGTGCCGCCGCGGCCGTAGCAGGCCGGGCCCGGCTCGGAGCCGGCCGACTGCGGGCCGACCCGCATCAGGCCGCCGGAGTCGATCCAGGCGATGGAGCCGCCGCCGGCGCCGATCGAATGCACCGCGACCGAGGCCATGCCGAGGTTGTCGCCGACCCACTGCGGGCCGAGCCAGGTGTCGCGCGAGAACTCGACCTGGCCGTCGCGCACCAGGCTGACGTCGAAGGTGGTGCCACCGGCGTCGCACACGATGATGTCGCGCGCGAGGTCCTCGGCGGCGACATAGGCAAGGCCGGCGACCGGCGCCATTGCCGGGCCCGACTTGACCAGGTAGATGGGTTTCTCGACCACGTCCGCGAGATGCATGACGCCGCCGAAGGACGTACTGACCAGGATGTCGTTGGCGTAGCCGGCCTCGCGCAGATCCGCTTCCAGGGTGCGCAGGTAGCTCTGCATCAGCGGCTTCAGTGAGGCATCGATGGCGGTCGATGAGGCACGTCGGTATTCGCGCAGGATCGGGTTGATGCGGTGGGACAGGGTGTAGGGGACGCCGGGCAGGATCTCCTCGATCAGTTCGCCCACGCGCAGCTCGTGTGCCGGGTTCGCGATCGACCACAGCAGGCATACCGCGACCGCCTCGATGCCGCGCGCCGGGAAGTCTGCGAGCTGCGCGCGCACCGCATCCTCGTCCAGCGCCAGCTCGATGCCGCCCTCGGCATTGATACGCTCCGGTACCTCCCAGGTCAGCCGGCGCGGCACGTAGGGCTCGGGATACTCCATCGCGAGGTTGTGCGGCTCGTACTTGCCCCCTTCCTTCAGCAGCAGGACATCGGGAAAGCCCGCGGTGGTGAGGAAGGCGGTGCGCGCAATCTTGCGCTCGACGATGCCGTTGGTGCCGCGCGTGGTGCCGTACAGGAACATCGCGGTATCGCCGAGCAGCGCGTCGACGTCGATGCCGAGTTCCTCGGCGGCGACGGCGAGACCGGCGCGGATGCTGGCGAAGGCGCGTTGCTTGTCGGTCAGGGCCTTGCCGACGGTGAAGCGGCCGGTGTCGTCGGTCACGACGACGTCGGTGAAAGTGCCGCCGGTGTCGACCGAGATGCGATAAGGCATATAGCGGGATCCCGTGATTGGATGAGCGTTGCGGGCCGGAACGGGGCCGGCGCCGCAGTATAGCGCGAGGCTCAGGCCGCCAGCGCGCCCGCCGCCGGGTGGTAGTCGTAGCCCAGCGCCTCGGCCACCGCCGCACAGGTGATGTGCCCGGCGTGCACGTTGAGCCCGTTGACGAGCCCCGCATCGTTGGCCAGCGCCTGCGCCGCGCCGTGGTCGGCGAGCGCAATGACGTAGGGCAGGGTGGCGTTGTTGAGCGCGAAGGTCGAGGTGCGCGGCACCGCTCCGGGCATGTTCGCCACGCAGTAGTGCACGATGCCGTCGACGACGAAGGTCGGCTCCTGGTGCGTGGTCGGGTGCGAGGTCTCGAAGCAGCCGCCCTGGTCGATGGCGACGTCGACCATGACCGCGCCGCGTTTCATCTGCCCCAGCATGTCGCGGGTGATCAGCTTGGGTGCGGCGGCGCCCGGGATCAGGACCGCGCCGACCACGAGGTCGGCCTCGCGCAGCCATTGCTCGAGGCGATCGCGGGTGGAGTAGATGCCTTTCACGCGCCCGCGGTACTTGTCCTCCAGCGCGCGCAGGCGATCCAGCGAAACGTCGAACACCGAGACGTCGGCACCGAGGCCGGCGGCCATCTGCGCCGCGTTGTCGCCGACCACGCCGCCGCCGATCACGAGCACCTTGCCGGGCGCCACCCCGGGCACGCCGCCGAGCAGCACGCCGTTGCCGCCCTGGGCCATCTCCAGGCCGTGCGCGCCGGCCTGCACCGCGAGGCGGCCGGCGACCTCGCTCATCGGCGCCAGGAGGGGCAGTGCACCGTGGCGATCGGTGACCGTTTCGTAGGCGATGGCGGTGACGCCGGATTCGAGCAGCAGGCGCGCCTGTTCCGGGTCCGGCGCCAGGTGCAGGTAGGTGAACAGCACCTGGCCCTCGCGCAGGCGGCGGCATTCCGCGGGTTGCGGCTCCTTCACCTTGACCACCATCTCGGCGCGCTCGAAGACCTCCTGCGCGGTGTCGGCGATGGTCGCCCCGGCGCGCGCGTAGTCGTCGTCGTGCATGCCGATGCCGGCGCCGGCCTCGCGCTCGACCAGCACCTGGTGGCCGTGATGGACCAGCTCGCGCACGCTGCCCGGGGTGAGGCCGACGCGGTACTCGTGATTCTTGATCTCGCGGGGGACGCCGATGAGCATGCTGGATACCTCCTGGGGCGGGTTGCGGGCCGCGGCAACGCGGGTTGCGGCTCGGATGTCTACTGTAGCCCCGGGGCGGCGAAATTAAATTGCTTTGATCGCGTTGCGGGAGCAATCTTTCGCATATCATGCGAAGCTAGGTACTAAAAAAAGCGGAAAATTCAGTTCTTGAAGCTCGACGCCACCGATCGCGCCATCCTCGCCGCACTGCAGGCCGATGGCCGCCTGTCGAACGTGGACCTGGCCGAGCGCGTACACCTGTCGCCGTCGGCCTGCCTGCGGCGCGTGCGCCTGCTCGAGGCCGGCGGGGTGATCGAGCGTTACACCATGATCGTCAGTGCCGACGCGGTCGGTATTCCCGGCAACGTGTTCGCCGAGATCACGCTGACCAGCCAGCAGCAGGTCGACCTCGACCGCTTCGAGGATGCCGTGCGTGCCGTGCCCGAGGTCATGGAGTGCTACCTGGTGACCGGCGAGTACGACTACCTGCTGCGCGTGGTCGCGCGGGATACCGTCGACTACGAGCGCATCCACCACCAGTACCTGACCAAGCTGCCGGGGGTGGCGCGGGTCAAGAGCAGCTTCACCCTGCGCACCGTGGCCAAGAAAACCGCCCTGCCGTTGCGCTGAGCGGCGGCTTACCGCGGCGCGGCGCTTCGAGTAGAATCGCCCGGTCTCAATGGTGGCCGTGTCGGTCCCCTCGCGACGCGGCGCTGCAAACCCCGTCAGGCCCGGAAGGGAGCAGCGGTAGCAGTACCTGCGGGTGCCGGGGTGTGGCTGGCATGGCCGCCGCCTTCATCCGGCGCGCCCCGCGCCTGCCGCCAGCGTGGCGCGGCGACTTGTGTAAACTGCATTTCATTGATCACAGCGCGCCCGGCCGGGGCGCCGCGCCGGTTTCCGAGAAGCGATGAGCTACCAGGTACTCGCCCGTAAGTGGCGACCGAAAAATTTCGCCGAGGTCATCGGCCAGGGGCACGTCCTGAAAGCGCTGATCAACGCGCTCGACGGGGATCGCCTGCACCACGCCTACCTCTTTACCGGCACCCGCGGCGTCGGCAAGACCACGCTCGCGCGGGTGTTCGCCAAGGCGCTCAACTGCGAGCAGGGCGTCAGCAGCGCGCCGTGCGGGACCTGCAGCGCGTGTGAGGAGATCGACGGCGGCCGCTTCGTGGATCTCATCGAGGTCGACGCCGCCTCGCGCACCAAGGTCGACGAGACCCGCGAGCTGCTCGACAACGTGCAGTACGCACCGACCCGCGCACGCTACAAGGTGTACCTCATCGACGAGGTGCACATGTTCTCCAACCACAGCTTCAACGCCCTGCTGAAGACGCTCGAGGAGCCACCGCCGCACGTCAAGTTCCTGCTCGCGACGACCGACCCCAAGAAGCTGCCGGTGACCATCCTGTCACGCTGCCTGCAGTTCAACCTGACGCGGCTGGGGCCGGCGCAGATCGCCGAGCACCTGGCCACCGTGCTCGGCGCCGAGGGCATCGAGTTCGAGCCGCAGGCGCTGGACCTCATTGCCGAGGCCGCGGCCGGTAGTGTGCGCGACGCGCTCAGCCTGCTCGACCAGGCGATTGCTCACGGTGCCGGGCGCATCGGCGCCGGCGAAGTCGCGCTGATGCTGGGCACGGTCGATCGTGACCGGGTGCTCAAGCTGCTCGACGCGCTCGCCGCCGGCGATGCGCATGCGCTCATCGAACGCGCGCGCGGCCTGGCCGACTTCGTGCCGGACTACGCCCAGGTGCTGGGCGAGATGCTGTCGCTGCTGCGCCGGGTGGCGGTGGTGCACGCGCTGGAAAACGAGGGCGCCGAACTCGAGAGCGATGCGCGCGTGGTCGAGCTCGCCACGCGCATCGCGCCGGACGAATGCCAGCTCTTCTACCAGATTGCCCTGCACGGCCGGCGCGACCTGCCGCTGGCGCCGGAGCCGGAATCGGGCTTCGAGATGTGCTTGCTGCGCATGCATGCCTTTCGTCCGGCCACGCCGCCGGCGGCGACCGCGGGCAGTGATGCCGGTTCGAGCCGGGGTACGGGTGTCGTGCCGGCGGCGGCTGCCGGCAGCGCCGGGCACGCCGCACCGGTCGCCGGCGCCGCATCCAGCACCGTCGCTGGCACGACGCCGGAGCCGCCGCGTGTGGCGTCCCGGGCAACGGTCGACGCGGCGCCCGCGGAGGCTGCGGCACCCGCGGCTGCACCCGACGTCGCAGACGAGACGCCGCCGCCCGCGCCGCAAGCCCTGCCGGAGACTTTCGACTGGGGCCAGGTGGTCGAGGAGCTCGGCGTGGTCGGCCTCGCGCGCGAGCTCGCCCGCAACAGTGCGGTCGCCGCGCGCGACGGCACGCGTATCGAGCTCGTGGTTTCGCCGCAGTTCGAGAAGCTGGCCCAGCGCCGGCATGTCGAGACGCTGCAGGCGGCGTTGGCCGGGCGTTACGGACAGGACTTCCATCTCAGCGTGCGCACCGCCGAGGACTCCGGCCTGATGACGCCCAGCGAGCAGCGCAGCGCGGCCGCCGAGCAGCGCCAGCGCGAGGCCGAGGCCGAGATCGAGAGCGACCCCAACGTGCGCGCACTGCGCGACAATTTCGGCGCCACCATCGAGGATGTCTCGGCGCGCTGAGCCGGCCGCGGGCATTCGCAGCAAGCAGGAGAACGACCATCGACATGAAAGGCGGACTGGGCAACCTGATGAAGCAGGCGCAGAAGGTGCAGGCCGAGATGCAGCGCCTGCAGGAAGAGATCGCCAGCGCCGAGGTCACCGGCGAGGCCGGCGGCGGCATGGTCAGGGTGACCATGACCGGGCGCCACGACGTGCGCCAGGTGAGCATCGACCCGGCGCTTATGAACGACGATCGCGGCATGCTCGAGGATTTGATCGCGGCGGCCATGAACGACGCCAACCGTCGCGTGGAGGCCCTGAGCAAGGAAAAGATGGCCGGCGTCACCGCCGGCATCGACCTGCCGCCGGGCATCAAGCTGCCGTTCTGAGCCGCTCGCGTCGCCGGCCGTGAATCCGTCGCCCCTGCTGGCCGAGCTGATCAGCGCCCTGCAGTTCCTGCCGGGTGTCGGGCCGAAGTCGGCGCAGCGCATCGCGTTCCACCTGCTCGAGCAGCACCGCGACAAGGCGCGCCGCCTGGCCGAGGTCATGCAGCGCGCCGCGGATCGCATCGGCCAGTGTGCGAGCTGTCGCACCTTCACCGAGCACGAGGTGTGCGAGCTGTGCGCCAGCGCCGCGCGTGACGCCAGCCTGGTGTGCGTAGTCGAGAGCCCGCTGGACGTCGCCGCCATCGAGCAGGCGTCGGATTACCGCGGCCGCTACTTCGTCCTGCTCGGGCGGCTGTCGCCGATCGACGGCGTGACGCCGGCGACGCTCGGCATGCCGGCACTGGAGCAGCGCCTGCGTGGCGGCGAGGTCGGCGAGCTGATCGTGGCGACCGGCACGACCATGGAAGGCGAGGCCACCGCGCACTATCTCAAGGACATGGCGCAACGCGCCGGCGTACGCGCCACGCGCATCGCGCACGGCGTGCCGGTCGGCGGCGATCTCGAGTTCGTCGACGGCTCGACGCTGTCGCACGCCCTGGCCGGGCGTCACGATTACTGAGGACGCGAGCGATGGAATTTTCGCAGGACAACCTGGTCTGGATCGATCTCGAGATGACCGGGCTGGAGCCGGAGCAGGACGTCATCATCGAGATCGCGACCATCGTCACCGACGCGCAGCTCGATAACGCCCTGGAAGGGCCGACGCTGGCCATTCACCAGGACGATGCGCGCCTCGCGGCGATGGACGAATGGAACACGCGTCAGCACGGCCAGTCCGGTCTCACCGAGCGCGTGCGCCGGAGCACGATCACCACCGCCGATGCCGAGGCACAGACGCTCGCCTTCCTGCGCCAGTGGGTGCCGGAACGCGCCTCGCCCATGTGTGGCAACAGCATCTGCCAGGACCGCCGCTTCCTCTATCGCTACATGCCGGCGCTGGCGGAGTTCTTCCACTACCGCAATCTCGACGTCAGCACGCTCAAGGAGCTCGCGCGGCGCTGGGCGCCGGCGCTGGCCGCTTACGAGAAGCAGGGCAGTCACCTTGCGCTGGACGACATCCGCGATTCCATCGGTGAGCTCAAGCACTACCGCAGCCATTTCCTCAGGCTGCCGCCCGCGGACTGAAGCGTGCGCACCACGGCGCTCTACGACGCCGCGGCGACGCGTGCGCTCGACCGCGTGGCGATCGACGACTTCGGCATCGCCGGGATCGATCTCATGCAGCGTGCCGGGCAGGCCGCGTTCGATGCCCTGCGGCAGCGTTACCCTGACACGCGCCGCGTGATCGCCGTGTGCGGCACCGGCAACAACGGCGGCGACGGCTTCGTCGTTGCGCGCCTCGCGCACGAGGCCGGCCTGGCCGCGCAGGTGCACGTCGTCGGCGACATGGCGCGCGTGGCCGGTGACGCCCGGACCTGCCTCGACGCGGCGGCCGCCGCGGGCCTCGTCCCCGCGGCGCTGGCGGATACACTGCAGCCGGGCGACGTGATCGTCGACGCGCTGTTCGGCACCGGTCTCGACCGCGAGGTCGGCGGCGCAGCGGCCGCGGCGATCGACTGGATCAACGCCAGTGGCCGCTCGGTGCTGGCCATCGACCTGCCCTCCGGACTCGATGCCGGCAGCGGGCGCGTGCTGGGCAGCGCGGTGCGGGCTGACCTGACGGTGACCTTCATCGGGCTCAAGCAGGGACTGCTCACCGGTGCCGCGCCGGCGCTGTGTGGCGAGATCGTGTTCGCCGGGCTGGGCCTGCCGCCGGCCTGCCGCGAGCGGGTCGCGGCGACCGCGCGCCGCCTCGACTACGACGGCGTGCGTTCGGCGCTGGCGCCACGTGCGCGCACGGCGCACAAGGGTGAGTTCGGCCACGTGCTGGTGATCGGCGGCGCCCCGGGCTATGCCGGCGCGGCACGCATGGCCGCGGAAGCGGCGGCGCGCAGCGGCGCCGGTCTCGTCTCGCTCGCTACCCATCCCGCGCACGCCGCGTTGATCGCGGCCAACCGCCCCGAAATCATGGTCCACGGTGTGAGCGATGGCGCGGCGCTGCGCCGCCTCGCGGCGCGCGCCAGTGTCATCGCCATCGGCCCCGGTCTCGGCCAGGCCCCGTGGGCGCGCGAGCTGTTCGCCGCGGTCCGCGAGCTGAACCTGCCGCAGGTGGTCGACGCCGACGGACTCAACCTGCTGGCCGCGGATCCGGAGCCGCACGCGGCGCGTGTGCTGACGCCACATCCCGGCGAAGCCGCGCGCCTGCTCGACACCACCAGTGCGGTCGTGCAGCGCGATCGCTTCGGCGCCGTCCGCGCGCTGTGCGAGCGCTACGGCGGCGTCGCCCTGCTCAAGGGCGCCGGTACGCTGGTGCAGACTGCCGGCGAGCTGCCGGTGGTTATCGCGGGTGGCAACCCCGGCATGGCCTCGGGCGGCATGGGCGACGTGCTCACCGGGATCGTCGCCGGATTCCTGGCGCAGCATTTCGCGCCGCTGGAGGCTGCCGCGGTGGGCGCCTGCGTGCATGCCGAGGCGGCCGACCGGGCCGCCGCTGCCGGCGGCGAGCGCGGCCTGCTCGCCGGTGACGTGCTCGACTACCTGCGCGCCGCGGTCAATCCGGCACCGTGAGCGGCGCCCGCGTCGACACCGTCGTCGCCGACGCGGCGGCCATGGAAGCGCTCGCCGCACGCGTTGCGCGCGCCGCGCCGCGCGGGCTGGTCATCCACCTGCGCGGGCCGCTGGCCGCCGGCAAGACGACCTTCGCTCGCGGCTACCTGCGCGCACTCGGCCACCACGGTGCGGTCAAGAGTCCGACCTTCACCCTGGTCGAGTCCTATGTCCTGCCGGGCGTGCGCGTGCACCACTTCGATCTCTACCGGCTGGGGGCGCCGGACGAGCTGGAATTCATCGGCATCGACGAGTACTTCGACGGCGCCGACGTGCTGGTCGAGTGGCCCGAGCGCGGCGCCGGCATCCTGCCGCCCGCCGACCTCGAGATCGCCATCGCGATCGACGGTCCGCGTCGCGGGGTCGGCATAACGGGACGGGGAGGGGCCGGTGATGAGATCGTTTTTAGCTTATCAAAAACAATAAAATCAACAGGTTGAAAAAATATAGTGATAAATACTTGAATAGTCGGGGGTAAATTGCCCAAAATAGGGAAAAGCACTGAGAAATACTTCGTAAGCCCATGCGCAGGCTCGCTTTTCTCGTCCTGTTTCTCCTCGCAAGCCTGGCCCAGGCGGCGGAGATCAAGACCATCCGCACGTGGTCCGAGCCGCCGCGCACGCGGGTCGTGTTCGATCTCACCGAGCGCGTCGATTACGCCGTGTTCACCATGCGCAACCCGGATCGGGTGGTGATCGATTTCCGCGGCACCAGCGCGCGTCGCGCGCTGACCCTGCCGCCGGCACGCAGTGACAATCTGCGGCGCCTGCGGCACGCGCGGCGCGGCGCGGACGGCCTGCGCGTCGTGCTCGACCTGGAGCGTCCGGTCGCGGTGGCCGATTCGCTGCTCGAGCCCAACCGCGAGTACGGTTACCGCGTGGTACTCGATCTCACCGGCGACGGCGCCCCGCGCCGTGCCAGCGACGCCGCCAAACGCCCCGAGGCGCTGGCCGGGGCGCCCGCCGCGCCACCGCCGGTACGGGCAGTCGCGGTCAAGGCGGCGCCGGCGCCGCTGCGCGACGTGGTGGTCGCCATCGATCCCGGACATGGCGGGCAGGACGTCGGCGCAATCGGCCCCAGTGGCGTCTACGAGAAGGACATCACCCTGGCCGTGGCGCGCGAGCTGAAGGCCCTGATCGACGCGCGTCCCGGCATGCGCGCGGTGCTGACCCGTGAGAGCGACCGCTATCTCAAGCTGCGCGAGCGCATGGATCGCGCACGCGAGCATCGTGCGGATCTCTTCATCTCCGTGCATGCCGACGCCTTTCGCGATCGTCGCGTGCAGGGCTCGTCGGTCTACGTGCTGTCGCAGCGCGGCGCCAGCAGCGAAGCGGCGAAATGGCTGGCCGACAACGAGAACGCGGCCGACCTGATCGGCGGTGTGTCGCTGGACGACAAGGACGCGATCCTGAAATCGGTACTCCTGGACCTGTCGCAGACCGCTTCGATCGAGGCCAGCATCGATCTCGGCAAGCACGTGCTCGAGGCCCTGCGTCGACTCGGTCCGGTGCACAAGAAGCAGGTTCAGCATGCCGGGTTCATGGTGCTGAAATCACCCGACATCCCGTCCATCCTGGTCGAGACCGCGTTCATCTCCAACCCGACCGAGGAGAAGCGCCTGCGCAACCAGGGGTTCCGCCGCAAGCTCGCCGGCGCCCTGCTCGACGGTGTCGCCGATTACTTCGACAACAACCCGCCGCCGGGCACGCGCATTGCGGCCAATCGCCAGCATCGCGTGGCGCGCGGCGACACCCTGTCCGGCATCGCCAGCCGCTACGCGGTGACCATCAGCTCGCTCAAGCTCGCCAACAACCTGTCCTCGGAGATGGTGCGCGCGGGCGAGGTGCTGACCATCCCCTGAGCCGTTCCGCGCGGCGCGGCTTAGAATGCCGCGCATGACGCCCGCGCCTGCTGCCATCCGACCGTTGTCGGATCACCTCGTCGACCAGATCGCGGCCGGTGAGGTCATCGAGCGTCCCGCCTCGGTGGTCAAGGAGCTGGTCGAGAACAGCCTCGATGCCGGTGCCACCCGCGTCGACGTCGAGATCGCCGATGGCGGCATCGAGCTGATCACGGTCAGCGACGACGGCAGCGGTATTGCGGCGGGCGATCTTGCCGGCGCGCTCCGGCGCCACTGGACCAGCAAGCTCAGCCGCGCCGAGCAGCTCGACGGTATCCTGTCGCTCGGTTTTCGCGGCGAGGCGCTGGCGAGCATCACGGCGGTGGCCGATTTCGCCATGGTCACACGCGCGGACAGTGAACCGCACGCGTGGCGCATCGAGGCGCGCGCGGGTGACGATGCGGCCGCACCACGGCCCGCGCAGGGCAATCGCGGCACGCGCATCGAGGTGCGTCGACTGTTCCACCGGCTGCCGGCGCGGCGCCGCTTCCTCAAGCAACCGCGGACCGAGTACCTGCACGTCTATCGCCTGATGCGCCAGTTCGCGTTCGCGCGGCCCGACGTGGCGTTCGGTTTCGTGCAGGCGGGCGCGCGCGGGCTCAGGCTGCAGCCCGCGGCGCGGGGCGAGGACGCGCCGCGCTGGCGCAGCATCTTCGGCAAGGCGTTCTGCGCGGACGCGCGCGTCGTCGACCTCGCGCGCGACGGGATGACGGTGCGCGGCTGGGTCGGCACGCCGGCGCTGGCGACCAACCAGGCCGACACCCAGTTCATCTGCGTCAACGGCCGGGTCATTCGCGATCGTCACCTCAACCACGCCGTGCGCCTGGCCTTCGGCGATGCCATCGCGCCCGGGCGGTTTCCGGGCTACGCGCTGGCGATCGAGCTCGCCGCCGATGCGCTGGACGTTAACGTGCACCCGGGCAAGCTCGAGGTGCGCTTCGCCGACCTGCGCACCGTGCACGACCTGCTGCACGCCGCGGTGCGCGAGGTGCTGGGCGCCGCCTCGGGCGCGGCGGTGCGGGAAGCACGGGGCGCGCCCGCGACGGCACCGCGCAACGCGGCGGGTGCGAACCTGCGCGATCGGCCCGGCGCCTATGCAACCGCCGCCGCCCGCCCGCAGCCGGCGAGCGGCGCGCAGGCTTTCGGACGCCCGCTGGCGCTGGTTGCGGATCGTTACCTGCTGAGCGCGGCGGACGACGGCGTGGTGGTGCACGATCTGCGCGCGGCCTGGCAGGCGGTCATCGAACGCCGTCTGCGTGCACCGGGCGACGCCCGTCCGCTGCTGTTGCCCCTGCGCCTTTCGCCCGCGGCGTGGTCGGCGCTGGCACCGCGCGCGAGTGCATTGCAGGGCCTGGGCTTCGGCTTCGACGACCTGGGCGCTGGCGGCCAGGTCCTGCGCGCGGTACCGCTGGTCCTGCCGACGCTCGACCCTGCCGCGCTGATCGACGCGCTGGTCGCGTCGCACGAGCGCGAAGCGGGCGCTGCCGTCGCCGAGGCGGCGGCCGGGGCGATCGATCTCGGCCGCCACGGCCAGGCGACGCGTGCGGCACTGGAAGCGCTGGCTGCCGCGGCAACCGCGGCGGGTGTCGCCTGCGACGCTTTCAGCGTGCCGCTGGAGGGCGCCGCGCTGGACGGACTGTTCGCGCCCGGCACGCGGCCGGTCGACTGAGTGAGCGGGGCGCCGATGCAGCGCGCGGTGTTCCTGATGGGACCGACCGGCGCCGGCAAGACCCGCGCCGCGCTGGCGCTGGCCGAGCGCTTCCCGTTCGAGATCGTGAGCGTGGATTCGGCGCTGGTCTACCGCGGTCTGGATATCGGCAGTGCCAAGCCGAGTCCGCCGGAGCGCGCCCGAGTGCCCCATCACCTCATCGACGTCTGCGATCCGGGCGAGCGTTACTCGGCGGCGCGATTTCGCAGCGACGCGATCGCGTGCATGCGTGCGATCGCTGAACGGGGTCGCGCGCCGCTGCTGGTCGGTGGCACCGGGCTCTATTTTCGCGCCCTCGAGGCAGGCCTCGCCGAGCTGCCCGAATCAGTACCGGCGATTCGCGCCGAGCTCGAGCAGGAACTCGCGCGCCACGGCGCGCCGCACCTGCATGCACGCCTCTCGGCAGTCGATGCCGAGGCGGCCGCGCGCATTGCGCCCAACGATCCGCAGCGGCTGGTGCGCGCGCTGGAGGTGCAACGGGTGACGGGCCGCCCAATGTCTCAGTTGTGGCGCGAGCGTGAAGCAAGGCCGCTCGCGGTCGCGCCGCTCAAGCTGGTACTCGCGCCCGGCGATCGCGGCGTCCTGCACCGGGCCATCGCGCAGCGCTTCGACGACATGCTCGCACGCGGCCTGGTCAACGAGGTTCGCGTGCTGCGCCGGCGGGGTGACCTGGCTCCGTCACTGCCGGCGCTGAAGAGTGTCGGCTACCGCGAGGTCTGGCGTTACCTGGACGGCGAGCTGAGCCATGCGCAGATGCGCGAGCGCGGCATCGTCGCGACGCGCCAGCTGGCGCGTCGTCAACTGACCTGGTTCCGCCGCGAGGCGCACACGCAGTGGTTCGAGAGTGACGTCGCCGGGGCCACGGATGCACTCGCGTACGCCATTGCCGGGGGCTCGATTTTCAAACCGGGCGGATCTGATCCAGAATAGCCGAAGGGAGGTCATGGCGCGAGTCGTGACGAGTCCCGGGGCCGGGCACGGACGGGGCGGCCGCCGGCACGGAACCCCCACAACAACAACAAGGAGATTGCCATGAGCAAGGGTCAGTCATTGCAGGAGCCGTACCTCAACGCGCTGCGCCGCGAGCGCGTGCCGGTTTCCATCTACCTGGTCAACGGCATCAAGCTGCAGGGACAGATAGAGTCCTTCGATCAGTTCGTGATTCTGCTCAAGAACTCCGTCAGCCAGATGGTCTACAAGCACGCCATCTCCACGGTGGTGCCGGCGCGCAACGTGCGCCTGCCGCGTCCCGACCAGGCCGACGACGCTGACGGCGGCAAGGACGGCGAATCCTCTTGAGCGCGCGCCGCCGCTGCCGACCCGCGTGCACTACCGCAAGGTGCGCGGCGGGCCTTACCGCTCTTGTTTGATCGACCCGGTGGCGGCGAACGCGCGCTCATCGTGCAGGTCGCCCTGCACGGCGTGCCGGACGACGCGGACGAGTTCCGCGAGCTGGCGCTGGCCGCGGCGGTAGAGCCCTGCCTGGAGATCGAGGCGCGACGTGACGTGCCGGAGCCCAAGTACTACATCGGGTCCGGCAAGGCCGAGGAAATCGCGGCCGAGGTCAGCGCGCAGTCGATCGAGGTCGTGTTGTTCAACCGCGACCTGTCGCCGGCGCAGGAGCGTAACCTGGAACGCCTGTTTCAATGCCGGGTGCTGGACCGCACCGGGCTCATTCTCGACATCTTCGCGCAGCGCGCGCGCTCGTTCGAGGGCAAGCTGCAGGTCGAGCTCGCCCAGCTGCGGCACCTCTCGACGCGCCTGGTGCGCGGCTGGACCCATCTCGAACGGCAGAAGGGCGGCATCGGGCTGCGCGGGCCGGGCGAGACCCAGCTCGAGACCGATCGCCGCCTGATCGGACAGCGCATCAAGCAGATCAACGAGCGCCTCGATCGGGTCAAGCGCCAGCGCCGCCAGAGCGCGCGTTCGCGCAGGCGTGCGCTGCTCTCGACCGTCGCCCTGGTCGGTTACACCAACGCCGGCAAGTCGACGCTGTTCAATCGTCTCACCGCGGGCGAGGTCTATGCCGCCGACCAGCTCTTCGCCACGCTGGACACCACGCTGCGCACGCTGGAGGTACCCGGCGAACACCCGATCGTGCTCAGCGACACGGTCGGGTTCATCCGGCGCCTGCCGCCCGACCTGGTCGCGGCCTTCGAGGCGACCCTGGAGGAGACGCGTGATGCCAGCCTGCTGCTGCACGTGATCGATGCCAGTGACGAGGAGCGCAGCGAGCGCATCGCCGACGTCGAGGCCGTGCTCGCGCGGATCGGCGCCGACGACGTGCCGGTGCTGGAGGTGTACAACAAGATCGACCGTATCGATGGCTGCGAGCCGCACGTCGAGCGCGACGAGGACGGGCGCGTGAGCCGCGTGTGGCTGTCGGCGCTGGACGGGGCCGGTACGCACCTGCTGCTGGACGCGGTCGGCGAGGCCGTCAACGCGGCCAAGCAGCGCCGCTGGCTGCGCATCGAGGCGGGCGGCGGGCGCCTGCGCGCACTGCTCTACAACTGGGGCGCGGTGGTCGACGAGGTCGAGCTGCCGGCCGGTGGCTGGGAGCTGGAGGTGACGCTGGCCGATGCGCGCTGGCAGGCACTGGTCCGCGAGCCGGGTTTCGAACGTACCACCACTGTCATCGAGCGCGGTGGTTCGCTGCCCCAAATGGCCGGCACCGCGGCCGACGAGCCGGCTTGAGCAGTCCGGCGCGCGATTGAACAAGGCGCACGCCGACCGTACAATCCCGCCTCTCACCCGCCTCTTTAATCAAGCAAGAGAAATCAATGGCCTGGAACGATCCGGACGGTAACGACCGGGACCCGTGGGGGAACCGTCGCAATGACCAGGGTCCGCCGGATCTGGACGAGGTCGTGCGCAAGATGCAGGAGCGCCTGGGTGGTCTGTTCGGCGGCCGCCGTGGCCCTTCGTCCGGCTCGGGCGACAACTGGTTGGTTTGGGCGGTACTCGGCGTGCTGGCGGTGGCGTGGCTGGCCTGGGACATGGTCTACCGTATCGACCCGGCCGAGCGCGGCGTGGTCATGCGCTTCGGTGAATACGTCACCACGCTGCAGCCCGGTCCGCACATCCGGCTGCCGCGGCCGATTGAAGAGGTGATCAAGGTCAACGTCGAGCGCATCCAGACGCTCACCGCGGACGCTGCCATGCTGACCGGGGACGAGAACATCGTCGAGGTCGAGCTGGCGGTGCAGTACCGCATCAAGGACGCGCAGAAGTACCTGTTCGAAATTGCCGACCCGGACGTCTCCGTGCAGCGCGTCACCGAGTCGGCAATCCGCGACATCATCGGCCAGAGCACCCTGACTTTTGTCATCACCGAGGGTCGTGCCGAGATCGCGACCGGCGCACAGGCGCTGATCCAGGAGATCCTCGACAACTACGACTCCGGTGTCATGGTCACCAGCGTCAACATGCAGCCGGCCAAGCCGCCGGAGGCGGTCAAGGCGGCCTTCGACGACGCGATCAAGGCGCGCGAGGACGAGCAACGCAAGATCAACGAGGCGGAGGCCTACCGCAACGAGGTGGTCGAGCGCGTCGCCGGCGAGGCCGCGCGCATCAGGCTCAATGCCGAGGCGTACAAGGAAGCCGTCATCTCGCAGGCCGACGGTGAAGCGAAACGCTTCAAGCAGCTGCTCACCGAGTACGAGAAGGCACCCGAGGTAACCCGTCGCCGGCTCTACCTCGAAGCCATCGAGGAGGTCATGTCGGAGAGCACCAAGGTGATCATGGACGGTGAAAGCGGCAACAGCCTGATGTACCTGCCGCTCGACAAGATCGTCGGCAGCCAGGCACGCGATGCGCGCGCGGCCGCCGAGCGCGCTGACACGCAGGAGTCGATCAAGTTCTCGCCCGAGGTCGAAGACACGCTGCGCGAGCGCCGCAGCGGTCGCGTGCGCACACTGCGCTGATGTCGGCACCACCGGATTTCCCTACCATGGCAACACGCATCCTCGCCCTTTTCATCATCGCCGCCGGGCTGCTCTACCTGTGCACCTTCCGCGTCTACGAGTACGAGCACGCAATCCTGTTCCAGCTCGGCAAGATCCAGCGCTCCGATTACGAGCCCGGCCTGCACTTCCAGATTCCCTTCCTGCAGAACGTGCGCACCTTCGACAGCCGCCTGCAGACCCTGGACGCGGAGCCGCAGCGCTTCCTCACCGGCGAGAAGAAGGACGTCATCGTCGACTCCTTTGCGCGCTGGCGAATCCAGGACGTGGTCCAGTTCTACAAGTCGACCGACGGTGACCCGCGTCGCGCCGGCTTGCTGCTGTACCAGAAGATCAACGACAGCCTGCGCAGCGAGTTCGGCAAGCGCACGGTGCAGGAAGTGGTCTCCGGCGAACGCGGTGCGATCATGGAGATCGTGACCGAGACCGCCAACGAGCGCGGTCAGGATCTCGGTATGGAGATCGTCGACGTGCGCCTGAAGCGCATCGACCTGCCGACCGAAGTCAGCAACAACGTCTACGAGCGCATGCGCTCGGAGCGTGCGCGGGTCGCGCGCGAGTTCCGCGCCCGCGGCGAGAAGGAAGCGATCACCATCCGCGCGGATGCCGACCGCCAGCGCACCGTGATCTCGGCCGAGGCCTACCGCGATGCCGAGGAGCTGCGCGGCACCGGAGACGCCCGCGCCGCCGAGATCTACGCGCTGGCCTACAATCGCAATCCCGAGTTCTACGATTTCTACCGCAGCCTGAATGCGTACAAGTCGAGCTTCCGTGGGCGTGACGATGTCCTGCTGCTCGAGCCCGACTCGGATTTCTTCAAGTACTTCGGCAATCCGGCGGGTGAATAGCGGCCGCGCGGCCGCGGCCGGGCGCCGTCACCGATTCCGCTGCGCGCCGTGCTGGACGACCTGCTGGTGGCCGTCGCCCTCATGCTCGTGCTGGAAGGCATCATGCCGTTTCTCAATCCCCGGCGCCTGCGCGCAACCCTGCTGATGGCCGCGCGCATGAACGATCGCGCCCTGCGCCTGGTCGGGCTGGCCAGCATGACGGCCGGCGTCGTGCTGCTCTACGCGGTGCGCTAGCAATGCCGGCGGCGAAGCTATGGCTGCTGCCCGACGGCGTCGACGAGGTGCTGCCGCCGCGCGCGCGGCGCATCGAGAACCTGCGCCGGCGCCTGCTCGACATCTTCGAGCGCTGGGGCTACGAGCTGGTGGTGCCGCCGATTATCGAGTACCTCGATTCGCTGCTGTCGGGGATCGGCGAAGATCTCGATCTGCAGACCTTCAAGCTCACCGACCAGGTGACCGGGCGCATGATGGGGGTGCGTGCAGACATGACGCCGCAGGTCGCGCGCATTGACGCTCACCGGCTGGCGACCGACGCGCCGCAGCGCCTGTGCTACATCGGGCCGGTGGTACACACGCTGCCGGACAAGTTCGCCGGGTCGCGCAATCCGCTGCAGCTCGGCGCCGAGCTCTACGGTCACCACGGAATCGAAAGCGACGTCGAGATCATCGCCCTGCTGCTCGAGATCCTGGCCGTCGCGGGGATTTCGCGGGTGACCATCGAGCTCGGCCACATGGGGCTGTTCCATGCTATCTGCGAGTCGGCCCGGCTCGACCAGGCCGAGGAATCGCGGGTGCTCGAATACCTGCTCATGAAGGACGCCAGCGGGCTCGCCGCCGAGCTCGACCGCGCCGATGTCGATGCCGCGATGCGTCGCCACCTGCTGGCCCTGATTGACCTCAATGGTGACGCGTCCGTGCTCGAGGCGGCACGCACGGCACTGGTCGCCGCGCCGGCCTCGGTGGGCGCCGCACTGGACCAGGTGGCCGGGGTAATCGCGGCCCTGGCGGCACGCGTACCGGGCGCCGACGTGCATCTCGACTTCGCGGAGCTGCGCGGCTATCGCTACCACACCGGGATCATGTTCGCCGCCTACACGCCGGAAGCCGGGCGCGCGATTGCGTGGGGCGGGCGCTACGACAACATCGGTGGCTCCTTCGGACGCGCACGCGGCGCCACCGGCTTCAGTACCGATCTCAAGGTGCTCGCTTCGCTCAGCGACAGCACGCCGCTGGAGCTGGGGCGGATCTTCGCGCCGGCCGGCACCGCGCCCGATCTGCTGGCGGCCATCCGCGAGTACCGCGCGGCGGGCTACGTAGTGGTGCAGGGCCTGCCGGGGCAGCACGGCGGCGCCGCCGAGATGGGCTGTGTGCAGCGCATGACCGACGCCAGCGGCGGCTGGCAGCTCGAAGACGTGGACTAACAGGAGACAAGGTGGGCAAGTCAGTCGTCATCATCGGCACCCAGTGGGGTGACGAAGGCAAGGGCAAGGTGGTCGACATGCTGACCGACCGGGTCGATGCCGTGGTCCGCTTCCAGGGCGGTCACAATGCCGGGCACACGGTCGTCATCGACGGCGAGAAGACCGTGCTGCACCTGATCCCCTCGGGCATCCTGCGCGAGAACGTCGCCTGCCTCATCGGCAATGGCGTGGTCGTGTCGCCCGAAGCTTTCATGGACGAGATCGGGATGCTGGAGGAACGCGGCGTGCCGGCGCGCGAACGGCTCACGGTGAGCCCGGCCTGCCCGCTGATCCTGCCGTACCACGTGGCGCTGGACCAGGCGCGCGAGAAGGCGCGCGGCGCGCAGGCCATCGGCACCACCGGGCGCGGCATCGGGCCGGCCTACGAGGACAAGGCGGCGCGGCGCGGGCTGCGCGTGGGCGATCTGCTGTTCCGCGAGCGCTTCGCGGCAAAGCTGGGCGAGGTGCTCGACTACCACAACTTCGTGCTGGCGCATTACTACAAGGTCGACACGCTGGATTTCCAGCAGATTCTCGATCAGCAGATGGCCTATTCCGAGAGCATAGGGCCGCTGGTGGGCGACGTCGTGGAAATGCTCTACCAGCAACATCAGCAGGGCAGCAACGTGCTCTACGAGGGCGCGCAGGGTACGCTGCTCGATATCGACCACGGCACCTATCCTTACGTCACCTCGTCCAACACCACGGCGGGCTTCGCCGCGACCGGCACCGGCAGCGGGCCGCGCCACGTCGATTACGTACTCGGCATCACCAAGGCTTACACCACGCGGGTCGGCTCCGGGCCGTTCCCGACGGAGCTCTTCGACGAGATGGGCGAGCACCTCGCCCGCCGCGGCCACGAGTTCGGCGCCACCACCGGTCGGCCGCGACGCTGCGGCTGGTTCGATGCCGTCGCGCTGCGCCGTGCGCAGCAGCTGAACAGCGTGTCCGGCCTGTGCGTGACCAAGCTCGACGTGCTCGACGGTCTCGACGAGATCCGTATCTGCGTCGGCTACGAGACCCCAGCCGGCCGCCTGCAGGCGGTGCCGCCGGGCGCCGAGGGCCTGGAAGAAGTCACGCCCATCTACGAGAGCCTGCCGGGCTGGAGCGAGTCGACGGTCGGCATCCGGGAATGGGATGACCTGCCGGCCAATGCGCGCAGCTACCTCGAGCGTATCGCCGGGATCGCGGAGACCCCGGTCGACATCGTCTCGACCGGCCCGGACCGGGCCGACACCATCGTCCTGCGGCACCCATTCGGGCCGGCGTGAGGCGCACGGGAGCGAAGCATGAGTGACGACGATCCGATCGCGCGCATCGTCGAATGGCTGGAGCACGCGCGCCGTCACGAGCCGGCCGACGCCGAGGCCATGTCGGTGGCGACGGTCGGCGCCGACGGCCGGCCGACACTGCGCATGGTTCTGCTGCGCGGCATCGACGCGCGCGGCCTGGTGTTCTACACCAACCTGACCAGCCGCAAGGGGCTGGACCTGGAAGCCAATCCCTGCGTCGCCCTGTGCCTGCACTGGAAATCGACCGATCGCCAGGTGCGCGTCGAGGGCCGCGCCACCCTGGTCGACGACGACGAGGCGGACGCCTACTTCGGCTCGCGGCCGCGCGATTCCCAGATCGGTGCGTGGGCGTCGAAGCAGTCACGCGCGCTCGAAGGGCGTTTCAAGCTCGAGCAGCGCGTCGCCAAGTACGCGGCGGCTTTTGCCATTGGGCCGGTGCCGCGGCCGGATTTCTGGTCCGGCTACCGCGTCGTGCCCGAGCGTATCGAGTTCTGGGAGAAACGCCCGTTCCGCCTGCACGAACGCAACCTGTACGTACGCGACGGCGAGGGCTGGACGCGCAGTCGCCTGTACCCGTGATCCGCCGCGCGGCTCAGTGCCCGCCGCCGCCTTCGTAGCAGCCGCGTACCGCCGCCGGGCCGTCGCGCTTCATGCGCTGGTACTTGCTCCAGAACGCCTCGTCGATGGCGCGCAGCGCGCGCGGCGTGCCGTCCTGGCGGTAGCGCGTGAGTTGCCCGGGTCCGCCGTTGTAGGCGGCGTACACCGCACGCGCGAGGTTCTCCACGTCTCCTGAGCGCTCGTCCTCTTTCTTGCGCAGGGCGTAGTCGATCAGGTAGTGGAGCAGGATCTCGTTGCCGGCCGCGGCGTTATAGGCGACGTCGCTCGCCAGGCGATCGACGTCGTACAGTCCACGCCACACGTGGCGGCTGATCTGCATCAGGCCAACCGCACCGGCGCTGGAGCTGATCGGCAATACCGCATCGCCTTCGCGCACGAACTGTCGCCAGCAGCTTTCCTGCCACGCCGTCGTGCGCAGTACGGTTGCGTGCAGCGGGACCAGCGCTGCCGGCAGGCGTGGCGGACTGCCCTGCGCGGCGAGGATGTCGCCGAGCAGGGCGTCGACGGCATGCAGGTAGACATCGAGCTCGTGGCGTTGCGGAATCCAGCCGTTCAGGCGCCGTTCGGGCGCGAGCACGGCGGGTGCGGCCAGCGCCGTGCGCCACAGTCGCAGGCGCACGGGCGGGTCATGCGACGTGGTGGGCAGCGCGGTGGGCGATGCGGCCTCGGGCGGCAGGGCGAACAGCGTGCGCAGGGCCGGGTCGGGCGCCTGCGTGTAGTCGAGCAGGTCGGCCGTTGCCGCCGGGTCCAGGGTGCGCGCGAAATCGAGCAGGGCTTCCCGGCCGAGGCTGATGCCGGCCGCGCCGGCCGCGGCGTCGAGCGCGCGAATCACCTCGCCGGCATTGGTGAAAGCGAGGTAGCGCAGGGCGCTTGCCGTGTCGCGGTTGCCGGCCGCACGGGCCACCAGCGGCGCCAGCCGTTGCCAGGTGGTGACGAACAGCGCACGCACCGGGTCGCCGCCGGGGTGACGGGCGACGAGTACGTCGCGCAGCGCATAGCGGGCATCGAGCAGGGTCTCGAGCAGCGCATGGCGCAGTGCGCCGTGCTCTTCCCGCGCCAGGGTGGAGATGGCCCAGGTCGCAAACGCGTCCCACGCCTGCCAGTGGCGGTCCCAGGTCGCGAGCTCGGCCGGCGACAACGGCGGGCCGGGCACGCCGCGGGTGCCGAGCGCGGCGGGCACGTCGAGGTGCAGGGTGAATTCGAGCCCGTCGACGGTCGCTGCCGGCTCGCCGAGGTAGACCGGCGCCAGCGTGCCCGGCGCGGATTCGGCGAGCAGCGCCTCGCGCAGCTGCGCGCTGCCGGCGACCAGCGCGGAGAGGTCCACGGTGAAGGCCTCCAGGCGCGGATGAACGAAGCGCTTGAGGCCGTCCCAGACCAGGCCCGGCACGCCGCCGCGGCCACCCGCCCCGGCGAGCCGCGAGTCGAGTACGCGAAAACTGATCACGCCGGCCGGATCCTCGATGCGTGCCTGCTCGTAGAGCACCACCTGGCCACGCCACTGCAGGGCCAGCCGGCAGCGCCCGGCGAGCGGCGTGCCGGCGGTAACGGCCAGCTCGAAGCCCAGCGCGAGACGCCCGGCGTCGCCGTCGGCCACGCTCGGGTTGGCGATTGCGAGGGTGTTGCAGCCGCTGGCGTCGCGCGAGATCTCCAGCCGTTCTTCGCCACCGTCGAACAGGTGTTCGGCCAGCGCCTGGCGCAGCAAGCCATAGTCCAGGCTGAGTGGCAGCGTCACCGCCGTCGTGCCGTGCACCGGCAGCGCCAGCAGCAGCACCGCTGCGGCCACGCCGCGAACACGACACGGCGTCCGGAGTCGCACCGCGCTCAGTCCTGCCGGCGCCCGTAGCGCTGCGCGAAGCCGAACACGTCGTCCGGGCAGACGTCGATACAGCGTCCGCAGTTGGTGCAGTCGCCGGACAGCACCAGGCGGCTGTCGTCACCGCGCCCGCGCAGCGCGGGCGTGATCACGTGCGGCTCCGGGCACACCTCGAAGCAGTCACCGCAGTCGGTACAGGCTTCGCGCGCGCGCGCCGCCACGCGCAGCGGCGAGGTCGTGCCGAGCAGGCCGTAGAATGCGCCGACCGGGCACAGGTGCCCGCACCAGCCACGGCGGCTGACCAGCAGGTCGAAGACGAACACTGCCACCACGATGGTCCAGGCCAGGCCCATGCCGAAGACCAGCGCGCGCTGCACCATGGTCACCGGGTTGACCAGCTCCCAGGCGATACCGCCGGTGAGCGCCGAGACCACCAGGCTCATCGCCACCAGCCACAGTCGCAGGCTGCGCTGCGGCCGCCAGCCCGGCGGGATGCCGAGCTTCTCGCGGCACCAGTGCGCGCAGTCGGTAATGACGTTGACCGGGCACACCCAGGAGCAGAACACGCGGCCGCCGACCAGCCAGTAGAAAGCGGCGACCAGCACCGCGCCGATCAGCGCGGTGGCGGCGAGCGAGCCGGTCGCGAGCAGCGACTGCACGGCGATGAAGGGATCGGTCAGAGGCACCAGGCCGAACCAGTTGCTCGACGCGAGATTGCCGCGCGCCCACCAGACGTCGAACCAGGGTCCGAGCAGGAACAGCCCGAGCAGGCCGAACTGGCTCACGCGCCGCAGCAGCAGCCAGCGCTGGCGCAGCAGCCACGGGCGCGCCGGCGCGCGGTCGGAGGGCGCGGTCGGGTTCATGGCAGCGGCGCGTGGCTCAGGCGAGGTCGTGACCGACGTCGCGCTCGAGCAGGTCGCGCGGCAGGACCTTGATCGCGGCGTCCGGGTAGATGCAGTCCTTCTCGCACTTGCCGCAGCCGGTGCAGTGATCGCGGTGCACGGTCGGCACGAAGTAGACGCGGCCGTGCTCCTGCTTGAGCTCCATGGTGATCGCCTCGTCCTTGATCGGACAGGCGAAGTAGCAGGCGCGGCAGTTGCCTAGCCCGGTAATGCTATAGCAGGTGTCGGTGCCGGTGACCACGGCCACGCCCATGTCGGCATCGCGGATATCGGTCAGGTCCTTGCTCAGGGCGTCGGTCGGGCAGGCCGCGGCGCAGGGGATGTCCTCGCACATCTCGCACGGCACCTCGCGCGCGACGAAGTACGGCGTCCCGGTGGCGAGCGGCTCGCCGAAGCGCGCCAGCCGCAGGGTGTCGTAGGGGCAGTCGCGCACGCACAATCCGCAGCGCACGCAGGCGCCGAGGAAGTCGTCTTCGTCGATGGCGCCGGGCGGCCGGATCGCCGAAACCGGCTGCGAGCGGGCCTGCTCGCCGTAGCTGCCGAGCAGCAGTCCGACCAGGCTGACCGCGCCGGCCGCCTGCGATGTGCGCGCGAGAAAGCGCCGGCGGTCCGCCGCGTAGCCCGGGTAGCGCCTGTCTTCGCCATGCTCGCTCATCGCGCATACGCTACCACAGGCAGCGTTGCCGGCAAGCGCCGCCGGGCTGTCGTACGGTGGCGACGGACTGCCGCGTGGCAGGCCGTGAACACTCGCAACTACAGTGGGAAATCAATGACTAACGGTCTGGCCCGCGAGAGGTACGAAACTTGCTACAGATCGGACCTGTCATTCACCCAGGCACTGCCCATGACCACTTATGCACGTTGCGCGGCGGGTCGTTTCGGCACGCTGGCCGCCTGCGGCCTCAAGCGCCGGCGCGATCACTGGCGGCGCTGGCTGGGGCGCGCGCACCGCGGCTGAGCGCGCGCTCACACGCCGAAGCGTTCACGGAAGGCGTGGATCTCCTGCAGCACGGCTGCGCTGGTCGCGGTGGTGTCGACACGCGCGAAGATCCCACGCAGGACCTCGCGTTCCTCGTCGTCGATGACCCCGTCCGAGAGCACCAGGTGCTCCATGAAGCGCAGCTCGTCCGCATCGATGACCCCGTCGTTGGCGAACACGACCAGGAAAGAATAGCGCTCCAGGGCGCCCGCGCCCGACGACTCGTGCATCGCTGAATCTCCCAAGTGCGGCGCTATTGTAGCGGTTAATGCGCTAAGCTTTGCCGCCCAGCCAGCCACGGAGCCAGCCATGAACGACGCTGCCGGCCTTGCCGCCGCCCCCGGTCACGCCGAACTGGTCAGCCGCGTGCGCGGGCTGGAGGCCGTGATCCGGGCCGAAGCGGAGATCGGCGAGCGCGAGCGGCACATGAGTGACACCCTGTTCGCGGCCTTCGCCGAGGCCGGTATCTGGCACATGCTCACCCCGCGCGAGCTGGGCGGCTCGGAGCTCGCCTTTTCCGACGCCCTCGACGTCGCCGAGCGCGTCGCAACGGTCGATGGCGCCAGCGGCTGGTGCGTGATGGTCGGCGGCGTCCAGCACGGCAGCTGCGGCTCGCTGATCAGTGATGGCGGCTGCCGGCAGGTGTTCGCCGCCGGCACCGCGACCAATATCGCCGGTCAGGGCATTCCGCGCGGGGTCGCGCGCAAGGTCGACGGCGGCTACATGATCCGCGGCGACTGGAGCTACGGCAGCGGCATCTGGCACGCCAACTGGATTCACAGCGGCTGCGTGCTGATGGAGGACGGCAAGCCGCTGCTCGACGACCACGGTGCGCCGGTGGTGCTCATTACCTACGTGCCGCGCACGGCCATCACGCTCAAGGACAACTGGGACGTGATGGGGCTGCGTGGTACCGGCAGCTTCGATTACTCGCTCGACGAGGAGTACTTCGTCGAAGACGACCTGAGCTACGTCTACAGCAAGAACAGCGTCGAGCGCGGCGGCTGGCAGTACTCGCTCGGCATCGTCGGTTTCACCGCCTGGGGGCACACCTCGTTCGCGCTCGGCGTCGGGCGCCATGCGCTCGACGAGGTGGCCGCCATTGCGCGCGAGAAGGGTGGGCCGTTCGGGCTGCTCGCCGACGGTCCCAGCTTCCAGGAGAAGTACGCGCGCGCCGAGGCCAAGTATCGCGCCGCACGCGCGCTGGTCTACCAGGCCTGGAACGACCTCGACGAGACCCTGGCGCGCGAGGAACCCGCCAGCCTCGAACAAATCGCGTTGATCAAGCTCGCCTTCCGTTATTCACACGAAGTGATGTCGGAGGTCTGTACGTTCGCCTACAACGGCGGCGGCGGCGTTGCGCTGCGCCAGAGCGCCCTGCAGCGCTGTTACCGTGACCTGCACGCCGGCCTGCAGCACGTGCTGCTGTCGGACCCGATCATGGCCGATTGCGGCCGGGTCCTGATGGGTCACGTGCCCGACGGCGCCCAATTCCAGTTGCTCGGTCTGCACTAGCAGCCGGTAACATCGGCGGCTAGTGCTGCGCGGGGGAGTCAGCGCGGCGGCCGCTTCACCCCCACGTCTTTCCCGGAGGATTACACCGCCATGCTCTCCCAACGTACCGCGCTCGTCACCGGCTCCACCAGCGGCATCGGACTCGGCATCGCCGAGCAGCTCGCCACTGCCGGTGCCAACGTCACCATCAACGGCATCGTCGACGCCGCCGAGCTCGAGAAGATCCTCGCCCGACTCGACGGCCTCGGCTCCGGCAAGGTCGAGTTCGGCGACGCCGACATGCGCGACGGCGCGGCGGTGCGCGCGCTGGTCGAGGACGTCGCCGCCCGCCACGGCGGTCTCGACATCCTGGTCAACAACGCCGGCATTCAGCACGTCGCGCCGGTCGAGGAGTTCCCGGTCGAGAAGTGGAACGACATCATCGCGATCAACCTGTCTTCGGCTTTTCATGCGAGCGCGGCGGCGATCCCGCACATGAAGCGCGGCGGCTTCGGCCGCATCATCAACATGGGCTCGGCGCACGCGCTGGCGGCCTCGCCGTTCAAGGCCGCCTACGTAGCGGCCAAGCACGGCATCGCCGGGCTGACCAAGACCATCGCGCTGGAGCTTGCCGAGCACGGCGTGACCTGTAACGCGATTTGCCCCGGCTACGTGCTGACGCCGCTGGTCGAGCGCCAGATCCCGGACACCGCGAAGGCGCGCGGCATTAGCGAGGACGAGGTCAAGCGCGACGTCATCCTTGCCGCCCAGCCGACCAAGGAGTTCATCTCCATCGAGCAGGTCGCGAGCCTCGCACTCTACCTGTGCCAGGACGCCGCCTCCCAGATCACGGGCACCACGCTCTCGATCGACGGCGGCTGGACGGCCAAGTAACCGCGCCCGCAGGGCGACTGATCCCAAGGAGCTTCCATGAAAGTCATCGAACTGGGCGATCCCGCGACGCTCGACACCCTCAAGCTGGCCGAGCGCGACGACCCGCAGCCGGCCGCTGGCGAGATCTGCGTGCGCGTGCGCGCCAACTCGCTCAACTACCACGACTACGCCGTGGTCAGCGGCATGCTGCCGGCGCCGGCCGGTCGGATTCCGATGTCGGACGGCGCCGGCGAGATCGCCGCCATCGGCGCCGGGGTCGAGGGCTGGGCGGTCGGCGACCCGGTCATGTCGACCTTCTTCCCGCACTGGCCGGCGGGCCCGGCGGTGGCGGATTGCCTGCACGGCGTGCCCGGCGACCACGTCGACGGCTTCGCCGCCGAGTACGTGTGCGTGCCGGCGTCGGCCGTCACGCGCATCCCCGCGGACTACAGCATGGAAGAGGCGGCGACGTTGCCGTGTGCGGCGTTGACCGCGTGGCGCGCCCTGTTCGTCGAGGGCCGGGTCGAGCCCGGCCAGTGGGTGCTGACCCAGGGCAGCGGCGGCGTGTCGGTGTTCGCCCTGCAACTGGCCAAGGCCGCCGGTGCGCGGGTCATCGCGACCTCGTCCTCGGCGGCCAAGCTCGAGCGCCTCGCCGCGCTCGGCGCAGACCATCTCATCAACTACCGCGAGACCCCCGAGTGGGGCGTGCGCGCGTTCGAGCTGACCGGCGGCCGTGGTGTCGACACGGTGGTCGAGATCGGCGGCTCAGGCACCCTGCCGCAGTCGATCGAGGCGGTGCGGGTCGGTGGCCACATCTCGCTCATCGGCGTGCTCGCCGGCTGGGGCGGCGAGGTGCCGACCGCGGCGCTGATGTGGAAGAACGTGCGCCTGGTCGGGGTCACGGTCGGATCGATTGCCGATCAGTGCGCGATGGTGGATGCGCTCGAAACGAACGGCATACGCCCGGTCATCGACCGTACCTTCCCGCTCGCCGAGACCGCCGACGCCTTCCGCCACCAGGCCAGCGGACAGCACTTCGGGAAGATCTGCGTCAGCGTGTGAACGTGCGCGCGGCGCGGCTCACACCGCGGTGCGCGCGATCTCGCTGATGACCTGCTCGAGGTGACGCAGGGTGCGGCAGGGCTCGACCCGGTCGCAGCAGGCGCCGAGGCGCTGCATCTCGGAGTCGCCCGAGTTCCAGAATGCGCGCGGCTCGGGATTCAGCCACAGCACGCGCCGCGCACGCTCGTGGATGCGGCGCAGCGCGCGGTGCCCGGGATCGCCGTAATTGGAGCGCGCGTCGCCCAGGATCAGCACCGTGGTGCGCTGGTCGATGTCGTCCAGGGTCAGGCGTTCCAGCTCGGACAGCGCGCCGCCGTAGTCGGTCGAGCCCATGCCCCAGGTGTTGATGGTCTCGGTCAGCGCGTCCTCCACCTGGCGGGTCTCGAACAGCTCCGTGACCTCGCCGAGGTAGTTGGAGAAGGCGAACGCGCGCACCCGCGGGATGACCTCGTGGACGCTGTAGAGGAACAGCAGCAGGAAGCGCGCGACCTGCGCCACCGAGCCGGAGACGTCGCACACGGCGACGACCTTGGGGCGATCGACCCGCACCTTCTTCCACACCGTGTCGAAGAGCAGGCCGTCGTACTCGATGTTGCGCCGGATGGTGCGGCGGACGTCGAGCTGACCGCGGCGCGAGACGTGGCGGCGCCGCGCGTGCAGGGCGACCAGGCGCTTGGCGAGCTTGCGTACCAGCTCGTGCATGACCTTGAAGTCGCGCATCTCGATGCGCGCCAGCGGCGTGCGCTGCAGGACTTCCTCGCGCAGCTGCTGCGCGGCGTTGGCGGTGTAGAGCAATAATTCCTTGTCGACCAGCGCGGCGACATCCTCGGTCAGCCGGGCGCGCGCCTGGCGCAGCCGCTCGGCGCGCGGGTCATCCTCGTCGGCGCGCAGCAGGCGATAGAGGGTGTCGTCCACCGCCTCGATGCCGATTTGCTCGAGGATGCGGCGGATGTACATGCCACGCTGGGTGAACAGGCGGATGTTCTGCAGCTGCACCTGGCGCGCGGCGCCGGCGACGAGCTGCTGCAGGGCGCTGCCGTCGCCGCGCTCCAGCAGGTCCGTCAGTGCGTCACCACCACCGGAGCCGCTGCCCGTGCCGCCACCGGCCGCCTCGCCGCCGCCGCCTTCGGCGCCGGGGTCGTCTCCGGGTTCCGCCTGCGCTTCCATGCTGTCGCCCGCGGCCGGCGCGGCGGCGAAGTAGGCCTCGAAGGTCTCGTCGAAGCGCAGCTTGTCGTCGGCGCTCTTGGCCAGCACCTGCGACAGCGCGTCCTTGAGCAGGGTGCGCTCGTTGAAGCCGACCGTCTCCAGTGTGGCCGCGGCGTCGATGCTCTCGGCAGTGGACACACGCACGTCGGCCGCGCGCAGCGCCTTGATGAAGTCGCTCAGTACCTGGGTCACGCCGCTTGCGTCAGCCGGCCTTGAGGGCGCCGCGCGTCAGTACCGGGACCTCGGCGTCGACGTGCTCGATGTCGTCCTGGAACTTGAGCAGCACGTTCAGCGTCGAGCGCACCAGTGCGGTATCGAGCTCGTTGGCGTGCAGCAGCAACAGGGTGCGCGCCCAGTCGATGGTCTCGCTCACCGCGGGCACCTTCTTCAGGTCGAGCTCGCGCAGGGACTGCACGAAGGCGACGAGCTGGCCGCGCAGGCGCGCTTCCAGCTCCGGTACCCGCGATTCGATAATGCGTTGTTCGAGCTTGCTGTCCGGGAACGGGATGTAGAGGTGCAGGCAGCGGCGCTTGAGTGCGTCACCGATTTCGCGCGTGTTGTTCGAGGTCAGGAACACCAGCGGTGGCTGCTTGGCACGCACCGTGCCGATTTCCGGGATCGATATCTGGTAGTCCTGCAGCAGTTCCAGCAGGAACGCTTCGAATTCGTGATCGGACTTGTCGATCTCGTCGATCAGCAGGACCGCGCCGTGCTCTGCCCACAGCGCCTTGAGCAGCGGACGCGGCTCGAGGAACTCCTCGTTGAAGAAGGTGTCGTCGAACTCGTGCAGTCGATCGATCGATTCCTTCAGGCCGCGCGCGCCCTGCATGAGGTCGCCGAGCTTCTCTTTCAGCACCTGGGTATAGAGCAGCTGCTTGCCGTACTTCCATTCGTAGAGCGCCTTGGCCTCGTCCAGGCCTTCGTAGCACTGCAGGCGGATCAGTGGCTTGTCGAAGAGCTGCGCGGCGGCGTTGGCGAGCTCGGTCTTGCCGACCCCGGGCGGTCCTTCGACCAGCACCGGCTTGTGCAGCGCGCGGGCAAGGTAGACGACGGTCGCGATGGCGTCGCTGGCGATGTAGCCGGAGGCGCCCAGGCCGTGGCCGAGTTCGTCGATGGCGGCGCGGGCGGGGGAGGTTGAAGGTGCGCTCACGGGATCTCCTTGATCAGGGTGATGCAGAACTACTGCGGAGGCCGTGGGCGGCGTTGCGGGCTCGCCTGCGGTCCTCATTTATCGATATAAACTCCGGTCCTCGGCTCGCCCGCGCCTTGCCCCCGGCCTTCCTCGCTACGTTCTGCATCACCCTGTCAGGCGGGGTTGCTGCAGTGAATGTCGGGGCGGCGGCCGCTCCAGGGGCGGGCGTGTTCGAGCTGTCCGGCAAGCTGGAACAGTGTGCCTTCGTCGCCGAAACGGCCGACGAACTGCAGCCCGATCGGCAGGCCGTCGTCGTTCATCGCCAGCGGCACCGACATCGCCGGCTGGCCGGTCAGGTTGTAGGCATAGGTGAAGGCGACGAAATTGAGGATGTCGTGCAGCCACTGGCCGGGCCGCTCGTCGCTGGGCGTGAAGGCGCCGATGCGGACCGGCGGCACCGCCAGTGTCGGGCTCAGCAGCACGTCGAAATCGCCGTCCGCGTACCACCGTGCGACGCGCCGGGTGAAGCGCTGCGCGATCTCGACCGCCTCCAGGTAGGCCGCCGGGTCACTGGCGAGCGCGCCCTGGTACCAATCCCAGGTCGCGTCCTCGACGTCGTCGCGGGTCAGCGTGCGGCCGAGCTCGCGTTCCCAGTAGCGCATGACGTGCGCGGTGAAGCCGCCGAAGCGCGGACCGAATACGGCCGGCATGTCGGGCTGCGCGAAGGTGTCGGCGTCGGTTTCGACGACGTCGTGGCCGAGCTCCTCGAGCAGCTTCGCGGTGTCCTCGACCGCGTGCACGCAATCGGGGTGCGGGGTGGTGGTTTCGTGCCAGCCGGTCGGCAGGCGCGTGATGAAGCCGATGCGCAGCCGGCCCGGCGGTCGCGCGACCTCTTCCAGGTAGGGACGCTCGGGCGGCGGTGCGTGGTAGGGATCGCCAAGGTCCGGACCAGCGGTGACATCGAGCATGGCGGCCGAATCGCGCACGCTGCGGCTGACCACGTGCTCGTAGATGATGCCGGAGCCGAGGTCGCCGAACAGCGGGCCCAGCGGGTTGCGCCCACGCGAGGGCTTCATGCCGAACAGGCCGCAGCACGCCGCCGGGATGCGTATCGAGCCGCCACCGTCGTTGGCGTGTGCCATGGGTACGACGCCGGCGGCGACCATGGCCGCCGAGCCGCCGCTGGAGCCGCCCGGCGTGTGCTCCGGGTTCCACGGATTGCGCGTCACGCCATGCAGCTCGGGCTCGGTGACCGGCGAGCCGCCGAATTCCGGGGTGTTGGTCTTGCCGCACACGACCAGCCCGGCCGCCTTGTGACGCACCACGAGCTCGGAGTCGATGCGGGAGACGTAGCCGGCCAGCGCCCTGCAACCTTCGTTGAACGGCGCGCCGGCGTACTCGGCGAGCAGGTCCTTGAGCAGGAAGGGCACGCCGCAGAACACCGCGTCGCGGGCGCGGCCGGCGGCCAGTTCGTCGCGCCAGTGGCCCGCGACCCGGCGCGCCTCGTCGTACATCGGGTGGATGACGGCATTGAGCGCCGGGTTGACCCGTTCGATGGCGCTGATGGTGTCCTCGGCAATCTCCAGCGGATCGAGTTCACCATTGCGCACCAGGGTGCCGATGGCGACGGCGTCCAGCTCGCTCAGATCACGTGGCATCGAGTTGCTCTCCCGGTTTCCTGTCGCGCGACGGCGCGGCCCGGCATGATAACCGCAGCGCTGCGATCGCGGTCAGCGCCGACCGGCGAGCCAGTCGAGACGCTGGCGCAGGCGCCGGCGCCAGCTCTCCGGCAGGGCCGGCGCGGCGAGCAGCCGTTCCAGCGCTGCCGGCGGCGGCCGGGTGACCGCGGTCGCGGCATGGAACTCGGCAACGCTGGGCGCGTCCGCGCAGCGTTCGAGCAGGACCAGGCGGTCGCCGGCGGTGACCCGGCCGGGTTCGAGCACGCGGTAGTACCAGCCGGTCAGGCCGGTTTCGCGGATCCAGGCGGCCATGCCGTGGGCATCGTAGCGGCGGTCGATCTTCCAGCAGGGGCGGCGCGGCTGGGTCAGGACCACGCGTGCGCTGCCGAGGGCGAAGACGTCGCCGAGGCAGACCATGTCCTCGGCCGGGCCGTGCGTGGAGACGTTCTCGCCGATGCTGCCTGCGACCAGGGCGGCCGCCGCGGACGGAAAACGTTCGGCCAGGCGCGCGTAGTGTTGCGCCGGGTAGTGGTGTACCGCCTTGTCCGGGCCGCCGTGCACGCGGCGATCGGCCTGGAAATCACCGGCCAGGCCGTCCGCAGTCACTGCCACGGCACCGCCCGCGGGCTGCTTGAAGATGCCGCTGGGGGTGCCGTCGGCGAGCGTCGCGCGGGCGCCGCCGACGAACACGGCACGGATTTCGACGGCGGCAGACTCCAGGGACATCGGCTCAGGATACCCGCGGCGGCCGGATCTGCGAAAATCGCCGGCCGTAGCCGTTCGCCGCGAAGGAGTTTCATGAGCGTATCCGCCGTACTGTGGGATTTCGGCGGGGTCATCACGACCTCGCCGTTCGATGCCTTCAACCGTTACGAAGCCGAACGCGGCCTGCCGCGTGATTTCATCCGTGGTGTCAACGCGGTCAACCACGAAGACAACGCCTGGGCGCGCTTCGAGTCGAGCCGCATCGACGCTGACGAGTTCGACCGCGCGTTCCTCGCCGAGACCACCGCCGCCGGCCACCCGGTTCCGGGCCGTGACGTCATTCCGCTGCTCGGCGGTGACGTGCGCCCGCGCATGGTCGAGGTGCTCGAACGCTGCAAGGCGCGTTACCGGGTCGCCTGCCTGACCAACAATGCCAACACCGGGCACGGGCCGGGGATGTCGCGCGACCCGCGCCAGGCCGACGACGTGGCGCGGGTGATGACCCTGTTCGACCTGGTCATAGAGTCGAGCAAGGAAGGCATTCGCAAGCCCGATCCGCGCATCTACGCGCTGGCCTGCGAGCGCCTGGGGGTGCCGCCGGAGGCGATCGTCTACCTCGACGACCTCGGTATCAATCTCAAGCCGGCGCGGGCCATGGGCATGACCACGATCAAGGTGCTGAACGAGGCGCAGGCGATAAAGGATCTCGCCGCCGCGCTCGGCATCGGGTTCGACTGAGCGCGGTTCACGCGTTCCCGTCTCTGTCTTAAGATGCCGCGGCGACCTTACACCGCGCGCAGGAGAAAACCGGGCCATGCTCATATTTCGCCAGTTGTTCGACCAGGAGTCGTCGACCTATACCTACCTGCTCGGCGATGCGGACAGCGGCGATGCAGTGATCATCGACCCGGTGTTCGAGCAGGTGCGGCGCGATGCGGCCCTGCTCGGTGAGCTCGGCCTGAAGCTTCGCGTGGTGCTGGACACCCACTGCCACGCCGACCACGTCACCGGCGCCTGGCTGCTCAGGCAACGCACCGGTGCGGAGATTGCCGTCTCCGCCAACGGCGGTGTCGAAGGCGCGGATCGCTACCTGAAGCAGGGCGATCGCGTGAGCTTCGGCGCGCGCTACCTGGAAGTCCGCGAAACCCCCGGGCACACCAACGGCTGTCTGACCTACGTGCTGGACGACGCGTCGAGAGCCTTCACCGGCGACGCCCTGCTGATTCGCGGCTGCGGCCGCACCGATTTCCAGCAGGGCAGCGCGGCCGGGCTGTATCGCTCCATCCAGGAGCAGATCTTCACCCTGCCGGACACCACCAGCCTGTACCCGGCGCACGACTACAACGGCCTCACGGTGACCAGCGTCGGCGAGGAGAAGCGCTTCAATCCGCGCTTCGGCGGCGACATCGGCGAACGGGATTTCATCGGCTACATGGACAACCTGGGCCTGGCCCATCCGCGCAAGATCGATGTTGCGGTGCCGGCCAACCTGCACTGCGGGCGGCCGGATGGCGAGGTGCCGGACGATGCCCCCGACTGGGCGCCGCTGAGCTACACCTTCGCCGGCATCTGGGAGATGGATCCGCAGTGGCTGGAAGAGCATCCGCAGGCGGTGACGGTGCTGGACGTGCGTGAGAGCGACGAGTTCGACGGACCGCTCGGCCATATCGACGGTGCCATCCTGATCCCGCTCGGCACGCTCGCCGCGCGCGTCGACGAGGTGCCGCGTGAGCGCCCGGTGGTGACGGTGTGCCGCGCGGGCGGGCGCTCCGCTCAGGCGACGGTCATCCTCAGGCGGGCCGGACTGACCCGGGTCGCCAACCTCGCCGGCGGCATGCTGCGCTGGCGCGCGCAGGCCCTGCCGGTCGTCGGCGGCGACAACGTCTGAACGGCGCCGCGCCGGGGTAAACCGGCTGCGTTATCATGCGCCCCGGATTGGCCGGGAGCGGAGCATGAAAATCGATACCCTCATGGCGCCGGCGGCGCCGCAGCGCATTGCCGAGCAGGCGCGCGAGTTCGAACGCCTCGGCTTCGACTGCATCTGGACCTTCGAAGCGATGAGCGACGCGTTCCTGCCGCTCGCGCACGCGGCGGCCGCCACCGAGCGCCTCGAGATCGGGACCAACATCGCCGTCGCCTTTGCGCGTTCGCCGTTCGCGATGGCGCAGATCGCCTGGGACCTGCAGCGTGATTCCGGCGGCCGCTTCCGGCTCGGGCTCGGCACCCAGGTGCGCGCCCACATCGAGCGCCGTTTCTCGATGCCCTTCGATCATCCGGCGGCGCGGGTCACCGACTACGTGCGCTGCGTGCGCGCGATCTGGGACACCTTCCAGAACGGCGCGAAGCCGGACTACGAGGGGCCGTTCTACCGTTTCAAGCTGATCAACCCGTTCTTCAACCCGGGGCCGATCGATCATCCGCGCATTCCGATCTACCTGGCCGGCGTCAATCCGCGCATGTGCCGCGCGGCCGGCGAAGTCGCTGACGGCTTCCACGTTCATCCCATGCACTCGGCGGGTTACCTGCGCGACGTCGTGCGCCCGGCGCTGGACGAAGGCGCACGTGACGCCGGACGCAGCGTGAGCGACCTCGAGCTGTACTCGCCGGTGTTCGTCATCACCGGCGACACCCAGGCCGAGATCGACGCGATGGAGCAGGCCGTGCGGCGCCAGGCCTCGTTCTACGGCTCGACGCCGAGCTATGCGGCGGTGCTCGAGTACCACGGCCACGGCGAGCTGGGGCGCAAGCTCAACGGACTCATGCGCGAGGGGCGCATGGACGAGATGGCCGCGGCGATCCCCGAGGACCTTTTGGAGAACATCGCCATCATCGGCAAGCCGGGCGAGATCGGCCAGCGCATGCGCGAGCGTTACGACGGCATCCTCGACCGCGTCTCGCTCTATCTCACCATGGGCGGCGACGGCGAGTTCGACCGCTGGGACGAGCTCATCAGCGCCATTCACGCCTGAGCCGCGGCGGCCGCCGTGTTACAGGGTCAGTGACAGGCGCGGGATCTCCGCGATCTGCTGCTGGTCGAGATAGTCGATGTGATCGCTCAGCAGTTCGCGCATTTCCTCGACTTCACGGTAGAGCCGGTTGGCCGAGGTCAGCTTGCGATCGAACTGGCGTCGCGTCTCCTGTAGCTGCGCCTTCTGGCGCGCGATGTTGTTGGCCAGCGCGATGAGCTTCTTGTAGTAGCTGCGCAGGAGCTGCTCCTTGTCGCGGTACTCGCTGTCGACCTGGCGGCGGATGGCGGCCTCGCGCTGGCGGATCTCCTCGTTGGTGAGCTCACGCATGCGCTGCAGCTTGGCCTGGTAATCGGCTTCGATGCCGGCGCGGCGTTGCTCCACCGCCTGCTCCAGCTCGGCGCGCAGACGCTGCTCCATCTCGGCGAAGACCGCCGCGATGCCGTCAGCGGCAGGGGGCCCCTGGTGCGCGTCGGGTGCGACTGCGGCCGCTTCGGGCGGCGCCACCGCGGCCGGGTGGTCGTGGCCGCCAAGGTCGTCATGTTGTTCGCCGAGCTCGCCGATGATGTCGGCGAGCGCCTGGCCGGTGGCCGTGTCGGCATAGTGTTCGGCCGGAACTGCTGCGTTCATTTCCCGCTGTGCCTCCTCGTGCGTGTACAACCCGGCGATGCGGGTGATGGTGCTGTCGAGCGGGCTGTCGTGGTCCGGTTCTTCCATGCCGGGCTCATCGGGTCGGTCGTTCACGGGGGCGTCCTCGTGCGGGTCGCTGCGTTCAGTTGCAAGGTAGACGACGGTGGGGGCGGCGTCTGCCTCCCGGGCCGCGAGCTCGGGGTAGCGCTCGAGCGCGGCGGCGATACCGGATTCGAGGTAAACCACGCGGAAGCCGCGTTCGCCGAGCAGGAAAGCGGCGATCGCGCACTGCTCGGCGTCGTCACCGCAGACGACGTAGCGGAAATCCTTGCGCAGGCGATTGCTCTGCAGGCGCAGCATGCTGAGCGGAATGTTCTCGCTGCCGCCGAGGGCCTGGCGGGCATGGTCTTCCGGGTAGCGGATGTCCAGCCACACCGCGCCGCCATCGATCTCGCCGAGTGCCTGCTCCAGTGATACCGGGTGCAGCACCTCGTTCTGGATCAGCTCGACGAAGTCGTCACGGCCGAGGCGCATCAGCAGGCCGTCGGAGAGCATGGTGACGCTGGCGTTGCGCGGCTGGCCGGAGATCAGTGCTTCCTCGCCAAAGGCGGTACCGGGGCCGAGATCGGCGAGGTGGATCTGGCCGCGGCCGGCCGCAATCGTGCGCGACACCTCGCAGTAACCCTTCTCGATGACGTAGTAGTAGTCGCCCACCGAGCCCTGCCTGACCACGACGTCGTCGGCCTTCAGCGCGATCTGCTCCATGCGCGCGAAGATTTTCTGGATGTTGGTTGCCGGCAGCACCGTGAACAGCTCCGACTGCAGCATGCGGATCATCCAGTCCGACGAGCGCTCGGTCGCGATCTCGGCGACCTCGAATTCGCCGGCTTCCAGGCGCGACTCGTGCTGCTCGACCAGGCGATCGAGGGCGACGCGGCGGAACCAGGCGATGGTCGCGCCGTGCGGCGCCCGCACGGTGTAGCGCTTGCGCCCGGGCGGGTCCAGCGGTTGCAGGGCCGCCTTGTTGGTCGCCGAGAGCGTGCGCACGGGCTTGCCGTGCCAGATCAGCTCGACGCTGCCGGCGACGAGGTAGTGCACGCGATCGTCACTCGCGCCCTGCGCGTAGACGACCTCGCCGCGTTCGCACACGTGCAGGTTGGCGAGCGCCACCGCGCGGTCCTGCAAGGGCTGCGAGAGGCGCTGGATCGGCATGAAGCGCCGAATGCGGGATTCCGTGTCCACGTAGTTCCCCCGAAAACCGTGGGCAGAACGATTAGCTTATTAATTTCTTATAGTTATGGGGTGTAATTATATTGATTTATGAGGAAATGAACAGCCGTCCGTCGCACCCCGGCGCTCAGCCGCCGGGGGCCGCCGCCGCGGGGATGATTTCGAGCACCGCGCGGCGCCGGTAGCGGCCGGTGAGGCGCGAGAAGAGGTCGGTCAGCCACATCTGCCAGCCGTACTTGCGGCGCAGCAGGCGGTAGGCTTCGGCGCTGCGGTCCGCATCGGCGACGATGCGCGCCTGCGCGTCCAGCCACGGTCCGAGCAGCCTGCCGCGCAGGTCGCACAGGGCGACCCGCGCGCGCCCGTTGGCGCGGATGCGCTTGACCTTGCCGGCGTCGCCGGCGCTGAAGCAGTACAGGCGCGGTCCGTGCGCGGCGAACCACACCGGCGTGCGCACCTCGCGGCCGTCGCGCCGGTAGGTGGCGAGACTGAGGTAGCGCGCCTGCGCCAGCTCGGCGAATTCCGGCGTCGCCCCGGATCCCGGATCGGCCGGCGCAGGCTCAGTCATCCGGGTAGTTCGCGGCGCGCTTCTCGAGGAAGGCGTTGATGCCTTCCTCGAACAGGCCGGCGCCGGCGCACAGGATCTGGCCGCGGTCCTCGAGTGCGGCGGCCGCCTCCAGGCTGGGCGCATCGATCGCGAGATTGAGCCCCTCCTTGGTCATCCTGAGTCCCATGGGGGAGGTCGCGAGCATGTCCGCCACGATCGCGCGGCCTTCGTCTTCCAGGGCGTCCTCGGCGACCACGGCGCTGACCACGCCGAGGCGCTCGGCGCGGGCCGGCTCCAGGAAGCGCCCGGTCATCATCAGCTCCGCCGCCACCGCGGCGCCGGCAGCGCGCGGCAGGAAGTAGCTGATGCCGACGTCGCAGCCGGTCATGCCGACCTTCACCATGGCGACGTTCATGCGCGTGCCCGGGGTAATCACGCGAATGTCGGAAGCGAGCAGGAAGGCGAAGCCGCCGCCGGTGGTGGCACCCTGTGCCAGGCACACGATGGGCTGCGGGCAGCGCCGCATGCGCAGGAACACCTCGCTGACCTGGCGCTGCACGCGCATGCCCGGGATGGTGCCGCGGTTGACCGCCTCGGCGTCCTTCAGGTCGTAGCCAGCGCAGAAGGCGCGACCGGCGCCGCGCAGTACCACCGCGCGCACCCGGTGGTCGAATTGCAGGCCGGCGAAGTAGTGCTGCAGCTCGTCGCACATGCGCGGATTGATCACGTTCATGCGCTCGGGGCGGTTCAGGGTCAGCCAGTCGACGGCTCCATCGTGGTCGACGCGGATGGTCTCGTAGTTCATGCGGGGTCGTGCTCCGGTTGGTAGCCCATGGCGACGTGGCCGGGTTCGGCGGCGACGCGCGCGAGCCAGGCACGGACGCGGGCGAAGTCGTCGAGCGCGAAGCCGCCCTCGTCGGCGACATGGGTATAGGCGTAGAGAGAGATGTCGGCGATGGTGTAACGGCCGGCAGCGAAGAAGTCGTGGGTCGCGAGGTGGCGCTCCATCACGTTCAGCGCCGCGTACCCGGGTGCCTGGCGCGCGGCGAGGTCGGCGGCACGTTCCGGCGGATTACCGAGAAATCGGTGGATGAAGCGCGAGGTGGCGATGTAGGGCTCGTGGCTGTACTGCTCGAAGCACTGCCATTGCAGCACCTCGGCACGGGCATAGCGCTCGTTCGGCAGCAGCGCGCTGCCGTCGGCGAGGTAGTTGAGGATGGCATTGGACTCGGCCAGGGTGCGGCCGTCGTCGAGTACCGCCAGCGGCACCTTGCCGTTCGGGTTGAGAGCGAGGAACGCCGCCGTGCGGGTGTCGCCGGCGAGGATGTCGACCTCGCGCCAGGCCCACGGCAGGCCGAGCTGGACCAGCGCCAGGACCAGCTTGTAGCAGTTGCCGGAAAAGGTGCTGCCGTGGACGGTGATCATGGTCGCGGGGAAGCCCACCGGCTCAGCCCGCCGGGGCGGCGGTCAGCAGGCGGCGCTGCTCGAGGCCGAGCAGCGCCACGCTGGCCAGCCACAGCGCGCAGATCGCGAGGGTCAGCCAGGCGAGGTCAAAGGGCAGGCGGGTGACCGGCGCCACCGCGCTCACGGCGACGATCAGGGCCGAGCCCGCGACCTTGAAGGTGCGGTAGCCGAGCATGTCGATCCAGGCCTTGGCCTGGTAGGTGAGCACCGGGTCGACCGGGATGAAGAGCTGCTCCTTGGAAGCGCGGTTGACCGAGTAGGACAGCCCGCGGTCGGCGATCTTCATCACCGCGGCGGCGACCAGGCCGGGGCTGGCGGCGAAGCCGCAGGTGGCGGCGGCCAGCGTCAGCGGCTGCACCGCCATGCCGGCGATGCAGCCGAGGAAGCGGTGCACCAGCGGGGTGATGACGAAGTTGACGCCGATGGCGACGAAGCCGAGCACGCTGAAGAAGCCGGAAATGTAGCGGGTGCGCTCGTCAGTGTCGGGGAAGGCCTCGGCAACGGCGCGCAGGAACTGGAACTCGACCACCGGCTCGGCCAGTTGCGAGAGGCATACCACCAGCGCGATCAGCGCCAGGTAGCGGTTGCCGAGTACCGCGCGCAGGCCTTCACCGTGCAGCACCACGCGCGGCTGGGTGGCGCGTTCGCGGAACGCGTTGCGGCGGCCCATGGCGAGGTTGAAGGCGGCGGTGACGAGCAGCAGCGCGGCACAGGACAGCAGCAGGTCCTCGGTCGCGAGGCCGCCCCAGGTCAGCAGCCCGCTCGCCACCAGGCCGCCGGCGACCCCGCCGAACAGGCCGCCGCTGGCGATGAACCAGTAGCTGCGCCGGCCTTCCTCGGCGTGCGTGACGCTGTTGGCCAGGCTCCAGAACTGCTCGACCAGCACCACGCTGAAGAGGTCCACGAAGAGGTAGAAAACGACCACGGTGGCGATGCCGCCGCTGACCAGCCGCCAGCGGAACACGACCAGCAGCGCAGCGAAAGTGAGCAGGGAGCCGACCACCACCTGCAGCCGGCTGTAGCGCGCTACCAGGCGGTTGTAGACGCCGATGAAGGCGAGCAGGGCCAGCGCCGAGCCGATCCACACGTAGGGAAAGGCCGCCGTGCCGCCATACTCGAGCAGCAGCGAGCGGCTCGCCGCCTTGACCTGGTAGTAGGCCAGGATGACGAGCAGGAAGTTGGCGAACAGCGCGACCGCGCGGCCGAGCAGGGCGGGGGGCGGCGGAGAGGACGCGGGGCTGGCCATGATCGTCGCGGTCTGCTGGCGTGGGTGGCTGCGCGCGCCGGTGGCGCGGGAGGCGGTCAGTTTAGAACGGTTCGGGGCGCGGCGCGCAAATGCACCGTTTCCCGGCGTCGCGCGCGTAATCTGCGCCCGATCAGCGTTTTACCCGAAAAATGTAAAAATTCATGTTGTCGTCATACGAATTTGCGCGCACAATCGGGCGCTTATGGGGTTTCGAACGTTCTTCGCCGCGGGCGCCATGCTGGCGCTGCTGGTGTCACTGGCACCGGCCGCCGCCGATCCCGTCGCCGGCCTGCGCAGCGCCCGTGACCCGCACCTGCAGACCCTGCTCGAGCGCAGCCTGAACCGCCTCGGCCTGACGCGCGCGGTGCGCAAGGGTCGCCTCGCCGTCGCCCTGGTCGACGTCTCCAGCCCCGACCGGCCACGCCTCGCCGAGGTCAACGGCGACCACATGATGTATGCCGCCAGCCTGCCCAAGGTCGGCATCCTGCTCGCCGCCATGGTCGAAGTCGAGGGCGGCCGTCTCACCCTCAACGATCGTCTGCGACGTTCGCTGACCGACATGTGCCGCGTGTCCTCCAACGTCGAGGCGACGCGCATGATGAACCTGGTCGGCAAGTACCGGGTCAACGAGATCCTCGCTTCCGAGCGTTTCCGTTTCTACGACCCGGCCGCCAACGGCGGTCTGTGGGTCGGCAAGGAGTACGGCAAGCGGCCGGCCTTCCAGCGCGACCCGCTGCACAACATTTCGCACGGCGCGACCGCACTGCAGGTCGCACGCCTCTACTACCTGCTCGAGACCGACCGGCTGCTGCGCCCCGATCTCAACGCGGCGATGAAGGAGGCGCTCTCGCGGCCCGCGATTCGCCACAAGTTCGTCAAGGGCCTGACCGGGCGCAACGTCGACATCTACCGCAAGTCCGGCACCTGGCGCCAGTTTCATGCCGACAGCGCCATCGTCGAGAGCCCGCGCGGCAACTACATCCTGGTCGCCCTGGCCGAGGATACCCGCGGCGGCGACTGGCTGGTCAGGATCGCGAGCTCGGTACACGACGCGATGTATCCGCGGCAGGTGGCGCAGAACTGAGCTGGCGTGGCTGCAGCCCGGCGCTGCAGGTCGCGGTTCGGCTGGTCATCGCGTCTCGCGCCCGCGCCGCCCGCGCACGCACCCGCGCTCGTCGAGGTGACGTGTGAGCACCTTCCTCGCCATCGACTTCGAGACCGCCAACGCCGGTCGTGACAGCGCCTGCGCGGTTGGTCTGGCGGCCTGCCGCGACGGCGAGGTCGTGGCCACCGAGGCCTTCCTGATCCGTCCGCCGACCCGTGAGTTCACGTTCACCCACATTCACCGGCTGAGCTGGGGTGACGTGCGCGAAGCGCCCGATTTCGGCGGCCTGTGGCCGCGCCTGAGCGGCTGGATCGAGCACGCCGATTTCCTCGTCGCGCACAACGCGCCGTTCGATCGCTCGGTGCTGCGCGCCTGCTGCGCGCGCTACCGGCTGCCCGAGCCGCCGACGCCCTTCGCCTGCTCGCTCGGCATTGCGCGCCGCTTCTTCGGCTTCCGGCCGGCGCGCCTGCCGGACGTGTGCGCGCAGCTCGGCATTCCGCTCGACCACCACGACGCGGGCTCCGATGCCGAGGCCTGCGCACGCATCGTGCTCGCCGCCCAGGCGGCCGGCTGGACGCGCTGACCGGCGGCCGCGCCGCTCACGGCGCAGCCGGGTCCGCCGGGAGCGGGGGCGGCGCGACGTCGGCGGGATCGGGCAGCGGCGGTGCCGGCATGCTGACGGCCGCCGGGCCGGCCTGCGCCGCTGGCGCCGCCGGGACCGGTTTGTGGCGCGCTTCGATCAGGCGGTGGATGGCGCTCGCCAGCTCCTGGTGGTCTACCGCCGAGTTCTTGCGCAGCACGTTCGACATCAGCACCACCAGGTAATAGAGACGGCGCTCCGCCGCCGGCGCCTCGACGATCGCGACCGAGTGCATGAGGTTCTTCACGTTGCCCATGTACTTGCGGCACTGGAAGTCCGGCTCCTGCTTGCACTGGTAGAGCGAGCCGCTCTTGAAGTAGACGGCCGCGCCATTCAGCACCGGCGAGGAGGCGTAACGGATGCGGCGCTCGGTGACGTACATCAGGCGCTTGATGATGCGCGAGGAGAACGGGTCGACCACCCGGCCCTGCTCCATGCGCACCAGGAATTTCATCAGCTCGTGCGCGGACGCACGGCTGGTGGTGCCGGAGACGAAAGCCTTGCCGCGGCGGGTGAACAGGCTGCCCTGGCGCAGGCTGACCAGGTCGAAGCCGTTCTCCAGCACCGGCCGTGACAGCGTGCGCTCGATCAGCTTCTCGCGCTCCGGACGCGGCATGGCATCGAAGATGCGCCGCGCGTCCTCGAAGCTCACGGGGTAGTCGGGCCCGAGATGGTTGAGCAGCATGGCCTGGCGGATCAGTACCGAGGCGGCGGCGTTCGAGCTCGGCGACACCATCCAGTCGAGGAACTCGAACAGGCTGCCGGGATCGCCGACCTCCAGCGGGCGCCGGATCAGGGTCTCGTTGGTGCGGTCCCAGCGGCGCACGGTGTGGCTGTCGGTGATGATGACCTCGTCGGCCTCGATGCGGGTGTCGCGCAGCAGCCGCCAGCGCGCCGCGGTGTCGTCCGGGAAACGGTCGGCGAGCGCCTGCATCCAGGCCAGCGCCACCAGCAGCTTGCCGACGCTGCCGGGGTTGTAGAGCTCGCTCGCGCGATGCTCGGCGTAGGCCGGGTTGTCGGGATCGGATAAATCGAGCACGGCCAGCGAGTAGCGATCGCTGCGATCGCCGAGCAGCGCGCGCACCGCGATGGTGAAGCCGGGGTCGGGCTGCGGCAGCTCGAAATCGGGCCGCTCGGTGAGGCGCAGATCGACCGCGTCCGACGGCAGCAGCGCGCCGCGCGGCTGCCTGGTGCCGGGCAGGGCGCCGGATTCGACCCGGCGCATGTACTCGAGGCGGCCGATGGCGGTGTCGTCGGCGTCGTCCAGCGGCCAGGCGAGTATCGCCGGTGACGCGACGAGCGCCGCCAGGGTGACGAGGACAGCGAGCGGGCGATGCGCAATCATGGTCGGGGTGCTCCTGCGTTCAGCGCGGCACGGCGTCGAGGTCGACGCTGACGTCGGCCAGCGCCTGCGGGTCGGGATCCATGTCGATGAGGTAGGCGTTGCCGCGCGCCGCGGCGTTGTCCAGGAACGGCCGGATCTGGAACAGCACCAGGCGGCCGTCGCGGAAGCCGAACTCGACGTCGGCCGGGGCCGGGTTGCCATCGGCGTCGACGATCGCCGGGAAGCGCTGCGGCAGCTCGCGCGCGAAGGCGATCAACTGCGTGATCTCGGCCGGCTGCAGCACCGCGTCAGCGCCGCTGGCCGGCAGCTTGACCACGCCGCCGGCCGGGTCGACCTGGCGCCGCAGGCTGGCGCTGGCCTGCGCCAGCAGACGCACCTCGCCGCTGGCGAGGTCGACGCGCAGCGATTCGGCCGACTGCCCGTCGACGGCGCCGCCCACGCCCTCGTTGACCGCGACCGAGATCCAGCCCGCCGCGCCGCTGTCGATGTCGCGCGTCACCAGTACCCCGGACTTGTCGGCATTGACACTCTCGAGCAGCAGCACCGCGGGGTAGACGTGCTCCGGCTCGCGCATCAATGCCTGGCGCCAGGAGAAGGCGCGCGCGGTGAACGGCGAGGCCCACACCCGCGGAATGGCGGCGAGAATGGCGTCGATGCCGACCACGTTGGGCACGGTCAGGTTGAGGCCGGCGCCGGTGAAGCCGGGCAGGTCCTCGACGTTGGTGTCGCTGCGCACGAACACGCCGAAGCTGCCGTCGGCACCGAGGCGCGCCTGCAGGCGGGCGCGCAGCGCCGCGGCGAGACGGTCGTCCAGCCGTTGCGCGCCGACCCATTGCTCGATCGTGGCGCGCAGGGTCTCGGTCGCGTCGGCGCGTGCAGCGCCGCCGTCAGGCAGAGCCTCGAGGGCGCGGTAGCCGGCGACGATGTAGTCGAACATCGGCCCGCTGCCGTCCGGCGCCGGGCGATCGAGCACCGCGCGGAACACCCCGAAAGGCAAAGCCAGGCCGTCGGCGACGGCCTCCGGGTAGCTGGCCTTGAGCTCGCCGAGCTTGGCCGCCTTGGGGCCGACGGTGCGGCCGGAGTCGTCGGCGCGCAGGTCGGCGAGATCGAGCACCGTCCGTGCGCTGAGATCGAGCTTGCCGAGGTCGGCGGCGATGAGGTGCTGCGGGCGTTCAGCGGCCGCCTCGAACAGCGCGTCGAAGCGGGCATCGTCGGCGAGCAGGTGGACCGTACCGCCACCGCTCACCGCCATCACCACGCGCTCGCCCTCGTGCGCACGGAGCTCGGCGAGACGTTGTCCCGCGACGCTGACGTTGGGGATGCCGAGGTTGCGCGCCAGCAGCTGCACGTGCGAGAGCGGGTTGCCCTCGCCGGCAGTGACGATGCCGGCCACCGGCGGCAGCTCGGCGACGGTCTCGTCGAGCAGGTAGATGCCGTCGGCGCTGAACGCTTCCGGCGCCAGCGTGCGGCCGTCGCGCAGCACGCCGCGGGCGAGGCCCGGGTTGAGCGCGCGCAGGCCGCCGGCGACGGTGGCGTCGAACAGGCGGTGCTCGATGCCGGTGAGGCGGTTGGCGTCGGCCTGCAGGCCGCCGATGACCTCGGCATAGAAGAACAGCGGGCTGCCGCGCAGGTGATCCTGGATGAACAGCCGCGCCAGCGGCTCGATCTCGGCCAGCTTCGCCATGCCGTCGCCGAAGGCGAAGTTGAGATGGCGATCGCCCCAGCCCGGTGCGAGCCCGAGGTAGTCGACGTCGGCGCGATGCTGCGGCAGCGGCAGCGGGCCGGCTGCGAAGCGCGCCAGGGTCGCGTGCAGGGCAGCGTGCTGGCGGGCGGAGAGCAGGCCGGTACCGAACAGGGCGTCGACCGAGCCGCCGAGCAGGGCGAGGCGTTCGCGACGCGTCAGCGTCGCCAGCGCCTGTGCGAGCTCGGTGGCGGCGACGAAGTGCGTGGCTTCCACGGCAATGCCGGCGTCGAGCGCGCGCAGGCGTGCGCTGCTGTCGCGCAGCTGCGGAATGACGCTGCGCAGTGCGGCGAGGGCGGCGGCGCTGGCCTGGAAGCGCTCGCGGGCGCCGGGCGCGGCGAGGCGGGCCTGGATGCGGCGCAGCTCGCGCGCCGCTTCGGGTGCGTCCGCGGCGAGCGCGTCGATGGCGCCGGCCAGGGCCTGGCCGGGATCGATGGCGTGCAGGGAAGCGATGGCATCGGCCAGTGCGGTGAACTCGGCGGCCAGCTCGCTGCCGGCGTGACGCTCTGCATAGGCACGCACGGCGTCGGCATCGGCGGCCTGCGGGGTGATGTGGATCTTGTTCTTCAGCGGCACGAAATCGGTGTCGCGCCGGGCCAGGTCGCTGGCGTCCTGGCGGATGCCGCGCGCCGAGGGGCCGTCCACGCCGTGGCGCAGCGTGGCGGCCAGGGTGCGCCAGGTGAGGAAGCGGTTGCCGGTCCACACCGGCGACGCCGCCAGTGCCAGCAGCAGTCGGCGCGCGCCGGCGCGTTCGCCCTCTTCCTGCAGGGCACCGCGGTAGTAACGTGCCCGGCGCATGATCCAGCCGTCGTCGATGCGCATCAGGAAGCGCTCGATGACCATCTGCGCCAGCGCCAGGGCGGGACGCGGCGCGGCCAGCAGTGCGGCCTGGTCGAGATCGGCGTAAACGTTCGCGACGTGATAGCCGGCCGCGCGCAGATCCTGCGTGCTCTGCGTCCACTCGCCGTGCTGCGAGCCGCCGCCGTACGGCTTGCAGGCGTTGGGTTCCGGCGGCAGGCGGCGGCCGTCGGCGCAGAACCACAGGATGCGCGCGAACGGCCCGCGGGGATGGTTCTTCATCGCCGTGATACGCGGGTCGGCGGCATCCGTCCCGGCAGCGGCGCCGGTGCCGGCGGCGGACAGCGCGCAGGGCAGGAGCAGGGCGACCAGCAGCGCCAGGCGGCGTGCCCGCGTGCGTGTCGAACGGTCGGTCATAAGCGTGAGTGCGGAGCGGGGTGACGTTGGGGTAAGCAGGGCATCGTGCGGTGCGGTGGCGTGCTCGGGCGCGGCGGCGGACTGCTATAGTGCGACGCCCGGCAGGACACCGCAACGTCCACCACGCACAGGAGAACACGACCCATGGCACGCGACACCTTCGACCTGGGCGGCAAGCTTGCCGTCGTTGCCGGCGCCAGCCGCGGCATCGGCCAGGCCATCGCCACCATTCTCGGTGAGTACGGCGCCCACGTGGTGGCGCTGTCGCGCGGCGAGGACGGCTGCCGCGAAACGGTGGACATCATTACCTCCGGCGGCGGCAGTGCCGAGGCGCGAGCCTGCCACATCGGCCGCATGGAGAGTATCGAGGCGTTCTGGAGCTGGCTCGACGACGCGCACGGCCGCGTCGACATCCTGGTCAACAACGCCGCGGCCAATCCCTACTACGGCCATATCCTGGACACCGACGTGGCCTCGTTCGAGAAGACCGTGGAGGTCAACCTGCGCGGCTTCTTCTTCATGTGTACCGCGGCCGGGCGGCGCATGCGCGATGCCGGCGGCGGCGCCATCGTCAACGTGGCCTCGGCCAACGCGCTCTCGCCCGGCGACAAGCAGGGGGTGTACTCGATCACCAAGGCCGGCATTCACAACATGGGCAAGGCGCTGGCGCGCGAGTGCGGCCAGTTCGGCATCCGCGTCAACACCCTGGTGCCCGGCCTCACGCGCACCAAGTTCGCGCAGGCGCTGCACGACGACGAGGAGTTCATGGCCACGCAGCTGCCGCATACCCCGCTGGGGCGCGGCGCCGAGCCGTCCGAGATGGCCGCCGCGGTGCTCTACCTGGTGTCCGATGCGGCCAGCTACACCACCGGTTCCTCGATCGTGGTGGACGGCGGCTACCTGGCCTGAAGCGCGCCGCCGGATCAAGTATTCTGAACTTCATGCAAGCCGCAGTCCGCGAGGTGTGATGACGATGGCCGAGGCCGGATACGCCGTGGTCTTCCAGGGCCGCATCGCCGAAGGCGCCGACCCGGACGCCGTCAAGGCCAACCTGGCGAAGCTGTTCAAGGCCGACGCCGCGCGCATCGAGAAGATGTTCTCCGGCCAGAAGGTCATCATCAAGAAGGGCCTCGACGCCGACGGCGCGCGCAAGTACAAGGCCGCCCTGGGCAAGGCCGGCGCGCTGGTCGACATCGTCGGCACGGCAGCGCAGGCGGCGGCCCCGGCAGCTCCGGCCGCGGCACCGCCGCCGGACCAGACGCCAGCTGCCGCACCGCCACCGCCCGCAGCGCCCGCGGACCGCGTCACGCCGCCCGCCGGTGAGGCGCCGCAAACCGTGCCGGCGGCGTTCGCCGGGACGGAGAGCCCGCCCGACGCGCTGGAGACCAGCCTTGCCGAGCCCGGCGAGACGCTGGTCGAGCACGCGCCGGTGGCGGCGCCGGACATCGCCACGGAGCATCTCTCCATGGCCGAGGCCGGGGTCACCCTGGTCGACGCCGAGCCGGTGCCGGAGCCGGAGTACGACCTCAGCGCGCTCGAGCTCGATCCACCGGGCACCACCCTCGTCGAGGCACAGAAGGTGACGCCGCCGGATTACGATTTCGACGGCCTCAGCGTCGCAGACAACGACTGATTCGCCGCCACGCCGCGCCCGCGGCGCGCCCGGCGCGCAGACGGCCGGTCGCTGTGGTTCAATACCGCCCGCACCGAGACCGTCCCACCTGACGACAGACTGCCATGAGCCTGCTGCTGAATCCCCGTGACGTGGAGTTCGTGCTCTACGAACTGCTCGACGCCACCGCCCTGTGCACTACCGCGCGTTACGCCGAGCACGATCGAGAGACCTTCGACGCCGTCATCGACGCCGCCCGCCGCCTCGCCGAGGACAAGTTCGCGCCGCACGCGGCGAAGCTGGATGCCAACGAGCCGCGTTTCGAGAACGGTCGGGTGCAGGTCATCCCCGAGCTCGAGGAGGCGGTCGCGGCCTACGTCGAGGGCGGTTTTACCGGCGTTGCCGCCGAGGCCGCCTGGGGCGGCATGCAGCTGCCATGGGTGGTGGCACAGGCAGCCTGCGCGTGGATCGCCGCCGCCGACGTCTCCGCCAATGCCTACGGCTTCCTCACCCATGCCGCGATCAACCTGCTCAGCGAGTTCGCCTCGGACGCGCAGAAGCAGCGTTACCTGGCGCCGCTGGTCGAGGGCCGGTACTTCGGCACCATGTGCCTGTCGGAGCCGCAGGCCGGCTCGTCGTTGTCCGACATCCTGGTGCGCGCCGAGCCGACCGACGCCGGCCATTACCTGATCAAGGGCACCAAGATGTGGATCTCGGGCGGCGAGCACGAGCTGTCCGAGAACATTGTGCACCTGGTGCTGGCCAAGATCCCGGGCGGCCCGCCGGGCGTGAAGGGCATTTCGCTGTTCATCGTGCCCAAGTACCGCGTCAACGAGGACGGCACGCGCGGCGAGCGCAACAACATCACGCTTGCCGGGCTCAACCACAAGATGGGTTTCCGCGGCACCACCAACACCGTGCTCGAATTCGGCGACGGCGGCGAGTGTCACGGCTGGCTGGTCGGCGAAGCGCACCGCGGCCTCGCCTACATGTTCCACATGATGAACGAGGCGCGCGTCGGCGTCGGCATGACGGCGACGGTGCTCGGCTATACCGGTTACCTGCACTCGCTCGACTATGCGCGCGAACGCCCGCAGGGGCGTCCCTCGGGCAGCAAGGACCCGACCGCGCCGCAGGTGCCGATCGTCGAGCACGCCGACATCCGGCGCCTGTTGCTGGCGCAGAAGAGCGCCGCCGAGGGCGCCTTCGCGCTGGTGCTGCATTGTGCCTGGCTGCTCGACGTACAGCGCACCACCGACGATGCCGCTGAGCGCGAGCGGGTCGGCCTGCTGCTCGACATCCTCACCCCGATCGCCAAGTCGTGGCCGTCGGAGTTCTGTCTCGAGGGCAACAAGCACGCCATCCAGATCCTCGGCGGCTACGGCTACACGCGCGACTTTCCGCTCGAGCGCTTCTACCGTGACAACCGCCTCAACCCCATCCACGAGGGCACGCACGGCATCCAGGGCCTGGACCTGCTCGGACGCAAGGTCGCCATGCACGGCGGGGCGGCGTTCGCCGCGTTGCTGGACGAGTACCGCGCGACCCTGGCCGCGGCCGAGGGCGTGCCCCTGGTCGCCGAGTACCGCGCGGCACTGGGCGAGGCGATCGCCTGCCTGGAGACGACCACGCAGGCCATCCTCGCGGTGCGCGGGGCGGGCGAGGTCGATCGCGCGCTGGCCAACGCGACGACCTACCTCGATGCCTTCGGGCACGTCGTCATCGGCTGGACCTGGCTGCGCCAGGCGCTGGTCGCGGCGCGCGCGCTGGACGGCGCCGAGGGTGCGGAGCGCGATTTCTACCAGGGCAAGCTCGCCGCCTGCCAATATTTCTACCGTTACGAAATGCCGCGGGTGGCCGAGCGCTGCGCGCTGCTCGCGGCCTGTGACACGACCTGTCTCGACACCGCGCCGGCCTGGCTGTAAGCGGCGCGCCATTCCCCGGGGAGAACGACGACCATGACCAACGCAAGCGAGATCACGAACTACGAGCAGGCCCGCGCCGACTTCGACTGGGACCCGCCGGCGCGCTTCAATTTCGCGCGCGACGTGCTCGATCGCTGGGCCGCGAGCGATGGCGAGCGCGTGGCGATTGAATGGGTCGATGACGACGACAACCGCAAGACGCTCAGCTTTGCCGGCCTCTCGGCGCGTTCGCGCCAGCTGGCCAACGCGCTCGCCGCCGCCGGTGTTGCGCGCGGCGACACCGTGGTGCTGATGCTGGGACGCAACATCGAATGGTGGGAGATCGTGACCGCCTGTCTGCGCATGGGGGCAATCTGCTCGCCGGGGACCACCCAGCTTTCGCCCAAGGACATCGCCTACCGTATGAACGCGGCGCGCGCGGTGTGCTTCATCACCGATGCCGCCAACGCGACCAAGCTCGACGAGGTCGCGGACCAGTGCGAGACGCTGGCTGCGCGCATCCTGGTCGACGGTGAGCGCGACGGCTGGCTCTCTTACGACGCCATCGTCGACGCCGCCAGCGATGATTTCGAGACGGTGGACACCGCGTTCGACGAGGACGCCCTGTGCTACTTCACCTCCGGCACGACCGGCTATCCCAAGATGACCATCCACGCGCACGGCTACGGTCTCGCGCACCGCATCACCGGCAAGTACTGGCTGGATCTCGGCCCCGGTGACCTGCACTGGAACATCAGCGACACCGGCTGGGCCAAGGCCGCTTATTCGAGCTACTTCGGACCCTGGAACCAGGGCGCGACCCTGTTCGTGCACCACACGCCGACCTTCGACCCGGTGAAGACACTGGAGCTGCTCGCCGCCCATCCGGTCACCACCATGTGCGGCGCGCCGACCATCTACCGCATGCTGGTGCTGCAGGACCTGTCGAAGTACACCTTCCCGCACCTGCGCCACTGCGTCGGTGCCGGCGAGCCGCTCAACCCGGAGGTCATAGAGACCTGGAAGCGCGCCACCGGCATCGTCATCCGCGACGGCTACGGCCAGACCGAGACCGTGCTCGTGTGCGGCAACTTCCCGTTTCTCGAGCCGCGCTTCGGCTCCATGGGTAAGCCCATGCCGGGCATCGAGATGGCGATCATCGACAACGACGGCCGGCCGCTGGGCGCGGGCGAGGAGGGCGACATCGCCATTCGCGTCAAGCCGCAGCGCGCGCCCGGCCTGTTCATGGATTACCGCGGCGACCCGGAACGCTTTGCCGCCTGCTTCGTCGGCGACTGGTACATCACCGGCGACCGCGGCTACGTCGACGAGGACGGCTACTTCTGGTTCGTCAGCCGCGCCGACGACGTGATCCTGTCGGCCGGTTACCGCATCGGCCCGTTCGAGGTCGAGAGCGCGCTGATCGAGCACCCGGCGGTGGCCGAGTCGGCGGTCGTCGCCAGTCCCGACGAGACCCGCGGCGCGGTGGTCAAGGCCTTCGTCGTGCTGGCGCCCGGCTACACCCCCAGCGACGCGCTGGTCGAGGAGCTCAAGGAGCACGTCAAGAACGTCACCGCGCCGTACAAGTACCCGCGCCGCATCGAGTTCGTCGACGGTCTGCCGAAGACGGTCAGCGGCAAGATCCGGCGCGTCGAGCTGCGTGCGCGCGAGGACGGATGAGCGCCGTCGGGACCGGCGGGCATTGAACGGCGCTGCAGCGTGCAACCGCGGAGGTGACGCGCATCTGCAGATCATGAGACCTGTGCGCCGCGCACCGCGACGCCGGGTTCGAACGGGGGGGCCGGCTTGAGCCCGTCCGAGCCGCTCATCGACGAGCGCATGCGCCGTGCGACCATCGTCATGGTGATGCTGAACTCGGTGTCCACGGCGATGATGCTGACCGGGGTCAACGTGGCATTGCCGGCGATGGCGCGCGATCTCGGCGTCGACGCCGTCACGCTGTCGTGGGTGCCGATGAGCTACCTGATGGCGAGCGCGGCCTTCGTGCTCGGCTTCGGCCGCCTGGCCGACATGTACGGGCGCAAGCGCCTGTACCTGATCGGCACCGCGGGGGTCATCGTGACCTCGATCCTGGCGGCCTGCGCGCAGAACGACGCGCAGCTCATCGGCGGCCGCCTGCTGCAGGGGATCTGCGCGGCCATGCTCTACGCGACCAACGTCGCGGTGATCTCCTCGGTGTTCCCGCCGGCGCGCCGCGGGCAGGCGATCGGCTACACGGTCTCGGCCATCTACCTGGGGCTGGCACTGGGGCCGTTCGTCGCCGGCTGGCTGATCGAGGCGCTGAGCTGGCGCGCGACCTTCGTCATCCACGTGCCGCTGGCGCTGCTGGTGCTGCTGATCGGGTTACTGCGCCTGCCGGTCGAGTGGCGCGCGGACGAGCGCGGCAGCTTCGACGCGGCCGGCGCGGCGCTCTACGGCGTCGCCATCGTCATCCTCATGACCGGGGTGTCGAAGCTGCCGGGCGCAGTGGGTGTGTTGATGGTGGTTGGCGGCGGCCTGGGAATCTGGCTCTTCTTCCGGCACGAGCACCGCCATCCGCACCCGGTGTACGACGTCGGGCTGTTCTACACCAACCGCGTGTTCCTGATGTCCTGCCTGGCCTCGCTGGTGATGTACACCACGACCTTCGCCAACGTCGTGCTGGTCAGTCTCTACCTGCAGTACCTGAAGGGCGTGGCGCCGAGCACGGCGGGCCTGGTGATGATGGCGCAGCCGGCGGTGATGACGCTGATCTCGCCGTTTGCCGGGCGTCTCGCCGACCGCCGCGAGCCGCGCGTAATTGCCTCGCTCGGCATGGGGCTGACCGCGCTGGGCCTGGCCCTGTTCGCTGCGCTGGACGCGGCCAGTCCGCTGTCCGCGGCGATCGCCAGCCTGGTCGTCACCGGGCTCGGCTTCAGCCTCTTCGCGACGCCCAATGCCAATGCCATCATGGGCGCGGTCGGCCGCAGTGACTACGGACGCGCGGCCGGCGCGACGGCGGTCATGCGGGTGGTCGGGCAGATGACCAGCATGGGCCTGGTGGCGATGATCTTCGCGCTGCTGCTCGGCCCGCGCGAGATCACGCCGGACCTGTACCCCGAGCTCGCGCACGCCATCCGCCTGTGTTTCATGATCGGCGCCGGGCTGTGCGCGTGCGGCATCGCGCTGTCGCTGTCGCGCGGGCGCATGCACGCCACGGCCTGAGCATGTCGGCCCCGGCCAGCGTCCACCAGCGCGTGCTGCTGCCGCTGTACCTGCCGGCGATGCTGCTCGGTACGCCGGCCCAGGCCTCGTTCGTGCTGCTGCCGCTGTACGTGCTCGACCTCGGCGGCAGCGCGGCGGCGGCCGCCGCCGTGATCGGCTGGCGCGGCATCGGCATGATGGTGATGGACGTGCCCGCCGGCATGCTCGCCGCGCGTATCGGCGACAAGGCGGTGATGGTGCTGGCCGGGCTGATCGTCTCGATCGCGTTCTGCGCCTACGCGGTCAGCGACGAGATCGGCTGGTTCTACGTCATCGCGTTCTTCAACGGCTGCGGCAGCAGCACCTTCCTGCTCGGCCGCATGGCGTGGATCTCGGGCACCCTGGCGGGGGCAGAGCGCGGGCGCGTGATCGCGATGATCGCGGGCAGTCTGCGCGCCACCGCGCTGATCGGGCCGCTGGCCGGCGGCGCGCTCGCACATGCCGTCGGCTATGCCGCGACCTTTGCCGTCGGCGCCGCCATGTGCGTCGCCGGGCTCGCCTGCATCATCGGTTTCGCCGCCCACGAACGGCCGGATGGCACACCGCTGGAATGGCACGCCATTCCGCGTCTCGGCTTCGAGTACCGGCGCGTGTTCGCCACCGCCGGCGTCGCCGCGATCAGCTTCATGCTGATGCGCGCGGCGCGCACCGTGCTGCTGCCGCTGGCCGGCGCGAGCCTGGGACTGGGCGCGGCCGCCATCGGCCTGGTGGTGTCGGTCTCGGCGGCGGTCGACGTGGCGCTCTTCTATCCCGCCGGCGTGCTCATGGACAAGCGTGGCCGGCGCGCGACCGCGGTGCCGAGCTCGTGCCTGTTCGCGCTCGGGCTGGCCGCCATCGGGGTGGTCGGGAGCTATCCCGGTCTGCTCGCGGTCGCGGTGCTGCTGGGCTTCGCCAACGGCCTGTCGACCGGCATCGTGATGACGCTGGGTACCGATCTCGCGCCGCCCGCGCGGCGCGGCGAGTTCCTCGGCCTGTGGCGCCTGCTGACCGACTGCGGCTCGGCCGCGGGACCGATGGTGATCAGCTCCGTGGTGGCCGTTGCGCCGCTCGGCATGGCGGCGCTCGCCGCCGGCGGACTCGGCGCGCTGGGCAGCTGGGTGGTGTATCGTTACGTCGAGGAAACGCTGCCGGGCTGATCAGCGCAATGCATTTCGATCACGTTCATCTCGACCACGTCGTCCTGCGTGCGCGCGACGCGCGGCGGCTGGTCGATTTCTACCAGTCGCTGCTCGGAGCGAGCGTGGAGCGCGAGCTCGATATCGGACTGGTGCAGCTGCGTGTCGGCGACATCATCATCGACATCGTCGACAGCGACGCCGAGCTCGGCCGCCGCAAGGGCGGCCCGCCACAGGGCGGCCCCAACCTCGACCACTTCTGCCTGCGCGTCGAGCCGTTCGACGAGACGGCAATACGCGCGCACCTCGCCGCCTGCGGCGTGACCGGGTCGGACACGGTGGAGGTCTACGGCGCGGAGGGCTTCGGCCCCTCGATCTACGTCGACGATCCGGAAGGCAACACGGTGGAGCTCAAGGGGCCGGCGGTGCGGGGACTGGACTGAGTCGCGGAACACGCTCGGGCCGGGAACCGTCTGTCGGGGGTCCCCGGCCCGAAACCGGGCCGTAGCCCGGCGTCGCGAATTTTCAGTCGGCCAGCGTCAAGAGGAACGGCAGGCTGGGCGTGTAGAAGTACTCCCCACCTCGAAGGGAGACGAACTCGCCGAAAGGTATACGTACCTTTTTCTTGCTACCCCAGGCTTGGGGCCAGTTCGGCCAGTCTTCCTCGTCGTGCTCGTCGTCGTCGCCTTGTGCGATCACGGGGTCAGGTCCCGTATTGCTTTTGAGAAAGTCGGGATTGTTGGCCCACCGCCGCTGGATGAACTCGAACTGCCTGCGAATATCCGACTGGTAGCACATGAACAGGAGTCCGACGCCTCCGCTCGGTGGTTCGCTGGTCGCGTCGGTGTCTCCCCGGACGCCGTACGTGATGCCACGTCGGGCGATTCTCCGTCGCTGCTCCTGGGCGACGATGTTGATCAAGAGGGGGACTTCGTTGCGCGGATTCGCTTTGCGGATATGGGCGTGGAAGGGACAACGCCTGCCTTTCGGGTCGTCGTCGAAATCGAAATCAATCTTGTCGCCATCGGAGCCCTGCGCCTGGGCGTGTTTGACAACCGGGGTGCCGTCCTTGAACCGTCCGACAGCCATCGCGCCGGCAAGGTCGGGATTCATCCCGAGTTGGTCAGCGACACGCTCAACGGCTTCGTTGAATCCTCTGACGTCCTGTTCCAGCTTGCGAAACACCAGATAGGAACCAAATGCATTATCGAATCCGCGCTTCTTTTCCAGCACCAGGCCGAGGCGGGTGGTTTGATCGAAATCGGGATTGTCATCTGCGTCGGTCTGAACGAAGAAATTGGGCTGGCTGACCCCATCGCGATAGCCGAAGTGCTCGATGGCTTCTCCGTCCGCATTGCGTAGCTGGTTTCCCGGTTCCACGTGGACGACCGACGCACCCAGGCCCTCGATCTCCGCGCGAAGGGTTGCGACTTCGTTCGCCAGCTTGGTTTCATCTTCATTGGCAATGATCACGAGCGCATGAAGCCGGTCCGCCGGGGTCGCGTACGCGGGCTCCCATGCCTGCGGGGCCGGATCATTCAGCTTGCTGCCGCGTTCCCGCATTCCTTTTCTGAAAGACTTGTCATCCGGGATCTCGAGACCCAGATGCTTGTAGCCCTCGGCACTCATCGAAAACGTGGTGAGTGTGTGACCGGTCGCGCCGCTATCCGTTTGCTGCTGCTGTCCGAAGGCGCTGGTGAATCGGGACCGGGCAGCCGTGGTGATCCATTGCTTCGCCTGGTGTACTTCGGCGCCGTGGAAATCCAGGAACACGTGGGCGGCGCGATTGCGACCGTGGCCTTTAAGTATGTTTCCCTGCAAATTCTTCAGGAACTGTTCCGCGTCGGCGTCATTGAGATCCAGTGGATCGTGACGATGAATTGGCATGTCTGCATCCTCCGTTGATGTCCTAGCCGGTGCGCGTCTGACCGCCCCGCAACGACGTCCTGCGGCTTGGTCCAAAAAGAAGGCGCCCCTGGATTAGAACAGCATTGCTTAAGGAGGCGCCCGGATGCCCTGAATTGACCGCCGCCGCTAACTCATCCGGGGTAGGCCCGTTTGCGGGGCGACTGAACGGGTAGCCCCCGGCCGAGCACGCGACGCGGCGCCCGGGACGCGCAGCAGCGTCGGAGGTGGAAAAAACCGGCGTGTGCGCGTAGCGAGCAGTGCCGTGCGCAAGGAGCCGCGCAGCGAACGACGAGACCTATCAGGCCGGATAGGCGAGGCGTTCGCGAGCACGCGACGCGGCGCCCGGGACGCGCAGCAGCGTCGGAGGTGGGAAAATCGGCGTGTGCGCGTAGCGAGCAGTGCCGTGCGCAAGGAGCCGCGCAGCGAACGACGAGACATATCGGACTGGAT
>JBHIYN010000010.1:0-232103 GCA_041984235.1 Gammaproteobacteria bacterium
GTGTCGCAGCCCCGTCAGGCTTCACCTGGGACCGACTGGCAAGGCGCGGCGCAAGCGAGGCGCGCAGTTGACATCAGTCAATGAGCACCGCAGCGCACGCCGCAACGCCGCCAGACGGTTCCAGGTGGAGCCCCCCGCACTACTCAGGGGGTGGGCCGCCGTGCTTTTCCTTGTACGAGGAAATGCGGTGCTCCAGGTCCAGCAGCAGCCCGTCCATGCCCTCCGCCTTGATGATGGCATTGAAGGTATTGCGGTAGTTACTGACCAGGCTGACGCCCTCGATGACGACGTCATAGGCGTACCAGGCGCCTTCGTTGTTCTTCAGCCGATAGGTCACCGGGATACGATTCGACGCTGTCACGATCTCGGTATCCACGATGGCGCGGTCCTTGCGGATTTGCTCGCTGAGGTACTCCACGCGCTGATCGGTGTAGGCCTCGATCCTGGTGCGGTAGGTGTCCTCCAGGTACTGCGAGAAGAACTCGACGAAGCGCCGCTTCTCGCCGGCACTGGCCGACTGCCAGTTGGTCGCGAGCACGCTCTGCGACATGCTGCGGAAATCGAAGCGTGCATCGATGATCTCGCCGATCGCGTCCCAGCGCTGGGTGCGGTCGAGGTTCTCGTTCTTGAGGATCTTGAGAACTTCGCCGATGGCCTGCTTGACGGTCTCGGTCGGCGTCATGGCCGCCGGTGCCGGCAGGGCGACGAGCAGCAGTGCGATCGCGGCCAGCCAGGGGATGGCGCGGCGCGCCTGAATGCGATGGGTCATGTTCAGGTTCCTGTTTTCTGCGGCCGTGCGGCGTCGTCCAGCGCGATCCCGAGCTGCAAGGCCAGGCCATCGATATCGAAATCCTCGACCAGGGTGCCAATGGGCGCTTCCGCCGCTTCCATGCGCGTGGCCAGCGTCTCGCGGCAAATCAACGCCTGGTGCTCGGCTATCGCGGCGGCGATGGCCTCCTCCGTCCGGAATTGCACCACGATGCGATCGGTCAGGTCGAGATCAGCCTTCTTGCGCAGCGACTGGATGCGGTTGACCACCTCGCGGGCGTGGCCGGCCGCGCGCAGCTCGTCGGTGAGGGTGACGTCGAGCGCGACGGTGACGCCGTCTTCCTGGGCCACGCTCCACTCGCCGATCTCCTCGCTCAGGATCTCGACCTCGTCGAGCGCGACCTCGACCTCGCCGGCGTCGGTAGTGACCGGGATCGCACCGTCAGCGGTGAGGCGCTTGATGTCGTCGTCACCCAATGCGGCGATAGCCGCGGCGACGGCCTTCATCTGCTTGCCGAGACGCGGGCCGAGCTTCTTGAAATCGGCCTTGGCCGAGCGCCTGACGATCCCGCTGGAATCGTCCACGTACTCGATAGCCCGCACGTTGACCTCGTCGAGGATGATCGCCTCGACCGCGGCAACGGCACTGCGCTCGACCGCCCCGCCCGTCACCAGCAGCATGCGCGCGAGCGGCTGACGCACGTTGATCTGGCTGCGGTTACGCAGCAACAGCACGAGCTGCACGATGTGGCGCGCGAGCCCCATGCGGTGCTCCAGCGCCGGTTGCATGACCGCTTGGTCCGGCGTCGGGAACAGCGCGTGGTGGACCGACGCCTCCGGCGCGAACGCCGCCACCTCGTTCAGCCGCCGGTACAGCCAGTCGCTGAAGAAGGGGGCAATCGGACTCATCATGACCGCGATCCCGCGCAGGCATTCGAAGGTCGTCTGGTAGGCCGCGAGCTTGCTTTCGGCGGGCACGCTCTCACCCTCCGCGCCGGCCTTCTTCGCCGCCCAGAAGCGCGCACGGGAGCGGCGGATGTACCAGTTCGAGAGCTCCTCGACGAACTGCTCCACGGCCCGCGCAGCGCGCGTCAGGTCGTAGCCCTCGTACGCCTGGTCGGCGGCGGCCGCGGTCGAGTTGAGACGACTCAGGATCCACTGGTCGAGCTCGGTGCGGGCAGCGGCGGGCAGCGGCGGCTCGGCAGCGGCGAAGCCGTCGATGTTGGCGTAGCTCGACATGAATCGGTAGACGTTCTCGATGGTGCCGAAGAACTTGCCGCGCGTCTCCACCAGTCCGCGCTCGGAGAACTTCATGTTGTCCCACGGCGGCGAGTTGGCGATCAGGTACCAGCGCACCACGTCGGCGCCGTAGCGCCTGACGACGTCGAAGGGATCGACCGTGTTGCCCTTCGACTTGGACATCTTCTCGCCCTGCTCGTCGAGGATGAGACCGTTGACGACGACGTTGCGAAAGGCCACGGAGTCCTGCACCAGGCAGGCAATCGCGTGCAGGGAATAGAACCACCCGCGGGTCTGGTCGATGCCCTCGCAGATGAAGTCGGCCGGGAAATTGCGCTCGAAGGCAGCCTGGTTCTCGAACGGGTAGTGCCATTGCGCAAACGGCATGGCGCCCGAGTCGAACCAGACGTCGATCACCTCCGGCACGCGGCGCATGGTGCCGCCGTCCGGCGCCGGCCAGGTCAGCTCGTCGACGAACGGCCGGTGCAGGTCGATCTCGTCATCCGGCGGCAGCGCCCGGCCGCATTTCTCGCGCAGCTCGGCGATCGATCCGATCACCTCGAAATGGGAGGAGCCGGGCTGGTCTGACACCCACACCGGCAGCGGCGTCCCCCAGTAGCGCTTGCGCGACAGCGCCCAGTCGATGTTGTTCTCCAGCCAGTTGCCGAAGCGACCGTCGCGGATCGCGGGCGGGTGCCAGGCGATCGAGCGGTTGAGCTCGACCAGGCGATCCTTGAGCGCGGTGGTGCGGATGAACCAGCTGTCCACCGGGTAGCTCATCAGCGGCGTACCCTTGCGCCAGTCGTGCGGGTAGTTGTGCAGGTAGTCCTGGCGCTTGTAGAGCAGTCCGCGGTCCCTGAGATCGCGGATGATGGTCTTGTCCGCGTCCTTGAACCAGGCGCCGGCAACCAGCGGCGCGCTGTCGTCGAAATGACCGTCGGGCAGCACCGGGTTGACCAGCGGCAGGTTCTCGCGCTGACCGACCTCGTAGTCCTCGGCGCCGAAGGCCGGTGCGATGTGCACGATGCCGGTGCCGTCGTCGACGGTCACGTAGTCCGCCGCACGGATGTGCCAGGCATGGTCCGGGTAATCGACGCCGGCGACCCGGAACAGCGGCTCGTAGCGCCGCCCGAGCAGGTCCGCCCCGCGGTGACGCTCGAGGATCTCGTACTCGCCATCGAGCGCCTCGAGCCGGGCGGCGGCCAGCAGCAGCCGCTCCTCGCCGACGCGCACCGTGACGTAATCGAGGTTCTCGCCGACCACCAGGGCGACGTTGGAGATCAGCGTCCAGGGCGTGGTGGTCCAGGCGAGGAAGCTGAGATCGGGCTCGTCGGCAGAGCGGAAGCGCACGTAGACGCTGGGATCGCTGACTTCACGGTAGCCGAGCGAGACCTCGTGCGAGGACAGCACCGTGCCGGTGCCCGGGCTGTACCACTGGATCTTGTAGCCCTTGTAGAGCAGGCCGCGCTCGTGGATCTGGCTGATCAGCCACCACACCGACTCGATGTAGCTGGTGTGGAAGGTGACGTAGGGATCGTCGAGGTCGACCCAGTAGCCGATCAGCCGGGTCAGCTCGTCCCAGTCGCGCTTGTAACGCGAGACGCTCTCGCGGCAGGCGGTATTGAAGGCCGCGATGCCGTACTTCTCGACCTCGGCGCGGCCGTCCAGGCCGAGCTCCTTCTCGACCTCGATCTCGACCGGCAGGCCGTGCGTATCCCAGCCGCCCTTGCGCTCGACGCGAAAGCCCTTGAGCGTCTTGTAACGGCAGAACGCGTCCTTGATGGTGCGACCGAGCACGTGGTGAATGCCGGGGCGGCCGTTGGCCGTCGGCGGACCTTCGTAGAAGGTGAAGGTGGGCGCGCCGTCGCGTAAAACCACACTTTGCTCGAAGGTATTCTCGGCCGCCCAGGTCGCGGCGGTTTCGGCCTCCAGCGCGGGCAGGTCCAAGGATTTGATTTCGTGAAATGTTTTGGCCATGTGCCAGGGGGTCCGGTGGCGCCGTCCACGCGCGGGTCTGGAGGTCGCGGAAGTATAACCGAAGGCGGATCCCGGGGCGGTCCGCCAGGTGCCGGGTAATCGCTTCGTTTCACAGCATCCGGCACAGGGGTTGTGCTATCGTTCGGGCCTCGTGCCATGCCGGCGATCGCACTACGCGGGCCGCGTCAGTATCGTGAGGTCACCGTGAGCTCAGATCAGGTTCTCGAATTCCTCGAGTTCGTCGAGGGTCAGAAAAACCAGACCGTCAGCCAGCTGCTCGACAAGGTCCTGCGCAAGAGCCGCATGATGACCGGCGCCGAGGCCGGCACCATCTTCATCGCGCGCCGCCGCGGCGCCAAGCGCTGGCTGGAGCCGATGAGCATTCAGAACGACGCCATCCGCGTCAAGCGCGCCGATTTCATCGTCCCCATCGGCCCCGGCACCATTGCCGGCTACGTCGCCCATCGTGGCCGCACGGTGATGATCGACGATGTCTACGACATCCCCGCCCGCAGCCCGTACAAGTTCGACCCGAAATTCGAACGGCGCAACTACACCACGCACTCGATGTTCTGCTTTCCCCTGAAGAACCTGCAGGACGAGGTCATCGGCGTGGTGCAGCTCATCAACTGCCGCAAGCCGCGGCGCAAGAACCCGGTGCCGTTCGCCGAGGACGTGGAGCAGCTCGTCGCCCCGATCGCGCGCGTGGTCGGCCACTCCATCGAGCGCGCCGAGATGCTCGACGAGATCAAGCAGAAGAACCGCACGCTGTCGAGCCGCAACCGCCAGCTCGCCGAGCAGCGCGAGCGCATCGCCGCACTGCAGGAGGAAACCGAGGCCGCGTTCCAGGTCTCGGTCACCCTGCTCGCCCGCGCCGCGGAGATCCACGACGAGGAAACCGGCAACCACATCATCCGCGTCAACGAGTACAGCTACGCCATCGCCAAGATGCTCGGCCTGCCTGACGACTGGTGCGACGAATTGCGCTACAGCGCCCAGTTGCACGACGTCGGCAAGATGAGCGTGGACGCGGCGGTGCTGAAGAAGAAGGGCCGCCTCGACGACGCCGAGCGCGAGGAAATGAACCGCCATACCGAGTATGGCTACGAAATTCTGCGCGCCTCACCGCGTCTCAGCATGGGTGCGGAGATCGCCCTCTACCATCACGAGAAGTGGGACGGCACCGGCTACCCCAACGGGGTCAAGGGCGACGCCATCCCGATGTCCGCGCGCATCGTGCAGCTTGCCGACATCTACGACGCCCTGCGCTCGGAACGTCCGTACAAGCCCTCTTTCAGCCATGCCAAGACCGTCTCCATCATCACCAGGGGAGACGACCGCATCGACCCCTACGGCCATTTCGACCCGCAGCTCATTCAGCTCTTCGCCGACAACCACAAGTCGTTCGACAAGATCTGGAACTCGCTGAAAGACTGACCCCGCGGGGATTCAGTCCGCGCCGCCGCCCTTGCCCTCGTCGACCATGGCCTCGACGGCGAACTGCCGGATGCGCTGGATCATGGCGTGCAGGCCATTGCTGCGCGTCGGCGAGAGGTGCTCGGCGAGCTTGAGATCGGCGATGAAATCGGGCGGCGTGGCGAGAATGTCGGCCGGGCGGCGGTCGGAGTAGACCGCGAGCAGGATGGCGATCAGGCCGGCGACGATGCTGGAGTCGCTGGTTGCCGCGTAATGCAGGCGATCGCCGCGGCGCTCGGTGACCATCCACACCTGCGACTGGCAGCCATGCAGGCGGTTCTCCTCGACCTTGAGCTCGTCCGGGAAAGGTTCCGCCTGGCGCCCGAGATCGATGATGTACTGGTAGCGATCGGTCCAGTCGTCGAACAGCTCGAAGGCCTCGGTCATCTCGCGCTGCGCAGCGAGAATTTCCTCCGACGGCTGAAGCCTTTCCTGCTTGCCTGAATCGCTCATTCGACCCGCCACTCGGTGCCGTCCGGTCCGTCCAGTATGGTCACGCCCATGGCCGCGAGCTCGTCGCGTATACCGTCCGCGCGCGCCCAGTCGCGCGCGCCGCGGGCCTCGGTGCGGGCGGCGATCAGCGCCTCCACGGCGGCGGTGTCGACGTCGGTGCTACCGGCGTGACGGAACCACTCGGCCGGGGTATGGCGCATCAGCCCGAGCTCGCGCCCGGCACCGAGCAGCAGCGCTCCGGCACGCCGCAGCTCGGCATCGCCCGTCGCCCGGTTGACCGCGCCGGCGAGCTCCATGGTCACGGCGATCGCCCGCGGGGTGTTGAGGTCGTCGTCCATGGCGGCGCAGAACTCGGGCGGCGGTGCGATTGCGGCATCCTCGATGTCGAGCCCGTCGAGACGTTCCAGCGCACCGTAGAGACGGTCGAGCTGGCGGCGCGCCTCGTCGATCAGCGCCTCGTTCCAGCTCAGCGGCTCGCGGTACTTGGTGCGCATCAGCGCGAGCCGGATCGCCTCACCGGGGTGCCGGGTCAGCAGGTCGCGCACCAGCAGCACGTTACCGAGTGACTTGGACATCTTCTCCGCATCGATCTCGACGAAACCGTTGTGCACCCAGTAGCGCGCCAGTGGCGCACCGTCGTGCGCGCAGCGCGACTGCGCGATCTCGTTCTCGTGGTGCGGAAACTTGAGGTCGTTGCCGCCGCCGTGGATGTCGATGCTGGTGCCGAGATGCCGCTCGATCATGGCCGAGCACTCGAGGTGCCAGCCGGGGCGGCCACGGCCCCAGGGACTGTCCCAGCCCGGCAGCTCGGGCGGCGACGGCTTCCACAGCACGAAATCCGCCGGGTCGCGCTTGAACGGCGCCACCTCCACCCGCGCGCCGGCGATCATCTCGTCGCGGTTGCGCCCGGAAAGCTGGCCATAGTCGGGAAACGCGGGCACGTGGAACAGCACGTGCCCCTCGGCCGCGTAAGCGCAGCCACGCGCGATCAGGGCCTCGATCATTGCGATCATCGGCTGCAGGTGCGCGGTCGCACGCGGCTCGATGGTCGGCGGCAGCGCGCCCAGCGCGGCGACGTCGTCGTGGTAGACGGCGCTGTAGCGGTCGGTGATGTCGCCGATCGGTACACCCTCGGCCTGTGCCGCGGCGTTGATCTTGTCGTCGACGTCGGTGATGTTGCGGGCGTAGACGACATTGGCGTAGTGACGCCGCAGGACCCGGAACAGCACGTCGTAGACCACGGCCGCGCGCGCGTTGCCGATGTGCGGCGGGTTGTACACCGTCGGCCCGCAGGCATACATCGTGACGCGCGACGGATCGGCCGGAACGAAGGTTTCCTTGCGGCGGGTCAGCGAGTTGTAGAGCGTGAGCGGCACGGCGGGACGAGATGGATGCAGGTCGGGCTTCGCGATTATAGGGAATCGGCTGCCGCGATCCGAGGGCGCGGGCGCGGCCGGGTCAGCGCCACAGCATGCGGGCGAGCGTACCGTCGCGATCGATGAACTGGTGCTTGAGCGCGGCACCGGCGTGCATCGCGACCAGCACAACGGTGGCGTAGGCGAGGTAGTAATGCACTTCGATGGCGATGTCGCGGGTGCGGCTGCCGACGTCGAACCATGCCGGGATCTCGAACCAGCCGAAGAAATCGACCGATTTGCCGGCCGAGGTCGAGATCAGGTAGCCGCTGATCGGGATCGCCAGCACCATGAAGAACAGCAGGTGATGCATGACGTGGGCGACGCGGCGCTCCCACGGCTTGAGCGTTGCCACCCCCGGCGGTGACGGCGAGATCATACGCCAGGCCAGGGTCAGCACGCCGAGCGCCAACACCACCATGCCGAGTGACTTGTGGACCAGCAGCGACTCGTTGTACCACTTGTCGAAGTAGGTCAGGTCGACCATGTACCAGCCGAGCGCGATCAGGCCGATGATCAGCAGCGCGGTCACCCAGTGCAGTCCGCGGGTGACCCAGCCGTAGTCCGCGGCGGTGTTCCTCAGCGGCATCATGGCCTCCCCGCGCGGCACCCGCGCCTGCCGCGCACGCTAGGCGGCGCGGCAGGCAGGGCGATCGGCTGGCAGGCCGGCACGGCGCACCTAGTAGCGGTAGTGCTCGGGCTTGTACGGCCCGGTCGCCGGCACACCGAGGTACTTCGCCTGCTTGCGGGACAGGGTATCGAGCTCCACGCCGAGCTTCTCCAGGTGCAGCCTGGCGACCTTTTCGTCGAGCAGCTTGGGCAGCACGTAGACGCCCAGCGGGTAGCGCTCGGGGTGGTTGAACATCTCCACCTGGGCGATGGTCTGGTTGGTGAAGCTGTTCGACATCACGAAGCTCGGGTGGCCCGTCGCGCAACCGAGGTTGACCAGGCGCCCCTCGGCCAGCATCAGGATGCTGCGGCCGTTGTTCATCGTGATCTTGTGCACCTGCGGCTTGATCTCGGTCCAGCGATACTTGCGCATCTTCTCGACCTGGATCTCGCTGTCGAAGTGCCCGATGTTGCACACGATGGAGAGGTCCTTCATGCGCTTCATGTGCTGCTCGGTGATGACGTCGCAGCAGCCGGTGGTGGTGACGAAGATGTCACCCTCGGTGCAGGCCTGGTCCATGCTCATGACCTCGTAGCCTTCCATCGCCGCCTGCAGTGCGCAGATCGGATCGATCTCGGTGACGATGACGCGCGCGCCCTGCCCGCGCAGCGACTGCGCCGATCCCTTGCCGACATCACCGTAGCCGGCGACGACCGCGACCTTGCCCGAAATCATGACGTCGGTCGCGCGGTTGATGGCGTCGATCAGCGAGTGCCGGCAGCCGTAGAGGTTGTCGAACTTCGACTTGGTCACCGAGTCGTTGACGTTCATCGCCGGGAACAGCAGCTCCTTGCGTTCCAGCATCTGGTAGAGGCGGTGCACACCGGTAGTGGTCTCCTCGGTGACGCCGCGGATCTCCGGCGCCATGCGATGGAAGCGGCCCGGGTCGCGCTTGATCGAGCGCTTGAGCTGGGCGTAGAGCATGGCCTCTTCTTCGTTGTCCGGCTTGACGTCGAGGATCTTCGGATTCTCCTCGGCCTTGTAGCCGAGGGTGACGAACAGGGTCGCATCGCCGCCGTCGTCGAGGATCATGTTCGGACCCTTGCCGTCGCCCCAGTCGAGGATGCGGTCGGTGTACTCCCAGTAGTCCTTGATCGACTCGCCCTTGACCGCGAACACCGGCGTGCCCTTCTTCGCGATGGCCGCCGCGGCGTGGTCCTGGGTGGAGAAGATGTTGCAGCTCGCCCAGCGCACCTTGGCGCCGAGATGCTGCAGCGTCTCGATCAGCACCGCGGTCTGGATGGTCATGTGCAGGGAGCCGGTGATGCGCGCGCCCTTCAGCGGCTTGTCCTTGCCGTATTCCTCGCGCATCGCCATCAGGCCCGGCATTTCCTGCTCGGCCAGCTCGATTTCCTTGCGGCCGAAATCGGCCAGGGCGAGATCGGCGACGACGTAGTCGGGTGTGGCCTTCTTCGCGGCGCGCGGCTTGCGCGCGGACTTGGTCTTTTGCAGCATCAGGTTTCCCCGTTTCAGTTGAAGTGTCAGATCGATGTGGGCATCGGCGGTGACGGCGGGCGCGGCCTCAGGCAAGCGCTCCTTTGAGCGCGTCGACCAGGTCCGTCTTCTCCCACGAGAAGCCGCCGTCGGCGTCCGGCTCGCGACCGAAATGCCCGTAAGCGGCGGTGCGTTCGTAGATCGGGCGGTTGAGTTGCAGGTGCTCGCGAATGCCGCGCGGACTGAGGTTCATGACCTCCATCAGGACCTGCTCCAGGCGCGCCTCGTCGACCTGCCCGGTGCCGTGCAGGTCGACGTACAGCGAGAGCGGCTTGGACACGCCAATGGCATAGGAAAGCTGCAACGTGCAACGCTCGGCGAGCTCCGCCGCGACCACGTTCTTGGCCAGGTAGCGTGCCGCGTAGGCCGCCGAGCGGTCGACCTTGCTCGGGTCCTTGCCGGAGAAGGCGCCGCCGCCGTGCGGTGCCGCACCGCCGTAGGTGTCGACGATGATCTTGCGCCCGGTGAGGCCGGCGTCACCGTCCGGCCCGCCGATCTCGAACACGCCGGTCGGGTTGACGTAGAACTCCTCGTCCGGGCACATCCAGCCGTCCGGCAGGGCAGCCTCGACGTAGGGGCGTACCATCTCGCGCACCTCGTCCTTGCAGCCCTTCGCATGCTGGGTCGAAACCACCACCGAGGTCGCGCCGACCGGCTTGCCGTTCTCGTAACGCAGCGTGACCTGGCTCTTCGAGTCGGGCCCCAGGCGGGGCTCCGTGCCGCTGTGCCGCGCACTGGCGAGGTCCTGCAGGATACGGTGCGAGTAGTAAATCGGAGCCGGCATCAGCACGTCGGTCTCGCGGCAGGCGTAGCCGAACATGATGCCCTGGTCACCGGCGCCCTCGTCCTTGTCCGCGGCGCTGTCCACGCCCTGGGCGATGTCCTGGGATTGCTGGTGCAGGTAGACCGCCACCTCGGCCTTGTCCCAGTGAAACCCTTCCTGCTCGTAGCCGATTGCCCTGACCGCGTCGCGCGCCAGGGACTCGATGGTCTCGTGCGTGATCGAGGCCGGCCCGCGCACTTCGCCGGCGATGACGATGCGATTGGTGGTGGTCAGGGTTTCCGCGGCCACGCGTGACATCGGGTCACCGGCCAGGTAGGCGTCGACGATAGCGTCCGAAATGCGGTCGCAGACCTTGTCCGGATGTCCCTCGGACACCGATTCACTGGTAAAAAGGTAGCTAGAACGCACTCCGGCGGTCCTCCTCGTGCTGGATGATGAAGTCGTGGGTTCGGGGGCAGTGCAACAGGCACCGGGCATCTTCCAGCCCGGGACCGCGCATTATGCCCGATCCCCGCCCCAACTTCGCGTGATCGCCGTCATGTCCGCCCGGCGACAGTCAGTGCCAGCTTGCCCATGTGGGTACTGGCTTCCATGACCCGGTGCGCCTCCGCGGCCTGCTCCAGCGGCCAGGTCGCGTGGATGTGCGAGCGCACCTTGCCGGACAGCACCAGCGGCCAGATCTCCTCGGCCACGGCGGCCGCGATGGCGCTCTTGCGCGCGACCGGCTGCGGGCGCAGGGTCGAGCCGGTCAGCGTCAGTCGCTTGGGCAGCACGTGCCCGAAATTGACCTCCGCCGTGGCCCCCTTGAGGAAGGCGATCATCACGTAACGCCCGTCGTTGCCGAGCAGCCGGATGTTCTTCATGACGTAAGGCCCGGCGACCATGTCGAGGACCACGTCGACCCCGGCGCGCCCGACCAGCTCGCGCACGGCCTCCTCGAAATCGGTCTCGCGATAGTTGATGGCATGATCGGCGCCGGTCTGCAGACAGTAGTCACACTTGGCCGCGCTGCCGGCCGTGGTGATGACCTGCGCACCGAGCGCGCTCGCGACCTGGATCGCGGTGGTCCCGATGCCGCTGCTGCCGCCGTGCACGAGAACGGTCTCGCCCGACCTCAGCCGGCCGCGCTCGATGAGATTGTGATGGACCGTGAAGCAGGTCTCCGGCAGGGTCGCCGCCTCGACCGCCGACAGGCCTCGCGGCCATACCAGGCAGTGCTCGGCATGCGCTGCGCAGTATTCCGCGTAGCCGCCGCCGTGGGTCAGCGCGACGACGCGATCGCCGGGCTTCCAGCGCGTCACCCCGGCACCCAGTGCGACCACCTCGCCGGCAACCTCCAGCCCGGGCAGGGGGCTGGCGTCGGGGGGCAGCGGATACAGCCCGGCGCGCTGCAGGCAGTCGGGGCGGTTGACCCCGGCCGCGTGCACGGCAATCAGCACCTCGCCCTCGCCGGGCTGCGGCAGCGGCACGCTCACCGGCTGCAGGACCTCCGGGCCGCCCGGCTCGCTGACCTCGATCGCGCGCATCGTATCGGGAAGTGCATTCATGATTTTCGTCATCCGTGTGCTGTGGCGTGAGCCGCGCAGTATAGGCCCAGGGTCGCCGCGGACCCACGCGGTGCGGCGTCGGCCGTCATCTCTCCGGCGCTCCGTGTACACTGCGCTGCGCGCCCCGCCACCGCGGCCGGGGACCGTCCCGAACTCCAGCGCCAGGAGCCCTTTACGATGGCCACTACGCATTACCGACTCCTCATCCTCGGCTCCGGCCCCGCCGGCTACACGGCCGCGGTGTACGCCGCACGCGCCGCCCTCGAACCGGTCCTCGTCACCGGCCTGGAGGTCGGCGGGCAGATGACCACCACCACCGACGTCGACAACTGGCCGGGGGACGACGCCGGAGTGCAGGGTCCGGAATTGATGGAGCGCATGAAACGACATGCCGAGCGTTTTGGAACCACTCTCGTCTACGACACCATCAACCAGGTGGATCTCGCCGCGCGCCCCTTTCGTCTTAAAGGGGACGCCGGGGAATACACCTGCGACGCGCTGATCGTCGCCACCGGTGCATCGGCGAAGTACCTCGGCCTGCCCTCCGAGGAGGCCTACAAGGGCCGCGGCGTCTCGGCCTGCGCGACCTGCGACGGCTTCTTCTACAAGGGCAAGCCGGTGGCCGTCATCGGCGGCGGCAACACCGCCGTGGAAGAGGCGCTGTACCTGTCCAACATCGCGTCCCACGTCACCGTGGTCCACCGCCGTGACAGCTTCCGCGCCGAGAAGATCCTCGCCAACCGGCTGCTCAGCCGCAGTGAGCAGGGCAACGTCTCGATCGCCTGGAACCACGTGCTCGACGAGGTCCTGGGTGACGACGGCGGCGTGACCGGGGTGCGCCTGCGCCACGTCGACGACGGCAGCACGCGGGAGGTACCGGTGCACGGCACCTTCATCGCCATCGGGCACCGCCCGAACACGGCCATCTTCGAAGGCCAGCTCGACATGGACGGCGGCTACATCCGCGTCGCCGGCACAGGCGAACCCTACGCCACCGCGACCAGCGTACCCGGGGTGTTCGCCGCCGGCGACGTGTCCGATCCGATCTACCGCCAGGCCATCACCTCGGCCGGCACCGGCTGCATGGCCGCGCTGGACGCCGAGCGTTACCTCGAAGCCGCCGACTGAGCGGCGCGCGACTCAGGCGCCGCCGATGCGCGCGTAGCACGCCTCGAGCGCGGCGTAGACCTGGCCGCGGAAATCGGCGTGGCCGCTGTCGAGGGTGGTGACCAGCTCGGCGAGCACGACGTTGTCCTCGCGGCCGTCCCACACCTTGACGTAGGTGCCCTCGCGGTAACCCTTGTCCTGGCGGAAGACATTGAGCACGTTCTTGGCCACGTAGGCGCGGTAGAGGTCTTCGAATCCGCGCTCGCAGCACGCCAGCAGGTTGCGGATCGATCCGACCTCGAAACGCTGCGCGGTGAGCGCCGCGGCGGCCAGGCGCTCGGTCTCCTCGAGAAAACCGAGCGCCGGGGGTGGCGCCAGCCAGTCACTGACGATGGCCGCGGCCACCGCCTCGTACGTACCGCCGGCCTGCAGCCTGAGGCTGAGCCCGAAATGCCAGATGTCCACGATCTCCAGCACCACCTGCGGCAGGTCCGGCTCGGAATGCTTCCACCACTTCCAGCCGCCGTAGTGATCCATGAGCTCGGCGCATTCGATCCAGATCGCGCGGTGCCAGGCGCGGCCGTGCCCGCGCCAGTCACGGTCGACGTGGCAATTCATGTCGTCCTGCATGCCGAGCATGACGCGGGTCTGTTCTGTCAGCGTGGCTTGCTCGCTCATTTTCGCGCTCCAAACGGCCGGTCGCGTGCGGGGCGGAGTATAGCCCGGCGTCCGGCGCGGCCGCAGCGCGCCTTGCCCGGGCCGCCCGGATCTCCTACCCTCGCGCCTCGTTTCGCCGCCCCGTCTGCGAGGTCGATTGCATGAGTCCCCTGCTGGTCACGGCCGCGGTCATCGTCCTCGTGCTGGTGCTGCTGACGCGCTCGGGCCGCAATGCCGACATCGTCATCTGGGGCGGCGTGACGCTGCTGCTGGTGGTACCGGCGGAAAGGCCGCGGGGCGACCCCGCACCGGTGCTCGGTATCGCCGATGCGCTCAGCGGTCTCGCCAACGAGGGCATCGCGACCATCGCCGCCCTGTTCCTGGTCGCCGCCGGCCTGCGCGAGACGGGCGCGATGGAGATGCTCGCCGCGCGGGTCTTCGGCGGTCGCGCCTCGGAGCGCTCGGCGCGCCACCGCGTGGTCTGGCCGACTGCCCTGCTCAGCGGCTTCTTCAACAACACGCCACTGATTGCGCTGCTCATGCCGATCACCGACGGCTGGGCGCGACGCTATGGCATCGCCGCCGGCCGGCTGCTGATGCCGCTCTCGTTCGCCTCCATCCTCGGCGGCGCATGCACCCTCATCGGCACCAGCACCAACCTCATCATCAACGGCTGGCTGATCGAGGTCACCGGCCATCCCGGGCTCGGTATGTTCGAGATGACCCCGGTGATGCTGCCGATCGCGATTGCCGGCATGCTGTTCATCATCTACGCCGGGCCGTGGCTGCTGCCGGCGCGCATGCCGGTATTCGAGCATCTCGACGACGCGCGCGAGTACGTGGTGGAAATGGAGGTCGAGCCGAACAGCGAGCTGGTCGGGCGCAGCATCGACGAGGCCGGCCTGCGCGGCCTGCGCGGCCTGTTCCTGATCGAGATCGACCGCGGCGGCGAGATCCTGCCGGCGGTTTCAGCCAACGTGCGCCTCGCGGCCAACGACCACCTGGTTTTCGCCGGGGTGGTCGACTCGGTGGTCGACCTGCAGCGCTTCAGCGGCCTCAGGCCCGCCACCGACCAGGTCTTCAAGCTCGACGCCCGGCGCAGCAACCGTCGCCTGATCGAGGCCGTGGTCAGCAACACCTGCCCGCTGGTCGGCAAGACCATTCGCGACGGCCAGTTCCGCACGCTCTACAACGCCGCGGTGATCGCCGCGGCGCGTAACGGTGAGCGGCTGCGCGGCAAGATCGGCGACATCGAGCTGGCCGCGGGCGACGTCCTGCTGCTGGAGGCACGGCCCAACTTCATCGACCAGCAGCGCAACCGGCGTGATTTCTACCTCGTCAGCCAGGTCGACGGCGATACGCCGCCGGTGCGTACGGGCAGCACGCGTGCGCTGGCGATCCTCGTCCTGCTCGTCGCCGGCGTCGCGTCCGGCATCCTCGGCATGCTGAGCGCCAGCCTGCTCGCGGCACTGGCCATGATCGGTACCCGCTGCGTGAGTGCGGACGTCGCCCGCCGCGCCATCGACTGGGAAGTCCTGCTGGTCATCGCCGGTGCGCTGGCGCTGGGCAAGGCGATGCAGAACAGCGGTCTCGCCACGCTGGTCGGCTCCGAGGTGGTGGCGCTGGCGGGGACCAGCCCGACCCTGCTGGCCGCCGCCCTGTTCGCCCTCAGCGCGGTGCTCGCCGGCGTGGTCACCGCCAAGGCCAGTGCCGTGCTGATGCTGCCGGTCGCCCTCGCCGCCGCCGAGCAGCTCGGCATCGCGTTCATGCCGCTCGCCATGATCGTGATGCTGGCTTCATCGATGGCGGTGGCGACGCCGATCGGTTACCCGACAAACCTCATGGTCTACGGCCCCGGCGGCTACCGCTTCAGCGACTACCTGCGCCTCGGCGCCCCGCTGACCGTGCTGATCGGTGTGCTGGGGGTCGTCCTGATCCCGCTGGCGTGGCCCTTCCTGCCCTGAGCGCCGGCTACTCCTCGAAGAAGGCCTGCACCTCCGCGAGCGAATCGGTCAGGCGCATCGGCGGCAGCGAGTTGAGAAACACGCGGCCGTAGGCACGCGTGCGGATGCGGTTGTCGGCAATCATCAGCACGCCGCGATCGGCGACGTCGCGGATCAGGCGCCCGGCGCCCTGCTTCAGCGCCGTGACCGCCTCGGGCAGTTGCAGCGCCATGAACGGGTTGCCCCCGGCCGCCACCAGGGCCTCGCTGCGGGCACGCGTGACCGGATCGTCGGGCACCCCGAACGGCAGCTTGTCGATGATCACGCAGGAGAGCTGTTCGCCGCGCACGTCGACCCCCTCCCAGAAGCTCGCGGTGCCCAGCAGCACCGCGCCCTGCGCGAGCTCGAAACGGCGCAACAGCTCGCTGCGCGGCGCCTGGCCCTGCACCAGCAGCGGGAACTCATCCTGGGCCGCGAGCAGGTCGGCGACCACGCCCAGGGCACGGTAGCTGGTAAACAGGAAGAAGGCGCGTCCGCGGCTCGCCCTCAGCACCGGCAGCGCGATCTCGACCAGCTCGCGCTCGTAGTCGGCGCTGCGCGGCTCGGCGCGCATCGGCGGCACGAACAGCAACGCGCAGTTGGGATAGTCGAACGGACTCGCCCACAGGCGCTCGTGCGCACCACCGATCCCCAGCGCCGCGGTAAAGTGATCGAAGCGCCGCTCCATGGCCAGCGTCGCCGAGGTCATGACCCATGCCGCTTCGGACTGCGCCAGCCGCGCGGAGAACTCGCCGGCAACGCTGATCGGCGTGTCGTAGACGGTGAAGTTGCGCGCCGAGATGTCGATCCAGTGCACGTGGCCGCTCTCGGCCTCGGCGTCGAAGGCACGCCACCGCGCCAGCAGTGTCGCGGCGCGCTCGTGGCAGCTGTCCAGCTCCTCGCCGCGCTCGGCGACCTCGACCAGGGCGGCGGTGCAGGCCGCGAGGGCCTCGCCCACCGCCGCAATCTGCCCGGCGATGGCCGGCTCGCTGCGCAGGCGGGCGAAATCCGGGCGCGCGCCGTGGCCGCGCAGCCGTTCGCGCAGGGCGAGCTGGCTGCGCTCCAGCGCCTCGACGCGGCTGAGCAGGTCCGGGGTGTCGGGTGCCTCCAGCCGGGCCGCGGCGACGACGTCGCGCGCCAGCCCGCTCAGCTGCTGGGCGGAGACCGAGCGCGAGAAGAACATCGAGGCGATGTCCGGCAGCTTGTGCGCCTCGTCGACGATCACCGCCTCCGCGCTCGGCAGCAGCTCGGCAAAGCCGGTCTCGCGCAGCACCATGTCGGCGCACAGGAGATGATGATTGACCACCACGAGATCGGCGCCGGCGGCAGCGCGCCGCGCCTTCACCACGAAGCAGCGGTCGTACACCGGGCAGTCCTGGCCGAGGCAGTTCTCGGTGGTGGAGGTGATGCTGGCGCGGATCGCGGGGTCGTCGTCGAGCACGCCGACTTCTTCGAGGTCGCCGCTCGCCGTACGCCCGGCCCAGCCACGCAGGTGACCGAGCAACGGCTGGCGGCGGTGGTCCAGCAGCGGGTCGTTGATGGTGCGCTCGAGGCGATACAGGCAGAGGTAATTCGCCCGCCCCTTGAGCAGGGCGACCTCGTGGCCGCGACCCAGGGCCTCGCGCACCAGCGGCAGGTCGCGGTGAAAAAGCTGGTCCTGCAGGGTCCGGGTCGCGGTCGAGATGACCGTTTTCAGACCCGAGATCAGCGCCGGCACGAGGTAGGCCAGGGTCTTGCCCGTGCCGGTGCCGGCCTCGCACACCAGCACTTCGCGGGCGGCCAGTACGGCGGCGATCTCGTCGGCCATTTCCTGCTGCTCGGGGCGCACCTGGAAGCCATCCAGGCGGGCCGCGATCGGACCGTCCGCGGCAAGCAGGGCGGCGGCGTGCGGGAGCGTCGCGTCGCGCTCGGCGCCGGGCGCGCTCATGGCGACGGCGATGCGTCCTCGATGCGCCCCTGTTCGCGCGTCCACACCAGCCGCCCGATGTTGCGCAGGCGCGCGACGCTGAGCGTGCCACGGCGGTTCGGCCGCGCCTCTTCCAGCGCCTGTTCGACGGCGGCGCGCGAGGCCTCGTGAATCTCGCCCGGTTCGTAGTTCTCGTCCATCAGGACCAGCAGCAGGCAGTCCCAGGGGCGATCCAGGCGCAGCTGGCCGAGCCGGTGCGGGCGCCGGGTATCGTCGAACACGACCCGCGCCTTGACCTGGTAACGGCGTTCACCGTCGGCGCTATAGGCCACCGCGTCGTAGCCCTCCGCGTCGGCCGGCGCCGCTTCCAGGCCGAGCAGATGGATCGCGTCGCTCACGGCGATTTCGCCGCTGATCGCGAGCGTCTTGCCCGTCGCGCGCCGGTACTCGGCTGCCAGGCGGCGCGCCTCGGCCATCAGCTTGTCGACGCGGTAAACGTCCATGGAATCGCCGCTCAATCTATACCCTACTTGAACTAGTCTAGCTAACTCTATGATTTAATGCACTGAAATCCTGACATGGCGTTTGCCTCAGGTGGCCCGCACGGGAAACGCCGCAAATGCCCCGATATCGTCCCCCCCGGCCATCGCCAGCAGCAGCCGCTCGATGCCCAGCGCGATCCCCGCACACGGCGGCAGACCGTTGACGAGCGCCGCGAGCCAGGCGGCATCCGGGGTCACCACCGGCAGGCCGCGACGCGCCCTGAGCGCGTTCTCCGCCGCGAAGCAGGCCGCCTGCTCATCGGCGTCGACAATCTCATGGTAACCGTTCGCGATCTCGATGCCGTCCACGAACAGCTCGAAGCGCGACGCGCGCAGCGGCGACCCGGCGAGCCGCGCATAGGCCCTCTGCTCACGCGGAAAGTCGTACAGCAGCACCGCCCCCAGCTCGCGCAGGGCCGGCTCCAGCAGGTGGGCGTTGATGGCATCGAACAGCAGGGCGCGGTCCTCGCGGTCGCGCGCGTCCGGCCGCCATGACAGCGCCGCGACCCGCTCGGCCAGCTGTGCGGTGTCCAGCGCGTGCGGATCGCCGCCACACACCGCGGCGAACAGCTCCGCGTAGCTCATGCGCCGCAGCGGTCGTGCCAGTCCGCAGGCGGCAAGCAGGGCTTCGACCTCGTCCATCAGGCGATGATGGTCCCAGCCGGTGCGATACCACTCGAGCAGGGTGAACTCGGTCAGGTGCCGGCTGCCACTCTCCGCCCCGCGGAACACCGGACCGATCTCGAACACGTCACCGCTGCCGGCGGCGAGCAGACGCTTGAGGGCCGACTCGGGCGAAGTCCGCAGGTAGCGCGCGCCACCGGCGCCACTCACGGCCAGGCTGACCAGGGTCGGCTCGACGCTGGCCACGCCGCCGAGCACGGGCGTCTGTACTTCGAGCACGCCGCGATCGCGCAGGAAGGTGCGCAGGGTCCCGGTCAGCGCCGCGCGACGCTCGAGCGCGGCGCGGCTCGCATGCGGGCGCCAGTCGGCGGCGTCCACCGCCGGCGCTACTCCTCCCTGGCCCGCGACACGTAGGCGCCGGTGCGCGTATCGATGCGCAGCGACTCGCCCTGCTCGATGAACAGCGGCACCTTGACCACCGCGCCGGTTTCCAGCGTCGCCGGCTTGGTCCCGCCCGAGGCGGTATCGCCACGCACGCCGGGGTCGGTCTCGGTGATCTCGAGGATCACGAAATTGGGCGGCGTGACCGCGATGGGCGCGTCGTTCCACAGGGTCACTTCGCATAGCTCCTGGCCCTTGAGCCACCTGGCGGCATCCCCCATGGCGGCTTCGCCGGCCTGGATCTGCTCGAAGGTCTGCGGGTTCATGAAGTGCCAGTCGGTGCCGTCCGCGTACAGGAACTGCAGCTCCACGTCGACCACGTCCGCGGCCTCCACCGTCTCTCCCGACTTGAGCGTTTTCTCGATCACGCGCCCGGTCTTGAGGTTACGCACTTTGATACGATTGAACGCCTGTCCCTTGCCGGGCTTGACGAACTCGTTCTCGACGATGGTGTACGGGTCACCGTCGAACAGGAGCTTGAGCCCGGGCTTGAACTGGTTGGTGGAGAAAGTCGCCATTGACGTCGGCCATTCCTGAAATTTCCAAGCCGCCTATGATAGCGCGAAGCCCCTGCACGGAGGAGATGCCGGGGTGGCGACGCGAGCTCGCCGAAGCCTACCGCGACCCGGGTGCGCTGCTCGCCGCGCTCGGCCTGGAGCCGGCCACGGTCGGCCTCTCGCCGGCAGCCGCCGCCAGCTTCGGCTGCCGCGTGACCCGCGCCTATGCCGCGCGCATGCGCCACGGCGATCCGGCCGACCCGCTGCTGCGGCAGGTATTGCCGACGGCAGCCGAGACCCGCACCCACGGCGGCTTCGGCGACGACCCGGTGGGCGAGTTCGGCCGCGCCGACGGCAGCCTGCTGCGCAAGTACCACGGTCGCGCCCTGCTGGTGACCACGGGCGCGTGTGCCATCCACTGCCGCTACTGCTTTCGCCGTGCCTACCCCTACGCCGGCAGCGTCGGTACGGCCGCGCTGCAGCGCGCGCTGGAACTCATCGCTGCCGACGGCTCGCTGCACGAGGTGATCCTGAGCGGCGGTGACCCGCTGGTCCTCGACGACGCCACGCTGGCGGGCCTGCTCGAGCAGATTGCCGGCATCACGCACGTGCGCCGGGTGCGGGTGCACACCCGCCTGCCGGTGGTACTGCCTGCACGCATGACCGACGCGTTGCTGGCCGCGTTTGGCGGCGCGCGCTGCCCGGTGACAGTGGTGATACACGCCAACCACCCGCGGGAGATCGACGCCGCCACCGCCGCCGCGCTGCGGCGTAGCCGTGCCGCCGGCGTGACCGTGCTCAACCAGGCGGTGCTGCTGGCCGGGGTCAACGACGATGCGGCGGTGCTGGCAGAGCTCTCCGAGACGCTGTTCGACCACGGCGTGCTGCCCTACTACGTGCACCTGCTGGACCGGGTCAGCGGGACCGCGCACTTCGAGGTCAGCGAGCAGCGCGCGCACGCGCTCGAGGGTGCGCTGCGCGATCGTCTGCCCGGCTACCTGGTACCGCGCTTCGTGCGCGAGATTGCCGGCGCCACGGCGAAGCTGCCGCTGAACGCGGTTCCGGGCGCGGCTTGACGCCTCACCGGCGCAGCGATTAAGTTCATTGCGACCTGCGTCGCAGGTCAGCCCGACGGGGAGAGGTCATGCTCGAACTGCTGTTCGATTGGAACGCCGCGCTGGCCTATGGCACCGACGTCGTCGCCTACCTGGTGATGGCCATGGTCGGCACGGTGTTCTTCGTGCTGCGCCTGCTGATTGCCCTGTTCTTCGGAGGCGGCGGTGATCTCGACACCGGCATGGACGTCGACATCACCACCGATGCCTCGTTCAGCTTTTTCTCGCTGCTCTCGATCCTGGCGTTTTTCATGGGCGCCGGCTGGATGGGACTGACCTGCCGCCTGGACTGGGGCATGTCGGGGCTGGCCTCGGCCGCCTCCGCGGCGGGCTTCGGCTTCGCCATGATGATGCTGGCCTCGGGCCTCATGTTCTATGCCCGCCGCCTCAACCAGACCATTGACTACAACCTGGACACGGCGGTCGGGCGCACCGCGCGGGTCTACCTCACGGTGCCCGCCAGGGGCGGCGGCCGCGGCCAGGTCGAAGTCGACGTGTCCGGCCGGCGCAAGGTGCTCGACGCGGTCAGCAGCGCCGACAAGCTGCCGCAGTTCACCAGCGTGCGCGTCGAGTCGGTACGCGACGACGGCACCCTGGTCGTCGCGCCGCTAGATTGACCTTCACCCGGTGCGCGCCACATTGAAAAAGGGGACATGCCACTTTTCTGCCGCGCCGGAACGACCGCCTGAATCGCGCACGGCGCGTGCGCCCGCGGTGCTATTCGTCGCGCCGCGAACACGCAGAAATGTGGCATGTCCCCTTTTTCGGCTGCGGCCGAGCGCTTCCTTACCCACGCCCCTGCGCCCCGGCCCGAACTGAATCGAGGACCCCGCCATGCTCGCCTCCCCCGGACCGCTGATGCTGATCGTCGCGATCATCCTGGTCATCCTGTCGTTCCTGACGCTGCTCGTCATCCAGTACAAGCGCTGTCCCTCGAACCGGGTGCTGGTGGTCTACGGCAAGATTGCCGGCGAGCGCGCGGCTCGCTGCATCCACGGTGGTGGCACCTTCGTCATCCCCCTGCTGCAGAGCTACGCCTACATGTCGCTGGAGCCGATGACCATCGACATCGAGCTGACCAAGGCGCTGTCGAAGAAGAACATCCGCGTGAACGTGCCGTCCACGTTCACCATCGGCATCTCCACCGTGCCGGAGATCATGAACAACGCCGCCGAGCGCCTGCTCGGTCTCGACGAGCACCAGATCTCCAGCCAGGCGCGTGACATCATCCTCGGCCAGATGCGCCTGGTCATCGCCACGCTCTCGATCGAGGAGATCAACCAGGATCGAGAGAAATTCCTCGACCTGGTCAACAAGAACGTCAACTTCGAGCTCAACAAGATCGGGCTCGAGATGATCAACGTGAACATTCGCGACATCACCGACGAGTCGGGCTACATCGAGGCACTCGGTCAGCGCGCGGCCAGTGAGGCGGTCAACCAGGCCAAGGTCGAGGTCGCCGGCGCCGACCGCCAGGGCGCGATCGGTGCCGCCACGGCCAAGCGCGAGATGGACGTCGAGGTCGCCGAGCAGGAAGCACAGTCGGTAACCGGCATCAAGACCGCCGAGCGAGACCAGCGCATCCAGGTCGCCGCGCTCGAGGCCGAAGGTATTTCGGGCGAGGCCGAGTCGCAGCGCAAGCAGGAAGTCGCCATTGCCGAGCAGGCCGCCCTGACCACCGTCGGGCGTAACAAGGCGGAGGCCCACCAGCGCGTCGAAACCTCGGAATTCGAAGCCGCGGCGATCAAGGGCGAAAACGAATCGCGCGCCAAGATCGCCGCCTACAACGCCGAGCTCGCGCAGCGCGAGGCCGAGGCCAAGCGTCGTGGCGAGGTCGCCCTGGCGGAGGCGGCGCGTGACGTGCTGCGCGCGGAACGCGAAGAGGAAGTCGCGCGGCTCGAGAAGCAGCAGATCGCGCAGCAGACCGTGGAGCGCCAGAAGGTCGAGATCGAGGCCGGCGCCGAGGCCGAACGCCTGCGCCTGATCGCTGCCGGCGAGGCCGATGCCGTGCTCGCGCGCTACCAGGCCGAGGCCGACGGCGTGCGCAAGGTGCTGGAAGCCAAGGCCGGCGGCTACGAGCGCCTGATGCAGGTGTGCGGTGAGCGCAAGGACCTGGTGCCCGCCCTGCTGGTGGTCGAACAGCTGCCGGCGCTGGTCGCCGAGCAGGTCAAGGCCATCCAGAATCTCAAGATCGACAAGATCACGGTGTGGGACGGCGGCACCGCCGAAGGCAGCAGCACGGCCGGTTTCCTGCGCGGGCTGATTGGCGCCCTGCCGCCGGTGCACGAACTGGCCCGCCAGGCCGGGATCGAGTTGCCGGAGGTCCTCGGCGAGGTCGGCGACGTGCGTGCGCCGGACGCGCCGCCCGCCGCGGACACGGCGGCGGCGGGATCCGCGACCGACACCCCGCCCCCCGCCTGACCGCGAACGGCGCCCGGCCGGTCCTGCGGCGCAGGCGCGCCGCAGCCGGTTACACTGCGCGACCCCAATGTTATCCAGAGGAGTCCGCATGACCGGAACCGTACTCATCGTCGGCGCCAGTGGCCTGGTCGGCAGCGCCGCCGCCATCGAATTCATCGACGCCGGCTGGAACGTCGTCTGTGCCTCACGCCGCAAGCCCGAGCTGCTCGGTGAGCGCAGCTACCGTCACCTGCCGATCGATCTGCGCGACGCCGAGGCCTGTCGCGCAGCCGCGCAGGAGCTCGGCGACGTCACGCACCTGGTGTACACGGCGGTGTTCGAACTGCCGGGCCTGATAGAGGGCTGGTCCGACCCGCTGCAGATCGACACCAACGACCGGATGCTGCGCAACCTGATCGAGCCGTTGCGCGAGCAGGCAACGCTGCGCCACGTCTCGCTGCTGCAGGGCACCAAGGCCTACGGCATCATGGTCGGGCCGATGCGAGTGCCCGCGCGGGAATCGCAACCCCGGGTCGAGCATCCGAATTTCTACTGGCGGCAGGAAGACTACCTGCGCGAGGTGGCATCGGCCGACGGCTTCGATTACTCCATTTTCCGCCCGCAGCTGGTGGTCGGTCCCAACCACGGCGTGGTCATGAACCTGCCCCCCGTGATCGGTGTCTACGCGGCCATCCGGCGCGAGCTGGGGCAGCCGTTCTCCTTCCCGGGCGGGGCCACCTGGGTGTGGGAGGCGGTCGATACGCGTCTCGTCGCCGGCGCCTTGCGCTGGGCCGCCGAGGCGCCCGCCGCCGCCGGCGAGACCTTCAACCTGACCAACGGCGAGGTCTTCTCGTTTCGCGACATGTGGCCGGCGCTGGCGGCGACGCTGGGCGTCGAGACCGGTCCCGACGAGCCGCTGCGACTGGCCGAGTACATCCCGGCGCACGCGGACGCCTGGCAACGCGTGGTCGAGCGTCACGATCTGCAGCGGATCCCGCTGGACGCCCTGCTCGGCGAGTCACATCACTACGCCGACATGTGCTTCAACGCCGGCGCCGACGAGCCGCCGGCACCGGTCTACGTCAGCACCGTGAAGATCCGCCAGGCGGGCTACAACGGGGTCTGGAACACCGAGGAGAGCTTCTGCCACTGGCTCGGCGATCTCATCGAGCGCCGCGTACTGCCGCCGGCCGGCTGAGCGTCGCGGCCGCGGCGCGCTTGCGACACTAAAGCTTTGCCGCGCGCCGACGATAACCCCTGCAGAACGGCACTTGTCCTACCCTCCCTGGTCCGTTCTCATCTAGGCGGGCCGGTCTTCCGAGCCGGCCCGCCCTTTTCTCCGTGCGACGCCGGCCCGCCGACGTAGCCGGGGAGCGCCGCGCCGAGCGTCCGGCAACGTACGGCCTAGAGGCGCAACAGCCTGGCGAGGTTGTTGCGCTGCATGTCCGACGAGCCACCGACGATCGGCATGCCCAGCAGCTCGCGTACGTTGCGCTCCACGTCGTACTCGCGAGACAGTCCGTACGCACCCATGACCTGCTGACTGGCCAGCGCAATCTCGAGTCCCACGTCGGCCACGAAAAGCTTGGCCATGCTGGTCTCGACCGCGCAGTCGAGGCCACTGTCGGCGAGCTCGGCTGCGTGGTAGAGCATGTGGCGGCAGGCAGCCAGCCGGGTACGCGCGGTTACCAGCTTGTGCCGAATGGCCTGGTGTTCCGCGATCGGTCGTCCGAACTGGCTGCGCTCCCGCGCGTAATCCCAGGCTTCCGCGAGCGCCGCCCGAGCGAAGCCGTATGCCATCGCCGAGACCTCGATTTTCTCGACGTCGAGCGCGCGCCCGGCCAGCTGCTCCCAGCCGCGGTTCCACATCTCCGGCCCGCCGACGATGGCGGAGACCGGCAGGCGCACGTCGTCGAAGTACACGTCCATGCTCGCCGTGTAGCGCAGGTTGATGTGGTCGATGGGCGCCATGCTGACGCCGGCCGCCGTGCGCGGCACCAGCACGAAGCTCAGATTGCGGTGCCGCTCGGACGGATCGCCCGAGCGCACCAGGCAGTAGATGTAATCGGCCCAGTCCGCACCGGTGCACCAGCGCTTGGCGCCGTTGACGACGACCGCGTCGCCTTCACGGCGTGCCGTAGTCTGCACGGCCGCCAGATCGCCGCCGACATCGGGCTCGGACAGGCCATAGCTGAAGAACAACTCCCCGCGCGCGACGCGGGGCAGGTACTCGGCACGCTGCGCGTCCGAGCCGTTCTCGACGAGATTCATGCCAGCGTAGAACGCCGCGTGGATATAGGGTCCGGTGAGCGACGGGCCGCCCTGTGCGAGCTCTTCGATCACGGCGACGGCGGCAGGAATGTCGACCCCGGCCCCGCCATCGGCTTCGGGGATGGTCAGACCGATCAGTCCCAGGTCGGCGAGCTCCCGGAACAGATTCCGATCCCAGGTATGCTCACGATCCCAGGCGATCCGCTTCTCGCGCGGCATCTTCTCGGCGACGAAACGCCGCAGCTGCCGCCGGATCTCGCGCAGGTGCCCGGGCTCGGTTCGTTCTTCGCGATCGTCCATCGTCACGTCTGTCGCCAGCGGGCCGTGCGACGCGCCCTCATTCGCCGGTCAGCTTCGGTGCACGCTTCTCGCGCGATGCGCGCACCGCCTCACGCCGATCGGCAAGATGATTGGACGCCGTCTCCCAGCCGATTGACGCGTCCATGACCTGCGCCGCAAGCGCCCGCAGGGGCACGTTGGTTGCCGCCTTGGTCCAGCGCACCGCCCAGCGCGGGTTCGCGAGCAGCTTGGCGACGATGCGCTCCACGGTCGCATCGAGCTCGGCCGCCGGCACCGCGTGGTTGACCAGGCCCATCTCGGCGGCGCGCCGGGCGGTGAGCATGTCTCCGGTGAGGAGCAGCTCTTTCGCGCGTGCGTAACCGATCAGCTGCGGCCAGATCAGCGCGCCGCCGTCGCCCGCGACGAGCCCGACCTTGACATGCGGGTCCCCGATCAGGGCCTCTTCGTCGGCGACGATGATGTCGCACAGCAAGGCAATCGTCGCCCCCAGCCCCGCGGCGGCACCGTTCAGCCGGCAGACGATCGGCTTCTCCATCTCGAGCAGGGAGTTCACGATGCGCTTGGCGTCCCACCCGATCGCCCGGAAGCGGGCGGGATCGTCGATCTGCGCTTCGAACCAGTCGAAGTCGCCGCCGGCGCAGAACGCCCGCCCCCGGGCGCTCAGCACTACCACGTCGCTCGCAGCGTCTCGCTGCAGGGCGGTGAAGACCCGGGCGAATTCCTCGTGCATCGGCTCGTCGACGCCGTTCATGCGGTGCTCGGACGTGATGTAGGCAACCAGCACGCGTTCGCGGCGCTCGAACGTGAAGCGATGCCAGTCATCCTGCGTGATGTCGTAGTCGTGGCTCATCGGCGACCCTCCGTCATCTACTACCCATTACCGGAAGCGCGGCATGACCAGCTCGGCGAAATCACGATAGACCCTGGTCGCGTGATCGGCCGCCGGCAGGATGTTCAGCTCGCGCAGACCGTTGCGCTCCATGTCGTTGAGCTGCTCGACGATCTCGTCGGGCGTGCCCACCAGGCACGAAGCACGAATCGCCTCCGGTGTGACGAACCGCCGCTCATCCGGTTGCATGAAGGTGCAGTGGCCGTCGTGCATCTGGCGGAACCTCGCGTTCTCCGGCAGGCTGAAGCTGTCGACGCGTTCCAGATAGGCCTCCCAGTTGTCGGCGAAATGCGCGGGAATGTACTCGTCTTTCTCGCCCGCCTTCTTCCAGATCTCGTAGTAGAAGTGCAGTTCGCAGGTGACCCACGAGCCGACCTCGTCGATCACCCGATCGTCGGTCAGCTTCTCGCCCGGGCGCAGCACGCAGCCGGCCGTCAGCAGCGAAGTCTTGAACTCGGTATCGATGCTGCGCCCGGCAGCCTGTGCGCCGGCCTGGATCTGCTCGAGGCGGCTACGTACTTCCGCCGGATCGCGACCGACCGTGACCCATCCGTCGCCATAGGCGCCGGTTGCCTCACAGGCCTTGGGTCCATTGGCCGCGCAGTGGATCGGAATGCGATTGTCGAGATTGATGTAGTACCGGTCGCGGTGCATGAACTGGATCTCGCGAGTCTCGCCGCGGTAGGTGAAGTCGACTGCGTCACCGTCCAGAAGTCCGCGCACGACGCGCAGGTATTCGCGAAACTCGCGCACTGGCATGGGGTCCATCCCCATGGTGCGCATTGCCGTATGGCCGGTGCCGATGCCGAGGAACACCCGACCGGGAGCAATCTGGTTGATCGTGGCGATCGAATGCGCGGTCACGGGCGCGATGCGCGTGCCGGTGATGGCCACTCCGGTTCCGATCTGTATGCGCTTGGTATTTGCCGCGGCGAGCGCCAGCGTCGCGTAGCAGTCCGACCAGATCATCTGGGAGTCGGGAACCCAGGCGCGGTCGTAGCCGAGCTCCTCGGCATAGCGCACGAGATCCCAGCGGCTGACGTGCGGATCGATGGTCACGGCGAATTGCATGTTGGTCCTCCCCCTCTTCCGATTGCGGACAGTCGCCAGACTATGCGACGGTACGCTCGCCGGACAACTCTGCAAACGCCATTTTTCTACCTTTCCGCGCCACACCATGAGCACGTCCGCGATCGCCCAGCTCGGGATGCCCAGCACCTATGTGCGTCTGATGGCCCGTACCACCGACACCCGGCGCCTGCTGGCCGGGACCGGCCTGACGCCCGCAACGCTGACCGAGGAACGCCCCATAACCGTCGCGCAGCAGCTCGCCTGCATACGCAACTCCGTCGCGATGATGGACCGACCGGACTGGCACCTCGCGTGGTCGCGCCGGGTGGCCGAGCGTTTTCACGGCCCGATCTCGCTCGCTCAGCTCAGCGCACCCACGCTCGGCGACGGCATCGACGTGTTCGCCCGCTTCATGCCGACGCGTGTGCCCTACCTCGCGTGGCGCACCCGCCAGGATGCGGACACGTTCCGGCTCGCGGTGTCGCCGCGTATTCCGCTCGCCGAGCTGGGCCCGATCCTGGTCGAGATACCGCTCTTGTCGCTGGCCTGCTACGTGCGCACGGTACACCCCGGAGATACCCGCGCGCCGCGCCTGGCGTTCACCCATGCGCCACTGGTCGCGCCGGAGGTCTACCGTCGCTGGTTCGATTTCGAATTCGCCTTTGGCGCGCCGCACAACGCCGTGTCGATACCGTCCCGCTGGCGCAACCTGTCGAATGTCGGGTGCGACCGCGCGCTCTGGCAGGCCGCGTTGCGGCAGTGCGCGGCCGCCGGCGATAACGCGGGCGGCGGCCGCGATATCGACGCCCTGGTGACGAGTGCGTTGTACGCAGGCTTCACCGGTGCCGGCGGCGGCGATGCCCCGAGTCTCGACGCCACCGCCGCACGCCTGAACGTGTCGGCCCGCACGCTGAGTCGCCGCCTCGCGGCGGCCGGGACGTCTTTCGGCGCGCTGCTGGACCGTGTCCGCGGAGAGATCGCGCGTGACATGCTCGCGGCCGGCAGCCCGATCGGAGAGATCGCGGATGCCCTCGGCTACGCGACCACGGCCAGCTTCGACCGCGCCTATCGTCGCTGGCACGGTCACGCGCCGCGGCGGTCCGCCGGCAAGCGTCACACGCCGCCTCCTCAGGCCGGCTCCGCCTGAGACGCCCGTGCCCGGCACAGGGGTGCGGCGCGGCCGGGCTCAGCTCGCGCGCTCGAGGCGCTCGACGCGCTGGAAACCGCGCGGCAGCTTGAGACCGCGGCGCGCACGGTCGCCGACGTAATGCTCCTGGTCGTCTTCCTTGAGCGTGACGTGGCGACTGCCGGCGTAAACGCGCAGGTCGCTCTCGGGTCCGAGTACCGTGATCGCGACCATCACCTCCTCGCGCGACTTCACTTTCGCCGACGGGATCTGCAGGATCTTCTGGCCCTTGCCGCGACCGAGTATCGGCAACTCGGCGACCGGGAAGATCAGCAGGTGTCCGGCACTGGACGCGCAGGCGACCCAGTCCTGGTCCGGGTCGTCGACCGGCACCGGCGGCAGCACCTGGCTGCCGGCAGGCAGCGAGAGCACGCTCTTGCCGGAGCGGTTCTTGGTCATCAGCGCGCCGATCTCGGCCACGAAGCCGTAGCCTGCGTCCGACGCCAGCAGCACGTAGGGACTGGCACCGGCCATCACGACGCCGGCGAAGGTGGCGCCGTCCGGCGGCGACAGGCGGCCACTCAGCGGCTCACCCAGGCCGCGCGCCGAGGGCAGCGTGTGCGCGGGGACGGTATAGGCGCGCCCGGTGGAGTCCAGGAACACCGCGTTCTGGTTGGTCTTGCCGCGCGCGGCCGCCTGGAAGGCGTCGCCGCTGCGGAAGCTGAGCTCGCGCGGATCGACCTCGTGCCCCCTGGCCGCGCGCACCCAGCCCTTGGCCGAGAGCACCACGGTGACCGGCTCGGCCGCTACCAGCTCGGTTTCGGACAGCGCCTGCGCCGCCTCGCGGGCCACGATCGGACAGCGCCGCGCGTCGCCGTAGGTTTTCATGTCAGCGCGGATCTCGTCGCGCACCAGGGTGCGCAGGCGGCGCTTCGACCCCAGGGTCTGCTCGAGCTTCTTGCGCTCGGCCTCGAGCTCTGCCTGCTCGCCGCGGATGCGCTCCTCCTCCAGCCGCGCGAGATGGCGCAGGCGCAGGTCGAGGATGGCGTCGGCCTGGATGTCGGTGATGCCGAATCGCTCCATCAGCACCGGTTTCGGCTTGTCCTCGGTACGGATGATGTGAATGACCTCGTCAATGTTGAGGAAGGCGACCAGGTAGCCTTCCAGCACGTGCAGGCGCGCCAGCACCTTGTCCAGCCGGAACTGCAGGCGGCGACGCACGGTGTCGGTGCGGAACTCCAGCCATTCGCGCAGCAGCGCGCGCAGATCCTTGACCGCCGGCAGGCCGTCGGCGCCGATCACGTTGAGGTTCACGCGGTAGTTGCGCTCGAGATCGGTGGTCGCGAACAGGTGCTGCATGACCGGCTCGGGATCGACGCGGTTGGAACGCAGCACCAGCACCAGGCGTACCGGCGTCTCGTGGTCCGACTCGTCGCGCAGGTCCTCGATCATGGGCAGCTTCTTCGCCTGCATCTGGGCTGCGATCTGCTCCAGGATGCGCGAGCCCGAGCTCTGGTAGGGCAAGGCGGTGACGACGATGCTGGCGCCCTCGCGCTCGTAGCAGGCGCGCAGGCGCACGCTGCCGTGGCCGGTCTCGTAGAGCGCGCGCAGCTCGTCCGGCGGCGTGATGATCTCCCCGCCACCGGGGAAGTCCGGCCCCGGCAGGTGTTCGCACAGCTCCGCCACGCTGGCGCGCGGCGCTTCCAGCAGGTGGATGCAGGCGTTGGCGACCTCGGTCAGGTTGTGTGGCGGGATGTCGGTCGCCATGCCGACGGCGATGCCGGTGGTGCCGTTCAGCAGCACGTTCGGCAGGCGTGCCGGCAGCAGGGCCGGTTCCTCCAGCGTGCCGTCGAAATTGGGGGTCCACTCGACCGTGCCCTGGCCGAGCTCCGACAGCAGCACGTCGGCATAGGGCGTCAGCTTGGCCTCGGTGTAGCGCATCGCCGCGAACGACTTGGGATCGTCACTCGAGCCCCAGTTGCCCTGGCCGTCGATCAGCGGGTAGCGGTAGCTGAACGGCTGCGCCATCAGCACCATCGCTTCGTAGCAGGCGGAGTCGCCGTGCGGATGGAACTTGCCGATGACATCGCCCACGGTGCGCGCCGATTTCTTGTACTTCGCGGCCGCGTCCAGACCGAGCTCGGACATGGCGTAGACGATACGGCGCTGCACCGGCTTCAGGCCGTCGCCGAGGTGCGGCAGGGCGCGATCCAGGATGACGTACATCGAGTAGTCGAGGTAGGCACGCTCGGTGAACTCCGCCAGCGGGATCTGCTCGATGTCGAAACGTTCGTCGTTGCTCATGGCGGCGCGCTCAGTCCACGTTGGCCAGGTTGCCCTTGCGCTCCAGCCAGCCGCGACGGTCGGCGGCGCGGCGCTTGGCGAGCAGCATGTCGAGCAGGGATTCCGTGTCGCGACTGTCGTCGATCGAGAGGCGCACCAGGCGGCGCGTCTCGGGCGCCATGGTGGTCTCACGCAGCTGCAGCGGATTCATCTCGCCCAGTCCCTTGAAGCGCTGCACGTTGACCTTGCCCTTGAGCTTCTCGGCCGCAATGCGGTCGAGGACGCCGACCCGCTCCTCCTCGTCCTGTGCGTAGAACACCGCCTTGCCGACGTCGATGCGATACAGCGGCGGCATCGCGCAGTACACCCGTCCGGCCTCCACCAGCGCACGAAAGTGGCGCACGAACAGCGCGCACAGCAGCGTCGCGATGTGCAGCCCGTCGGAATCGGCGTCGGCGAGGATGCAGACCTTGCCGTAACGCAGGCCGGCCAGGTCATTGGCGCCGGGATCGACGCCCAGCGCGACCGAGATGTCGTGCACCTCGTTCGAGGCCAGCACCTGCGCCGACTCGACTTCCCAGGTGTTCAGGATCTTGCCGCGCAGCGGCAGGATGGCCTGGAACTCGCGGTCGCGCGCCTGCTTGGCCGAGCCGCCGGCCGAATCGCCCTCGACCAGGAACAGCTCGGTGCGCTCGACGTCCTGGCCGGAGCAGTCGGCCAGCTTGCCGGGCAGCGCCGGCCCCGTGCCGGTGACCTTCTTGCGCACCACCTTGGCCGCCTTGAGGCGGCGCTGCGCGCGGGCAATCGCGATCTCGGCGATGCGCTCGCCGGACTCGACGTGCTGGTGCAGCCACAGGCTGAAGGCATCGCGCACGATGCCGGAAACGAAGGCCGCGCAAGTGCGTGACGACAGCCGCTCCTTGGTCTGGCCGGAGAACTGCGGCTCCTCCAGCATCACCGAGAGCACGTAGGTGCAGCGTTCGAAGACATCCTCCGGCGCCAGCTTGACCCCGCGCGGCAGCAGGTTGCGGTTGTCGCAGAACTCGCGCATGGCCTCCAGCAGGCCCTGGCGCAGCCCGCCAACGTGGGTCCCGCCCTGCACCGTCGGCACCAGGTTGACGTAGCTCTCGGTGACCAGCTCGCCCTCCCCGGCCGCCCAGTGCAGCGCCCAGGTCACGCTCTCCTGGTTACCGCTCATGTCGCCCATGAAGGGTTCGGCCGGGATCAGCTCGGCCCCGGCCATCGCTTCGGCGAGGTAGGCCCTGAGGCCGTCGGCATAGCACCATTCGGTTTTCTCGCCGCTGGCGGCCTCGTGCAGGCGCACCCGCAGCCCCGGGCACAGCACCGCCTTGGCGCGCAGCAGGTGCCTGAGCCGCGGCAGCGCAAACTTGATACTGTCGAAGTACTTCGCGTCCGGCCAGAAACGGATGGTCGTGCCGGAATTGCGTGCGCCGACCTTGCCCACCACCTCCAGCGCACCGCGCGGCTCGCCGCCGGCGAAGGCCATGCCGTACTCCTTGCCCGCGCGCCGCACGCGGATCTCGAGCCGGCTCGACAGGGCATTGACCACTGATACGCCGACACCGTGCAGGCCGCCGGAGTACTTGTAGTTCTTGCGCGAGAACTTGCCGCCCGCGTGCAGCCGCGTGAGGATGACCTCGACCCCGGAAATCTTCTCGCCCGGGTGCTCGTCGACCGGCATGCCGCGGCCGTTGTCGGAGACCTCCACCGAACCGTCGGCATGCAGCGTGATGTCGATCTGCGAGCAGTGCCCGGCGATCGCCTCGTCGACGCTGTTGTCGACCACCTCCTGCACCAGGTGGTTGGGCCGCGCGGTGTCGGTGTACATCCCGGGCCGCTTGCGCACCGGTTCGAGCCCGGTGAGGACTTCGATGTCTGCGGCGTCGTAGCGTGCGCTCAAGGGTCTGGTCCCGGCAGCGCGTCGGCCGCTGCGAAAGCTGGAATGTTATCCAGCAAAGTATGCCAAACGGCTAATCTTTTTGGAATTCTGGCGGCGTCCTGAACGCGCCGCCGAAGGGATCAGTCGAAATCCGCCAGCAGGGCCTCGCGCGTCGCGGCGGGAAGCGGCGCCACTTCGTGGGTATAGTTCTCGTGGTCGATACCGATGGCGAACTCCGCGCCCTGCTTGAGGCGCGCGATGCTGTCGGGGTCGAGCTGGAAGCGCAGGAAATGAACGGCCGAGGTCTTCTGCTCGTTCTCGCGCTCGAGATCCTCGTCGGCAATGGCATAGATCTTCTCGCCGTCCCCGGCGCGCACCCACACCCGGTCCTCGATGCCGATCAGTTTCGACAACGCCGCACGCCGCTCGTCGACGTCGTCGTACTCGATCATGAACGTCGCCTTGAGGTTGTCGCCGTCCGGGATCAGCGGATTGTAGGCATCGAGCTCCTCCTGGATAGCCTCGCTCTCGAAAATCCGCTCGACCCGCAGCATCTCCTGGATCTGGTACTGGATGGTCAGGCGGTCCTCGAAGTAGAGCCCGGCGTGCTGGCCGACGAAAACCTTGCGCGCGGCCTTGTGCGCCATGACCTCGCGGCGCATGTCGGCACGCCGTGCGTGGTAGTCCTCCAGGGAGTAGAGATCGGAACGCTTGAGTTTCTCGGCCATGATCGGGTCAGATTCCGTAAGCTTGCTTCAACAGGGTGAACGCCGAGGTCGCGTGACTGGCGTCGCCGACGCCGTGCTCGATCAGTTCACCGGCCATCGGGCAGTCGCTGATGTAGTGGTCGACCTGCCCGTCGCTGATACGCTTGACGACCGGCCGGCAGATCTTCTGCGCGAAATCGTAGTTCTCCTTCTTCACCGCGTAGGTGCCGTCGTGCCCGGAGCAGCGTTCGAGCACCATGATCTCGGTGTCCGGCACCAGCTCGAGCATGTCCCTGGTCTTCAGGCCGATGTTCTGCACGCGCTGGTGGCAGGGCACGTGGTAGGCGACCTTGCCCAGGCCCTGCCTGAACTCGGTGCTGAGCTTGCCGTCCTTGTGGCGCGCCATCAGGAACTCGAAGGGGTCGACGAACGCCGCCTGCACCTTCTTCACGCGCTCGTCGTCGGGGAACAGCAGCGGCAGCTCCTGGCGGTACATCAGCACGCAGCTCGGGATCGGCGCGGTGATGCGCAGGCCCTTGTCGACCAGCTCGAGCAGCGCCGGGATGTTCGCCTCCATGTGCTTCTCGACGGTCTCCAGATCGCCGAGCTCGAGCTTGGGCATGCCGCAGCATTGCTCCTGGCGGACCAGCTCCACGCCGACGCCGTTGTGCTCGAAGACGTCGATCATGTCCTCCACCACCTGCGGCGCGTTGCGGTTGCCGTAACAGGTCACGAACAGGCCGATGCGCTCGCCGAAATCGGTGGCCGGGCGCCGCGCGGCGCGCTTGCGCAGGGTATTGGAATGGAACTTCGGCAGCGGCGCTTCGGCGTGCACGCCGATTGCGCCCTCAATGACCTTGCGCGCCGCACCCACGCTGTTGACCCCGTTGACGACCTCGGCCACGACAGGAATCGAGGCCAGCTTGCCGACCGCGTCGGTCGAGGTCAGGACCTTGTCGCGCAGGCTGGCGCCGTTCTTCTTGAGGTTGACGGCCTTGGCGCGCAGCATGACGTGCGGAAAATCCACGTTCCACTCGTGCGGCGGCACGTAGGGGCACTTGGTCATGTAGCAGAGATCACACAGGTAGCACTGGTCGACGACCTTCATGTAGTCGGCCCTGGCGACGCCATCGACCTCCATCGTCTCCGACTCGTCGACGAGGTCGAACAGGGTCGGAAACGCGTTGCACAGGCTGACGCAACGGCGGCAGCCGTGGCAGATGTCGTAGATGCGCTCGAGCTCGGTGTCGAGCGCCTCCTCGTCGTAGAAGGCCTCCGATTTCCAGTCGATCGGATGACGTGTCGGCGCCTCCAGGCTGCCTTCGCGGTAATCGGATCCGGCCATGAATGCTCTCCCGTGCAGTGTTCCGATCGTGGCCGCGCCGCACCGGCGCCAGGGCCAAAAAGAAGCCGGGACTAGCCCGGCTTCCCGTGCGGCGATGCTGCCGCTGTCAGCCCATCGAGTCCAGTGCTTTCTGGAAGCGGTTGGCGTGCGAGCGCTCGGCCTTGGCCAGCGTCTCGAACCAGTCGGCGATTTCGTCGAAACCCTCGTCGCGGGCGGTCTTGGCCATGCCCGGGTACATGTCGGTGTACTCGTGGGTCTCGCCGGCGATGGCGGCCTTGAGGTTGAGGTCGGTGCTGCCGATCGGCTCACCGGTGGCGGGGTCACCCACTTCCTCGAGGTATTCGAGGTGGCCGTGGGCATGGCCGGTCTCGCCTTCCGCGGTGGAGCGGAACACGGCGGAGACGTCGTTGTAGCCTTCGACGTCGGCCTTCTGCGCGAAGTACAGGTAACGGCGGTTGGCCTGCGATTCGCCGGCGAAAGCTGCTTTCAGGTTGTCTTCGGTCTTGGTGCCTTTCAATGACATGGGATGCTCCTCAGATATGGTGCCGGCGGTGCGGGACCGGGTTGTCGGGTGACGCGTGCATTTAGACTTAGTCTAAACTTGCGGAAAGTCTAAATAGCGTGGTGGTCCGGGTCAAGGCCGCCGGCGGCGTTGACCGGCCCGCAGGCCATGGTTACATTTGCCGCCCCTTCGCGGGCCGGCGCCGCCGCTCGCGCGGACCGTCCCTGCCTCCGGATTTACAGAGCACGCGCCGTGGCCCGATCGCCGAAACAGGACAAAGCCGTCGACTTCGAGGCCGCCATGGCCGAGCTCGAGGACCTGGTCGAGAAAATGGAGCACGGCGAGCTCACGCTGGAGGACTCGATCAAGCACTTCGAGCGCGGCGTGGCGCTGACCCGGATTTGCCAGCAGGCCCTCAAGGCGGCCGAACAGAAGGTGCTCAAGCTGACCGGCGACGGTGACGCCGAGCGTCTCGAGCCACTGGAAGTCCCCGAGGACCGGTAGACGCCTGATCCGCATGCTGCAAGAACGCCTCGCGCCGCTCCAGGCCCGCGCGAACAAAGCCCTGGACCAGAGTCTGCCGCCGGCCGAACAGCCGCCTTGCCGCCTGCACGAGGCCATGCGTTACGCGGTGCTCGCCCCGGGTAAACGGATCCGGCCGGTACTCACCTACGCCACCGGCCTCGCCCTGGGCGCGCAGCAGGCGCGCCTGGATGCGCCGGCCGTAGCGGTGGAGCTGATCCACGCCTACTCGCTGATTCACGACGACCTGCCGGCCATGGACGACGACGACCTGCGCCGCGGCCGGCCGACCTGCCACCGCCGGTTCGACGAGGCCACGGCCATCCTCGCCGGCGATGCCCTGCAGGCGCTGGCCTTCGAAGTCCTGCTGCGTGGCACCGGGGACGGTGGCTGCGACGCTGCGACGCGGGTGGCGATGGTCGAGCTGCTGGCTCGCGCCAGCGGCTCGGCCGGCATGGCCGGCGGACAGGCGCTGGACCTGGCCGCCGTCGGCCGTGCGCTCACGCTCGAAGAGCTGGAGAACGTGCACAAGCACAAGACCGGCGCGCTGATCCGGGCCAGCGTGATGCTGGGCTATCTCGTCAGTGGCGGCGACGACAGCGACCTCGCCGGGCGCCTGGAGCGCTATGCAACCTGTATCGGCCTCGCCTTCCAGGTCCAGGACGACATTCTCGACGTCGAGGGCGAGACCGAGGTCATCGGCAAGCCGCAGGGCTCGGATGCCGGACTGGACAAGCCCACCTACCCCAACCTGCTCGGCATGGACGGCGCCAAGCGCACCGCGCAGGCGCTGTGCGACGAGGCGGTCGACTGCCTCGCCCCCTTCGGCGCGGACGCCGAAACCCTGACCCTGATCGCGCGTTACATCGTGCACCGCGATCGCTGAGGCCACTGCCGGGACGCGGCAGAAGCTGCCCCGGATCGTCACAAACAGGTCACCCGCGGCTGCCGGAAAGCGTCAGACGGCCGACGTCAATTATTCTAATCTTCTGTTTTTATTAAGCTATTCCTGAATGGCACGGTAGATGCATCCAACCGGGTACGCGTCGTCAGTCATGACCGCGTTCCTCCCTTTGGTCCGTTACGGGTGCTTCGGCACCCGTTTCTTTTTGTGCGCGCTTGGCTGCCTCCCACAGCTCCTCCAGCAGTGCCTCGCCGGCCTCCTCGGGCCGCACGCCGCGCGCCGCCAGCGCGCTCTCCAGATGGCGGAAACGCTGCTCGAAGCGCGCCGTTGCGGCACGCAGTGCACCCTCGGCATCGATGCCGAGATGACGCCCGACATTGACGGCCGAGAACAGCAGGTCGCCGAACTCCGCGATCACCGCCTCCGGGTCCTGGTCGGCGGCACGGGCCTCGGCCAACTCGGCCAGCTCCTCATCGAGCTTGGCCCAGGCGCCATCGATGTCCGGCCAGTCGAAGCCGACGCGGGCGGCGCGCTTCTGGATCTTGCGCGCGCGCGACAGCGCCGGCAGCGCGAGCGGTACGTCGTCGAGCTCGCTGGCCGCGGCCCGCGCACGCCGTTCGGCCGCCTTCAGCGCCTCCCAGCGACCGGCGACCTGTTCGATGTCCGCGCCAGACTCCGCGCCGAAGACGTGCGGGTGGCGCTCGATCAGCTTGTGCTCGATGGCGGCCACCACGTCCTCGAAGGCGAAGCGTTCCTGCTCCTCGCCGAGCTGGCAGTAGAACACCACCTGGAACAGCAGGTCGCCGAGCTCGCCGGGCAGCAGACCGAACTCGCCGGACTCGATCACGTCGGCGACTTCGTAGGCTTCCTCCAGGGTATGCGGCACGATGGTGTCCCAGCTTTGCGCCAGGTCCCACGGACAGCCGCTGTGCGTGTCACGCAGCGCGCGCATCAGGCGGCGCAGGTTTGAAAGGTCAGCCACTGTCGTCGTGCCTCGCGGGAGCCGGCGAACCCGGCTTGATTCAAACTGTCTTTCGCTTGAGAATCGGGAAGGTTTTCGCGCATTACCATAGCTCGACCGGCTGCTGGTGTCAGAACATGACCGCCCCGCTCATTCTGCGACTCGACATCTCCGGCGCACCGGTGCGCTGGATTCCGTGGCAGGACGCGGTCTGCCTGTACACGCGCGAGCTGGTCGGCTGGACCGCCGGCGACAACGCCTTCACCTTTCGAGGTGGCATTGCGCGTTGCAGCGGACGCCGTTCCGCGGTGACCGTGCACTCGATCATCGCGGTCAAGCATTCGCAGCGCGGACAGCATCCCAAGCGCCACGTGCCGCCGCTCAACAACCACGAGCTGTTCCGACGCGACGGCAACCTGTGCCTGTACTGCGGACGCGAGTTCGCCGAGCACGGGCTCACCCGCGACCACATCAAACCGCTCTCGCGCGGCGGCCGTGACGTGTGGTCCAACGTGGTCAGCGCCTGCAAGTCGTGCAACACGCGCAAGGGCGGGCGGACGCCGGAAGAGGCGAACATGCCACTGCTCGCGGTGCCCTACGTCCCCAACTGGGCGGAGTTTCTCGCCCTGTCCAACCGGCGCATCCTCGCCGACCAGATGGAGTTCCTCAAATCGCAGTTCAACCGCAAGCACGCGCTCCCCGCGACTTCGTGACACCCCGGCTCGGCCTGCTGCTGTTGCTGATCACCGGCAGCGCCGCCCTGGCGCCGGCACACGCGGCGGACGGCAGCGGCAACTACGCCATCTGGGGCGCCGGCGGTCGCTCGTGCAACCAGTTCGCCACCAGCACCGGAGAAGCGACCACGCGGCAGCCGTTTCGGGACTACCTGATGGGCTACCTGACCGCCTACAACACCATCGCGGAAGACACCTACAACGCCCTCGGCAAGCAGTCCCTGGACGAGGCCGTGGTCTGGCTCGAGGACTATTGCGACATGCACCGCATGGACAGCTTCGAGCGTGCCATCGGCCAGCTCATCGTCAGCCGCCACAGCGAGCGCCAGCGCGGCGCGGGCGGCAACGTGCCCGCCTGGGGCCGGGCGCCAGGGCCTCCCGAGTGACGCCAGGGGGAAGGCCGGTTCGGGACCTGTCTCACAAAAACATTTGTTGCGAAGCACAACAATATGCTTCATGATCTGCGCAATCGAATTTCCCGGTATAGCAAACCAAAATTTCGAGAAATTCCCTGAACTACAGACCCCCTTGTCAAGGAGGAAAGCCACGATGACAAACCGAATTCTGGGCCGCGTTGCGCTGCCCGCCCTGTGCGCCGCCATGGTCTTCACCAGCGCCTGCTCGACGGTCTCCCCGGAGCAGCTCTCCGCTGTCGAAGCCAAGGCCACCAGCGCCATGTCCGAGGCCCGCAAGGCCGCCGGCGATGCATCCGCAGCCATGAAGGCCGCACAGTCGGCTCAGGCCGCTGCTGACGCTGCCGCAGCCACCGCGCAGTCGGCCAAGAGCACGGCCGAAGCCGCAATGTCCTGCTGCAACGAGAACAAGGATCGCATCGAGCGCATGTTCGAGCAGACGATGAAGAAGTAACGCGGAACCTCGCGCAAGCTTCTACTGGAACCCCGCTTTACGCGGGGTTCTTTTTTTCTACCGCCATGACCTCGCCGGCCGCCGCAGCGCGCGGGCGCAGACTGCCGACCGCTTGCGGAATACCGCTCTTCTCGGTTATGACGCGGCGGATCTCGCCCCACACCAACTGCACGTCGCGTCCCTCGACGCGGTCGAGCAGCAGCCGGACCACGTGTGAGTACTGGTCGCTGAACACGTCCTTGTCCTCGTCGAGATGCGGATGCACCTCCAGCCACACGCGACCGTGAGCGATACCGACCTTGTACGGCTGGTTGACGACGTGCACCGGCGTGCCGACGCCGGCGCGCTCGAAGATGGTCTCGACGTCCTTCGGGTACATGCGGATGCAGCCGTGGGTGACGCGCATGCCGATCCCGTACGGCTTGTTGGTGCCGTGGATGAGATAACCGCTGGCGCTCAGGCGCAGGGCATGCCGGCCGAGCGGGTTGTCCGGACCGGCCGGAACCACGCGCGGGAGGATGTCGCCCTCGGCGGCGTGCTCCTCGCGGATCGACTGCGGCGGATACCAGGCCGGGTCCTTGGCCTTGGCCACGATCGTCATCTGGCCCTTGGGCGTGGTCCAGTTCTGCCGGCCGATGCTGATCGGAAAGGTCATGACCTCCTGCGGCAGCCCGCCCTGTGCACCCGGGTAGTAATACAGGCGCATCTCGGCAACGTTGACGACGATGCCACGGCGCGGAGCATTGGGCACGATGTAGAGATTGGGCACGATGATCTCGGCGCCATCCCCGGGCAGCCACGGATCGACCGACGGGTTGGCCAGCCGCATCTCGTAGTAGCCCTGGTCGTAGGCTCGCGCCAGGTCGGACAGCGTGTCCTCGTAGACCGTGGTCGCGAGGTGCAGCTCGCCGACGACATCCGGCGCCTGCTCGGTCATGGTGAAGAGCTGCCCGGCGTCGGCGGGCCGCAGCGCCGCCAGCCCGATGGCAAGGCCGAGCACCAGGCCGCCGGCCAGTCGTGGCGAACGTATGACCATCGTGTTCAGAATCTCCATAAAGCGTATATCGCGAGAACCAGCCAGCCCGCCATCAGGGCCATGCCGCCGGCCGGCGCGACCGCGGCAAACGTACGTACACCGCTGATGCCGGCAATACTCAGACCGCCGCAGAACAGGATCATTCCACTTGCGACCAGGTATCCGGAGACGCGCAGCGCCGTGCCCTGCGGTGCCGCGTGCAGCGCGGCGGCCAGGGCCACCAGCAACGCGCTGTGCACCAGCAGGTACCGGGATGCGGTCTCGACATTGGCCAATGCCGCGGGCGGCAGTCGATCGCCCAGCGCGTGCGCGGCCAGCGCGCCGAGGGCGACGCCGGCGCAGCCGCCGAGGCCGGCGATGAACAGGAACAGGCGTACGGTCATGAATGATGCGTTTCGTATGCGATTGGCCGTTGCTGACGGCACGCGGGTGCCGGCCTGTGAACGGGCCGCGTAGGATACGCCAGCGCGTGCCGTGGTTGCCATCGAGGCGTGCGCACGGCGTGTGCCTGGTCACGCTGCTGCTCGCGCTGCAGGTCACCGCGCTCGTCGCCGCGCCCTACGCCACGCCGTTCGAATTTCGTCCCGGCCACCCCCCGGGGGAGGCCCACATGGGCGTACGCCTGCTCGGCGCCGTGCGGCTGGGCGCCGGCGATGCCGGCGCGCCGCGCCAGCTGTCGGGGCTCGCCTGGGATGCCGACGCCGACCTCCTGTACGCGGTCTCCGACGAGGGTTACCTGGCCCACCTGGAGCCGCACTTCGACGCCGACCGCCTGGTTGCGGTGCGCCTGCGCGGCGTGTTCCCGCTGCGCGACGCCGCGGATGCGCCGCTCAGGCGCCCGCACTCCGATGCCGAGGGTCTGACGGCCCGCCATGCGCGCAACGGCGTAGCCGGCGACACCGAGCTGGTGGTGTCGTTCGAGGTCCGTCCGCGGCTCGCGCGTTACACCCCGGAGGGACGCCTGCTCGGACCGGCACCGACGCCGCCGCTGCTGACCCAGGATCACGTCTACGCCGATCCCAACCGCCAGCTCGAGGCGCTCACCGAAACCGCGCAGCATGGGCTGGTGACCGGGCCCGAGCGGCCGCTGGTGATCTCCCAGCGCGGCCAGATATCGCTGCAGGCGAGCTCCGGCATGCACTGGCGCTACCCGCTCGCCGATGCCGATCACGGCGCCCTGGTCGGCCTGGAGACGCTGCCCGGTGACGCATTGCTGGTGCTCGAACGGCGCTACGTCTCGCCGCTGTCGCCGCTGGTCATCACGCTCAGCCGCACTGTTCTGGACGCACCGGCGGGCGCCCTGCTCGCGGCACGGGAGATCGCACGCTTCGACAGCACCGGCGGCTTCGCGGTCGACAACTTCGAGGGCGTGGCCCATCACGAGCAGCGCCGCTACTTCATGATCAGCGACGACAACCGCTGGATCTTTCAGCGCACGGTGCTGGTCTACTTCGAGCTGCTGGAGGACGTGCCGTGAGTCAGCGTTCGAGCAGGCGCGGCATCAGCTCGACGAGATTGCACGGCCGCGTGCGGTAATCGAGCTGGTGGGCGATGAGCGCGTCCCAGCCCAGCGCGCAGGCACCCGAGGAACCCGGCAGGGCGAACACGTAGGTGGCGTTGGCGACACCGGCGACGGTGCGCGATTGCAGCGTGGAGGTGCCGATATCCTCGTAGGACAACACCCGGAACATCTCGCCGAAGCCGTCCAGCACCTTGTCGAACAGGGGTGTCACCGCCTCCGGCGTACCGTCCCGCCCGGTGACGCCGGTGCCGCCGGTGGTGAGCACGACGTTGATCTCCGGGTCGGCAATCCAGCCGGAGACCAGTGCGCGTATGGCATACACGTCGTCGCGGCAGATACGCTTCTCGGCCAGCCGATGGCCGGCGTCGGTAAGGCGTGTGGCGAGCAGCTTGCCGGACTTGTCCTCCGCCTCGGTGCGGGTATCGGACACGGTCAGCACGGCGATATTCAATGCGATGAAGGCACGTTCAGTGGTCACGGTAGCCGCCCTGCGGTAGTGTTTGCTCCGAACAGCCTGCGATCCTAACAGTGCGCGGCCCGCGCCCGCGAGCGTCATCCCCGGAAACCCCGCATGCCAGAAGCGCAATCCGCAACCAGCCGACCTCACCGTCACGCTGGAAAGCGCCGCCATCCATGGCCACGGTAAGCACGCCCGCCAGCGACGGCGACGAGACCCTGCGCCTGGATCGCTGGCTGTGGGCGGCACGCCTGTTCAAGACGCGCGCGCAGGCGGTCGAGGCCATTTCGCGCGGCCGGGTCGAGCTCAACGGGGCGCGCGCGAAACCGGCCAAGCCGGTACGCCCCGGTGACCATGTGACGGTGCGGCGCCCGCCGCATCGCAGCGAGCTGGTGGTGTGCGGGCTGTCCGCCCGCCGCGTCGGTGCGAGCCTGGTGCCGACACTCTACAGCGAGACCGCCGCCAGCGTGGCCGCACGCGAGGCGCTGGACCGGGCGCTGGCGCTGGACGCCGTGATCGAGGACCGGCGGCACGGCAAGCTCGACAAGCGCGCGCGCCGCCAGCGCGAGCAACTCAAACGTTCTCACCCGGCGGAGCGCGGGCAAGCATGAACGCACCCGCCGGCGCCATCAGCAGCGAACGCGCGGGCGAGATCTACCGCACGCTCGCCGGCGCCGTGGCACATGCCGTTACCGGCCAGGCCACGGTCATCCGACACCTGCTCAGCGCCTTTCTCACCGGCGGGCACGTGCTGCTGGAGGATTACCCGGGCACCGGCAAGACGACGCTGGCGAAAGCACTGGCGCGCGCGGTGGGCGCGGCGTTCCAGCGCGTGCAGTTCACGCCCGACCTGCTGCCGACGGATATCCTCGGCGCCTCGATCTACAACCAGCGCAGCCAGGAATTCGTCATTCACAAGGGACCCGTGTTTACCAACATCCTGCTTGCCGACGAGATCAACCGCGCCTCGCCGCGCACCCAGTCCGCGCTGCTCGAGGCGATGGGCGAAGGACAGGTCAGCCTGGAGGGCCGCCAGTTCACCCTCGACCAGCCCTACTTCGTCATCGCGACCCAGAACCCGGTCGAGTTCCACGGCACCTACCCGTTGCCGGAAGCGCAGATGGATCGCTTTGCGCTGCGCCTGTCGCTGGGCTACGTCAGCACCGAGGACGAGATCGCGATCATCACCGCCAACAACCGCCATGCGCCGCTGGATGACATCGAGGCCGCGGTCAGCGTCGCCGACGTGCTCGCCTTCCAGCAGGCAGCCGCGGGCGTGCCGGCCACCGACGAGGTCAAGCGTTACATCGTCGACCTGGTCGCGGCCACGCGCGCCGCCGAGCAGGTCGAGCTCGGCGCCAGCCCGCGCGCCTCGCTCAGCTTGCTCAAGTGCGCGCAGGCACTGGCCCTGTTCGACGGCACCGGCTTCGTCACCCCGGACATGATCCAGGAGCTCGCGCCGCTGGTCATCGCGCACCGTATCGCGGTACGTGCCGAGGCCCGCTTCGCCGGCATCAGCGCGGCGACGCTGGTCGCCGGCATCCTGGAGACGGTCGCGGTACCGCGCTGAGCGCCCGGCCCGCCGTGCCGCGCCTGCCGCCACGCCTGCTCTACCGGCTGTTCCCGCTGGTCGGGCGCACCAGCCTCGCGATCGGCGAGCGCTGCACCGGCAGCGGGCGGCTGGTGCTGGGCCTGCTCGTGACCGGCATGCTGTTCGGCATCGACCTGCGCCAGACGCTCGGTTACCAGGTCGCCTCGCTGGCCCTGGCGCTGCTGGTACTGGCGGCGATCGCGAGCGTGCGCTGGCGGCCGCGCCTGGCCGTTCGCCGCATCCTGCCCGACGTCGTCACCGACGGCACCCCGATGCGTTATTACGTCGAGATCACCAATCACGGCACGCGCCTGGAGAGCGACCTCGTGGTGCAGGACGAGCTGGCTACCCCGCGCATCGACTACGAGACCTTCCAGCGCGGGCGCGCGCGGCACGCGGGGCGCGCCAGCAACGTCGTCGACCGCGCGATCGGCTTCCCGCGCTGGGTCGAGATGCGGCGTCGCGCGCGCGGCGCCGAGATCGAGCGGGTACCGGTACCGGCGCTGGCGCCCGGCGCCAGCGCGCGGGTCGAGATCAGCACCACACCCGCGCGCCGCGGGTGGCTGCGCTTCAACGCGGTTCGCCTGCTGCGCCCCGACCCACTGGGCCTGTTGCGCGCACGCTGCCGCGTGCCCTTGCGCGAGGAGCTGCTCGCCCTGCCCCGCCGCCACCCGCTGCCACGCCTGCACCTGCATTCCCAGCGTCATTACCAGAAGGGCGGCGTCAGCCTCGCGCACGCGGTCGGCGACTCCCAGGAGTTCGCCTCGGTACGCGACTACCGCCCCGGCGATCCGCGGCGCCACATTCACTGGCGCAGCTTCGCGCGTACCGGGCACCTGATCGTGAAGGAATACCAGGACGAGTATTTCGACCGTCACGCGCTGGCCATCGATACCCATCTCGAGGAGGCCGACGACGCCCTGTTCGACGCCCTGATCAGCGTCGCCGCCTCGATTGCCGCCGGCGAGCGACCACGCGATTCCATCCTCGACGTCATTTTCGCCGGTACCGAGATCGTGCAGCTGAGCGCCGGGCGCGGCCTCGGCGACGCCGCCCACGCCCTGCATTACCTGGCCGAGGCGCAGCCGGCCGCGGCGACGGATTTCGACGCCTTCGCGGGCCTGCTGCGCGAGCGCGCCGATGGCCTGGCCAGTGTCATCCTGGTAGTCGGCGCCTGGGATAGCGCGCGCGAACGCCTGCTGCGCGACCTCGCGGTACGCGGCATCACCTGCGCCTGCCTGCGGGTGACCGACGACGATACCGTCCACCTGCCACAACACGTCGGCGAGCAGCCGGTATTCACGATCCGTACCGGCCATCTCGCCGGTGACCTTGCGCGGGTGTCGATCGAGTGACCAACGACCAGGCCGTGACCCCGATGCCGCGCGGCTGGATCAGCCTTGCGCTGCTGCTGTGGGGCGGGTTCACCGAGGCCTGGGCGAGTGCCATCGTGATGGCGCTGCTGATCGAGGCGATCGCGTTCTCCCCGGTCAAATGGGCCATGCAGCGCCGCGAATTCCATCGCGCCGCCGATCTCACCACGGTCCTGTTCGCACTCGTCACCGCGCTGCAGTTCTCGCGCTACGGCGTGCGCGGCATTTACGAGATCCTGAGCGTGACGCCTTACTGTTTCTTTCCGCTGCTGCTCGCGCAGCGCGCCAGTACGCGGCAGACCATCCCGATGAGCGCGCTGTTCTACAGCCTGCGCCGCGACCCGGAGCAGGACAGCCGTCTCGATATCGCTCCGCACTACATCGTGGTGTGCATACTCGCTGCCAGTACCAACGCGCCGCGCGGCACGATGTTCATCGTGCTCACCGCGCTCATCGTGTGCGGGCTGCTCGCCGCCGCGCGGCCGCGCCGCTATCCGCTATGGCAATGGTGCGGCGCCCTGCTCGCCGCCCTCGCGCTGGCCGCAGCAACCGGCTACGGCGTAATCCGCGCCCAACACGCGCTGGAGGCTTCGTTCATGTACTGGCTGGACCAGTTCCCGTGGGCTTCCGGCGATCCCAACCGCGCCTACACCGCGATCGGTACCATCGGACGGCTCAAGCTGTCCGACCAGATCCGCGTGCGGGTCACCCCGGGTCCGCAGGTGTCCCTGCCCCTGCTGCTGCAGGAGGCCACCTACGACGAGTTCCGCTTCGGCACCTGGGCCGCGCGCGAAGCCGACTTCGCCGCCCTCGACAAGCTTGCCGGACGCCAGTCCTGGGCGCTTGCGGGCGCCGCGGCGGGCAGTACCACGGGCAAGCCCCTGGAGATCACCTTCCAGCATCGCCGCGAGCTGGCCCTGCTGCCCCTGCCACGTGGTACCCACACGGTCACCAGCGACGAGATCTCCGAGCTGCAACGCAACCGCTTCGGCACGGTGATGTCGGAATCACCGCCGGGCGCGCTGCGCTACCTTGCCGCGTCGGGCGCGACCGCGTCGCTGGAGCCGCCACCCAACGAGCGCGACGCACGCATTCCGGAGAGCTACCAGGACGTCATCTCGCGCACGGCGCAGGAAATCGGCATCGTCGCCGGCGACGATGCCGGCAACGCTCAGCGCATCCGCGACTTCTTCCACGACAATTTCCGCTACAGCCTGGTCCAGCGCGGCGGCTTCGGCTGGCGTACGCCGCTCGCGCATTTCCTCGAAAAGACACGCCGCGGGCACTGCGAGTACTTCGCTACCGCGGCCGTCATGCTGCTGCGCGAAGCCGGTATTCCGGCGCGCTACGCGGTCGGCTACGTGGTCGAGAATTACAGCGAGCTCGAGAACGCCTACATCGCCCGGGCCCGCCATGCGCACGCGTGGGCGCTGGCCTGGGTCGACGGCACCTGGATCACGGTCGATGCCACGCCCGCGGTGTGGTACGGACTGGAGAACGCGCGCGCCTCGGCGTGGCAGAGCGTGCAGGACGTCGGCGCCTGGCTGTGGTACCGCTTCCAGCGCCTGAGCCAGGCGGACCTGAGCGAATTCAGCGACTGGCTGGTGTGGCTGGTACCGCCGCTCGCCGTGGTGCTCTACCTGCGCCTGCGCAAGAGCCCGCTGGCGGTGCGCAAAGAGGAGCCCGTCGACGCCGTCGACGACGACGTCAGCGGCCCGCTCGACGAGGTGCTGGCCCGACTCGAAGCGCGTGGCCTGAGCCTGCAGCCGGGCGAGACCATGGCGCACTTTCTGCGGCGTGCCCGTCCCCTGCTGGGCGGGCCGGCGCCGGTTGCCGAGGTCATCGAGCACTACTATCGCCTGCGCTTCGCGCCGGCCGGTGCCGGGGGCAGTGTCCGCGAGCGCCTGCGCGCCGCGCTGCGGCGCCTCGGCGACGCGTCAGCCGGAAGAACCTGACAGCGCTTCGCGCAGGCGCGCCCGCTCCTCCTCGGAGCTGACCTGCCGGATGTAGTGATCGGCGACGGCCGGCGGCACCAGGCCCTGGAAGATGGCGCGGCGCTTCTCATCCGCCGAGACCCCGTCACTCTCGAGGAACCGGCGCGGCTCGATCGCACCGCGCTCGAGCATGATCGCGTTCTCGTTGGCGATGTCGCGCATGACCGCGTGATGGGGCGTCAGGCGTCCGTTGACGAATTCGGGGGAGGCGAGATGATTTTCGTAGATGGCCCGGATCTCGAGCTTGTAGCCGCCGATCAGGATCGGGTTGATGGTTTCCTCGAGCTGCGACTCGATGCTGTTGATGCGCGTCAGGACCAGGTCCGACCACGGCATGTCGCCGGGATCCAGGCGATGCAGGGCGCCGTAGATCTCGATGACGTTGTTGATGCTGAGCGCCTGGTAGACGTCGTGTATGAAGACGTAGTTGCGGTTGGCGGCGAGTCCGGCGAAGTCCGGGTAGCCGAGCACGCGGCAGATATCGCCCTCCTTCGGCATCGCGGCGTTGAAGCCGACGCCGCAGACCAGCTGGGCGACCTTGAGCCCCAGTTGCTGGGCAATCTGCTCGCGGCGCTGATCGGTATCGGCCAGCGGCCCGACACGGGTTGCGGCGAAGATCGCGATCAGTTCGTCAGACGACGCGTGCAGCAGCGTTTCGAATGAGTACATGCGTAATCCCGCGCCCCTAGCGCCACTCCACGCTGACCAGTCCGTCGCGAATTGTAACGGGCAACTCGGCCAGGCCCCAACGCTCACCGTGCGAACAGCGACCATCCGGCATGGTGAAGGTCCAGCCGTGCACGGCGCAGGTGATGCTGCGTCCGTCACAGGTCGCGGGCATGAGATCCATGCCCTGGTGGGTGCAGTAGCCGCGAAACGCGCGTACCTGCCCGCCTTCGCGCCACAGCAGCAGCGGACGGCGCGGGCGATCGACCTTGTGGATGCGTTGCTCGGGCAGCGCTTCGATCTCACCGACTTCGATGATCTCCGCCGCCGGCTCCGGGTCCGCTGCGGCCGCGTCCGGGATCGCCGAAGCGGCCTCCTCGAAGCCTTCGACGCCGTGCGCCATGAGCACCTCGATTGCCCACACGATGCGGCTCAGCCCCAGCGCGGGAAAAGCCATCAGCAGCGCGTCCAGGATCTCGTCCGCACTGGCACCGTCCCTGAGCGCGCGCCGCGTGTACTGCAGCAGTCCCTTTTCGGTCTGCACCGCGACCTTGGTGATCACCGAGATCAGCGCCCGCGTCTTCGGATCGAGATGGCTGCCGGCGTCCTTGAGGAAGGCGAAGTAGGCCGACATCGCCTGCGGGCGGGCGGCCAGGAGATAGTCGAGCGCTCGGCTCATGTTCGGTCGGCTCTGCGAGACTGGGTGGCGCTAGTTTACTGCGCGGCGGCGCGCGGCGCGCGACATCCGTCGGCAACACCGGGGAGCCGGCCCTAGTCGCGGCGCAGGCTGTCGCGCACCGCGATCGGGGTCGGGTAGCGCATCACGATGAGGTAGCTCGAGAAAATGAAGGTGATCAGGGTCGTGAGCTGCACCAGGTAACCGCCGCGCTCACCGAGTATGCCGCTGTTCAGTGCCAGCACCGCGACCAGCAGGCTGAACTCGCTGACCTGCCCGAGGCGCACGCCGACCTCCAGCGACTGGCGTGCCCGCTCTCCGGCGCGCACGAACAGGACGCGAAAGGTGTACGGCTTGACCGCCAGCATCAGGCCCGCGAGCAGCACCGCGGGGACCAGGGACTGTTCGATCATGGTCATCTCGAAGCCGGCGCCGAGCGAGAAGAAGAACAGCACGAGGAAGAAATCGCGCAGCGGGCGCAGGCTCTCGGCGATGAACATCGAGACCCGGCAACTGGCCAGCGCGACGCCGGCGATGAAGGCACCGATCTCGTGCGAGAGTCCGATCTGGGCGGCCGCCTCGGCGAGCGCGAGGCACCAGCCGATGACGAGCAGAAAGAGGTACTCGTGGATCTGGTCGAAGCGCCGGATCAGGGGCTCGATCACGCACTTCTCCAGCGCCAGGGCAACAGCGACCAGCGCCGGCAGCGCGACCATCTGGCGCACGATGCCGGCCATCGGGTCCTGTCCGGCGCCGTAGCCCTGCACGATCAGCAGCACCACGATGGCGATCAGGTCCTGCAGCAGCAGGACCGAGATCATCATCTGCCCGGTGTGCTTGTGATGCAGCGCCGTGGTCGGCAGCAGCTTGAGCCCGATGATGGTGCTGGAGAACATCATGCAGCCCCCGACCAGCAGCGCCTCGTGCCACGGCAGCCCCCACGCCAGCGCGACGCCCGCACCGATCACCAGGAATACCGCCGAGCTGATCAGGGTTACGCCCAGCGCTTCACCCAACATGCGCCACAGTTGCTGCGGCTCCATGTCCAGCCCCAGCAGGTAGAGCAGGAACATGATGCCGATGCTGGACACGTCCTCGATCCAGGCCTGGTCGGTGACCAGGCCGAAGCCGGCCGGGCCCAGCAGCATGCCGACCACGATGTAGGCCACGATCATGGCCTGGCGCGCGAACAGCGCCAGTGTCGCCAGCACTGCGGCGCCGGCGAAGATCGCGAAGATCGAGAAAATGACGCCGTGGTCAGGCATTCAGGCGTCCCCGGCCAGCGCGGCCAGCGCTTCACCGAGACCTGTGGCCGAGATCTTAACGGCGCTGCCGAGCTCGGGGGCGAACAACGCAATACGATACTCCTCGAACAGCCCGTGCAGCTCGGCTGCGCGCGGTTCGAACGGATCCGCCTCGCCGCACTGCTCGAGAAAGCGCGCCCACATCGGCGCCAGGCGATCGAGCTTGGCGAGATCCTTGCCCGGGTTGCCGGCGATACGCTCGAGGCGCCGCTCGATGGCGTCGAGATAGCGGTCGTAGCGCAGCGCGCCGTCAGCGTCGACACGCACCGCTGCGCGCGGCCCCAGCAGCACCGCGAGCTGGCCGAGAATGTCGGCGCGCGCGGCGCCCGGAACCGCCTCGTCGCCGTCGACGCGCCGGCGCAGCTGGCTGCCCCGCGCGAGCAGCTCGCCGAGACGCCGCCGCGCGCTCTCGACCTCGGCGACCAGCGCGCGCCGGAAGGTCTCCTGCAGTCCGCGGAAAGTGCGCGCGTCGCGCACCCCGCTTTCGCACCCCTCGACCGCGCGCCGCGCGCAGGCCCGCACCAGCAGCGGGATCGCAGCGGCCTCGTGACCGAAGGCGAGTGCCTGCAGCGCACCGTTGACGTCGCCGGCGGCCTGCCGCTCCAGGGAGCGCAGCTCGGCGCCGGCACCGAGCACGAGCAGGCGCGCGACGCCGTCCAGGTGGCAGCGTGCCGCCTGCGCCTCGCGCTCGTATACGACCAGCTCGACCAGGTCACCGCGATCCTCCAGTCCCGGGTAACCGACGATGTCACTGTCTCCCGCCGTCGCCGCCACCCGCGCCGGGATTTCTCCGAACGTCCACGGTCCGCTGGAGCGCCCGCCGACCTCCCACTGCAGCGCTGCGGCGGCGCTGCGCGCGTCGCCGTACCGCGCCTGCTCCAGCTGCGCGAGGTCGCGCGCGGCGGCAAGCACTTCACCGTCTTCACCGACCAGCTCGATCAGGCAGCGCAGGTGCGGCTCCAGCGCGCCCTCGTCGAGCAGCTCTGCCGGCACCTCGCTCCCGGCCAGGCGCGACAGGATCGCGGCGAGGGCGCTGTCCAGCGGTCCGTCGTGCCCGTCCAGCGCTTCCACCGCCGCCATTGCGAAATCGCGTACCGGCGAGAACTGCCGGCGCCAGCGCTTGGGCAGACTGCGCAGCAGGGCCGCGACCTTCTCGCTCAGCAGGCCCGGTACCAGGCGGTCGAAGTGGCTGCGCTGCAGGCGCGGCAGCAGCACCAGCGGCACCCGCACCGTTACGCCATCGCGCGCGTCGCCGGGCTCGAAACGGTAGCTCAGCGCGCAGGCGGTGCCGGCTATCTCGAGGGTGTCGGGGAACAGGTAAGCGGGGACACTGAGCAGGTGGTCACTGGTGACGTCCGCCTCGCTCATGCGCAGCATGGCGTCCCGCTCGGGATCGGCGCGCAGCCAGCGCAGCAGCTCGCGCCGTGTGCACATGCGCGGCGGCAGCCGTCCCGCGTAGAACTCCGCCAGGCGCACGCGCGGGGCCAGCAGATCGCGGCGGCGTGCACGCGCCTCGAGCTCGTGCACGCGGGCAACGAGCGCGAGGTTGTGGCGCAGGAAATCCGGCTCGTCGCCCAGCGCGCCTTCGACCAGGCCCTCGCCGAGGAACAGCTCGCGCGCCGCGGGCGCGTCGACCCGCGCCAGCTCGACCTGGCGGCTGGCGTTGATGACGAGCCCGAACAGCCGCTGAATCTCGGTGACGCGGGCGCAGCCGCGGCGCGTGTCCCAGTACGGTGCTTCGTAGGTGCGCCGCACCAGGTGGTCCGCGGCACGCACCACCCACTGCGGGTCGACGCGCGCGGCCAGGCGCGCATAGGGCCGTTCGGTGTCGACGATCTCCCCGGCCAGAATCCACTTGGCGCCGCGCCGGTGCAAGGTCGAGGCCGGGTGCAGACCGAAGCTGAGATTGCGGCAGCCCAGGTAGTGGTCACCCTGCCACTCCCCCAGCAGCGAGGGGAAGCCGGCAGCCAGCGCGGTATGAACCGCCTTGTAACTACCCGGCTCGGGGTTGAGCACCATGCCCCCCGCCCGCGCGCGCCGTGCGAGGTCGTCGTGCAACAGCACCCACTCGTGCATGCGGGCCGCCGACAGGAAGCGGCGCCGGCACTGCCGTGCGCGCCGTTTCGGAGGCATCGCCACCAGCTCGCGCGCGAACGGCCACGCGCGCACGAACCACATGAAGTCCGAACGCTTGTCGGCAAAGGCGGCGTGCGCGCGATCGGCGAGCTCGCGCACCTCGTGCGGCCGATCGCGCGGATCGGCAATACTCAGGGCCGCGGTGATCACCAGCGCCTCGCGCAGGCAGCCGAGCTCGCCTGCCGCGAGCAGCACGCGCGCCAGGCGCGGATCGACCGGGAAGCGCGCCAGCGCGCGGCCGGTATCATTCAGACGCCGCTCGGCGTCCAGCGCACCGATCTCCTGCAATACCGTGTAGCCGTCCTTGACCAGGCGTTCGGCCGGACGCTCGGCGAAGCTGAACTGCTCGATGTCGGCAATGCCCATCGCCTTCAGCCTGAGAATGACCCCGGCCAGGTTGGTGCGCAGGATCTCCGGCTCCACCGCCGCGCGCCGCGCCAGGTAGTCGTCCTCGGCATAGAGGCGGATGCAGATCCCGGGCGCCTCGCGCCCGCAGCGCCCCAGGCGCTGGTCGGCATTGGCACGTGCGACCTTCTCCACCGGCAGCTGCTGCAGCTTGCGCCGCGGGCTGTAGCGGCTGACGCGCGCGAGGCCGGTATCGATCACGTGGCGTACCCGCGGGACCGTGAGCGAGGTCTCGGCGACGTTGGTCGCCAGCACGATGCGGCGGGCGGGTCCGGGCTCGAACACCCGTGCCTGCTGCGCCGCGCCGAGCCGCGCGTAGAGCCTCAGGATCTCGGTGTCCGCAAAGCCGCGCCGCGCCAGCACGGTGGCCGCCTCGCGGATCTCGCGCTCCCCGGGCAGGAACACCAGCACGTCGGCGGCGCCGTCACGGTCGAGCTCCTCGACCGCGCGTACGATGGCGGCATTGACGTCGCCCTCTTCGTCCTCGTCGAAGGGCCGGTAGCGCAGCTCGACCGGGTGGCTGCGCCCCTCGATGGCGCAGACCGCGGCGCCGCCGTAGAAATCGGCCAGCGCTGCGGCATCGAAGGTGGCCGAGGTGATGATGAGCTTCAGATCGCTGCGCCGCGCGAGGACCCGCTTGAGGTAACCGAGCAGGAAATCGATGTTCAGCGAACGCTCGTGGACCTCGTCGATGATCAGGGTGTCATACTGCTCGAGCCACGGATCGGTGTGGATCTCGTTCAGCAGGATGCCGTCGGTCATGACCTTGATGCGGGTCGCGGCGGCCAGGTTGTCGTCGAAGCGCACGCAGTGGCCGACCACCTCGCCCGGTGCGCTGGCCGTCTCAACGGCAATGCGGCGCGCGATCTCGCGCGCCGCGACGCGCCGCGGCTGGGTCTGGCCAACCCGCCCGCCGACACCGCGGCCGGCCGCCAGGCACAGCTTCGGCAGCTGGGTCGACTTGCCGCTGCCGGTCTCCGCGCTGACGATGACGACCTGGTGGGTTTCGAGCAGCGTGGTGATGCGCTGCGCGTGCGCGGCGATCGGCAGCGCGGGCGGACAGGCCAGCGGCACGCGTTGCGCGGCGCGCTGGTGGCGCACCGCGGCCGAGCGCTGACAATCGGCGTACAGGCGCTCGACGCGGCCGCGCAGCTTGCCGCGACCTGCGGCGTGCTGCCGCCGCAGGCGGTGCAGGCGTCGTTCCAGCGGCCGCCGATCCGCGATCAGGACGTCCCCCAACGCCGCGGCGACGTCGTCCAGGCGCTGCGCCAGCTGCGGCACCGCAGATGGTGGCGTGGCGGTCTCGTTCACGTTCCCGTCCCGTTGCCGGTGACCCACGGGATCCAGGTCAGGGCGAGCACGGTGATGACGGCGATGGCGAGCAGGTTCACGAGCAGGCCCGAACGCGCCATGACCGCGACCGGCACGCGCCCGCTGGAGAACACGATGGCGTTCGGCGGCGTCGCCACCGGCATCATGAACGCGCAGCTCGCCGACAGCGCCGTCACCACGATGAGACTGGTCGGGGCCAGGCCGAGCACCACGGCGCCGGCGGCCAGGATCGGCACCAGGGTGGTCGTGGTGGCGGTATTGCTGGTCAGCTCGGTGAGGAACACGACCGCCGCGATCACGATGCACAGCACTAGCCACGGCGGCGTTCCCGCAAGCCCGGCGAGCTGCGCGCCGATGAACCGATCGGCGCCCGAGGCGGTCACGGTCGCGGCCAGTGCGAGTCCGCCGCCGAACAGCAACAGGGTGCCGAACGGCAGACGCTCGGCGTCTTCCCAGTCCATCAGCCGCTCGCCGTCGGCGTCGGCGGGCAGTACGAACAGCGCGAGGCCGGCGAGCAGCGCGATCCCGGTGTCAGTCAGGTGGGCGAACGGAACCAGCCCGCCGATCTCCAGCGCGTTGAGCTGGCTGCGGGTCAGCCAGCCCAGCACCGCCAGCGCGAACACCAGGGCGACGCGGCGGGCCGCGCGCGGCAGCTCGGCAAAACGCAGCGGCGCTGCCGGCAGTGCCGGCGCCACCGAACGGTCGAAGGGTGCGATCACACGGGTCAGCAAGAGCCAGGTCAGGGGCAGCATGACCAGGGCCACCGGCAGCGCGATCGCCATCCAGCGGCGGAAATCGAGCGCGACGCCGAAGTGCTCCTGCAGGTAGGAGGCCGCGAACAGGTTCGGCGGGGACCCGATGAGGGTCGCCGTGCCACCGATGGAAGCACCGTAGGCGATGCCGAGCAGAAGGCAGCGGGCGAACTTGTCCGCCTCGCCGGGTGCCGAGCCGGCATCCGTGCCGGCGATGATGGCAGCCGCGATCGGCAGCATCATGATGGCGGTCGCGGTGTTCGACAGCCACATGCTGGCGAAGGCCGCGACCAGCATGAAACCGCCCACCATGTAGCGGGCGTCACCGGCGGTCAGCCCCACCACCGCCTGCGCAATCCAGGCGTGCAGCCGCCACTTCTCGATCGCCAGCGACAACAGGAAGCCGCCGAAGAAGAGAAATATCAGGGGATGGGCATAGGATGCCGTGACGCTCGCGAGATCGTTCAGCCCGAGCAGGGGAAACACGGCCACCGGCACCAGCGCGGTGGCCGCCACCGGCACCGCCTCGGCGATCCACCACAGCGCCATCCAGCTGCCGACCGCCAGCGTGCCACGCGCCGCCGCGCCCAGCGCAACCGGATCGCCGCCCGCCGCCAGGTAGTGCCGCGGCAGGAGCATGTAAACAATGATGGCGACGCAGGGGCCTGCGACGATCGCGAGTGGGCGTGCACGCATAATCGGATGTCCAACGGTCACGGCCGGCAGAGTTGCGGCCTGCCCCTGCGCAGTATACCCATTGGCCGCCACCGTCCCGCGTGCACGCGAAATCTCTTTTTAATATGCAAACCTGCTGGTAACATGCTGTTTCGGCGAGACCTAACGGAATAAGAACTCCGAGCACCCGGCCGTGTCCACACTCACATTCGACATCTCCGGTTCGCAGATCGATGGGGCACGGGACTATCAGGAAGATGCCTTCCTGGTCACCCACCTCGGCGACTCGGACGGCGACGCATCCGGTTCGCTGGTCATCGTCGCAGACGGCATGGGCGGCCATGCCGCCGGCAACGTCGCCAGCAACATGGCGGTACAGACCTTCAACCGCCACATCTCCAAGAGCTTTCCCAACGAGGACATCTCCAACGTCCTCTACGAGGCGGTGCTGCAGGCCAACGGCTCGATCACGGCGACCGTGGCCGAAACCGCGGCGCTCAAGGGCATGGGCTGCACCCTGGTCGCCTGCGTGCTGGAGCGCAACGAGCTGCGCTGGGTCAGCGTCGGCGACAGCCACCTCTACCTGCTGCGCAACGGCGAGCTGAGCAAGAAGAACGCCGATCACAGCTACGGCGGCTTCCTCGACCGCATGGCCGAGGCCGGCACCCCGGTCGAAGCCGAGGCCGGATTTTCACGCAACATGCTGATGAGCGCCCTGACCGGCGACGACATCGCCGAAATCGACTGCCCGCCGGAGCCGCTGGTGCTCGAGTCGGGTGATCGCGTGATCCTGTCCAGTGACGGCCTCGACACCCTCACCCACGAGCAGATCATCGAGATCGCCGCCGCCTCCGACACCGCCAGGCAGTGCACCGAAGCGCTGTTGCAGGGCGTGACCGACGCCGGCGCGCCGCGCCAGGACAACACCACCGTCATCTGCATCGACGTCATCGAGAAGATCGAGGCGGCACCGCCCGAGCCGGAACCACCACCGGTCGTGCAGGAAGAAGCGGCGCCCGTGGCCGCGAGCACCGAGGCGGCCTCGCCGTTCCCGGTGGAAGACGCACCGAAGAAGAGCGCCGTGCCCCTCATCGCGGGCGTGGTGGTCGTGCTCGCCGCGCTCGGTGGCGGCGCCGCGTGGTTCCTCGGCCAGGGTGATGCCACGCCGCCGCCGGTGATTGTCGAAGGCCCGGCCGAGGACGACGCCGGCGAAGACGACATGGTCGACATCGACGCCGTCGAAGACGAGCCGATCGCCGCCGGCGAGGTCGCTCCCGAAGCGCGGCCCGCGACCCCGCCGCCCGCGGCCGAGCCGCCGGCGCCGGCCGGTCACCAGGGCGAATTCCGCGACCGCCTCAAAGGTGGCGGCGAGGGGCCGCTGATGACCTGGGTGCCCGCCGGCAGCTTCAGCATGGGCAGCCGCATCATGACCTCGGACCCGGACGAGCATCCGCGCCACCCGGTCCGGCTGTCGCAGTTCGCGATCGGGGTCAACGAGATTACGATTGCCGAGTATCGACGCTTTGCCCGTGCCACCGGCCGCGAGATGCCCCAGACCGGTGCCGCGGCCGGCGCCGACGAGGCCAATTTCCCCGTCTTCTACGTCTCCTGGAACGACGCCCTGGCCTACACCAAGTGGCTGTCTCAGCAGACCGGCAAGAACTACAGCCTGCCGAGCGAGGCACAGTGGGAGTACGCCGCCCGCGCCGGCTCCGAGCTGGCCTACTGGTGGGGGCGCGACCTGGGACGCGGCAACGCCCACTGCTTCGCCTGCGATACCGGCCTCGATCCCCGCCGGCCGACCGCCATAGGACGCTTCCGTCCCAACAAGTTCGGCCTGTTCGACACCGCCGGCAACGTGCAGGAATGGGTCTACGACTGCTACCACAGAAATTACGACAACGCGCCCGAGGACGGTTCGGTCTTCGAGGGCGGCGACTGCACCGTGCGTGTCCTGCGCGGCGGTGGCTACGGCAGCGGCCCGGAAGAACTGCGCAGTGCGGCACGCGACAAGTTCCGCTTCGACAAGGGCAACGACCAGACCGGCTTCCGCGTGGTGCGGTCGCCTTAGCGGCGTGCCGGCCGCAGCGCCCCTCCGAGTGCCCCGGGCAGCCAGCCTGCTCGCGATCACACTGGCCGTGCTGAGCACCGTGGCCGGCGCCGCCGGCACCCGCGTGCAGGGCTACGAGCGCGATCCGCGGGTGTCGCGGCAGGCAGTCGGGCCGGCCCAGGCGGCGTCCCCGAAGGTCGGCGCGGCGACACGACCGTCCGCCCGGCGCGACACGCGACGGCCTTACCCTGATGCACCGCGGCGCGACGGGCGCGACACGCGCCGCTACATCTCCGATCCCTACCAGCGCTACGGCATCCGGGGTCCCGGCTTCGGCAACGACGGCCGCGACGGGCGCCGTCACGCGCATCCGCGGCGGCCTTACGGCTACTCCGCGCCCGGCTACGACGACCACAACGGCAGTCGCGGGCATGGCCACGACGGCGCCCGGGGTCGGGTCTACGATCCCCGGGTCGACCACGGCTATGGTTACGACCGTGACCACGGCAGCCCCCCGCTCGGTTACGGTCGCGGCTACGACTACGATCGTGGTCTTGGCCGCTCCACCTACGGGTACGGCGGCGGCTACGGGTACGATCGCGGCTACGGGCACGACCGCGCCGTCGAACCCCGCTTCGACTACCCGAGCCTGAGGCGCGGGCCGGGCGTCCCGCCACCACTGCGCCGCGACCCGGGTCGCCACTAGGGCGCGCCGCGACGCGGCGGACGGCGATGCAGACGGTCGACGGACAGTGCCATTGCGCCAACATTCGCTATGCGCTGAGCTGGGCGGACGACTGCGCGCTGACCCTGCGCGGACGCGCCTGCCGCTGCGGCTACTGTCGCATGCACGGCGCATTGTGGACATCCCATCCGGACGCAGCGCTGACGGTCGACATCAATGACCGCGCTCGCGTGATCGAGTATCGCTTCGGTCACGAGACGGCGACTTTCCACGTCTGCGGCATGTGCGGCCTGCTGCCCTTCGCGAGCTGCGACATCGACGGTGAGTTGTTCGCGGTCAGCAACGTGCAGACCTTCACCACGATCGATGCCGCCGCGGTGCCGCGCAGCGAGGCCAACTTCGAAGACGAACGGATCGAAGCGCGCCTGGCGCGGCGCCGACAGACCTGGTCCCCGCTGACCTATGCCAGGCTCGCCCCGTGAGCCGACGCAGCTTCCTCAGTGACAATGCCGCCGGCGTGCATCCGCGCGTGCTGGAAGCGCTCGCCGCAGCCAACAGCGGCCACGCGCCCGCCTACGGCGACGACCGCTGGACCGGGGACGCCGTCGTCGCCATGCGACGGGCTTTCGATGCCGACGCCGAGGTGCTGTTCTGTTTCGGCGGAACCGGCGCCAACGTGCTCGCGCTGGCGTCGGTCACGCGCCCCCACCAGGCCATCCTGTGTGCCGCCAGCGCGCACATCTGGAACGACGAGTGCGCCGCCCCCGAACGCTTCATCAACGCCAAGCTGATACCGTTGCCGCACACCCACGGCAAGCTCGATTGCACGACCCTGGCCGGCTGCCTGCGCCCCACCCGTGGCGTCCATCACGCGCTGCCGCGTGTAATCAGCATTACCCAGCCGACGGAATGGGGCGTGCTGTACACGCCCGACGAGATCCGTGCGCTGGCGGCCTTCGCCCACGAGCACGAGCTGTTGCTGCACGTCGACGGCGCCCGCTTCTGCAATGCCGCAGCGGCGCTCGGCGTGTCGCTGGCCGAGCTCGCGCCGCGCTGTGGCGTCGACATCCTCAGCTTCGGCGGCACCAAGAATGGCCTGCTCGGCGCCGAGGCGGTGCTGTTCTTCGATCGCTCACTGGCCGCGGAAGCGGCATGGGCGCGCAAGCAGGCCATGCAGCTCGCGTCCAAGATGCGCTTTCTCTCGGCGCAGTTTCTCGCCTACCTGGAAGACGACCTGTGGCGCGAGCTGGCCACCCAGGCCAATGCCATGGCTGCCCGCCTCGCCGGCGCCTGCAGCGCCGTGCCCGGGCTGTCCCTGGTTGCCCCGGTCGACTGCAACATGCTGTTCGCGAAACTGCCGGCCGGCGCGATCGCACCCCTGCAGGAGCGGTTCCCGTTCCACCTGTGGGATGCGTCCGCGTCCATCGTGCGCTGGCTGACTGCCTTCGACACGACGCCGGCCGACGTCGACGCGTTCGCCGCCGCGATCGCGGCGGCCTGCGACCCGGCGTCCGCGCCGCGCTAGACCTTCCGCGCGCTTACCCGGCGAAACGCGGCTCGGGCACGCCGCGGATGCCGAGCCCGGTGATGCGGAACAGGCTGCCGGCGCCGAACTGCGGGCGAACCTGCTGCGCAAAATGCTCGTGCGTCGCGGGGTGGCTGACCCGCGCCATCGAGGTCACGTAGATTTCGTCGAGATTTTCGCCGCCGAACATGACGCTGGTGATATTCCTGACCGGCATGCCGATACGCCGCTCGACTTCGCCGTCCGGCGTGTAGCGAATCAGCTCGCCGCCGATCACCAGCGCGTTCCAGACACAGCCCTCCGCGTCGACCGTGCTGCCATCGAAGAATCCCGCGTCGCTGGCCGTGGAGGCAAAATCGCGGCGATTGGCGAGCGTACCGGCCTCGACGTCGTAATCGTAGGCCCACATCACCTGCTGGAACGTGTCCGCGAAATAGAACGTACGATCGTCGGGGCTCCAGCACGGGCCGTTGGAGCAGATGATGCCGCTCTCGACCTGGTGCACGGACAAATCCGGGTCGAGCCGCCACAGGCCACACATCGTCAGCTCTTCCTTGTCGTCCATGCCGCCGGCAAAGAAGCGCCCACGCCGGTCGACCTTGCCGTCGTTGAGGCGGCTGCGCTCGTGCTCCTCGTCGATCTTCTCGATCAGGTCCAGCGCGCCGCTGTCGAAGTCGAAGAAATAGAAGCCGTCGTCCAGGGCCAGCACGGCATTGCCCCCGGCGCGTAATGCCATCGCGCCGACATCGTGATCCAGGGACCAGTTGCGGGTCTTGCCGCTGCGCGGATCCAGGCGCCAGATGGCCGGGTTACCGACCCGGCGCCCGGTGCCGTCGACCCAGTACAACGCGCCTTCCTCGACGTCCCACAATGGCCCTTCGCCAAGGTGATTGCCGGCTTCGACCAGACATTCGATGCGATACCCCATGGATGTTCCCCGGTTTGGCTTGAGATGGTGAGCGTGGTTGCGCAGGCATTACATGGTCATTGCACGGGACGACGCAAGTCCGCCGGCGGTCCGGCCATGCGCTGGTCTGCGCGGTGCTACAATCGGCTGCGCCCGCGCATCAGCGGGCCCGGTTGCGAGGGGGGAATCATGTATCCGGCCAGGATCGAAGAATACGTACGTCCGAGCACGGTCGGCGAAGCGCTCGCCGCGATTGCGCGCTACGAGGAAGGTGAAGCAATCTTTCTCGCCGGCGGACAGAGCGCGATGCAGGCAATCAAGTCGCGCATGCTGCGTCCCCAGTGCATCGTCGACCTGCAGGACGTCGGTGAACTCAGGGGCATCGCGCGCGATGCTTCCGGTCTGAGCATCGGCGCGATGACGCGCTACGTCGAGATTGCCGGGAGCGCCGCCATCGACGCTCCCTACGCCGCACTGGCCGACGCCGCCGCCCACGTCGGCGACCGCCAGGTGCGCAACCGCGGCACCATCGGCGGTAGCCTGTGCTGGAACTACGTCGCCTCGTGCACGCCGGCCGTGGTCCTCGCGCTCGGCGGCACGCTCAACCTGGTGGCGGCGGATGGCGGCACGCGCGCCGTGGCTGCCGGTGATTTCCTCCTCGGGCCGCTGGAAACCGCACGCCGCGACGACGAGATCCTGCTCTCGGTGTCATGGCCGGCGCCGCCGGCGCGCTGCGGCAGCGCCTACCGCAAGTGGGGATTGGTGCGCGACGCCCTGCCGGTGGTCGGCGTGTGCGTGCGCGTGGTGCTCGATGACAACGACAAGTGCTCGGATGCACGCATCGCCCTGTCCGGCCTCGCCGCCGGCGCGCAGCGCGCCACCGCCGGCGAGGCTTCGCTGATCGGCTCGGCCGGCGACCCGACCGCGGTTGGCGTAGCGATGGATGCCATCGCCGATGCCGTGGAGACGCACAGCGACATGTCGGCCGATGCCGATTACCGGCGCCAGCTCATACGCACGCTCGGGCGCGAGGTCGCGCTCGAGGCATTCCGGCGCGCACGCGCCTGAACCAGGGGGAGGAGTACGGGTGAAAACCATCAAGCTCAGCGTCAACGGTACGGCCTACGAGGAAAGCGTCCCCGAGCGCATGCTGCTGGTCGATTTCCTGCGCGACCAGCTCGCGCTGACCGGTACCCATGTCGGCTGCACCTACGAAGGCGTGTGCGGCGCCTGCACGATTCACCTCGATGGCGAGGCCGTGAAGAGCTGCCTGATGCTGGCCGTGCAGGCAGACGGGCACGAGGTCACCACCATCGAAGGACTGGCCGGCAACGAGGCCATGACGCCCCTGCAGCAGGCCTTTACCAACAACCACGCGTTGCAGTGCGGCTTCTGCACGCCCGGGATCCTGATGAACATGTCCGACTTCCTGAGTCGCAACCCGGATCCGGACGACGAGGCCATCCGCAACGGCCTGATCGGCAACCTGTGTCGCTGCACCGGTTACGTCCACATCGTGCGCGCCGTGCGCGAAGCGGCGCGCGCCATGCGCCAGTCCGGCTGAGGGAGGATAAGCCATGGCCAGCACAACGCCGGAACAAAGCCGCGACTGGGTCGGAACGCGACTCCCGCGCAAGGAAGACCAGCGCCTGGTCACCGGACACGGGCGCTACCTCGCCGACATCGTCCTGCCGGGCATGCTGCACGCGGTGTTCGTGCGCAGCGAGTACGCGCATGCGCGCATCACCGCCATCGATACCAGCGAAGCGGAGGCCATGCCCGGCGTGGTCAGGGTCTATACCGGGGCCGCCATCCGCGACCTGATCAAACCCATGCCCCAGGCCGTGGTATTGCCCAACCTGCCGGCCAAATACCCCACCTTCTGGCCGCTCGCCACGGACAAGGTCAAGTTTCACGGCGAGCCGGTGGCGCTGGTGGTGGCGCGCGACAAGTACGTTGCCGAGGACGCGGCCGAGTGCGTTTACGTCGACTACGACGAGCTGCCGCCGATCCTCGATCCCGAGCAGGCACTGGGCGCCGACTCGGCGCTGGTGCACGAAGAGGACGGCAGCAACGAAATGTTCGCCATGACCTTCACCGGCGGCGAGACGCCGGAGGAGCAGCAGCGCAACGCGGACGAGGTGGAGGAGCTGTTCCGCAATGCCGCGGTCACGGTCAAGCAGCGTTTTCGCGTACACCGCACCGGCATCACGCCGATGGAGCCGCGCGGCGTGCTGTGCGACTGGAATCCCAGCGACGGCCTGACCGCCTACATCACCACGCAGCGCCCGCACATCGACCGCCTCGCGCTGATCGACATTCTCGATATTCCGGGCGAGCAGGTGCGCGTCGTCGCACCGCGTGACCAGGGCGGCGGTTTCGGCGTGAAAGCGCCCTTCTACCGCGAGAACATCATCATCGCGCATGCGGCACGCGAGCTCGGCCGCCCGGTGCGGTGGATCGAATCGCGCTACGAGAGCCTGATGAACGTCGGCCAGGAACGTGACCAGATCAACGACATGGAGATCGCGGCAGACGCCGAGGGCAAGCTGCTCGCGGTCCGCAATCGCGGCGTTGCCGACAACGGCGTCGGCACGACGGGGGTCTACTGGGGCTTCGTCATGCCCTTCCTCGGCGCCGTCGAGCTGCCGAATGCGTATACCTGGCAGAAAGGCGACGTCAGCCTGCGCGTGGCAACCACCAACAAGGCCTGCCTGACCCCGTCACGGGCGTTCGGGCACTTCCCCACCCGCTTCGCGCTCGAGCGCGCCATCGACATGGTCGCCGACAAGCTCGGCATGGAGCCGAGTGAGCTCAGGCGCCGCAATCTGGTCGCCGAGCTGCCCTACACCTCGGTCACCAACGAGTACTACGACAGCGGCGACTTCATCAAGGTGTGGGACAACCTGATGGCACAGGTCGACCTGCCCGCGTTTCGCGCCGAGCAGGAAGCAGCACGCAAGCAGGGCCGTTACCTCGGCATCGGCTTCGCCTGCGGCGTCGAGCTGTCCGGAGTGGCCTCGGAGCTGCTGGTGCCGATGGAGAACCAGCCCGGCTACGGCGCCGCCACGGTGCGCCTGGACCCGCGCGGCAAGGTGCTCGTCTTTGGCGGCGACGCGCCCGGCGGCCAGGGCCACGAGACCACCACCGCCCAGGTCGTCGCCGCACAGTTCGGGATCAAGCCGAGCGACGTCGTCGTCACTACCGGCGACACCGGCACCACGCCCTTCGGCGCCGGCTCGATCGGCGCGCGCGCGGGCTCCTACTTCGTCAGTGCCGTCGCCGAAGCCTGCGCCGAGCTGAAGGACAAGATCACGCGCATCCTCGCCCACGACCTGCAGATCGAGGCCAGCGTGCAGCATTTCGAGTTCAGCAACGGCGAGGTCGTCTACCTCGGCGACGACAGCAAGCGCAAGAGCTTCCGCGATGCCGTCGAGCGCATCATCATGTTCCCGGTGGACATGCCCGAAGGCGAGGTCGGCGGCCTCGAGACGACGGCCTTCTTCGAGGCCGCCAAGCCCATGATCTGCTTCAACGCCGATTGCTGCATCGTCGAGGTCGACGCGGATTCGGGCGAGTTCACGATTCGCCGCTGGGTGACCTCGGAAGACGTGGGCAACGTCATCAACCCCATGATCGTCGACGGCCAGATGCACGGTGCCATCGTGCAGGGCCTGTCCAACGCCATGTACGAGGAGTTCGTTTACGACGAGCAGGGACAGCAGCTGAGCGCCGATTTCGAACACTACAAGCTCGCCACCGCCGCCGACGTGCCCGACATCGAGATCACCTACGCGCCGACCCCCTGCCCGCACACACCGCTGGGCACGCGCGGGATCGGCGAAGGTCGCCCCAGCTCGGTGCCCGGCGCGCTCGCCAACGCGGTGTGTGACGCACTGAGTCCGTTCGGCATCCAGATCAGCGAGCTGCCGCTGCGCCCTGGCACGGTGTGGCGGTACCTGCGCGCAGCACGGGACTGAACAACATGGCCAAACCACGCAACGTCATCATTACCTGTGCCGTGACCGGCGCCATCCACACACCGTCCATGTCAGCGGGCCTGCCGGTAACACCAGAGGAAATCGCGACCGCGGCCATAGAGGCGGCCGAAGCGGGTGCGGCCATCCTGCACCTGCACGCCCGCGACCCCGAGACCGGCAAGCCGAGCCAGGATCCGGAGCTCTTCCGGCGCTTCCTGCCGATGATCCGCGAGCGCACCGACGCCGTGATCAACCTCACCACGGGCGGCAGCCCCTACATGACGGTCGAGGAGCGCCTGCGGCCGGCGGCCGAGCTCGGCCCGGAAGTCGCCTCGCTCAACATGGGATCGATGAACTTCGGCCTCTTCCCCATGCTCAAGCGCTTCAAGCAGTTCCGCCATGACTGGGAAGTCGAACACCTCGAGGGCAGCCGTAACCTGGTGTTCAAGAACACCTACCAGGACATCGAGACCATCCTGGAGACGGGCTATGCCCGCGACATCCGCTTCGAGTTCGAGTGCTACGACACCGCGCACCTCTACAACCTCGCGCACTACCTCGACGAGGGCAAGGTGCGGCCACCGCTGTTCGTGCAGACCGTGTTCGGCATCATGGGCGGGATCGGCGCGCATCCGGAGGACGTCATGCACATGAAGCGCACCGCCGATCGCTTGTTCGGCAGCGACTACGAGTGGTCGGTGCTCGGCGCCGGGCGCAACCAGATCCCGGTCGCCGCCCAGGCCGCGGCCATGGGCGGTAACGTCAGGGTCGGGCTGGAAGACTCGCTGTGGGCGGGCCCGGGACGGCTGGCGGAGAACTCGGCGCAGCAGGTGTTGCTCGCGCGCGAAGTCATCCGCGGGCTCTCGCGCGACATTGCGACACCGGACGAGGCGCGCGAGCGCCTGCAGCTCAAGGGACCCGGCGCCAGCGCGGCCTGACCCGGCTCCACCGCGAAGACAACACACGATACATCATGGAACTGCAAGAGAAGCTCACCATCCAGGCGCCGCGGCCGCGCGTGTTCGAGGCGCTCAACGATCCCGAGATCCTGCGCCAGGCGATCCCCGGCTGTGAATCACTGGAAGCGATCGGCGACGGCGCTTTCGAGGCCGTCGTCAGCGCCCGCGTCGGCCCGCTGAAAGCGCGCTTCAAGGGCCAGGTACAGACCAGCGAGGTCGTCGCTCCGGAATCCTACGTGCTCAGCGGCGAGGGCCGCGGCGGACCGGCCGGCCACGCCAAGGTACGTGCCCGGGTCGAGCTCGAGGACAACAATGACACGACCGAGCTCGCTTACTCGGTCAAGGCCGACATCGGCGGCAAGCTCGCGCAGCTCGGCGGCCAGCTGGTGCAGAACACCGCGCAGAAGCTGGCCGCGGAGTTCTTCAGCAACTTCGAGGCACTGGTCGCATCACCGGCAGGGGGAGACGCAGACGCAAGCACGCCGGAATCCGGCGCCGAATCGCTGGCCGCGGATAGTGGCAACCGCGCCTGGCTGTGGATCGCCGGCGGCATCGCGCTGCTCGTCGCCATTGCCTGGCTCGCGCTGTGACGCGCGCTCAGCGTCCGGCGATTTCCGCGTCAATGCGTGCCCTGAGGGCCTCGATCCGGGCGCGGTTCGCGCCGAGGTCCGAATAACCGACGCGTGAGGCCGAGCGCAGGTGTAGCGTCGTACCGTCGCGGCGCACCTCGAGGTCATCGACGAAGCGAAACAGGCGACTGGTGAACGTCGCGTGCAGGTAGTCGTCCCGGCTCTCGATGAGCTCGCCACCCAGCGCGAGCACCGCGGCGCGCACGGCATCCCACTGCGCACCGGCGTCGCCGTCCGGCAGTGCATACGGGCTGACGGTGTGCGCAGCATCGGCGCCGGCCTCGCTGGTCACGCAGTTCGGTGCCGCGCTGCACGGCGGCAGGCGTCCGTCGCGCAGGCCCGGGGTCGTCGCCGCACCGTGCGACGACCACCAGCCGAGCCCGGCGAAGGCCGCTACCACCGCGACAGCCAGGCAAAGCAGGGTCAGCAACACGCGCCGTGCCACGCTGCGTCCGCCGCCTACCAGTTGCCGGTGAGGATCAGCAGTCCCGGGATCCAGCAGGTGAACACGCCGACCGCGATGGTCGAGTACGGCAGCACCGCGCCGAAATCCTTACCCGGCACGTTGGCCAGGTAGAACATGTACCAGAGCAGCCCCCAGATCAGCCAGAAGCTGCCGAAGCGCAGGTCTCCGCCCTGGAAGGTGACCAGGGCGCACGGCACGGTGGTCAGCGCGACGAAGAAGCAGAACCAGCCGAATCCGCGCATGTCGAGATCGAACCACATGCTGACGGCGACGTAGAGGTAGGTGAACGTGAACAGGAAGAAGGTCGCGACGCCGAAGTAATCCGCCTGGCTCTCGGCACGATAGAACTGCAACAGGCTGGCGACCAGCGCGAGGCAGCCGACCATGAAGTTCATGACCGCCATCGAGCGCGTATCGATGCGTCCGAGGCCGCCGACCCCGTTGATCAGCAACACCGCGCCCACGAACAGAAGTACCACTCCTACCATCAGCATGCTCCCCTTGCTGGTCGCCCGCCTGTTCGGCACCGGCGCGGCCCCGATCCGGCCGGCGCGGCGAGCGTCCGGGGCACGCTAGCACGTCTGCTGCAGTGACGCTATCTGCAGCGACGCCGCCGACGCTCACACCGCGGCGAAGCGGTTTCGTTCGACGTGCCAGCCGACAGCGGCGGTGACCAGTCCGAGCCAGCCGGCACCACCGATGGCCCGCGCGCGGCCGCCCGCGCCCGGATTGAGCACCCAGGGCAGGGCTTCGTCGTCGACCACGTGGCGATGGCTGTGCCCGTAGACCACGCCGCGCGCGCGCGGCCACTGGTCGCGCAGGCGCTGGTGACGCCGGCCCGCGTCGCGCCACTGGTGTCCATGTACGACGACCAGCAGGCCGCCGGGCAACGCCAGCTCGACCGCTTCGGGGAGCTGCTGCAGCACGTCGTGGTCCGCCGCCGGCCATTTCGCCGGGGCATCGTTGTTGCCGCTGACGGCAATCACCGGCGCCAGCGCGGCAAGGGCGTCCAGCACGCCGGCATTGCCGACGTCGCCGGCATGCACGATGAGATCGGCCCCCGCCATGCGTTCGCACAAGCCGGGGGCCAGCGCGCCGTGGGTATCCGACAGCAGGGCGACGCGGCGTGCCTGCGGAAACTCGAAGTGCGAGACGATCATGGCACTGCGTCCAGCGTCTCCACCAGCCGCCGTCGCGCGACCAGGATGACGATGGCCGGCAGCGCGACGAGAAAGGTGACCGCGAAGAAGCTCGCCCAGCCCAGCACGTCGACCAGGTATCCGGAAGGCGGCCCGGCGATGACCCGGCCCAGGCTTGCGACCGCGGTCAGCATGGCGAACTGGGTGGCCGTGAAGCGGCGATCGCAAATGGCCATCAGCAAGGCCACGAAGGCCGCCGTACCCATGCCGCCGGTCAGGTTCTCGAGTCCGACCACCGCGATCATGGACCAGTACGACGGTGCGGTCAGGGCCAGCGCCAGGAAACCGAGATTGGTCACTGCCTGCAGCCAGGCGAACAGCAACAGGGCGCGGTAGAGGCCGAGGCGGACCATCAACGCGCCGCCGTAGAGCGCGCCCGCGATGGTCGCGATCAGGCCCAGCCCCTTGTAGATGGCACCGACGTCGGTCAGCGAGAAGCCGAGCTCGCGCAGCAGGAACACCAGCGTCAGGCGGCCGGCGAAGGCGTCGCCGAGTTTGTAGGCGAGCACCAGCAGCAGCAGCGTCCACGCCGCCTCACGCGTGAAGAAGTTCTGCAGCGGCCCGAGCACCGCGTCGCGCAGGGTGCGCGGCGCGGCTACGTCATCGGCCACGGCCGGCGCCTGCAGGGTAGCCAGGACACCGAGCAGCAGGATCACGGACATCGCGACGTAGGTCATGGCGAATCCGATGCGATCGGCGAGCGCCAGCGCGCCGGCGCCCGAGACCAGCATGGCAATGCGATAGCCGGTGACCGAAACCGCGGCACCGAAGCCACGCTCCCGCTCGGCCAGCACCTCGGCGCGGTAAGCATCGATGGCGATGTCCTGGGTCGCCGACATGAAGGCGATCAGGCATGCCACCACGCCCAGCCACGCCAGCGGTCCAGCGGCGAGATCGCCGAGACCGGCGCCGGCCAGCAGCAGCGCCAGCGCGACCTGGCTGAGCAGGATCCAGTCGCGCCGGCGCCCGGGCCATCCCGGCTGAAAACGGTCGACCAGGGGCGCCCAGACGAACTTGAACACGTACGGCAGGCCGACCAGCGAGAACACGCCGATCACGCGCACGTCGACACCGCCGGCGGTGAGCCAGGCCTGCAGGGTGCTGTCGGACAGCGCCAGCGGCAGCCCGGACGCGAAGCCGAGCAGCGCGATGGCGGCGATGCGGCGATTGGCGAGAGCGGCAGTGATCGACACGGGCATCGGCAGAGGTTGAACTGGAAGGGTCTTTGCGGGCAGGCTGCATGTCAGCGTCACCTGTCGCGGTGACGGGCGCGGCCCGCAGCACGGCCGCCATGGTACACGCAGCGCGCCGTCGGCCGGGGGTCACGCAACACATGGGCATCGAGATCGAACGCAAGTTCCTGCTGCAGGACGCCTCCTGGCGCGGCGAGGTCGAGCGCTCGGTGAGCATGCGGCAGGGTTACCTGGCCTCGGAAGCGGGTTGCTCGGTGCGCGTACGCCTGGAAGGCGATGCAGCGCGGCTCAACATCAAGAGCGCCACGCTCGGCGTCCAGCGCCTCGAGTTCGAGTACGCAATCCCGGCCGATGACGCAGCGGCGATGCTTACCGCCCTGTGCGGCACGCGGGTGCTGGACAAGGTACGCCATTACGTCCGGCACGCCGACCACACCTGGGAGATCGACGAGTTCAGCGGCGCCAACAGCGGCCTGGTGGTGGCGGAGATCGAGCTCGACCGCCCGGACGAAGCGTTCGCGCGGCCGGCATGGCTGGGCGCCGAGGTCTCGGACGATCCGCGCTACTACAACGTGTGCCTGATCGAGCACCCCTACTCGGCGTGGCAGGACTGACAACCCCAACGCAATCAGGGAATTGACCCGCAGGCAGTTTGTTATAATCGCTATTCCAGGCACAGCGCAGCCCTCTTCCGCCATGTCCAGCAATGCCGCCTTTCCCGAGCGCCTGATCGACCGTTTCGGCCGCGTCGTCGACTACGTCCGTATCTCGGTCACCGATCGCTGCGACTTCCGCTGCGTGTACTGCATGGACGAGGACATGACCTTCCTGCCGCGTGCGCGCATCCTCACCCTGGAGGAGCTGGCACTGGTGGGGCGGGCCTTCGCCGAACTCGGCGTGCGCAAGATCCGGCTGACCGGCGGCGAGCCGCTGGTGCGCAACAACGTCATCAAGCTGATCCGCGATCTCGGTGGCCTGCCCCAGCTCGAGGAGCTGGTGCTGACCACCAACGGCTCCCAGCTTCAGAAGATGGCACGCGAGATCCGCGCCGCCGGCATCCGCCGCGTCAACATCAGCCTGGATTCGCTGGACCCCGAGCGCTTCCGGCGCCTGACCCGGGTCGGCAGTCTGGAGCGCGTGCTGGGCGGCATCGAGGCGGCACGCGAAGCGGGCTTCGACAACATCAAGCTCAATGCCGTCATCCTGCGCAACCGCAACGAGGACGAGGTCGTGCCGCTGGTCGAATTCGCGATCGCGCGCGGACTCGACATCTCCTTCATCGAAGAGATGCCGCTCGGCGTCATTGGCGACCACGATCGCGCCGAGGCGTACTACTCCAGCGACCAGATTCGGGCCGATCTCGAGCAACGCTTCACGCTGCTGCCGACCACCGAGACGACCGGCGGACCGTCACGCTATTACCGCCTGGCCGGTCATGACACGCGGGTCGGCTTCATCTCGCCGCACAGCCACAATTTCTGCGACGACTGCAACCGTGTACGCCTGACGGCGGAAGGGCGGCTGCTGCTCTGCCTGGGCCAGGAGCACTCGGTGGACCTCAAGGCCGTGGTGCGCAGCCGGCCCGGCGATCTGGATGCGGTCAAGCGGACCATCGTGGACAGCATGGCGATCAAACCGCGCGGGCATGACTTCAACCTGCACGAGCAGCCCCTGATCTTTCGCCACATGAGCCACACCGGCGGCTGAGCAGAGCCGGTTGGGGTCACTGCCGGCACGGTCCACCGGCGCGCCAGAGTGAACGGAGCCGCAGGTGCACGACCTCCGCAGCGCAATGATCGACGCACTCCGGCTCCTGCTCGGAGGCGACCCGGTACTGTGGTCCATCATCGGCGTGTCCTTCTCCGTCTCCCTGCGCGCCATTGCCATCGCTACCCCGCTGGCGCTGGCCGCAGCCGCCTGTCTCGCCTATCTCTCCTTCCCCGGCCGCAGGCTGCTGGTCACGCTGGTGAATACTGCGATGGCGATCCCGGCGGTGACGGTCGGACTGCTGGTCTACCTGCTGCTGTCGCGCGCGGGTCCGCTCGGCGACTGGCGCCTGCTGTTCACCCAGACGGCCATGATCATCGGCCAGGTCGTGCTGTGCCTGCCGCTGCTGATGGCCATGGCTCACGCCGCGTTCCAGGCCCACGACCGCCGCGCCTGGGAGACCGCGGTGACGCTGGGCGCAGGCCCTTGGCGTGCGATGCGAACGGTCGTCTACGAGGTTCGATTCGGTCTGCTTGCCGCCGTCATTGCCGCCTTCGGACGCATCATCGCCGAAGTCGGCTGCTCCATGATGGTGGGCGGCAACATCCTCTTTCACACACGCAACATCCCGACCGCGATCGCGCTGGAGACGAGCAAGGGCGCCTTCGCCCAGGGCATTGCGCTCGGCATCGTCCTGCTCGCTTTCGCGCTGGCGCTGAATCTCGCGCTGGGCACCGTGCAGGGTAGCGGCAGGCACGCCACGTGAGCGCGCTGCTGAGTGCCAAAGGACTGGAATTCCGTTACGCGCGGCGCAGCGTGCTGGCACTGGAGACCCTTTGCGTCGAGCGTTCCCAGGTCGTCCTGGTGACCGGCCCCAACGGCGCCGGCAAGACCACCCTGCTCAGGATCATGGCCGGACTGCTGACGGCCACGGGCGGTCGCTTCACCTGCCTCGGCACGGCGATGGGTCCGCGTGCAGCGGCCCGCTTCTGTCGCGGACGCCACGTTTACCTGCACCAGACGCCCTACCTGTTCGACGCCAGCGTCGCCGACAACGTCGCCTATGGCCTGCGGGTGCGGCACCAGGATGCCAGCGTGCGCCGGGTCGAAGTGCGCGAAGCGTTGGCCTGGGCAGGGCTCGCCGACCTCGCCGACCGGCATGCGGCGCGCCTGTCGGCCGGCGAGCAGCAGCGGGTCGCGCTGACCCGGGCGCGGGTGCTCGCGCCCCCCCTGTTGCTACTGGACGAGATCACCGCGCACATGGACGTCGCCAGCCGGCAGCGGACCGCGGCGATGATCGCGGACCTGCGCGCGAGTGGTACCAGCGTGGTGCTCGCGACGCACGATCCGGATCTGCTGGATGCACCACCCGACGCGGCAATCGCACTCGAGGACGGGCACGCGGCACCGCCCGCCCGCCGCGCCGCGGCGGTCGTCGCCCTGCACCGCGACGGGCGTGGCCGCGTAACGTGACGACACCGCCCGCCATCACCGGCTGCATCCTCGCAGGCGGCCAGGGCCGCCGCCTGGACGGCGCCGACAAGGGACTGGTCATGCTCGGGGATCGCCCGCTGGTCGCACACTGCGCGGACCGCCTGCGGGGGCAGGTCAGCGAAGTCCTGATCAGCGCCAACCGCAACCAGGGGGCATACCGCGCCTACGCGGCAAACGTCTTCGGAGACGATATCGCGGGCTACGCCGGGCCGCTGGCCGGCCTGCTGGGTGCACTCGGGCGCGCCAGCTGGCCGCACGTACTGACCGTGCCCTGCGATTGCCCGTTCCTGCCGACGGACCTCGCAACGCGCCTGGCCGCGGCGCTCGCGCGGGCTGACGCCGAGATTGCCGTGGCGCGCACCGCCGCACGGTTGCAGCCGGTGTTCGCCCTGGTCGCAGTCAGCCTGCGCGACGCGCTCGACGACTACCTCGCCAGCGGTGAGCGCAAGATCGACCGCTGGTTCGCCGCTCGTAACACGGTCGAGGTCACGTTCGAAGATGTCGCGGCTTTCGCCAACATCAACACCGCCGAGGAGCTGGCGGCGGCGCACGACCGCCTGGAGCACGACGATGCGAGCCCATGAGGGCGTGCCGCTGCTGGCGATCGCAGCGGCCAGCGGCACCGGCAAGACCACCCTGCTGCGGCAGGTCATTCCGCTGCTGACCGCGGAGGGCCTGCGCATCGGCTGCATCAAGCACACCCATCATGCCTTCGAGATTGACCACGAAGGCAAGGACAGCCACATCCTGCGCAACGCAGGCGCGCAACAGATGCTACTGGGCGCGGCCGGACGCTGGGCGCTGATGGTCGAGACCGGCACCACGCGCGACGCGGGCCTCGCCGAACTCGTCACCCGACTCGACATGAGCACCCTGGACCTGGTGTTGGTCGAAGGTTTCCGCTGCGAGGACATTCCGCGCATCGAGCTGCACCGCGCCGGCTGCGAGCCGCCGCCGGCGGGCGGCGAACGGATCGCGATCGCCACCGATCGCGATCCCCCGCCGCCGGGCGCGGTACCGGTGCTGGCCCTCGACGACCCGCACGCCGTCGCCGCCTTCATCCGGGACTACGTGCGTCGTTTCGGCGACTTGCAGCCGGCCCAGACAGACGCATAATTGCGCCATGACCCTGCGCGATCCGAGCTGCGACGACGATTTCGATAACGCCTCGCTGTCCTGCGAAGAGGCGCTGGCACGCATTCTCGCCGGTGTCGAACCACTGGCCGGACACGAGCGGCTGCACATCCGCAGCGCGCTGGATCGCATCCTCGCCGCCGATATTCACTCACCGGTGGACGTACCGCAGCACACCAATTCGGCCATGGACGGCTACGCCGTGCGGCTAGAGGACCTGCCGGCCAGCGGCACGCAACGCCTGCGGATTGCCGGCAGCGCCTTCGCCGGCCGCCCATTCGCCGGCTCACTCGCCCCGGGTACCGCCGTGCGCATCATGACCGGCGGCGCGTTACCGGACGGCGCCGATACCGTCATTATGCAGGAGCACGCCCGCGCGGACGGCGACGCGGTGATCGTCGATGGCGGACACAAGCGTGGCCAGAACGTACGCGCGGCGGGTGAGGACCTGCAACGCGGGCAGCTCGTACTCGGCGCCGGGCATCGCCTCGGCCCGGCCGAGCTCGGCCTCGTCGCCTCGCTCGGCATCGGCGAGGTCGATGTCCGGCGCCGGGTGCGGGTCGCGTATTTCTCGACCGGTGACGAGCTGCGCTCGATCGGCGAGTCCCTGGGGCCGGGCGAGATCTACGACAGCAACCGCTACACGCTGCACGGGATGCTGACCCGCTTCGGCGCCGAGATACTCGATCTCGGCGTGGTGCGCGACACGCCGGAGGCGGTGCGGGCCGCGCTGCTCGAGGCCGCGGCGGATGCCGACGTCGTGATCACCTCCGGCGGCGTGTCGGTCGGCGAAGCGGACTACATTCGCGAGATCCTGGCGAGCATCGGCGAGGTCGGTTTCTGGAAGGTCGCGATGAAGCCCGGTCGTCCGCTCGCTTTCGGCCATATCGGCCAGGCACGCTTCTTCGGCCTGCCCGGCAACCCGGTGTCGGTCATGGTCACGTTCTGCCAGTTCGTGGAGCCAGCGCTGACCCGGATGGCCGGCGCGTCGCACACCGCTCCGCTGGAGCTGACCGCGCGCACCACTGCGGAGCTTCGCAAGCGGCCCGGGCGCACCGAGTTCCAGCGCGGCATCCTCTCGCGCGGTGCCGACGGCGAGCTGGAGGTATCGCCGACCGGGGACCAGGGCTCGGGCATTCTGCACTCGATGTCGGTCGCCGACTGCTTCATCGTGCTGCCGGTCGAGTGCGGTCGGGTCGAGGCGGGAACGACAGTACGCGTACAGCCGTTTGCCGGAATGCTCTGACCGGGTGAACGAGCGCTACTGCGCAGACCGTGGGCGGCATTGCCGGCCCGGCCAGGCCGCAACGGGCATTCTGACTTCCGCGCCTCGCCGCGCCCGTGCCTTGCCCGCGGGCTGCCACACCGCGCCCTGCGTCACCCCGCCGACCGGGTCGCGCGGCCGCGCGGCTTACAGCTCCAGCGCCATGCCGTCGTAGGCGACTTCCCAGCCCGCGGCCTCGACGGCGCGACGTTCGTCGGTGTCGGCGATGAGGATGGGGTTGGTGGTGTTGATGTGAATGAACACCTTGCGCGCGACGTCGATGGAACGAAACGCGGACAGGGTGCCGTCGTCACCGGACACGCTCATGTGTCCCATGCGCTGCCCGGTCTTGACGCCGACACCGTCACGGATCATCTCGTCGTCGACCCACAGCGTGCCGTCGAAAAAGACCAGCGCGGCGCCGTCGAGACGTCGCGCGAGGGCCTCGGTCATGCGCGCGCAGGCGGGCATGTAGAAGAACGAGCGGCCGTCCGCGCCGGTCACCTCCAGCGCTATGGTGTCTTCCTCCACGGTGCCGAAATCAGCGCCCTGCGACTCGTCTTCCAGCCACAGCGCGACCTTGCCCGGGACCGCGAACGGCGTCACGGTGATACCGAGCGGCGTGCCGTCGGCGCGTTGCAGCGCGCAGGCCTGGTCGAGGACGAGCCGCTCGCGGCTGACGAAATCGGGGTTCAGAACATTGAAGATGGTATTTGCCGACAGCACCGACAGCACCCGGCCGGTGCCGTACAGGCTGAGCGGCTGTGACTCGCGCAGGTTGAGCAGGCCTGCGACGTGGTCGACATCGGCATTGGTCAGCACTACCGCGCGGATCGGGCTGTCGCGCAGGCTCGCGTCCTGACCGGAGCGTGGTTGCAGGATGTCGTTGTCGTTGATCTGCTGACGCAGGTCCGGCGAGGCATTGAACAGCACCCAGTCGCGGCCGTCGGCGCTGACCGCGATCGACGACTGCGTGCGCTGCGGGGCTGCGGGATCGCCGCGCCGCGCACGCGCGCTGTTGGGGTGGTTGCAGTTCCACTGCGGATAACCGCCGCCGGCGGCCGAACCCAGAACCCTGACGAACATGGGATACCTCTGCTTGGGACGCCGTCCGGCCGTTAATCGCGAAACGCGGCGGTCGTTCCCGGCGTGTTGTTGCTCACCCAGCGGCTGCCACTGGCGGTCTGCTCCTTCTTCCAGAAGGGCGCATTGCTCTTCAGGTCTTCCATGATGTGACGGCACGACTCGAAGGCATGGGCGCGGTGGGCCGACCACACGGCGACCAGCACGATGGCATCACCCGGCCGCACTTCACCCACCCGGTGCACGACCAGCACCTCGTCCAGCTTCCAGCGCTCACGCGCCGCGCTGACGATCGATTCGAGGTGCCGCTCGGTCATGCCGGGGTAGTGTTCCAGCAGCATCGACTCGACTTCGTCGCCCTCGTTGAAATCGCGCATCGAGCCGACGAAGCTGGCATGCGCGCCGATCGCGCGCTGCCGCGCACCCAGCGCGTCGCGACAGGCGCGCAACTCGTCCAGCGGGTCGAAAGCTTGGGCGACGATGCGGACCGCCACGTCAGCCCCCGGTCACCGGCGGGAAATAGGCGACCTCGTCCTCGTCCTCGAGCACCTGGTCGACGTCGCAGTAGCTGTGGTTGACCGCGCACAGCACACCCGACGGCAGGTCCGCCTCACCGGTCAGCTCGCGCCAGACGCCACGTACGGTCAGATCGTCCGACCACGCGTGCTCGGCGTGGCGTTGGCCGACCGCCTCGGCAAGGCTGGCAAAGAAGCGCACTCGTACGGCCATCCCTCAGCCTGCCCGCATCTCGATTACAATCGTCATGCGAGTATTTTAACCCACCACCGATTCAACCACAGGGCGGGCCATGGCCGAACTCACCCACCTCGACGCCGACGGCAATGCACGCATGGTGGACGTCGGCGACAAGCCGGACACGCTGCGCCGCGCGGTCGCCAGCGGGCGCATCCTGATGCAGCCGCAGACGCTCGCGCTGATCGCGAGCGGCGGCCACAAGAAGGGCGACGTGCTGGCCGTTGCACGGATCGCGGCGATCATGGCCGCCAAGCGCACGCCGGAGCTGGTCCCGCTGTGCCACCCGCTGTCCCTGACCCGGGTCGACATCGATCTCGGCCTGGACGAGGCCGCGCACGCGGTCACCTGTCGCGCGACGGTCGAGACGCGCGGCCCCACCGGGGTCGAAATCGAAGCACTGAACGCGGTGCAGGTCGGGCTGCTCACGGTCTATGACATGTGCAAAGCGGTCGACCGCGGCATGTCGATCGAGAACGTGCGCCTCGAAGCCAAGGCCGGCGGCCGCTCCGGTGAGTGGTCGCGCGGAGACTGAACGCCGCTCAATCGTACTTGACGTACTTGAAGCGGGCGTCGTCCGGCGTGCCTTCCAGCGCGGATTCCGGGTCCGCGCCCGGTTGCCACATCACGACCTCTTCGATCTTGCGCGCCAGTTCGAAGTCCTTGGCCGTCACGCCCTTGGCGGCGTGGTTCATCAGCTTGACGTTGACGAAGGCGTAGGACACGGTCAGGTCCGGGTGGTGCCACGCGGCCTCGGCGAGGTGGCCGATGGCGTTGACCACCATCAGGGTCCCCTTCCAGCCGGAGGTCTTGTACTTGCGCCGAATCCAGCCGTCCTGGTAGCTCCAGTGCGGCAGCTCCTCCGCCAGGCGCTCGTTGATCTCGACCTCGTCGTAAACATCTTCGTGCTTGCGTTCTCTCCAACCCATCATGCCACCTCGTTTGCGTCGTCATCCGGCATTACATCGGTACGCGACAGTGCCGCGCGCACCGCGTCGAAAGCCTGTGCAGACAGGCGGCCGCGGCGATCCTCCGCACCGCACAGCGCGCCGCGAAAGCCCAGGTAATCGGCCCCGATGGTGTCCAGCGTGCCGATGTCGGCGAGCCGCAGGCGCCCGGCGAGCCCGCACAACAGGTGGTGCCGGTGCGCGGCCGCCACGAACGCGCGCAGTTCGGGGCGCGCCATCAGGCCGGGCAGGGCCGCGCCGTCCTTGTGTGCCGTATCGAGCATCACACCGGCGACTCCGGCATCGGCAAGCCTGGCAATGTCGGACGCGGTCGGCGGTCGCTCGGCCATGCACACCACGATCAGGCGCACGCCGCTGCGCACCGCCCGCGTCACCGCCGCCAGCGCGTCCTGCTGCAACTCGCGCGCGGCCATTCCAGCCTTGACGAAATCGACGCCACAGCCGGCCATCGCGGCGGCGCGCTCCGGGATCAGCTCCGGCGTGTGCCAGGTTTCGCCCACGGTTGCGCTGACCGGCACCGCGCCGGCGGCGAGGGTCACCACCGCGCCGACCGTGGCCGGCGACGCTGCGCCCAGTGCCCCGGCGCCGGGATCCTTTACATCGAGCCAGTCGACCCCGTGCTCCAGGGCGAGGCGGGCCTCGGCGCGATCGCGAACGCTCGCCAGCATCATCGTCATCGTAAGGTATCCACGTCGAAGAACTGCCGCGAATGCGCGGCGACCGCGTCGAGCAGCCAGTTCCAGGCACAGTGCTCGGCCGCTCCCCCGGTCTTGCGGACCGCAATATGCAGGTATGTCATTTCCGCTTCAAGCTTGGCCGCACCGATGAAATCCAGCCGTGAGACGAGGATCGCCGCCTCGATGACCGCGGCGCGTGCGCGGTTGAAGCCGGTCCAGGGACGGTGCGCCTGCTCGTGCACGATGCGGCAACGAAACACCGGCCGCCGGGCATCCTCCTCGACGTCCTCGACTTCGAGCTCCAGGTGGGTCAGCACGTCGGCCAGGCGCCAGCCTGGGATCGCGACGGCCGGCGCCAGCGGCCAGTCGCGGCGCCCGGTCAGACAGCCAGCGGTGACACGCACGTCGTCGGTCAGGTTCATCACCGCCCGTGGCAGCTGCCGCAGGTTGGCGAGCGTCGCGGAGGGCACGAAGGGGCGCAGCACCACCACCGCGTCCGTGCGCTCGAAGCCGAGCGGCGTGATGTGCGGCGCACCATCCTCACCGCAGGTGACGATGACCCCCTCGTGAATCACGGCGCGGCGACCGGCCGCCAATAGCCTGTGCCCGGCTTCGGGTGGTTACAGGCAACCAGATAGGTGGTTGTAGGGCTGCCATTCGACGCTGAGCGGTGGCGCCCTTGCCCTGCGATGGCCGACGTTGCCCGAGAAAATCTCGTAACTAATTGTTTTTTTGTAAATTTATTTTTCATGCTCGACGGCGAGAAACGGTGCCATGGGTGGCACGCTTCCTGCTCTTTTCATACCACCCGCCTGCGCTACGGCGCGGCGCGGAACAACGCGAGGCCCCCGGGCCCGCATCGCCAACCGCTCAGGAGGATCTGACAATGCAGTGGGAAACCCCTTCCTTCCAGGACGTCCGTTTCGGCTTCGAAGTGACGATGTACATCAACAACCGTTGATCGTCCAGGCGCCCGGGGCCGCGCAAGCGGCTCCGGGCTCCGACTTCCCTCCCCGCTTTCCCGCGCGACCGCGGCTCACTCCGCACCGGTCGCCTGCCCGCCGACCGTGCATTTCGCGATACGCCAGCCCCGACCCACCGACGCGCCCGCGCTGACACCTGCCGAGTTCGAGGCCAGGCTGCGCGACAAAGAGCGTTTCTATCATATTCATCACCCGTTTCACGTCCGTATGAACGGCGGTGAACTGGACAAGCCCGCCATCCAGGGCTGGGTCGCCAACCGTTTCTATTACCAGACCAGCATCCCGGTCAAGGATGCCGCGATTCTCGCCAACTGCCGTGACCGCGACACCCGCAGGCTGTGGGTCCAGCGCATCATCGACCACGATGGGCAGGCCGGAGAGGACGGCGGCATCGAAGCCTGGCTGCAGCTCGGCGAAGCTGTCGGCCTGAGCCGGGAAGAGATCATCGACGAGCGACACGTGCTGCCCGGTGTCCGTTTCGCGGTCGACGCGTACGTCAATTTCGCACGGGGCGCGACCTGGCAGGAGGCAGCCTGCTCGTCACTGACCGAACTCTTTGCGCCGCGCATCCACCAGCGCCGCCTCGACCAGTGGCCGACTCATTACCCGTGGATCGACGCCCGCGGCTACAACTACTTCCGCAAGCGCCTGGGCGAAGCGCGGCGCGACGTCGAGCACGGGCTGCGGGTCACGCTGGAGCACTTTCGCAGCCGCGCCGAGCAGGATTACGCGCTCAACATCCTGCAGTTCAAGCTCGACATCCTGTGGACCATGCTCGATGCCATGTGGATGGCTTATATTGCCGACATGGCGCCTTTCCACTGCTGCGAACGGAACCGCGATGAGTGACGCATCGACTGCGGCCGTGCCACGGCTGGTGCCGATGTTCCGGCTGCAGTGGGAACCCGCGCAGGATTGCCACGTCCTGCTCTATCCTGAAGGCATGGTCAAACTCAGCCCCAGCGCCGGTGAAATCCTCAAGCGCGTTGATGGCACACGCACGGTCGCCGCGATCGTCGAGGACCTGAGCAGCGCCTTTCCCGGCGCCGATCTCGAGGCTGACGTCATCGCCTTCCTGCAACAGGCAAAAACGCATGGCTGGCTCACTCTCTGACATTTCCGGCAAGCCGCTGTGGTTGCTCGCCGAGCTGACCTACCGCTGCCCCTTGCAGTGTCCGTACTGCTCGAACCCGGTCGACCTCGCCCGCTACGATCAGGAGCTCACGACCGATGACTGGCTGCGCGTGCTGCGGGAGGCGCGCGCACTGGGCGCCATGCAGCTCGGACTGTCCGGCGGCGAACCACTGGTACGGCGCGACCTCGAGCAGCTGGTGCAGGAAGCACGCGAGCTCGGTTACTACAGCAACCTGATCACGTCCGGCGTCGGCATGGATGCGGACCGCGTCGCACGCCTGCGCGAGGCCGGACTCGATCACATCCAGATCAGCTTCCAGGCCAGCGATGCCGAACTGAACGATTTCCTCGGCGGCACTGCGAGCTTCGCGCACAAGCTCGAGATGGCGCGGGCGGTCAAGGCGCAAGGTTACCCGATGGTGCTGAACATCGTCATTCACCGCCGCAACATCGACCAGATCGAAGACATCATCCGCATGACCATCGAGCTCGAAGCGGATTACGTCGAGCTGGCGAGTACGCAGTACTACGGCTGGTCCAGGCTCAACCTGGACGCCCTGCTGCCGACCCGGGCGCAGCTCGAAGCCGCCGAGGCCACCGCGCATCGCTACCAGGACGCGATGAAGGATCGCATGAAGATCATCTACGTCGTGCCGGACTACTTCGAGGACCGGCCCAAGGCGTGCATGAATGGCTGGGGCTCGATCTTCCTCACCATCGCCCCTGACGGCCGCGCCCTGCCGTGCCACGCGGCAGCCACGCTGCCGGGACTGCAGTTTCCCAACGTACGCGACCACTCGGTCGAATCGATCTGGTACGAATCGGATGCCTTCAATCGCTTTCGCGGCTTCGACTGGATGCGCGAACCCTGTCGCAGCTGCCCGGAAAAGACCAAGGATTTCGGCGGCTGTCGTTGCCAGGCCTACCTGATGACCGGCGACGCGCGCGCGACCGACCCGGTGTGTGGCAAGTCGCCACAGCACGCTGCACTGCTTGCCCAGGTCGAACGTATCGGCCGTCTCGGCGCAGAAGAAGCAGCCGCGCGCCCGCTGGTCTTTCGCAACATGCGCAACTCGCGGCGCGAGATCGAGGCCGCGGCGCAGCCTCAGCCGATGCTTCAGTCCGACTGAGCGCGGCAGGCCCAGGCTACGTCGGCAGCCTGGCGATTGGCACGGATGTCGTGCACGCGGAACAGCCGGACCCCGGCTGCAACGCCCAGTGCCGTAGTTGCACAGGTCGCGCCCACCAGTTGCGCTGGCTCCGTCTCCTCGCAGATCGCCCCCATGAAACGCTTGCGACTGGTGCCCAGCAATACCGCGTATTCGCTGTCGACGAAGCTTCCAAGGTGCGCCAGCAGGCGCAGATTGTGCACGCGCGTCTTGCCGAAGCCAATGCCTGGGTCGATGACGATGCGCTGCGTCGCGACGCCTGCCGCGCGGGCCAGTGCGGCGCGCTCCAGCAGGTAGTCACGCACCTCCGCAACGACGTCGCTGTAGCGTGGCGCCTGTTGCATGGTCTGCGGCGTACCCTGCATGTGCATCAGCACGATGTCCGCGCCGTGCTCCGCTACGCACCCGAACATTTCCGGATCGGCGCCCGCCGAAACGTCGTTGACCATGCCGGCCCCTGTCTCCAGGGCGCGCCGGGCCACGGCGGCGCTGCGCGTATCCACGCTGATGCGGGTGCCGGGGACCACCTCGGCCAGCCGTTGCAGCACCGGCAGGATGCGCTCGATCTGCGTGGCGTCACTGACCGGCTGCGCGCCGGGGCGCGTCGACTCGCCGCCGACATCGATGATGTCCGCACCAGCGGCGACCATGGCCCGTGCATGTGCGACGGCTGCGTCCGTCCCGGCATGCGCACCACCGTCCGAGAAGCTGTCCGGGGTCACGTTGAGGATCCCCATGATCAGCGGCCGCGGATCGCTGTTGCCGGCGGGAGGCAAGGTCTTTTTCCCGCTTCCCGGTCAGCCGCCGCCGAGCGTCTGCGCCATGTCGTCGCTGGCGTTCACCAGCGCATCGATCATCGGGCGTTCGCCCGAAAGATGGCCGGCGGTCCGCAGCACGACCAGGCGCGACCCGGGTATCGCCTGGTGCAGCAGCCACGCGGATTCCGCCGGACAGGTCAGATCACGCGCACCATGGACCAGAGTCGTCGGGACGCGCGGCACCGTCGAGATATTGTCGAGCAACTGGTTCTCTGCCATGAAATAAGCATGGTGGGCAAAGTGCATCTCGATTCGCGCCTTGGCAATGGCGGCGTCAATCGGGCCGGCCGCCGCTTCCCCGGCCTGGTCGAGGGAGAACATCACCACCGCACCCGACCACGCCTCCCAGGCCGCGGCGGTGCGCCGTACGACCGCTTCGTCGCCTGAGAAGATGCGCTCGTAGAGGCGCGTCGGAAGGTCGGCACCCGCTTCCAGCTCTAGCGTATCGACGAACTGTTGCCACTGCTGCGGCAGCAGGCGATTGGCGCCGTTACCGAAGAACCAGGCGACATCGCGCTGCCGTGCCAGGAATGAGCCGCGCAGGATCAGGCCGAGGACGCGCTGCGGGTGGGTCTCGGCGTAGGCCAGGGCCAGGGTCGCGCCCCAGGACCCGCCGAACAACACCCAGCGCTCGATGCCCAGGTGCTCACGAATCGCTTCCATGTCGGCGACCAGCAGCGGGGTCGTGTTGTGCTCCACCCCACCCCACGGCCGGGACCGGCCCGAGCCACGCTGGTCGAACAACACCACGCGCCAGCGCGCCGGATCGAAGAACTGTCGGTGATCGGGCTTGCAACCGGAGCCGGGGCCGCCATGCAGGAACACCACCGGGATGCCGTCGGCACGGCCGCACTGCTCGAGATAAACGCCATGCCCGCCGCCGACATCGAGCGTCTCGGAACGGGTCGGTTCGATAGCCGGGTAGAGATCGCGCATGAAATGCTGGTTCGAAATGATACGGAGCGCGCCGCGTGCGGCCGGGCCGCGCGCCGGCGTGGGCCGGATCGTGCTCGGATACCGGGCCTAGATCTCGCTCAGGATCTCGTCCTTGCGACGCTCGAAGTCCTCGTCCGAGATGAGCCCCTTCTCGCGTAGTTGCTGCAGTCGCGCGAGGCGCGTTTCGACCGATTCGCCCGCACCGCCACCGCCGGCCTGTTGCATCTGCTTGAGCTCCTTGCGCATGCGCGCCATCTCCTCTCGCATCTGGCGGCGTTCCAGCGTGAGCCGGGCAGCTGCCTCCTTGGCCTTGATCTCCTCCTTGCGCACGGCTGCCGGGACCTGCGCCTGGCGGTAAGCCTCGGCAGCGTCGGCAACCTCGATCACGATCCAGTCGGGGCGCGGATCGCCATCACCTCCGAGCTCCACCCCCTCGGTCGTGACGATGCGACCATCCATCTTGCCGCGGTGATTACGGCTGCCAACCTGGAAATGGACGTCGCGAAAATCGTCGATGATGCCAAACGAACCTTCGACGTTCTTCTTGCCCTTGTCGACGCGCTTGCCATACTCGCCGATGATCAGGTTGAGCTTGCCGTCGCGAAAGAACACGCGTCCGGTGGTCCATTCGCGCTCGCGCACCAGCGACAGCATGACGTCGGTATAGCCACGCACGTTGAAGGTGACGTCTTCGTCGGGTGCCGCCTTGGCCAGGGCCTCCGTGACATAGCCTGCGATCAGTGCCGCCTGCTTGCGCGGATAGACCGTGATCGATTCTTCGTCACGGAAAACGCCGCCCTCCAGCCACAGCTGCAGCGACGCCAGCGCCTGCTCCACTTCGATGGCGTCCAGGGCCACCGGGTGGTCGTTTCGCGGAGCATCGTCCTCGATCTGGACCAGGCGAACGTATTGCTCGTTGAGCTCCCATATCGTGGACTTGACCTTGTCCTTGCTGAACAGGTCGGGCAGGAAGTCGATCGCGGCAGCATGCCCGCAAAAAGCCAGGGTGAGGACTGCGACAGCTCGCCGGGACCACGATGCCAGGAAGGTTTTGTTCATGAACTCAGCCGTAAGCCACGGCGCTGGAAAGCAATCCCGGCATTATAGCGAAAGCTGTTGGGACATACCGGGCACCACTGCCGCTCGCACCCGCCGCAGCGCTCGCTGCCGGACCGGGCGCAAATCAGTCGCATTACGTCATTCGACTGCGCGGTAAGCCAATGATTCCCCTGCTGGAGGGAAAAGGGGACATGCCACATTTGTAAGTGTCCTACGGAAAAGGGGACATGCCACATTTGTAAGTGTCCTAAGTCGTTGATGCGCCGGATCGTGGTCGCATCCCCTGTACGATTACGGTATTGCCGCCACTTACAAATGTGGCATGTCCCCTTTTCCGAAGCGAAAAAAAAGGCGCATCTCGCGATGCGCCTTTTTCCGGTCCCGGGGGACCTTGCTCTTGGCAGAGGCTTACCAGAACAGGAAGCCACCGACGCTGAACGTATCCGCTTCCGGAGTCCGTGCGCCGCCGGCATCGAGTTCGCCGTGGTTGTACTCGGCAATCAGACGCAGCCAGCTGCTGACGTCGTGGTAGACGCCGACGGTCCACAGGGAGCGCTCGACTTCCGGTGAAGCGAACAGGCCTGCCGCGACCGCGTCGACCGAGCCTTCGCCGTAGGAGACGCCGACCTTGGTCTTGCCACCGAAGGTGTAGGTGCCCTGGACGTAGAAGCCGTCACCCTCACGCTCGCTGATGTTGTTGTTGGCATCAGTAGCGATTGCAGCAGCGTTGAACTGCGCGGTCAGACCCAGGCCTTCGTTGTCGTGGTAGTAACCTACGAACTCGAAGTTCTGGATACCGAGCTTGGCACCCGCGCCCCAGGCGCTGGCGGTCATGCCGCCGCAGACCAGGCCGCTGGCGCTGACGCCGGTGCAGGTGGAGTCGATGTCCTGCCACAGGCCGTCGACCCAGACCTTGACGTTACCGTTGCTGAAGCTCGTTGAGTAGCTCAGTTCGCCTTCAAACCGTGGCGTATCCGTTTCGTCCAGAAGCCCACCGGCGCCGCCAGAAAAGGCGCCGAGTGCATTAGCAGTCGCACCCGGTCCGACAGCGATTCCGGTAACACCCGAGATAATCGACGGATCATAAAGACCGAGAGCAGCCTGGAAGCCGTTGACGACCGGCGTCGTGTACTGGAAGCGGGCCGAGAAGTCCGGGTAGGTGTAGCCGTGGCCGACACGGCCGAAGGTCACCGAACCGAAGTGATCCGCGCCCGGTGCGAAGCCGACGCCGAACAGGGTCATGTCGTTGAGGATGGCGTTGCGGCCGAACAGCGACAGCGTGCGGCCGAAGCTGATTTCACCGAAGGCACCCGACAGGTTGGCGAGGACTTCACGAGTATCGATCGTGGCGCCGTTGATGCCGTCCAGTGCGCCGCGCGAGCCGGAACCATTGGCCTGCGCCGAGAACTGGGTCTTGGCGCCGCCGTTATGAATGGTCGGCGCGAAGCTGATGCGTGCGGTGCCGGTCATGCCGTTCACCGTCGGCGACTTCACGTTGAAGCTGAAGAAGGCCGGCAGGAAGCCCGAGTGCACGCGTGCATTGTCCTTGTCCGCGCTTTCGGTGACGTAACCTGCGTCGTAGTCCCCGATCGTGTAGAAAGCGTTGACGTTACCGTCGAAGCTCACTTCCCAGCCGTCGTTGCCGCCGACTACGACGACCGCACCAGCGGGAGCAGTCAGACCTGCGCCGAATGCAGCTGCACCAACTGCCGCGGCAATTCTGGTCTTTGTAAATTGTTTCGCCATCACTTCCTCCTAAACTCTCAGGACTAAAGCTGAATGTATGTCCCAGACGCTCTTCAAGTGCTTACCAAAGTTCTGTCCCGCGCCGCCGGCATCCCCCTACCGTCGTCCTGCCGGGCGCGCCCCCGTGGGCCTTGCGCTGTGGCGTGAAACTTCACAATCGGGGGCGATGATAAACCAATTCAGCAGCGGTTGCCAACACATTTGCAACAAAAAAAACCCGCCACCGTGCCGATTTGCCGTACCTGTTGCGATAGTGCAACAGATGGGTGCAACAACCGGCGCGGTCCGCGCCCGGCGCCGACACCCGCTCAGCCGCCGCCCTTCTGGAACGCCCGATCGAAACGGCCCATGAAGGCCTCCCGGGCGGTTGCGCTAAAACCCTGAAATTCGAACCGAATGTCGACATAGGGAATGCTCAGCAGGGCGATCCGGCGGCGCTGCTCCGGCGACACCTGTACCCGCAGCGTACGACCGTCCGGCCAGCTCACCCGCGAGTCGGGTCCGATGTCGGCATGCGCCGCGTCGGTGACCAGGCGCGGAAAGATGCGCAGGAAATCCGCGTGCGAGATGCCCATTTCGTCGCGCCGCTCGACCTCGGCGGACCGCCCGCTCATGCCTCCGGGCCTTCCAGCGCGGCAGCCAGCGGCCCGAGATACGGGGTGTAGTGCCGCCAGTGATCGCGAGATGTGGTGTACAGGGGTTCGCGCACCTGCCACTGGCTGGCGGTCGTCACGGCGCGCCGGGTGCGGTGGAATTCGAGACAGGCCGGATCCCAGCGCAGGCCCAGGAATTCGACCAGCTCGCGGCTGCACGCTTCCGGCTGGTCGAGCAGGTACTCGTAGTCGACGTCCAGGAACGCCACCGGCAGGGCTTCGCGCCAGTGTTCCATCAGGCGGCGGTAATTGCGGTAGGCCGCACCGAGATGGCCGAGGTCATAGGCATAGGGGTGGCTGCCGGCGAGATCCTTGCTGTAGATGGAGAAGCAGGTCGCCATGGGGTCGCGGCGGCAATGGATCACCCGGGCGCGCGGGAACAGCAGCGCGATCAAGCCGAGGTAGAGGAAGTTGTACGGCATCTTGTCGCACACCCGCGCAGCCTCCCCGCCGTGCGACGCGAGCAGTTCGAGGTAACCCGGCACGAGTTCGCCGAGACGCGCCTCGTTACCCGGCACGCAATACGGGAACGGCCGCTCGCTGCCGAGCCGGCGCGCGAGCCCCGGCACGTGCTCGGGAAACCAGGTCAGCTCGCCGGCGCCGTGCACGCGAGCGTGCGATGCGAGGATCTGCTCGACGAGGCTGGTCCCCGAGCGCGGCATGCCGACGATGAATACCGGGGTCTCGCTGTCACTGGCGCCGGGCACGGGCCGCGACAGGTAAGCGGGCGAGAACACGCTCGTCATGGCATCGATGACCCGCGCCTGCGCTGCCGCGTCGAAGCGCGCGCTGCGGTTGCGGTGCGCGTTGGCGCGCGTCAGCGCCGCGAACGCGGCATCGTAGTCCCCGGCCTCGTCGAGCAGCTTGCCCAGCGCGAAATCGACTTCCGGCGCGCCGCTGTCCGCGTCCCCGGCGCGCAACGTCTGCAGGCGGCCAATCAGCGCATCGCGCGCGTCGGCACCGCGTGCCAGTTCGGCCAGGTTGCGCCACGCCTCGCCGCAGCCGGGATCGAGCTCAACGGCGCGCTCGAAGCTGGCCCGGGCAACCTCGCGCTCACCCGCCGCGCTCGCTGCCATGCCGATACAGTTGTGGGTCATGGCGACGCCCGCGTCCAGCGCGAGGGCCTGCTCGAAGCTCTCGCGCGCGGCCTCGATGCGATTGCGCGCGAAGCGCGTCATGCCGATGGCGTTGAGCAGTGCCGGCCGTGGGCGGCCGTGCGCCATGCTCGCCCGGTAAGCCTCTTCCGCGTCGGCCAGAGCACCGCAGCGCCGGCAGCAATCGCCCAGCGCCTCCCACATGCGGGCCTCGCCCGGAGCGCGTTGCAGGGCATCGCGGAACGCCGCGATGGCCTCGGCGTAGCGCCCCAGGGACTGCAGCGCGAGGGCCAGGTTGAAATGTGCCTCGGCCAGGTCGGGCTGCGTGCGCACGAGCTTGTGCAGCACCTTCACCGCCGCTGACGGGTCACCCCGCTCGCGCAGCAGGTTGGCGAGATTGTTCAGCGCATCGGGATAATCGGGGCGCGCGCGCAGGGCCTTGCGATAGTGCTTCTCGGCCAGATCCAGCTCACGTTTCGCAACCAGCGCATTGCCCAGGTTGAACTGGGCCTCGGGGAAACGCGGGCGCGCCCGCACCGACCGCTGCAGGGCGTCGATGGCCGCATCCGTCTCGCCCAGCTGCAACAGCGCCATGCCCAGGTTGTTGTTGTAGTCCGCATTGTCCGGTTCCAGCGCGAGCGCCTGGCGAATCAGCTGGGCGCCGGCCTGGAGATTGCCGGTCTGGCACCCGATCACACCGAGCATGTTGAGCGCGTCGGCATGCCGCGGTTGCTGGCGCAGCACCTCGCGGTAGAGATGCTCGGCGCGGTCCAGCGTGCCCTGCTCATGGAACCTGACCGCGGTCTGGAACAGGGCTGTGACCGGCGCCGTCGTGGGCTCGGGCTTGCGCGCCATATCGCGGGCCGGCTCGGCAGGTTGCGCGGCGCTCAGCCGCCGGCGACTGGCGGCCACACCGCGAGCACGTCGCCCGCCGTGAAGGCCGGCTGGTCACGCTCCTCGGGCGGCACGTAGACGCCATTGATCAGCACCAGGTGGGCCGATTCCCGCGGCACGTTGAAGCGGTCGATGACATCGTGAATCGAGGCCTGCTCGTCGATCTCGATCGCCACCATGTTGCGCTCGGCGTCCGGCGGCAGGTGCTTCGCCAGCGAAGCGTACATTTTCAGGGTGATGTTCACACGGGCCGTCGAGCGCGGGAGCGGGAGAGCGGAAAGCGGCCGGCCCGGCACGCAGCCGGGCCGGGCCGGGGACTATTTCAGGACGCCGGCATTGAAGCCGATCGCCTGGGTCGACGCCAGGTAGGCCTCCATGAGGCGGGTGGGATCCTCGACCAGACGCGCCTTCCACTTGCCGAGCCGCGTCTTGCTCTGGATGAGTCCGCGCAGCACACCGACATGTTCGGTCAGGCCGAGGCTGGTGGCGCCGACCAGCACGTCGTCGGCGAACTGCAGATTGAGATAGCGGAAACGATCGCGATTGAGCAACTCGCTGGCATCACCGCCATCGGCCCCCATCCACAATCCGAACGAGCTCGAGATCAGCCCTAGGGTATCGAGCACGTTCATGTTCACGCAGCCGCGATGCACCGCGCCCTGCAGCCCGGCCATGTTGCGCGCGGCGAGCTGACCGTGATCGACGGCGGTCGGCTGGATCGCCTGCACCGAGTACTCTCCGGTGGAGAAATCAATGCCCTGGGCAACGTCGCCGGCGGCGAAGATGTCCGGGTCGTTGGTCTGCATCCTGCGATCGACCAGGATGCCGTGATCGGTCTCGATGCCGCTGCCCTCGACCAGCTCGACGTTCGGCCGCACGCCGGTCGCGGAAACTACCAGGTCCGCATCGATGGACTCGCCCGAGTTCAGCGCTACGCGCAGCGCGTCGCCGTTCTTCTCGATCGCGGTCACCTGGGTCGAGGTGTGCACCTTGACCCCGCGCTGCTCGCACCAGTCCTTGATCATGTTGCCGGCGATGTCGTTCATCATGCGCGGCACCATGCGGTCTTCCATCTCGACCACGGTGAGGTCGGCGCCGCTCTTGGCCAGCGCCTCGAGGATGATGCAGCCGATGAAGCCGGCGCCCATGAGCACCACTTTCGCGCCGGGCTTGGCCGTCTGCGCGATGCGGCGCGCGTCGGCCAGCGTCCAGCACGAGGTCACCCCGGGCAGGTCGATGCCGTCGATCGGCGGCGCCACCGGACGCGAGCCGGTGGCAAGCAGGAGCTTGTCGTACGGCACCGTGGTACCGCCTTCGAGGTCGAGCTTGTGGCCCTTGCGATCGATGCTCGCCACGCGGCCCTGCACGATTGCTATCCGGTTATCGGAAAAATGGTCCCTGCCCTTGCGCAGGTGCGTGCCCTCTTCCTTGATCTGCTCGATCAGGTAATAGGGAATCGCCATACGCGAGTACGGCGGTTCCGGTTCGTCCCCGACCAGCGTCACGGTGGCCTCGGGCTGCAGCTTGCGCAGGGTTTCGGCGGCGACCACGCCGGCCGGCCCGGCTCCAATTACTACGTGTTGCATGTACGTCGTTCTCCGCGGGTTGCGCTCGATCCGGTCTCAGACACCCAGTCTGGACAGCGTTTCCGATGTCGGTACGCCATCAGCGGACCAGCCGCGGATCTCGTAGTACTGCGGCAGCATCTCGTCGAGGCGGTTGACCATACCCTTGGCCGGGCCGGTCTTGGCCGCATCCTTGAGCAGCCGCTTGGGCAGGGTGTCATCGGCCTTGCTCAGGCCCGCGTCGAGATTGAACTTGCGTTCCAGGTTCCAGATGCGTTCACCCGCTTCGAGCATGGATTCCGGCGTCCAGCCGCCCTCGCAGGCCGCGTCGACCTGCGGCGCAATGTCCTCCAGCGTCCAGGCGAACGTGGTAAACACGCACAGCCCGGTGGAGTCGACCGCCGCGGTAGCGTCCTGGAAGGCCTTGACCAGTTCCGGCTTGCCCTCGGTGGAGAGCGGATCGGTCTTCACCGGGACGCCCATGATTTCGGAGGAGACGGTATAGCCGCGCAGGTGGCAGGCGCCGCGGTTCGACGTCGCGTAAGCCAGTCCCATGCCCTGGATACCGCGCGGATCGTAGGCCGGAAACTCCTGGCCCTTGACCGTCATCGACAGGTCGGGATGGCCGTACTTCTCGCACAGCCGTTTCGAACCGAGACCGAGGTCCTTGCCGAAGCCCTCTCCCGTGGACACCACTTCCGCGGCCCAGGTCAGCGCTTCGGCCGAGCCAAACTTGAGCTCGACGCCGCCGGTATGCTCGGTGGTGATCGCGCCGAGGTCATAGAGCTCCATCGCCGCGGCGACCGTCGCGCCGAAGGAGATGGGATCGTAGCCGTCCTCGTTGCACAGGAAGTTGGCGTAGGTCAGGGCATCGAGATCGTCGACCCCGGTGTCCGAGCCCAGCGCCCACGCCGCCTCGTACTCGAGGCCGCCGGAGGCGCCGATGTACTCGGGCCGGTTCTGGATGGTGTAGTGCTGGGGATCGATGGTCGAGATACGCCCGCAGGCGATGGTGCAGCCGAAGCACGCGGCGTTGGTCACGAGATTGGGCTTGCCGTCGCTCTCGCGCGGCTCGTGCATGGCTTCGGCCGAGATCTTGTGCGCGCCCTCGAACTGCACCTCGCGCATGTTGCGCGTCGGCATGGCGCCCACTTCGTTGATCACGTTCATCAGCACCTGCGTGCCCATCGCCGGCAGGCCTTCACCAGTCACGGCGTTCTCGGCCAGGGTCTTCTTGCCGGCCGCCGTGGCCTGCAGGAAGGCCTTGGGGTCACGCACGTTGCCGACACCCCTGGTACCGCGCACCGCGACCGCCTTGAGGTTCTTCGATGCCATCACGGTACCGACGCCGGAGCGGCCCGCCGCACGGTGCAAATCGTTGACGATCGCGGCGTACAGGCAGCCCTGCTCGGCGGAGCGGCCGACACAGGCGATGCGTACCAGTGGATCCTGGTAGCGGGCGTGAATCGCTTCGTCGGCCTCCCACACCGACTTGCCCCAGATGTCGTCCGCCGGCACCAGTTCGGCGTCGTCATTCTCGAGGTAGAGGTAGACGGGCTTGGGCGATTTGCCCTCGAAGATAATCATGTCCCAGCCGGCGGCCTTGATCTCGGCGCCGATGAAGCCACCGGAGTTCGAGCAGGCGACGGCCCCGGTCAGGGGGCTCTTGGTGATGACCGAGTAGCGGCCGCCGGTCGAGGCCATGGTGCCGGTCAGCGGTCCGGTTGCCATGATCAGCTTGTTGTCCGGAGACAGTGCGTCGACTTTCGGATCGATTTCCTCGACCAGGTACTTGGTGGCGAGTCCGCGCTGGCCGATGTAGCGCTGCGCCCACTCCATGTTGAGGGGCTCCTCGGTGCAGGTGCCCGCGGTGAGGTTGACCCGCAGAATTCTCTGTTGCCATGCCATGGTTAGCTTGCTCCCCTGTGTCCGGCTTCAGCCCTTGGGAATCGACTGCGCGGCGTGCGCGCGCATGCGCTCGAGCCCGGTGTGATCGGCGTCGACGTAGGTGATAGCGTCGGTCGGGCAGGCTTCCGCGCAGGCCGGTTCACCACCGCACAGGTCGCACTTGATGACCTTGCCGGAATCCGCGTTGTAATTGACGGTGCCGAACGGGCAGGCGATGGTGCAGACCTTGCATCCGACGCAGACGTCCTCGATGACCTCCTTGGCGCCGGTCTGCTCGTTGATCACGATCGCCTCGACCGGACAGGCGTGCAGGCACCAGGCCTCGGCGCACTGCGAACAGGTGTAAGGGGCGAAACGGCCTTCGTCGTGGAAGGTGAACACCTTGATGCGTGACTTGGCCGGGTTGAATATCCCCTCCTGCTCGTACGAGCAGGCCATCTCGCATTGCAGGCAGCCGGTGCACTTCTCCGGTTCCAGTTGCAGGGCTTTCAGCATCAGGTCTCTCCTCCATTGCCGCGGCGCGCGAGGCGCGGGCGCTCGTTCTTGCTTGTGTGCCGGCCGGTTGGCGGGGCAGGCAGTTCGTCAGCGGCGTCCCCGCTGCTCAGCGACAGCCCCGGGACGTGCCCGGCGAGGGAACATTTCCCGTCGCGTCACCGCCCGAATTCCCAGGAATTCAGCCAGTCGATGACGTAGACTCAGCCACGCTGACAGCCCGCAAACGCCGCGGTCAGCGTAACGATATTCAGGCCAAAAAACCAGAAGCGCCCGGCCGCGCAACAAATGCAAGTCATTCTCATTTATTGAACGATTAAAGCCACTTGCGCTCTAATCTTCAGCACTCCGTCCACCACGACTCCAGGAACCGTCACATGCCACGACGCCTGTCCCTGCGCGCTGCGCCGCCACTGCTCCTGCTGTGCTTTGCCCTTGCCGCGGTGAGCACCGCGAGCCTCGCCGCCGACAGCCGCGAGATCCGAATCGCCTTTCTCGGCCCGGCCGACAGCGACTCCTTGCGCGGTGCCAGCCAGGGCATCACGGAAGCCAACGCCCAGGGACGTTTCCTGGGCCTGAGTTACAAGCTGATCGCGGCCCGCGACCCCGCCGATGCGCTCGCCGCGGGCGCCAGCGCGATCGTCGCCGACATCTCGGCGTTGCGTGTGCTGAAGCTGGCCGAGACCGCCCTCGAGCTGCCCGTGATCAACGTCGCGGCCGAGGACGATGCCCTGCGCGAAGCCTGCCAGCCCAACCTCTTCCACACCATTCCCAGCCTTGCCATGCGCGACGACGCGGCATTGCAATGGCAGCGCAAGCAGCCGGCCTCGGCCGCCGAGGCCCGCGCCTGGCACGAAGATTTCCGCAAGTACGCTGCGGCACAACTCAACCGACGCTACAGCGAAGCGTGGGAGCGCCCCATGAGTGACGTCGCGTGGGCCGGCTGGGCCGCAGTCAAGCTGCTCGCCGACAGCATCGCCCGGCTCGGCGCCGAGGCCGCCGAAGGTCCCGCCCTGCTCGAGGCCTTGCGCGGCGACATCGCGTTCGACGGTCAGAAAGGCGTCGACATGAGCTTTCGCGAGACCGGCCAGCTGCGCCAGCCGCTGCTGCTGGTGGAAGGCGGCCGCATCGTCGGCGAGGCGCCGGTGCGCGGCATCGTCAATACCGACAATCTCGACAGCCTGGGCCTGGCCAACTGCCTGAAATGAAAACCTGCAACGCTTCCCATTCCCGCCCTCAACCCCGACCGGAGACCCTCATGCGCACCACGACCGCCCTCCTGTTTCTCGTTCTGAACCTGTTCACCGGAGTCAGCTTCGCGGCGGACGGCCGCGTATTCGTCTCCAACGAGCGCGGCGACAGTGTCTCGGTCATCGACGCCGCGACGCTCGAAGTGGTCAAGACGATCAAGGTCGGCAAGCGGCCGCGCGGCGTGGGCATCGCTCCGGATGGCAGCGAAGTCTACGTGGCAGTCAGCGGCGAGAATGCAATCGCCGTGATCGATCCGGAGAAACTCGAAGTCGTACGCAGCTTCCCCAGCGGCGACGATCCCGAGGCGTTCGCGGTGCACGCCAATGGCAACATCTACATCTCCAACGAGGAGGACGCCAAGGCGTCGGTGTTCAATCCGCGCAACGGCGAACTCGTTGCCGAGATCGAAGTCGGTATCGAGCCGGAAGGGGTGGCGATTTCACCCGACGGCAGCCGCGTCATCGTAACCAGTGAATCGACCAACATGCTGCACATCATCAAGGTGCCGGAGCATGTCATAGAGGCCAACATCCTGGTCGGCGCGCGACCGCGCGCGGCGACCTTCAGCGCCGACGGCAAGACCGCTTATGCGACCTCCGAGATCAGTGGCGAGGTCAAGAAAATCGACGTCGCCAGCGGCACCATCATCGGCAAACGCCCGCTCAGCGACGACAAGGCCAAGCCCAAGGACATCCTGCTCAGTCGCGACGGCAAGCGCGTGTTCGTCGCCGGCGGACGCGCCAACCGCATTTTCGTGCTGGACGCACGCAGCCTCGACATCCTCGAGTCGATTCCGGTCGGCAAACGGGTGTGGGGGCTCGCCCTCAGCCGCGACGGCAAGCGTCTCTACACGACCGACGGCGTCGACCACCAGGTCTCGGTCATCGACACCGGGCGCAACGAAGTGGTGAAGACGGTCGCCGTCGGCAAGTTCCCATGGGGTATCGCCATCCGCGACTGAGGCGGCCGCGGCGTATCACACTGAAACGATACCGTGGCGAATCGCCAGCCGCGCGAGTTCGGCCGGCGTGCTCACCTCGAGCTTGTTCTTGATCTGCGTCGAGTAGTTGGCCACGGTCTTGTAGCTCAGTGACAAGCGCTGCGAAATCTCGTTGACGCTCAGACCTTCGGCCAGCAGGCAGAAAATCTCGAACTCGCGCGTGGACAGCGATTCGAACGGCGAGTCCGCGCCCTTGGTCTTCTGGAACGCCAGGCGCTGTGCGATGTCCGGGTCGAGGTAGATGTTGCCGCCGGCGATCTGGCGCACCGCCTCGACCAGCACCACCGGCGCACTGCTCTTGCCGATGTAACCGCGGGCCCCGGCCTGCAGCGCCTGCTCCACGAACACCGTGTCTTCGTGCATGCTGAACACCAGGATGCGGGCATCGTGGTCGCGCAGCACGATACGGCGAATCGCCTCCAGCCCGCCGATGCCGGGCAGGCTGAGATCCATGATGACGATGTCCGGCTCGCATTCGACGTAACGCCGACAGGCGTTCTCGCCGTTCTCCGCCTCCGCCACGACGCTCAAATCACCCTGGTTCTCCAGCAATGTGGTGAACCCGGCACGGACCACGGCATGGTCATCGACCAGCAAGATACGCATGGGATGGTTCATTCGGCCTGCTCCGCGGAAGCGCTGGACGGCAATGGTAGCGCCACGTCGATGTGGGTGCCGGCGCCGGGTGCGGTGCGCACGCGCAGCCTGCCGCCGAGCGCCTGTACGCGCTCACCGATGCCGGTCAGGCCGAGGCCGCGCGGCTGCGACGCGGGATCGAACCCGAGACCGTTGTCACTGATCGAGAGATGCAGCTCACCGCTGCCGGCGTCGCAGCGCAGCACCACGCCGGCCTCGCTCGCCGCCGCATGCCGTGCGACGTTGGTCAGCCCTTCCTGCACGATACGGTAGATACCGATGCGCATCTCCGCGGGCAGCTCCGCGAGGCGACGCTCGAGGTCGAGGCGACAGAAACATTCGCCGTGGTGCGAGTTCCACTCGTCGACCATCTGCTCCAGTGCCTTGACCAGCCCGAGCTCTTCCAGGCTTGCCGGGTGCAACCGCGTCATCATCTCGCGGATGCGCGCATACACTGCTGATGACACCTCGACGATGGTTGCCGCGCGCTCGCCGACGACCGCATCCGCACGTTCCCGGATCGAAACCGCCAGCGCCTTGATCGCGGTGATCGACTGCCCCATCTCGTCGTGCAGCTCGCGCGCGAGGTAATGCCTTTCCTCTTCCTGGATCGCAAGCGAGCGACGCGCCAGGGCCGCGTGGTCGCGTTCACTGCGTTCCAGTGCTTCTGCCATGTGGTTGAAACGCTCGTTGAGCCGATCGATGTCGGCGACACCGCTGGCGGCGAGACGCGCGGTGTAATGCCCTTTCTCGACCCCTTCGAGCGCCGTGGCCAGGTCCCACAACGGACGCAGTGAACGCCCCAGCGAGATATAGACCGCGGCATTGACTCCCACGAACACCGCCAGCAGCGTCCACAGCGTGACCCGCACCTCGCGCCAGGCTTCGGCGATCTCGGCCCCGGGATCGGCGACGATGACGATACCGCCCGCCGCGTCACCAATCTTGCGGGTGAGAAAGTCGGGCGGCGGCTCGACCACCCGCGTGAACCAGCGCGGCGCGTCCACCGCGGCGCGTTCGTCGTCCGCGTCCGGCCCGGTTGCCGGCGTGCCCTGCGCCGCCGAGATGCGCAGGTGGCGCAGCGGCGGGTGGTGGTCGAGGCGCGCCAGCAATGCCGCGAACGATTCACGCCCGGCCTCGCCGTCGCCAATGGCGCGCAAGCCGAGCAACAGGTTGGAAGCGAAATCGGTCGAAGCGCGCAGTTCTGCGGTTACGGCATGCCGCGCATTGTTGAGCAGGAGCAGGACCGCGACCGCCAGCGCGGCCGAGAAAATCAGGGACAGCAGGATATTGAGCCGCAGGCGCAGCCCGGGCCCGCTCTCGGCGGCGCGCATCGCCGGATGGCGCGCGGGTTCAGCCGTTTCCTTCGCTGGCCTGGCGTTCGGCAAAACGCGCCTGTTGCTCGGGTGACGCTTCCGCCTGGTAGCGCTCTTTCCATTCCGAATAGGGCATGCCGTAGATCAGTTCGCGGGCGTCCTCGTAGTCCATTTCCAGCCCGCGCTCGCCGGCTTCCGCCCGGTACCACTTGGACAGGCAGTTGCGGCAGAACCCCGCGAGGTTCATAAGGTCGATGTTCTGCACGTCGGTGTGCTCGCGCAGGAAATCGCGCAGCCGGCGAAAAGTCGCCGCCTCGATTTCGAGTCGTTGCTGTTCATTCATGTTCGTATCCTCCGCTGGGACCGCACCGTACCGTATGGTCGGCCGGGTGTCGTGCGGCCGGCCTTGCCCTATTATACGCGGGCGACATGCGTCACCCCTGATATCCCATGGTCCAGTCTTGCGAGCCAACCAGAATCGTGATCGTCGGCGGCGGCGCCGGGGGACTCGAGCTGGCGACCCGTCTCGGGCGCCGCCACGGGCGCGATCCGGCCTTCGAGATCACCCTGGTGGACCGCAACTATACGCACCTGTGGAAACCACTGCTGCACGAAGTCGCCGCGGGCTCGCTGAACTCCTACGAGGACGAAATGAGCTACGTCGCGCAGGCGCACTGGAATCATTTCCGTTTCAAGCTCGGCGCGCTGAAGCAGCTCGACCGCGAGCAGCGCCGCATCACCATCGCCGCCTCGCTCGACGCCGAAGGCAAGGAGTACATCCCGGAGCGTACCCTGCCCTACGACTACCTGGTCATCGCCATCGGCAGCGTGACCAATGATTTCGGCATTCCCGGCGTCGCCGAACACTGCTTTTTCCTCGATTCACGTGAACAGGCCGATGCCTTCCACCAGCACCTGGTACGCGCCTGCTACGCCGCCAACGCGCAGGCCGAACCGATCCGGGAAGGACAGCTCCACATCGCCATCGCCGGCGCCGGCGCCACCGGCGTCGAGCTCGCCGCCGAGCTGCACCAGTCCCTGCACGAGCTGGTCGAGTTCGGACTGGAAAAGATCGATGTCGAAAACGACGTGCGCTTTCACCTCATCGAAGGCAGCGATCGCATCCTGCCCGGACTGCCAGAGCGCGTGTCCAGCTCGACCCACGAGATACTCGAACGCATGGGGGTCGAGGTGCACACCGGCGAGCTGATCGAGGAGGCCACCGCGGACGGTTTTCGCACCCGAGCCGGCACCCGCATCCAGGCCGAGATCAAGGTCTGGGCCGCCGGCATCCGCGGGCCCGAAGTGCTCACCGCACTCGGCGGGCTGGAGTGCAACCGTATCAATCAGCTCGTGGTGCGCCCCACGCTGCAGACCCTGGCCGACGACCGTATCTTCGCGCTCGGAGACTGCGCCGCCTGCCCCATGCCCGGCAGCGACCGTACCGTGCCGCCGCGCGCGCAGGCCGCCCACCAGCAGGCGACCCACGTCGCACGGGCCATCGAGAACCTGCTCGCGGGGAAACCCCTGGCCGACTACCGCTACAAGGATTTCGGCTCATTGATCAGCCTCAGCACCCACAGCGCCGTCGGCAACCTGATGGGCAACCTGCTGCGCCAACGTGCCGCCAACCTGCCGGTCGAAGGCCGCTTCGCCCGCTGGGCCTACCTGTCGCTGTACAAAATGCACCAGATCGCGGTCAGGGGCTTCCTGCGTACCGGCCTCACCACGATCGCCGACCTGTTCACCCGCGCCAGCAAACCGCGCCTCAAGCTGCACTGAGACGCGCCGGCGGGCGGGCTCAGGAGCTGCCGCGCAGACCGTACTTCTGCAGCCGGTAACGCATCGCCATGCGGGTGATGCCGAGCCGGCGCGCGGCCTCCGACACGTTGCCTTCGCTGCGCGCCAGCGCACGCTCGATCATCAGTTTCTCGACCTCCTCCAGGGTCAGGCCGTCGAGCGAGTCCGCTGCGGCCGCCGGCGCCGCGGTCGGCGCCGTATCACCGAGGGCGAGCGCCGGGGCGTCGATGAGGCCGTCGTCGGACAGCAGCACCGCACGCTCGATCACGTGGCTCAGCTCACGCACGTTGCCGGGCCAGGCGTAACGCCGCAGGCTGGCCCGCGCGGCCTCGCTGAACCTGGCCCCGGCCAGCCCGTAGCGGCGGGCGATGTCGGCCGCGAAATGCTGCGCCAGGAGCATGACGTCGTCACCGCGCTCACGCAGCGGGGGCAAGGACAGCGACAGCACGTTGAGGCGGAAGTAGAGATCGGAGCGCAGCGCGCCATCGGCGACCATCTCCTCGACCTGGCGGTTGGTCGCAGCCACGAACCACGCCCGCGTCACCCGTTCGTGCGAGCTGCCGATGCGCCGCAGGGTGCGGCGCTCCAGTACCGCCAGCAGCTTGGCCTGCAGCTCGAGCGGGATCTCGCCGATCTCGTCGAGGAACACGACGCCATCCTCGGCCGCCTCGATCAGACCGGTGCGCTCGCTGACCGCATGCGTGAAAGCGCCCTTGACGTGGCCGAACAGCTCCGCCTCGATCAGGTCCTTTGGCAATGCCGCACAATCGACGTGGACGAACGGCCGCTCGCGTCGCGACGAACTGTCGTGCAGCAGGCGCGCAGTGACGTCCTTGCCACTGCCGGTCTCGCCCGTGATCAGAACAGTCGGCGGCACGGCCTCGTCGCTGACCAGCCCGGCGATGCGTCGCACGTGCTCGCGCAGGGCGACCAGCAGCGGGGATTCACCGAGCAGTTCGACGCTGCCCGGCTGGTTGCTCTCTCTCGCGCGCGAGTAGGCCAGGCGCTGGTTGACCGCACTGTTGGCCATGACCTTCTCGACGTTGAGCACCAGCTCGTCGAGGTCGAGCGGCTTCTTGAGGTAATCCGAAGCAGCATGCTTCATCGCGGTGACCGCGTCGTCGACCTCGCCGTAAGCCGTCATGACGATCACCGGCACCGTGCTGTCGGCGCGCAGCGTGCGCAGGAAGTCGAGCCCCGATCCATCGGGCAGACGCATGTCGAGCAGGATCAGGTCCGGCTCGGCATCGGCCAGCGCACTACGCGCCGCGGACAGGGTCGTGACGTGCTCGCAGGCATAACCGGCCCGCTCCAGCCGGCGCAGTACGGCCTTGCCGAACAGCGCCTCGTCGTCCACCACGAGGACACGACGCCGCTGCGCCGGGATCTCCGCGCCCATCTCCGCGATGTCGTCATTCAGGGTCATGCTGTTCTGCGCTCTCGTGCACGGCGGCGCGGATCTCGACACGGGTGCCGATGCCGGGGTTGCTGTGGAAGTCGACGCTGAAACCGTGTGCGCCGCATATTTTATAGGCAATCGGGATACCCAGGCCGGTGCCGAAGCGCTTCGTCGACGGGCCCGGGACCAGCTCCGAGGGCTCGGGCTGAAACGGCAGCCCGCCACCCTCGTCGGTGATGCTGAGCGCGACCTCTGCGCCACGGCGCTCCACCGCGCAATGGATGGCCGATCCCCGCGGCGAAGCCTCGATGGCGTTGTTGAGCAGTCCGTACAGGGCCTGCTCGATGAGATCCGGGTCGGCGTCGATTTCGACCTCCTCGTCCCAGGCGCCTCGGGCACAGGTCACCGCGGCCTCCTCGGCGCGCACTGCCAGCAGCTCGAGCGCGGCATTCAGCAACTGGGCCGCCGTGACCGTGCGGCGCCGCGGTACCAGCGGATGCAGGTAAGACACCAGCGCCGTAACCCAGCGTTCGAGGCGGTCGACCGTGTCGATGATCGCCTGGCGCGTCTCGGCGATCTCCTCGGTGTTCTCGCTGCCGTCCAGGAGCTGTGCGTTGGCCCGGATCGCCGCCAGCGGGTTACGAATATTGTGGGCGACGACCGGGACCAGGCCACCCAGCGCCGACTGACGCTCGTTGGCCAGCACCGCGGCCCGGCTCGCCTGCAGGTCGTGCGCCATGCGGTTGATGCCACGCGCCAGCTCGCGCACCTCGGAAACGCCCGACTCCGGCAGTGCGCGCCCCAGGTTACCGTCACTGAGCTCTCGCGTGCCGGCGACCACCTCCTGCATCGGCGCGACGAAGCCTCGCAGCAGCGTGCGGCGCGAGAAGAGCAGCAATGCCACGCCAATGACGATCGGCACTGCCAGTCCGTACGGCGCGAGCGTGGTCCAGCGCGCGATCGTGCGCTCCTGCTCTGAGCGCTGCAATTCGATGAGCCCGACGAACGACTCGAACGCCGCTTCGAAGCCGGCGACGAACTCGTGGCCGAACGCGGGATCGAGAATCTGCGAACGTACCAGGCGGTTGAGCGCGAACGAGTCTCCCAGCGTTTCGCGCAGGTTGGCCTGCAGCAGGCTGAACGCGGTCTGCATGGCCTGCACCGCGTAATCCTCACCGCGGTGCGCGGACTGTCGCCGCAGCTCGTTGAACAGCTCCTGGATGCGCCCCACGTAATCCGAATTGATCTCCGCGGCGCGGGCGTCCTCGCGCAGGGCCGCGACCGAGACCTCCTGGATCTGCTTGAACAGCTGGGTCCTGATCTCCTGCGCGGTGTGCGAGAGCAGGTTGAGCCGGATCGACTCCTCCGACCACTGCTGCCACAGCCAGGCCCAGGTCGCGCCCAGGACCCCGCTGACGACGACCAGGAACACGAACGTGATCTCGTGTACCAGCAGCACGCGCCGCAGCGACTGGGGGGTCGAACCTGCCATGGCCGGCGACGCCCGCAGCCGTGCTCAGCGCGGAGCGCCGGCGCGGCGCGTGCGCTGCCTCACCACGACAACATGCGGCGCAGCAGGTGGGCCTGGCCGCCGAGCAGGTGCGACAACACGCCCAGCAGGTGGATCCCGATCAACACGACCAGCGCGATCGAGCCGATGACATGGATTTCGGTGAACAGCTCGTTCAGCGGCGCGTCGCGCCAGCCCCAGTGCGGCAGCGCGATCCCGAACCAGCTCGTGCGATAACCGCTGAAGCTCGATGACAGGTAGCCGCTCAGCGGCTGGACCACCAGCACCGCGTAGAACGCAAGGTGGACGAGGCGTGCCAGCGCGCGCTGCCAGCGCGGTACTTCGTCCGGCAGCGGCGGCGGTGCGTGGCACAGTCGCCACGCAATGCGCGCCGCCATCAGCGCGAACACGCTCAGGCCAATCGATTTGTGCAGCGCAAAATAATAGCCCCGGTCCGGACCCTTGGGCAGATCGACCATGAACCAGCCGAGACCGACGAGCACGAACACGAGCGCGGCGGCGAGCCAGTGGATCACGATCGCGGTGCGCGTGTAACGGAGAGCGGATTCGGGCATGCGTGCTGGCAGTCTGTTGGTGGCGTCGCCGCCTGCGGCGTCGCACGGGTTGCGGATCGGGCGGGTCGCCGCGTATCCACGCACGCCGCAAGCGTAGCATGTGATCGCCCTTATCCATTAGAATTCGCGACGGCAATGGCGCATGCCGAAGCCGCCGCCAACGAACGGTACATGTTGCTGACGACCACTGACGGCGAAATGAATCGAGAGGTATCGACGGCGAACGCCGCCGGGATGACGGCCGGGATCCCGCCCCGCCACGGGCACCTGCCGCTGGCGCGTATCCGGCGCCCCGTGCCGGTCTGGCTTGGCGCATGCGTGCTGGCGCTGCTCACGATGCTGGCCGGGAACGCCGCCGCCGCGCCCTACGAAATCGAGATCGACAAGGGCAATCGCCAGCTCATCGTGCGCAGCGGCGACGAGGTGCTCAAGGTCTTCTCCGTGGCCGTCGGCAGAGGCGGCGCCGGCGACAAGCAGCGCACCGGCGACAACAAGACCCCGGTCGGCACCTACCGCGTCGTCGGCTTCAATCCCAGCAACCGCTTCGACTACTTCGTTCGCCTCAATTACCCGAACGTCAAGGATGCCTTCTACGGCCTGCGCAACGAGGTCATCACGCGCGACGAGTTCGACCGCATCGTGACCGCGCTACGCGGCGGCCGCCTGCCGCCCCAGAACACCGCCCTCGGTGGCGCCATCGGCATCCACGGCATCGGCGAGCAGACGCCGACCAAGCTGCGTATCCACGATCGCATGGACTGGACGGAAGGCTGTATCGCGCTGCGCAACGAGCAGGTCCGCGAGCTGCGCCACTATCTGGGAATCGGGACCCGCGTGGTAATTCGCGAATGAGCGTCGCGCGGGCCGCGCTGGTGCTGGCGCTGGCCCTGCTCTCGCTGCCCCCGGCGCCGGCCGCCTCGGACCCCGGACAGCACGCACCACAGATCGTCCGCTACGTCGTCGACAAGTCCTTCGACGATGTCGTATTCGAGCTCAATTTCGCGATCACGGAGCGCAATTTCCGCATTACCGGGCGCAATACCATCGGCGAGGGACTGCGCAAGCGCGGTTACAGCGATTTTCCTGACGTCGAGGTCATTCACTTCTGCAGCCTGGAGCTCGCGCGCGAGGTGCTGCTGATCGATCCCGGATTCGTCGCGCAGATGCCGTGTAGAATCACCGTGCACGAGCAGGACGGCAAGACCGTCGTCAGCCTCATCACCCTGCCCGTCGACCATGCGGATGAGCGTGTCAACGACTTCGCCCGGCGCATGAACGCGACCCTGACCGAGATCGCCGAGTTCGCGGTCGAGACCGAAGGAGATTAGCGGTGCCGCCGTTCCGGGAAATCGAACACTGGTTGTTGCTCGTCTGGCTGCTGATCGCCGGCTTCACTGCCTTTGGCGTGATCGTGTGCTGGAACGAGGGTCTGCTCGCGCTGCTCTACGACAACGACCGCAGCCGGATCTGCCTGGTCATCGGCCTGCTCTACCTCATTGGCAGCGCGCACTGCGCGCGACGTGCCGGGATGCTCGCCCGCGAGACGTCGCTGGTGCAGGCCTGCGCCGCGCGCGTCGGCGAGCGCACGGCGACGGTCAGGGCCGGCGCCGCCGGCATCATCGTCGATGACCGCCCGGTACCGCGCGCCAGCATCCTCGGCGAGCATCTCGAAGCGCTGCTGCGCCACAACGACGTCGATGCCACGCAGCCGCTGGAAGGTGAGCAGTCGACCCAGGTCGGCATCCTCGTCGCCCGCGCCAAGGGCTCGCACGACCTCGGCTGGTTCCTGGTCGACGTCCTGCTCAAGCTCGGCCTGCTCGGCACCATCGTCGGCTTCATCCTGATGCTGGGCTCGGTCGCCGATACCGCCTCGCTGGACGTCAACACCATGCAGAAGGTCCTCAAGCAGATGAGTAACGGCATGGGTACCGCGCTCTACACGACCATGGCCGGGTTGGTCGGCAGCCTCTCCCTGGGCATGCAATACCTGTTGCTGGACAAGGGCGCGGACGATCTCATCGAACGCATCCTGCGCCTTACCGACTCGCGGCTCGCGCCGGGCTGAGCGACCCGGGCTCCCGCGCCGTGGCATTTCGTAACGACTGGCAGCGGGCGCGTTCGACCTCCGATCCGTTCACCGACCTGCTGTTCAACGCCCTGCTCGGCTTCACCTACCTGTTCCTGATCGCCATCATGTTCATGAACCCGGTGGCGAAGAAAGGCATCATCGATCCCAAGGCCGAGTACATCATTACCGTCGCCTGGCCGGACAACAACCCGGATGACATCGATACCTGGGTCGAGGATCCGAACGGCAACGTGGTCTGGTTCCGCAACCGCGAAGCCGGGCTCATCCACCTCGACCGCGACGACCGCGGAACTGCCAACGACACCATCAACATCAACGGCGAGGAAATTCAGAACCCGTTGAACCAGGAAGTGGTGACCATCCGCGGCGTGGTCCCGGGCGAGTACGTCGTCAACCTGCATTACTACGCAACCGAAACCGGCCAGCCCATCACGGCCACGGTCAAGGTGGCCAAGGTCAATCCGGCGCTCGAGATCGTTTATTATGGGGAAACCCGGCTCAACGAGAAGGGCGACGAGAAGACCGCAGTGCGTTTCGTGGTCGACAAGTCCGGCCGGGTCGAGCAAATCAGCCATATCGCGAAGAGTCTGGTGATCTTCTGAACATGACGGCGCCAGCGGCACGCGGAACTGCGGCATTCAGCGTCGCCCACCGCGCACCGCCGCGACGGCGCCCGGCATCTGCCGCCCGCTGCCACGGTGCGGCCTGAATCCCTGGGGAGCAGGAACCTTGGTCTTACTCGGAACATCCGGCCTGATTGCAGCGTACGTCCTGATCGCACTGCTGCTGCTGATCCTGAATCTCTACACGCGCTGGGCGTGGCATGTCAAAGCCGCCCTCATCGTGCTGGTCTCCGCGTTCTACGTGGTGACCTATTTTTCGCTACCACCGCTGCTCGGCTGGCCGACTGACGCCGACCTGCCGCAGCGCTTCAACCTGGTTGCGATCTACGTCGAAGAGCCGGACAAGAGCACCGGCAGCCCGGGCGAGATTTTCCTGTGGGCGACCGACATGGCCGAAGGACCGCGTGGCGCCGAACCCCGCGCCTACCGGGTGCCGTTCACCGGTGAGTTGCACGCCCGCGTGGTCGAAGCGGGCAACAAGATGCGCAAGGGTCTGCCGCAGCTGGGCGAGGTCAAGGAAGAACAGCTCGGCCCCCACGCCCGTCCCACCGACGAGTCCCAGGGCGGACAGAAGAGCGTCGCGATCGAGTTTTTTGACCTGCCCGACCCGCTGTTCCCGGAGAAGTAATGCCGCACCTTACGGCCCGCCCGTTCCTCGCGGCGCGCCGCAGGCGGGGTGGCGGCAGACATGCGCGGGCAGGGTTCGCCTGCGGCTTGGCGCTCGTGGCAGCCATCGACGGCACGCCCCTGGCCGCGCCGGCAACACTGACCGAGCACATGCAGATCGGTTGCAGCCAGCAGCCGACGGATACCCTGGAATGCCGTTACCGCATGCTCGACGACGGCGAGCTGGTATCAGCCACGGCGGAGTACGACGGCGTGGTCGTCGACGGCGCCATCGGCGAGCCCTATCCGCAGGATGGCGACATCACGGCCATCATGATCCTGGTCGATACCAGCGACCCGGCGCGCCAGCCGGTCATCGACCGCATCGCGATCCAGGTTGCTCAGTTGCTGGACGCGGCGGCGCCGCATCATCGATTCGCACTCGCCTCGTTCGACACCGATCTCTACCTGCTCGCGGGCATGGGCACACCCCGCTCCGACATCGCGCGTGCGCTGACCGGTCTTCGCGCAACCGGCAAGACCACCGAGCTCTACCGCAACGTGCGCGAGGCCGTGCGCCTGCTCGGACGCGGCCCGGGCTCACGCCGCGTACTGCTGATCCTGTCCGACGGGCTGGCCGAGGATTACGCCTACCATCACGACGACGTGGTCGCGCTGGCTGGCGATGAGAACGTCCTCATACACAGTATCGGCTACCCGCGCTCGGTAGCGCGCTCGGTGGCATTACAGACCCTGCGCCGGCTGAGCGACGAGACCGGTGGCATTTACGTACAGGCCGATCACCTCGATTTCTCGATCCCGGACGGCGTTTTTCGTCGCATGCTGCGGGCGTCCGATTCCGGCGGCATGCTGCGTTTCGACCTGGCACCGCTGGTCGAGGCCGGCGCCGTCGGCACCGTCGACGTACCGCTCGCGCTGCAGACGGAAACCCAGAGCTTCATCGTCCTCGCGCCGGTGCACCTGGGCTCCGCGACCACCCCCACGGACATACCCGCAACAGCCGCGCCGCCGGCCGTCGCGCCCATGCGCGCGCCGCCACCGAGGCCCACACCGCCGGCCGAGGTGCCGCGTGGACTCGGGTGGCCTTGGCTCGCCGCACTGTATGCGCTGCTGCTGCTGATCCTGGCCGCGGTGATCCTGGTCGGCCTGCGCGTGCGGCGCGCCGCGCGCCTGCAGGCACCTGCCGGCGCACAGGCACGCAAGCCGCTGGCCTACGTGATCATGGACGACGGCACCGATACCCGCCATGTCATCGACAAGACGCCGTGGCGGATCGGACGCGGGCGCAACAACGACCTCGTCATCGCCGACCATTCCGTATCGCGGCTGCACGCCGAGATCCGCAGCAATGACGAAGGCCAGCTCCTGCTCAAGGACCTGGAGTCACTGAACGGGGTATTCGTCAACGACAATCGTGTCGATACCATCCAGCTCCGCGAGGGTGACGACGTCGACATCGGTGACATTCGCATGCGCTTCACGCTGCACGACGAATCCTACGCCAGCGAGGAGCCGACCGTCCTGGTGCGCACCCGCGCGCCGGACTGAAACGGACTGCTCATGCGCCGCCCCCGCCATACAGTGAGGGGCGCCAGTCCAGGCGCGTTGCGTCCGCCTCATCCTCGGCGCCAAAGCCCTCACACACGCCGTAGGCACCGATCGCGGCGAGCACGCCGTCGATACGCACGAGCGGCGTAATCGCCCGCTCCCAGGGCGGCACGTGCCAGTCCTGGAAGAGCTTCTTCAGCGCCTGGTGGTGACCACGGCCGTGCAGACGGCAGCGTTCGCCACCGCGCCGGAACGTAACGGTCACCGGCCCGCGTGCCAAAGCCCGCCGCGAGAGGGCCGGGCCTGCGCCACCGTCCGGCCGCAACTCGCCCCACGGCAGCGCCAGGGCGGTGTGCGGGAGCCACTCGAAGGCCTCGTCCGCGTCCGGCACTGCGGGCGGTGCGGACATGAAGTAAAGGTGCCCGCGGTAGCGCCTGACCTGGTTACGGCCCCAGCTCACCAGTGGCGCCGCGTCGGCGCGCGCGGGCAGCAGGCGATCACGCATTTCGCGCAGGTGACGCCCGGCCGGAGGGTCCAGCCCTGCGCGCTCGGCGGCACGGCGCAGCACGTAGCAGCCGAAGACCGGCCCGGCGGCGCTGACGGCGTCCCCGCTCACCACCGGCAGCCGCGAGCCGGACCGTTGCAGCCAGGCATCGGCAGCAGCATCCAGCGCCCGCGCCAGCGCGGCTTCGGCCGCGCCGAGTCGCAGCAGCCGGGACGCGATCGCCGGGTCATGCACCTGCAGCCGCGGCAGCAGTGCATGCCGCAGCCGGTTGCGCAGGAAGCGCGGATCGTGGTTGCCCGGATCGTCGACGAACGCCAGTCCCCGCGCGCAGGCGTAAGCCGCGACGTCGCGCCCGCGACAGGCGAGCAGCGGCCGGCCCAGGGTGCCGGGCGCCATCGCTCGCAGCTCGCGCATGCCGCGCAGGCCATGCGGGCCGGCGCCGGCCAGGGCACGCATCAGCACCGTCTCGACCTGGTCGTCGGCGTGGTGCGCGGTCAACAGACAGGTTGCCGAAGACATCAGTGCCGACATCGCCGCGTAGCGCTCACGTCGCGCCCAGGCCTCGATGCTGTCGCCGGGTGCGGGCGCGCCGGCCAGGCGCAGACCGTGAAACACGACATCCCGTTCAGCCGCAATCCGTGCCGCGTGGCGCGCCCACCCAGCACTGCCGGGCTGCAGGCCGTGATCGACATGTACGGCTTCGATGGCGAGGCCGGCTTTACGCGCGAAAGGTACGGCGAGATCGAGCAGGACGCAGGAATCACGCCCCCCGCTGCACGCAACCAGCAGTCGTCGCGCGCCGCTCGCAGCGACGATCCGCTGCAGGCTCGCGTGCGCGGCGGCGGGCAGTGCCATCATGCCGGCCACGGCCGGCGCAGGCGCTTACTTTTCGGTGTACTCACCGATCGCGGCAAGACGCTCACGGCGCGCGGACACCAGGTCCCCGGGCGCGGTCGACTCGAGTTCGGCCAGCGCGCCGCGGAGCGCTTTCCGCAGGTTCTGCGCGGCCCGCTCGGGATTGCGGTGGGCGCCTCCCAGCGGCTCGGGGATGATCTCGTCGATGAGCCCCAGGCTGGCCAGGCTGCTCGACGTGATGCCCATGGCCTCTGCCGCCTCGGCCGCCTTGTCCGCGCTCTTCCACAGGATCGAGGCACAACCTTCCGGAGAGATGACCGCGTAGGTTGCGTACTGCAGCATCAACACCCGATCGGCGACGCCGATCGCCAGTGCCCCGCCCGAGCCGCCTTCGCCGATGACGACCGAGACGATCGGGATGCGCAGTCCCGACATGACCATCAGGTTGTGGGCGATGGCCTCGCTCTGCCCGCGCTCCTCGGCGCCGATCCCGGGGTAAGCGCCCGGGGTGTCGATGAACGTCAGCAGCGGCAGGCGGAAGCGTTCCGCGAGCTGCATGATGCGCAACGCCTTGCGATAGCCCTCCGGGCGCGGCATACCGAAGTTGCGCTGCAGGTTGTCCTTGGTATTGCGGCCCTTCTGGTGGCCGATGAAGGCGATCCCACGGCCGTCCATGTGCGCGATACCGCAGACGATGGCCGGGTCGTCGGCGAAGCTGCGATCGCCGTGCAGCTCGTGCACGTCGTCGAACAGCCGGCCGACGTAGTCCAGCGTATAAGGGCGACGCGGATGACGCGCCAGGCGCGCGACCTGCCACGGCTTGAGCCCGGCAAAAATCTGCCGGGTGAGATCCTGCGAGCGCTTGCGCAGGCGCTCGATCTCCTCGCTGATGTTGATTTCGGAGTCGTGTCCGACCAGGCGCAATTCCTCGATCTTGGCCTCGAGCTCCGCGATCGGTTGCTCGAAGTCGAGAAAATTGAGATTGACCTGGGCCGGTTCGGTTGCCTGCTCACTCATGTCCTGTCCCCGCGCTCGCGCTGACGCGCGCCGCTCAGTATTCGATATTGACGCTTTGTTCGCCGAGATATTGTCGCAAGCCTTCCAGCAGGCTGTCATTGACCTGCACGCGCCAGTCGTCACCCAGCCGCAGGCGCGCCCGGCTGCTCTGCCGCGCGTACTCGATCGCGACCGGGCAGGCGCCGTCCCGGTGGTTGCCGATGACTTCCTGCAGCGTCTGCAGGAAACCGTTGCCGAGTTGCTTCTCGCCGACGTTCAGAACCAGCGCGCGGGCGAGGCGGTTACGCGCCTCGTCCAGGGTCATGACGTCCTCGCACTGCAGGCTGTAGTCGCCGCTGAACTCGTCGATGTCGCAGCGTCCCTCGACGACCACGATTTGATCGGCGACCAGCCGGTCCATGCAGCGCTCGAAGACCTCACGGTAGGCGGTGACCTCGACCCGCGCGGTCTGGTCGTCCAGCGTCGCCACCGCCATGCGTCCGCGGCGCGTCTTGATCACCCGCACGCCGATCAGCAGCCCGCCTATGCGCTTGCGGCCCGGCTTGAGGTCCGCCAGTGAGCAGCTGGCGAAGCTCTCGAGTTCGGCCCGGTAACGATCGATCGGGTGCCCGCTGAGGTACAGGCCCAGGGTCTCCTTCTCGCAGGCAAGCAGCTCCTCGGTCGACCATTCGCGCACCTGGGTCATGGCCTCGATGTCGAGCACCGGGTCCTCGTCCGGCGTTTCCGCCGCCGTCGCCAGCCCGAACAGGTCGGACTGCCCCGAGGCCTGCGCACGGACGTGCTGCTCGGTTACCTGCAGCACACGCTCCAGCGCCGCCATCAGCATCGGCCGCGACTGCCCGAAGCAATCCAGTGCCCCGGCCTTGATCATCGCTTCCAGGGCGCGCCGGTTGAGCCTGCGGTCGGCATTGCGCTTGCACAGGTCGACCAGGTCGCGATACGGGCCATTGGCCTCGCGCTCGGCGGCCATCGCCGAGATCACGCCTTCCCCCAGTCCCTTGACCGCACCCAGGCCGTAGCGGATGGTCTCGTCGTCCGCCACGCTGAAACGGAACGCGCACTGGTTGACGTCGGGTGGCGCCACGGTCAGGCCGAGCACGCGACATTCCTCGATCAGGCGCACCACCTTGTCCGTGGAATCCATGTCGGCCGACAGCACCGCGGCCATGAACGCGGCGCGGTAATGGGTCTTCAGCCAGGCCGTCTGGTAGGCGACCAGCGCATAGGCGGCGGAGTGCGACTTGTTGAAGCCGTAGCCGGCGAACTTCTCCATGAGGTCGAAGATGAAGCTCGCTTCGGCTTCCGCAATACCGTTCTCGCCGGCACCGCTGACGAAGATCTCGCGCTGCTTGGCCATCTCCTCGGGCTTCTTCTTGCCCATGGCCCGGCGCAGGAGGTCGGCAGCACCCAGGGTGTAGCCGGCCAGCACGCGCGCGATCTGCATGACCTGCTCCTGGTACAGGATCACGCCGTAGGTCGGTTTCAGGATCGGCTCCAGCGCCGGGTGCGGATACTTCACCACCGCCTTGCCGTGCTTGCGGTCGATGAAGTCGTCGACCATGCCCGACTGCAGCGGCCCGGGCCGGAACAGCGCCACCAGGGCGACCATGTCCTCGAAGGAGTCGGGCCGCAGGCGCTTGATCAGCTCCTTCATGCCGCGCGACTCGAGCTGGAACACGGCGGTGGTTCGCGCGCTCTGCACCAGCGCGAACGTCGCGGCATCGTCGAGCGGGATCTTGAGCATGTCGAGCGGCGCTTCGCCACTGGCCTCTCGCACGCGGTTGATGTCGCGTACGGCCCAGTCGATGATGGTCAGCGTACGCAGGCCGAGAAAATCGAACTTGACCAGCCCGATCGACTCCACGTCGCCCATGTCGAACTGGGTCACCAGGCCCTCGCTGCCCTGCTCGCAGTACAGCGGCATGAAGTCGGTCAGCGTACGCGGGGCGATCACCACACCGCCGGCATGCCGCCCGGCGTTGCGCGCCAGGCCTTCCAGCTGCAGCGCCAGGTCGATGATGCTGCGCACGTCCTCCTCGTCGTCGTAGCGCTGCTTCAGCGCCGGCTCCTCACCGAGCGCACGGGTCAGCGTCATCTGCGGGTCGAACGGCACCAGCTTGGCGAGCTGGTCGACGAAACCGTACGGGAATCCGAGCACCCGCCCGACGTCACGCAGCACCGCCTTCGCCGCCATGGTGCCGAAGGTGATGATCTGCGCCACCTTGTCGCGCCCGTAGCGGGTTGCGACGTACTCGATCACCTCGTCACGGCGATCCATGCAGAAATCGATGTCGAAATCCGGCATGGAGACGCGTTCGGGGTTGAGGAAACGCTCGAACAACAGGCCGTACTCGATCGGGTCCAGTTCGGTGATACCGAGTGCGAAGGCGGCCAGCGAGCCGGCGCCGGAGCCGCGCCCCGGGCCGACCGGGATGTCGTGCTGCTTGGCCCACTCGATGAAGTCGGCGACGATCAGGAAGTAGCCCGAGAAGCCCATGCTGGTGATGACTTCGAGCTCGGTGTCGAGACGCTGCTGGTAGAGCGCACGATTGTCCGCGTCAGCGAGGTCGCGCCGCACCACCCCGCTGCTCACGCGCTGCTCGAGCCCGATACGCGTTTTCTCGCGCAACACCGCGTCGACCCCGAGATCCTCGCCGACCGGGTACTCGGGCAGGTGATAGGTGCCGAACTCCAGCTCCAGGTTGCAGCGCACCGCGATGTTGACCGAATTGGCCAGCGCGCCGGGCAAATCGGCGAACAGCGTGCACATCTCGTCTTCGGTGCGCAGGTACTGCTGCGCCGAGTAGTCGTGCGGCCGCCTCGGATCGGCCAGCGCCCGCCCCTGGTTGATGCACACCCGCGCCTCGTGGGCATCGAACTCGTCGGCGCCGAGGAAACGCACGTCGTTGCTCGCCACCAGCGGTGCATCGACGGATTCGGCGGCACGCAACACGGCATCGAGGTAACGCCCCTCGCGCTCGCGGCCGGTGCGGGTGACCTCGATGAAATAACGGTCGCCGAGCAGCTCCAGCCAGCGTTGCAGGCGCTTCTCCAGCAGCGTCTCGCGGCCGTCGGCCACCAGGCAGCCGAGATCCCCGGCCAGGCCGCCCGAAAGCACGATCAGGCCCTCGAGGGACGCCGGGTCGAGCCAGCGCTCGTCGACCAGTGCAAGACCGCCGCGCTGACCGAAGCGGTAGGCACGGGTCAGCAACTGGCCCAGGTTGCGGTAGCCTGCCTCGTTCTGGCACAGCGCTACCACGCGGTAGCGTTCCGGCCCTTCGCCCTCGCTCGCGACGGTCAGCTCGGCGCCGGTAATCGGCTTGACGCCGGCCGCGAGCGCGGCGCGGTAGAACTTGGGCAGGGCGAAGACGTTGCTCTGATCGGTCAGGGCGACGGCCGGCATGCCGAGCTCGGCGACGCGCGCCACCAGGCGCGGGATGCGCACGATGCCGTCGACCAGCGAGAACTCGCTGTGCAGGTGCAGGTGAACGAAGCGCGGCTCGATCATGCCGGGGCTCCACCGGCAAGCGCGCGACGCACCGGGGCGAAGCTCTGCCGGTGTGCCGGGCTGGCGCCGTTGTCACGCAGGGCGCGCAGGTGATCGCGGGTCGGATAACCCTTGTGACGGTCGAAACCGTAGAGCGGGAAGCGCAGGTGCAGCTCGGTCATGATGCGATCGCGGCAGACCTTTGCCACGATCGAGGCCGCGCTGATTGCCGCCTCGCTGGCGTCGCCGCCGACCAGCGCCTGCGCCGGGCAGTCCAGCGCCGGACAGAATCGACCGTCGACCAGCGCCAGGTCGGGGATTACCTCCAGCGCCGACACGGCACGCTGCATCGCGAGCAGCGTCGCATGGTGAATGTTGAGACGGTCGATTTCGGCCACGTCGGCAATGCCCACGCCAACCCCCGACGCGTCGCGGGTTATGCGGATGTAAAGCTGCTCGCGCCGTGCGGCGGAGAGGGCCTTGGAGTCGTCCAGGCCGTCGACCTCGCAGCGGCCCAGGATCACCGCGGCGGCCACGACCGGCCCGGCCAGCGGTCCGCGGCCCGCTTCATCGACACCGGCCACGCGCCGACCGCTCCCGCTCACCCCGCGTGGCCCGCCAGCTCGAGCACGCTGCGCGCGGCGCAGGCGGCCGCGTCACGCCGCAGGGTGCGATGGATCTCGCGGCTGCGCGCGCGGTAAGCCGCGCACCGCGCCTCGTCGTCGAGCCAGGCGGCGGCGGCCGCGGCGAGCGCGGCAGGGGTCATGGCCTGTTGCAGCAGCTCCGGCACCAGATCCTCACCGGTCAGGATGTTCGGCAGCGCGATGCGGGGGATCCTGACCATGCGTCTGATTATATGGTAGCTGAGCGGGGCAAGCCGGTAACCGACCACCACCGGGGTGGCGCACAACAGCGCCTCCAGCGTCACCGTGCCGGATGCCGCCAGCGCCACGTCGGCAGCGCTCAGAACCTCGCCGGACCGCCCGCTGAACACGCGGCAGGGCAAGCCCCGAAAAGCCTCGCGCAGGCGCCCGGCGTCGTGCTCGCGCGCGGCGCAGGCGATGAACTCGATGCCGGGCCGCTCGCGCCGCAGCAAGGCCGCCGCGGCGGCGAAAGGAGCGGCCAGGCGCGACATCTCCTGGCCGCGACTGCCGGGCATGAGCGCGATGACCGTGCGTTCGGCAGCGATGTCGAGGACCTGGCGCGCCGCCGCGCGGGCCGGCTCCAGCGGCAGCGCGTCAGCCAGGGGGTGGCCGACGAACTCGGTCGTCACACCGTAACGGTCGAAGAACGCCGGCTCGAACGGCAGCAGGGCGAGCAGGCGGTCTGCACTCTGTGCCAGGCGGCGTGCGCGGCCCGGCCGCCACGCCCATGCCTGCGGACATACGTAGTGCACCGTGGCGATACCCCGGGCACGGACACGGCGTTCGAGGCCAAGGTTGAAGTCGGGCACGTCGATGCCGACCACCGCGTCGGGCGCCAGCGCGACGATCCGCTCGACCAGCCGCCGGCGCAGCCGCAGCAGGCGCGGATAACTGCGCAGCACCTCGACCAGCCCCATCACCGAGAGCTCCTCGATGTCCGCGAGCGCCTCGCAGCCGGCCGCGGCCATGTGCGGGCCGCGCATGCCGAAGAAGCGGGCGCCGGGTGCCCGTTCGCGTATCGCCTCGATCAGTGCGCCGCCCAGCCGATCGCCGGACGGCTCGCCGGCAATTATCGCGATACGCGGCGCACACACCGGCGAACGCGCATCGCCGGCAGCTTCATCGCACGATGCCACGCGCGGAACTGCGAATGAACTCGAGCATCTGGCGCGCCAGCGGATTGTCCGTGCTTTCCTGCTCGACCACCGCGGTCGCGTCCTCGAGGCTGCGACCTTCGCGGTAGAGTGCGCGGTAGCAACGTTTCAGCGATGCTATGAGCTCGCTGTCGAAGCCGCGACGCTTGAGGCCTTCGCGGTTGATGCTGCGCGGCCGCGCCGTGTTGCCGTTGACCATCACGAAAGGCGGCACGTCGCGCACGATGATCGCCGCGATGGCAGAGAAGCTGCCCTCCCCCATGCGGCAGAACTGGTGCACCCCGGTAAACCCGCCGAGGATGACGTAATCGTGGATCTCGACGTGCCCCGCCAGGGTCGCGTTGTTGGCGAAGATCGTATGGTTGCCGACCTGGCAATCGTGCGCGATGTGGCAGTAGGCCATGATCCAGTTGTCGTCACCCAGTCGCGTGACCCCGCCGCCGCCGTGCGTGCCGCGATTGATGGAACTGTACTCGCGCACCGTGTTGCCGTTGCCGATCTCGAGACGCGAATTCTGACCGCGCTCGAACTTCTTGTCCTGCGGATCGTCGCCGATCGAGCAGAACGGGTAGAAGTGATTGTTCTCGCCGATGATGCTCGGACCGTTGATCACGCAATGTGCATCAACGCGCGTACCGGGCCCGATACGGACGTCGGCGCCGATCACCGTCCAGGGCCCGATCTCCACATCCGGCGCCAGCTCCGCTTTCGGATCGATGCGGGCGGTCGGGTCGATCAATGCCCCGCGGTCCTCTCGGTCGTCATCAGCTCGGCTGTCGCGACCACGACGCCGTCCACCGTCGCGCGCGCGTTGAAGCTGTAGATGCCACGGATCTGGCGTTTCAGGGTAGCGGTCAAAATGAGCTGGTCGCCGGCATTGACCGGACGCTTGAAGCGCGCCTTGTCGATGCCCACGAGGTAGTAGACGTTTCCTGCGTCGCCGCGCGCCTGGTTGGAGTAAAACGCGAGCATACCGGTCGCCTGCGCCATCGACTCGATGATCAGCACGCCCGGCATGATCGGATGCCCCGGGAAGTGCCCCTGGAAAAAGGGCTCGTTGATGGTGACGTTCTTGAGCGCGGTGATCGACTCGAACGGCACGTACTCGACAATGCGATCGATGAGCAGAAACGGATACCGGTGCGGCATCGTCTGCAGAATCTTCTCAATCCCCAGCTCGTCCATCAGTTCTCTCCTGCCCCTGCGGCGGTCGCCGCGCCGCGCCCCTCGGCGTCCGTGACGACACCGCGATGCCCGAATAAACGGCGCCAGCGCGCAACCCTGCGCCACCACAACATGCTCGGCTCGGCGGGCCAGGCCGCAGTATGACTGCTGCCCGGCGCGTCAATCGACCGACTGACCAGGCTCATCGCGCCGATGGTAACGTCATCGGCAATCCGCACGCCCTCGCCAATTCCGGCCTTGCCACCTATGCGGCAGCGGCGGCCGACTACGGCGGCCCCGGCAAGGGCGCTGTGCCCGGCCATGGCGGTATGCTCGCCGACCCGCGCATCATGTCCGATCAGTACATGACTGTCGAGCGTACAGCCACGCCCGATCAGCGTATCGCCGAACACCCCCGCATGGACGACGACGTGATCGAGCAATTCGACGTCGTCGCCGATGGTGACGCTGCCGAAAACGGGCATGCGCAGCCACTGCGATCCGTCGCGCACGAAGGCGAAGCCGTCACTGCCCACGGCACAGCCTGCGCCCACTGTAACCCGGTTTCCGAGCTCGGCCATCCCCCCGATGACCGCCCCCGCACCGACGCGGCAGAAGGCGCCGATACGTACCCCGGCCTCGATCACGGCGCCGGCGGCAACAACCGTACCCTCACCGATGCTGACACCGTCCGCGACATGTGTGCCCGCATCGACGCGAGCCGTGTGGTGGACGTGCCCGCCGCAGAGGACCGAACGTGCGCGCCGTACCGGCAGCCAGGCGCGCAGGCGCGCACACGCGGTAACCACGTCGTCGACCAGGAAAGCGCGTCCGTCAGCGCGCGCGCGGCGGCTGACCACGGCGAGCGCCGGCGATTCGGCCACCGAGCGCGGGCCGGTCACCCCCTCGAGCTGCAGGGTCACATCGCAAGGCCCCGCGCTCAGGGGCAGGGCCAGCGCGTTGACTTCGCACCCACCGAGGTGCGCCTCCACGCGCGCCCCCATGCGCCGGGCCAGGGCCGCCAGGGTCAGCACGGCAGGCGTCCGCCGCGGCCAGCGGGGCCGCGGCGGCGTACCTGCCGTAAGGCCACGAGACCGCCTGCGCTAAACGTGCCGGCGACTACTTCTTCAGGCGATCGATGACATCCTGCGTGACATCGACCTTCTCGCTGGCGTAGACCACGCCGGTCCCGAGAACCATGTCGAAGCCGCGCTCTTTCGCCAGGGCGACGATCGCCTCGGCAATCTGCTGCTGGATCTTCGCCATTTCCTCGTTGCGTCGGAAGTTGACGTCTTCCTGAAACTCCTGCGTATCGCGCTTGAGCTCGCGACGCTTGTTGATGATGTCGCGTTCAAGACGCGAGCGCTCGGCCTCGCTCATGATGGCGCCATCCTTGGTCAGGCGGTCTTCCATGTCCTTGAGCGATTTCTGTGCCGCGACGAGGTCGCGGTCGCGCGTGGCGAATTCCTTCTCCAGCTTCTTGCGCGCAACTTCGGCCTGCGGTGCGAGTTCCAGGATCTTGGGCGCGTTGACCACGCCGATCTTGTAATCCTCTGCCACCACCGGTGCCGCTGCGAACATGAGGACGAAGGCCAGCAAGCAGAAACGTGTGAATCTTCTGTTCAATGCATTACTCCAGTGCGTCTTGTAGCGAATGACAGGCGACTTGCCACGCTGAGTCGCCGGCGCCTGAGCGCCCTTTGCGATAAGGTCGGCACGTCGGTCCGACTCAGAATTGTGTACCGAAATTGAACTGGAAGCGCTGTATCTCGTCACCCTGCTGGTCGCGGAACGGCTGGGCGAAGCTGACCGAGAGCAGGCCGAAGGGCGACATCCAGATGCCGGAGATGCCGGCTGACATGCGCAGTTCGTCGAGGCTGATCTTGTCGTCCGAGGCGTACACGTTGCCGGCATCGACGAAGCCGGACAGGCGTACCGACTTGAAATCCTCGAGGAAAGGCACCGGCAGGATCACCTCGGCGTTGCCGACGATGGAGACGTTGCCGCCCAGCGCGCGCCCGAAGATGTCTTCCGGACCCAGCGAGCTCTCCTCGTAGCCGCGTACCGTGCGCGGACCGCCGGCGAAGAAATTCTCGAAGAACGGCAGCTCGGTGGTATCACCGTAGGCATCGCCGTAGCCGATGCTGCCCTTGAGCAGCAGCGTGTAGTTTTTGACCAGTGGCACGTAGAGCCGCGAATCGTAGTCGACCTTCCAGTAACGCAGGTCGCCGCCCGGCACCGTGGCCTGCGCGCGGATGCGCTGCAGCACGCCGCGGTCGGGGAAGATGGCGGCGTTGCGCGTATCGTAGGAGAACGAGGTGTTGAGCCGGATCAGGTCGTACTGGTTACCTTCACGCAGCAGGAACAGCAGGATGATGGGATCGATAAACCTGGGATCGGTGTTGATCTCGGTCGATTCGTAGCTGACACCGGCATTGACGTAGTGATACTCGGTGATCGGGATACCGAAGCTCATGCCGCCCGAGACCGTCTTGGTGTCGTAGCGCACGATGTTACGGTTGCCGGCGTCGGTTTCGCTGAAGGTGACGTCGAAACCGCGCGCAACGCCGTCAATCGTCCAGTAGGGATTCCAGTACCCGAGTCGGAAGGTGCGGTTGATCTCGCTGTTGTTGAACGCGAAGCTCAGGCTCTTGCCGCTGCCGAGGAAGTTGTCCTGCGTGACGTTGGTGTTGAAGATGATGCCGGCAGACTGCGAGAAACCGAGACCGAGCAGCAGGTTACCCGAAGGGCGTTCCTTGACGGTGAAGTTGACGTCGACGAGGTCCGTCGAGCCAGGCACCGCCGGCGTCTCGACGTTGACGTCCTCGAAGTAGCCGAGGCGGCGCAGCCGGACCTTGGAGCGATCGACCTTGGAAGTCGAGATCCAGCCGCCTTCCATCTGGCGCAGCTCACGCCGCAGCACCTCGTCGCGCGTCTTCGCGTTGCCGAAGAAGTTGACCCGGCGCACGTAGACGCGCTGGCCCGGATCGACGAAATAGGTAATCGATGCCGTGCGGCTTTCGTCGTCGATGTCCGGGATGGCGTTGACGTTGGCGAAGGCATAGCCCTCGTCGCCGAGCCGGTCGGTGATGTTCTTGCTCGTCAGGGTCAGCGCCTTGCGCGAAAAAACCATGCCCTTGCGCGTGTAAACCCACTTGAAGAGCTCTTCGGGCTCGAGGATCAGCGTGCCGGCCAGCTTGACGTCGCCGACCTTGTAGCGGTCACCTTCGGTCACGTTGATGGTGATGTAGACGTCGGCCTTGTCCGGTGTGATCGAGACCTGCGTCGAATCGACCGAGAAATTGATGTAGCCGTTGTCGAGATACAGGGAGCGCAGGGTTTCCAGGTCGCCGGACAGCTTCTGCTTCGAGTACTGGTCATCCTTGGTAAACCAGCTGATCCAGTTCGGCGTGGTCAGCTCGAAACGGCCGAGGATGTCCTCGTCCGTGAACGCCTCGTTGCCAATCACGTTGATCTGCTTGATACGCGCGGCTTCGCCTTCGGCGATGGTGAAGGCGATCTCGACCGCCTTGTCGCCGACCGGCACGATCTCGTGCTCGATACGGACGCCATACTTGCCGTTGGCGTAATACTGGCGGCGCAGCTCCTGCAGCACCCGGTCGAGCTTGGCCTCGTTGAAGACCTCGCCCTTCGCGAAGCCGGTTTCGGCCAGACCTTCGATCAGGTCCTCGGTCTTGATCGCCTGGTTGCCTTCGAAGGTGATGTCGGCAATGGTCTCGCGTTCGGCGACCACTACCACCAGCACGTCGCCGTCGCGTTCCAGGCGCACGTCGCGGAAGAAGCCGGTCTTGAACAGGGCCCTGACCGCGTCCCGCGAGCGCTGGTCATCGACCGCGTCGCCGACGCTGATCGGCAGGTAGTTGAAGACCGTGCCGGGAGAGATCCGCTCCAGCCCTTCGACACGGATGTCATCGACGATGAAGGACTCGTCCGCCCATGTGCTCGCCGCGAAAGCCAGCAGCAGGGCGCACAACCAACCTGGGATCGTGGCTCTCGACATAAACCGCTTTTTAGTTATTGAGGTCCGTCACCAGCGTTCACATGATGCGCAGGATGTCGTTGTAGACGGCCAGCCCCATCAGGCTCAACAACATCACCAGCCCGATTTGCTGACCGTAGATCTGTACGGTTTCCGACACCGGGCGACGCGTCACGAATTCTATCAGGTAATACAGCAGGTGTCCGCCATCGAGCAGCGGGATCGGCAACAGGTTGAGCACACCCAGACTGACACTGACCAGGGCCAGGAACTCGAGGAAGCGCGCCGCGCCCATCTTCGCCGATTCACCGGCATAGTGCGCGATGCTGATCGGCCCACTGAGATTGTGCACCGAGGCCTGCCCGGTGATCATCTTGCCGAGGAACTTGAGGGTGGTGACGCTCATGCCGACGGTACGGCTGAAGGCGCCGCTGAGCGCCGCCAGCGGACCGTAGCGCTCGATCCCGGACGGCACCGGCTCGAACGCTGCCGGAACCCGCACCTCGGCGCCGATGCGGCCAACGACGGCGCCGTCCATGGTCACGGCGGCCGGGGTCAGCTCGAGTTCGATCGGCGCGCCGTCGCGCTCGACGACCACGCTGATGACACGTGCCGGGTGGGCACGCACGATGTCGACCCATTGCGACCAGGTCTCCACCGCATCGCCGTTGGCCCGCACCACGCGATCGCCGGCGCGCATGCCCGCCGCCGCGGCCGGATCGCCCGCCACCACCCGCTCCAGCACCGGGTCGATGCGCGGGCGGCGCGGGCGCACCCCCATCTCGGCGAGAAAGTCGCCTTCGCTGATGTCGTCGATCGAGAGCCGGGTGAAATCGAGCGCGGTGCGGAATTCGCCGCCGTCGGCGCGACGCACGACGATATCGATGCTGCGTCCGTCGAGGATCGCATCCAGCGACTTGCGGAACACGCCGTCCCAGGTCTGCGTGCGCAGACCGGCGACCTCGACGATCTCCGCGCCGGCCATGAGCCCCGCACGCTCGGCGATGGAGCCCGGCTCGACTTCGCCGATGAGCGGCCGCGGTCCGCTCACCCCCAGCACCAGGGTCAGCCAGTAGGCGGCGAAAGCCAGTGCGAAATTGGCCAACGGGCCGGCCACCACCACCGCGATGCGCGTCGCCAGCGGTTTGCGGTTGAAGGCGCGGTCGAGCTCGTGCGCGGCGACCTGGCCCTCGCGCTCGTCGAGCATCTTGACGTAGCCGCCGAGCGGTACCGCCGCGACCACGAACTCGGTCTCGCCCCGCTGCCGCCGCCACAGCGGGCGCCCGAAACCGACGGAAAAGCGCAAGATCTTCACGCCCAGTCGTCGCGCCACCCAGAAATGGCCGTACTCGTGCACGGTCACCAGAATGCCGAGCGCAATCACGAACCACAGCAGGGTCTGCACGAATTCCATCAGCGTTCGTTCACCTCACAGTTGCGCCCTGACCGCCTCGCGTGCGGCGCTGTCGTCAGCCAGGATTGTCTCCAGTTCGTCGGCCTCGTGCGCGGTAACGGTCGACAGTGCGTGGTCGACCAGGCGCGGAATGTCCATGAAACCGGCCCGGCGGTCCAGGAACGCCGCGACCGCGACCTCGTTGGCCGCGTTCAGGATTGCGGGCGCCGTGCCCCCGCGCAGCATGGCCTCGCGCGCGAGACGCAGGCACGGGAAACGATCGTAATCCGGTTCTTCGAAGTCCAGTTTTCTGACCGCAAACAAGTCGAGATGTTCAACCCCGGAGGCGCAGCGCTCCGGCCAGCCCAGCGAATAGGCGATCGGCGTGCGCATGTCGGGATTGCCGAGCTGTGCGAGCACCGAGCCGTCGACGTACTGGACCATGGAATGAATGACGCTCTGCGGATGAATCACGACCTCGACCTCGGCCGGGGTGGCGTCGAACAGCCAGCAGGCCTCGATGACTTCCAGTCCCTTGTTCATCATGGTCGCGGAGTCGACCGAGATCTTGCGGCCCATGACCCAGTTCGGGTGCGCGCAGGCCTGCTCGGGCGTGACCGCGCCCAGCGCGTCCAGCGGGTAATCACGGAACGGGCCGCCGGATGCCGTGAGCAGGATGCGGGTCACGCCGCAGGCACCCAGTCCGCGCGAGAAATCCGGCGGCATGCACTGGAACACGGCGTTGTGCTCGCTGTCGATCGGCAGCAGCTCGGCCCCGGCGTCGCGCACCGCGTCCATGAACAGGCGCCCGGACATCACCAGCGATTCCTTGTTCGCGAGCATCACCCGCTTACCGGCACGCGCTGCCGCGAGGTTGGGCAACAGGCCGGCTGCGCCGACGATACCGGCCATGACGTAATCGGTGTCGTCGTGCGCCGATACCGTATTCAGGGCCGCGGTACCGGCGAGTACCGTGACCGCGAGCCCGGCCTCCCGGCAACGCTGCTCGAGGCGGGCGGCAGCGTTTTCGTCGACCATCACCGCGTACTCGGGCCGCCATTCATGCACCTGCTCGAACAGGGCGTCGACGTTGGTGTTCGCGGTCAGCGCGAACACCGAGAAGCGGCCGTCCAGGCGCCTGACCACGTCCAGCGTGTTGACGCCGATGGTGCCGGTCGAGCCGAGTATGGTCAGCCGCGTGCTCATGTCTGCTCGCTGGCATAGAGAGCGAGGGTGTATACCGGCGCCGCGGCAACCAGGCTGTCGATGCGATCGAGCAGGCCGCCGTGCCCGGGTAGCAGGGTGCCGCTGTCCTTGACGCCGCGCAGACGCTTCACCAGGCTCTCCAGCAGGTCGCCGACCACCGCCGCGACGAAGGTCAGGAGTATGACTGCGGCGCAAACCACCGCCGGCAACAGCATCATCTGATCGTTGACCAGCAGTCCCAGCGCGAGTGTACCGACCGCCGCGATAAGGAGGCCCTCCCAGGTCTTGCCCGGGCTGACGCGGCTCGCCAGCCGGTGCTTGCCGAACCTGCGCCCGCCGGCGTAGGCGAGAATGTCGGCGCTCCAGACGATCGCCAGCAGGGCCAGCAGGTAACCCGGCGCCAGCGTCAGCAGGTGCGCCAGCGCGGCCAGCGCGGGTGCCAGGACCAGCACGCCCAGCGTGCCCAGCACGGGCGCGTTACGCAGCGCCGGACGCGCCGACCGCTGGTAGGCGAGCACCCACAGCACAGCCAGGCTCCACCACGCGCAGCCGGCCACGAGCACGGCTCGCAATCCCGCTGCCGTCGCCGCGGCGTACCAGGCGAACGCGGCAATCACCACTACGACAGTGCCGTAGCCGATGCGCGACGCACGCGAATCCAGGCCACTGAGCGCGGCCCATTCCAGTGCGGCGGCAAACACCACCACGAGGAAGATGCCGGCCGCAATGGCCGGTGGCAGCAGGTAAATGCTGGCGAGCACCGCTAGCGCGAGCAGCGTACCGGTCACCAGGCGAGCCATCGGCATATTCTTCAGTGCTCCCCCATGCGGACCGCGGATCTCTCAGCGGGTTCCGCGTCAGTCGGTTTGCGACAGCGCGGCGACGTCCTCGGCACCCTCACCGCTGACCTGCTCCCCGGTCATGCCGAAACGGCGCTGACGCCCGGCGTAACTGGCAAGCGCCTTCTCCAGCTCGAGGGTGTCGAAATCCGGCCACAGACAATCGGTGAAATAGAGCTCGCAATAAGCGAGCTGCCATAACAGGTAGTTGCTGATGCGCTGCTCACCGCCGGAGCGGATGAACAGGTCGGGCTCCGGCAGGTCGGACAGGCACAGGCCCTGCTCGAGGCGTTCCGCCGTGACCTCCTCGGGGCGCATCTCGCCGGCGGCGACACGTTCGGCCAGAGCCCGCGCAGCCTGCGTGATGTCCCAGCGACCGCCGTAGTTCGCGGCGATGACGAGATCGAGCTGCCGATTGTCCGCGGTGCGCGCCTCGGCGGCATCGATGCACTGGCGCAGGCGCGCCGGAAACGGTGTGCGGTCGCCAATGATACGCAGACGCACCCCGGCCTCGTGGAGCCGTTCGATCTCCTGCTCGATCACGGACACGAACAACTCGAACAACAGCCTGACCTCGGTCGCCGGCCGGCGCCAGTTCTCGCTGCTGAAAGCGAACAGGGTCAGCGCCCGGATCCCCGATTCGGCGCAGTAGCGCACGATGTTGCGCACGTTCTCCACGCCCGCACGATGTCCGGCGATGCGCGGCAGCTGTCGCTGCCTGGCCCAGCGTCCGTTGCCGTCCATGATGATGGCGACGTGGCGCGGCCGCGCGACCTCTCCGCTGCTCATCCGCACGTCCGCTCGCATCTGTCTTGGACCAAACCCATTCCCCGTTCTGTCACAGGGCGCAATGCCCGTGCATGCGGTGAGATACTCAGACTTCCATCATCTCCTGCTCTTTCTGAGCAGTGATGTCGTCGATCTGCTTGACGTGCTCGTCGGTCAGCTTCTGCGCCTGGTCCTCTCCACGCCGCTCGTCGTCCTCGGAGATGTCCTTGGCCTTGGTCAGGTCCTTGATTTGCCCGATGGCGTCGCGCCGGATGTTACGCACCGCCACCTTGGCCTGCTCCGCCTCGCCGCGCAGGACCTTGATCAGCTCCTTGCGCCGCTCCTCGGTGAGCGGCGGCAGCGGGATGCGGATGACGGTACCGGCCGTGTTGGGATTGAGCCCCAGATTCGATTCGAGTATGGCCTTCTCGATCGGTTCGACCATGGTCTTGTCCCAGACCGTGATCGAGAGCGTGCGCGAGTCCTCGACCGCCACGTTGGCAGCCTGTGCAAGCGGCGTCGGGTTACCGTAGTAGTTGACCGTGATGTGGTCGAGCAGGCTTGGATGGGCGCGCCCGGTCCGCAGCCGGGCGAGATCCGAGCGGTAGGATTCCACGCTCTTGCCCATGCGCGAGCGCGCGTCGTCGAGTATGTCTTTGACCATGTCAGTTCTGCACCGTTACCAGCGTTCCTACTTCCTGCCCCAGCGCGGCAGCGACAAACACGCCCGGACGGGTCATGTCGACCACGCGCAGCGGCATGTGGTTGTCGCGGCACAATACGATTGCCGTGGCGTCCATCACCGCGAGCTTGCGCTCCAGCACGTCGTCGTAATCGAGCACGTCGAAACGCGTCGCGGTCTTGTCTATCTGCGGATCTGCCGAGTAGACGCCATCGACCTTGGTCGCCTTGATCAGCAGCTCCGCGTCCACCTCGATCGCGCGCAGGCTCGCCGCCGAGTCGGTGGTGAAAAACGGGTTGCCGGTGCCGGCAGCCAGTACCACCACGCGCCCTTTCTCGAGATGCCTCACCGCACGCCGGCGAATGTAGTCCTCGCACACCTCGTTAATCTTGATCGCGGACATGACGCGCGCGAACATGCCCTTGCGCTCCAGCGTGTCCTGCAGGGCGAGCGCGTTGATGACCGTGGCGAGCATGCCCATCTGGTCGGCGGTAACGCGGTCGACGCCGGCCGCGGCGAGGCCGGCGCCACGGAAGATGTTGCCGCCGCCGATGACGATCGCGACCTCGACGCCGGCCGAGCGCAGCTCGCGGATTTCGTCACCGATGCGATCGACGATATCCGGGTCGATCCCGTAGCCCTCGTTGCCCATCAGGGCTTCGCCGCTGAGCTTGATCAGCACGCGGCGGTAGGTGAGCTTGCGGGATTCGCTGGTCATCGTGTCGTGGCGGTCGCCCCCGGTTGCCGCTTCGCTGCTCAGCCCTGCCCGGCGCTGCGCGCCTGCGCCATGACTTCCTCGGCGAAGTTCTCTTCCTTCTTCTCGATCCCCTCGCCGACCTCGAAGCGGACGAATCCGACCACGGTGGCACCCTGCGCCTTGACCAGCTTGGCGACCGTCTGGTCCGGGTCCTTGACGAAGGGCTGACCGAGCAGGGTGATCTCGGCGATGAACTTGCGAATGCGTCCGGTGATCATCTTCTCGACGATCTCCGGCGGCTTGCCGCTCTCAGCGGCCTGCGCACGCTGCACCTCGCGCTCCTTCTCCAGGGTCTCCGCCGGCACGTCGTCCTCGCCCACGCACAGCGGATTGCTCGCCGCGATGTGCATGGCAAGATCGCGCGCAAGCTCAGGCGTTCCGCCCGCCAGGCGCACCAGCACGCCAATGCGCTTGCCGTGCAGGTACGACTCGATGACGTCGTCACCGGCGTCGATGCGCACGAAGCGGCGGATGTCGATCTTCTCACCGACCTTTGCGCTGAGCTCGGTGCGCAGCTGCTCGAAGCTCTCGCCCCCGGCCGCCGTGAGCGCCCCCAGCGCGGCGACGTCCGCCGGCGCGTGCTCCAGCACGGCGGCGGCAACGGTGTCGCAGAAACGGGTGAAGTTCTCGTCGTTGGCGACGAAGTCGGTCTCGCTGTTGATCTCCACCATGGCGGCGGCACCGTCACCAACGGCGGCGACGATGGCGCCTTCGGCGGCGATGCGGCCGGCCTTCTTGGCGGCCTTGGCCGCGCCGGACTTGCGCAGGTGTTCGATGGCGGCGTCGATGTCGCCGTCGGTTTCAACCAGCGCCTTCTTGCATTCCATCATGCCGGCGCCGGAACGTTCGCGTAGCTCTTTGACCATGCTGGCCGAGATAGCCATTTCGGATATTCCTCTGCTGTACTTGTGGTGGTTTCCGTCGGGCGCCGCGGTGGCTACCCGGCGGTCCCGCCGGTAGCGGCTTCGTCGGCAGCGGCCGCGGGCTGCGGCGCTGCCTCGGCAGCCGGCGCCTCGGCGGCGGGCGCCGCGTCGGCGGCACTCTCGCCCAGCAACGGCGCTACCGCCTCGTCGAGCTCGACGAACTCGTCGCCGGCGCCGGTTGCGACCTCGGCCATGGTCAGCCGCGCATCCTGCACCGCATCGGCGATCGCTTTGACGTACAGGTTGATCGAACGAATCGCGTCGTCGTTGCCCGGGATGACGTAATCCACGCCATCGGGCGAATTGTTGGTGTCGACCACCGCCACGATCGGAATACCGAGCTTGTTGGCCTCGGCGACCGCGATGCGCTCGTGGCCGACGTCGACGATGAACAGGGCGTCCGGCAGACCCTCCATGTCCTTGATGCCGCCAAGACCGCGGTTGAGCTTCTCCAGCTCGCGGCGCAGCGTCAGACCCTCCTTCTTGGACATGCGCTCCAGGCCGCCCTTCTCGATCATCTCTTCGAGCTCCTTGAGGCGGCGGATCGACTGGCGCACGGTCTTGAAGTTGGTCAGCATGCCGCCCAGCCAGCGGCGGCTGACGAACGGCATGCCGCAGCGCTGCGCCTCGCGCATGACACATTCCTGCGCCGAACGCTTGGTGCCGACGAACAGAATCTTGCCGCGGCGGGCAGCGACGCGACCGACGAAATTGATCGCGTCATCGAAAAGCGGCATGGTCTTTTCGAGATTGATGATGTGGATCTTGTTGCGCTCGCCGAAGATGTAGGGGGCCATCTTCGGGTGCCAGAAGCGGGTCTGGTGCCCGAAATGCACGCCAGCCTCGAGCATCTGGCGCATACTGATATCGCTCATTGTGTAGTCTCCTGTCGGGTTAGGCCTCCACGCATCCCGCACGCCAATCTGCCGCCAGGAAGGTGGCAGACACCCGGGCGCCGGTGTCGATACGTGTGAGTGATTAAGGTCGATTGCCTCAAGGGCGCGCGCTTTATACCATAGAACCCGAATGGCAACAATGACTTGGATGCAGTGACGCGCTTATGCCGGTGACCATCAAATCCGCCGAGGAGATCGAGAAAATGCGCGTCGCGGGCCGGCTCGCGGCCGACGTGCTAACCATGATCGAGCCGCACGTGCGCCCGGGCGTGACCACGCTCGAGCTCGACCGCCTGTGCCACGACTACATCGTCGGCGAGCAGCAGGCAATCCCGGCGCCGCTCGACTACCACGGCTTCCCGAAATCCATCTGTACCTCGGTCAACCACGTGGTCTGCCACGGCATCCCGGCCGACCGCCGGCTCAAGAACGGCGACATCGTCAACGTCGACATCACCGTGATCAAGGACGGCTTCCACGGCGACACGTCAAAAATGTTCATCGTCGGCGAAGGCTCGATCAAGGCGCGCCGGCTGGTCGAGACCGCCTACGAGTGCCTGTGTATCGGCATCGACCTGGTCCGGCCCGGCATGCGCCTGGGTGACATCGGTGCCGCCATCCAGGAGCACGCCGAAGGACGCAACTACAGCGTGGTCCGGGAGTACTGCGGGCATGGCATCGGCCGGCAGTTCCACGAGGAGCCGCAGGTGCTGCACTACGGCACCCGGGGCACCGGCCTGATCCTGAGTCCCGGCATGACCTTTACCATCGAGCCGATGATCAATGCCGGCAAGCGCCACGTGAAGCTGTTGCCGGACCAGTGGACGGTGGTGACCAAGGACCGCAGCCTGTCCGCGCAATGGGAGCACACCATCCTGGTCACCGACGGCGGGTTCGAGGTACTCACGGCGCGCGCCGAGGAATGCTTCGAGGCGGCCGCCTGAGCGCGCGGTGCGCGCGGTGATGACAGCGCCCGCCAGCGAGGCCGAACTGCTGGCGCGGGCACGCGCCCTGGCCGGGCGCACGCTGGGCGAAATCGCCGCCACGCATGCCTTTCGCCTGCCGCCGGACCTGCGCGGCCACAAGGGCGTGATCGGCGAGCTGCTGGAGATCGCGCTGGGCGCGGATGCCGGCTCGCGGCCGGTGCCCGATTTCGAGCACCTCGGCATCGAGCTCAAGAGCGTGCCGCTGGGCCGTGACGAACGGCCCTGCGAGTCGACCCACGTGTGCGCGGTCGCGCTCGGCGAGATAACCGGCCAGCGCTGGGAGACTTCGACCGTGCGTCGCAAGCTGGCGCGGGTGCTGTGGATCCCGGTCGAGGCGCGTAGTGTGCGAGCGCTGGCAGCGCGACGGATCGGTTACGCATTGCTGTGGAGCCCCAGTGCCGAGGAAGAGCAGGTCCTGCGCCGCGACTGGGAAGAGCACGTGGAGCTGATCGCAACGGGCCGGCTGGGCGAGATCGATGCCCGCATGGGGACCTGGCTGCAGGTACGCCCCAAGGGCGCCAACCGGGACGCGCTGGTCCCGGCACACGCCGCGGACGGCTCGCCGCGCGCCTCCCTGCCACGCGGGTTCTACCTGCGTACCGCGTTCACGCGCCGCATCCTGGGTGCAGTAGCGGCATGACCGCGACCGCCCCGTCGCCCTGGCGGCTGTGCCTGGCGCCGATGATGCGGCGCACCGATCGCCACTTTCGTCACCTGGTGCGGTTGATCGCGCCGAGCATGCGCCTGTACTCGGAGATGGTGGTGACCGGCGCCATCCTGCACGGTGACCGCAGCCGCTTCCTCGAGTTCGATGCAATCGAGCACCCGGTCGCGCTGCAGCTCGGCGGCAGCGACCCGGACGAGCTCGCGCAGGCTGCGGCGATCGCGGCGGACTGGGGCTACGACGAGGTCAACCTGAATTGCGGCTGTCCCAGTGACCGCGTGCAGGCGGGTGCCTTCGGCGCCTGCCTGATGCGCGAACCGCAGCGCGTCGCGACCTGCGTCAGCGCGATGCGCGATGCGCTGCCCGCCGCGGTCGCAGTCAGCGTCAAGACCCGGCTCGGTGTCGACGATCTCTACGACTACGGTTACTTCCGCGATTTCGTCGGCATGCTCGCCGACGCCGGCTGCGGGGTGTTCCAGGTGCATGCGCGCAAAGCGTGGCTGTCCGGACTCAATCCGCGCGAGAACCGCGAGATTCCGCCACTCGAGTACGACTGGGTATATCGCCTCAAGCGCGAGATGCCGCACCTGACGGTGGTCGTCAACGGCGGCATCGGCGACGCTGCCGCCGCCGCGGAGCACTGGCGCGAGGTCGACGGCGTCATGCTGGGCCGCTGCGCGTACGCCGATCCCTACGGCCTGGTGAACTTCGAACGCGCTGCCCGTGCCGGCGGATCCTCACCGTCGATCGTGGAGGTCGCCGAACGCTACCTCGATTACACCGAGACGCAGCTCGCGCGCGGGATCTACCTCAAGCACCTCTCGCGCCACCTGGTGAACCTGTTCCAGCGCTGTCCCGGTGCGCGCGAGTGGCGACGTACGCTGACCACCGCCGGCGCCGCGCCCGGCGCCGGTACCGGGGTCGTGCGTACGGCGCTGGCGCGGGTGGTGGCGGCGGCCGGTGCGCAGGCGGCCGACCTCGCAGCGACGTCCTGAAACCCGCAAAGCTGGCCGCGCTCGGACGCGCACCTATATAATGCGACGCAGCGGTTTCTGCCGCGCCCGGGTCCCCACTCGCCACAGAAATTTGTTCGCGACGAGTACTTACGCCGATGGATTTTGAAACCGCACGCTTCAACATGGTCGAGCAGCAGATCCGCACCTGGGAGGTGCTGGATCCCGGCGTGCTGACCGCCTGCAGCGACGTCGCCCGCGATCAGTTCGTACCCGAGCCGTACCGCAACCTCGCCTATGCTGACACCGAGATCGAAATCGGCCACGGTCAGCGCATGATGTCGCCCAAGATCGAAGCGCGCCTGCTGCAGGCGCTGGCCGTACGCCCGTCCGACCGGATTCTCGAGATCGGCACCGGCAGCGGCTACCTCACCGCCCTGCTCGCCACGCTCGGCGCTCACGTGACCAGCATCGAATACCACGAGGACCTGTCCGCTGCGGGCAAGGCCAACCTCGCGCGCGCCGGCATCGGCAATGTCAAACTGCACGTGGGCGACGGCATCGACGGCTGGACCACGGCCGAGCCCTACGACGTCATCGTGCTGACGGGGTCGTGCCCGGAGCGGCGCCCCGTCATCGAACGTCAGCTCAGCATCGGCGGCCGCCTGTTCGCTGTTATCGGTTGCCACCCGGTGATGGAAGCGGTGCTGGTGACCCGCGTGACACAGGACTCGTGGGCCGAGGAGAGCCTGTTCGAAACCGAACTGGCGCCACTTATAGGTGCCGAACCCAAACCCGAATTCAGTTTCTGATCCTGCTCCATGATGCTGTTGCCTGATTCCGCGGTCCGCGTGCGCCGCGCGGCCTGCGCGCTGCTGGCGAGCCTGGTGCTGGCCACCCTCGCCACCCCCGCGCCGGCACGCGACGACCTGATGGCCATTCTCGAGGCCGCCGAACGCATGGACCCTTTCTACCGCGAGGCGCAGAGCACTGCGCTGGCCGTGGCCGAGGGTGTCCCGCAGGCACGCGCCGACCTGTTCCTGCCGCGCATCGCGGCCAGCGGCAATGCCAGTCGCGTGAAGCAGGACACCGAGCTCACCGGCGGCTTCGGCGTCGGAGGCACGGTCTACTTCCCGCAGTTCGGCTTCCGCCTCACGCTGGAGCAGCCGGTCTACCACCACGATCGCTTCCTGGCGCTGAAGCAGGCCGACCGCCGCCTGCAACAGGCCCAGCTCGAAGTCCTGGTCGCCCACCAGGAGATGATGCTGCGCGTCGCGGAGCGCTATTTCGACGTGCTGGCCGCCCGCGACAACCTCGCCTTCGCAGAGGCCGAGAAGCAATCCCTGCAAAGTCAGCTCGAACAGGCACAGCAGCGTTTCGAGGTCGGTCTCATCGCGATCACCGACGTGCAGGAAGCCCAGGCCGGCTATGACCGCGCGCTGGCCAGCGAGATCAGCGCCCGTAACCAGATCGAGAACGCGGCCGAAGCGCTGCGCGAGGTGACCGGCGCCTACCACGCGGACCTCGTCGCGCTCGGTGACAGCCTGCCGCTGACCGTGCCGGAACCGCACGACATCGAGGCCTGGACCAGCACCGCGCTGGGCAACAACCTCGATCTCAGCGCCGCGCTGACTGCGACCGAGATCGCGCAGAAGGAGATCCGCCGGCAGTTCGCCGGGCATTACCCGACGCTCGACATCGTCGGTTCGCACGGATACAACGAGACCGGCGGCCGCTTCGGCACCGCCGAGGTCACCCAGACCGACATCGGCTTCGAGCTCAACGTGCCGATTTACGAGGGCGGCCGCCGCGTGTCGCTGACCCGCGAGGCCGAGCACGAGTACCAGGCCGCGCTCGAACGACTCGAGCAGACCCGGCGCGCGGTGCAGCGCGAGACGCGCGAAGCCTACCTCGGCGTCACGGCGCAGATCAGCTCGGTCAAGGCACTGCGCCAGGCCGTGGTGTCGTCGCGCACTGCACTCGACTCCACCCGCGCGGGCTTCGAGGTCGGCACCCGTACTGCCATCGACGTGGTCGCGGCCGAGCGCGGCCTGTCCCAGGCCAAGCGCGATTACGCCCGCGCACGCTACGACTACATCGTGCAGATGCTGCGGCTGAAGAAAGCCGCCGGCAGTCTGCAGCCCGACGACCTGGCAGCCGCCAATTCCTGGCTGGAAGGCGATACGCCATCAGGCGCCGCCGCCGGCACAGAGTAATTTTCATGACCGAAACAGCAACCCTGGCAGCGGCAGGCAAGTGTCGCACCCCCGACTCCGTGCTGGTCGTCGTCGACATCCAGCAGCGCCTCGGCGACGCCATGCCGACCAAGGTACTCAACCGGGTCATCCTCAACACCACGCTGCTCGCCCGTAGCGCCGGCCTGCTCCAGGTCCCGGTCCTGCACACCGAGCAGTATCCCCAGGGCCTGGGCCCGACCCATGCCGAGGTCGCGCGGGCGCTGCCGGACGGCACCGGGCGGGTCGAGAAGACCGCCTTCTCGTGCTGGGGCGACGCCGGATTCCGCGACGCGCTGGCCGGCAGCGGACGTCGCCAGGTCATCCTCACCGGCATGGAAGCGCACGTCTGCGTCCTGCAGACCGCCCTCGACCTTGCCGCAGCCGGGCTCGAGGTCTTCGTGGTGGAGGACGCGATTTGCTCGCGCCGGCTGGAGAACTACCAGAATGCCATCGACCGCATGCGCCAGGCCGCGCTAGCGGTCGTGAGCGCCGAGTCCGTGGTCTTCGAGTGGATGGAAGCATCCACCCACCCGCACTTCAAGGCGATCCAGTCGCTGCTGCGCTGAACGCGCCCGCTCGACCGGTGCGCATTCGACCGGCGGCTAGTTGACCGTGTAGTTGCGCGCCGTCATGCAGGCGCCGAACGCCCGGTTGTACTCGCCGAGACGCTCCATGCGTGCGTTGTATTCCTGGTCCGCGATGGCCTGTTGCTGGCGGTAGTAGTCATGGTTCGGCGCCGGGGCCGCCTGCGGCTCCGGCTGCGCGGTGGAGCGGGACAGCGCTCCGAACACGGTCGAAGCGAGTGCACCGATGGCGGCTCCTTCGCCCGCATCACCGGCCAGCGCGCCGCCGGCCGCGCCCAGTGCGGCGCCGGTCGCGGCATCGCCCATCATGCCGCCGCCTTCGAAGAATCCGCCGTCGCCGATGCCGAGCAGGCCGCGGCTGCGCGGGCGTTGCTGACGATCGCTGTAGCCGGCACGCGGATCCGGTGGCGGCGTCATCGGGCGGGCTGCCAGGGGTGGCGCCGTGCTCGGGTCGAAGCCGCTCTGCGCGACGGCCCACTGGTGACATTCGAAGCGGTCCTGAGACTGCTGTGCTTCGGACTGCCCGGCATTCGGGTAGGCGAAGACCTGCTGCGCGGTAGCGCGCGCCGGGGAGAGCGTTGTCAGAGCCATGCCGGCAAGCAGGATCGAAAGGGTTCGGATGCTCATGCGTACTCGCTCCTTGGCAAGCGTCTGCGGCGAATTCTAGCAGGCCGCGCGCGTCACATTGTCGACCCGTTCGACACTACGGCACCGTGCGCGCGCGCTCTGCCATGGACCGGATCATGGCGCGGGCGGTGCATCGGCGTGGCCGAGGCAGGCGTCGATCAGGCGCAGCGTGGTCCGCGTGGCGCCACGGTGGCGCAGGACGATGTCGCGGCCGGTGCGCCCGACGGCATCGCGTTCGTTGCTGTCACGCAACCAGCGGGCGGCGGCCGCCACCAGCTCGGCGCCGTCGGCGACCATATGCAAGGCGCCGCCGGCGGCCAGCAGGCGGCAGATCTCGGCGAAGTTGAACACGTGCGGCCCGGTCAGTACCGGCGTACCCAGGGCCGCCGGCTCGAGCACGTTGTGGCCGCCGTAATCGAGCAGGCTGCCGCCGACGAAAGCAATGTCGGCCGCGGCATAGAAGCGTGGCAGCTCGCCCATCACGTCGAGCAGGTAGACGCCGGTGGTCGGCGTGCACGGCCGCCCGCTGCTGTAGGTGACGACTTCGAAGCCGGCATCGACGGCGAGCTCGCGCGCCTGGGCGAAGCGCTCGGGATGGCGCGGCGCGAGCACCACGAGCAGGTGGGTAAACTCCTCGCGCAGCGTACGACATGCCTCGAGCAGGATCGCTTCCTCGCCCTCGCGCGTGCTGCCGAGCATGAGAACAGGACGGTTGACGCCCAGCGAGCGGCGCAGGGCCTCGGCCTGCTCGAGCAGGCTGGCAGGCAGGTCGAGGTCGAACTTGAGACTGCCGGTGATGCTGATCCGGTCAGGCGCGGCCCCCAGGCGGCGGAAGCGCTCGCCGTCGGCGGCGGTCTGCGCCGCGATGCAGGTCAGGGCGCGCACCAGCTCGCGACTGAGCGGCGCCAGCTTCAGGTAGGCCTGCAGCGAACGCTGCGAGAGACGCGCGTTGGCGACCATCACCGGAATGTCGCGCCGGCGGCAGGCGGCCAGCACGTTGGGCCACAGCTCCGTCTCTAGAATGATCAGCAGGCGCGGCTGGAAGCGCTGCAGGAAACGCTCCGGGGCCGGCGGTACGTCGTAGGGGAAGTAGGCGTGCGTAACGCTGTCGCCGAGCACGCGCGCGATGGTTTCGGCGCCGGTTGCCGTCGTCGTCGTGACCACGATGGGCGGCGTGCCCTCACGCTCGCGCAGCGCACGGATCAGGGGCACTGCGGCCATGCTCTCGCCCACCGAGACCGCGTGCACCCAGATTGTCGGCGGCGTCGGCGCGCTGCGCCGGTAGATGCCGAGCCGCTCGTGCCAGTTGCGCCAGTGCGCGGGGTTGCGGCGAGCGCGCCACAGCAGGCGCACCAGCAGCGCCGGCACGCAGACGGCAAAGGCGGCGGTGTACAGCGCCCTCAGGAATTTAGCCAGCTTAGGTACTCCGGCACACCCTGCGCCACGTCGCGGAACGTGCCGGCGAAGCCGGCTGCGCGCAACCGTGTGAGATCGGCCTCGGTATGTGCCTGGTAGGCTCCTTCGAGATCGGGCGGGAACTCGATGTACTCGACACTGCCACGTCCGTGCCAGCCGACGATGGCCGCGGCGACTGCGTTGAAGCTGGCCGCGCGGCCGGTACCGCAGTTGTAGATGCCGGAGCTGCCGGCAGGCTGCCCGGCGCACCACCGCGTCACGGCCACGGCGTCGTCGACGTGAATGAAGTCACGGCGCTGCTCGCCCGCGGCGTAGCCATGGGAAGCCCCGAACAGGCGCACCCGCCCCGCCTCCGCGAGTTGGCGGTCGAAGTGGAACACGACGCTCGCCATGCGCCCCTTGTGCTGCTCGCGCGGACCGTAAACGTTGAAGTAACGCAGCCCGATGACCGGCGATTCGACGTGCGCCATGCGCGCGCGCACGTACTGATCGAAGGCCAGCTTGGAATAACCGTAGACGTTGAGCGGATGCTCGTTGCCGGGTTCTTCGGCGAACACCGAGCCGGCGCCGTAGACCGCCGCGCTCGACGCGTAGACCAGGGGCACGCCGTGCGCGGTGCACCAGGTGAACATCGCGCGCGAGAAGGCAAAGTTGTGCTCCATCATCAGGCGCCCGTCCCACTCGGTGGTATCCGAGCACGCACCGAGGTGATACACGGTCTCGACCTCTTCGCCAAAGCCCTCGCCGTCGAGCAGGCGTTGCAGGCACGCCTCGCGCGCGAGGTAGTCCGCGATGCGGCAGTCGGCCAGGTTGAGCGCCTTGCGCCCGTCGTGCAGGTCGTCGACCAGGATGATGTCGTCACGACCGTCGCGGTTCAGTGCCTGCACGAGATTGGAGCCAATGAAGCCGGCACCGCCGGTGACGACGATCACGAGCGCGGCTCCTCGCCACAGGCGGCGCGGGCGATGATTGCCGTCGTCGAATGCCCTTCCTGGTAGGGCAGCACGACCACTTCGCCACCCGCGGCGCGGACCTCGGCGGCGCCGGCGATGGCATCGGCGGTATAGTCCCCGCCCTTGACCAGCACGTCCGGCAGGACCTCGGCCACCAGCTCACGCGGGGTCTCGCCGCCGAACGGCACCACCCAGTCGACCGCATCCAGCGCCGCCAGCACCTGCATGCGCGCGGGCAGCGCGTTGAGCGGGCGCCCGGCGCCTTTCAGCGCAGCGACCGATGCATCGTCATTGACCGCGACCACCAGCCGGCTGCCGAGCTCGCGCGCCTGCCGCAGGTAGCCGACGTGGCCTGCGTGCAGGATGTCGAAGCAGCCGTTGGTCATGATGATGCGCTCACCCCGCCGCCGCGCCTTGGCGCACTCGTCGAGCAGCGTCGCACGGTCGACGATGCCGCGACGCATGCCCGCACGGCCGACCAGCGCGGCGTCGATCTCCTCGCAGCTGACCGTGGCGGCACCGAAGCGGCCGACCACCAGCCCGGCCGCGGCATTGGCCAGGCCGATCGCCTCGCGCAGGTCACAACCCGTCGCCAGTGCCGCCGCCAGGACCCCGCAGACGGTATCGCCGGCACCGGTGACGTCGTACACCTCTTGGGCATCGGCCGGGACGTGCCTGACATCGCCGTCGGCCATGGCCAGCGTCATGCCGGCGCTGCCGCGGGTGACCAGCACGGCCTGCACCTCCAGTTCGCCGGCGAGGCGCCGTGCCTGCGCGGCAAGCCCGCTTTCGTCGGCACTGATCCCGGCAACGGCCTCGAACTCGCGCAGGTTGGGCGTAATCACGCTGGCACCCGCGTAACGCGAGAAATCGGTTCCCTTGGGATCCACCACCACCGCCTTGTCCGCGGCCCGTGCCAGCGCGATGACCTCCTCGACCTGTCCCAGCGCGCCCTTGGCATAGTCGGAAACCACGACCACCTCGCAGTCATCGAGATGCCGGGCGACGGCGGCGCACACCTGCTCGATCGCATCGCGACCGCCGTCGTCCTCGAAATCCATGCGCAGCAACTGCTGCCGCTGACTGACCACGCGGAGCTTGACGGTAGTCGCACCGCCGGCACGTACGAAATCCGTGACGATGCCGAGGTCAGCACAAAGCCGGGCCAGCGTAGCCCCCTCCTCGTCGGCGCCGACCACGCCGACCAGGGTCGCGCGGGCGCCGAGGGCGGCAATGTTGGCGGCGACGTTGGCCGCGCCGCCGACCCGCTCCTCGCGCCGCTTCACGCGCACCACCGGCACCGGCGCCTCCGGCGAGATGCGCCCGGCGTCGCCGTGCCAGTAGCGGTCGAGGATGAGATCGCCGACCACCAGCACGCGGGCATCGGGCAATTGCCGCAGTCGAGCATCCATGGATTCTTTGCAATGACCCGCGCGAGGGCTGTGCTGCCGATGACCCGCTTGGTATTCGGAAGGCGCGATCCTAACATAGCGCCATGTATCGACCCGCCCCCCTGTTGCTGCTCGCATGCCTGCTCGGCGCCACGTTGCCGGCCACGGCCCTCGAACCCTTCACCGCGGTCTACGACATTTCCCGCGGCATCCTCACGGTCGGTGAAATGACCCGCCGCCTGAGCGTGGACGAGCACGCCCGCTATGCGTTCGAGTCGAGCATGCGCGCGCGTGGCCTGGTGTCCCTGTTCGCCGATACCGAAGTCGTCGAGACCAGCCATGGGCGTGTCGAGGGCAACCGCCTGCGGCCCGAGCGCTATCGTTACGACAAGAACGGCGCACGCAAGGATTACGAGCTGCAGTTCGACTACGGCTCGAACACCGTACGGCGCAGCGACCCGGGACAGGACTGGAGTGCAACCATGCCACCCGACCTGCAGGACAAGCTGAGCTACCAGGCGCAGATGATGGGGGATCTGCGCTCAGGCCCGGAGAGCCTCGATTACGCCATCGCCGATCGCGACCGTCTCAAGCAATATGCGATTGCCGTGCTCGGCAGCGAGGACATCGAAACCGGGATCGGGCGCTTCGCGGCCGTCAAGCTGGAGCGCGCCAAACCCGGCTCAAAGCGACGCACCATCGTGTGGTGCGCGCGAGCGCTCGACTGGATGCCGGTCAAGGTCGAGTACCACGACAAGAAAGGCGGGATTACCACGGCCGTGCTGAAGTCCCTGGAGCGTCAGGGCGCAGCCGGCGGCCACGCCGCGGCCGTCACTCGCCGCTGATCTTCGCCAGCAGCGCCTCGGCGTCCTCGCGCAGTGCGAACTGCGCGTGTTTGGCGAGAATCTTCTCGAGCTGATCGCGAGCCGCGGCGCTCTGCCCGGCATCATGTCGGGCGAGCGCGATATGGTAGGCGATGTCCGGATTGTCGGGCGCTGCGGCGAGTGCCTTGTTCATCAGGTCCATACCCTGCTCGCGCTGGCCCTGCTGGTAGAGGATCCAGCCGTAGGTGTCCATGATCTCCGGACTCTTGGGAGCCAGCTCGTAAGCGCGCCGGGCCAGCTCGCTGGCGCGCTCATCGCCGGCCTCGTGATACAGCCAGGCGAGATTGTTGAGCACGATGGGGTTGGCGCCCTGCTCCTTCAGCATGCGCTCATACTCGGGTATGGCCGCAGCGCCGCTGCCTTCCTGTTGCAGGAAGGAGGCGCGTACCAGGCGCACGCGCAGATCGTCAGGATGCTCTTCGAGCCAGTCTCCGAGCCGGTCACCTTCGATGCCCAGCGTCTGCTCGACGCCGTTCAGCTTGATCACCGTGGCCGTTGCCGGCGCGAGCGCGAACGCCCGCAGCCAGGCCTCGCGCGCTGCCTCGGAATTGCCCTGGGCGTTGAGGATGTCCCCTTCCAGCTCGTGTCCGGCCGCGGCGTGCTTGTCGTCGGCGCGCAGCGCGCTCGCGATGTTACCGGCCTGCTCGAAATCCTTGTTGCGAATCGCCAGCCGGCCCAGCAGCAGGCGTGCCCCGACCGCGTCCGGCGCGATCTCGGCAATGCGCTGCAGCGTGTCGGTCAGGCCGGCTTCGTCACCGAGCTGGTTGTAGATACGGGCCAGCAGCTCGAGTCCGGGCAGCGACTTCGGCGTCCGCTCAACCAGCTGCTGCGCCGCACTCAGGGCTTCGTCGAACTGGCCGGCATCGAGCATGATGGCGGCATACTCGGCCTGCACCTGCGGCGCGTAGGGGGCGAGCTTGTAAGCTTCCTTGATGGTGGCCTCGGCGAGCGTGCGATTGCCCTTGGTGCGGTAGTGCCGGGCGAGCAGCAGGCGCGGTGCCACCGCATCCGGGTTCTGCTCACGCGCCAGCAGCCACAGCCGCTCGGCCTCGTCGACGTTATCCTCCTGCAGGGCGAGTGCCGCCAGGCCCATCAGGGCGAACGCGTGGAACGGTTCGAATTCGAGCACTTCCTGGAAGCGCTTGCGGCCGGTGTCGATGTCCTTGTCGCGAATCGCGATCCGCGCCAGGTTGATCCGGGCGGGGTGAAACTTCGGATCCTTCTCCAGCGCCAGCTCGTACTCGGCCACCGCCTGCGCCGGCTTCTCCGCCAGCTCCAGCACGTAGCCACGCACGTTGTGCGCGAGCGCGTTGTCGGGCTGCTTGGCGACGAGGGCATCTGCCGCCGCCAGCGCACTGTCCTTGTCGTCACGCGACAGGTGCACGAGTGCGAGCATGATGTCGGCCTGCGCGAACCCGGGGTCTTCGGCGAGCACGGCTTCGAGCTCTGCGATAGCCCGGTCCGGCTCGCCCGCAGACAGCCGGCTGAGCGCCAGCTGCGTCCTGATCGGCAGCGAATCCGGCGCCAGCTCCGCGGCACGCTCCAGGCTCGCCTGGCTGTCGTCGAACTTGCCGTGCTTGAGATAAGCGGTGCCGAGCATGGCGAGCATGGCGGGGTCCTGGAACCGCTCGTCGGCGGCCGCCTCGGCGACCGCGTCGAGTCCGTCAACGCGCCCGGCCGCCAGCTGAATCGCGCCCATCATGCGCTGTGCAGCAGCGTTGTTCGGCTCGATCTCCAGCAGGCGCCCGACATAATCCTGGGCGCGGGTGAACTCACCACGGGCAAAATGCAGCTTGGCCGCCGTGATCAGACTCTCGCGATGCATCGGCGCGATCTGCAGCACCTTGCGCAACGCCTGCAGCGCGGCGTTGAAGTCCTCGCGCTTCTCCGCAATCATCGCGCGCAGGAAATTGACCCGCGGATCCTCGGCCCCGTCCCGGCCGGTCTTGTCGAGCTGCGCGGCAGCCTCTTCGATGGCGTCGAGCTCGATGAGCGCCCTCGCCAGGCCAATCCGTGCGACGGGATTGGACGGCTCGAGCTCGACCGCCCGCCTGAATGCGTCACGTGCCGCTTCGGCGTTGCCGTCGTAGAGATCGAGCTCGCCCTTGATCATCCACAGGGAGGCATCGGCATCCTTCATCTCGAGCAGGCGCTGGACCTCCGCCCGGGCCAGCTCGCCATTGCCGGCGGCGAGCTCCGCCTGCATCAGGCCGCGCCTCGCGCTCTCGTTGTCCGGGTCGTCCTCCAGCACCTGGCGAAACGCGCTGCGCGCATCGTCGATGCGCTGCTGGCCGAGGTCCAGCATGCCGCGCAGGACCAGCCAGTCGGGCTTCGCGGTATCGCCGTTGATCGCGATCTCGGTCGCGGCGTCGTCAAACTGCCCGGTGAGCAGCAACGCGCGGGTCAGGCCGAGGGCCAGTGCGGGCTCGGTGACCCCCAGCTCGCGAGCGCGCTCGAGCTCCTTGATGGCACCCTGCGGGTTGCCGGTTTCCAGGTACAGGCGCCCGAGCAGGAAGCGCGCCTCTGCGTTGCCCGGCTGCGCCGAGAGCAAGGCCTTCAGGTCGATGACGCTGGCCTTCAGATCCCCGTCCGCCTGCGACTGGCGCGCCCGGTCCAGCAGCATCTCCGGGTCCACCACGGTGCGCTGGGATATGAACCAGGCGCCCCCGGCGCCGAGCAGGACGACTGCCGCAACGATGAAGATGCGCAGGCGCCTGGATCGCCGGCGGCCGGAAGTGCGTCGTTCGCTCACTGCTTGTCCCCTGTGCGTATCCTGCCCGGCAGCGTGAGATGGGCGGCCAGCCTCGGGCCCGCCGCATGCTGCCGGCTTGCGGGGATTCTAGCGGATTGCCGCCGTGGCCGCGCGGCCGCGCCGCTCAGATCTTGCCGGCGCGCACCATCCGGATCAGCTCCTTGGCGGGAACGTAGCCACCGATCGACTGTCCGTCCGCGGTGTACACCGCCGGCGTGCCGGACACGCCCATCGCAATACCGAGGTGGTACTGATCGGCGACCGGGCTGTCGCATTTCGGCGCGGAGACCTTCTTGCCGGCTTTCGCCGCAGTGAGGGCGCCGCGACGATCCTCCGAACACCACACCGCCGCGGCCTTGTCGAAGGACTCGCCCTTCAGCCCGGAGCGCGGAAACGCGAGGTAACGCACCGCGATGTCCGCCTTGTTCAGTTCCGGCACCTCGAGGTGCAGCTTGCGGCAATAGCCGCAATCGATGTCCGTATAGACATACAGCACCTTGCTGGCCTTGCCGGAGGCGGCCGGAAACTCGATCAGGTCGCCCTGGTCCAGTCCGGCGAACACCTTCTGGCGGGCCTCGCTACGGCGCCGGTCGGAGACGTTGACCTTGTTTTCCAGGTCGATGAGGTCGCCACGCAGCACGTACCGCCCGTCACCGCTCATGTAGAACAGCGACGCGCCGATCATGACCTCGTAGAGATCCGCGACCGGTGACGGGGTGACGGCGGAGACCTCGTCGTCCGGGAACAGCTTCTCCATGCTCGCGCGTATGCGCTTCTCGGCGGAATCGGCAGCGGAAGCCGGCACCGTGGCGGCGAGGAGCAGGAGTGCCGTGAGAGTTCGAAAACGCATGATTTGACCTGTCGCGGGCTGGTTGGATGCGCGCAATTCTAGTGGGATGCTGGCGGCGCACAAAATGTGACCGGGCTTTGAGACCGCCGGGGTGCGGTAACGTTCCCGCGCCGGTGGAGCGCATCTACTATAATCGACGGCCCCGTCGGCTGCTGCCCCGGGTCCCTTTCGCCCCGCGCACGCCGCCCGGAACCACGCCCATGAGTGCCCACGATACCGATAAGCTGGAAGGCGCCTCCCTCGGCAAGTACAAGGTGCTGACCAAGATCGGTGCGGGCAACATGGCCTCGGTCTACATGGGGCACGATCCCTTCATTGATCGCCCGGTCGCGATCAAGGTCGCGCGACCGGATTACCTCGGCTGCAGCAACGGCGAATTCTACAAGCAGCTGTTCTTCAACGAGGCACAGACGGCCGGGCTGCTCAAGCACCCCAACATCACGGCCATCTACGACGCCGGCGTCGATCGCGATATGTACTACATCGTGATGGAGTACGTGCACGGCGGCGAGACCCTGGACCGCTACACCGCGGCCGAGAACCTGCTGCCGATCGAGACCGTGACCTCGATCCTCTACCAGTGCGCCATGGCGCTGGACTATGCGCACAAGAAAGGCGTGATCCACCGCGACATCAAGCCGCGCAACATCCTGCTCACCGATGAACGCGAAGCCAAGATCACCGACTTCGGGGTAGCCGTCGCACACGATGCCGGCGGTGAGCCGGTGACCCATGCCGGGTCCCCGCTGTACATGTCACCCGAGCAGATCGCGCGCGGCCCGGTCGGTCCGCAGAGCGACCTGTTCTCACTCGGCGTCGTCGCCTTCGAGCTGCTGACCGGCAAGCACCCGTTTCGCGGCGAGAACATCGAGGCGATCGCCCACCGCATCCAGCACTCGCCGCCGCCCCGCCTCAACAGCCTGCGTGCCGAGGTGCCGGACATCTACCAGCGCATCGTCGACAAGGCGCTGGCGAAGAAGGCCGCCAACCGCTACAAGTCGGGGCTCGACATGGCCGGCGACATCGCCCTGGTCTACGACTTCCTCAAGCAGCCTGCGCTGCGCATGACCCAGCAGGAGAAGTTCCACCGCGTCGAGAACCTGAATTTCTTCAAGGATTTTCCCGACAGCGATCGCTGGGAGCTGATCAACGCGGCCGAGTGGGTGCGGCTGCCGCAGAACGACGAGATCGTGCACGAAGGCGAGGCAGAGACGTCCTTCTTCGTGCTGGTCGGCGGCGAAGTCGCGGTGCGCAAGAGCGGCCACGAGATCGTGCGCCTCTACCCGGGCGACTGCTTCGGCGAGATGGGCATGCTCTCGCGCCGGCCGCGCACGGCGACCATCGCCGCCGTCACCGACGTCACCGTGATGAAGCTGCGCGACTCGGTCATCGACCGCATGTCGGTGAACTGCCAGCTGCGCTTCCAGCGCCAGTTCCTCAACGTGCTCATCGAGCGCCTCGAACACGCCACCGGGCGCATCGCGTCCGAGCCGCAGCCCGGCTGAGGCACACGCCGGCGCCGCCCGCCATGGCCACCCGCCCCGTCGCCAACGACAAGCGTGATCGCATCACGCTGGAACGCACGCTCGATTTGCTGCAGCGGCGCGGTGCGCTGGATGCGCGCCAGGTCGCGCGCATCCGCGCTTCGGTGAGTACCGACGACGAGCGCCATCCGTTCGTGCGCATTGCCGATCTCGGCATTCGCGCGAGCAACGCCGCCGCTGAGCCCCTGACCCTGGAAACGGTCACCCGGCTCGTCGCCGAGGCCTGCGAGCTGCCCTATTTCCGCATCGACCCGCTCAAGGTCAACGTCGAGGCGGTGACCTCGCTGGTCTCGCAGGCCTACGCGACCCGCTTCGGCTTCCTGCCGGTCCAGGTCAACGAGCAGGAGGTCACCATCGCCAGCGGCGAGCCGTTCGCCGACGAGTGGCAGCACGAGCTCGAGCGCATCCTGCGCCGGCGGGTAAAGCGCGTGCTGGCCAACCCGCGCGACGTGGCGCGCTACCTGCGCGAGTTCTACGGCGTCAGCCGCTCGATCTCCGGTGCCAGCAACAAGGCCGAGGGCGAGGCGCGCAGCCTGGTTACCAACTTCGAACAGCTGACCGAGCTGGGGCAGGTCGGCGAGCCGGATGCCAACGACCGGCATGTCGTGCACCTGGTCGACTGGCTCCTGCAGTACGCCTTCGAGCAACGCGCGAGTGACATCCACATCGAGCCGCGCCGCGACCAGAGCAACATCCGCTTTCGCATCGACGGCGTGCTGCATCTCATCCACCAGCTACCGACCGGCGTCATCGGCGCCATCACCAGCCGCATCAAGTCGCTCGGCCGCATGGACGTCGCCGACAAACGCCGGCCGCAGGACGGCCGCGTACGCACCAAGACGCCGACCGGCCAGGAAGTCGAGCTGCGCCTGTCGACCATGCCGACCACCTTCGGCGAGAAGCTGGTGCTGCGCATCTTCGATCCCGAGAAGCTGACCCAGCCTTTCGAGCAGCTCGGCTTTGCGGCCGAGGAGCTGCGCGTGTGGAACGACATCGTGCGCCAGCCACACGGCATCGTGCTGGTCACCGGCCCGACCGGGTCGGGCAAGACCACCACGCTCTACTCCGCGCTCAAGCGCCTCGCGCGGCCGGAGATCAACGTCTGCACGATCGAGGATCCGATCGAAATGGTCGAGCCGCAGTTCAACCAGATGCAGGTGCAATCCGCACTCGACATCGATTTCGCCGCGGGCGTCCGCACCCTGCTGCGGCAGGACCCGGACATCATCATGATCGGCGAGATCCGCGATCGCGAGACGGCCGAGGTCGCCATCCAGGCGGCCCTGACCGGGCACCTGGTGTTGTCCACGCTGCACACCAACGATGCGCCATCGGCGGTAACCCGCCTGATGGACATCGGCGTGCAGCCGTTTCTGATCGGCGCCACCCTGCTCGGCGTCATCGCGCAGCGGCTGGTGCGCACGCTGTGCGAGCACTGCAAGCAGCCCGGCACGATCAGCGCGGCGGCCTGGAATGGCCTGGTCGCCCCGCAGCAGGTGCAGCTGCCGGACAGCACCATGCAGCCGGTTGGCTGCGACGAATGCCGCAACACGGGTTTTCGCGGCCGCTCCGGGCTCTACGAGGTCATGCGCGTGGACGACGTCATCACCGAGATGATTCGCCCCGGCCTGCAGGCGACCACCCTGCGCCAGCATGCCCTGGCCCAGGGCATGCGCCCGCTGCGTATCGCCGGCGCGCAGAAAGTCGCCGAAGGTCTGACCACGCTGGAAGAAGTGATCAGCGTGGTCGCCCCCGGCTCGCTCTGACTCCGTACCGCTCAGCCACGCGGATGATGCTCGGCGTGCAGCGACTTGAGGCGTTCGCTGGCGACGTAGGTGTAGATCTGGGTGGTCGAGATGTCGCTGTGGCCGAGCAGCATCTGCACCACGCGCAGATCGGCACCGTGATTGAGCAGGTGCGTGGCGAACGCATGGCGCAGCGTGTGCGGGGAGAGTGACTGCGTGATGCCCGCGCGCCGCGCGTACTTGCGGATCAGGTGCCAGAACGCCTGGCGGGTCATGGCGCCGCCGCGGCGGGTCGGGAACAGCACGTGCGTATCGCGTCCGCGGGTGAGCTCGCCGCGCGCCTCGTCGAGATAGCGCTGCAGCCAGTCCAGCGCCTGCTCGCCGAGCGGCACCAGCCGCTCCTTGTCGCCCTTGCCGCTGACGCGAACGACGCCCTGGCGCACATTGAGCTCGGTCAGCTCGATGTTGACCAGCTCGGACACGCGCAGTCCGGTCGCGTACAGCAACTCCAGCATCGCACGGTCGCGCAGGCCGACCGGGTCGGCCTGCGGTGGCGCCTCCAGCAATGCCTCGACGTCGGCTTCGCTCATGGCTTTCGGCAACGGCCGGCCGAGTCGCGGCGATTCCAGGCGCACGCTCGGATCGTGATCGATCAGCCGCTCGCGCTGGGCGAAGCGGTAGTAACGGCGCAGGCTGGACAGCCGCCGCGCGCGGGTGCGCGCCGAGAGCGCCGGGTCGGCCGCCATGAAGGCCAGCAAATCGTGCTCTGCCGCCGCCAGGGTACGGCGCCCGTCCCGGCCGAGGAATCGCGCCAGGGCAAGCAGGTCGTTACGGTAGGCGGCGATGGTGTTCCGGCTCAGTCCGTGCTCGACCCACAGGTGGTCGAGGAAGTCGGCCAGCGCCTCGGGCTCGCACGGCCCGGCAGGGGCCGCGGACTTGCGTTCGCCAGCGCGATTGACCACCTTATGCCACTGTCACATCCATCGCAGGGGGAGTCTACTATGCTCGAGGCGTGGTTCAATTCGTCCACGGTCGAGGTTCCCGAGGTGACGCGCGGCGCCACCGAGCAGGCGCGGGTCGACGCCGAAACCGCCGATCTCGCCCTCTACCACTACGACAGCTGCATGTTTTGCGCGCGGGTGCGCAAGGCCATTGCGGCGCTCAATCTCGACATCGAGCTGCGCGACGTCATGCACGACCGGACGCACTACCGAGAGCTCGCTGCCGGTGGCGGGCGTACCACGGTGCCCTGCCTGCGCATCGGCAAGGATCGCGAAGACGCACAATGGATGTACGAATCGGCCGACATCGTCGGCTACCTGGTGGAACGCTTCGGCGGCGGCGCCGCGTGAACGGCCGCCCGGCGCCAGGGCTGCGGCTGCAGGGCGCCCTGGATTAGCGGATCTTTTCCTTGATGCGAGCGGCCTTGCCGCGGCGCTCGCGCATGTAGTAGAGCTTGGCCCGGCGCACGTCACCGCGGCGCTTGACCTGGATCTCGGCGATCAGGGGGCTGTAGGTCTGGAACACGCGCTCCACGCCCTCGCCGTGCGAAATCTTGCGCACCGTGAACGAGGAGTTCAGGCCGCGGTTGCGCCGCGCGATGACGACGCCTTCGAAGGCCTGCAGGCGCTCGCGGTTGCCCTCCTTGACCTTGACCTGCACGACGACCGTATCGCCCGCGCCGAAGGCCGGCACCTCGCGCTGCATCTGCTCTGCTTCAAGTTCCTGAATGATGTTCGCCATGGGGCGTCTCCGTGGTCTGCGGGGTGCTGGGAGCGCGCGATTCTACATCAAGCCGAGACGCTTTTTCACCCTGTTCGCGCGGCGCCGGCAGCGGCCTCCGGCGTCGCGCGTCAATCCTCCCCGCTCTCGCGCCGGAAGGCGGCCAGCAACGCCTCGTCCTCGGCCGAAAGCGTGCGTCCGGCGAGCAGGTCCGGACGCCGTGCGAGGGTGCGCCCGAGCCGCTGCATGCGCCGCCAGGCGGCAATCGCGGCATGGTCGCCGCTGAGCAGCACGGCCGGCACGCGCTCGCCGTCGATGCTCTCCGGGCGGGTGAAATGGGGGCAATCGAGCAGGCCGTCGACGAAGGAGTCCTCGGCCGCCGAGCGCTGGTCGCCGAGCGCACCCGGCAACGTGCGGGCAATGGCGTCGATCATCAGCATCGCCGGCACTTCGCCGCCGCTGACCACGAAATCACCGACCGACCACTCGCTGTCGACATCGTGGGTCATGATCCGCTCGTCGATGCCCTCGTAACGCCCGGCCACCAGCACCAGGTGCGTGTGCCGGGCCAGCTCGCCGACGGCGCCCTGCTCGAAGCGCCGGCCCTGCGGACTCAGGCAGGCGACATGGGCCGCGCCCGGCGTGGCGGCACGCGCGGCGCCGATCGCCGCGCGCAGGGGCGCCACCATCATGACCATGCCGGGACCGCCGCCGTAGGGCGTATCGTCCACGGTGCCACGACGATCGGCGGCAAAATCACGCGGATTGAGCGTCTCGATCGCGACCACGCCGGCGGTCCGCGCGCGCCCGATGACACCGGTCCCGGCAAACGCCTCGATCAGCTCCGGAAACAGGGTAATGACGGTGAAGCGCAGCACGTCTCAGTCATCCTCGTGCCAGTCGACCACGATCCGGCGCCCCGCGAGGTCGACTTCGAGGACGTGCACGCCGCTCACGAAAGGGACCAGGCGCTCGCGCTCGCCGCCGATCCGCAGCACGTCGTGCGCCCCCGTTTCCAGCAGGCCCTCGACCGTGCCCAGCCGCTGACCCTCGCGATTGACGACCTCCAGCCCGATCAGATCGACCCAGTAGTACTCGCCCGGCGGCGCACTGCCGAGCTGCTCGCGCTCGATGGCAATCCGGCTGCGCACCAGCGTCGCCGCCTGGTCGCGATCGGCGATGCCGCTGAGCCGGGCAATCAGGCCACCGTGATGGCGGCGGTACTCGAGCGGCTCGAATGCCTGCCAGGAACCGTCGCACGCCAGCCACCAGGGGCTGTAATCGAGCAGGTTCTCGCGCGGCCGGGTCCAGGATTCGACCCTGACCCAGCCACGGGTACCAAACAGGCCGCTGACGCGGCCTACGGTGATGTGCTCGCCCACGGCGTCGCCGTCAGCGTACGCCGGGCAGCGCCGCGCGGGCGGGCGTCAGCGCGGTCGCGGCGCCGGTTCAGGCCGCCTCGGCGTGGGCGGCGACCAGCTGGGTGACGCGCTGCGACGGCTGCGCACCGACCGACACCCAGTAATCGAAACGCTCGCGGTCGATGCGGAAGCTGGACTCGGCGTCTGCGGCGAGCGGGTTGAAGTAGCCCAGTCGCTCGAGGTGACGGCCGTCGCGCTTGTTGCGGCGATCGGCAACCACGATGTGGTAGAACGGCCGCTTCTTGGCGCCGCCGCGAGACAGTCTGATCGTTACCATGATGAAATCCTCGCAAGGGACGCGCAGGCGACGCGTCGCAATAAGTCATGAACGGCACCCCGGGGGGGCGCGTGATGGGCGCGCATTCTAAGAGCAATTCCGCGCGAAAACAAAGGGCTGGGACGCTCGCGCGCGACGGCGGCGAGCGATGAGCGCAGCGACGCCCGGGATGGCGCCGGAAAAGGCCGCCCTGCGCCGCCTCGCACGCCGGCGCCGCGATGCCCTGCCGGCCGCGCAACGGAGCGCGGCGTCACGCCGGATCACGGCGAAATGCCTGGCCGAACCGGTGCTGCAGGGCGCGCGCAGCGTGTTCATCTACGTCTCCACCGAGTTCGAGGTCGACACGCGGGCGCTGATCGAGACCTGCCACGCCCGCGGTCTGACCGTGCTGGTGCCGGCCATCGTCGAACGCCGCATGCTGGCGGTCGCCTTCCCCGGCTGGTCGTCGATGCGCCCGGCCGCACTCGGCATCCTGCAGCCGGCCGTCCCGGTGGCCTGGAGCGGCGCGGTCGACGTCGTCATCGTGCCGGGACTGGCCTTCACCGCGGGTGGCGAGCGACTCGGCTATGGCGGCGGCTACTACGACCGCTGGCTGGCGGCACACCCGGCAACCGCGGCCATTGCCGTGACGTTCGAGGCACAGATCCTGTCCGCGCTGCCGAGTACCCCCACCGACGTCACCCTGAGCCGCGTGCTGAGCGAGCGGCGCAGCATCCGGCGGACCGGCCCCGGGCTATCCCCATGAATTAAAATATTTATTAAATATGCGTGGCAACTCGTTGATATAAGGATATTATCGGTTTATAGTTAAAGTCACTTCACGGATTGGAGACGGGAGCATGAAGGTCATTCTGATCGCCCTTGCAGGCCTCGCCGGCAGTGCCTGCGCCGCCCCCACGGCCAGCACCACGGCACCCTCGCCACTAGCGGCCCCGGCACGCGTCGGCGCGGCCGACACCGCCGTCGATCGCGGCCAGGTGCGCAGCGGCGCCTGCGTCGTGGAACGCGCGCTCGACGGCCGTGCCGTCTGCGCCGCCGCCACGCCCGCACCGGCCAGCGCGGCCGCTGCACCCGCACCCTTGCCGGCAACGGTCGCCGTGGAGAGCCTGACCCCGGGACGCTACCTCGTCATCGGCAGCTTCGCCGAGCGCGTCAACGCCGAGCGCTGGGCCCGCTTCAACGCCGAGTTCGGCACCGAAATCCAGGCCGTTACCGGCACCGACGAACCCATGTACCGGGTCCTGGTCGGGCCGCTGGCGAGCGACGACACCGGACTGCTGCGCGAGATCCTCGCCGCGGTCGGGATCGGTCGCGGCTGGCGCCTGGCGGTGTGCGCGGACGGCCTGCCGGCCGCCGGCGCGGCTTGCGACGGACTGGGAGGAGCGGCCGAGCTCGCCGACGCCGGCGCGCCCTGAACCTCTCCCCTTCGCTCAGACCGCCTTCATGCTGAGGCGGATGCGCCCCTGCTTGTCGACCTCGAGCACCTTGACCTTGACCATGTCGCCCTCGGTCAGCTTGTCGCTGACGTTCTCCACGCGCTCGTGCGAGATTTGCGAGATGTGTACCAAGCCGTCCTTGCCCGGCAGGATGTTGACGAAGGCGCCGAAGTCCATCAGCTTCATCACGCGGCCCTCGTAGGTCTCGCCGACCTGTACGTCCGCGGTGATCGCCTCGACCCGCGACTTCGCCGCCTGCCCGGCAGCGTTGTCCACCGAGGCGACCTTGACCGTGCCGTCGTCGTCGATGTCGATGGTGGCGCCGGTCTCCTCGACGATCTGGCGGATGGTCGAGCCGCCCTTGCCGATGACGTCGCGGATCTTGTCGGTCGGGATCTTGAAGGTGATGATGCGCGGCGCGTGCTCCGACATCTCCTCGCGCGGCTGCGCGATGACCTTGTTCATCTCGCCCAGGATGTGCAGGCGCCCGCGCTTGGCCTGCGCCAGGGCGACTTCCATGATCTCGCTGGTGATGCCGTCGATCTTGATGTCCATCTGCAGCGCGGTGATGCCGTCCGCGGTCCCCGCGACCTTGAAGTCCATGTCACCGAGGTGGTCCTCGTCGCCCATGATGTCGGACAGCACCACGTAGCGCTCGCCCTCCTTGATCAGGCCCATGGCGATGCCGGCCACCGGCGCCTCGATGGGGACACCGGCATTCATCAGCGACAGGCTGGTGCCGCACACCGAGGCCATCGAGCTGGAGCCGTTCGACTCGGTGATCTCCGAGACGACCCGAATGACGTAGGGAAACTTGCTCATGTCCGGCATGACGGCCGCGATACCGCGCTTGGCGAGGCGGCCGTGGCCGATTTCGCGGCGCTTGGGCGAACCGACGCGGCCGGTCTCGCCGACACAGAACGGCGGGAAGTTGTAGTGCAGCATGAAGGGCTCGCGGCGCTCGCCCTCGATGGCGTCGATGATCTGGGCGTCGCGCTCGGTACCCAGCGCGGTCACGACCAGCGCCTGGGTCTCGCCGCGGGTGAACAGCGCCGACCCGTGGGTGCGCGGCAGGACGTCGATCTCGATGCTGATCTGGCGCACGTCCTCCGGCGAACGGCCGTCGATACGCGGCTTGCCGTCGAGCACGGTGCCGCGCACGACGTCGTGCTCCAGGCTGTCGACGACCGCCGCCACCTCTTTCTCGCTCCAGGCGGCATCTTCGCCGCCGGCGAGATCGGCAAGGATGCTCTTGCGCACCTCGCTCACGCGATCGCGGCGCGCCAGCTTGTCGACCACGCCGTAGGCTTCGGCGATGGCCGCGCTGTACTTGTCGCGCACGGCCGTTTCGAGCGCGGTGTTGGGCGCCGGAGCGGTCCAGTCCCACGGCGTCGGGCCGACCTGGGCGACGAGGTCGTTGATCGCGCTGATCGCGGTCTGCGACTGCTGGTGGCCGAACACCACCGCACCGAGCATGACGTCCTCGCTCAGGCCCTTGGCCTCGGACTCCACCATCAGCACCGAGCTCGCGGTGCCGGCGACGACCAGGTCGAGCTGCGATTCGCTGAGCGCACCGAAGCTCGGATTGAGAAGGTACTCGCCGTCCTTGTAGCCGACGCGGGCGGCGCCGATGGGGCCGGCGAAGGGCAGGCCGGAGATCGCCAGCGCGGCGGAGGCGCCGAGCAGCGCCGGGATGTCCGGGTCGACCGCCGGGTCGAGCGACATCACGGTACAGATGATCTGGACTTCGTTCTTGAAGCCCTTCGGAAACAGCGGACGCACCGGGCGATCGATCAGGCGCGAGGTGAGGGTCTCCTTCTCGGTCGGCCGCCCTTCGCGCTTGAAGAAGCCGCCCGGAATCTTGCCGGCGGCGTAAGTGCGCTCCTGGTAGTCCACGGTCAGCGGGAAGAAATCGCGGCCCTCGTCCGCCGACGCCCGCCCCACCACCGTCGCCAGCACCACGGTATCACCCATGGTCGCGATGACGGCGCCTGACGCCTGCCGTGCGACCTTTCCGGTCTCGAGCGTTACGCTGCTGCTGCCGTACTGAAAGGAAACCGATGCTGGCGTCATAGTTGCTACCTGTTCAAAAGATGTCGGGCGACCACCGTTTCGACCGGTGGTGCGGGAGGAAGGGGTGCGGTCGGGGACAGTGGCCCGGTCCGGCGGGCCTACTTGCGCAGGCCGAGGCGGGAAATCAGCTCGCGGTACCGTTCGACGTTACGGTTTCTCAGATAGTCGAGCATCTTGCGGCGCTGGTTGACCATGCGCAGCAGGCCCTGGCGCGAGTGGTTGTCGTGCTTGTGCGCCTTGAAGTGCTCGGAGAGATCCTCGATACGGGCCGAGAGCAGCGCAACCTGCACTTCCGGGGAACCGGTGTCGGTACCGGACAATTGATATTCGCTGATGATCGCGCTCTTGTGCTCGTTCGACAAAGCCATGCGGATGACTCTCCCTCGTTAACCTGCTGTCAGTGGTCTCAAATCAGCCGCGCATTCTAACCGTGTCACTCCGACGCGACAAGGAATTTATGCCCGTACCTGCAAAGATTTTTCTTGCGTTTCAGTCGCCTGGGCGCGAAACAGGCGCCGCGGCGCGACGCGTCCGTCGCCCAGTGCCTCGCCGACCCCGAGAAAGCGCTGGCCGGCGTCGTAAAGACGCAACAAACCCGCCCGCGGCGCACCCGGCGCCAGCACCGCCTGGCCACGCTCGAGGTAATGTGCGGCCTCGATCCCGAGCTGCAGCCGCGGCAGCGAGCGCAGGGCGCTGTCACTCGGCAGCAGCAGGGCGTCCAGCGCGGCCAGGCCGCCCGCTTCGAGGCGTTCCGCGAGGGTCTCCAGGTCGACGGCCGCGCGGCGTTCGAAGGGACCGGCCCCTTCGCGCCTGAGGCCCGATACGTAGGCGCCACAGCCGAGCACCTCGCCGAGGTCCTCGGCCAGGGTGCGCACGTAAGTGCCCTTGGAGCAGCGGATGTCGACCACCGCGCGCGCCTCGCTGAAGCTCAGCAGCTCGAAACGGTGAATACGCACACGGCGCCGCTCGCGCTCGACCTCGATACCGCGATGGGCCAGCTTGTACAGCGGGGTGCCGTCGCGCTTGAGCGCGGAATGCATCGGCGGCAACTGCTCGATCTCGCCGCGGAAGGCGCCCATGGCCGCGCTCACGGCCGCGGCATCCAGGGCGTCGACCGGCGCGGTCTCTAGGGTCTCACCCTCGGCGTCGCCGGTGCTGGTACGGCGGCCGAAGGTGAATTCGGAGACGTAATGCTTGTCGGCGTCGAGCAGGAACTGGCAGACCTTGGTCGACTCGCCGAAGCACACCGGCAGCAGTCCGCTGGCGAGGACGTCGAGGTTACCGGTATGGCCGGCCTTGGCGGCCTGGAACAGGCGCTTGGCGCGCTGCAACGCCTGGTTGGAGCTGATGCCGACCGGCTTGTCCAGCAGCAGGATACCGTTGACGTCGCGGCCGCGGCGCCGGCGCCCGCCCTGGCGCCCGCTCATGCCCCGCCCTCCCCCGGCTGCCCGTCGAGCAGGCGCCGGATGCGATCGCCGCGCTCGATGGCGTCGTCGAGCCGGAAGTTCAGCACCGGCGTGCGCCGCGTGCGCAGGCTGTGGCCCAGGGTGCGCTGGAAGCCGGCCGCGCGCTCGCCCAGCTCGCGCACGAAGGCAGCGCGGTCCACGCCCTCGCCGAACACGCTGAGATTGACCCGCGCGTGGCACAGGTCCGGCGAGACGTCGACCTCGGTGATGGTCACCAGTGGTACGCCATGAGCGCGCGCGTACTCCGCCACCGGGGCGGCCAGCACACGCCGAATGGTCGACCGCACGCGGTCGATGCGGCTGAAGTCGCGTTCGCTCACGGGGACCGCTTCCGCGCTAGACGGTGCGTGCGACCTCGATGCGTTCGTAGACCTCGATCTGGTCACCGACCTTGACGTCGTTGTAGTTCTTGACGCCGATACCGCACTCGGTGCCGGCGCGAACCTCGGCGACGTCGTCCTTGAAGCGGCGCAGCGATTCGAGCTCGCCCTCGTAGACGACGACGTTGTCGCGCAGGACGCGGATCGGGTTGCTCCGCTTGACCACGCCTTCGGCGACGACGCAGCCGGCAATCGCGCCCAGTGCGGAGGAACGGAAGACGTCACGAACCTCGGCAATGCCGATGATGTTCTCGCGGATCTCCGGCGACAGCAGGCCGTTGATGGCAGCCTTGACGTCGTCGATGACGTCGTAGATGACGCTGTAGTAGCGCAGGTCCAGGCCCTCGTCCTCGACCAGCTTGCGTGCGGCGGCGTCAGCGCGCACGTTGAAGCCGATGATCGAGGCCTTGGAAGCCATCGCCAGGTTGACGTCGGATTCGTTGATGCCGCCGACCCCGCTGGACACCAGGTCCACACGCACCTCGTCGGTACCGAGGCTGGTCAGGGCATCGGACAGCGCTTCGCACGAGCCCTGTACGTCCGCCTTCAGCAGCACGCGCACCGAGGACTGCTCGCCCTCCTGCATCTGCGCGAACATGTTTTCGAGCTTCGCCGCCTGCTGGCGCGCGAGGCGCGATTCGCGATCCTTCTCGATGCGGAAGGCGGCGATCTCGCGCGCCTGCCGATCGTCGGCGACCACGGTCGCCTCGTCGCCCGCGTTGGGCGTGCCGGACAGACCGAGGATCTCCACCGGCTCGCTGGGGCCGGCTTCCTCGAGCTGGTTGCCGAAGGCGTCGGTCATGGCACGGACCCGTCCGTACTCGGCCCCGGTCAGCAGGATGTCGCCGCGCTTGAGGCGGCCGCTCTGCACCAGCACCGTGGCCACCGGGCCGCGTCCCTTGTCGAGCCGCGACTCCACCACCGTGCCGCGCGCGGCACCTTCGGCGGGCGCCTTGAGCTCCTGCACCTCGGCCAGCAGCGCGATCGCCTCGAGCAGGTTGTCGATGCCTTCGCCGGTCTTGGCCGAGACGTTGATGAACTGGGTGTCTCCACCCCAGTCCTCGGGGATCACCTCGCGGTTGGCCAGCTCCTGCTTGATGCGATCGGGCTGGGCCTCGGGCTTGTCAATCTTGTTGACGGCCACGATCAGCGGTACCTCGCCGGCGCGGGCGTGCTTGACCGCCTCCTCCGTCTGCGGCATCACACCGTCGTCGGCGGCGACCACCAGGATCACGATGTCGGTGACCTTGGCCCCGCGTGCGCGCATGGCAGTGAACGCGGCGTGGCCGGGCGTGTCGAGGAAGGTAATCGGACCGGCATCGGTATCCACCCGGTAGGCACCGATGTGCTGGGTGATGCCGCCGGCTTCACCGGCCGCGACGCGCGAGTCGCGAATGAAATCGAGCAGCGAGGTCTTGCCGTGGTCGACGTGGCCCATGATGGTCACGACCGGCGCCCGCGGCATCAGCTCGCCCTGCTCGACCTCGACCTCGCGCAGCGATTCCTCGATCGCGTTCTCGCGCACGACCTTGGGCCGGTGCCCCATCTCCTCGACCACGATGGTGGCCGTTTCCTGGTCGAGAATCTGGTTGATGGTCGCCATGGTGCCGAGGCTCATCATGATCTTGATGACCTCGGCCGCCTTGACCGACATGCGCTGGGCGAGGTCGGCCACGGTGATGCTTTCGGGGATGGTGACGTCGCGCACGACGGGTGCCGTAGGCCGCTCGAAACCGTGCTTGGAGCTGCCACCGGACAGTGTGCGGCGCGTGCTCGGACGTTTGCGCCGGCGCCCGGACTTGTCGCTCGCGACGTGCAGCTCGCGGCGACCGGAACGTCCGCCGTCGCGCTCGTCGCGCTCGCGACCCTTGCCCTTGGCGGCCTTCTTCTTCTCCGGCGCCGGTGGCGCCTTGGCCGGCGCGGGCGCGGGCTGTGCCGCGGCCTCTACCGCAACCGCGGCCGCGGCGGCCGCTTCGGCGGCGGCGCGTGCCTCGGACTCGGCGCGCTCCTTCTCCTCGGCCGCGCGGCGCTCGGCTTCCTCGCGTTCGCGTTCCTCCGCTTCCTGGCGCGCACGCTCCTCCGCGATGCGCTGCTCCTCGGCCTGGCGCACTGCCTCTTCCTCGGCCTTGATGCGATCGCGCTCCGCGGTCTCCTTCTCGATGCGCGCCGCTTCCTCTTCGGCCACCACGCTGCGCTTGACGTAGGTGCGCTTCTTGCGAACCTCGACACTGACCGTCTTCGCCGGTGCGACGCCGCGCGTGCGCAGGCGACCGCGCTCGGCCGGCACCTTGAGCTCGCTCACCGTCTTGCGCTTGAGCGTGATCTTGGCCGGCTCGCTCGCCGCCTCGTTCTTGCCGTGCATCTTGCGCAGGTAAGACAGGAGCTGACTCTTCTCGTCATCGGAGATGGTGTCTTCAGGGGCCTTGGACGGCAGGCCGGCCTCGGACAACTGCTGCACCAGGCGGTCGACGGAGATCCCGACCACCCCGGCGAACTGTTGAACGGTCACTTCAGCCATCGACGCTCACCTCACTCTGCGAATTGTCTTCGGCCTCGGCGAACCACGGCTCGCGGGCCTTCATGATCAGGGCCGCGGCCTTGTCCTGGTCGATGTCACCGAGCTCCAGCAGCTCGTCAACCGACTGCTCGGCGAGGTCGTCCATGGTGACGATGCCGGCGGCGGCAAGACGGAAGGCGAGATCCTCCTCCATGCCCTCCATGCCGAGCAGGTCGTCCGCCGGCCGCGCGTCGCCGATCTTCTCCTCGTTCGCAATCGCCCGCGTCAGCAGCAGGTCCTTGGCACGCTGGCGCAGCTCGGCGACCAGCGCCTCGTCGAACTCCTCGATGTCGACCATCTCCTGCTCCGGCACGTAGGCGACCTCCTCGATCGAGGTGAAGCCCTCCTGGACCAGGATGCTGGCGACCTCCTCGTCGACGTCGAGCAGCTCCATGAAGGTCTGCTGGTTCTTGCCCAGCTCCTCTTCGCTCTTGCGCTCGGCCTCGGACTCGGTCATGACGTTGAGCTCCCAGCCGGTAAGCTGGCTGGCGAGGCGCACGTTCTGGCCGTTGCGGCCAATCGCCTGCGAGAGCTGGTCCTCGACCACCGCGACGTCCATGGTGTGGGTATCCTCGTCGACCAGGATCGAGACCACCTCGGCCGGCGACATCGCATTGATCACGAACTGCGCCGGGTTCTCGTCCCACAGGATGATATCGACGCGCTCGCCGGACAGCTCGTTGGAGACCGCCTGCACGCGCGAGCCGCGCATGCCGACGCAGGCGCCCACCGGGTCGATGCGCTGGTCCTTGCTGCGCACCGCGATCTTGGCGCGCAGCCCCGGGTCGCGGGCGGCGGCGAGCACGTCGATGACGCCTTCGCCGATCTCCGGCACTTCGAGCTTGAACAGCTCGATCAACAGCTCCTTGCAGGTGCGACTGACGAAGAGCTGCGGCCCGCGCTTCTCCGCGCGCACGTCGAACAGGTAGCCGCGTATACGGTCGCCGGAGCGCGTCAGTTCGCGTGGAATGAGCTGGTCCTTGGTGATGACCGCCTCGGCGTTGCCGCCGAGGTCGATGAACACGCTGCCGCGCTCGACCCGTTTGACCACGCCCATCACCAGTTCGCCGACGCGGTCCTGGTAGGCCTCGACCACCTGCGCGCGCTCGGCCTCGCGCACTTTCTGCACGATGACCTGCTTCGCGGTCTGCGCAGCGATGCGACCGAAGGCCGCCGCCTCCAGCGGCTCCTCTATATAGTCACCCGGCCCCAGCGCGGGATCGCGCTGGCGCGCGTCGGCGAGCCAGATCTGGCGGTCGGGATAGGGCAACTCGCCGGCCGCGATCATGGCGGCGGCTTCGGCAGCCTCCTCGTAGCCCTCGTCCTCGGGGTCGAGCTCGGGCTCCTGCTCGGGGTCGATGACCTCCCAGCGCCGGAAAGCCTGGTAGCTGCCGTCGTTGCGGTCGATCGCCACGCGGCATTCGATGTCCTGCTCGAAGCGCTTCTTGGTCGCACTGGCCAGGGCCGCCTCCAGGGCTTCGAAGATGATGTCCTTGCCGACTCCCTTTTCGTTCGAAACGACATCGACAACCGTAAGAATTTCTCTGTCCATCAGTCGGTTACCTAAGCTTTAGGGCCCTGTCCGCGGGTCCCGGGAGGCGGCGTGGCGGAGCCGTCCCAGACCAGTTGCGAGCGCTCGATATCGGCGAACGGCACCTGGAAGGCTTCGCCGTCGACTTCCACCACGATGCCCTCTGCGCCCACTTCGCGCAGCGCGCCGGCCAGGCGGCGGCGGCCGTTGACCAGGTTGCGCAGGCGCACGCGCACCTGCTCGCCGACGAAGCGGCGGTGCTGCTCGAGGGTGAACAGCGGGCGTTCGATGCCCGGCGAGGACACTTCCAGCGTGTAGTCGCCGCGCACGGCCTGCTCCGCATCGAGCACGTCGCTGACCTGGCGGCTGACCTTTTCGCAGTCGTCGACGGTGATGCCGGCTTCCTGATCGATGTACAGACGCAGCAGCACGGCGTCCCCGCTACGGCCGCGCTCGATGCCGAGCAACTCGTAACCGAGACCGTGCACCGTGGGCGCCAGCAATTCGACCAGCCTGTCTGCCAAGCGTTTATCTCCGTCCCAAAATAAAAAGCCCCGATTACCCGGGGCCTTTTCTTGAGAGCCCCCCTGACACGAGGTCTCTCGATGTGGTAGCGGGGGCAGGATTTGAACCTGCGACCTTCGGGTTATGAGCCCGACGAGCTGCCAGACTGCTCCACCCCGCAATTGAGCGCGGCATAATAGAGAGTCATGCCGGAATATTCAAGCCATCCCCATGGCGACCGGCTGGCGGCGGCGTCCCCAGGTGCCCGCCGCCGCGGCGAACACCCCGGCACACGCTGCATCGCACCGCGGGCAACGGCCGTCAGCGCTCAGCCGGTAGGCCTCGATGTCGTACCACGCACGCTGGATCAGGGTCTCGCCGCAGGCGTGGCAGGTGGTGCGATCCCCTTCCGGGTCGACGATGTTGCCCGTATAGACATGATGCAGACCCTGGTCGAGGGCGACCTGACGCGCACGCCGCACACGCTCCGGCGGCGTCGCCGGCACGTCGCGCATCTTCCAGTCCGGGTGAAACGCGCTGAAATGCAGCGGCACGGCGGCGCCCAGGTGGTCGCGAATCCACGCCGCCATGCGCGCGACCTCGGCATCACTGTCGTTGTGCCCCGGGATCAGCAGGCAGGTGATCTCCAGCCAGGTATCGGTTTCACGGGCGACGTACTCCAGCGTCTCCAGCACCGGCGCCAGGCGGCCGCCCGCGACACGCCGGTAGAAATCGTCGGTGAAGGCCTTGAGGTCGACATTGGCCGCATCGATGTGGCGGAAGAACTCGCGCCGCGGCGCGTCACAGACGTAGCCGGCGGTGACCGCGACCGATTTCACGCCGCGCTCACGGCAGGCCAGCGCGACGTCGATGGCATACTCGTGGAAGATGACCGGGTCGTTGTAGGTGAACGCGACGCTGGCGCAGCCGTGTGCCGCCGCCGCCGCGGCGATCGCCTGCGGCGTCGCGTCGGCAGCCAGGGTGTCGGTCTCGCGTGACTTGCTGATGTCCCAGTTCTGACAGAACTTGCACGCCAGGTTGCAGCCGGCGGTGCCGAACGAGAGCACCGCCGAGCCGGGCAGGAAGTGATTGAGCGGCTTCTTCTCGATCGGATCGACGCAGAAGCCGCTGGAACGCCCCCAGGAGGTCATCACCACCGCGCCATCCTCACAGCCGCGCACGAAACACAGGCCGCGCTGGCCCTCGTGCAGGCGGCAGTGGCGCGGGCACAAATCGCACTGCACACGGCCATCGTCCAGCGCATGCCAGTGGCGCGTGGCGACGACGTGGGAATCGGGCATGCTCATGGATCAGCCGGCCTGGGTCGAGGACTTGAAGCACAAGATGCGGCCATCATCTACTCTTTTCAATCATGCAACGGGAACGCCAGACCATGTCGGAAGTCCGCCCCGCCGCGGTCGCCGGGCTGTTCTACGCGGGCGAACGCGCAGCGCTGCAGCGCGACATCGACGCGCTGCTGGATCGGGTGCAGCCGCTCGCCGGCGAAGCACCGCGGGCGCTGATCGTGCCGCACGCCGGCTACGTCTACTCGGGCGCCGCGGCGGCGCAGGCTTACGCACGCCTGGCGCGCTGGCGAGCGCACTACCGGCGGGTGGTCATCCTGGGTCCGCCACACCGGGTCCCGGTGCGCGGCATGGCGGTCGACGGCCATGCCCGCTTCGCCACCCCGCTGGGGGAGGTCGCGATCGACCGCGCGGCCTGCGCGGCCCTGTGCCTTGACCCGCAGGTCGCTGTCGACGATGCGGCGCATGCCGCCGAGCACGCCATCGAGGTGCAGCTGCCGTTCCTGCAGACGGTGCTGGATGACTTCACCCTGGTGCCGCTGCTGGTCGGCGATCTCGCGCCGGCCGCGGTCGCGGCGGCGGTCGCTCCCTGGTGGGACGACCCGCAGACCCTGCTGCTGGTCAGCTCCGACCTCAGCCACTTCCTCGATTACGACGCCGCGCGGGCGCGCGACGCGGCCACCGACGCCGCCATCATGGCCCTCGATGCCGACGTCATCGGACCCGCCCGGGCGTGCGGCTGCCGAGCCCTCAACGGCTTGCTGTACCTCGCCCGCCAGCGCGGTGCAGACATCGAGCGCCTCGCGCTGTGCAACTCCGGCGACAGTGCCGGTGATCGCGATCGCGTGGTCGGCTACGCCGCCTACGCGCTGACCTGACCGATGCTCAGCGGCCGCCACCTCGAGGACCTCGCACGCTTCGCCGCGCAGACCGTGCTGGCCGCGGTCGACGGGCACGCCGACCCCGTACTGTCCTCAGCGGACCCGGTATTCGAGCAACCCGGGGCGTGTTTCGTCAGCCTGCACCAGGGCGCCCGCCTGCGTGGCTGCATCGGTACGCTTGCAGCCTGGCGCCCGCTGCTCGAGGACACCGCCGCCAACGCCCGCGCGGCAGCCCTGCGCGATCCGCGCTTCCCCCCGCTGACCGCGGCCGAAGTGCGTCATACCGAGATCGAGGTCTCGGTACTGGATACGCCGGCGGCGATGCAGTTCGACAGCGAGGACGATTTCTTCCGCCAGCTGCGCCCCGGTGTCGACGGCCTCGTCGTCACGCACGGCGATCGGCGCGCAACCTACCTGCCCGCGGTCTGGGCGCAGCTCCCCGATCCGCGCAAGTTCGTCGCCGAGCTGCGGCGCAAGGCCGGCATCGCACCCGGCGTGCCGCTGACGGCGCTGGCGGTGGAACGTTACCAGACGCACATCTCGCCCGCGCTGCCGCTGACGGCCTGAAGCTCAGCGCGGCAGTGCGCGACACGCGCCGAGCGAGTGTCGTGCGCACACGCGACCGTCGATCCAGATCGCGAAGTCGAGGCGTGCATCGCGCAGATCGGTGCCCATCAGCTGCGCGCCGGTGAGATCGGCGTAGCGCAGGTCGGCGCGTGCGAGACGGGCATGGTGCAGCATCACGCCACGCAGGCTGGCGCCGAGCAGGCGGGCGTCGCTGAGGTCGGCCAGCGCCAGATCGGCCGCGCCCAGGTCGGCGTAGGAGAGATCCGCCTTGCCGAGGCGGGCGCGCTGCAGCCGGGCCCCGCTCAGATCGGCGTTGCGCGCGGACAGGCGCCGCAGGTCGTTACCGCTGGCATCGATGCCGGGCTGCGCGCAGAAGTCCCACAGCCGACCCGCCGCCGGCGCCGCCGTGCAGTCCGCCTGGCTGACGGGCCGCCGCCCGGGGGCCAGCACGGCAACCAGTACGACCAGCCCGAGCAACGCGGCCAGCACCACCAGGGGGGTGCGCGAACGCGGCGCCGCCGTACCCAGCCCGCGCCACACCCGCCGCGAACGGGCATGTCGCGCACGCAGGCGTGTCGAGGCACGCGCGACATCGGCCGCGTCCGCGTCAGCGGCGGGCGGCGACGGCGATTGCATGGAGCCGGATTCGGCCAACGTCGAGGTCCTCCCGGGGGTCAAGTTTCGTACCTGCGCGCCGCTCACAACAGGATGCGCATCGATCTCGCACCGACGCTCCTGCCCGCACTCCAGGCTCGTGCCCCGGCGATCAGCGCCTGGAAACCCGGACAGGTACTCACGGCCGAGGTTATCGGCAAGGTTGCCGGGAACTACACCCGGCTCGACATCGGCGGCGAGCTGGTCGATGCACGCTCGCGCATGCCGTTGCAGCCCGGTACCGCGTTGCGCGTGACCGTGGTCGCCACCCAGCCGGCCGTGGTCCTGCGTGCCGGCCCGCCGACCGCACCACCATTGCCGGGCAGCGTGGAGCGTGCGCTCGCACGCCATGTCCCGCAACAGGGCACGTTGTCCGACGCCCTGCTCGCCCTGCGCACGCTGAGCAGCCGCGGCGGCGCGCCGCAGCCACCCGGGGCGCCGCCCGCTCCGCTGCCACGCGCATCCGCGCTGCCGGGTACCCCGCCCGCCGTCGCCGATCTCACCCGCGCCGCCCCCCTGCGGGCAGCGCTGGAAAGCGCGGCACAGCCGGTCGAAGCCAAGATCGCGGCACACCTGGCAGCGCCGCAGCACCAGCCGCTGGCCCCCCGCCTCGATGGTGACGTCCGCACCCAGCTTGCGCGCGTGGCGCTCGCGCTGCGTGCGCAGGCCGACGGACAGCCCCCCGTGCGGGCAGCGGCGGCCGACGCGCGGCCAGCGGACACACCGTCCGCACGGCCGCCGGGTCACCAGGCACCGGCAGCCCCGGCTGCAACGGCAGCGGGCACCCCGACGACGGCAGCGATGCCCGACCCGGCGCCGGCCCGTGGCGACCTGCAGCGCATGCCGCCGGCCGAACGCGCGCCGTCACCGGCACCGGCACCCGCCGCGGCCGAGCCCGCCAGCACCGACTCCCGCGCGCTGACCGACACGCGCCTGCGCGAGCTGGTCGATGGCGCCATCGCGCGCATTCGCACCCAGCAGATCGCATCGCTGCAGCAGCCGGGACCTGCGCTGGCGCCCCTGCTGGTCGACCTGCCGGTGCGCGACGGCGATCGCGTCGACCTGTGGCATTTCGATTTCGAGCGCGACGGCGAAGCCGCATCCGAAGACGGCACGGCCGCGCGCGCCGCGGTCACGCTGACGCTGCAACTGTCCGACACGCACGCGGTGCATGCACGCATCGCGGTCCGCGGCGACAGTGTGAGCGTGCGCATCGGCGCCGACGAATCGGCCCTGCAGACATTGATGGCGCGCCACCGTGACACGCTGGCGCACAACCTTGCTCAGCGCGGACTGGAAGTCGCTGCAGTTACCGTCGGCGACGTCGCAACCCGGCACACCGTCCGCGATGTCGCCGCCGGGCTGGTCAACGAAGCGGTATGAGCACGCGCACCTCGCCCGGCATCGCCGTCGCCCTGCACTGGGATGGCAACGCCGCACCTCGGGTCACGGCCAAGGGTCGCGGCGAGCTGGCGCACAGCATCATCGAGTGCGCGCGCGAGCACGGTGTACCGTTGGACGAAGACCCTGAGCTGGTCGAGTTGCTCGCGACGGTGGATATCGGGTCCACCATTCCGGAGTCGTTGTTCGTCGCCGTCGCCGAGGTGATCGCCTTCGCCTACAGCCTGCGCGCCGAGCTGCCCGCGCACCTGACCCGCGCCGGCCACGACACCGGCGCCTGATCCGGGCACGTCACGGTGCCGTTGCGCGCGCCCGCGCCGCGGCCGCCGCGGCCGCGTTGCCGCGCGCAGCTTCGATGTCCCCGATCAGCGTCCAGGTTTCGCGTTGCTCCGGGGCGAGGCTCTGCGCGCGCCGCGCCAGCGCCAGCGCCTGGTCGAAATCGCCCCGACGATAATGCGTGTAGGCGAGCTGGCGCCACAGGCCGTCGTCGCGTGGTTCGAGCTTGACCGCGCGCTCGAGCGCGGCGGCCGCGCGATCCCATTCGCCGCGCCCGGCCGACTGCATCGCGGCCACCAGCAGCGACTGTGCCGCCGCACCGCGTGCCGGCGCGGCCGCGGCCGGCACGGAGGGCTGCACCGGGGGCGCGGGCTCGGCGAGCGCGAGCCTGTCGTCGGCAGGCGCAGCGGCGGGTGGTGTCGCGGGACGCTCGACCGCTTCCCGTGCCGCCGTCGCAGCCGGCAGCGCGACCGGAGATTCGAGCCGGTCCGCGCCGCGCTCCTCGATCGGCGCGCTGCGCGGCCCGGCACCGCCGGCGCAACCGCCCAGGCACAGCAGGCCGGCCAGTGCGATTAGCGTCTTGTCGTTTACTCGAACCATTGACGAACCCTGTCGAGCAGGCCTGGCCGGCGCACGGGTGCCGCGGCCGGCGGCTCGCCGTCGATGCAGGCGGTCATTATCGGCAAGCTCGAGTCCTGATGCACCGGGATGCGCTCGGCACTGACGCAATGCTCGGGCACCACCGCGGCACGGGTGAGATCCACGTACTGCCACGAAAGCTCCGCCGGCAGCGTGCTGTCGAGGGGCACCAGGCCGGAGTCGCGCAGTGCCGCGCTCCATACGCGCAGCGCGCCGCTGCTGCCGGTAAGGCCGGTAACCCCGTTGTCGTCACGCCCCACCCAGGTGACCGCGAGGCGGTTGCCGCCGAAGCCGACGAACCAGCTGTCGCGGTTGTCGTCGGAGGTCCCGGTCTTGCCGGCGAGCGGCTGTGCCTGCGGCAGCTCGTGCTGCAACCGGCGGGCGGTGCCGCGCGTCACCACGCGCGTCATCGCGTGCCGTGCCAGCGCCGCGGTCGCCGGCGCCATCACCGCGCGAACTTCCAGCCCGTAACGATTGAGCTTGCGCTGCTGCTGGTCGGTGACGTCGCTGATCGCACGCAGCGGCACCTGGAAGCCGTCATTGGCCAGCGCGGTGTAGACCGTCGCCAGCTCGTACGGTGACAGCTCCACCGCGCCGAGCAGGATCGCGGGCACCGCCTGCAGATCGGGACCGACCCCGTAGGCACGCAGGCAGTCGCGCACCTGCTCGAGACCGAGCGTGAGGCCGAGATTGACGGTCGCCAGGTTGAGTGAACGGGTCAACGCTTCGAGCAGGCTCAGGCGTCCGTATTCACGGCCGTCGAAGTTCTTCGGCTGCCATACCTTGCCGCGGGGATCGGTCCAGCTCACCGCACGATCCTCGAGCGGGCTCGCCAGCGTCCAGCGCCGCGGTTGCGCCAGCGCACAGGCATACACCAGCGGCTTGATCACCGAGCCGACCTGGCGCCTGGCGTCGAGCGCGCGATTGAATCCCGCGTAGGCGGCATCACGATCGCCGATCAGCGCGAGTACCTCGCCGGTGGCGGGATCGACGACGACCATCGCCGCCTGCAGTCCGCGCTGGCGCGCACCCTGCTCGATCGACGCCAACGCCTCGCGCACGCCGCCCTCGACACCGGCCTGCAATACCGGGTCCAGGGTGGTGTAGATGTGCAGCCCGGCAGACTTGAGATCCTCGGCGCTGTAGTCGCGCAACAGCTGGCGCTGCACCAGCGCCATGAAAGCCGGGTTGGCACGCTGCTCGCGCTCGCCGCCGGCGCGCAGGCGTAGCGGGCGGGCGCGCGCGGCATCCAGCGCCGCCGCATCGAGCAGCCCCTGCCCGGCCATCACCTCCAGCACGACGTTGCGGCGCGCCAGCGCGGCCTGCGGATTACGCCGCGGATCGAATGCGCTCGGCCCTTTCACCATGCCGATGAGCAGCGCCATCGACGCGGTGTCGAGCTCGGCCAGCGGCTTGCCGAAGTAGAACTGCGCGGCCAGTCCGAAGCCGTGTATCGCCCGGTTGCCGTCCTGTCCCAGGAACACCTCGTTGACGTAGGTCTCCAGGATCTGCTGCTTGGCATAGCGCAGCTCCAGCGACACCGCCATGATCATCTCGGTCAGCTTGCGCCGCAGGGTGCGCTCACGCGTCAGGTAGAAATTCTTGACCAGTTGCTGGGTCAGGGTGCTGCCGCCCTGGATGATGCGCCCGGCGCGCAGGTTGGAGGCCATCGCGCGGGCAAGGCCAAAGAAGTCGATACCGTGGTGCTCGAAGAAGCGCCGGTCCTCCACGGCGGTCAGGGCGGCGACGAAGTGCTGCGGCAGATCCGTGTAGCGCAGCAACCTGCGGTCCTCGAAGCGACGCGGATTGATGGTCCCGATCTCTAGCGGCTCCAGGCGCAGCAGGTCGATCGGCTCCGCCGCATCGAGATCGTGCAGGGAAGCGACCGCGCCGTCGGCGAACCCCACGCGCACGCCGCGCGCGGGCTCCGGAAAGTCCCAGAACGCATGGCCGCGTGAACGGAACTCGATGTGCGAAACCGACGCTGCGTACTGACCGCGGCGCGCCGGCGTACCGGTGCGCTGGTAACCGAGCTGCTCCAGCTCGCGCATGAGCCGTTCGCGTGTCACGTCAACGCCCGGGTAGAGCTCCAGTGCGCGCGCGTAGACGCGAGCGGGTAACGACCACTGGCGGGTCTCGAAGCTGCGGGCAACTTCGCGGTCGAGCCACAAGGCGTAACCGATGACGGCGAGGCCGCCCCACAGCAGCGCGTGGCGCGCGAAGAAGGCAAGGCGCGCGAACCACGCCGGCCGGCGCCGCCGCGGCGCTTTGCCCGGGCGCCTGCGAGAAGCGGTTTTTTTCTTCGCCACAGCCACGTTCAGCGCCTGGCGCCCATGCTCAACTTATTGATCGAAAAAAGAAAAAGCCCTTCACTGGGAAGGGCTTCAAGTTGGGTCGCCAGGGTAGGGCCGGTGCCGGGAAAGCGGCTGCCCGGCGTGGCCCGTAAAGCGGTGTGGTGACTATCGAAGCTTGTGCTTACGGTCGTATTCCCGCTCCCATTTCCTTGCGAATTTCTCTATAGCTCGTTTCATTGCAGCGCGCTTCGTCTGCTCGGCTTTCCTTAACCGGGCGGCCTCCTTGCGAGCAGCGAGTCTTGCACGGACTTCTGCTTTAGCCTCCTGCAGGCGCTCACGCTCGTCGGCTTGGCCGGCGCGCGCGCTTACTTTTTTCGAGCTGCTTTCTTCCTGGTCGCTTTCTTCCTGGTCGCCTTCTTCTTGGCGGCCTTCTTGCGCGTGGTCTTCTTGGCTACCTTTTTACGGGTCGCCTTCTTCTTGGCAGCTTTCTTGCGCGTCGCCTTTTTCTTGGCGGCTTTCTTACGCGTAGCCTTCTTCTTGGCTACCTTCTTCTTGGCGGTTTTCTTCCTTGTCGCCTTCTTGCGCGTGGCCTTCTTCTTGGCCGTCTTCTTCGCTACCTTCTTCTTCGCGGTCTTCTTACGAGCCGCGGAGACTTTCTTCTTTGCGGTCGACTTTTTCTTTGCCGCCTTCTTTTTTGCTTTCGCCATATTAAGGCCCCCCTTCAATGATTGAGGTTAAGAACGCAACACCACAGTGGCTTATATACATCACTAAACGCGGTTCTGCAAACTTCAATCGATTTTTTTTTCGAGCATGACCGTTAATCAAGTGTTGTGATTGCGCAACCACTGCATGACCGACAAGCGTTCGCCGAAACGTCTTCGCGTTGCTTCTCCATACTCGAACAACACCCGCTTACTCAGGCTTCCAGCGCGTCGAAGATCTTGTCGCGTATCTCCTGCACACCACCGATACCGTCGACGCGCACGTAAAGCATGCCGTCGTTCTCGCGCGCCAGGCGGGTATACCAATCGATCAGGGGCTTGGTCTGTTCGTGGTACACGGCGAGACGATTACGCACCGTCTCCTCCTTGTCATCGTCGCGCTGTACGAGGTCTTCCCCGGTGACGTCATCCTTGCCCTCCGCCTTGGGCGGGTTGAAGGTCACGTGGTAGGTACGGCCCGAACCGGGATGCACGCGGCGGCCGGACATGCGTTTGACGATCTCCTCGTCGTCGACGTCGATCTCGACGATGCGGTCGACCTCGATGCCGCTCGCGGCCAGGCCCTCGGCCTGCGCGATGGTGCGCGGGAAGCCGTCGAACAGGAAGCCCTTGCTGCAGTCCGCGTCCTTAACCCGCTCCCGGATCAGCCCGAGGATGATGTCGTCCGACACCAGGCCACCAGCATCCATGACCTTCTTCGCTTCGCGCCCGAGCTCGGTGCCGGCCTTGACCGCGGCGCGCAGCATGTCACCGGTCGAGATCTTCGGGATCCCGTAATGCTCGCAGATGAAATCGCCCTGCGTGCCCTTGCCCGCTCCCGGGCCCCCCAACAAGATAATTCGCATTCAGATTCTCCGTTATGAATAGTGGCGTGGTTCGAATTCAGCGGAGCGGTCCGCGCATGCTCACGGGCAGCATGCCGGCCGCGCCGGGAGCCGGTGGATTCACACCACCTGCCCCGGGATCCTAAAATCATGATGCCTTACGGCAGGCATTCGTACCCAGATGAAAATCAATCTCGATAACGACCGCGACCCGTTCACCATATCGGCTTACGCCGAGGGCTGGATCCGTGTCGGCGAGCAGCGCATCGAGCGGCCCTGCGTGGTATCCGCCCGCGGTATCGATACCGCGACGCTGCCGGCTGCGCCGGATGCGCTCGCTGTCACGCACCTCGATGCCATTATCGAGCTCGCTCCCGAGATCGTTCTGCTCGGTACCGGTGCGCGTCAGGTTTTTCCTCCTTTCGAGCTGACCGAACACCTGGCCGCGGCCGGTATCGCGCTCGAATCCATGGATACCGGCGCGGCCTGCCGGTCGTTCAATATCCTGCTCGCCGAGTCGCGCCCGGTGGTCGCCGCCTTGTACATGATCTGAGGGGGCCGCTTACAGCTCGGCGAACAACGCGTCGACCGAGAAGCCCTCGCGCTCGAGTATCTGCCGCAGGCGCTTGAGCGCCTCGATCTGGATCTGGCGCACGCGTTCGCGGGTTACGCCGATCTCGTTGCCGACCTCTTCAAGCGTTGCGATCTCGCGGCCGTCGAGGCCGAAGCGCCGCTCCACCACCGCGCGCTGCTTGTCGTTGAGCTGCGCCAGCCAGTCGTGCAGGTGTCGCTGCACGTCCTCGTCCTGCAGCAGCACCGCCGGGTCCGGGTTGTGCTCGTCGGGAATGGTATCGAGCAGTGAGCGGTCCGAGTCGCGCTCGGCGGGCACGTCGACGGAAGCGACCCGCTCATTCAGGCCGAGCATGCGTTTGACGTCGTCAATCGGGCGGTCGAGCATGTTGGCGACATCTTCGGGGCTCGGCTCGCGGTCCAGCTTCTGTGCCAGCTCACGCGCCGCGCGCAGGTAAATGTTGATCTCCTTGATGACGTGGATCGGCAGGCGGATGGTCCGCGTCTGGTTCATCAACGCGCGTTCAATGGTCTGCCGGATCCACCAGGTGGCGTAAGTCGAGAAGCGGAAGCCGCGCTCGGGGTCGAACTTCTCGACCGCCCGAATCAGACCGAGGTTGCCTTCCTCGATGAGATCGAGCAGCGCCAGTCCGCGATTCATGTAGCGCCGCGCGATCTTGACCACCAGGCGCAGGTTGCTTTCGATCATGCGCTTGCGCGCCGCCTCGTCGCCGCGCAACGCGCGACGCGAGTACATGACCTCTTCCTCCGCACTGAGCAACGGGGAGAAACCAATCTCGTTCAGGTACAGGCGGGTCGCGTCCATGTCGCCATCGGACACCTCGCCCGGCTGGAACTGGCGCGGTTGTTCGCTGCTGTCTTCCGCGTCCCCGTCGCTTGCCGCTTCGGCCGGCATGTCGCCGTCCTCGCTGGCGTCGAGATCGTCGTCGTCGCCGTCGGTCCCGGGCGGCGGCGTGTCCGACTTGCTGGTCGGGCCGGGGTTCTTGCTGCGAGAGCCCGTCATCGAGTCAACCGCGTTATCGCCTGGGAAGGTATCGAAACGGGTCTACGGTCTTGCCGTTGCGGCGAATTTCGAAATGGAGCATGACGTCGCGCGAATCGGTGTCGCCCATACGGGCGATCTGCTGACCACCCCGCACGTGCTCGCCTTCGCCCACCAGGCGAGCTTCATTGTGTGCATAGGCGCTGAGGTACGTTTCGTCGTGCTTGATGATGATAAGCTCTCCGTAACCTCGCAGTCCACTTCCGCTGTAGACCACCGCGCCCCCCGCCGCCGCCTTCACCGACTGCCCGCGCGTGCCGCGAATTTCCACCCCGCGTGAGCCCGACACGGTCTGCGCGCGCGTGACCTTGCCCTCGGCCGGCCACTGCCAGGACAGCGGCCTCGCCGGCTGTGCCGGCGGCGATGGTGGCGGCGCCTGCGGCTGTACAGGCCGTGGTGCCGGCGACGCGGCCGGCGTGCGTGACGCGGTCGCGCGCGGCGCCGGCTCCGGGGCCGCCAGCCTGAGCTTCTGACCGACGACGATCAGGTCGGGATTGCGCAGCCGGTTCCAGCGCACGAGGTCACGGAAGTCGAGGCCGTAGCGCCACGCAATGCCGTGCAGGGTATCCCCGCGCACCACCACGTGCAGTGGTGGTTCGGGAATGCGCGCCGCCGCCGCGCGCAGCGCCGGCGCGGTGCGCACCACGCCGGGCGTCGGCTCCGGCGCCACGCTCTTGCCTTCGATCGGCGCCGGCCCGCGGCCCGCGCATGCGCTCAGCAGCAGGCTGCAGAGGAATACCGCCGCGGCGGGTGGCAGCGATGCACGGCAACGGAGCAGGACCTTCGCCGACATCGTGGCACGGAATCAGCCGAGGCCGTCGAGCAGCGGAACGAAGCTCACGTGATCGAGAATGTGTTCCTCGATCCCGCCGCCGGTGCGCGTGAGCAGTCGAAGTTCCTGGCGGCCTGCGCGACCGACCGGGATGATCAGCCGTCCGCCGGGTGCGAGCTGTTCGAGCAGTGCCTCGGGAACACCGACCGGCGCCGCCGCCACCAGGATGGCATCGAACGGCGCCTGGTCCGGCCAGCCGAGAAACCCGTCACCGTGACGGACGCGCACGTTGCGGATGCCGAGCTCGTGCAGGCGTGAGCGCAGCTTGTTGGCGAGCGCCGCGATGCGCTCGATACTGAACACGCGATCGGCGAGCTGCGCCAGTACCGCGCTCTGGTAACCGCAGCCCGCACCGACCTCCAGCACGCGGTCGAGGCGGCCGCTGTCAGCCAGCGCCTGGGTCATCGCCGCCACGATGTAGGGCTGCGAGATGGTCTGCCCGAACCCGATCGGCAAGGCGGTGTTCTCGTAGGCGCGACTGGCCAGGGCTTCGTCCACGAACAGGTGGCGCGGCGTGGTGCGGATGATCTCGAGCACCTGCTCGTTGCTGATCCCCATCCCGCGCAGGCGATCGGCGAGGCGGTTGCGCGCCCGCTGTGAGGTCATGCCGATGCCGCGCGGATCAGCCACGCCGGCACTCCCGCGCGGCGCGCGGCGCGGTGGCCGCGCGGCGGGGGCGTGGTAACGCACCGTACGCTTTCACCGGCCCCCGCTGAGCAGGAATTCGAGCAGCGCCTTCTGTGCGTGCAGGCGGTTGCCCGCTTCGTCCCACACCACGCTGTCGGGGTGATCGATGACCTCCGCGGCGACTTCCTCGCCACGGTGCGCCGGCAGGCAGTGCATGAACAGGGCGTCGGGTGCGGCGAGCGCCATCAACGCGGCGTCGACCTGGAAGCCGGCGAAAGCCTGCCGCCGTTTCACGGCCTCCTCCTCCTGGCCCATGCTGGCCCACACGTCGGTGACCAGCAGGTCGGCGCCGCGCGCCGCCGCACGCGGGTCGTGACCGAGCGAGACCCGGGCGCTGTCGCACGCCGGCGGTTCGTAGCCCGGCGGACAGGCGACGTTGAGGTGGAAGTCCATCAGGTCGGCGGCATTGATGTAGGAATTGCACATGTTGTTGCCGTCGCCGATCCAGGCCACGGTGCGTCCGCGAATGTCACCGCGATGCTCGTAGTAGGTCATCAGGTCGGCCAGTACCTGGCACGGATGCAGGTCGTTGGTGAGACCGTTGATCACCGGCACGCGTGAGTGGCGCGCGAAACATTCGACCACCGCGTGCTCGTAGGTCCGGATCATGATGGCATCGGCCATTTCCGAAAGCACCTTGGCGGTGTCCTCGGCCGGCTCGCCGCGACCGATCTGCGACTCCCGCGTCGACAGGAAAATGGCGTTGCCGCCGCCCTCGGCCATCGCGGCCTCGAACGAGACGCGCGTGCGGGTCGAGGACTTCTCGAAGATCATGGCCAGCGTGCGCCGCTCGAAGATCGCCGGGCGATAGCCGCGCGCTCGCCAGCGCTTGAGCTCGACCGCGCGCTCCAGCAGGGCCAGGACTTCGTCGCGGTCGAGGTCCTTCAGGGACAGAAAGTGGCGAGGATTCACCGCGGCCGCTTCACGTCGCAGTGCCGAGGAAGGCTTCGATCAGCGCGCTGACCTTCTCTACCACGGCGTCGGCCTCGGCATCCTCCAGGATCAGCGGTGGCAGCAGGCGCACCACGCGTTCCGCGGTCACGTTCAGCAACAGGCCGTCGGCCAGCGCATTGCCGACCAGCTCCGCGCACGGCCGGTCGAGCGTGATGCCGAGCATGAGGCCACGGCCACGAATGTCGCGCACCGCACGGTTGCCGCCCAGCCGCGCGCGGAAGCCGTCGAGCATGCGCGCACCCAGCTCGGCGGCGCGCGCGACCAGCCCGTCGCGCTCGATGACCTCGATCACGGCCAGCGCGGCACGTGCCGCCAGCGGGTTACCGCCGAAGGTCGAGCCGTGCGTCCCCGCGGTGAGAACTCCGGCAGCCGCGCCGCGTGCCAGGCAGGCACCGATCGGGACACCGTTGCCGAGCGCCTTGGCCAGGGTGATGACGTCGGGCACCACGGCGTCGTGCTGAAAACCGAACCAGCGCCCGGTGCGGCCCATGCCGGTCTGTACCTCGTCGGCCATCAGCAGCAGGCCGCGCTCGTCGCACAGCCGGCGCAGCGCCTCGAGGTAGCGCGCCTGCGGGATCGCGATGCCGCCCTCGCCCTGCACGGGCTCGACCAGCAGGGCCACCACGTCGGCACGCGCGGCGGCGTTGCCGACCGCGTCGACGTCGTCGAAGGGCACGTGCACGAAGCCCTCGACCAGCGGCTCGAAGCCGGCATGCACCTTGGGATTGCCGGTCGCACTGAGTGTCGCCATGGTGCGTCCGTGAAAGCTGCTGTTCATCACGATCACGGCCGGGCGTGCGATGCCGCGTTCGTGCCCGTACTTGCGCGCGATCTTGAGCGCGGCCTCGTTGGCCTCGGCGCCGGAGTTGCAGAAGAAAGCGCGTTCCATGCCGGAAAGCTCGGCGAGCTTCTCGGCCAGCCGCTCCTGCAGGCCGATACGGTACAGGTTGGAGGTGTGCAGCAGGGTCCCGGCCTGGTCGGCAATCGCGTCGCGTACGTGCGGGTGCGCGTGGCCGAGCCCGCACACGGCGATGCCGCTCAGCGCATCGAGGTACTCGCGGTCGTTCTCGTCGTAGAGATAGGGTCCGCGGCCGCGCACGAAGCTGACGTCGAGGCGACCGTAGTTACTCATCAATGCCGGGCTGGGACCTGCGCTCATTGCCGCACCTCAGACTGTAAAAGCAGGACCGCGCCGCGACGGCCGTCGTCGCTGCACGCTCACGGGAGTCGGGTTCCGATGCGGCGCCTGTGTGCCGGGCAGACTTCCCCCGAAACTGCCGCGCGCCACCTGAACAGGCGCGGCATTGTCCGCAACGGTGCCGTATTATGCAACACTGCATCGCGGAAAAATCCAATGGAAACGGAGAGATAAGTTGAATTCGGTGGAATTGAGCCTGGTCGTCAACCGGCTCGGGGCAATCTGCCGCGAAATGGGTGCGACCCTGCGTCGCGCCGCCTTCTCGCCGAACATCAAGGATCGCCTCGACTTCTCCTGCGCGGTATTCGACGCCAGCGGCGAGCTCGCGGCCCAGGCCGCGCACATTCCCGTTCATCTCGGCAGCATGGCCTACGCCATGCGCGACGTGGTGCGCCGTATCGCGTGGCGCGCCGACGACATGGTCATCCTCAACGATCCCTATCTCGGCGGCACCCACCTGCCGGACGTCACCGTCATTGCGCCGCTGTTCCTCGACGGCGCGCTGACCGGCTTCTGCGCCAACCGCGCGCACCACGCCGACATCGGCTGCGAACGGCCGGGCTCCATGCCGTTGTCGCGTACGCTCGGCGAGGAAGGGCTGGTGATCAGCCCGCGCTACCTGCGCCGCGGCGGGCGCGAGGACGCGGAGACCGCCGCCCTGCTCGCCACCGGCCTGCGCAACCCGGCCGACACGCTGGGCGACTTCGCCGCCCAGGTCAGCGCCAACCGCACCGGCCTGGAGCGGCTCGACGCGATGGCGCAGCGGCGCGGCCGCGACGGCTTCCTGGCCGCGATGGAAGCGGTCAATGCTTATGCCGAGACGCTCGCACGGCGCACCATCGGCGACCTGCCCGACGGTGTCTACCACGCCTCCGAATGCATGGACGGCGACGGCCTCAGCGCGCGCGAGGTGCCCATTACCGTGGCGATCACGATCGACGGCACCCGGGCGCGCGTCGACTTCACCGGCACGGCCGCGGCGGTAGCCGGCAACATCAACTGCCCGCTGTCGGTCACCGCGGCGGCGGTGTACTACGTCTTCTACGCGCTGATGCCGGAAGACACGCCGCCCTGCGCCGGCTCGCTGCGACCGATCGACATCCAAGCGCCGCCCGGCTGCCTGCTCAACGCGCGGGCGCCGGCGGCGGTCGCCGCGGGCAACGTGGAAACCAGCCAGCGCGTCGTCGAAGTGCTGCTGCGGGCACTCGCCGAAGCGGCGCCCGGGCGCGTCGCCGCGGCCGCCCAGGGCACCATGAACAACGTCGCCATGGGCGGCGCGAACTGGGACTACTACGAGACCATCGGCGGCGGCACCGGCGCACACGCCGGCGGGCCCGGACTCGACGCGGTGCACTCGCACATGACCAATACGCTCAATACCCCGGTCGAAGTCCTGGAGATGAGCTACCCGCTGCGCGTGCGCCGCTACGCGGTGCGGCGTGGCTCGGGCGGCAGCGGTCGGCAGCGCGGCGGCGACGGCATCGTGCGCGAGTACGAGTTCCTGGCGCCCGCCCAGGTCACCGTGCTCAGCGAGCGGCGCGCTGCCGGCGCACCGGGAACGGCCGGCGGCGGGGCCGGCGCCGCGGGCGAGAACCGCATCAACGGCGTCGTGCTGCCGGCCAAGTTCGAGCGCGACGTCGCCGCCGGAGACGTGCTCACCATCGCCACGCCGGGCGGCGGCGGCTGGGACGGTGGCTAGCGGGCGCGACATCCATTTCCCCAGTCCGCGACACGTTTTATCCCGCCCTGAGGCAGCCTAAAATAGGCGCAAACCGCGCAGCCGCGGACCCGTACAGCGAGGATCCCCCATGGACGCCATCGAACGCATTCGCAACATCGTCGAAACCAACCCCATCGTCATCTTCATGAAAGGCACGCCGCAGTTCCCCCAGTGCGGCTTCTCCATGCGCACGGTCGAGGCGCTGAAGGCGTGCGGCGCCGACTTCCATCACGTCGACGTCATCGCCGAGCCCGAGTTTCGTCAGAACCTGCCGGCCTTCTCGGAGTGGCCGACCTTCCCCCAGGTCTTCATCGGCGGCGAGCTGATCGGCGGCTGCGACATCGTGCTCGGCATGTACCAGAGCGGCGAGCTGCAGCAGATGATCGAGCAGGCCGTGGCCTGAGCGTCACGCGCGCCCGCTGCGCCACACGCAGGCGCCGTCGCTGGCACGCTCGATGCGCTCCAGCGCACGCTCGTGGGCGGCGAGCTCCGCCGCGGTAGGCGCCACCACGCGCACCTCGCGGCGCTGCGCCGTGGCGCCGCTGCTGGCCGCGGCGGCGGCACTGCGCACCTGCGCCGCGTCCAGCTCCAGCGCCGCCTGCCCGCCGGTCATCGCGAGATAGACCTCGGCCAGCAGCTCGGCGTCGAGCAGCGCGCCGTGCAGCTCGCGGTGCGCATTGTCGATCTCGTAACGGCGACACAGTGCGTCCAGCGAGTTGCGCTGCCCCGGGTGCATGTCGCGCGCGAGCTTGAGGGTGTCGAACACCGTGCAGTAATCGGCGATACGGCCCCAGGCCTCGCCGATCAGTGCCAGCTCGGCATCGAGAAAGCCGACATCGAACGGCGCGTTGTGAATGATCAGCTCCGCGCCCTGCACGAACTCGACGAACTCGGCGGCAATCTCGCGGAACTCCGGCTTGTCGCGCAGATCGGCCAGCGTGATGCCATGCACCTCGGCCGCGCCGGCATCGACCTCGCGCTGCGGATTGACGTAACGGTGGAAGTGACGCCGGGTCAGCCGGCGGTTGACGATCTCGACGCAGCCGACCTCGATGATGCGATGGCCCTGCGCGGGCTCCAGGCCGGTGGTCTCGGTGTCGAGCACGATTTGTCGCATCAGTCTCTCCTCACTTCGCGCGTTCTTCGAGCAGCGCGTCGATGGCTTCGTTCGCCAGCTGGTCGGCGAGCTCGTTGCCGGCATCGCCGGTATGGCCGCGCACCCATGACCAGTGCACGTCGTGACGCGCGGTGAGCGCGTCGAGGCGCTGCCACAGGTCGACGTTCTTGACCGGCTTGCGCGCGGCGGTCTTCCAGCCGCGACGCTTCCAGCCCGGCAGCCATTCGGTGATGCCGTGCATGACGTACTGCGAGTCGGTGATGATGGCGACCCGGGTCGGCCGCTTCAATGCCGCCAGCGCCTCGATCGCGGCAGTCAGTTCCATGCGGTTGTTGGTGGTCGCCGGCTCCGCACCCTTCAGGCGCCGTTCGTGATCGCCCCAGCTCAGCCACACACCCCAGCCACCCGGCCCGGGATTGCCGCGGCAGGCGCCGTCGGTATAGGCGGTCACCGTGCGCTGGTCGACCTCAGCCATCGCAACCCGCTCCATGCGCGCCGCGGCTGCGCGCGGAAGGCTCGGCGACGCTGCCGGCGAGCACGCGGCGTCGCTGGCGCCAGGTCGCCTTCAGCGGCGTGACGCCTTCGACGCGTTTCTTGCCGACCACGACGCAGACGTTGGCCAGCGCCGGCCAGCAATAGGCGCCGAGCTTTTCGAGAAAGGCCAGCCGCCGGTTGAGCCGCGGTCGCGCCAGCGGCGGTCGGTAGCCCGCGCGCGCCACCTGCACGATGTCGAAGCCGAGCAGCTGCAGCCAGTCCTTGACCCTGGCGGCGGTAATCAGGTGGGCGTTCCAGGGCGCACGCCCCTGCCAGCGGCGCAGCAGCGCGCAGGAACCGAACGCGCTGACCGGGTTGAACGCGATGATCACGATATGGCCTTCGCCGATCAGCACCCGCTCGGCCTCGCGCAGCACGCGGCGCGGGTCGTCGGCGAACTCGAGCACGTGGGGCAGCACCAGCACGTCGATGGTGCCCGCGGCGAGCGGCACGGCATCCTCGGTGCACAGCACGTCCGCCTGCCGGTCCGTGCGTGCACCGAGCTCCACGCGTACGTGGTGCGAGATGCGACTGCTGGCGACGAGATCCTCCTCGTGATGACAGCCGAGCTGCACGATGTGGTAGCCGAACAGGTCGGGCAGGATGTTGCCCAGGATGTGACGCTCGTACTCCGCCAGCAGGCTGCCGGGCTCCTGCCTGAACCACTCGGCCAGCGCCGCGGTCGTCGACACGTCGTGCGGTGAGGAGGCGGTTCTCAGCCCCATCGGTGGCGGCGTTGTCGGGCGGCGTGCTTCACTGGCGCGCAAGCTTGTCATGCGCGCGCCGCCTGCGCAACGCGGCGCCTTGACGCTATCCGGCGGGGTTCCTAGCATACCCGCCATGTCGGGGGGCAGATGCATACGAACAGGCGTACTCGCAGGCCTGATCGTCATCGGCCTCGGCGGCTGCTCCGCCTGGCCACCGCTGTTCCCGGGCAGCCGCGACGAAGGCGGCGGCGAGGACACGGCAAACACGCCCCGGCATCGTCCGGCCGTGATCGACACGCGCCGGCCGGCGGCGCCGGCGGTAACCGCGCAGCGCCAGCCGGAGGCGGTGCCCGACCTGTGGCGTCGCATCGGCGAGGAGCTGCGCATGGCGCCGCGCGCGGAGCGCCGCGATGCCGATCCGCTGACCCGCTTCGGCAACAGCGCGCGCCGCCTCAACGAGTCCGCTGCACGCGCGCGTCCCTTCCTCGGCCATATCGTGAACGAGATCGAGCGCCGCGGCCTGCCCTACGAGATTGCCCTCATCCCGATCATAGAAAGCGCCTACAACCCGGCCGCCACCTCGCCCGCCGGCGCCGCCGGCCTGTGGCAGCTGATGCCGGACACGGCGCGCCGCTTCGGGGTCGCCCAGTCGCGCTGGTACGACGGCCGCCGTGACGTGGTCGAGAGCACGCGCGCGGCGCTGGATTACTTCGAGCTGCTGCGCGACCGCTTCATGGGCGACTGGAAGCTGGTGTTCGCCGCCTACAACTGCGGCGAGCGCACCGTCGAACGCGCTATGGAGCGCAATGCCCGGCGTGGCATGGCGACCGATTTCCATGCCCTCAAGCTGCCGCGCTCGACGCGCGAGTACGTGCCGCGCCTGCTCGCGCTGACCGAGATCATCGCGCATCCCGAAGCGCACGGCGTCGAGCTGCCGCGCATTCCGGGCGGGCCGCACTTCGACATCGTCGAGGTCGGTCCGGCCCTCGACCTCAATCGCGTCATCGACTGGGTGACGCTGGACGAAGCCGAGTTCGACACCCTGAACGCGGCGTTCCGCAAGCGCTACACGGTCGCCGGCGCGCCCAGCCGCGTGCTGGTTCCGGCCGGCGAAGGCGACAGCGTGCGCGAAGCGCTCGCCGCCCTGCCGCGCGAGGCCCGCACGCCGGCCGCCGAGCACGTGGTCGCAGCCGGCGAGACCCTGTCACACATCGCGCTGTCGAGCGGGATCTCGGTCGCCGCCCTGAAGCAGGTCAACGGCCTGACCTCCAACCGCCTCGCGGTCGGACAGACCCTGCGCGTGCCGCCGCCGACGGCGCTGCCCGAGCCGCTGCCGTCGGCCTCGGACACGGCAGCCGCCGCGCCGCCGCCGGAGCGCACCCACGTGGTCGCCCCGGGCGACAACCTGTGGGACCTGGCGCGCCGCTACGACACCAGCGTCGACGCGCTGGCCCGCGCCAATGGCATCGACCGGCGTGCCACCCTGCGTCTCGGGCAGCGCCTCAGGGTGCCGTCCGCGTCCGCGCCGGCGACGCCGGCCGCCGTCGCGGCCTACGAGGTCCGGCACGGGGACTCGCTGTGGACCATCTCGCGCCGCTTCAAGGTGTCGGTCGCCGACCTGCAGCGCTGGAACCGTCTGGGCAGCGACCATCGCCTGCAGCCGGGGCAACGCCTGCTCGTCGCGCGGCCGTCCGCGCAGGACGCACACCATGACATCTGATCCCGTGTCCGCGTCGCCACGGTGAGCGGTCTCGCCCTGCGCCTGGCGCGGCGCCTCGGCGCCGCGCTCGTGCGCGTGCTGTTCCGCGTACGCGTTGTCGGTCTCGAGCACTACCCGGCAGACGCCGAGCGCGTGCTGGTGCTGGCCAACCACGTGTCAGTGCTGGACGGCCTGGTGCTGTGGCTGTTCCTGCCGAACGCACCGGTGTTCGCCATCGACCGCGAGCTGGCACGCCGCTGGTACCTGCGCCCGCTGCTCGGCGCGATCGAGACGCTGGAGACCGATCCCTTCAGCCCGGCCGCCATCAAGCGCCTGGTCGGCGTGGTGCGCAGCGGCCGGCCGGCAGTGATCTTCCCGGAGGGACGGGTCACCACCACCGGCACCCTGATGAAGGTCTACGACGGCCCTGCCGTGGTTGCCGATCGCGCTGCCGCAACCGTGGTGCCGGTGGGTATCGAAGGGCTGCAGTACTCGCGCTGGTCGCGGGTCGGCGGACTCTACCGGCGCCGCCTGCTGCCCGCGCTCACGCTGACCGTGCTCGCGCCGCGCCGACTCGAGCTCGACCCCGCGCTGAAGGGCGCCGAGCGACGGCAGGCCGCGGCCGCGCGCATTGCCGACATCATGCGCGAGGTGGCCTACGCCAACGCCGTCCACGACGGCACCCTGTTCACCGCGCTGGTGCACGCGGCACGCACGCACGGCGGTCGCCAGCTCGCGCTCGAAGACGCCGGTGGCGCGCGCCTCACCTACCAGGACATGATCACCCGCGCGTTCGTGCTCGGCTCGCTGATCGCGCGCCTGACCGATGCCCGTCAGCGCGTCGGCATCATGCTGCCGAGCACGGCGGCCGCTGTCGTCACCCTGTTCGCCTGCCAGGCGCGCGGCCGCGAGGCGGCCATGCTCAACTTCACCGCCGGCCCGCGTGGCCTGGTGACCGCGCTGGAGACGGCCGACATCGAGGTCGTTTTCACCGCGCGCGCGTTTGTCGAGACCGCCCAGCTCGAAGAGGAAGTCGCCGCGCTCGCGGCCCACTGCGAAGTCATCTACCTGGAGGACCTGCGTGACCGCATCGGCCTGCTGCGCAAGCTCGGCGGACTCGTCGCCGGTCGCCTGCCGTGCCTCGCGCATCGCTTGTTGAGTCCGCCGCGCCGCGCGCGCGACCCGGCGGTGGTGCTCTTTACCTCGGGCTCGGAAGGGATCCCCAAGGGCGTGGTGCTGTCACACGCGAACCTGCTCGCGAACTACGCCCAGGTCAGCATGCTGATCGACCTTACCCGCCGCGACCGCGTACTCAACGTGCTGCCGGTTTTCCACGCCTTCGGCCTGCTCGGCGGCGTGCTCCTGCCGCTGCTCAAGGGCGCCGCCAGCTACCAGTACCCGAATCCGCTGCACTACCGCATCGTGCCCGAGCTCTGCTACACGCTCGGCGTGACCTGCCTGTTCGGCACCACGACCTTCCTGCGCGGCTACGGCCGCAACGCCGATGCCTATGACTTCCACCGCATGCGCTACGTGATCGCCGGCGCCGAGAAGCTCACCGACGACGTGCGCCAGCTGTGGCACGAGAAATTCGGCATCCGCATCTTCGAAGGTTACGGCGCGACCGAGGCGAGCCCGGTGCTGGCGGTCAACTACCCGCTCGCCAACCGCCCCGGTACCGTCGGCCGCCTGCTCACGCGCATGCACTGGTACCTCGAACCGGTGCCGGGTATCGACGAAGGCGGCGAGCTGGTGGTCAGCGGACCCAACGTCATGCTCGGTTACCTGTTCCACGGCAGCGATGGCGAGATCATTCCACCCTGGACCGAGTCCCACGGCGCCGGCTGGTACGAGACCGGCGACATCGTCACGGTCGACGAACGCGGCTTCGTCACGATCCGCGGGCGCGCCAAGCGCTTCGCCAAGATCGGCGGCGAAATGGTCTCGCTCGCCGCGGTCGAAGAGCTCGCGCAGATGTTGTGGCCGGAAGGCCAGCACGCCGCCATGGCACTCAGCGATCCGCGCAAGGGCGAGCAGATCGTGCTGGTCACCGACGTCGCTGATGCCGAGCGCTCACACCTGGTCGGCGCGGCGCGCGACGCCAGCGCCAGCGAGCTGCTGGTGCCCCGCCGTGTGATCCACTTCGAGCAGCTGCCCCTGCTCGGCTCGGGCAAGGTCGATTACACGACGCTGCGTGAGCAGCTCCAGCGCAGCGCGAGCTGAGCGTTACATGGGGCGCCCGTTGATGCTCCAGTCCCACTCCATGTACTCGATCTCGAAGCCCCCCTTGACCAGCGCCTTGGCCGCCTCCGGCTCGGCCACGTAGGGCGCGATCCAGGCCAGCACGGCCTTGTCGCTGTCACCGAAGTCCTCGGCGTGACGCTCGAACAGCTCCGACAGCTTGGCGCGGCGCAGGGTCAGCAGGAAGCGGTTCTTGCGCTTGTCGTTGACGAACGCCCGCACGGCCTCGTCGAGCTGCTGCCCGAGCTGGTCGGCGCGGTACGCACCGGCGCGCAGATCGGGGCCGGCATAAGCTGCGCTGACCATCGCGAAGTGCAGCCGTGGATCGCCGAACTCGGCGAGCAGTGTCTGGATATCCTCGAGATCGTACTCGCGACCGCCGACGCGGTGCTCAGTGGTGCGGAAGAACTTCAGGCGACCGAGCGCGTCGACCGGCGTGGTGCCGTCGGTGACCATGCGGATGGCGAGGGCGTTGTGCGCGTTGAGCCAGAACGCGATCGCCTCTTCTTCGCCGCCCAGCGCGCCCAGGTCGACCTCGGCCAGCGCCTCCACGTACTTGTGAAAGCGCACGTTGCGCGCAATCGCGGGATAATCCACGTAGCCGTCCTTGACGTGGGTGCGCAGCACATTGTCGATGAGCGCGTTGAGCGTCGCCGGCTCGGCGGCGAACGTCCCCTGGGTAAGCAACACCGTCACCAGTGCCGCGGCGCGGAGTATCGAAGACCTGGATGCTTGCACGAACATAGTCGACCTCGTCGGGGGACAGGTGGGGCGCGGCGCCCCGTCGGGGAACCCGCTCGCCGGGTGCGGTCAAAGCAGGAGCAGTGCGCCGGCGCCACGGGGGCGCCAGTCTACACGAGGCACGGGACTTGAATGCCCCGGCCCGCCTCTGACACATTGACCACCCGCGAGTGGCGCGGGTTCAACCGGGAATCCAACCATGCGTGAAGTCGTTCGCGATTATTACGGCCAGGTGCTGGGCGAGAGTGCCGACCTCAAGACCTCCGCCTGCACCACGAGCTGTGCACCGGGCGGCGCGCTGGCGGCGCTGATGGCCAACGTGCACCCCGAGGTCAGTGCGCGCTACTACGGCTGCGGACTGGTGTTCCCGCCCCTGCTCGACGGGCTCAGCGTGCTCGATCTCGGCTGTGGCAGCGGGCGCGACTGCTACGTGCTCGCGCAGCTGGTCGGGCCGCGCGGTCGCGTGGTCGGCGTCGACATGACCGGCGAGCAGCTCGAGGTCGCGCGCCGCCACCGCGACTGGCATGCCGAGCGCTTCGGCTACCCCGCGTCCAACGTCGAGTTCCGTCACGGCTACATCGAGCAGCTCGACGACTGCGGCCTGGCGCCCGGCAGCTTCGACGTCGTCGTCTCCAACTGCGTCATCAACCTCGCCGTGGACAAGCTCGCCGTGCTGCGCGGTGCGCACCGCCTGCTGCGCGAGGGTGGCGAGCTCTATTTCGCCGACGTCTATGCCAGCCGCCGGGTACCGCAGGACCTCGCGCAGGACCCCCTGCTCTACGGCGAATGCCTGGGCGGCGCGCTGTACTGGCGCGACTTCGAGCGCCTCGCGCGCAGCGCCGGCTTCGGCGATCCGCGCCTGGTCGAGGACAACCCCGTCGCCGTTACCGACGCGGCGATTGCCGAGCGCGTCGACGGCATCGCATTCCACTCCGCCACCTGCCGCCTGCTGCGCGTCGACGGTCTCGAGGCCAGTGCCGAGGATTACGGCCAGCGGGCGTGCTACCGCGGCGGGATCGCCGACTGCGAGGAGCGCTTCGTGCTCGACAAGCGGCACGTCTTCGAACGCGGTCACAGCGTCGCGGTGAGTGGCAACACCTTTCGCCTGCTGGCCGCCTCGCGCTACGCCGACTGCTTCGACCTCGAGAGCACGGACGCCGTGCATCGCGGCCCGTTCGCCGAAGACGACGACGCCCTGCCGTTCACCGCGCCCGGCTGCTGCGCACCCGCGCAGTCCTCTGCGTGCTGCTGAACGGTCCGCGCTACCAATGACCCGCCGACGCTGGCTGCTGCTGGCGGCGGCGCTGCTCGTCGCGGTGGTGGTCGTGCTGCTCGAGCCGGGCCGTTACCTGAGCCTCGACTATCTCAGGCAGCAGCAGGCCACCCTGCAGGCCTACGTCCGCGCCCACCCGCTGCTGGCCTCCAGCCTCGGCTTCGGCATCTACACCGTGGTCACCGCCTTGTCGCTACCCGGGGCACTGGTCATGACGCTGGCCGCCGGTGCGGTGTTCGGCGTGCTGTGGGGCACTGTGCTGGTGTCCTTCGCCAGCACGCTGGGCGCGACGCTGGCCTTCCTGTTCGCGCGCTATCTCTTCCGTGACGCCGTGCAGGCGCGCTTCGGGCCGCGGCTCGAGGGCATCAACCGCGGCATCAGCCGCGACGGCCCGCTGTACCTGCTTACGCTGCGCCTGATCCCGGTGGTGCCGTTCGTGGTCATCAACCTGGTGATGGCGCTGACCCCGATCTCGGTACGCAATTTCTACCTCTACAGCCAGCTCGGCATGTTTCCGGCGACGATCGTCTACGTCAACGCCGGCACCCAGCTGGCCGCCATCGAGTCGTTGTCCGACATCGCCTCGCCCGCCGTGCTGGCGTCGCTGGGCCTGCTCGCGGCATTCCCGTTCCTGGCCCGCTTCATCGCGCGCCTCGTCGAGCGTCGCCGCTTTCGCATGCGCTACCCGCCGCCCGCGGGCGTGGATCACAACGTGGTCGTGATCGGCGCCGGCTCGGCCGGCCTGGTGGCCAGCTACATCGCCGCCGCCGTACAGGCGCGGGTGGTACTGGTCGAGCAGGCGCGCATGGGCGGCGACTGCCTGAACACCGGCTGCGTGCCCTCCAAGGCCCTGCTGCGCGTCGCGCGCCAGGTGCACGAGGCACGCCACGCCTCGCGCCTCGGCCTCGGCGACACCGAGATCCCGGTCGACTTCGCGGCGGTCATGCAGCGTGTCCAGGCCGTGATCCGGCGCATCGAACCGCACGACTCGGTGCAGCGCTACCAGGCGCTGGGGGTGGAGTGCGTGCACGGCCGCGCGCGCATCGTCTCGCCGTACGAGGTCGAGGTCGGCGGCCGTCGCCTGAGCACGCGCGCGATCGTGCTCGCGACCGGCGCGCGGCCGCTGGTGCCATCACTGCCCGGCCTGGCCGAGCTGGCGTACCTGACTTCCGACAACCTGTGGCAGCTCGACCACCTGCCACGCCGCCTGCTGGTGCTGGGCGGCGGCCCCATCGGCTGCGAGCTGGCGCAGGCCTTCGCCCGCCTGGGCAGCCAGGTCACCGTGGTCGAGATGGCCGAGCGCCTGCTGCCGCGCGAGGACCCGCCGGTGTCGGCCTTGCTGCAGCAGGTCTTCGCGGACGAGGGCATCGGCCTCGAGCTCGGCACCCGCGCACTTTCCTTCGAGACCGGCCCGGACGGCAACGTCGTGCACTGCGAGCGGGTCGCGGGCGACGACGGGGAAGCGCTTACCCTCGCTTTCGACGAGGTGCTGGTCGCGCTCGGCCGGCGCGCCAACGTGGAGGGCTACGGCCTGGAAGAGCTGGGCGTGGCGATCGCCGAGCGCGGCACCATAGAGGTCAACGAACACCTGCAGACGACCCTGCCGAACGTGTTTGCGTGCGGCGACGTGGCCGGCCCGTGGCAGTTCACGCATACCGCGGCACACCAGGCCTGGTATGCCGCGGTCAACGCCCTGTTCGGCGACCTGCGACGCTTCGCGGTCGACACCCGGGTGATCCCGTGGTGCACCTTCACCGACCCCGAGGTCGCCCACGTCGGCCTCAGCGAGCAGCAGGCCCGCGACGCCGGCACCGCGTTCGAGATCACCACCTACGACCTCGGCGAGCTCGATCGCGCCATCGCCGACGGCACCGCGCGCGGCTTCGTGCGCGTGCTCACCGCACCCGGCAGCGATCGCGTGCTGGGCGCCACGGTGGTCGGCGAACATGCCGGCGAGATCATCGGCGAGTTCGTGCTCGCCATGCGCCACGGACTCGGCCTGAACAAGATCCTCTCGACCATCCACGTCTACCCGACCTACGGCGAGGCCGCGAAGTTCGCCGCCGGCAACTGGCGCCGCGCGCACACCGCGCCGTGGCTACTGCGCGGCCTGGCCTGGTTCCACCGCCGGCGCCGCGGCGCGCCCTGACCGCGTCGCGGCCTCAGGCCGTACCGTGCGAAGCGAGCTTGTCCGCCGCGCGGATCGGCTGCGGCAGGCGGAAGCGCGGCGCGCAGTCGAGCACCAGGTGGACGGCGCTGCCCAAACTGACACCGTGGCCGACCGAGACGAACACCGGGCTGACCCGCCGCCGCGTGCGCACGACCGCGCCGATGACCTCGCCGTCGTGCACCAGCGGCACGTGCTCGCCGCGCTCCTCGCCCGGCTCGTCGTGCGTGCCGCACAGGCGCGACTTGCCGACCCCTATGGTCGGCAGGCCGCTGGCCACGCCGAGGTGGCAGGCGCTGCCGAAGCGGCGCGGGTGCGCGCGGCCGTGGCCGTCGCACAGCACCACGTCCGGCTCGCGCGCGAGACGCCCGAGCGCTTCCAGCATCGCCGGGACCTCGCGAAACGAGAGCAGGCCGGGTACGTAGGGGAAGCGCGTCGGCCGGCTGATCACGACCTGCTCCAGGGTCTCCAGTGCCGGGTAGCTCATGACGACGACCGCGACCCGGGTGGTCTTCCCGTCGTCGGTGAAGCCGGCATCGACACCCGCTACCCGGCGCACCGCACCAAAGCGGTCCTCGCTGACCACCCGCGCGGCCAGCTCGCGCTGCAACGCTACCGCCGCGCGCGGCGTGAGATCGAACTCGGCCGGATCAATCGCGTAGCGCATCGCATGCTCCCGCGTAGAGGTCGTCGAGCAGCGCGGCGAGCAGGCGCTCGCCCTTGGCCCGCGTCGCCCGCGTGGGATCGCCGTTGACCCCGCTCGGCGAATAGTTCGGCGCGCACGCATCGGTGCGGTTGAAGCGCCCGCGTGCGATGTGGGTGTCAGCCGCCACCGCGTGCTCCATGTGTACCGTCGCCGGTGCAATCGCCAGCATCAGCGCGGTCTCGATCTCGTCGGCGTGGCCGCCCCAGGGCTGCTCCTCGACCGCCGCCACGGCGGCGCGGAAGCGCGGGCCCGCGTAGCAGTTCAGCAGCCGCACCGGCATCGCTGCGCGCCATGCGTTGAGAGCACCTTCCAGCGGCGCAATGGTGCTGATGCCGGTATTGACGAGGATCGCGGCGCGCGCACCGGCGCCGGCAATACCTTCCAGGATCTCGCCAACCAGGGCGGTGAAGGTTTCCGCACGCAGCGACACGCTGCCCGGGTAATCGGTGAACACCGGGTAATAGCCGTAGCTCGCAACCGGCCAGATCAACGCGTCGATTCGTCCGGCGAGGGCCGCCGCGTAATGCGCCGCCTGCAGGTAATCCGTACCGTGCGGCAGGTGCGGGCCGTGTTCCTTGCTTGCCGCGCCGATCGGCAGCAGCGCGATCGCGCCGGCGCGAAGACGGCGCTCGACCTCGGGCCAGGCCAGGTCCTGCACCCAGTCGCCGTCACTGCCCGTACTCGCGCTCATCGCTGGCTCCGTCTCCCGCGCGTTTCCGGGCGCGCGTGCGGACAGGCTATCATCGCGGACCCGCCCAGACGATGACGCCGCCGATGGACCCGATCACCGCCCACATCCGAGACATCCCCGATTTTCCGCGGCCGGGGATCGTGTTCAAGGACCTCACGCCGCTGCTCGCCGACGCCGCGGCGCTGGCCGACGTCACCGCGCGCCTGGTCGAGCCGTACCGTGACTCCGGCATCAGCGCGGTGCTCGGCATGGAGGCGCGCGGCTTCATCTTCGGCAGCCTGGCCGCCCAGGCACTGGGCGCGGGCTTCGTGCCCTTGCGCAAACCCGGCAAGCTGCCGGCGGCGACGCACAGCGTGAGCTACGAGCTGGAGTACGGTGCGGCCGAGCTGCACATGCACCGCGACGCCATCGCCGGCGGCGATCGCGTCGTGCTGGTCGACGATCTGATCGCGACCGGCGGCACCGCCGCTGCCGCCCTCGAGCTCGCCCGCCTGGCCGGCGCCACCGTGTGCGGGGCGGCCTTCGTCGTCGAGCTCGGTTTCCTCGACGGGCGCCGCGCGCTGGGCGAGTGCCCGGTCCACAGCCTGGTGCGCTATTGAGCATCGCCGACAGCGAAGCGGTTCTCGAATTCTGGTTCGGGCCGCACGCGGATGACCCGGGCACGCTCACCGCGCGCAACCGCCGCTGGTTCGGCGGTGCAGCCGATTTCGATCGCGAGGTGCGAGAGCGCTTCCAGGACACCCTCGGCGCGGCGGCCGGCGGGCGTCTGCGCCGCTGGCAGCTCAGCCGGCGCGGCACGCTGGCCCTGATCGTGGTGTTCGACCAGTTCTCGCGCCACGTCCACCGCGGCACGCCGCAGGCGTTTGCCTGCGACGACCGCGCGCTGGCGCTGTGCCGCGACGCGGTGGCCAGCGGCGGTGACCGCGAGCTCGCGATCGTCGAGCGCGCGTTCTTCTACCTGCCGCTGGAGCATGCCGAGGACATCGAGGCCCAGGATCGCGCGGTGGCGTGTTACGAGCGCCTGCACGAAGAGGCGCCCGAAGCGCTGCACGAGTTCACCGCCCGCACCCTGGCGCACGCGCGCGAGCACCGCGAGCTGATCGGCGAGTTCGGTCGCTTCCCTCATCGCAATCTCGCACTCGGCCGCACCGCGACGGCCGCGGAGAACGCCTGGCTGAGCGCCAACGGCGGGCGCTACGGACAGGGCTGAGCGCCGTGTGCCTGCTGCTGGTCGCCCACGATTGCTGCGCCGGCTATCGCCTGGTGGTGGCGGCCAACCGTGACGAGTTCCACGACCGGCCGACTGCGCCGGCAGCGCGCTGGGACGATCATCCCGGCATTATCGGCGGGCGCGACCTCGAGGCCGGCGGCACCTGGCTGGCACTCGACCAGCGCGGCCGCTTCGCCACCATTACCAACGTGCGCTCCGGCCGCGCGCTGCCGGCCGGCGCGCGCTCGCGCGGACTCATCGTCAACGACTACCTGTTCGCCGATGTTGCCCCCGACGCATACGCCAGCGCGCTGGCCAGGCACGGTAACGACTACGCCGGCTTCAACCTGCTCGCCTACGACAACGGCGCGCTGTGCTGGTACTCCAACCAGGCCGGCGAGCCGCAACGGCTTGACGAGGGTATCTACACGCTCAGCAACGCCGCGCTGGATACCGCCTGGCCGAAGAGCGAGCGCCTGCGTGCCGGTTTCGCCGCCCTGTTCGACGCACCGCCCAGTGCGCCGGTCGACGCGCTGCTGCACCTGCTGCGCGACGGCCAGCGCGCCGACGACGACGCGCTGCCGGACACCGGTATCGGGCATGCCATGGAGCGTGTGCTGTCCTCGATCTTCATCGAGGGCGAAGGCTACGGCACGCGCTGCTCGACGGTCATCCTGATCGACGACGCCGGTCAGGTGACCTTCCACGAGCGCCGCTACGATCGTCACGGCGAGCCCAGCGGCGACACGCGCATCGGGTTTGAACTGCCCCCGGGCCGCGCGTAGGATGCCGGAGGCATCATGGCCACCCCAGCACCCGATCTCGCTGCCGCCCGTACCGATCCCGAACGGCTGCGCCAGCGCTATCGCGACGTTCGCCGGCACTCGCTGGATCTCGCCGCACCGCTGTCCCCCGAAGACGCCTGCGTGCAGTCCATGCCCGACGCCAGCCCGGCGAAATGGCACCTGGCCCACGTCACCTGGTTCTTCGAGACCTTCGTGCTCGAACGCCACGAGCCCGGCTTCCGGCCGCATCACGTGGCCTTCCGCGTGCTCTACAATTCCTACTACAACGGCATCGGCGAGCAGTACCCGCGCCCCGATCGCGGCCTCGTCACGCGACCGTCGCTGGACGAGGTACTCGACTACCGCGCGGCAATCGATACGCGCGTCGATCGCCTGCTAGAACGTGGCGACGCCGACCTGCTCGCCACCGTCGAGCTCGGCCTGCACCATGAGCAGCAGCACCAGGAGCTGCTGCTCATGGACATCAAGCACCTGCTGTCGCTGAATCCGCTAGGCCCGGCCTACCGCGACGGCGAGCTGCCCGCAGCGCAGCCCGTCGCGGCGCGCTGGCAGACGCACGACGGCGGGCTGACCGAGATCGGCCACGGCGGCGGCGGCTTCCATTTCGACAACGAGGGTCCGCGTCACCGCGTGTGGCTGGAGCCGTTCCGCCTCGCCACGCGCTTGGTCAGCAACGCCGAGTACCTGGAGTTCATCACCGACGGCGGCTACCGCAATCCACTGCTGTGGCTGGCCGACGGCTGGAGCACGGTACAGGCCAACGACTGGTCGGCGCCGGCCTACTGGCGCGAGATCGACGGCGCCTGGCACGAGTTCACCCTGCACGGCGTCAGGCCGCTGGCGCCGCAGGCCCCGGTCTGCCACCTCAGCCACTACGAGGCCGACGCCTACGCACAGTGGGCCGGCGCGCGGCTGCCGAGCGAGTTCGAATGGGAGGCGTCCATGGCCGGCCGCGCCACCCCCCTTGCCAGCGCCGCCCTGCACCCCCTGCCGGCGCGCGGCACGGGCCTCGAGCAGGTCGGCGACACGCTGTGGCAATGGACACGCTCGGCCTACTCGCCCTACCCCGGCTTCGCTGCCGCCGCCGGTGCGATCGGCGAGTACAACGGCAAGTTCATGAGCGGCCAGATGGTCCTGCGCGGCGGCGCCTGCGTGACCCCGCCCGGCCACGCGCGCACGACCTACCGCAACTTCTTCTACCCGCACCAGCGCTGGGCCTTCACCGGCCTGCGCCTCGCCGGCGACGCCTGACCCGCTAGCTGCTCAGCCCGCCGTTGACCTTGAGCGTCTGGCCGGTGATGAAGGCGGCCTCGTCGGAGACCAGGAAGGTCGCCGCGCGCGCCACGTCCTCGGGCGTGCCGAAGCGTCCCAGCGGTGTCTCGGCGATGACGCGCGCACGGTAGTCCGGCGCCATCTCGCGCTCGGCGAAGGCGGTCGCGATCCAGCCCGGCGCGATCTCGTTGACGCGGATGTGCGGCGCCAGGCTGCGTGCCAGCGCGCGGGTGAAACCGGTCACGCCGGCCTTGGTCGCGGCGAACATCTCCGGGTTGCGCTCGCCCATGCCGACCAGCGCGAGATCCCACGAAGTGTTCAGGATCACGCCGCCACCCTGCGCCTGCATCAGCGGCGCGACCGCCCATGCACAGTGCATGGTGCCGCGCAGGTCGACGTCGATGAGGTCGGCGAGCTTGTGCAGGTCGTGCCGTGCGGCGGCGTCGCCGGTGAGAATGTCGGCACCGGCGATACTCGCCCAGATGTCGATGCCACCGAGCAGCTCCGCCGACTGCTCGACCAGCGCCTCGACCGCGGCCATCTCGCGCACGTCGGCCTGCAGCGCGTGCGCGGTGGCGCCGCGTGCACGCAGATCGGCGACCAGCGCGTCGCTGGCGGCGGCGGAGCGTGCGTAGCAGACCACCAGCGCCGCACCCTCGCGCGCGAACGCCTCGGCGACGGCACGGCCGATGCCGCTGCTGGCGCCGGTTACGACGGCGCGGCGGCCGGCCAGTCGCATGCGAAACGGGGGACGTCGGACATGGCACGAAGCCTACCATGTGGACGCCGCGCGAACGCCGCCGCATTGTCGCCGCCGGCGGCTTTCGACTACGATGCCGGCATCGCCTACGGCCGCCGTCACGCCACCCGGGAATCCGCCATGCCTGCCGCCACGCCCCCGCGCCCGATCGCCCTTGCCCTCGTTCTCGCCTGCTGCGCCGCTCCGCCGCTGTCGGCGGCCGAAGACGACGACGCCGCGTTCAGCTGCCCGGCCAATGCCGATGGCGTTGCACCCGAGGTGCGGCGCCTGCTCGCCGCCGAGTTCGCCGCCACCGCGGACGACGGCACGAAGCTGGCGGAGAACTTCCGCAACCTCGAGATCCTGGTGCTGCAGGCCGGGCACTGCTCGGCCTCTGCGCGCTCGACCCGCCAGGACGCCGCCGGCCGTGACCAGAACATCATGGAATGGCACTCCATGAACCAGTGGCTCAGCCGCATCGTCAACATCATGAGCCTGAACGTGCGCGGCGACCGCTCGCGCGACTGGCGCGACGAGTACGCGCTGTTCGCCGAAGTCTACGAGTTCGAGCCCTGAGCGGCGCGGACGAGAGCGCGACCCGCATCTGGGTCGACGCGGACGCCTGCCCGCGCAGCGTGCGCGAAGTGCTGTTCCGCGCTGCCGAGCGCTGCGCGGTGGAGCTGGTGCTGGTCGCCAACCAGGCGGTTCCCGCGCCACCGTCGAAGTTCATCCGCAAGGTGCGCGTGGGCGCCGGCTTCGACGTCGCCGACGACTACATCGCGAACGAGCTGGCCGCCGGTGACCTGGTCGTTACCGCCGACATTCCGCTCGCCGCCGCCGCAGTCGAACGTGGCGCGACGGCCCTCAATCCGCGCGGCGCGCTGTATACCGAGGACAACGTCAGCGAGCGCCTCGCGGTGCGCGACATGATGGACGAGCTGCGCGGCATGCGCCAGGTCAGCGGCGGACCGCCGCCGCTCAGTGCGCGCGACAAGCAGCAGTTCGCCAACCAGCTCGATCGCTGGCTCGCACGCCGGCGCTGAGCGTCGTGACCGCACTCGGCTGGCACGACGCGGTCGGCATCGCCGGCGTCGCGCTGATTCTCGTGGCCTATTTCGCGCTCCTCAGCGAGCGCCTGTCGAGTCGCGACCTCGGCTACTCGGTGCTCAACCTGGTCGGCGCCATCCTGATCACGGTGTCGCTCGCGATCGATTTCAATCTCGCCTCGCTGATCATCGAAATCTTCTGGATGGCGGTCAGTCTCTACGGCATCCGGCGCGCACTCATGCACCGCCGCGACGCAGCCTGAGCCGCGTCGCGGGCTGGTACCATGCCGGCATTGCAACCGCACCGGAGCCGCGACCCATGATCGTCGATCACCGCACCTACACCCTGCACCCGGGCAAGCTGCCGCAGTTCGTCGAAGTCTACGGCGAGCTGGCCTGGCCACTGCAGCAGAAATACCTCGGCGACTGCGTCGGCTGGTACACCTCGACCGACATCGGGCAGCTCAACCAGGTCGTACACCTGTGGCGCTTCTCCGACCTCAACGACCGCGCCGAACGCCGCGCGGCGATGACCGCCGATCCGGCCTGGGCCGTGTTCGCGGCCAGGGGCGCGCCGCTGGTCCAGCACATGGAGAACAAGATCCTGAGCGCGGCGCCGTTCTTCGCGCTGGACGGGCTGGCACTGCGCTCCGACCGACCATGACGATCCGCTTCAATCCCTTCATGTACTGCACGGTCGGTCGCCGCGCCGAGCTCGAACGCGGCATGGCCGGCAAGGACCCCCGGCTCTACCGCCGCATGCTCGACGAGATCGCCGAGTACGTGCGCTTCGCCGACGACGCCGGCTTCGCCGGCTGGGGTCATCCCGAGCATCACCTCCAGCTCGAGGGCTTCGAGGCGTCCAACGACCCGACCCTGATGGGCATGTGGATCGGCATGCACAGCGAGCGCCTGCGCGTCATCACCTGCGGCTTCGTGTCCACCGTGCACAACCCGCTGCGCACCGCCGAGGCCATCGCGACCATGGACAACATGCTCGGCGGCCGCTTCGGCGTCGGCCTGGTGCGCGGCTACCAGGCGCGCTGGGTGGAGAACTTCAAGGTTCGCGACGACATCGGCCCGGTCGGCCCGTGGAACAAGGACACGCCGGCCGACGACGCCAACCGCGCGTACTTCGCCGAGTACGTCGACGTCGTCGTGCGCGCCCTGACCGAGGAGACCTTCAGCCACCACGGCCGCTACTGGCAGTTTCCGCCGGCGGGCCTGGTCAACCCGCACCCGCACGACGTCTACACGCGCTACGGCCAGGGCGTCGCCGCGGACATGCGCATCGAGCAGGTCGGCATCGCGCCACGGCCGCTGCAGCGGCCGCACCCTCCGCTCTACGGCGGCTTCTCGGCCTCCATGCGCACCGCGCGCTTCTGGGCGAAGTACGGCGGCAAGCCGATCATCATGGCCAGCGACCTGGCGTTCCTGAAGGCGCTGTGGTCAGCCTACCGCGAGGAGGCTGCGCGCCACGAGCGCGAGGTCGCGCCCGGCGACGAGGCGTGCTGGGGCGGCCTCATGATCTGCGCCGAGAGCGATGCCCGTGCCGAGGCGCTGGCCGCCGACATGAAATGGTTCTGGGAGCAGTGGGCGGTGCCCTTCGGGCAGCCCTTCCCCGAGCTCCTGTTCGGCTCGCCGGACACCCTCAAGCGGCGCATCGACGAAGCTGCACGCAGCGTGCCGCTGAACGAGATGTTCCTGATCATCCCCCAGGGCCTGCACCAGCGTGACGACGTGCTGCGTTCGCTCGAGTGTTTCGCCGAGGGCGTGATCCCGGCGTTCGCCTGATTGCAGCGGCGAAGCGCTCACCCGAACCAGTGAAGCGGGCGCGCGGCCCGCGCCTCGCGCCGGCAACGGGGCTGGGCGCTGTGCGCCGCAGGCCGTACACTGCCGCGGCCCCCTGTCGTTCCCATTCGCGAGGTCTACCGCGTGCCGTCACCCGCGCCCGCTCTGCCCTGCCGTGCCGCGCGTGCACTGCTGACAGCGCCCCGGAGACGGCGCCGGTGAGCCGCGCAGCAGCGGATGCCGGGCTCGACGTGGCGCGCGAAGGCGCCGTGCTGCGCCTGACCCTGAACCGCCCCGACGACGCCAACCGCCTGACCCCGGAGCTGGTCACCGCACTGCGGCGACAGCTCGATGCCGCGGCCGACGACGACGCGCTGCGCGTGCTGGTCATCGCGGCGCGCGGCGCCGCCTTCTGCGCCGGCGCGGCCCGCGACGCGTGCCCGCGCGACACCACGGCCCTGCGCGCCGCGGCCATGGCACGCAGCGACCTGGTGCTGGCGCTCGCGCGCTGCCCGCAGATCACCATCGCCGCGGTCGGCGGCGATGTCGGCGCTGCCGGGCTCGAGCTGGTGCTGGCCTGCGACCTCGTACTCGCCGCGCGCCGCGTGCGCTTCGCCGCGCCCGGGATCGCCGACGGGCGCTGGGAATACTCGACCCAGGTCGCGCTGAGCCGCGCGCTGCCGCGGCGCGTCGCGCTCGAGCTGCTGCTGACCGGCGCACCGCTGGGCGCACACGCGGCGCAACGCCTCGGCCTGGTCAACCGCGTGCTCGCGGCCGAACGCCTGCCCGGCGCGGTCGACGCGCTGGCACGGGACCTGGCCGCGCACCCGGCAGGCCTGCTCGCCGAGGGCAAGCGCGCCTTCGACCGCCAGGCCTCGATGACACCCGCCGACGCCTACGACGATGCCAGCGAACGGTATCATCAGGCGCTGCTCGACGCCGCCGGCACGGCCGGCGACGACGAGCCCTGACTCACGCATCGAACTCACCAAGGGGAGCACCTCAGCATGGGCATCACCGCCGCCAAGAACGCCATCGACATCGGCATCATCGTCAGCGACATCGACGCCAGCCTCGCCTTCTACGGCGACCTGCTCGGCCTGGAGAAAGTGCAGGAGATGCCGCTGTGGTTCGGCACCATGCACCGCATGGCCTACGGTGACAGCTTCGTCAAGCTGGTCGATCCGAAAGAAGTGCCACCCGCCGGGCAGGACGGCCTGCACAGCGTGCTCGGCTTTCGCTACCTCACCTTCCAGGTCGCCAACATCGACGAGATCTGCGACGCCTGCAGCGCCGCCGGCGTGACCTTCGAGGTCGAGAAGAACGAGTTCATGCCGGGTGTCACCATCGCCATGGTGCGCGATCCCGACGGCAACATCGTCGAGTTCGTGCAGCGCGCCTGAGCGGCCCGCTCAGGGCACGACGGGGCGCGCCGGCAGCGCGCCGCGCAGCATGTCGAGCAGGCGCCGGCGCGCTGCCGGCGTGACCTCGCGCGTCCACTCGAAGCGGACGTGGCGCTGCGGCGTGGTGCGGTCCAGGCGGATGCCCCACAGCGCGTCGATCGCGTCCGGCAACAGCGAGTAGCGCATGTCGATGACGAAATCCTCGCGCCCCGGGTCGAGCGCGAGGTAGCCGTCGGAGAACCAGCGGAAGCGCTCCAGGTCGCGCGCCTGGCGCGAGCCGGGCTCCAGCCACGGCAGGTCGCGTGCCGGCTCCAGGCGCGGCACCGAGTCGCCGCCCAGCACCCCGACCCGGCGCGCCACGCGCAGGGCGTCCACGTGGTAGCGCCCGTCGTGCTCGTAGATCAGCTTCCACACCAGCAGGTTGCCGAAGCTCGGCTTGGCGACCAGGCGCACCGGCGCATGCCCGCGCGACGCGGCCAGCGCGGCGCCGGCGGCCTCGGCACGTTCGCGCTGCACGGTACCGAGCGCCATGAAGGCGACCACCCAGACCAGTGCCAGGCGCGCGTAGCGCTGCTGCCGCCGGCGTGCGGCGAGCACCACCAGCAACAGCAGCGGCAGGGTGAACAACGGGTCGATGATGGACACCGTGTGCCAGGCGATGCGCGCGTCGGAGAACGGCCACAGCAGCTGCGTACCGTAGCTGGTGCAGGCGTCGAGCAGCCCGTGGGTGGCGTAGCCGAGCAGGCAGTACAGGTAGACCGCCCGAAACGGCAGCACCCGCCGTAGCGGGACGGCCAGCAGCGCGGCGCAGACGAGCGCGCCGATCGGAATGAACACCAGCGCGTGCGAGAACTGGCGGTGGTACTCGAGGTAGAGCAGCGGATCGTGCGGCGAACGGATCAGCGCATCCAGGTCCGGCGCCATGCCGGCCAGCGTGCCGCACAGGGTGGCCGCGAGCAGGTGGGCACGGCGCGCGCCTGACTGCGCCGCCGCCGCTCCCAGGACACCCTGGCTGACCGGGTCCATGCCGTCTCCGCCGCACCGTTACCGCGCGCATCATAGCGCGCCGGCGGTTGCACGCCGCCGCCGCGGGGTTAGACTGCTCAGCGACACGGCAAGCGCGCCCGCCGGGCGCGCGACGGGGAGCATGCGGCGTGAGCGAACGATGGGATACCCTGATCCGGGGCGCACTGGTTTTCGACGGCAGCGGCCGTCATCCGCAGGTGCAGGACGTCGCCATCGGCGGCACCCGCATCGCCGCGCGCGGCGTCGACCTCGACCCCGCACGCGCCGCGCAGGTGATCGACGCGCACGGCCGCTGGCTGATGCCCGGCCTGCTCGACATCCACACCCACATGGACCTCGAGGTCGAGCTCGATGCCGGCCTCGAAGAGGTGGTGCGTCACGGCACCACCACCTGCGTGGTCGGCAACTGCTCGATCGGGACCGCGTTCGGCGCCCAGCGCCGCAACGGCGACGATCCCATCCTCGACTGCTTCGCGCGCGTGGAGAACATTCCCAAGCCGATCCTGGAGCGCTGCGTGGCGGCCATGGACTGGCACGACACCGGCGCCTACCTCGAGCACCTGCGCGGTCTGAAGCTGGGTCCGAACATCGCGCCGCTGCTGCCGCATTCGATGCTGCGCATCGAGGTCATGGGCACGCAGGACGCGATCGAGCGCGACCCGGACGAAGACGAGCTCGCGCGCATGGAGGCCTTGCTCGAAGAGGCCATGCGCCAGGGCTACGTCGGCTTCTCGACCGACAACATCCCGTTTCACTACCTCGCCAACGAGCCGCACACCGCGGCCAAGATCCCCTCGCCCTATGCCGGCAAGCGCGAGATCCGGCGCCTGCTCGACGTGGTGCGCGAGCACGACCGCGTGTGGCAGGCGACGCCGGACGCGGTCAACCGCCTCGGCACCTTCAAGCGGTTTCTCTACACCAGTGGCCGGCTGTTCGGTAAACCGCTCAGGACCTCGGCCCTGACCGCACTCGACCTGGTGCACGACCGCAGCGTGTGGAAGGTGTTCCTGCAGCTCTCGCGCTTCTTCAACTCGTGGCTGATGCAGGGCAGGTTCCATTTCCAGGTGCTGTCGACGCCCTTCCTGCTGTGGTCGGAGGGCGCGATCTCGCCGATCTTCGAGGAATTCGAGGCGACCCGCCCGCTGCTCGCCTGCGACGTCAACGACGCCGCCGGGCGCCGGCGCATCCTGGCCGATCCGGACTACATCGCGCGCTTCGAGCGCGACTGGTACGACAAGCGCATCGTCTCCACCTTCCAGCGCGATCTCGAGGTGATGCTGATCGACCAGTGCCCGGTGCCGGAGTGGTGCGGCGAGAACGGCCAGGCCGTCTACGCGCGCCTGCAGCGTTTCCAGGCCGGCGAGGCCGCCGCGGCACGCAGCGAGGCCGAGCGCGAGGCGTTCGCCGCGGCACCCGATAGCCCGAGCGAGGCGCGCTTCTTCCTGCACCTGCTGGCGCACTACGATCGCGCCATCCGCTGGCACATCGTGGTCGGCAACGATCGCCCGGAAGTGCTGGAGCAGCTGCTGTTCAGCGACTACACCCTGCCCGGCTTCAACGACAGCGGCGCGCACCTCATCAACCTCGCCTTCTTCGACGGCAACCTGCTCACGCTGCAGATTGCGCAACGTCACTCGCTGGACAAGGTTGCGCTGGCGGTGAAGCGCCTGACCCGTGATCCGGCCGCGTTCTTCGGCCTCGATGTCGGCAGCATCGAGCCCGGCGCGCAGGCTGACATTACGCTGGTCAACCCTGAGACCCTGGCCACCTACGACACCGACGCCAACCGGCGCATGGTCTACCGCGAGGTGCTCGGCGCCGATCAGCTCGTCAATCGCTCCGACGGCGTGGTCGACAGCGTCTGGATCGCCGGCACCCAGGTGTGGACCGGTGACCGCGCGACCGAGGCCCTCGGCCGCGAGACCCTGGGCCGCCCGCTGACCTTCAGCGGTCGCGCGGGCGACTGAGCAGGGACGGCGCCGGCGGCGCGCGGTTCAGGCGTCGGCGTCGCGCGGCGGTGCGGCGGCCAGGAGCGTGCCGAGGGCGGCGTAGAAGTCGCCGAGCAGCGGCAGCACCCGGGTCGTCATGATCTCGTAGAGCAGCTTCTCGACGCGCGGCGAGTCGACGTGCTCGGTGACCGCGCGCCAGAAGATGCGGCATACCGCCGCCGGCGGCAGCGGGTTGTGGCGCGGGTCGATGCGATGCCCGACGACCGCGGCGAGATCGCGATCGATACTCATGAACGTGGTGCCGTAGCGCCGCTCGGCGGCGCGACACAGGTCGGCCAGGTAGGCCTCGCCGGAACGGCTCGCCGGCCGCCCGGGATCGCCGGCGCTGCCGATCGGGCGCCCGCTGTCGGCCGCGCGCACCATCATCACGGTCAGCTCCTGGGTCTGGTCGAGATCGCTGACCTCGGCGAAGCCCTGCACCATGGTCACCTCGATATCGCGCGCGAGCGTCTGCGCGCACGCCTCCAGCCGGCCGGCCTCGGCCTGCGGGCCATGCGCCGCGAGTCCGCTGGCGCCGCGGCTCATGTCGCGCAACGCGGTGATCAGCCCGTGACGCACGCTGTGAATCATGGTCGGCAGGTGCACACCGAACTGCCGGCGACAGGCCACCAGCAGCGCGCGCCGCGCCGGGTCCAGCGGACGCGCGCTGCGTTCGAAGTCGGCCACGCGGGCGCTCACCGCGGCTTCCGCCAGCGCACGCAGGGCCGCCCTGAGAGCGCCGTCGGGCGCACTGAAACGAACCCCCACCGTACCCTGCGTACGGCGCATGATCGCGACCGGCGCGGTGACCGCGGCACCCCCCGGCGCGGCGAATTCGAGCGTGGCGTCGGTGCCCGGCTCGAGCTCGTGCCAGATCGCGGCGGCGGCGCGCGCCGAGATCGTGAGCGCCGCACCGTCGCTGCTGATATCGGCGAGCGCACACGGCATGCGCGTGCCGCACCAGCTGGTCACGTGTGCCGGCAGCGTGACCGCGTGGCGCACGCCGTAGCGGCGCGTGCCCCAGTCGCTGCCGCCCTCGCCGCGAGCGGCGTTGTCGGCCTGCTCGCGCAGGGTCGTGATCGGGTCAGCCATGCACGCCGCGCGCCTGGACACGGCGGCAGCGGCGCTGCCGGGGAACGTTGAGAACGGCGCTCATGGCCCGATCTCAACCGATCATGCCGCATTGCGGCATGATCCGGATCATGCGCGCGGCGCGCGGCCGCCGCTCATCCGGCGCTGGCGCTCCCTGCTGCCGCCGGCGTGACCTCGCCAAAGACGGCTGCACGTTTCTGCATCGCTGCCGCCACCGCCTCGCGCTGGTTGGCGCCGCCGATCAGGGTGAGCTGCAGCGCCTCCTCCAGCGCCAGGCCATGCCGCGCGTCGCTGCGCCAGGCCTCGTTGTAGAGTCGCTTGCACGCGCGCATGGCGTCCGGCGAGCGCGCCGCGATCACCTGCGCCAGCTCGAACGCGGCGGCCAGCGGATCCTCGGCGAGCCGCGTGACCAGTCCCAGGCCGGCGGCCTCGCTGGCGTCGAATTCGCGCCCGCTCAGGGTCAACTCCAGGGCGACGTCGCGCGCCAGCAGCTCGGGCAGGGTCTGGCTGATCGACATGTCCGGGATCAGTCCGTAACGGGTCTCCATGATCGAGAAACGCGCCTGCGGTGCGGCAATGCGCAGGTCGCAGCCGAGCGCGATCTGGAAGCCACCGCCGAAGGCCGCGCCCCGGATCGCGGCGATCACCGGCACCGGCGCGCTCTTCCAGGTGAAGGCGACGCGCTGGGCGAGGTTGTCCGGGCCGTCGTCACGGCCGAGCAGCGCCTCCATCACCGCCCGCGTCTGCGCGTCGCCGGCGAGCATCGCCTGCATGAGCGAGAAGTCGAGGCCGGCGCAGAAGCTCGGGCCGTTGCCGGAGAGCACCGCGACCCGCGCCGCCGGCTCTTCACGCAGGCGCGCCCCCGCCGCCGCGATCGCATGGAACATCTCCAGCGTCAGCGAGTTGTGCTTGTCGGGGCGGTTGAAGCGGATGTCGGCGATGCCGTCCGCCAGCTCGAAAGTGACCAGGTCGTCGCTCATCGTGAAGGGCCTCGCTCGATCGCCGCGCGCACCAGCTCGACGCGATCGTTACCGAAATACATGTCGTTGCCGTCGAGGAACATCGTCGGCGTGCCGAAGCCGCCGCGCGCCATGACCTCCTCGGTGTTCTCGCGCAGCCGATCCTTGTACGGCTGGCTGGCGATGCGGGTGAAGAAATCGTCGCCATCGAGCCCGACGCCGGTGACGATGTCGCGCAGCACCGCGTCCTGCGAGATGTCCTCCAGGTCGGTCCAGTAGCGTTTGAACACCGCCCGCGCGTAGGGCACCAGGCAGTCCTGCTCCAGCGCGACGAAGGCACCGCGCATGGCCTTTACGCTGTTGACCGGAAACACCTCGGGCCAGCCGATCTCGAGACCGACGTAACGCGCCCAGTCCTGCAGGTCCTTCTTCATGTACGCGGCCTTGGCCGGCACCGGCTGCTCACGCGAGGCGTAGACGCTGGGATTGACCGTGTTGAAGATGCCGCCGACCAGGATCGGCTTCCACTCGATGACCACGTCGAGCTCGGCCAGGGTGCGCTGCACCGTCTCGAAGGCGAGCCAGGTCCACGGACTGGAACAGTCGAAGAAGAACTCCAGGCGATGACTCATGCACGGACTCCGGTCAGGCGGCGGCGCCGCGGGCGCAACAAGGTATCACGCCGGCTCCCAGGTCACGGCCACGCGGCCGATCACCTCGCGCCGCGCGATGCAGTCGTAGGCCTCGATCAGCGCGCCGCCGGTGACACCGGCATGCACGTGCGGCGTGAGCGCGGGCTCGGCGGCGAGCCCGGCCAGCGCGCGGTTGACCGCGGCGCCACCGGCCGGGTCGACCCGCCCGTACTCGCCGGCGCGCACGCCGACCACCGAGAACTGCTTGATCAGCGCACGGTTGACCGCGAGCTCGGGGATGCGTCCGCTGGCGAAGCCGATCACCAGCAGGCGGCCGAACGGTGCGATGCAACGCACCGACTCGTCGAACACGTCGCCGCCCACCGGGTCGTAGACGACGTCCGCGCCGCGCCCGCCGGTGAGCGCCTTGACCTGCTCACGGAAGGAGCCGTCACGGTAGTCGATGACGTGCTCGGCACCGTGCTCGCGGACCACCGCGAGCTTGTCCGGGCCGCTCGCCATGCCGATCACGCGGGCGCCGAGATGCCGGGCGAGCGCGACCGCGGCCAGCCCCACCCCGCCCGCCGCGCCGTGCACCAGCACGGTCTCGCCCGCGGCCAGCGCGCCGCGCACGACCAGTCCGACGTAAGCCGTCTTGCAGCCGACGATGAAGGCCGCACCGTGCGCGAAATCGAGATGCGGCGGCAGCGCGAAACAGTCGTCGGCACGCGCCGTCACGCGTTCCTGCGCGGCGCCGTAACGGACTGTGCCCATGACGCGGTCGCCGGGAGCGAAGGCCGACACGCCGTCACCACACGCCTGCACCACCCCGGCGAACTCGGCGCACGGCGTGAACGGCAGCGGCGGCCTGAGCTGGTAGCCACCCTGCACCATGAGCATGTCCGGGAAGCCGGGCGCGAAGGCGGCGACCGCGACCGCGATCTCGCCCGCCGCCGGCGCCGCGGCGGTGACCTGCGCCAGGCTCAGATCGTGGTAATCTCCGAACGCGTGGCAGCGCCACGCGCGGTGTGTCGCCGTCCCAGCGGTCATCGCGCCTCCCGTGTTCAATCATTCCGGGCCGCCATCCTACCGTCATGAGCATCACTGTGAATCCGGCCAGCGAGATCGCGCGCCTGCTGGTCGAGCGCAAGCAGTCAGTCGCCGTCGCCGAATCGTCCTGCGGCGGCGTGGTCGCCGCCGCCCTGCTCGCCGTGCCCGGCGCCTCGGCGTACTTCATGGGCGGCTGCGTGATCTACACCATGCGCGCGCGGCGCGAGCTGCTGGGTATCGACAAGGCCACGCTGGAAGCCCAGCAGCCGCTGACCGACGCCTACGTGACACTGTGCGCCGAGCGCGTGCGCGAACGCCTGCGCGCGACCTGGGGCCTGGCCGAGCTCGGCGCCACCGGCCCCGCCGGCACGCCCTACGGGCACCCGCCCGGGATCGCGGTGCTGGCCGCGGTCGGGCCGCACACCACCCTCACCCGCCGCATCGAGACCGGCCACGGCGATCGCGAGCGCAACATGGCGCTGTTCGCGGCCGCGGCCCTGGAGCTGCTGCGCGAAGCGCTGGACCACGACGGCTGAGGCAGCGCCGGCGATGGAAGCCGACTTCTGGCACGACAAGTGGGCGAGTAACCAGATCGGCTTCCACGAGCCCGAGCCGCACCCCATGCTGGTGCAGTGGTGGCCGCAGCTCGGCCTGGCCGCGGACTGCCGCGTGTTCGTGCCCCTGTGCGGCAAGTCCAACGACCTCGCCTGGCTGCGCGCGCGCGGCTGCGACGTGGTCGGCGTGGAGATCAGCGAGATCGCGGTCGCCGCCTTCTTCGCGGAGCAGGGGCTGGAGCCGGCACGCCGCGAGCAGGGCGCGCTGGACGTCTACCACGCGCACGGCTACACCCTCTACTGCGGCGACTTCTTCGCCCTCGACCGCGGGTTGCTCGGCGACATCGACGCGGTCTACGATCGCGCCGCGCTGATAGCGCTGCCTCAGGCCATGCGCGCCGCCTACGCCGAGCACCTGTGTGCGCTGGCGCCGGCCGGCACCGGCATGTTGCTGGTCACGGTCGGTTACGACGAGGACGTCGTGCGGCCGCCGCCCTTCGTGGTGACGGACGACGAGGTCGCGGCGCTCTACGCCGGTGACTGGCGCGTCACCCGGCTCGGCGACGCCGCCGCCGAGGTCAAGGGCGAAGCCGGCACCGAAACCGCCTGGCACCTGGTGAGGGAAACGATTCATGCAGGGTGACGACAAACGCAACGCCGTACAGCGTGGCGGCTTCGACCCCAATACCGTGTTCGAGAAGATCCTGGCCGGCGAGCTGCCGGCGGCCTTCGTCCACCGCGACGAGCTGGTCTCGGCGTTCATGGACATCCAGCCGATCAATCCCGGCCACGTGCTGGTGGTGCCCAACGTGCGCGCGGCGACGCTCGCCGAGCTGCCGCCGGCCACTGCCGGGCACCTGTTCCAGGTCGGCCAGCGCGTCGCTGGTGCGCTGCGCGCCGCCGATCTCAACGCCGAGGGCGTCAACCTGTTCCTCGCCGACGGCGTCGCGGCCGGCCAGACCGTGTTCCACATCCACCTGCACGTGTTCCCGCGCTTCGCCGGCGACGGCTTCCGCTGGAAGCTGCCGGATCGCTACTACACGCCGCCGCCGCGCGACGAAATCGAGGCGGTGAGCGCGCGCATCGCCGCCGCGCTGGCCTGATCTGCGCTGGCCTGAGCCGCGGCGATCGTCCGGCGCGCGCTCAGGCGAGGTCGGAGCGCAGTGCGCGCCGGCGCAGGTAGAGGTTGTTGGCGATCAGCGCCGCCACCACCAGCGCGGCGCCGACGATCTCGGTCGGCGCAAAGCGGTGGCCCTGGGCCGCGCGGTAGAGAAAGGTCGTGACCGGCATGCAGTTGATCAGCAGGGTCGCGTTGAGTGCGCCGATGCGGCGCGCACCGAAGTTCCATGCCAGCATCGCCAGCAGCACGCCGATGAAGGTCAGGTAGGCGAGCTCCCAGCCGACCGCCAGCCAGGCCGACGGCGCCGGTACCGCGAGGTAGCCGACCGCGACCAGCAGCGCGGTCAGGAGCGCGGTCGCCGCCGCGCCGGGGATCATGGTGAGCACCGTGATGCGCCAGATAGACCAGCCCGACAGGCGGCCCACCCCGATCGTGTAGACCACCCAGCAGGCGGCGCCGACGAGCACGATCAGATCGCCGATCACCTGGCGGGTCGATTCCAGGAAGCTCAGCTCGCCACGCGTCACCACCAGCACCACGCCGGTGAAGGCGGCACCGATGCAGCCGACGGTGAAGCCCGCCGGGCGCCGGCCGCGCAGCAGCCAGTAGACCAGCACCGTGATCAGCGGCTGCAGGGTGACGATGACCACCGCGTGCTCGGCGCGCGACAGCGACATGCCGAAGAACACCAGCATCGGCGAGCCGCACATGCCGATCACGCCGAGCCCGGCTGCCTGCACCCCCGCCCCGCCGTAGGACAGTGCGCCCCAGCCCTCGCGCCACACCAGCACCGGCAGCAGGCACAGCGCGGCCAGCGCGAAGCGTCCGGCGGTGATGTGGAACGGGTCGAGCACGGCGAAGGCGTCGCGTGCGAGCGGCAGCTGCACGCCCCACGAGGCGGTGGCCAGGAACACCGCGAACAGGCCGACGCCGAAGCTGCGGTTCATGAGGTGCCGTGCGCCGCGTGCAGCGCGGCGCTCCCGGATGCGCGCCTCACAGCGCGCCGCGCGGCGCCCAGCCGCTGCCGCCGGCCGCGGCGCGCGCCCGCGCGAGCAGGAACACGATGACCGACAGGTTGACCAGGTTCCAGCCAATGCCGTGCACGAAGGCGATGGTGTAGGAGCCGGTCCAGTCGAAGATGAGACCGGAGACCCAGCCGCCCAGCGCCATGCCGACCAGGGTGGCGAGGATGATCACGCCGAGCCGGCTGCCGGCCTCGGACTCGGGGAAGAACTCGCGCACGATGAGCGCGTAGCACGGCACGATGCCGCCCTGGAAAAGGCCGAACAGCGCCGCCACCAGGTACAGCGAGACCAGCGAGTCGGCCGGCAGGAACATCAGCAGCGCCACGCACTGCAGGGCCGAGCCGATGAGAATGGTGCGCAGGCCGCCGAGGCGATCGGAGACGAAGCCGAAGCCGAGCCGCGAGACGATGCCGCAGCCGAGCATCAGCGAGAGCATCTGCGTGCCGCGCTGCACGCCGAAGCCGAGATCCCCGCACAGCGCCACGATATGCACCTGCGGCATCGCCATCGCCATGCAGCAGCCGAGCCCGGCCAGGCACAGCAGCGCGAGCAGCCCGTTCGGCGTCAGGCCCAGCGTCTGCGGCGTGCCCGCGCTGCCGCCCTCGCCGGCGACCGGCGCACCGCCCTCCGGCCGGCGCCTGAGCAGCAGCACCAGCGGCAGCATCAGCGCCACGCTCAGCGCGCCGATGGTGACGTAGGTCTCGCGCCAGCCGACGTCCTGCATCAGGCGGTACATCAGCGGCGGCCACAGCGCGCCGGAGACGTAGTTGCCGCAGGCGCAGATCGCGACCGCGAGACCGCGGCGGCGGGTGAACCACTTGCTGATGTCGGCGATCAGCGGCGCGAACACGGTCGCGCAGCCGAAGCAGCCAATCTGCACGTGCGCGAGGTTGAGCAGGAACACGCTGTCGGCGAGCCCGGCCTGCAGGTAGGAGAGACCGAGCATGACCGCGCCCAGCGCCACCGGCGCGACGATGCCGTAACGATCGACCACCCGCCCGATGAGAATGCCGCCGAGACCGAAGCCCGCCATGACCATGGTGTAGGGCACCGCGGCGCCGGCGCGGCCGAGCGCGAAGTCGAGCTCGAAGGCCGGCAGCGCGACCACCACCACGAACATGCCCGCGCCGCCGATGGTGGTCAGGCCGAGCGACGCCGCCAGGCGCAGCCAGGCGTAACCCGAATCGATCGCCGCGGTCTTCATGCTCCTCCGTCCCGACTTGCGCACGCGCCCGGGTGGCGCGCGGAGCCGGCACCATACGCGAATTCGCGCGGGCGTGATATGGCGCGGCTTCAGGCCGCGTCAGGGTGACCGCCGAAGCGTCCCCAGCGATGCAGCAGCGCCGGCATCACCAGCAGGTTGAGCGCGGTCGACGAGACCAGGCCGCCGACGATGATGGCTGCCATCGGGCCCATGATCTCGCGCCCCGGGTTGTCGCTGTCGATGGTCAGCGGCAGCATCGCGAGCGCGGTCACCAGCGCCGTCATGAGGATCGCCGGCAGGCGCTCGCGTGCGCCGCGCATGACCGTTTCCAGGTTCCACGCGCAGCCTTCGACCGTGACCAGGTGCTCGTAGTGCGAGACCAGCATGATCGAGTTGCGCACCGTGATCCCGAACAGGGTGACGAAGCCGACCACCGAGCCGACCGAGATCACGCCGCCGCCGAGCGCAACCGCGGCGACGCCGCCGATCAGCGAGAACGGCAGGTTGAGCAGGATCAGCAGCAGGTGGCGCGCGCTGCCGACCGCCATCTGGATCAGCAGCAGCACGCCGAGCGCGGCGAACAGCGCGTGCTGCACGAGCTCGGCGCGCGCCGCGGCCTGCTCCACCGCGGCGCCGGTGAACTCGGGATGCATGCCGTCCGGGAAGGCGATCTCGTCCAGCACCCGCGCGCGCAGCTCGCGCAGGAAGCCGTCCGGATCGCGCCCGGCGACCTCGGCGGTGACCACCTGCAGGCGCTGCGCGTTACGGTGCAGCACGTTGTAGCGGCCGATGGTCTGCACCACGTCTGCCACGTCACCCAGGCGCACCACCGCACCCGGCGCTCGCCGCACCACCAGCGCGGCGAGCGCGGCCGGATCGCTGCGCACCGCCGCCGGCTGCAGCACGATTACCGGCACGCGGCGGTTGCCCTGGTGGAAGCTCGTCACCGGCTGCCCGGCGAGCGCGCTGTGCACCGCGCCCAGCGCCGCCGCCACGCTCACGCCGTGGCGCACCAGGCGTTCGGCATCGAGGGCGATCTGCAGTACCGGGGTCGGGTGCGAGGCGCGCGAGCGCACGTTGCGGGCGCCGGGCACTTCGCGCGCCAGCGCCGCGACCTCGGCCGCCTTGCCGTCGAGGCGATCGAGGTCGCTGCCGTAGAGGTTGATCACGACCGGCGCGGTGTAGCCCGAGACGGTCTCGTCGATGCGCTCGGTGAGAAAGGTGTTGGCCTCGAAGGAGAGCCCGGGGAAGCTCGCCAGCACCGCGCGCAGCTGCTCCAGCACGGCCTGCTGGCGACGCCCGGACATCGGCGCCAGCGCGACCTCGTACTCGCTGTAGTGACTGCCGTAGGTATCGGCGCCGCGTTCCGCGCGCCCGGCCCACTGCGACACCGAGCGCACGCCCTCGATGTCGAGAAAGGCGGTGCCGAGCGCGCTGCCGATGCGAATCGATTCGTCCAGCGACGTCCCCGGCAGCGCGGTGGTGTGGACGATGAAATGACCCTCGCGCAGATCGGGCAGGAAGCGCGCGCCGAAGCCCGGCATGACCGCCGCGGTGACCACCGCCGAGAGCAGGCTGATGCCGAGCGCGAGCCCCGGGCGCGCGGCCAGCGCACCGACCCAGCGGCCGTAGCGCGGCGCCATCCAGCGGAACAGCGGCGCCTCGCGCGCGGCCAGCCGGCCGCCGCCGAGCAGCGCCACGCAGAGCGCCGGCGTCACCGTCACCGCGACCGCCAGCGAGGCCACCACGGCCAGGATGTAGGCCAGCCCGAGCGGCGCGAACAGGCGCCCGCCGACCCCGCCCAGGGTCAGCAGCGGCACGAACACCAGCGCCACGATGAAGGTCGCGTAGACCACCGAGCCGCGCACCTCCAGCGAGGCCGCCAGCGCGACCGTTGCCGGCGACGCCCCCGGCGGCGCGGTACGCAGGCGGCGGAAGATGTTCTCGGTATCGATGATGGCGTCGTCGACCACCTCGCCGAGCGCGATGGCGAGCCCGCCGATGACCAGCACGTTGAGGTTGACGCCGGCCTCGACCAGCACGATCACCGCCGCCAGCAGCGACAGCGGGATGGCGAGCGCGGAGATGAAGGCGGTGCGCAGGTCGTAGAGGCCGGCGAACAGCACCACCAGCACCAGTGCCAGTCCGATCGCGAGGTGCATGGCGATGTCGCCGATCGCGCGCGTGATGTACTCGGCCGGCACGAACAGCCGGCTCATGAGCGTCACGCCCTGGCGCGCCAGCACCGGGTCGAGATCGGCGAAGGCCTGCTCGAGATGGTCGGACACGGTCAGGGTGTTGGCGCCGAGCTGGCCGATGATCATCATCACCACCGCCGGGCGGCCGCCGATCTGCGCCGCGCTGATGCGCGGCAGCGCCCCCTCGCGCACCGTGGCGACGTCGGCGACGGTGATCGTGGTGACGCCGTCGAAACGCACCACCGCCGCGCCCAGGGTCGCGACGTCGAGCGCGTCGCCCACCACCGTCACCGCGATCTGCTGCCCGGCGGTCTCGATCCTTCCGAGCGCCTGCGCCGCCGTCGCCTGCGCCAGCGCGGCGCGCAGGTCGCCCGGGTCCAGCGCGTGGCGCTGCAGCGCGGCGGCGTCCGGCTCGACCACCAGCGCGCGCTCTTCGCCGCCGAAGACGTTGACGTCGGCGACGCCGGCGACGCCGAGCAGGCGCGGCACCACCACGCGTTCGGCGAGATAGCGCAGGCGCGCCGGGTCGTCGTGATCGGCGGTCAGGCCGATGGTGCGCACCGTTGCCGAGGACGACGCCAGCGGCGCGATCACCGGCTCGCCGGCACCGGGCGGCAGGCTGCTGCGCACGGTCGCCAGGCGCTCGCCGACCTGCGCCCGGTTGCGGTAGGTGTCGCTGCCGTCGCGGAACACCACGGTCACCACCGACAGGCCCTGGATCGACTCCGAGCGCACGTGGTCGAGATCGATGAGACCGCCGAGCGCGGTCTCCAGCACCTGGGTCACGCGCAGCTCGACCTGCTCGGCGCTGAAGCCGGGCGCCTCGGTCTGCACGATGACGAGCTGCGGCGAGAACTCGGGAAAGATGTCCAGCCCCGCGCCGCGCAGGGTGACCACGCCGTAGACGATCAGCGCCAGCGCGGCGGCAACCACGATGCCGCGGCGCGCGATGGAGAAGCGGATCAGCGCGCCGAGCATGGCGCAGGCCGCCGTGACGCGCGGGCCGCCACCCGGTCAGTCCTCGTCCTCGTCCGGGATCGCGCCGCGGAACTCCTCGCCGAGCAGGCTGAGCGCGCCGCGCACCACCACCGGCTCGCTGCCGACGGCGTCGGCCGCAACGACCACCCCGCCGGCGTGGGCGAGTGCGGGCGGCAGGGCGCGGCGTTCGAAGGTGAGCGCGTCGACGGCCGCGTAGTACCAGCGCCGGCCGCCGTGCCAGACCAGCGCCGCGGACGGCAGCAACACGCCGTCGGTGGCGGACGCGGCCGCCGCCAGCCAGACGTCGACCCGCATGCCGCGGCGCAGGTCGGCGCCGCTCACCTGCGCGTACCAGGCGCGCCCGGCGAGGCCGTCGATGCCACCCGGCGCGGGCGCGATGACGGTTGCCGGCATCGCACCCGCACGTTCACCGTCCGCAGCGATCAGCACGGCGTCACCCGCCGCGGGCGGCGCTGCGTCGGCGGGCAATGCGAAGGCGACCAGGTCGCCGTCGGCGGCGGACGCCCCCGCGGCGCCGACCAGCGCCGCACCCCAGCGCGCGACGAGTTCGGCGCGCGCCGCGTCGCGCGCCCGCTGGTGGTCGATCTCGGCGGCCTGCTGGCGGACCAGCGCCAGCTCGATCTCGGCCAGCTCGCGGCTGGCGCCGAGGCGGCCGCTGCCGCCCATCTCGCGCAGCCGGTCGCGGCGTGCGCGCAGGCGCTGCGTGATCCCGCGCGCGGCGTCCAGTGCGCGCTCGTGGGCGGCCAGTGCGTCCTGCGCGGCGGCCAGCGCGGCGCGGTCCAGCACCACCCCCGGCACGCGGCGTTCGGCCGCCGCGCTCGCCGCGGCCGGCGCCGCCAGCGCGATGTCGGCGAGGTCGCGCTCGGCAGTGGTCAGGCGGATGCGGCGGCGCCCGTCCTCGATCAGCCGCCGCTCGCGGATCGCGTCGTCGTCATCATCATCGTCATCGGCACGCGCATCGTCGTCTTCACCGGCCGCGGCGCCCGCCGCCGTCAGCGCGTCGCGCGCCGCCTCGCCGAGCTGCTCGTGCAGCAGCCAGCCGGCCGCCGTGCCCAGCAGCACCATCAACACCATCAGCAGCCATCGGTTCATGCCGGATCGTCTCCCGGGTTGGCCGGCCGCGCGTCGTGCAGGGTGCGCAGGTAGCGCGCGAACGCGGCGTCGGCCAGCGGCAGCGCGGCAGCATACTCGAGGTCGGCGACCGCGACCCGGCAGGCGATGCCGAACTCGGCGACGCGCGCCTCGGCCTGCGCGCGCTGCAGAGCCGCGCGCCGTTCGAGCAGGTCTTCGGCCGCCTCGATCAGCGGCCGCGCGGCCAGCGACTCGGCATCCGCGGCCGCCACCGCGGCGGCGTCCTCGGCCGCTGCCAGCGCCGCGAAGCCAGCCTGCGCCGTCGCCAGTGCGTCCTGCACGCCCGCGACCAGCTCGCTCTGCACCTGCTCGAAGCGCGCGCGCGCCTCGTCGCGGACGGCCTCGGCGCGGGCGATGGCGGCATCGGTGCGCGCGAACAGCGGCACCACGATGCCGCCGACCAGCGACCACAGGTTGTCGCCCTGGTCGAACAGGTAGCCGGGGTTGAGCTCCAGGTCGGGATACTGCGCGGCGATCGCCAGCTCCAGCGCACGCTCGGCGTGATCGTAGGTCGCCAGCGCGGCGAGCACGCGCGGGTGATGGGTCAGCGCATGGCGCTGCACGGCGGCGGCGGCCGGCAGCGCCGGCAGCTCGGGCAAGGCCAGCTCGAGCCCGCCGAGCGCGGCCAGCGGCAGGTTCAGTGCGCCGGCGAGATCGGCGCCGGCGGCGGCCGCACCGGCGATGCGATCGGCGCGCTCGAGACCCGCGCCGTTGCGCTCCAGGCGCAGCATCTGCCATTCGAAAGCGGCGATGACGCCCGCTTCGGCGAGCTCGCGCGCCCGGCTGACGGCGGCGTCGAGCAGCGCCGTGCGCGCCGCCAGCGCGGCGCCGCGGTGGCGCTCCAGCGCCAGCCCCAGTGCCGCGCCCAGCGCGCGGTGCCGCGCGGCCCAGGCCGCCTCCAGCACGGTGGCCTGCGCCAGCGCGACGTCGGCGTCGGCGAGCGCGGCGCGGATCCGGCCCTTATCGACCGGGCTCCACAGGAAGCCGAATGACGGCCCGACCGTCCAGCGCGAGTCCTCGCCCGGGTCCAGCGCCGAGTTGTACTCCAGGGTCAGGTCGACGCGCGGATCGGGCGGCAGGCCGGCCAGCGCGCGATCGGCCGCGGCCGTGGCCAGCGCGGCACGCGCGCTGGCCAGCGCCGGTGAACGTGACGCGCCGACCAGGGCCAGCGCGCGCGGCGTCCAGGCGGCATGGCCGGACGGCGCCGCGTCGAGGCCGGCGAACAGCGCGCCGTGTGCCGGGGCGTCGAGCCGCGCGGCAGCGAGGCGCGCCGGCAGCGCAGCCGGGTCCAGCGGTGCGGGCTGGTAGGCGTGGCGCGCGCAGCCGCCGGCGGCCAGCAGCAGCACGGCGAGCAGCGCCGCGGCCACGCGCCGCGCCACCGCCGGCCGGCGGGCGTGTGTCGATGGACGATGCATGGTGGCGCGGGCGGCACGGCGCCGCGGCGCCGCGCACGGTTGCCCGGGGATCAGCCGCCCTTCTGGTCGAACAGCTCCGGGGCCTGGCTCTGCACCTTGGCGTTCTCGGTCCAGTAGCGCTTCGCCCAGATCCCCTGGTAGGGCTCTTCACCGACCGGCATGCGCCAGGAGCGCACCTGTGCCTCGCTCAGCGTCACCGAGCACAGCGCGCGCGGCTGGTCGTCGGTGCCGTCGACGTAGGCGTTGGCATCGTCGGCCGGAATGTAGCGCTCGGCAATGCGGCGGTAGCGGTCGCGCCAGGCGTCGTCGTTGCCGACCTCGAAGTCGATGGCGGCACGCCCGCGCACCACCACCTTGCGATACGGCAGCGCGGTCTCGTCGATGCTGAGCGCGACGCGGTTGTCGTTACGGATGTGCTTCAGCCACTCGGAGTGCTGGCGCGGCGTGAACCAGATGCGGCCTTCCTCGTGGATGAACCAGATCGGCGTGACCAGCGGCGCGCCCTCGGCGTCGACGGTGGCGATGTTCATGATCATGCCGGGTTCGGCAAGGAAGGCGTCGCGTTCGGCGACATCGAGCTTGGGCATGTCTGGTGATCTCCCCGGGTGGCGCGGACGGCTTGTCCGCCGAGCGGGGATTACAGCGCAACTGGCGTCCGCTTCCAAGGGAACGCCGCGCGGCGCCTCACGGTTCCGGTGCGGGCGCCGGCCACTCCTGTTTGTCCATCACCTGCCCCATCTCCTGGCCCGGCTCGAGCTGGCCCTGGTAGATGAGGTAACGCCCGCCGGGCTCGCCGTTGAGCGCCGGGCTCTCGACCCAGATCCACAAATGACCGGCGACGGTGTCGAGCAGCAGGGCCTTCTCCGCACCGTAGTCCAGGCCGCCGTCGATCGGCACCGCCTGGTAACGTCCCTCGGGGCCGGCACTGGCGAGCAGCGACCAGGCGCAGAGCACGCACGCACCGATGAGCTTGTTCACGGTCATGGCCTCAGGATTCGCTCGCCGCCGCCATGCTGCCGGCGGCATAGACCAGGCCGGCCGGCAGCTCCAGCGACTGCTCGCGCACCTTACCCGCAAGGCGCGCGCGTAGCCAGGGCACCGCCGCGGCGAGCACGCGCGGGTAGCGTGCCAGCAGCGGCGCCTCGATGGTGACGGCGGCACCGTCGGCGGCGACTTCGAGCTCGCGCCCGCGCACGCGCCAGCGCGCCCCTTCGATTACTGCCCAGTCGATCGGCTGGCCGGCGAGCGCCGCGCGATGCAGGCCCTGCGCCAGCGCGCGCAGCTCCGCACCGAGGCGCTCGCAGGCACGCGCGTGCAGCCGCGCATGGCGCACCGCGCCGCCGCAGCTGAGGCCGTCGTCGGCGCCGCGCGGCAGGTGTGCGGCGAGGGTCTGGCGCGGCGCCGGTGACGCGGCTGCGGCCGCGCCGGTCGCTTTGCGTGGCCGCGGCGCGGCGCGCACGTGTTCGCAGGCAAGGCGCGCGCACAGCGCCGCCAGCACCTCGCGCTCCAGCGCCGCCTGCTCGCGCGGGCGCGGTGCGGCCAGGGTGAACTGGCGCGACGGCCGCGTACCGACGATCACGCGCACGCTGGCGTCCGGGTCACGCAGCAGGGTGACGCTGCCGCCCGCGCGCGCCGCCGCCGCGGCCTGCTCCAGGGTGCGCACGTAGGCGCGCGTGTGCTCGGCCCAGGCGTCGTTGTCCGCCGCCTCGCGTGCGGCGCGGCGGTAACGCCCGGCCAGCGCCGCCACCGCGCTCTCGACGAACACCCGGCGCACCCCGGGCGCGGCCGCGCGCAGCTCCGGCACCGCGGCCGCCAGCGGCATGCCGGGCGCCAGCGCGGCGGCCGGCCATGGCAGCAGCGTCGCGCCGCCCAGGCACAGGGCAAGCACGGCGCGCAGGCGGCTGCGCTGGCGGGAGATCGCGGACATGCCCGCTTTATCGGCGCCGCTGCGCCCCGGGTTGAGGCGCGGGCCGCTCATGCCAGGCCCAGCATGACCTGCAGGATGGCGTAGTGATCCTCGAACAGTGTCGCCGGCTCGATGCGTTCGCGGTGGAACCACTCGGCCTGCGCCGCATCGTCGCCGCCCCTTACCGGCGGGCGGTCGGCGCGCGCATCGAGCACGTGGTGGAAGACATGGGTCACGGTGCGCCCGCGCAGCGAGCGCCCGGGCGCGTCGAACACGCGCACCGCGCCGCATTCCTGCGCGTGCAGCACGATGCCGGTCTCCTCCGCGGCCTCGCGCCGCGCGCCTTCGGCCAGGGTTTCCTGCTGGTCGAGAAAGCCGCCCGGCAGCGCCCACTGCCCGCGGCCCGGCGCGCGCCCGCGGCGGATCAGCAGGACCTCGTCGCGCCAGGTCACCAGCGCATCGACGGTAACGAACACCGGCGGGTACGGCGCCACCGCCCAGCGCTCGCGGAAGTCACGCAGGAAGGCCGCCTCGGCGCGCAGCTCGGCATATTCGGGCGTCGCCGTCCAGGTGCGCAGCGCGGCGGCGGACTGCGTCCCGGCGCGCGCTTCCAGTGCCGCCCAGTCCGGCTCCGCCGGCGTCCACAGTAACGCCTCGCGCAGGGCGTGCGCGACGGGTTCGAGGTCGGCGGCGGGCGCGACCTGTACCCACTCGGCCGGCCACTGCCCGAGCGCCGGCGCGTCCGTGATCAGCGCCACGCGACCGCTGACCGCGGCCGCCTGGGTGATGGCCGCGCACCAGCGCGCGGCGTCGTAGGGGACGTCGCGCACGCTGGCGACGGTGACCGCCGCGTCGCCGGCGGCGAGCGCGGTGGCCTGCGCGCGGCGCGTGGCCGCGTCCCAGGGCGCGCGCAGGGAGCGCGCCTGGCCGGCGCCCAGCACCAGCACCACGACCCGCGGCGCCAGCGCGCGGGCCTGCGCCAGCGCGGCGCCGTGGCCGGCATGCGCGGGCTGGAAGTACGACGCCAGCACGGCGCAGTCGAACGCCGTCATCGCGGCGTTCAGCCGGCCGTGGCGAGCAGCACCAGCGCCGCCTCGTGCAGGGCCGGCGTTGCCGCGGCGACGGCGCGCCCGCCACTGCGCAGCGGCCGGCCCTGCCAGTCGCTGACCACGCCGCCGGCGGCCTCGACGATGGGGATCACCGGCGCGATGTCGTAGTAGCCGAGGTTGGCCTCGACCACGAGATCGGCGAAGCCCGCCGCCAGCAGCGAGTAGCCGTAGCAGTCCGAGCCGAAGCGCGTGAGCTGCACGCGTGCCGATAATGCGGCGAAGGCGTCCGCCTCCGGCCCCGGCGCGAACATCTCCGGCGTGGTCGAGAACAGCACCGCGCTCGCCAGCGTGCGGTCGCGGCGGCAGGCGAGATCGACGGCGCCCTCCGGCCGCACCAGCCGCGCGACCCCGGCGCCGCCCATGAAGCAATCGCCGACGAAGGGCTGGCTCATCATGCCGTAGCGCGGCGCGCCCTCGTGCAGCAGCCCGACCAGGGTGCCCCAGGTCGGCAGCCCGCACACGAACGAGCGCGTGCCGTCGACCGGGTCGATGATCCAGCTCCACGGTCCGTCGCCGGGCTGGTCCTCGCCCTCCTCGCCGCGAATGCCGTGCCCCGGGTAGCGCGCGGCGATGGCGCGGCGCAGGGCCTGCTCGGCGGCGCGGTCGGCCTCGGTCACCGGATCGTAGCCGTCACCGCCGGCCTTGTTGTCGATCGCCTGGCGGCGGCGGAAGCGCGGCAGGGTCTCGGCCGCGGCCACCGTGGCCAGCTCGCCGAAGAACGCCCACAGTTCGTCTGCGTCGGGTTCGCTCATGCCTGCATGGTGGTGCTGTCGCGATCGTAAGGGCAGCGCATCATGGCACCGGCGCCCGCGCTTGCCAAACCGTGGCGCCGCGCGCGGATAGTTGCCCGGCGCCGATCACGGTATGATTGCGGCCGGCCTTGCAGGCCCCGATAACAACCAGAAGCACACCCGGGAAGCACCCCGGATCCGCCGCCACCGCATGCACGGCGGGGACCGGCGGCACGTGCTTCGCCGAGCATCAGGAGAGGTCGCAGCCCGCCCGTTTCGTCACCGGCGGCGACAATCACCCCGTCGCCCGCAGCCCGACGCCGGCCGGCCACGCCACAGCGCTATCGACACCATCAAGAACCTGCTGACGGCGCTCTACGAGCGTGCCGTGCTGCGCCATCCCGCGATCACGCTGGCGGTGCTCGCCGCCATCCTCGCCGGCTTCGCCAGCGGCGTGCCGAACTTCAAGCTCGACGCCTCGGCCGACGCGCTGCTGCTGGAGAACGATCGCGACCTGCGCCAGTTCCGCCAGATGAGCCTGCGCTACGCGACCGAGGAGTTCCTCTTCATCGCCATCGTGCCGCCGGAGGACATCCTCGCCGACGAAACCCTGACCCTGGTGCGCGAGCTGCGCGACGAGCTCGCCGCGGTGCCGCAGGTGAAGGACATCAACTCCATGCTCGACGTGCCGCTGGTGATGAACATGCCGGGCTCGCTGGCCGACGTCGCGACCAACTTCAAGACCCTGCGCATGCCCGAGGTGAACCTCTCCAAGGCGCGCGAGGAGCTGACCGGCAGCCCGATCTACGAGAACCTCATCGCCAGCGCCGACGGCAAGGTCACGGCGATGCAGATCTTCCTCGAGCCGCATCCCGAGTTCCCGCGCCTGCAGCGCCTGCGCGACGAGCTGCTCTACCAGAAGGTCAACGCCGGCCTGACCGCGCAGCAGGAAGCGGAGCTCGCGCGCCTGCGCCCGGACTACGAGCGCGCCAAGGAGGAGGCCAACCAGGCCGCGCACGAGGCCATCTCGCAGATCCGCGAAATCATCGCGCGCTACCAGGGCGATCACCGCCTCTACCTCGGCGGCGTGCCGATGATCACCGACGACGTCATCACCTACATCGGCCGTGACCTGGTCACCTTCGGCGCCGGCGTGTTCGTGTTCCTGGTCGTCATGCTGACGGTGATCTTCCGCGAGGCGCGCTGGGTGATCCTGCCCTTCGCGAGCTGCCTCTACGCGGCCACCGTGATGATCGGCCTGCTCGGCCTGCTCGGCTGGAAGGTCACCATCATCTCCTCGAACTTCGTCGCGCTGATGCTGATCATCACCATGTCGATGAACATCCACCTGGTGGTGCGTTACCGCGAGCTTTTCCGCGATCATCACGACGCCGACCAGTTCGAGCTGGTCAGCCTGACCGTGCGCCACATGGCGCCGCCCTGCCTGTACACCGCGGTCACCACCATCATCGCCTTCACCTCGCTGGTGGTGAGCGACATCAAGCCGGTGATCGACTTCGGCTGGATGATGACCATGGGCCTGACCACGGTCTTCCTGACCTCCTTCACCCTGTTCCCCGCCCTGCTGATGATGACCAAGAAGCTCGAGCTGCGGCGTGCCGAGGGCGATACCTACCCGGTCACCGCGATGCTCGGCCGCTTCACCGAGAACCACGGCAAGCTGGTGCTGGTCGTGGCGGTGCTCGCCGCCGTCGGCGGCGCCACCGGCATGGCGCGGCTGGAGGTCGAGAACAGCTTCATCTCCTACTTCCACGAAGACACCGAGATCTACCAGGGCCTCAAGCTGATCGACGAGACCCTGGGCGGCACCACCCCGCTGGACATCATCCTGAAGTTCCCGCCCAGCGCCGAGGACGCCGATCTCGGCAGCATGGACGACGACCTCGCGGCGCTGTTCAACGAGGTCGAGAGCGAGAGCGCGAAGTCCGACTCCTGGTTCACACCGGACAAGATCGACCGCATCAAGGCGGTGCACGACTACCTCGACCAGCGCCCCGAGATCGGCAAGGTGCTGTCGCTGGCCTCCACCCTGCGCGTGGCCGAGACCATCAACGGCGGCCAGGAGTTCACCGCCTTCGAGCTGAACGTGATCTACAAGCGCATCCCGGCCGCGGTGCGCGCCGCGATCATCGATCCCTACGTCTCCATCGATCACGACGAGGCGCGTATCGCGGTGCGCGTGGTCGACTCCCTGCCCGGCCTGCGCCGCAACGAGCTGCTGAAATCCATTCACCAGGATCTCGAACAGAAGTTCGGGCTGGCCGAGGACGAGTACCAGGTGACCGGGCTGCTGGTGCTCTACAACAACGTGCTGCAGAGCCTGTTCCGCTCCCAGATCATGACGCTGGGCACGGTCATGGCCGGCATCCTGCTGACCTTCATGGTGCTGTTCCGCTCGCTGACGGTGGCGCTGGTCGGCGTGATCCCCAACATCCTCGCCGCCACCTGCATCCTCGGCTTCATGGGCTGGGCCGGGATCCCGCTCGACATCATGACCATTACCATCGCCGCGATCACGGTCGGTATCGCGGTCGACGACTGCATCCACTACCTCTACCGCTACAAGGAAGAGCTGCCGCGCCTGGGCGATCCGATCGAGACCATGCACTACTGCCACGACAACATCGCCAAGGCCGCCTTCTACACCACCATCACCATCGTCGTCGGCTTCTCGATCCTGGTGCTCTCGAACTTCGTGCCGACGGTGCTGTTCGGCGTGCTGACCGCGGTCGCCATGGTCGCCGCCCTGCTCGCCGCGCTCACGCTGATGGCCAAGCTCATCCTCATGTGGCGCCCGTTCGACGAGCCGGCCGAGGAAGACTACTGAGCGCGGGCTGATCGGCGGCAGCCGCGGGCCGCGCGCGTTAGACTGCAACGAGAGGTGGCCAGGGCTGCTATCAGCGCCCGGCTACTTATTCCAACAGGTTATTGGTTTATGCATTTTGGGAATAATATGGTGAACCATCCCGCGCCTGCGCACGGGAAGCCGAGGAGGAGAGGTCTCATGAAATTCACCCGATTCGCGGCGCGCTGCCGCAACACCCTCGCCGGGCTGGCCAGCGGCCTGCTCATCACCGCCACGGCCCCGTCGGCGCTCGCCGACGAGACCTGCATGTCGCCCTACATGGCCAAGATCGTCGGCCAGGAAGACTACGTCTACGTGTGGACGCTGGGCATGCCGGGCCTCGGCGACGAGCAGGACAAGCTGGTCACCATCGACGTCAATCCGAAGTCGGGCAACTACGGCAAGATCATCGACACCCTGTCCGTCGGCGGGCGCAACGAGGCGCACCACTCCGGCCTCACCGACGACCGCCGCTACCTGTGGGCCGGCGGCCTGGACACCAACAAGATCTTCATCTTCGACGTCGCCACCAACCCGGCCAAGCCGACGCTGCACAAGACCATCACCGACTTCGTCGACAAGAGCGGCGGCGTGGTCGGCCCGCACACCACCTATGCCATGCCCGGGCGCATGCTGATCACCGGCCTCTCCAACCACACCGATCACGGTGGCGAGACCGCGATGGTCGAGTACACCAACGACGGGGAGTACGTCGCCACCTACTGGATGCCCAAGGACGGCGCCATGAACGGCGCGGTCAAGAGCGGCCAGTTCGCCGACGGCTACGGCTACGACGTGCGCGCGCTGCCGCGACGCAACGTGCTGGTGACCTCGTCCTTCACCGGCTGGAACAACTACATGATGGACCTCGGCAAGATGATGGCCGATGCCGAGGCGATGAAGCGCTTCGGCAACACCGCCGTGGTGTGGAACCTGCACACGCGCAAGCCGAAGAAGGTGCTGGACGTGCCCGGTGCGCCGCTGGAAGTGCGCTGCGCCTGGGGCGCGGCCAACGACTACTGCTTCACCACCACCGCGCTGACCTCCAAGATCTGGCTGATCTACGAGCAGGACGGCGAGTGGAACGCGAAGGCAGTGGCCGACATCGGCGACGCCAGCAAGATCCCGCTGCCGGTCGACATCTCCATCTCCGCCGACGACAAGCTGCTGTGGGTCAACACCTGGAACGACGGCATGACGCGGCTCTTCGACGTCTCCGATCCGTTCGCGCCGAAGGAAGTCTTCACGCAGAAGATCGGCGCCCAGGTCAACATGATCTCGCAGAGCTGGGACGGCAAGCGCGCCTACTACACCTCCTCCCTGCTCGGTAACTGGGACAAGAAGGACGGCCCGGCCGGCGACGTGCAGTACTTCAAGGCCTACACCTGGGACGGCGAGCAGCTGAAGCAGACCTTCGCCATCGACTTCATCGCCGAGAAGCTGGGGCGCCCGCACCAGATGCGCTTCGGCGCCCACGCGCTCTACGCCGCCAGCCCGGCCAACGCCGAGGGACCGGCCGTCGCGACCGCCGAATGAGCGGCCGCGCACGACGTTGACAGCACTCGACCGGGCGCGGCGCACCGCGCCCGGTCTGTTCCTCGCCTTCCTGCTCGCGGCGCCCGCCGCCGCGCACCAGAAAAAGGCCGACGCGGCGCCGGTGGTGCTGGCGCCCGGCTACACCGCGCTCGAGTACGAAGCCCCCGCCCCCGGCAGCTACGCGCTGCCCGCGCTGGGTGACGCCGCCGACGCGACCTTCATCGACTCGCACGGCCGGCCCGGCACGCTGCACGGCCTCTTCGACGGCCGCGTGACGGTGATGAGCTTCATCTACACGAGCTGTGACGACGTCAACGGCTGCCCGCTCGCGACCTACGTCATGGGCCAGGTCGCCAAGCGACTCGTCGCCGACGCGCAGATCCGCGACAAGCTGCGCCTGGTCAGCTACAGCTTCGACCTCGCCCACGACACCCCGGCGGTGCTCGAAAAGTACGCCGGCAGCTTCCGCCCCAAGGGCGCGGACTGGGACTTCGTCGTCGCCCCCGATCGCGCCGCGCTGGTCCCCACGCTCGCCGCCTACCAGCAATCGGTGCAGCAATCCGAAGGCCACGCCTTCGCGCACATCCTGCGCGTGTTCCTGATCGACGCCAACCGGCGCATCCGCAACATCTACAGCACGTCCTTCCTGCACGCCGATACCCTCGCCGCCGACGTGCGCACCGTGCTGCTCGAACAGGGCGACCTCGCGCCCCCCGGCGGCGCCGCGGCGGGCTACGCCGCGGCCGTCGACGGCGCGCCCGGCAAGATCGAGCCCGCCCTCGGCCTGCCGCCGGCCAGCGCCATGAACGGCCCGCCGCCGACCGCGCTGCAGGTGGCGCTCGGCGAGCGCCTGTTCTTCGACCGCCGCCTGTCGCTCAACCGCACCATCTCCTGCGCCATGTGCCACGTGCCCGCGCAGGGCTTCGCCGTCAACGAGCTCGCCACCGCGGTCGGCGTCGAAGGGCGCACCGTGAAGCGCAACGCACCGACCCTGCTCAACGTCGGCTACCTCGGCCCGCTCTTCCACGACGCGCGCGAGAACCGCCTGGAGCAGCAGGTGTGGGCGCCGCTGCTCGCACACAACGAGATGGCCAACCCCTCGGTCGGCTACGTCGTCGACAACCTCGCGCGCTGGCCCGGCTATGCCGAGCAGTTCCAGGCCGCGCTCGGCCGCCCGGTCAGCATGGAGAGCATCGGCGCCGCGCTCGCCGCCTACCAGCGCTCGCTGGTCGCCGGCGGCAGCGCCTTCGACCGCCACGCCTACGGCGGCGAGCAGGACGCGCTCACCCCCGCCCAGCAACGCGGCCTGGCCCTGTTCCGCGGCAAGGCCGGCTGCGTCGCCTGCCACACCATCGGCAAGGACCACGCGCTCTTCACCGACCAGGCCCTGCACAACACCGGCATCGGCTACCGCGCCTCCATGGGCACCGGCGCCCGCACCCGCCGCGCCGAGCTCGCCCCCGGCACCGAGATCGAGTACGACCTCACCTACGTCGCCGACTCCGCCGAGCGCAAGCCCAACGACCTCGGCCGCTACGAAGTCACCCAGGACCCCGCCGACCGCTGGAAGTACCGCACCCCGTCACTGCGCAACGTCGCCCTCACCCGCCCCTACATGCATGACGGCTCGCTCTCGACGCTGGAAGACGTGGTCGACTTCTACGACCAGGGCGGCATTCCGAATCCGCTGCTCGATCCGCTCATTCGGCCGCTGGGTCTCACCGCGCAGGAGCGCGGCGACCTCGTTGCGTTCCTGCATGCGCTGACCAGTCCTGCCGTGACCAAATTGGTCGAACGTGCGCGGGAGGTCGAGATCTCCAACCCGCGCGAAAGCGAGCTTACGGCGCGCTGAGGCGCACTGCGGCCGCAGCCGTCCGCGCCGGGGATCTACGTCAGATTGACGTGTTCAATCGCGTCAAAACGACGCATTACTTGGCCGGTCCCGCGGTGCCATGCTACAAGTTACTGAAGAATCGCGCTTTACAGGGAAGTTCGATGTCCCGTAGCTCCCGTCTTTCCAAACCCGCCCCGGACAATTGCGTCAGGTTGACGCGTCTTATCGCGTCAAATTGACGTCTAATTACTGTTGGGCGGCTGCCAGTACAAATATGAAGAGGGAACCTGCGCTCCGCTTCCAGAGCCGTGCAGGAATTGGTAGTTCAGCCCTGTAAACCCAAGTGCCGCGCAGACCTGACGGGCGAGCAGTCGAGCGTATTTTGCATAAGGGTTAGGAAGGCGTAATCTGACCGTCGTGCCCCCGATGAAACCGGGGTGGGAATGGATCTTCTCGAGGCTCGGAAAGGAATGTGCCGGGAGCCGATTGATACGAACGTTGCTAATTCGGAGCTCACCGCCGGCGTCCCGCAACCACAGGTGCCGCGGCCAGCCGCCCAGGTAACGCCTCCGCATCATGGGCAGTGGTTCTCTTGCGCTCGGCCGCCCAACAAGGCGCTGAACCGGACGCTTGACCGCTGGCTTCCTTCGCTGCCGCTCCGGTCGCCAGCCGTCAAGCGCCGGTTAGCTTGGCGTTAGGCGTCATCCATGATTCGCGCACTGCAAATCATTTGGAATCTGTTCTGGAATCTCGTAAAGCTCGCCGTATTCTCGGGAATGCTGGCTGCGACGAATACCTCTTTCGAAACTATCGTAGTGTCAGGTCTTGGACTTATTTACGTAACCGTCGTCACTTATTCGACCATTATCGTCCGAATGCAAATGGCGCAGTCGAGAACGTCAGTTCATCACTTTATTCGAATGGCGAAAATCGTTGGCGACGAGCACACACGTCAAGAAATGACTGACTTGGAAGAAGATACAGAAGAGCAGTGGTCCGAGTTCGAAAAGAAAAACGTGATCTTCTATATCAATATGGCGTTTCTGTTCATTATTTGGGCGATAGCTGTCGTTGCTATCGTTTCGACGCTGTGACGCCTAACAAATCGGTGGAACGGACAAGCCACAGCGGCCTTTTCTTCCGCGGCTTCGCAATTATCGCTCCAGAAAAGGCCGCTGCGGCTTGCCGCTCACCGAAGCGTTAGGCGTACTGCCCCTTATTTTCATAGCGGGTCCGGGGCGCTCGGGAATGGGAGAGCACTTGTTGCCACCATGCGGTCTCCGTCGAACTGCCGCGGCAGCGCCGTAGTCGGCCAGCCGTAAGGTCTTTTCGGGCAACGAGCGAAGGCGTAGGCTGTCAGTCGAGTCCCCGAACCGGTAGAAAGTGGGAATGGATTATCCCGAGTCTCCGCACCGCTATAGCCGGGAGCCACATTGGAGTGGACCGTACTTAGATTGGGCCGGAAGCGTCGACCTGCCGCGCCCGTCGGGGCGCCCTGTGCATCACCGTAGTTCGGCTTCGATCCCCGCTGTTATCCCCGGAATTCAGCTACGCCTAACAATGCAGTGGAGTCGGACGCTTGACCGCTCCCTTCCTTCGCTGTCGCTCCGGTCGGTCGCCGTCAAGCGCCGCTCACCGCAGCGTTGGGCGTGTGCTCCGAATATTTCTAATGGCTAGGCCGAGCTGACCGTTCGCCATGTCGAACAACGGCCGCAGTGCAGTCTCAGTCGATTCACCGTGGCAGCCCGAAAGGCGACAATGCCTGGTCGCGTTGCGGACCGGGCTGGTGGGTGTAGTCTAAGGGGCGTCCATCCGACAGGTAGGTCATCGAGACTGGTCGTGGTAGGAAACCGAGAAGCCGCTGAACGGAGTCGGGGTTACGTGCCCTGCTGGCCCTGTATTCGCAGTCGCCGTGCCACTCGGATGTTCGGCGCATCTCCTGTCGCCGCTAATCCGGGCCTCCTTTCCGCTCGGGGCGTCTCGTTCTACGCAGTCACGCCCAACAAACCGTTCAAGCCGACGCTTGACCGCGGGCTTTCTTCGCTGCCGCTCCGGTCGCCCGCCGTCAAGCGCGGCTTAACTATGCGTTAGGCGGCACTGAACACGCGTTAATGAATGTTCGCGCCCTCACAATCGCAATACTTACGCTGTCGTTTTTAGGTTGCGAACGGCACGGCGCTGGTATGTTTACGTTTGCCGATCCGGCCCTCCAAGAAGAACTGTTAGCCGCCGTCAACGAAGCTGGAATAAGTACAACTATTGATTCGAGTGGAGAACTCCGTTTCGACTCTCGGCATCAAGATGCAGTAAACGAAATCGCGGCTCGAATTCTTGGCACGAACACGACCGAGGGAGGAGCCGTTCGCGACTTGAGTTGGCCTGACCCAAAATACACCCAGCTTTTTATTGAAAAACTGAGGGCGGCCGGAATAGATTTCGAAACCGGAGAGAAACACGGGGAGCTTACTGTTCACTTAGATCGAGAGAATAATGCCCGGTCACAACCAATACAGGAGATGGTCAGTCACCTCTATACTTCTGAAAGAGCCAAGAGGTTGGGCGTTGGAGGTTATTGAGGATGCGCCGCCTAACAATGCGGTGGAGTCGGACGCGTTACAGCGGCCTTCCTTACAGCGGCGTTGCATTCTCGCTTCCAGGAAGGCCGCTGTAACGCGCCGCTCACCGCAGCGTTAGCTGTATTGGAACACCGTTACTCCTATGCAAGCTTTCATCGTTAAGTATCCCAATTCCGCAGGCCGCCTCCTCGCTTTGTTTAATAGCATAGATGGGGGTAAGGCGTTCGCTCCGCAGCTAGCAAAAATGGTGTTAGGCGAAACGATCCCTGATAACGATGAAGAGGGGTTGGCGAAAATCGGAACCAAAGCGTACGCCGAACTACATTCGATGTACCAAGAGTTCATCGAAGACATGGAAGCCGCTGATATCGGCCAAGAACAAAAGAATGTCCTCCTTAAGGGTCTGGAGGGGATGCGCAAGAGCATCTACATCCCGAATATTGCCGTAAAACCGCGCGTACTTACCGAAGCAGAAAAGTCACTACTAGAAGTCTGCGCAACCGCTTTACCGGCCGAGGGGCAGTTAGCTGAAGACGATAAGAACGCTATTAAAGAAAGCATTTCAGATCTGCAAAACCTTATTGAAAATACCGAAACGGATCCGGTCCTCCGTGGCATCCTCCTTGAGCTAGTTCGACTTTCCCAAGACTCAATCGCCAGATTCAACATCCATGGTGCAAGAGGATTAAAGAGAGCGTTCCGGGGAATGCTTGCAGAAGTGGCCGAGCTTTACTTGGCAACGGATGAAGGCGATCAAGCAGAAATCAAAGAAACTAATGCATGGCACGCGCTACTTAATCATTTGCGCCTAATAGATTCCGTTGCTGGCCGACTACTCAAATACCGGCCGCTGCTGGAGTCCGCCTCCAAGTGGCTTTTGTCATAGCGCCAAAAAACACATACAGCTAACAATGCGATCAACTCGGACGCTTGACCGCTCCCTTCCTTCGCTGCCGCTTCGGTCGGTCGCCGTCAAGCGCCGGTTATCGCAGCGTTAGGCGGCTTGGAGTTCCCTCGAATGTCTTTGTTAACGCGGCTGTTCGGAAGGACAAAATCGAAGGACGTCACGGCTGCTACGCTCGACGACCTCGCTAGAAAGTTTTGTACTCTTTCGTTGCAGCTATTGATTAAAGGAACTTTCGGAGAGACAAAAGAGCAGGAACTGAAAATATGTCATTACCTACTAGGGGTCTTCGAAGCCGCAAAACAGATCTCAGAAAATGATCTTGAGAACAACGCGCTAGAGGCGTTCGCGGTACTTGTGGCTTTCTTGCAGAATGAGGTTGGGTTACCACAAGCCGCTGATGTCGGGAAAGATGTTCTAGAAAGCCAGGATTGCCCTGGTTTTCAGCGGTATCGACGAGAAGGCGGGCAAACATTCCTAGACATGATCAATAAGGAGATCGGGGAGGAGGCAACATTTAAGCTGTCACATTTACTCCGCGACGATACAGAACGAGCAGCAAGACCAGGTCCATTCGATCCGCCTAAGACCAAAGAAGCACCGGGACCTTGGTGGGAGAACTTGTAATCTGTGTACGAGATAACAATCGGTAATCGGCCGGTTCAGTGGCGACCAACGTCGCTGGGCGTGAGTACTGATGGCGATGGCAAGAAAGCGCCGCCTAACCAGTCGTTCAACCGGACGCTTGACCGCGCGCTCGCTTCGCTGCCGCTCCGCTCGCGTGCCCTCAAGCGCCGGTTAACTCAGCGTTAGGTGCCGGTACGGTGAACAAGGTCGTAGCCAATCTTGTCGCCGTGCTCAAAGGATTTCAGTGCGGCAATGCAACATTGGATGAGGTTGAAGCTGCGCTCCGGCGAACCGACGATTTCCATCATCTCTATCACTACATCGCAGACGCCGATATCCGACTGCGCGACGTGGAGTACGCGACTACTCAGAACTGCGCTCTAGCTAGTTTCGTAGAGGCGGTGGAGCGAGGCGAGCTAGAGAAAGCCCGAGCGATAACATTCTTAAACTGAGAATCGAACTGCACCTATTACATATGGCTTCAAATAAGGATAAATCGTCGGCGCTCACCAACTGGGGAACAAGCTTGTTGAACAAGCTAAGTTCAACAACTCGGAACCGCCGCAAGCGCGACGCTAGCAAAAGGCGCCGTGAGATCGAAAAGGACGAAATCCAAAACGAACTGAGCCGCAATGGCAACGACAGCGGCACCTAACAAGTCGTTCAACCGGACGCGTGACTGCTCGCTCCCTGCGCTGCCGCTCCGGTCGCGCGCCGTCAAGCGCCGGTTAACTCCGCGTTAGGCGTACTGCTCCCTTTTTCTAGAGCGGTTCCTGGGCGCGCGGAAATGGGAGAGCACTTGTTGCCACCGTGCGGACTCAGTCGAACTCCCGCGGCGCCGCCGTAGTCGGCCCGCCGTAAGGTCTTTTCGGCAAGGGAGCGAAAGCGTAGTCTGTCAGTCGAGTCCCCGAACCGGTAGAAGGTGGGAATGGATTATCCCGAGTCTCCGCACTGCAATAGCCGGGAGCCACATTGCAGTGGACCGTGCTTAGATTGGGCCGGAAGCGTCGAGCTGCCGAGCCACTTGGGCCGCCTGGCGCATCACCGTAGTCCGACCTCGATCCCCGGTGTTAGCTCCGGAACTCAGCTACGCCTAACAATGCGGTGGAGTCGGACGCTTGACCGCTCCCTTCCTTCGCTGCCGCTCCGGTCGGTCGCCGTCAAGCGCCGCTCACCGCAGCGTTAGGCGGCACCAAAATTTGAGCCAGTCGCTAAATCACAAGGAGTGTCAATCATGGCCAAAGCGTTGGATGAAGTCGTTGCTGACCTTGAAAAAAGAGTCAATCGGATAGAAAACATAGCGTGGGTATTGGCCGCCGTCGCCGTGTTCCTTGGCATCGGTGGAGGATCGCTGTGGTCGAGTCTCGGTTCCGCGACCGAAAAAGCTGCCGAAGCTGAATCAAAACTTGAGCAAGTTTCGAAAACCATAGAGCGAGACGTGGCTGCTAGCGTTACCCTGGGAATAAAGGAAATTGACGCACATGCCTCGAAGATCCTCGATGAAATCAGCCAACTGCAGAAGGCTCACCCTGGATGGTCCGTGGCCTATTGTATCCATCAAGAGTCATACGGCTGGGGGAGTTGGGTAACCGATGGGGCCCAAGCGGGACGTTCTGGAATATCTAAACGCCTTGAGGCAGTTCGAGTGGTGCTTTACCGAAAAGACCGAGAACCCCCAGAGGGCAACTGTGCCCCAGGCTAGTTGGCTGTGCCGTCTGCCGCCTAACAAGTGGATCAACCTGACACGTTACAGCGCGCTTCTCTCCAGCGGCTCCGCATTCTCGCTTCCGAGAAGCGCGCTGTAACGCGCAGGTTATCCAAGCGTTAGGCGGCAATTGTTGCGTGATGCGCAACGCGGTGCTATTCTTCGAAGGTGATACGGAGTATCCGCCATCGCGGCCTGAAGCGCTTATACGAGACTGGCTCGAAATCCGGGATACAACCTGCTCACGCGCAGCGGCTTCGCCTACAGCTCGCAGCCCTCGATACCGCGGAGCAAATCTCGGATATTGATATCCCGGGCTTCCGGCTACATCAACTCAAGGGAAAGGCCAAGGGGCGCTGGTCAATTTGGGTAAGCGGTAATTGGCGCTTAACGTTTGAGTTCAAGGCAGGGGACGTTCATCTGCTGGACTACGAGGACTACCACTGATGGCTATGCACAATCCCCCACACCCGGGTGAATTCATTCGCGAGATCTACCTCGAGCCGTACGATCTGAGTGTCCGTAGCCTTGCGGAGAGCTTAGGGGTTTCCCCGTCCACCCTGACTAGGCTGATTAACGGTCAAAGCGGGGTCAGCCCGGAAATGGCATTGCGCCTTTCCAAAGCAATTGGTCGGTCGCCCGAAAGCTGGCTCGCTATGCAGCACAACTTCGACTTGTGGCAGGCAAAGCAATCAGTTGATTTGTCCCGCGTCACACCGATCGAATTTGCCGCCTAACCAGGCGGTGGAGTCGGACGCTTGACTGCGGCTTTCCCTTCGCTACCGCTCCGGTCGGCCGCAATCAAGCGCCGCTCACCGCAGCGTTAGGCGTAAAGCTCCCTATTTTCATAGCGCGTCCTGGGCGCGCGGAAATGGGAGAGTACTTGTTGCCATCGTGCAGGCTCTGTCGAACCGCCGTGGCAGCGCCGTAGTCGGCCCGCCGCAAGGTCTTTTCGGCAAGCTAGCGAAGGCGTAGTCTGTTAGTCGAGTCCCCGAACCGGTAGAAAGTGGGAATGGATTATCCCGAGTCTCCGCACTGCAATAGCCGGGAGCCATATTGCACTGGACCGTGCTTTGATTTCGCCGGCCGTGTCGAGTTGCCGTACCAACCTGGTCGGCCCGCGCAGCACCGTAGTCCGACTTCGATCCCCGCTGTTATCCCCGGATTTCAGCTACGCCTAACAATGCGGTGGAGTCGGACGCTTGACCGCTCCCTTCCTTCGCTGCCGCTCCGGTCGGTCGCCGTCAAGCGCCGCTCACCGCAGCGTTAGGCGTACTGCTCCCTATTTTTATAGCGGGTCCGGGCCGCGCGGAAATGGGAGAGCACTTGTTGCCATCGTGCGGACTCAGTCGAACTCCCGCGGCACCGCCGCAGTCGGCCAGCCGTAAGGTCTTTTCGGCAAGCGAGCGAAGGCGTAGTCTGTCAGTCGAGTCCCCGAACCGGTAGCAACAGGGAATGGATTATCCCGAGTCTCCGCACTGCAATAGCCGGGAGCCACATTGCAGTGGACCGTGCTTAGATTGGGCCGGAAGCGTCGAACTGCCGCGCCAGGCCTGTCACTCGGCGCATCACCGTAGTCCGACTTCGATCCCCGCTGTAATCCCCGGAACTCAGCTACGCCTAACAATGCGGTGGAGTCGGACGCTTGACCGCGCCCTTCCTTCGCTGCCGCTCCGGTCGGTCGCCGTCAAGCGCCGCTCACCGCAGCGTTAGGCAGCATGATGAACCGACGCAGAATCCAATGACCTGGGAGCGCTTTCTCATTTTGTGGGGCTTGATAGCGCCGGTCATTGGAGGTGTTTTTGCAACTTGGTGGGCTGCGCGGCAAGCCGAGGTCAACCGACAACACGAAAGGCAACGATGGGAAAGACAATTTGAAGTTGAGCAGACTCGCCGAGCAGAAGACGAAGAACGAGAACTTACAAATGACCTTCGATCACGAATGGAAAGTGCATTTGCTCAGTACCTTCGAGGCGGCATGCGACTAATGACTTTGCCACCATCATTCTTCGGAACCCCTGAAAAGCAGCAAGCCATTGATGAATTCAGTGCGGGATTTCAGCAGGTCCTACTTGTTGCGTCCTCCGACTGCGCATCAAAGGCCGTAGCGCTCTGGAAGAAGACCCTAAACTGCGTGAACTCGAATTACGACGAAGACGCGAGAGCCGAAATTGAACTTGAGGTAAGAAGTTTACGCGCTGCATTTCTCAAAGAAGCACGGGAAGATTTGGCGAATCCCGTCGGTAGAAACGCAAACCCAGGTATCAAGATCGAACCCGCCTTAAAGATAGGTGGCTTCAATTTGACGGACGTAGGGTAACGCGAAATGCTGCCTAACAAAGCGGTGAACCGGACGCGTTACTGCGGCCCGCCCTCCAGCGGCTTCGCCATTTTCGCTTCCGGGCTGGCCGCAGTAACGCGCCGGTTACCGCAGCGTTAGGTGCTATGAAGACACTGCACCCTACAAAGGCGATTGTGCCAATCTTCCGTGGCTCGGGTGACGGTCAGGACATGCTTTCTGCTCTACTCGGCACGGCATTTTTCGTCGGTAGCAAAGAAGAACTTCACTTAGTAACTGCGCGCCACGTGTTTGAGTCGAACCCTATAGAGGAGCATGAGCATTACGTGTTCCTAATACGCGAGGAAGTGGGCGGAAAGGAGAAGATCGCGATCAGGGAGATTAGAAAGGTAATCGCGTCCGAGGATCTCGATATTGCGACCTGCCCTATATCGCCAAACGAGTTCGCAGAGCCTCTGCAATTCAGCGGGCACGACCCAGGTCTAAACGAAGATGTATGGTCCTTCGAGTACAGCAGAACCCGGATGGAGCAGCGGCAGGCTCAGGGAAAGCACATCTCCATCGAACCGCTGACTCACAAAGGGAATGTCATGCGCTTCTATACTAGCGATTTCCCTGAGGTTATGCCGACTCCGTCCATGGAACTCTCTTACCCCGCCCTGCAGGGGGCAAGCGGTGCACCGGTAATGATGGCTACTAAAGCAAAGCAAATTGCGGTATGCGGAATGTTGGTGCAAAACATCGAACAAGAGCTACTCCCGGCGCAAATCCTAACGATAGTGGACGGCGATAGAAGCTTGGAGGAAACCAAGTACTTTCTGCCGCACGCGAAAGCCATACATGGTTCGGTAGTCGCAGAGTTTCTCAAAGGATGCGGGGTCTCCTCGCTTTATGCTTCAGAAGAATGAATGTCGCACCTAACAATCGCGTGGAGTCCGACGCTTGACCGCTCCGCTCCCTGCGCTGCCGCTCCGGTCGGTCGCCGTCAAGCGCGGCTCACGCGGGCGTTAGAAGGATTTGAGCCGTGGCTGAAGGTACAGTCGAAGTCTCTCTGAACTTCATGGGCGTGCCGGTTTCTGACGCGTTCGCGCAACAGGTAACGGACGGCGAAGTTTCCTCGGAGAACTCGACGGAATACGTCCTCGCCGAGTCGTTCTTAGAGCTCCCGCTCGACTCATTGCCGCGAGATGTATTGGAACGATACACATCGCTGAGTCACAAGGATCTTTACCTGCCGTTCTTGCCTCACACCGACAAGTTTTTCGAAAGACTCCTAATCCCATTCAAATCAGCGAAACGGTGCTTCTGCCTTGGTGAGTATCTAGCCTCCATCGAGCTATGTGCGCATGTGGGAGAGATGCTGGCACAGCTTGTCTGGGAAATGGAGCCGTTGGCAAAAGATCCAAACGCTCAATCCGAAGAACTTGAAATCGCCTTCTTTGGTAGCCGATTCGAGAAGTTAGGCCAGGAGCGACGCATAAGAATTCTATCTGCTACGAATCGCATCTCGCAGATCCAAAACAAAGAATTCACGCTCCTTCGAACTACGCGCCGGAAATATTTCCATCTATGGAGTGAGTCTACCGAGGGGATCGAAAAAGATGCTCGAGAGTGCTTCGTTCAAGTGAATTCACTCGTCAAAAGTATTCTGCAGATCTCGATTAGCCCAAACGAACCAGGGAAAGTCGTGGTCAACCCCGTTCTTTCGCGGTACTTAGATAGGATGAAGAAACGTGACTAGGGATGACGAAATCCTTCTAACCAGTGGATCAACCGGACGCGTTACTGCGGCCTTGCTGGAAGCGAAAATTGCGAAGCCGCTGCAAGCAAGGCCGCAGTAACGCGCCGGTTATCCAGTCGTTAGGTTGCGCGGGCGAGCAGCATCGAACAAGGAGGGGGTATGAAGGCTTCAGAGTATCGGGAATACCTATTCAAGCAGCATGAAACTGCATGGTCCGCTTTGCAGAATTGGGCCAAACAAATTGACAGATTGATACTAATCAATGCTGCACTATTAGGAGCTGCTCTAACCTTTTTCCGGGACGCAGCTCCAACGCTAATGTCGTTTGTGTCACTCGCCTCCGTTATGTGGCTGCTCATGTATAGACGGGCCGTGCGCTTCTACCTATTGAACAGTGACTACCTAGCATTGATCCGAGAGTGTATATCGACTTTAGACGGGTTCAATTCGTATCTGTACAACCAAATTCACGACGATCATTCACTCGTTCGATACACGGTATATGAAGGAATGTTCTTAGCAGGGGCGACATTCGCTGCGACAAACGTAATAGTTATTTTGCTGTTTCTTTTTCTCGCTGATGGCGGTCAGATTTCTTCCATTGAAATGAAAACGAGTACTGTCGTTTGGGCGTTCAGCATCTTCTTCTTCGGGTTTTTCTGCATTAAGCCAGGATATCGCCACAAGATTAATGCGAAGAAACGCGAAGAAGCGTTGGACCACGCTCGCGCGCTATACACAGAGCAGATCGCCGATAAAGCGCAACCTAACAAAGCGTGTATGGACTCCCCCCGCAAGTAGAGACGAAGGCGCGTTGTAGACGGTCGGAATCGTTTGCAGTCGTGTATCCGGCCTCGTGTTGGCTCTCGCGGCTTTGCGAAGCCGGGCCATCATGAATGTCCGCGCACCGAGAGCCAATCGTTGGAACTGACCTCTGTGGGTCACGCTTGTTATCGGCTTTCATCGGTACCGGTCCGACCAGGGGTGTCATGAACGCGGGTGTCTCTA
>JBHIYN010000011.1:0-170878 GCA_041984235.1 Gammaproteobacteria bacterium
GTTACGCATCAGCCCGCAGGGTGATGCAGAACGTAGCGAGGAAGGTCGTGGGCAAGGCGCGGGCGAGCCGAGGACCGGAGTTTAGGTGGCTAAATGAGGCGTGCCGTCGAGCGCGCAACGCCGCCCGGGGCCTCCGCGCCGGTTACGCATCAGCCGGCAGGGTGATGCAGAACGTAGCGAGGAAGGTCGTGGGCAAGGCGCGGGCGAGCCGAGGACCGGAGTTTAGGTTGCTAAATGAGGACCGCAGGCGAGCGCGCAACGCCGCCCACGGCCTCCGCAGTAGTTCTGCATCAGCCTGCTAGGGGAGGGGGGCGAATGCACTGTCCATTCTGCACGCATGCCGACACGCGCGTGATCGATTCGCGCCTGCTCGGCGAGGGCGACCAGATCCGCCGCCGCCGCGAGTGCCAGAGCTGCAAGGCGCGCTTCACCACCTACGAGACCGCCGAGCTCAGCCTGCCGCGCATCATCAAGAGTGATGGCCGGCGCGAGACCTTCTCCGACGAGAAGCTGCGCCGTGGCATCCTCAAGGCGCTGGAGAAGCGCCCGGTCGCGATGGAGCGGGTGGAGAACGCGATCAACCAGGTCAAGCGACGCATCCGCGAGAGCGGCGAGCGCGAAATCGACAGCGGGCGCATCGGCGAGCTGGTGATGGATGCGCTGCGCGGCCTGGACCAGGTCGCCTATGTCCGGTTTGCCTCGGTCTACCGCAGCTTCGAGGACGTGCGCGCGTTCCTCGAGGAGATCGAGCGCCTGGAGAACGAATTGCCGCCTGGCCTGCGCGACCAGCAACTCGAGTTGCTGCAGAGCGAAAAGCCGGGCAAGAAACGCTGAGCGGTGCGGCCGCGGCCGCTTGCCTGCGCGTGACGACGTCAGCCGAGGACAGCGACTACATGCGCCAGGCGCTGGCGCAGGCGGCACGCGGGCGCTACTCGGCGGCACCCAACCCCGCGGTCGGCTGTGTGCTGGTGCGCGACGGGCGCGCGGTCGGGCGCGGCTTTCATCGCCGTGCCGGCGAGGCGCACGCGGAGGTCGCGGCGCTCGCCGCCGCCGGTGACGCGGCTGCCGGCGCCACCGCCTACGTCACCCTGGAGCCGTGCAACCACCACGGCCGCACCGGGCCGTGCAGCGAGGCACTGATCGCAGCCGGCGTCAAGCGCGTGGTGTACGCTGCCGAGGATCCCAATCCCGGCGTGACCGGTGGTGGCGCCGCGCGCCTGCGCGCCGCCGGCATCGAGGTCACGGGCGGGGTGTGCGCCGAAGCGGCCGGCGCGGAAATGGCCGCCTTCCTGCACCGCGCCCGCCACGGCCGCCCGCGCGTGCGCGTCAAGCTCGCCATGAGCCTTGACGGCGGCGCCGCGCTGGCCAGCGGGGAGAGCCAGTGGATTACCGGGCCCGCGGCGCGTGACGACGTGCAACGCCTGCGCGCCGAGGCCTGCGCGGTGGTGACCGGGATCGGTACCGTGCTGGCCGACGATCCCTCGCTCAACGTACGCGATGCGCGCTTCGACACCGGCGGGCGCCAGCCGCGGCGCATCGTGCTGGACAGCCAGCTGCGCATGCCGAGCGGTGCGCGCATGCTCGCGCTGGACGGCGAGACGCGTCTTTTCGTCGCCACGCCCGGTGGTGAGCGCCGGGCTGCGCTGGAGGCAGCCGGCGCGGTGGTCGAGTCGCTCGCCGCGGGCCCCCGCGGACTCGACCTCGGCGCACTGATCGAGCGGCTGGCCGCACTCGAATGCAACGACGTGCTGGTGGAAGCGGGCCCCACGCTCGCCGGCCGCTTCCTTGCCGAAGGACGCTTCGACCAGCTGCTGGTCTACCTCGCCCCCAAGCTGCTCGGGCGCGACGCGCGCCGTGCGCTGGATCTGCCGTCGCCGCAGCGGCTTGCCGATGCCCGTGACCTGGTGCTGGTCGAGCAGGCGCCGGTGGGCGAGGATCTACGGCTCGTCTTTCAACCCCGGCGCTGAACGCGCCCGCACCCCAAGCCTGCTGGAGATTCATCATGTTCACCGGAATCGTCGCCACCGTCGGCACCCTCACTGAGACGCGCCGGGTCGGCGACGCGATGCGCCTGCGTATCGCGGCCAAGGCGCTCGATCTCGGCGACGTCACGCTGGGCGACTCGATTGCCTGTTCCGGCCCCTGCCTGACGGTGGTCGCGCTGGACGGCGACAGCTTCGAGGTCGACGTCTCCAGCGAGACGCTGCAACGCACCACGCTGGGCGAACGCCGCTCCGGCGACGGACTCAACCTGGAGAAGGCGCTGCGCCTGGACGATCGTCTCGGTGGCCACCTGGTCAGCGGCCACGTCGACGGCATCGGCCGCGTGCGCACGCGCGCCGCCGAGGGCGAGTACGTCAAGTTCGTGATCGAGGTTCCGGCCGGGCTGGCGCGTTACCTCGCGTTCAAGGGCTCGGTGTGCGTCGACGGCGTGAGTCTCACGGTCAACGAGGCCGGCGCCGACAGCTTCGACATCCTCACCATCCCGCATACCCTGGAGCGCACCACGCTCGGCGGCCTCGCGCCCGGGCACCGGGTCAACATCGAGGTCGACCTGATTGCGCGCTACATCGAACGTCTGCTGGGCGCGTCCGGCGGCGGCGCCGGCGGCGTGACCCTGGCCAGCCTCGCCGCGGCCGGGTTCACCGGCGACGACTGAGGGGCCGGCCGGCGGCGGGGCGGTCCCGCGCCCGTTACCCTATAATCGCGCGTTCGCACCCACGGCTTTTTTCGCATGGCGCTCAACTCCACCCAGGAACTCGTCGACGACATCCGCGACGGCAAGATGATCATCATCATGGATGACGAGGATCGCGAGAACGAGGGCGATTTCATCATCGCCGCCGAGCACTGCACCGCCGAGCACATCAATTTCATGTCCAAGCACGGGCGCGGCCTGATTTGCCTGACCCTGACCGAGGAGCGCTGCCGGCGCCTCAACCTGCCGCTCATGGTGCAGGACACGCGCTACACCCACCGCACCAATTTCACCGTCTCGATCGAGGCCGCGGAGGGCGTCACCACCGGCATCTCGGCGGCCGACCGCGCGCGCACCGTGCAGGCCGCGGTGGCGCCGGATGCGGGACCGGCCGACCTCACGCAGCCGGGCCACATTTTTCCGCTCATGGCACAGTCCGGCGGGGTGCTGACGCGCGCCGGGCATACCGAGGCCGGGTGTGACTTCGCGCGCTCGGCGGGGCTGGAGCCGGCCGCCGTAATCGTCGAGATCCTGAAAGACGACGGCACCATGGCGCGGCGCCCCGACCTCGAGAAGATCGCGCGGGAGTTCGGTCTCAAGATCGGCACCATCGCCGATCTCATTCGTTTCCGTATCGAGAACGAGAAGACCGTCGAGCGTGCCGCCAGCGCGGTGCTGCCGACAGAGTTCGGCGACTTCACGCTGTACGCCTACCAGGACGCGATCCACGGTGACCTGCACATGGCCATGGTCAAGGGCGACATCGACCCGGAGCAGCCGACCCTGGTGCGGGTGCACATCCACAACCCGTTCGAGGACCTGACCGCGAGCATCCGCAAGGATGCCGGCTGGCCTTTGCGCGACGCGCTCAAGCGCGTCAGCGAGGCCGGCGAAGGGGTCGTCGTGGTGCTCTCCAACCAGGTCAGCAACGAGGACCTGGTGCGCCAGGTGACGCGCTACGAACTGAGTGTGAACGGCGCCGCGCCACGCCGCGATTCCAATCCCATGGACTGGCGTCAGATCGGCCTCGGCGCACAAATCCTCGCCGACGTCGGTGTGCGCAAGATGCGCGTCATGAGTAATCCGCGCAAGTATCATGCAATCTCGGGCTTCGGCCTCGAGGTCGTCGAATACGTAACCTGACAGGAAGCCGCCCATGCCGGACGTAACCCGTATCGAAGGCAAGCTGGTCCTCGACCAGCCGGCGAACATCGCCGTTATCTGCCCGCGCTTCAATCACTTCATCGTCGACCAGCTAGAGGCCGGCTGCCTCGACGCGCTGGAGCGCCATGCCGTCGCCGCGGTGTCGGTCACGGTGGTGCATACGCCGGGCGCGTTCGAGCTGCCGACGGTCGCGCGCAGGCTGGCGGCCAGCGGCAAGTACGATGCGGTGATCGCGCTCGGCGCGGTGATCCGCGGGTCGACCGCGCATTTCGATTACGTCTGCGGCCCCTGCGCCAGCGGGCTGGCGAGTGCCGGTGCCGATACCGGCGTACCGGTGATCTTCGGCGTGCTGACGACCGACACCATCGAGCAGGCAGTCGAGCGCGCCGGCACCAAGGCGGGTAACAAGGGCGCCGACGCGGCGGCGACGGCCATCGAGATGATCTCGGTCATGCGGCAGCTCTGAAGGTGGGCGCGCGGCCTGGCAATCGCGGTCGCGTGCGTGCACGCCGCTGCGCCGTGCAGGCGCTGTACCAATGGCAGATTGGCGGGCAGGAGCCGGGTGACATCGTCAGCGAGTTCGTTTCCGACCGCGAGCTGAACAGTGTCGACATGGAGTACTTCCAGCAGCTCGTCAACCAGGTTCCGAAACAGTTCGAGGCGCTCAAGGGCGATCTCGAATCATGCATCGATCGCGAGTGGCTGCGCCTCGACCCGGTCGAGCGCAGCGTGTTGCTGATCGGTGCGTTCGAGATGCGTAACTGCCTCGAGATGCCTTACCGTGTCGTCATCAACGAAGGTGTGGAACTGTGCAAGATGTTCGGCACCGCCGAGGGCCATCGCTACGTCAACGGGGTTCTCGACCGCCTTGCCAAGCTCCGGCGCGCGCCCGAGATCGCCGCGCAGACCTGACGCGCCTCGTGGCCATGCGGCCGGCGCCGACGGCGGAGCGTTGCGATGGATGAGTTCGCGCTGATCGGTCGCTATTTCCAGCCCCTGGGCAAGCGCCGCGCGGACATCGAGTGCGGCATCGGTGACGACTGCGCGGTACTGGAGCCCGGCGCCGGACGGCTCGCGGTGACCGTCGATACCCTGGTCGAGGGGGTGCACTTCCGGGTCGGAATCAGGGCCGCCGCGCTCGGTTACCGGGCCGCCGCGGTCAGCCTCAGCGATCTCGCGGCAATGGCCGCGCAGCCGCGCTACGCGACCCTGGCACTGACCCTGCCGCGCGTGGACGAGGACTGGCTTGCCGACTTTGCCGACGGACTCGGCGAGGCCCTGGACGCCGCCGGCTGTGCACTGGTCGGCGGTGACACCACGCGTGGCCCGTTGACGGTCACGCTGCAGCTCATCGGCACGCTGGACGGCCCGGCTCCGGTGCGCGCCGGCGCGCAGCCGGGTGATGTCGTGCTGGTGTCGGGCACCCTCGGTGACGCGCACGCCGCGCTGAGCCTGCCGGACGATGCCGAGGGCGACGACGACCGTTACCTGCGCCAGCGCTTCGAGCGGCCGACGCCGCGCATCGCCCTGGCGCGCGACCTGCGTGGCCTGGTGCAGGCCTCGATCGACGTCTCGGACGGTCTGCTCGCCGATCTCGGTCACGTCGCCCGTGCGAGCGGGGTGGCGATCGCCGTAGAAGCCGAGGCGTTACCGTTGTCGCCGGCCTTGCTGCGGCGTTGCGGCCGCGAACGCGCGCTGGCCGCGGCGGTGAGCGGCGGCGACGACTACGAGCTGGTGCTGGTCGTCGCGGCCGACCGTGTCGCCGAGGTGCTGGCGCGGGCGAGAGTACTCGGCGAGCGCCTCAGCGTGATTGGCGAGGTGCGTAGCGGCAGCGGTGTCGCGCTGTATGACGCCGACGGGCGTGCGGTCACCCCGGCGCGCGGCGGCTACGACCATTTCGCCTGACCTTGGGGGCGGCGCGCAGCCGCCGTGCGCCTCACAAGCGGACGAATCCGGCTTCCTCCAGCCGGTCGATCTCGCCCGGACCGTAGGGCACGAACTCGATGAATGGCGGGACGTCGTCCGGGGTTACGCCGAGATGCTCCGCGGCGACCGTGCAGACCTTGAAGTCGAATACGCCGAAGGCGTCCAGGCGCGCTGCCAGGTCGACGATGGCGTGATGCTCGGCATAGTTGCCGCGGTCGAAGAATTCGATGTCCGGACCGTGCAGCACCATCACGATTTCGAGCTCGCTGCGGCGCTCGGCCGGCGTGTCCTCGTAGATGGCGTGGGCCCGGTTGAGCAGGGCGAGGAAGGCCTCCGCACTGTGGCCGGTGACGTCGAAGAAGTACTTGTCCGGCTCGTTGTCGCCGGCTGCCATGTCGAGCGCTGGCGGCGTCTCGGCGACGGCCGCGGTGGCGGGTGCCGTCACCGCGGCGGACGGGGCGACGGCGGGCGCCCGCTTGGCCGGCGCGGCGAGCATCAGCAGCAGCAGCACGGTGGCCACGGCCGTGAGGGTCAGCACCAGCGATTTGGCGGCGGTGTTCATGGCTCGCACGCTACTCCGGAAGGGGCCCTGGGGACGTTTGAATCGCCCTGCTGATAGGTATAACGTATTTCGCAACTCATTGACCAGCCACGGGATCACAGCGCCCGCAACGGATCGGCCGGCGACCGCGGCTGAAACTCCGGGCGCCCCCCGGGGTCTCATCGAGAAGCCGGCGACTGCCCGTCGCGCGCGCTTTGCAACGAGGAGAGAGAGCATGCGCATGCCTACCGCCAACCCGCTGACCGTGTTCTTCGCCCTGCTGGTCGCCGCGGCGCTGCCGGCGGCCGCCGAGCAGTCCGAGGTGGATGTCTGGGAGACCCTGCTGCGACCGAGCTATTTCGCCGATGCCGAACTCATCGAAGGCCGTTCCATCATCGACATGAAGACGCCGTACCGCTCCGAGGACGCGGCCTACACGCCAATCTCCATCACCGCGGGGATCGCGCAGACGCCGCAACGCTACATCGACAAGATTTACCTCTTCGTCGAGAAGAATCCGCAACCGCTGGTCGGCGTGTTCGACCTGACGCCGGAGATGGGGCGCGCCGATCTCGCCATGCGCGTGCGCATCGACCAGTACACCAACGTGCGCGCAGTGGCGGTGCTGAACAACGGCGAACATCACCTCGTGACCAATTTCGTCAAGGCGTCCGGGGGCTGCTCGGCGCCGCTCGCGGCGGACTACGAGGCGGCCATGGCGCGCATCGGCTCGATGAAGTTTCGCGCCATGCCGAGCGAGTCGGAGGACAACCTGCTGATCGGCCAGTTCCTGCTCAGCCACCCCAACGTCACCGGCATGCAGAAAGATCAACGCACGCACCTGATCCGGCCCGAGCACTACGTGAAGACGATCAAGCTCTACCAGGGTGACACGCTGCTGATGACCGCGGAGACCGGGTTCTCGGTTTCCGCCGACCCCAGCTTCCGCTTCTTCTTCCGCCCCAACGGCGCCGGCGAGCTGCGCGCCGAGGTGGTCGATTCCAAGGGCCTTAGCTGGCAGAAGAACTTCGAAATTCGCGGCTGATCGCCGCGTCCCTGCATGCGAAAGGGCGCCGGCGGCGCCCTTTTTCACGAGCGCTGTGAGCGTCGCCGGACGGCGCGCGTGAATCGGCTAGAATCGTGGCCGGACAGCGGGGAGCACACAGCATCATGCACAGCGAATTCCGCCGGCGGCTGCGCGCCGGCGACCTGCTATACGGCACCATGGTCACACTGGAATCGCCGGAAATGGTCGAGGTCCTTGCGCACCTCGGCTTCGACTGGCTGTTCATAGAGACCGAGCATGCACCGCTGTTGCCGTATGCCGTGCAGCGTATCGTGCAGGTGGCCGAGCCCACGCCCTGCCTCGTGCGCCTGTCACGCAGCGACGAGATCTCAATCAAGCGCGCGCTGGACGCCGGCGCCGCGGGCATCATCGTGCCGCAGGTCAACTCCGCCGCGCACGCCCGGCTGGTCGTGAGCTACGCCAAGTACGCGCCCATGGGCAGCCGCGGCATCGGCTTGAGCCGCGCCAGCCGTTACGGGCTCGAGTTCGCCGACTACCTGGCCGGCGCCAACGACGCCACTACCATCGTGGTCCAGGCCGAGCACATCGACGCGGTCGAGAACATCGAGGAGATTTGCGATGTCGAGGGCGTCGATGCCGTGCTGATCGGTCCGTATGACCTCTCCGCGAGCCTCAACAAGACCGGCCGCCTGGGTGACCGCGAGGTGGTTGCGGCGATCGAACGGGTGCGCGACGTGTGTATCGGGACAGGCATGCGGCTGGGCTTCTATGGCGTGACCCCCGACCTGGTCACCCCGCGCGCCGACGAAGGCTACAATCTGCTGTGCAGCGGTGCAGACATCGGCTTGTTCGCGAACGCCGCGCGTGGCCTGCTGCGGGAACTGAAAGGAGAGGCCGCGTCCGAATGAATGCGCAATTGCGCGAGCAGCTGCTCGCACTCGACACCGCCTCGCTGGCCGATGCCGACAAATCGCTGCGGGTCATGGATGCAGGGCTGCGGCCCGTCGCGCCCGGGCTCAAGCTGGTCGGCGTGGCGCGCACCGTGCGTTGTCACGAGGATTTCCTCGCCGTGATCCAGGCCCTGGACGCATCCGGTCCCGGCGAGGTGCTGGTGGTCGATAGCGGCGGCAGCACGCGCGCCGTCGTCGGCGAGCTGTTCTCGATCGAAGCGCGCCGGCGCGGCCTGGCCGGGATCGTGGTCGACGGTCCGGTGCGCGACATCGCCACCCTGCGCGGGCTCGACCTGCCGGTATGGGCGCGCACCTACTGCCCGTGCTCGGGCACGACCAACCGTCTCGGCGCGAGCCAGCGCCCGGTCCAGTGCGGCGGGGTGGCGGTGGAGCCCGGCGACATTCTGGTTGGCGATGACGACGGGATTATCGTCGCCGCCGCCGGCGTGCTCGATGCCCTGGTGCCGGTGGCGCAGGAGATCGAACGCAAGGAAGCCGTGCTGCGCGCGCGCATGGCGGCCGGGGCGGGGCTGGTGACCCTGCTCAATTATGCCGAGCACGTCGCGGCCCTCGAACGTGGCGAGCCGAGCGCGCTGGCCTTTCGGGTCGACGACTGAGTGCGTGCTGCGCTGGCCATGCTCGCCGCGCTGTACGCCGCTGTTGCCGGTGCCGGTGAGGCCGAGCGCGCGGCGGCGCGCGGCGCCGACCTGGCAGCCTGTGCCGCTTACTACTTCAACGCCACCAAGGCGCGTCCCATGGCCGAGTACGAGCGACTCTACGGCGCCGGTGAGCGCGCGCTCAACCGCGCCCGGCGGCTGCTGTCGGTGGCCGAGGTCGACCGGCTGATGGCCGCTGCGGCTACCGAAATGACCGCGCTTACCGGCGCCGACTGGAGCAATTTCGGGCGTGTAAGTGCACGCTGGGCCGAGCCCTGCGCGGCCCTGCTCGGCGCGACCTCGCCCTCAACCAGGAATCGATGATCATGACGCAGAAAACCGTTTTTAACGCCGTGCTGTTGCTCGTCCTGCTGGCCGCGGCAGCGCCCGTGCCCGCCGCACCGGACGCCCTGCCGCCGCTGCTGCCGGTGACCCGCATCTACACCGGTGCTGACGGGCTGACCCGGTTCGGCGAAGGGGCGGTGCCGGTTGCGCAGCGCGACTTCGCCCCGCCGACCCCGCCCATCTCGGTGTCGCCCAACCTGCCGGCGCAGGGACTGATGTTCGCGACCCTGCCGTCGGGCTGGTTCGGCGACTGGCATCCGGCGCCGCAGCGCCAGTACGTCATCATGCTGCGCGGTACCTTCGAGATCGAAACCGGCGACGGCGCCAGCCGGCGCTTCGAGCCGGGCACCACCTTCCTGCTCGAGGACACCACGGGCAAGGGCCACCGCACGCGCGTGGTCAGCGAGACGCCGGTCGTCATCGCGCTCGTCCCTGTGCCCGAGCACGACGCGCAGAACCCGGACTAGAGCCGGCTGCGGCGCACTGCCTCAGCGCGGCGCCGGGCGGTCGGCTGCGCGCAGGAACGCGATCAGGTCCATCTCCGGCGCAGCGTGGCCGGCCCGGGTCACGGCGGCGGAAACCTGGCCGCGATGGTGGGTGCCGTGGTTGAACACGTGCGCGACGACGCCGGCCAGCGGATTGCGGAACGCGGTGCCGGCGAGGTTGGTGTAAGTGACGTCAGCGGCGAGTGTGCGCTCGTCGAGCGCGTTCAGCCACGGCCGCCAGCGCCGCGACTGCACCGCTATCGCGCGCGACAACGCCGCGCGATCGGCTTCGAGCTCGGTATCGAGGCCGGCGACTTCGTACGCTTCGTTGGTGAGACGCCCGTACCACACGCGATCCGCCAGCAGCAGGTGGTTCAGCGTGCGGTGGATGCTGCCGAAGAACAGGCCCGTATCGGCGGCATAGGTGGCATCGGCCAGCGGGCGCAGGGCGTCTTCGAGTACGTCGAAAGCCCAGGCATGGTAGTCAGCCAGGGTCAGCAGGTGCGACTTGATCATGAGGCGGTGCTCCACGGGTCGGGAATGAGGTGCTACCAATGCATCCCGTGCCGGCCGAGGTTGCCGGTCCGAAAGGCGGCAACGTACCATGCCGCTGGGCCGCGGATTGCGGCCACATTGCTTGACTAACCCAGGAGCTCTCATGAACGGCGCCCACGCCCTGCTCGATTCCCTGGTCAACGCCGGTATCGAGGTCTGTTTCGCCAATCCCGGCACGTCCGAAATGCATCTCGTCACCGCGATTGGCAAGAGCGACGCCGTGCGGCCGGTGCTGTGCCTGTTCGAAGGCGTAGTCACCGGCGCCGCGGACGGTTACGCGCGCATGAGCGACAAGCCTGCCATCACCCTGCTGCACCTCGGCCCCGGTTACGCCAACGGCATGGCCAACCTGCACAACGCACGGAAAGGCTACTCGGCGGTGGTCAACATCGTCGGCGATCACGCGGTCTGGCATCACCAGTACGATGCCCCGCTGACCTCGGACGTCGAAGGTCATGCGCGGCTGCAGTCGCACTGGGTGCGCACCTCGTCGTCGAGCGAGGACCTGGCCCTGGCGGGCGCCGAGGCGGTGCAGGCAGCGCGGGCCGGCTGGGGCCACATCGCGACCCTCATCGTGCCCGCCAACCACGCCTGGGAGCCTGCCGAGAAGTCCTATGACCGCCTGCTGCCCGAAGCATCGACGGCGGTGGCGCCGGCCGCCATCTCGCGCGTGGCGGAGGCCCTGGGCAACGGCCGCCGTACCGCCCTGGTGCTCGGCGGGCGCGCCCTGCGCGAGGACGCCCTGGTCGGCGCCGGACGCATTGCCGCCGCTACCGGGGCCACGCTGCTGTGCGAGACCTTCCCGTCGCGCCTGCAGCGTGGCACCGGACGCGTACCGCTCGCGCGGATCCCGTATTTTGCCGAGCAGGCGATCACCTTCCTGCAGGATTTCGAGCAGATCATCCTGGTCGGCGCCAAGCGCCCGGCGGGCTTTTTCGCCTATCCCGGCGTGGCCAGCCTGCTCGCGCCCGAGGACTGCGCCATGCTCACCCTGGCCGGTGTCGACGAGGACGTCGCCGGTGCGCTGGCCGCGGTCGCGGATGCCATCGGCGCTGGCGCGGATTATCCCCGGCAGCCTCGCATCGTCCCTGAAATCACCGGCGACCAGCTCACGCCCGCGGCCATCGGCGACGTGATCAGTGCGCTCCTGCCGGAACACGCGATCGTCTCCGACGAGGGCATCACCTGCGGGCTCGAACTGTTCCTGCGCACCCAGGGCGCGCCCGCGCATGACTGGCTCGCGATCACCGGCGGCGCGATCGGCCAGGGGCTGCCGGTCAGCTTCGGAGCGAGCATCGCCTGCCCGGAGCGCAAGGTCGTCGCCTTCCAGGCTGACGGCAGCGCCATGTACACGGTGCAGGCGCTGTGGAGCATGGCGCGTGAACGAACCGACGTCACCGTGGTGCTGCTGAACAACAGCAGCTACGCCATCCTCAACGTCGAGCTGGCGCGGCTCAAGGCCGGTGAGCCGAACGCCAAGACGCTGTCCATGCTCGACCTCGGCAATCCCGTCATCGACTGGGTCGCGCTCGCCAGCGGCATGGACGTCAGTGCGTCGCGTGCCACCACCGTGGCGGAGTTCCAACAGCAGTTCGGCGAAGCGATGGCGACCCGCGGCCCGCGCTTGATCGAAGTCATGGTCGAGCAGGACATCGGCGCCACGCTCAGGCGCTGAGCATGGCCGCGCCGGCACTTCGCCGCGCCGTGGCGATGATGGCGCTTACCGCTGCACGCGGATGAGTGCCGCGCTGGAAACGCTGGTGGCGAACCTGCGCCGCCGCTTCGAGCAGTGTGGGCTGGATTGTGCGGTACATGCCACGCACATCTCGGTCGTGCTGCTCGCCGGAGAGCACGCCTACAAGTTCAAACGCGCCGTCGACCTCGGCTTCGTCGACTTTTCCACGCTGCAGCGCCGCCGCGAATGCTGTGAACGCGAGCTGGCGTTCAACCGGCGCATTGCGCCCGAGCTCTACGAGCGCGTCGCGGCGGTGACCGGGTCGGCGGCGGCGCCCGAGCTCGACGGCGACGGTGAAGCATTCGAGTACGCGGTGGTGATGCGCCGCTTCCCCGACGACGCCAGGCTGGACGTGGCCCTCGCGGCGGGCCGTGTCGACGCCGGGCTGGCCGGCCGTTTCGGCGCGGAGCTGGCGGCCATGCACGCCGCGGCCGAGGTCGCGGCAGCGGACGCCGAATACGGCAGTGCCGCCGTGGTCGCGGCCCAGCTCGACGGCGCCTTCGCCGGCCTGGACGCGGTGCCCGAAATCGAAGCGCTGCGCAGCCGGGCCGTGGCACGCGGGCAGGAACTCGCGGCGACCTTCGAGGCGCGCCGCGCCGCCGGCCGCGTGCGTGCCTGCCACGGCGATCTGCACCTGGCCAACGTCATGCTCGACGGCGATCGCGCGCTGCCGTTCGACTGCATCGAGTTTGACGACAGCCTGCGCATGGTCGACGTCTTCAGCGACGTCGCCTTTCTGCTCATGGACCTGGACTACCGGGGAGAGGGGGCGCTGGGCAACGTTTTCCTCAACGCCTGGCTCGATGCCAGCGGCGATTACGCCGGCCTGCCCGTGCTGCGCTTCTACACCGCTTACCGGGCCGTGGTGCGCGCCAAGATCAGCGAACTGCAGTGCAGCGCCAGCGCGGAGCCGGCAAAGGTGCCGCTGCTGCGCGCCGCCCGTGACGACTACCTGGCGCTCGCGCGCTGCTACCTGGACCCGTCAACCGCGCCCGGGCTGGTCATCACCCACGGTGTCTCCGGCAGCGGCAAGTCACGCAGCAGTCGCGCACTGGCGAGCGAGGCCGGCTTCATCCACCTGCGCTCCGACCGCGAACGGCTGCGCCTCGACGCGGGAGGCGACGGGGAACGCTACAGTCCCGCGCGCACCGAGGCGACCTACGCGCGGCTGCAGCGGCTTGCCGGCGCGGCGCTGGAGGGCGGCCTGAGCGTGGTGGTGGACGCGACCTTCCTCGAGCGCCGGCGTCGCGAGACCTTTGCCGCCCTCGCGCGCCATCACGGCGTATCTTTCGCGATCCTCGATTGCGATGCCGAACCGGCCGAGCTGCGGCGCCGGGTGCGCGAACGCCAGGCGCGTGGCGACGACGCCTCGGAAGCGACCGTCGCGGTGCTGGAGCGACAGCTGCGTAGTCAGCAGCCGCTGACGGCCGACGAGCGCAGGTACGTGGTCAGTGCGGGCGCGCTGGCGGCGGCGGACGACTCGTTGGCCGCGATGACGAGGCTGGGTGCGGTGCGCCCGGGCAGCGCCGCGCGCGCAGGGTGATCAGTCGCGTCGGCGCTCGCCTTTCTGGCGGACGTCGAGAATGCGCTGTGCGCCCTGCTCGTCAAGTGTCGCGTTGATCGCTTCGTAGAGCTCCCCGATCAGCGGCATGACATTCTTCATCATGGTCTGCTGAAGCTGTTTCTCCACGCGCGTCGAGTCGGCATAAGCGATCACGCCGTGCCACAAAATGCGGCAGGCGTTGCCGGGTACCAGCGGGTTGGCCTCGTTGTCCAGCGGCCGGCCGAGTACGTTGGCGAGCCGTACGTTGAGCTCGAAGAACTTCGACTTGTAGCGCTCCTCGACCGCATGGGCCAGAGCGGTGATGCGTGCATTATGCTCGCTGGCCTGATCCTGCATCACGCCGATGGCGGCGGCGCGGTCCTGCTGGGCGGACTTGAGCTGCATCATGGTCAGCTCCTGGGTTTGCTCGAGATCGCTGGCCTCGCCGAAGCCCTGCAGGAACTGGTGCTCGATGGTGCGGGCGATGCCCATCGCCTTGGCTTCGACGACATCGGCATCGGCATTCGCGGCGCGGGCCTCGCCGGGGCTGGCTTCGGCCGCGAAGGTTCGCAGGCGCTTGACCAGCTCCGTGCGCAGTACCCACAGGATGTTGGGCAGCTGCTTCTGCACCGTGCGGCGGCAGGCCTGCAGAACGGCGCGTTGCTGCGCGGTCAGCTCGTGCCGTGCGCTGGCGCCGTCGCCGAGGCGCTCGCTCACTGCCGCTTCGGCAATGGTACGCAGCGCCGCGCGCAACTCGGCATCGGGCTTCTCGAAGCGCACGCCGACCGCGACCGGGGCCCGCCACATGATGCGCACCGGAACCTCGATGCGGTCGGCGGGTGCATTGTGCGGGTCCGGCGCAAAGGCCAGTGTCGCGATCGTGCCCTGCTTGAGCGGCTCCTCGCCGGGTTTGGCCGCGATCACCTCGATCCCCAGCGCCATTCCGGTCGAGCTGATGTCCTCGATATCGCAGCGCACGGCAATGCCCAGGCGATCGGTAATCACCCCCGGCACGGCCACCTCGTGGCGCATGTTGGAGCGGCGGCGGCCCCAGTCTTCGTCCGGCGCCAGGATTTCGGGATCTTCGTATTTCAAGTTGCGCGCAATCCAGGTCATGGCCGGATAGTCGGCCTCTTTGCACTGAACTTTAGACCTGCGCGCCAAGTGGTTGCAAACCCGGGGCCTGCACCTTGCCTGGGGCGACTGCCGTTCAGCGCACCGCGGTGTAGTGCTCGACAGTCGGAAACGGCTGGTAGAAATGATGCAGCAGCGCTTTCCACTGCGGGTAGGCGGCCGATCCACGGAACCCCTCGGTATGGTCTTCGAGCCGGCGCCAGCGCACCAGCAGGAGGTAGCGGTGCGCGACTTCCATGCAGTGCATGAGATCATGGCCGAGATAGCCGTCGGCGGCGGCGATGATCGCCTGTGCCCGGGCAAACGCCTGTTCGAACTCGGCCTCGCGGCCGGGCTCCACGTCGAGCACCGCGACTTCCAGAATCATCGTGGTGCAACGTCCGGCGCCCCGAGGCGCGCCCGTGCGCAGCCCGGGGCGCGACGCTTCACGGCGTTTCGACCGAACCGCTGCGATCGGCGACCAGCCGCAGCCTGGCGCGCAAATGTTGGTATTTCCACTCGCCGCCAATCTTCACGTAGTCATCGTCATAGCGCAGTGTCATCCAGGTCTCCTTGCCGGTGTCGGCCTGGGTCCACGGACCGACGATGTACCACATCGCGGTTGCACGGTCGCCGTTGACCTCGATGATCGGGTTCATGATGTTGTGCTGCGAAAAGCTGAACATGTCCTTGAACCTCTGGAACAGCGCGCGAATCTCGGCATGTCCGGTCGCCCTGCCGAACGCTTCGCTCTCCCAGATCCCGTCCTCGGCGAAGACCGAAGCGATGCGATCCGGGTTGTGCATGTCGTCGCAAATCTCGCAGTAACGCGCCTTGAGCTGCTTGATCGCCTCGATGTCCTCGAGGCGGGTAATGCGTTGTTCCAGTGTCAGGTTGCTCATGATCGATCTCCCCTGGTCGATGGTGTGTGGCCGGACTCGGCAGCGTTGGCCGCGAGGACGACAGTATGCAATACGAGACGGCGGTCAGGTGCCACGCAGGCCGTCGGCGCCGTAAGCGCTCGCCGGCCCGTCGCCGCCCGGTCCGAGCCGGCCGCCGGCACCGAAGTGCCCCTGGCCGGGAACGAAGTTGAACTCGACGCGGATGCCGTCGGGATCCTCGAACAGGAACGAGTAGTAGCCCGGGGCGAACTGCGATCCGTCCTCCGGGGGATGGACCACCTTCGCCTGCAGCTCGTCGGTCACGAAGCGCGCGATGGCGTCGACGTCCGCCGCGCTGCGGGCCCGGAAACACAGGTGATGCAGGCCCACGGTATCCTGGTCGAAAGTATGGTGGCGCTTGTCGGGCGGCGCCGCGCGCACCAGCACGCCGGTGCGGCTGCCGATGCAGTAAAGCGAATCCTCGTTGCGCAACAGCGTCTTCATCTCCAGGAAGTGACACAGCTTCTCCCAGAAGGGCAGACTGCGCTCGGGATCGTTGACGGTCAGGTGGATGTGGGCAATGCCGTTGACGGCGACGGTCATGCGGGACTCCTCGTTAAAGTGAACGCGTGTGCCGGGCTTACACGCCGAGCCGGGCGAACTCGCCGAAGGCGTGGCGAGCCCACACCTTGAGCCGCTGGCGTTCCATGATGCCGAGCGCGGTTTCGCCCTCGGTGTGGTGGCCGGCGGCCCAGAAGCTCTTGTCGTGGCGGTCGATGCGCAACATGGTCTGGCGGTGCAGACCACGCAGCTCGATCACCGGGATCTCGCCGCGCCGCACGCGCTCGGCCGCCGCGGATTCGTGAAACATCGAGAAATCGGAGCCCCGGCCGTGGTTGAGTACGATGACGAAGCTGGCGTTGTCGTTGTAGTGGTCAAGCAGGCGCATCAGCAGGTCGACCGAATCCTTGCCGTCGTCCATCACGTGCCAGAAGCGCAGCTCCAGGCCGACCTCTGCAGCGAGATCGATGACCCCGCCGCCCTCGATCCAGGCATAGACCAGTCCGTCGGTCTGGGCGGCGAGATCGACCAGCACGCGGCGCTCGGATTCCAGCGCGATCTCCACCAGCCGGTCGAGCTGGGTGACGTCCGCCGGGTCCAGCGACTCGGCGTAGTCGGCGTAGTAGCGCAGCAGCGCGCCATGCGAGCGATCGGTATCGAAGCCCTGCCACGGCACGCCCTGGTCGATCCAGTACTGCGCGAGCAGCCGCGCGACGACTGATTTGCCGACGCCGCCTTTCTCGCCGCCGATGAAATGAACTGCGCTCATGGTGCGGTGTCAGGTCTCCTGCGGGTTGGTCGGCAGACAGCGCGTCTGCCGGGTGCTGCCGGTGATGTTATCAGGCAGGCCCGCGCCTGGATCGGGGAGGCCGCCGACTGGCCACGCGACGAGCGCGAGGACGCCGGTGCGAGATGCGGACCGCGCCGCGCGATTGCGTACAATGATCGGCGCCGCGGCAGGCGCGGCCCGTACTGGCACCGCAACATCCGGATCCCGATCATGCAAGACCTCTACCGACAGCTCCTCGAGTCCATCGGCGAAGATCCCGAGCGCGAAGGACTGCAGAAAACCCCGGAGCGTGCCGCGCGGGCGATGGAATTCCTCACCCAGGGCGCGCGGCTGGATCTCAACGAGGTGGTCAACGAAGCGCTGTTCGAGTCCGAGTCGAGCGAGATGGTGATCGTCAAGGACATCGAGATCTACAGCCTCTGCGAACACCACATCCTGCCATTCTTCGGGCGCTGCCACATTGGCTACATTCCCGACGGGCAGGTCATCGGTGTCAGCAAGCTCGCCCGCATCAGCGACATGTTCAGCCGGCGGCTGCAGATCCAGGAACGGCTCACGCACCAGATTGCGACTGCCGTGATGGACACCGTAAAGCCGCATGGCGTGGGCGTGGTCGTCGAGGCGCGTCACCTGTGCATGATGATGCGCGGGGTGGAGAAGCAGAACTCCTCCATGGTGTCCTCGGCCATGCTCGGCAATTTCCTGTCTTCGGACCGCACGCGCATGGAGTTCCTGCAGCTCGTGGGGCACGGCAGCCGCATCTGAGCGGACCGCCGGCGAAGGCCGATCAACGCAGGAATTCGACGCAGGCCAGCGCCAGCGAGGTCACCCCGCCGGCCAGCGGTACTGCGAGCGGCACCCGAAAGCCGGTCGCAGGCACACGCTCGTGCAGCCGCAGCGAGACCAGCGCGGCGTTGATGGCGGCGAACACCAGCAGGATGATCACGCTGGTCAGTGCGGCCAGGCGTTCCAGTGGCAGGGCGAGCGCGAACAGCAGGACCAGTCCCGCGATCAACCCGGTGGCATGCAGCGGGGTGCGCGTGTAAGGGTGCACGCGCGCCAGCACTGCCGGCAGGCGGCCATCGCGCGCCATGCCGTAGAGCACGCGCGAAGCCATGATGATCTGGACCAGAGCGCCGTTGACCACGGCGAGCAGACTGATAGTGGCGATGATGCGCGGGTCCAGCCCGTGCGCCGCGACGATCACCGCCAGCGGCGCCTCGCTGCCGGCCAGGTCTTGCAGCGGCACGGCGGTGGCGGCGGTGAGGGCGACCAGCAGGTAGAGCGTGGTGGACACGATCAGCGCGATGATGATTGCGCGCGGCAGGTTGCGCTCGGCGTCGCGCACTTCCTCGGCCACGTTGACCATGTCCTCGAAGCCGATGAAGGCATAGAAGGCGAGCACCGCGCCGAGCGCGATGCCGGACCAGGCGCCCGGGTCGGCCGGCGGCGTCAGCGCGGCGAGCGCACGGCTGGAGAAGATGTCGCCGCCGGCGACCGCGATGACCAGCAGCAGGCCGCCGATCTCGATGACGGTGAGCACGGTTGCGGCCCATACCGAAGCCTCGATGCCCCACGCGGCGAGGGCTCCGAGTACAACCACCATGGCGATCACGGCGAGTTCCTCCGGAACCGGCGCGAACACCTGCAGGTAGGCGGCGAAGCCGTTGGCAATCGTGGCCGAGGAAATTACGCCGACGGCTGCCACCGCCAGGCCCACCGCCAGGGTCAGGCCCGGCCGTGCGAAAGCACGCTGGACGTAAGTCGGCTCGGCTGCGCTGACCGGCATGCGTGCGCTGAGCTCGGCGTAGGAGAAGGCGGTCAGCGCGGCGATGACCGCGGCACCGACGAAGGCGAGCGGCAGGTGGCTGCCGGCGGCGCCGGCGACCGCACCCACCAGAACGTAGATGCCGGCGCCGAGAATGGTGCCGAGGCCGTAGAACGACAGTGGCAGCAGGGTCAGGCTGCGCTTCAGCGTCGTGTGCGACGCGCTCGTCACCGGCGTCGCGATGCCGCGCTCAGCGAACCAGCAGCAGCGGCGCGCCGGCAGCCGCCGAGAGCTCGCCCGCGGTCTCGTCGACCGCGTCGACCAGGGTTACCGGCAGCACCGCCAGCCGCGCCTCCGCACGCTGCAGCAGGGGCACGAGCTCGTCCCGGCTGATGATAGTCTCGTTGTCGTCACGCGCGTCGTCGGCCACGCGGTAGACGAGCAGGGGCGCCCCTTCCGCGTGCGCGACCTGTTGTGCCACCTCCAACGTGCGCGCCGCCGCGGGCGCGGCGTCGAGAATCGCGAGTACCGCTGCGACCTGCGTGGCCGGGCGCGTTGCCCGCCGCGCCACCAGGGTCAGGTCACTCTGCGCCAGCGCCGAGATCATGGCGAGTCGCCCGCGCTCACGCACGATCTCGAACTGCAGGCGGTAACCGCCGGCTGCCGCCAGCTGCGCCAGCCGACGTTCGGTGGCCGCCGCTTCGCGCCGGAAATGCGCTTCCACCGCGGCCTGGTCGATGGGACGGCGGGTGTTGGTGAGGGCACAGAACTCGACCGTGAACGGCAGCGCGGCGGCCTTGAGCACGTCGGCGTCCTCGATGAACAGCGCACGCACCTCGGCGCCGGTACCGGCGCCGAGGTGGCGCAGCAGCGCCTCCAGTGCCGGCGGCTGCTCGCGCCGGGTCAGCGCTACGGTGATGCGGCGCGGAACGCGGCCCTCGCGGTCACCCGTCATCGCCGCCGACTCCATCGCCCTTGCCATTGCCGTTACCTTCGCGCGCGAACTCGCGACGCCGGTCGGCGAAGCGCGCGAGTCGCTCCTGCACGCGCCGGTTGACGCTGCCCGGCGGAAACTCGCCGTCCTCGTCTGCTTCACCGGCCGGCAGGCCGGTGAGGATCTCCAGGCCTTGGTCGACGTGGCCGACGGCGTGGATGTGGAATCGCCCGGCGCGCACCGCCGCCACTACGCGCTCGCGCAACATCAGGTGCTTGACGTTCGCGCGGGGGATCAGGACGCCCTGCTCGCCGGTCAGGCCGCGCCGCTCACAGACGTCGAAGAAGCCCTCGATCTTGTGATTGACCCCGCCGATGGCCTGGACTTCGCCAAACTGGTTGACCGAGCCGGTGACCGCGAAGCACTGCTTGATGGGCACTTCCGCGAGGGCCGAGACCAGGGCGTAGAGCTCGGTCGAGGACGCGCTGTCGCCGTCGACCCCGCCGTAGGACTGCTCGAAGGTGAGCGTGGCGGCGAACGATGCGGGCAGATTCGCGGCAAAGCGGGCGTTGATGTAGCCGGCCAGGATCAAGATCCCCTTGGAGTGCAGCGCGCCGCCCAGCTCGGCCTCGCGTTCGATGTCGACGACGCGGCCGCTGCCGAGCGCGACCCGCGCGGTGATGCGGTTGGGGCGTCCGAAGGCCTGGTCCTGCAGGGCCAGCACCGAGAGGGCATTGATCTGGCCGATGCGGGCGCCGTCGGTATCGATGACCAGCGTATCGCGGTGAATCTCCTCCAGCAGTCGTTCGCGCAGGCGCCCCTTGCGATAGGTCTTGAGCTCGATCGCGCGCTCGACATCGGCGCGGCGTACGCATTCGTCGCGGCGTTTCCTCGCCCAGTGGCAGGCTTCGCGCATGATGTCCATGGACCGCCGGATCTCGGTCGAGACCTTCTCCGCGTCCTCGGCATCACGCGCCGCTTCCTCGATCAGGCGCGCAACCGCGTCACGCTCCAGTGGCGGCAGCCCGTCACGCCGCGTGGCGTCGGCCACCAGGTGCGCGAAGCGCAGGGCGACCTCGGCGCTGCGCTCGGCGCGGTCGTCGAACTCGGCCACGACCTTGAAGTAGTCCTCGAACTCCGGGTCCAGGCTGCTCAGCAGGTAGTACAGGCGCGGGCTGCCGATCAGCACGACCTTCAGCTCGAGTGGAATCGGCGCCGGCTCCAGGGAGGTCGTGCTGATGGCACCGTAGATCTGGTCCAGTGGCACGATGCGCACGGTCTGCGTGCGCAGCGCCTCCTTCAGGGACTCCCAGGCGAACGGCTCGGAGAGCAGGCGTTCGGCCTGCATCACCAGGTAGCCGCCGTTGGCCTGGTGCAGCGCGCCGGCCCGGATGAGGCGGAAGTCGGTGAGCAGCGCGCCGAATCGGGCGCGGTGTTCGATCTTGCCGACCAGGCGGCCGTAGGCGGGCCGTTCCTCGACCACTACCGGCGCGCCGCCGTGCGCTTCGTGCGTGACCAGGACATTGACCGCGTAGCGGCGCTCGGCGCGCGATTGTCCCGCTTCGTCGCTGTCCAGCGGCATCGGGAAGCCCTGCGCCTGGGCCTGTTCCTCGGCGCCGGGTTCGCGCAGGATCTCGTAGTGGCCGGCGAGGTCGGCGTGCAGGGCCTCCAGCCACGCCGCCGCTTCGCTGACCGCGTGCCAGCTGCGCTGCAGATCGGCGACCAGACGCTGGATCGCGAACTCGGCGACCTGGCGATCGAGCTCGCGCACGCGTTCGCGCGAGGCGCGCAGGCGGTCCGGCATGTCGCGCATCGATTCCTGGAACAGCTTGCCGATCTCCTCGACCGCGGCCTGGATTGCCTTCTGGCGCTCGGCAGGCAGCTTCTCGAACTCGTCCGGACCGACCACCTCGCCGTTCTCCAGCGGTGCAAAAATCATCCCGCCGGGCGTCTGCATGATGCGGATGTTGCGCTCACGCGCGGCCTGCTGGACTTTCTCGAAGGCCTCGCCCTGCTGCTCCTGGAACTCGCGTTCGATGAGCTGGCGGCGCGTGCGATATTCCTCGCTGGCGAACGCGGCGCCTACCGCGGCCTGCACTTCGCGCACGAAGTCGGCCACGTGGCTGGCGAAGCGCGGCCCGGCGCCGGCCGGCAGGCGCAGCGCGCGCGGGTGTTCGGGATTGTCGAAGTCGTTGACGTAACACCAGTCGTCCGGCGCGGCTTCGGCCAGCGCGGCGTCTGCCAGGTAGCGCTCGACGAAGCTGCGGCGGCCGGTGCCGGACGGCCCGGTCACGAACAGGTTGTGCCCGGGCTGCTTCATCTCGACGCCGAAGCTGATGGCGTCCAGCGCACGCGCCTGCCCGAACAGGCCGTCGCCGTCGCCGAGCTCGTCAGTGGTCTCGAACGGCAGGTGGTCGACTGGGCAAGGCGTGTACAGCGCTTGTGCTGAGAGGGGCGCGTGCTCGGGCATGGATGCGATCGTACTCCTTGATCGGGGCTGCCACGGGGCTCGGGGCGAGAGGGCAAGCCTAGGCGAAGCTAACCGCACCGCCGTGATCGAGGTCAATCGCGGCGGCGTATACTCGAACCTTCCGCCCTTGCACGGAGCCCGGCCCGATGATCCGCGACCTCGAGCACGCGGCGCGCGAACTGGCGCCGCCGCGGGTGGTGCTGTTCGACTGGCACGCGACGCTGGTCGACACCCTCGATGCGATGTACAACGCGGTCGAGGAGACCCTGCCGCGCCTGCGCGAGCTCGATCTCTACGACAAGCTCCTGCCCTACGGCATGTGCCGCAGCGCCGACGACGCCCGCCTGGTCGAATACGTGCGCGAGAACCTCGCCCTGCACCCACGCATCAAGCGCGAGCGAAAGATCTCGCGGACCGACATCTTCGAGATCCTGTTCGGCCACGACGAGGACGCGAAGCACGTCGCGCACGAGGCTTTCAACGAGGCCTATCGCCATCATTACGGCGAGGTGCGGCCGTTCGAGGGCGGCGAGCTGAAGCTGCTGCGCGAACTCGACGAGTTCGACGTCAGGACCGGCATCCTGACCAACCGTGAGCGCGAGTTCTTCGAGCACGAGTTCGCGCTGGTCGAGGACGGTGCCTGGCTGGGCCTGTTCGATACCACCGTGTGCGGCGGCGATACCTATCGCCGCAAGCCGAATCCCGAGCCCATCTTCAAGGCGCTGGAGAACCTGGGCGAGGAGCCGGGTCTGCACTGCTGGTATCTCGGCGACAGCTCCACCGACGTCGCGGCGGCCAAGCGCGCCGGGGTCACGGCGGTCCTGTTCAACGGTGCGGGCTGGGAGCACGCGTGGCTGGAGAAGGTGTTTCCAGGCACCGAGGCCCACCCCCACCAGCCGGACGTGATCGTCGATTCGTTCGCCGAGTTCCGCTGGCTGCTGGAAGAGTCGCTCGCCGTCGCCCATCGGCCGTGACGGCGGTGGGCTGCGCGGAACGCTAGGGCCGGGACGCCGCCGGCGCCGGCGTTTCTTCTCCCTGCGCCTGGCGCGCGCTTTCCGATGCGGCCCTGGCGCGCGCGGCACGGGCGAGATTCTCTCCCAGCGCGGGGCAGATCTCGGTCGCCGCCTCGACCCCGGCGCGGCTCAGCTCGTAGAGTGCGCAGGCGGTCGTGGCGCGACAGGTGGCGGAGCGCGGCTCGTCGGTCAGCAGCGCCATTTCACCGAAGAAATCGCCGGCCAGCAGGGTCGCCAGCTCGCGCTCCTGCCCCTGCGCGACGTGCAGCACGCGGACGACGCCGCGCGCGATGAAATACATGGCGCTGCCGGACTCCCCCTCGGTGATCACGTCTTCGCCGGGGGCGACGGTCAGCGGCTGCAGGTGGCTCACGATCTGGGTGACGTCCGCGGCCTCGAGATCGGCGAAGAACGGCACCTTGCGCAGCAGCTCGCCGGGATCGACTTCGAGCTCCCGGTAGCTGATCTCGCCCAGCGCGCGGATGCGTTCGTCGATGTATTCCAGCACACCGTCGCCGAGGCCATGTGGCACCAGTCCGCTGTGTACCTGTTCGGAGATGGCGTCACGCTCCACGCGCAGCAACAGGCGCGCGGCGAGACGTTCCTGCATGGCCTTGACGAACTCGGGAAACTGGGCCGCCCAGTCGTCGAGCTGCGCGCGCGCGTCGTGCCGGCGCGCCGCGTAGGCGCGTGCGGCCGTGTCGATAAGCGGCTCGGGCAGGGTGCCCGCGCCGCGCAGATCCGCCAGCGTGCGCTCGACCCGGTGGCACGCCTGGAACTCGGCCCAGGTCTTGACGTACTCGCGTGCCACCGCCCGCGTGTGCAGCAGGCGTCCCAGCGCGCCCGGCAGGCGCGGGCCGAATCCGCGCCTGCCGCGCGCCGCTGTGGACGCGTCGAACGGCGTCGCGCCGGCCGCCGCGTGGCGCAGGGCATCGATGCGCTGCGCCGCCCGGTGGTCGAGTGCGCGGTAGGCACGCTCGTCGACGTGATGCCGGCTGAACAGCTCGTAATAGGCGATGCGCTCGGTCGCCAGGCAGCGCAGCCACAGCATGCGCGCCGCCTCGCTGGCATCGACCTCGCGCGAGCGCATGGCGGCGATGTCCTTGCGCAGGCTCGCGATGTCGGCATGGCGCTCGTTCTCCAGGCGCCGCGCGATCGGCGCCGAGAACAGGCCGCCCGCACCCAGCTCGGGGATGCGCGCGATCGCCTTGAGTGCCGCCTCCACCCGTGCCTCGTCGCGCGCGAGGCGATCGCTGACTCCCGGCTGATCGAGGCGCAGCCAGCGCATCAGCGGCTCGATGGTGAGACCCTGCACGACCAGCGTGAACAGCACGGCACCCATCACCACCGCGGTGAAAGCCTCGCTCCAGGCGAAGTCACTGAGGCTCAGGACCACTGCCAGCGCTACCGCGCCACGCAGTCCGCCCCAGTACATGACCGTCTGGTAGCTGCGGCTGACGGCTTCCGCGCCCGGCAGGTGGCCGACGGCCGGCACCAGGCCGTAGATGACCAGGGCACGCGAGACCAGCATCGCGCCGATCGCGACCAGCAGCACGTCGGCGTGCGTCAGCAGCGCGCTGAAGTCGATCGCGAGACCGACCAGCAGGAAGATCAGCGCATTGGCGACGAACGCCACGTAGGCCCAGAAGTGCTCGATGTACCCGGCCACCCCCGGCGAGACCTTGGAGCGTCCCCAGCCACCGATGGTGAGGCCGGCGGCGACCGTCGCCATGACCCCGCTGACGTGGAAGATCTCCTCGCCAACGATGAACGAGAGGTAGGCCAGCGTGGTCAGGATGGAGATCTCGATGGCCTGGTTCTCGTGCACCGCGCCGAGCACGAAACCGGCCAGCACGGCGAGCGCGGTGCCGACCACGATCCCGCCGGCGAAGACGAGGAAGAACTCGATCACCGCACCGCCGAGGGTCTCGGCGCTGACGAAGCCGGCGATCGCCACGGCCAGCAGGATCTTGGCAGCGACGATCGCGGTGGCATCGTTGAACAGGCTCTCGCCCTCGACCAGTACGGTCAGGCGCTGCGGCGCACCGAGCTGGTGGAAGAGCGCGATGACCGCGACCGGATCGGTCGCCGACAGGATTGCGCCCAGCACCAGTGCGGCGGCGAAGGGCACGTCGGTGAAGGCGGCGACCAGCGCGGCGATGACGCCGGTCGAGATCAGCAGGCCGGGCACGGCGAGGGCAAGGACCGGGCTGAGATTGTCGCGCAGGGCGCGCGCATCGAGATGCAGCGCGGACTCGAAGATCAGGCTCGGCAGGAAGACGTAGAGGATGAGGTCCGGGCTGATGTGGAAATCGAGCGCCTCGGCGAGCGCGGCCGGTAGCAGGGGCTCGGCCTGTCGCAGCGCCATGCCCACCAGTACCAGCACGATGGTGAAGGGCAGGCGCACGCGCCGCGCCGCGACCAGCGTGGCCGCGGCCAGCAGCAGCAGGATGCACAGGCCGAGTACGAGCTCGGCAACGGCGCTATGCGTGGACACGCCGCCGTCCGTGCCGCACCGGGGTCAGCCGGCGCTGCTGCCGGCCTGCGCGGTGCGGACGTGCTCGGGGCGCACGCCGATCCCGACCAGCCGCGCCGGCAGGCGCTGCAGCCACGGCAGGCGCGAGATTGCCCGCAGCGGCAGTGGCGGCGCGAGCTCGCCGTCGCCGGCCAGCACGCGGCGGATGACCCGTTGCTGGACCGCCACCTGCAGGCGCTGGGTGACCCGGGTCGGCCACATGCGGCGTTTCTGCACCGCGGCCAGGTCGTGCTCGGTGACGCTGCCCGTGGCGAGCTTCGCCGCCAGGAGGTTGGCGCTGGCTACCGCGTCCTGGATCGCGAGGTTCACTCCCACGCCGCCGACCGGCGACATCGCGTGGGCGGCATCGCCGATCGCCAGCAGGCCCGGCCGGTGCCAGCGCTCGAGCCGGTCCACGGCCACGGTGAGCAGTTTGACGTCGTCCCATGAAGCGATTTCCCCGGTGCGCCCGGCAGCGAAGGGCGCCAGTATCGCAATCGACTCGCGCAGCGCCGGCAGGCCGGCCTCGCGTAACGCATCCAGCGTACCCTTGGCGATGACGTAGCCGCACTGCCAGTGTGTACCGCGGTTGATCATGATCAGGATCCGCCCGGCGGCGAAGCTGCCGGCGGGTTCCTCCGGATCGCCGGCGGCGCGCGGCAGCCGGAACCACAGCACGTCCATGGGCGCGCCCAGGGTGTGCACTTCGAGGCCGGCGCGTGCGCGCACCGTGGAGCCGCGCCCGTCGGCGGCGACCACCAGGTCGGCCTGCACTTCCAGCGGGCCCTCCGGCGTGCTCGCCCGCACGCCGCCCACCTGCCCGTGCTCGGCGATGATGTCGGTCACCTCGGCGCGCATGCGCAGGTCGAAGGCCGGGTAGCGCGCGCCCTCGCCGGCGAGGAAATCGAGGAAGTCCCATTGCGGCATGAAGGCGATGAAGGGTGCGGCGACGCCGAGGTGTGAGAAATCGGCGATGCGCAGGGTGCGGGCACCGAACTGGGCGTTGAGGTGCCTGGCCTTGTAATGCGGCAGCGCGAGAAAGCGCTCTAGGCAGCCCAGCTCGTGCATCAGCTCCAGCGTGGAGGGATGGATGGTGTCGCCGCGGAAATCGCGCAGGAAGTCGCCGTGCTTCTCCAGCACCACGGTGGCGACGCCCGCGCGCGCGAGCAGCAGGCCGAGCATCATGCCGGCCGGTCCGCCGCCGGCGATACAGCAACGGGTGCGTACGCTTTCGGTCATCGGCCTCTCCCGCTACGGTCAGGCCGCAGCATAACCGCTGTGGCGACAGCGATGCAGCACGTTGACGGACGGCGCAATCCCGCCGATGCTGCGGTGCTGATTCCGTCGTCGCAGGGGAGGGACGCGATGAAATTTGGTGCAATGGTCGCCACGCACGTCGGCGACTGGCAGCTGCTCAAGCTGGCCGAGGATCTCGGCTACGACCACGGCTGGGTTCCCGATTCGCAGATGATCTGGTCGGACTGCTATGCCGTGCTCGCGCTGGCCGCGGCCAACACCTCGCGCATCAGGCTCGGTACCGGGGTCTCCATCGCCCCCACGCGTATCGCGCCGGTGACCGCGCACTCGATCGCGACCATTGCGGCGATCGCGCCCGGGCGTGTCTTCCTCGGCCTCGGCACCGGCCACACCGCGATGCGCGTGATGGGCATGAAGCCGATGAAGCCGAAGGCATTCCGCGAATACCTGCGCGTGGTGCGCGGGCTGCTGCACGGCGAGGAGGTCAGCTACACGCTGGGCGAGGAGACGCGGGACATCCGCTTCCTGCACCTCGATCGGCGCTTCATCGACATCGCCGAACCGATTCCGATCTGGGTCGCGGCCAACGGCCCGGGCGCGCTGCGCGCTGCCGGCGCCTACGGCGACGGGCGCATCTCGGCGCTCAACGAGCCGCCCGAGGCGGCGCGCCAGAGCATCGCGCTGATGAGCGAGGGCGCGGACAAGGTCGGCCGTGAACTGGGCGGGGATTTCCACACCGCGGCCCTGACCACGGCCGTGGTGCTGGGGCCCGGCGAGTCCCTCGCCAGCCCGCGCATCGTCGACCAGTGCGGATCGCAGGTCGCCGCCGCCCTGCATTACTGCTACGAGAACTGGCAGCAGAGCGGTGACGACGCCTTCATTCCGCCGCCGGTGCGCAACCTGTGGGACGAGTACTGCGACTACGTCACGAAGATGTCGACCCCCGAGCACAAGCGCTACCTGCAGATCCACGACGGGCACTGCTCCTACCTCGTGCCCGAGGAGCGCCGCTTCATCACCCCCGAAGCGATCGAGACCTGGATCCTGGCCGGCGAGCCCGACGCCATCATTGCCAAGCTGCGCGCCGCCGAAGCCGCCGGCCTGAAGGAGATCACGCTGCTGCCGCCGATGGACCACGCGCGGCGCGTGTTCAGCGACTTCGCCCATCACGTCATCGCCAGGTACTGACTATATGGGGACATGCCACATTTCCAAGTCGTTGATTCGCGATGCGTCAGCAGCGAATCAACGACTTGGAAATGTGGCATGTCCCCTTTCAGGAGACCCGACATGCTGAAGTGGAAGATCGGTGACATCACCGTCACCCAGTTGATCGAGATTACCGACGGCAGCGGCAAGGTGCCGGTGTTGCCGGACGCCACGCCGGAGAACGTCGAGCCGATCGAATGGCTGCGGCCGCACTTTCTCACTCGCAGCGGCAAGCTGCTGATGAACATCCAGATGCTCATCATCGAAACGCCGGCGCGGACCATGGTGGTCGATACCTGCGTTGGCAACGACAAGACGCTCGCGGTCGACGGCTGGAACCAGCTCAAGCTGCCTTTCCTCGAGAACCTCGGAGAGCTGGGCTACGACCCGGATGGTGTCGACACCGTGATCTGTACCCACCTCCACGTCGACCACGTCGGCTGGAACACGCGCAAGGTCGGCGACCGCTGGGTGCCGACCTTCGCCAACGCGCGCTACCTCATGGTCGAACAGGAGTTCGCGCACTGGCAGGCGCAGGGTCCGGATGATTTCGGCGACGTGTTCGGCGAGTCGGTGCGGCCGGTATTCGATGCCGGCCTGGTCGACCTGGTGCAGGCCGACCACTCGGTCGACGACGGCGTATGGTTCGAGTCGACGCCCGGTCATACCCCCGGCCACGTGAGTGTGCACATCGCCTCGCAGGGCGAGGAGGCCATCATCACCGGGGACATGATGCACCACCCCTGCCAGATCGCGCGCCCCGACTGGGTCACGCCCTTCGACAGCGACAACGCGCAGGCGCGCGCCACGCGCGAGGCCTTCCTCGAGCGCTACGCCGATACCCCGGTGCTGATCCTCGGCACCCATTTCGCCAACCCGGTTGGCGGACGCATCGTGCGCGACGGCGGGGCCTATCGTTTCGACGTGTGACGCCGTTGCGGCGGGCCTCGCGCCCGCCCCGGGCGTCAGGCGCTGGTCACGTACTGCAGGATCTCGACCACCTGCTCGGGGGTCTGCGCCCACGCCATCGCGGCGGCGTCGACCTCTTTCAGCGGATGCACGATGTCGGCATCGTGCAGGGTAACGTAGGGCTTGCCGAGCGCCGCACAGAAGCCGGCGTCGAAGGCGGCATTCCATTGCTTGTACTTGTCGCCGAAGCGCACCACGGCAAGGTCACACTGCTCGATCAGGTTACGTGTGCGGATGGCGTTGACCTTGGACGACTTGTGATCGCGCCAGAACGGCTGCGCCTCTTCGCCGAGCATGTCGCCGGCCGCATCGCTCGCGGCGTGATCGGTCACCGCGGAGGTGAAGGTCACCGGCAGGCCGGCGGCGGCGGCGCCGGCGGCGATGCGGTCGCGCCAGTCGGTGTGGATTTCCCCGGACAGGTAGACCATCCATTCCATCGTGTGCTCCTCGGGTTCGCGGCAGGGCCCAGGGGCGCTGCCGCAGGATTGCGTTCACGGAACAGTATACTGTTCGCCGTTCGAGCAGACGTGAGCGGGGAGACGTCATGAGTGTGCGCATCTATGCGATGACCTGCGGCTGGCTGACCATGCCCATGCCGTTCCTGATCGACGGCACCGAGGGCACCTGCCGGATCCCCATTCCGGCCTACCTCGTACGCCACCCGCGCGGTGACGTGCTGTTCGATTCCGGCATGTCCCTGCGCGCCCAGCGCGACGGCGCGGAATCGCTGAGCGAGGCGCTGCGGCCCTATTTCGAGATCCATTTCGAGCCGAACGAGGAGGTTTCCGCACGCCTGCAGGCATTCGAGGTCGATCCGGCCAGGGTCGACTACCTGGTCAGCTCACACCTGCATTTCGATCACTGTGGCGGTCACGAGCTGATCCCCAACGCCCGCGTGGTGGTGCAGAAACGCGAGTGGGAAGCGGCCACGGTGCCGGAGCTGCAGGCCGCTAATCATTTCGACCCGCTGGATTTCGACCATGGCCACGAGCGCCTCGAGGTCGACGGCGAGCATGACCTGTTCGGCGACGGTACGCTGACCTGCATCCCGACCTTTGGCCATACCCCGGGACACCAGTCACTGCGCGTCGAGACCGCGGCCGGCGCGGTGGTGCTGTGTGGTGACGCCTGCTACCTGCGGCGCACGCTGGAAGAGATGCGCCTGCCGGCCGAGGTCGCGGTCAACGACGCCGCGGCGATGCGCGCCTCGCTGGAGCGTCTGCGCGCGCTGCAGGCGCGCGGGGCACGCCTGATCTACGGCCACGATCCGGAATTCTGGGCCGACATCCCGCAGGCCCCGGCGGCGCTCGCCTGAGCACGGCGCGGCCACGATGACGCCGAGGAGCGCGGCGCTGTACCTGCGCGAAACGTTCGCTGGCGCCCCGGCTGCGCCACCGCGCGCCGGCGCCGGCCTGCGTGACGGTTACGACGTTGAAATCGTCGACCGCATCGACGCCGTCGATGCCGCGCGCTGGGATGCCCTCGCCGGCACCGACGCCGTCACGCGCTCGCACGCCTACCTGCGTGCCGTGGAGCGCGCCGGGATCGAGGACTGCCGCTATTTCTACGCCCTGGTCAGTGACGCAGCCGGCGCCCGCGTGGCCCAGGCCTGTCTCTACCTCGTGGTCACCGATCTCGCGCAGGCCCTGCCCACCGCGCTGCAGGCCGGCGTAGGCCTGCTGCGCCGCGTGTGGCCGGGTTTCCTGCGTACTCGCCTGCTCGAGTGCGCGACGCCGCTTGCCGCCGGATCGTCGCTGACGCTGGCCGGCAACGCCGACCCGGCCGCCGTGCTCATCGCCCTGGAGCGCGCCATGGCCGGGCTGGCACGGCGCGAGCGCAGCCGGCTGCTGGTGCTGCGTGATTTCCTCGACGACGAGCTCGCGACCACCGACTGCCTGCTCGCGCGCGGCTACAAACGGGTGTCCAACCTGCCGCGGGCACGTATCCAGGTGCGCTGGCCGAGCTACGAGGCCTTCGTCGCGGCGCTGCGCGCGCGCTATCGCACCGATCTCAGGCGCCGTCTCGCACGCGCCCGGCGCAGCGGCCGGCACGTCGTCACCATCGATGACTTTGCTGCCGAGAGTGCGCGCTGGGCGCGCCAGGCCGCGGCCATCCGCGCACGCACCCGCGGCTTCAAACGCGAGCGCCTGACCCCGGCCTACTACGCCGGCATGGGCGCGCTGGCGCCGCGCGCCCGCGTGCTGCTGGCGGTGGAGCACGCCGGGCGCCACATTGCGCACGGGCTGGTGCTGTTCGACCGGCGCCACGCTGTGGCGACCTTCTTCGGTCGCGAGCCCGGCCCGGCGTGCGGCGAGTGGTTCATGCTGATGGATGCCGCGGTGCGTGTCGCGATCGAACGCGGCGCGGAATCGATCGAGCTGGGCCTGGGGTCCTACGACGGCAAGGCACTGTTCGGCGCCGAGGTCGTGCCGCAGTACGTGTATACCCGCTGTACCATCCCGCTGCTCAACGCGCTCATCCGACTGCTGCCGGATTTCATGCGGCGCAGTGGTCCGCCGGCGCGGCGGCTGTTTCGTGACGGCCAGGACGCTTCATCGCCGGCACGCCCGCACTGAGGGGCTGGCATGGCGGGCGCGCCGGGTGCCGCCCGTGCCTGCGGCGGCGGGCTTCCAGGCGGTAGCGGTAAGCGCGCAGGGCCGCCGCCCTGCGTGCGGGCGGCACAGGTATGGTCGGGGTCATCGGTGCGCTCTGCGGTAAATCAAGGGCGCGATCCTGGGTCAGCCAGGTTGAGGCATGATGACACCGCGATGAATGTCGCGTGACACGGCTGCCCGCACCGGTTCGTCAGCCGGCCGCGGCGATGTTAGGTTGCGGGCAACCGTCTGCCCGCCCGGCCTGCCCACCATGATCGACGCCATCCTGCTCACCACCGTCAACATCCTCACTTTCGCCGGCGAGCAGCGCCTGACCGGCGCCAGCGGGTTCTTCTTCGAGCGCGGCGAGCGCCTGTTCCTGGTCACCAGCCGGCACGTGCTGATCGACGAGCCGAGCGAACACTTTCCCGATCGCATCCAGATCGAGCTGCATACCGATGCCGAAAACCTGGCCGAGTCGACCGGCTTCTCCATGCTGCTCTACCGGCAGCGCAAGAGCGTGTGGCGGGAAGGACTGGACGGTGCCGGCGACATCGACGTCGCGGTGCTCGAGATCGAGCGCGACAAGCTGCCGGCCGGCACCGTCTTCCGCGCCTTCGGTCCGCAGCACCTGCCCGGTCGGCGCGAGACGGTGGAAGTCGGCAGCGCGCTCGCCGTGGTCGGCTTTCCGCTCGGCTTTCACGACACCCTGCACCACATGCCGGTGGTGCGTCATGCCGTGATCGCGTCGTCCTACGGGCTGCGTTTCGGCGGCGAGGGCTACTTTCTCACCGACGGGCGCACCCATCGCGGCACCAGCGGCGCGCCGGTGGTCATGCGCGTGCGCGCGCCGCGGGCGGCACGGCGCGAGCTGCCCTGGCTGCTGCTCGGGGTGCACTCGGCGCGGTTCGACGTCGGCACCCGCGACCTCGAGCTCGACGAGGCGCTGGGCCTCAACTGCGCCTGGTACGCGGACATCCTCATGACGCTGACGCGCGACTGACCGCTGTCCGCTTCAGTCGACCGCGTTCGACTCGTGCGCGAGATCGGGTTCGCCGCTGCCGGCGAGCAGGTGCGCGCGCGCCGCGTCGCGCAGCGCCAGCGCCGCGGCCCATGCTTCGCGGCCGGTCGACGGTAGCAGCGCCGCGCCGAAGTCGACCTCGATCTGCGCGCGGCGCGGGAACCACGAGCCGGCACGCAGCACCGAGCGGGTGCCGCGGATCGCGACCGGCACCAGCGGCACGTCGTGGCGCACGGCCATGGCGAATGCACCGAGATGAAACGGCAGCAGTCCCGGCATGCGCTTGAAGGTGCCCTCGGGAAAGACCACCAGCAGCTCGCCGTCGGCGAGGGCGGCGCCGGCCTCGTCCAGGCCGGCGAGTCCGGCGGCGGCATCGAAGCGCTCGACGAACAGCGCACCCAGTCGTCGCAGCGGCCGCGCCAGCAGGGCCGAGCGTTCGAGCTCGCCCTTGACCAGGAAGCGCGGGGGGCGCGGCAGGGTGGCGAGCAGCAGTACCCCGTCGAGATAGCTCTGGTGGTTGGCGACCACCACGCAGGCGCGGCCCGCTGGCGGCAGCTGCCCGGCGTGGTGCACCTCGACGCGGGTCGCGGTCAGCACCCCGGCGCTGCGGGCGAGCGCGCGCGCGGACCGCCACAACAGCGGGCGCGGCAGTGGCAGCCATGCCAGCAGCCAGGCGCCGAGCGCCAGCGTCGCGAAGGCCACCCAGCTCCACACGGCGTACAGCCAGGCGGTGGCGGCACGTCGGGCGCGGCGCAACTGCGGCCCGACGCCGGCCAGCGCCAGGCGCGCGACCTGCAGCCACACCGCGCGTTCGCGCAGCTCGATGGCGCCACGTTCGTACAGGGCCTTGCACGCGGCGCGCCGGATCTTGCCACTGGAGGTGCGCAGCACGGTGTTCGGTGGCGCCAGCACGATCTCGTCCGGCGGTGCCGCGATGAGGTCGGCGGCGAGCGCGTTGATGCCTGTGAGCAAGTCCGCGCGCGCCGCTTCGCTGCGCTTGCGCGTCTCTGCCAGCACCACCACGCGCTCGGTACCGGACTCGCGATCGCCGATGCCGAAAACGGCGACGTGGCCCTTGCGAATACCGTCCAGCTCGCCGATCGCATCCTCCAGCTCGGCCGGGTAGATGTTGCGTCCGGCGCGGATGATGAGATCCTTGCTGCGCCCGGTGACGTAGAGCTCACCGCCGGCGATGTAGGCGCGGTCGCCGGTTTCCAGCCAGCCGTCGTCGAACAGCCTCGCGGTCTCCTGCGGGCGGCCGTAGTAGCCGGAGGTCGCCGAGGGTCCGCGGAACTGCAGCCGTCCCTCGTGGCGCTCCGGCAGCTCGCGCCCGGCGCCGTCGACCACCCGGATCTCGTGGCGCGGCAGGGGCTGGCCGCAGGCCACCAGGCGCACCGCGTCGCTGCTGTGCGCGGCCTCGACGGGCCGTGCCACGCCGCTGTCGGCGAGCGTGCGCCGATCGACGGCGTCGACCCGCGGACCGCGGCCGAGCGGCGTGAACGCGAGCCCGACCGAGCATTCCGCCAGTCCGTAGACCGGGAACATCGCCTCGCGGCGGAAACCGTAAGGTGCGAAGCGCGCGCAGAAGGCGTCCACCGTCGCCGCGCTGATGGCCTCGGCGCCGTTGGCGGCAATGCGCCAGGAAGAGAGATCGAGACCGTCCAGCGTGGCCTCGTCGATGCGCTTCACGCACAGCTCGAAGGCGAAATTGGGCGCCGCCGAGAGCGTGCCGCCGTGGCGATGGATCGCCCACAGCCAGCGCTGCGGGCGCGCGAGAAAAGCGAGCGGGGGCATCACCACCAGGCGCACCGCGTGGTAGAGGCTGCCCAGCCAGGCGCCGATCAGCCCCATGTCGTGGTACAGCGGCAGCCAGCTCACGAACACGTCCACCGGCGTCGCCGCCATGCCGTGTCCGTCGGCACGCACGTTGGCGAGCAGGTTGGCATGGCTCAGCACCACGCCCTTGGGATCGCCGGTGCTGCCGGAGGTGTACTGCAGGAAGGCAGTGTCCTGCGGGCGCCGCGCGACACGCTCCCAGGGTGCCGCGAGATCGATCAGGGCATCGGCCGCGAAGACGTGGCGCAGGGTGTCCACCGCCGCGGTCAGCAAGCGCGCCACCGCCAGTGCGTCGCCGGTCGTGACCAGCATGACCGCATCGCAGCTGGCCAGGATGCGGCCCTGCCGTCGCAGGTGATCCTCGAGCTGCTGTCGGCGGACCGGCGGGTAAATCGGTACCGGTACGCCGCCGGCGAGGACCACGCCGTAGAAGACGTGAAAGTAGGCGCGGCCGGTTGGCAGCATCAGCGCCACGGCTTCGCCCGGCTCCAGGCCGTGCCGTTGCAGTGCGCCGGCAATCGCACTGGCGCAGGCGTGCAGGTCGGCGTAGGTCATGACCTCGCCGTCACTGTAGTCGTCGTAGAACTGCACGTGCGGCCGCGTCGGGTTATGGTCGACGTGCCATTCGAGCATCTCGCCGAGGGTCTGCGCCGTGTCGGGAAGATCGACTGCCTCGCGCGGCCGGGTTTCGGCGACGCGGGCGCGCAGGGTCAGGGGGGCGCCCGCACGGGCTTTCATCACCGTGCGCAGCAGGTCGCGCGGTGTCTCGGCATCGAACAGCGCGCCCTCGGCGAAGGTCACTTCGAAAGTGCGTTCGAGACGCGCCCCCAGCTCCACCCGTGACAGGCTGTCGAGGCCCAGGTCGCGGTCCAGCACGCTGTCCAGCGCCGCCCGTGCGCCGCCGGCGCGGCCACTGTGCAGATCGGCGGCGACCGCGTCGATCGTCGCCAGCAGCAGTTCGCTGCTGCGCTCGACGTCGGCACGGTCCACGGCGGGTGAAGCGTTATCGGCCATGCGCGCACTATAGAGTGCCGCGCGCCGCAATTCGCGCGACACTCGCCAGCGAATCGGCGATGATGGCGCTCATGAGACAGGTTAACCGAACCCCCGCGGCGCGCGGCGGCGGTGCCGCGGCCACGCTGCTCTGCCTGCTGTCCGCCGGCACCGCGTCGGCCGGCGAGCCCGTCGACGGTCGCGTCGACTATCTGCAGTACTGCGCCGTGTGCCATGGCCCCGAAGCCCGCGGCGACGGTCCCGGCGCCGCGCACCTGACCCTGGCGCCGGGCGATCTGACGACCCTGGCGGCGGCCAACGGCGGCTCGTTTCCGGAAACCTTCGTCTACCGCATCATCGACGGCCGGGACATGCTGAGCGGCCACGGCACGCGCGAGATGCCGGTATGGGGAACGCGCTTCGCGGCCGCCGGGGCCAGCGAGACCGAGGTCGAGGCCCGTATCGACGCGTTGGTCCGGCACCTCGCGGCCCTGCAGACGACGGCAGTCGGCGACGCGCCCTGACGGCGCGCTGAAGCATGCGCCGTCGCGCCCCGGCCCCGCGCGCCCAAGTGCCGGCGTTGGTGGCCGCGGTGCTGCTGATTCCGCTTGCCGCCGGCGCCGATCCCAGCCTGATCGATCTCTACGAGGGTCTGCACGGTGACGCCGCGCCGGCGCCGCAAACCCAGGCCCCGCCCGCGACCGCGGCGGCGCGCGCGGTCGCGGTCAGGGTACGCGGCATCACGGGTGAAGACGGCAGCATTCGCGTGTTCGTCTACGACGATGCCGCGGCCTGGGCCGCCTACGATTACACCCGCGCGGTCGGCTACGCCCGGGTCGCCACGGCTGCCGGCAGCGTGGAGATCGAGGTCGCCGTGGCCGGCTCCGGGCCGTGGGCGGCGTTCGCTTTTCACGATGCGGACGACGACGGCGTGTTCGACACCGAACGGCGCGCTCCGCTGGAAGCCTACGGCCACTCGGGCGCGACCAACCCCTACTTTCCGCCGGGCTTCGAGACGGCCGCCCGCGCCGCCGGCCCGCTGCTGATCGATCTGACCTACCCGCCGCGGCGGCGCTGACCGGCAGGCGTCGTGGCGGGCGCGCTCAGCAGCGTCCTTTCTTGGCCTGGCCGGGCGGGCAGAAATGGCCCTGCGGCGGCGCGTGGTGCGCCTGCGCGGGATAGTACACCTCGTGGTGGTGCTCGCCGTGCGCCTCCCCGGCGTGTTCGCGGGTGTTGATCGCGCTGCCGGCGGCGGCCCCGATGCCGGCGCCGACGATGGCGCCCTCGCGGCCGCCGAGCTCGGCGCCGACCGCGCCGCCGACGGCGCCGCCCACGGCCCCGCCAATCGCGGCGTCGACCGTGAGGTCACCCGCCGTCGCGAGCGAGGCGGACAGGCACAGGGGCACGAAAAGGGTAGCGATACGGACGGTCATGCGGGTTCTCCCGGAATCTCAGGTGAATGCCTGCCGATTCTGACCCATCGGTGGCGGCGGCGCAGCGGGTATCGGCGGACAGCGTGAAATCGCGCACGTCGCGCAGCGCAGCCTGCGAACGCCGTCACATCCTGACGCGCGCGGCGTGCTTTCAGCGCCGCGCGGCGAGATCCCACACCCCCCCGATCACCGCGGAGACCAGGCGGTAGACATAGAGCAGCGAGACCAGCAGCACGGCTGCCGGCAAGGGCAGACCGAGCGCGACGTAGAGCCCGGTCCCGGCAATTTCGGTCGCGCCCACGCCGCCGAGATTGAGCGGTATGGCCTGGAATATCAGCGCGATGGCCTGTACGAACAACAGGTCGAGGTAGGCAATCTCGATGCCCCACTGACGCGAGCCGACGAACACCGCGAGCGCGAACACGCACTGCATCGTAAGCGACAGCGCGAACGCGGCGAGGGCACCGAGGCGATGCCGGGCGATGAGGCCGGGCAGGGCATCCAGCGCCACTGCCTCGCGGCGGTGGTAACGCAGTGCGGCGAAGCCGACACCCAGCATCAGCGTGAGCATCAGCGCCGCGGCCAGCCACAGGGTGGCGTCGACTGCAAGCGGGCGACGCCACACGAACAGCGTCGCGGTCAGCAGCGCGAGCGTGCCGAGGCCTATGAAGTGATCGAACACGATGCCGCCCGCGACCGGCACCGCGCCGTGCGCGCGCATGCGCAGGGTAACGAACTTGGAAACGTCGCCGCCGACCGAAAGCGGCACGAAGAACTGGTAGAAGAACGACATGAAGGCGATGCGCAGGGCATCCACGTAAGCGAGCTCGATCCCGGCCATGTGCATGACGGTTCGGAAGCGCAGGGCATAGATGGCGAACGCCGCCTGCGCCAGCGCAATCCCGGCCAGCAGGGACAGGGTCCAGCCGTCACTCCAGTCTATCGCCTGCTCGCGCACCGCCCAGTAAATCAGCGTCGGGATGCCGATGCCGAGCACGGCGAGGCGCAGTGCGTTCAGCCACGTCGGCACGCGCGGCGTCGTCGCCGCGTGTTCGCTGGCCGCAGGATGGTGATGGTTAACGGTCAACCTCCCGGTGAGGGCGGGCGCGGGCCGCCGTCGTGCTGACGCCCGCGGCGCGAAGTGTACTCAAAGCCGCATCCCGGCGGTTCGATCGCCGGCCGGCATTCAGCGCTCGATGCGCGGCTTGCCTTCCAGCACCGGCCGGGCGAGATCGAAGCGATCGGTGGTGCGCGCGTAGGTATTGCCCGCCATGCGTCCGACCGCGCCCAGGCGATCCGGATCGATGCGAAAGTTGTCGATCAGATCGTCGGCGACGTGAAAGCGCACCACCTCGCCCATGACGAACGCCCCGCCGAGGACCTTCTCGCTGACCTCCACGACCTGCAACAGGCGGCATTCCATCGCGATCAGCGATTCCGCCACGCGCGGTGCGTCGATTACCTCGCAGGCCAGCGGCGTGAGGCCCGAGAGCTCGAACTCGTCGACTTCCGGCGGCACGTCGACGGCGCACTGGTTCATCTGCTCGACGAATGCCTCCGACACCACGTTGACGCAGAATTCGCCCAGCTCCTCGGCGTTGTAACGGCTGTCGCGGCGGCGTGACTCGAGGTTGACCATGGGGCTGAAGCCAATCACCGGCGGATTGGCGCTGACCCCGGTAAAAAAGCTGAACGGGGCGAGATTGTTGACGCCGGCACGGCTGCGCGAGGACACGAAAGCGATCGGGCGCGGCACGATGGAGCCGATCATGAGCTTGTAGACGTTGACCGGCTCGGTCGCGCTGGGGTCGATGATCATGATGCTTACCTGGTTACGGGCCGGGGTCAGCCGGCGGCGGCGACTTCGTCGAGCAGGTCGCCGTAGAGATCGAGCGCGCGCGCTTCCTCGGCCGGCAGGTGATAGCTCGGGAACAGGCTGGTGGCCGGCTCGAAGTCCTTCAGTACTTCGCGTGCGACGGTGACCTTGTGCACTTCGGTCGGGCCGTCTGCGAGGCCGACGTGGAAGGAGTTGATGACCCAGTCGGCAAACGGCATCTCGTTGGAGATCCCGAGCGAGCCGTGAACGTGCAGCGCGCGCGCGGCAATGTCGTGCAGCACGCCTGGCATGGCCGCCTTGACCGCGGCGATGTTCTTGCGCACTTTCTTGTAGTCGTGGTGGCGATCGCACAGCCACGCGGTTTCCAGCACCAGCAGGCGGAACTGCCGCAGCTGTACCCAGGAGTCGGCGATCTTCTCCTGCACCATCTGCTTTTGTGCCAGCAGCTCACCCTTGGTGGTGCGCGACAGGGCGCGTTCGCACATCATCTCCAGCGCACGGCGCGCCTGCGCGACGGTCCGCATGGCGTGGTGCAGGCGGCCGCCGCCAAGGCGCACCTGGGCGACGACGAAGGCATCGCCGCGACCGCCGAGCATGTTCTCAGCGGGCACGCGCACATCGTCGTAGCGCATGTAGGCGTGGGTCGCCTCCGGCTCGCCGTAGAACGACAGGTTGCGCACGATCTCGACCCCGGGAGTGTCCTTCGGCACGATGAACATCGACATGCGGCGGTACGGTGCAGCGTCCGGATCGGTGACCGCCATGACGATGAAGAACTCGGCGTAGCGGGCGTTCGACGAGAACCACTTCTCGCCCGAGATGACCCACTCGTCGCCGTCCGGGCGCGCGCTGGTCTCGAACACCAGCGGGTCCGCGCCGCCCTGCGGCTCGGTCATCGAGAAGCAGGACACGATCTCGTTGGCCAGCAACGGCTCCAGGAAACGCTGCTTCTGCTCCGGCGTCCCGTAGTGGGCGAGGATCTCAGCGTTACCGGTATCCGGCGCCTGCGCGCCGAAAATGATCGGCCCGAAGCGCGAACGGCCGAACAGCTCGTTCATCAGCGCCAGCTTGACCTGGCCGTAGCCCTTGCCGCCGAGCTCCGGTCCCAGGTGGCAGGCCCACAGCCCGCGTTCGCGCACCCTGGCCTGCAGCGGCCGCGCCAGCTTCACGAAACGCGGATCGTGAATGTTCCACTGGCTGCCGAGGAGGTGGTCCAGCGGCTCGACCTCTTCGCGTACGAACTGGTCGATCCAGTCGAGTTGCTCCTGGAACTCGGGTTCGGTTTCGAAATCCCACATGTCGAATCTGTCCTCGCGGTTGGTTCAGGAAGTGCCGTCGCGCTCGCGGATGGCACGGAAATCCGGGGCGCGCTTGTCGAGAAACGCGGCAATCGCCTCGTGGTGCTCGGGCGAGGCGTAGCAGCGCTCCAGCGCCGCCATCTCGCGCTCCTGCACGCGCGCCAGCGAAGCCTCGGCGAGATTGGCGGTGAGCAGCGCCTTGGTCTCGGCCAGCGCGGCCTGCGGATTGTCGCCCATGGCGCGCGCGGCGTCGCGCGCGTCGGCGAGCAGCGTGTCGGGCTCGCTCACGGCGTCGACCAGGCGCAGTGCCAGTGCCTCCGCGGCATCGATGGTGCGCCCGGTCAGCATCAGGTCGCTGGCGACGCCGAAGCCCGCGCGCGCGGCGAGGTAGAACGAGCTCGCCAGCTCGGGGCACACGCCCATGCGCACGAAGCGGAAGCTGAAACGCGCTGCGCTGGAGGCGACGATGCGGTCCATCGGCAGGATCTGTGACAGGCCGACGCCGATCGCAGCACCGTTGACCGCAGCCACGATCGGCTTGGAGCGGCGCAGCAGGTCGACCCAGTCGTCGGTGCGCGCGGCGTCCCGGAACGGCGGCGCCTCGCTCTGCTGCGCCTGGAAGACTTCCTCGATATCGGCTCCGGCGCAGAAACCGCGGCCGGCGCCGGTGACGACGATGGCATCGACCTCGTTGGACGCGTTGGCGGTCTCGATCGCCTCGCGCAGCTCCGCGGCCATCTGGAAGGTCCACGCGTTGAGTCTGTCCGGGCGGTTCAGGGTGAGGGTGAGGACGTGCTCGTCGAGCGCGGTCAGCAGGGTCGCATAGCTCACTTCATTCTCCCGGTGGCGGTGTCACGGCGGTACGGAAGCCCGAGTAACCGGGCTGGTCGATGGCCACGCGCGCGACCACGGTTTCGCGCAGGTGCGTGCGCAGTGCGTCGTCGTCCAGCGCGAGGCTGCCATCGCGCAGGCGCCCGACCAGCGCCAGGCGCAGCGCGTCGAGCTCGCCGTCCTCGCCGAGCAGGTGCCTTAAGCGTGCGTGCTCGGCGGCCGCCGTGGCCGGCCCGAGCTGCTGCTCGCGCGCAACGATGTCGAGCGCGTTGGCGGCGACGCGGGCCAGGAAGCGGTTGCGTCCGGCCGCCTCGTTCGCGATGTCCTCGCGCAGGAAATCACGCACGCTTTCGATGATCTCTGCGGTGCGCGGCATGTTCAGCTCGGGCGCCGCGCTCGCCTGCGGCAGGTCCACCGGCCCCGGCATGATCAGGTTGACGCAGTCCACCTGGCACTCCGAGCTGCGCCGTCCGATGGCCGGACGCTCCACGCTGCGCTCGGCGCCGCTGCGGTAGTGCTCGTGCATGACCAGGCAGCCAATCGCCCACCAGTAGGAGCCGAACACCTCCCAGTAGCGCACCACGTCCGCATCGACGCGTGTGCCACTGACCGATTCGTAGCCCGCGATCAGGTCGGCGAGCTGGCCGAAGCCGCCGACCTCGCGCGCACTGACGCCGAAGCGCCACGAGTTGGTGCAGATCCAGCCGAGATCGCGCATCGGGTCGCCGATGTGGGCGACCTCCCAGTCGAGCACCGCGATGATGCCGCGCCCGGCGTCGACCATCAGGTTGCCGTTGCGGAAATCATTGTGGACCAGGGTCAGGCCGGGCGTCGGCGGCAGGTTGTCGAGCAGCCAGCGTGCGGTGTAGTCGATCATGGGCTGTGGCGTGCCGAACGCGCGGTACATGTCCCACTGGCGCTCGATGAAGCGCGCCGGGTCCAGGGTCTCGAGCTCTGCCTGCAGCCCCGTCGCGGCGACGTCGATGGCATGGATACGGGCGAGGATCTCGCCGGCCTGGTAGGCCAGCCGCGGGCGGATCGCGGCGTAGTCGTCGTGACGGGCGATGCGCGCACCCAGCGTTTCGCCGTCCAGCCATTGCATGAGGAAACCTTCGCCGAGGCCGTCTTCGGGCTCGAGCACGTGCACGACCTCCGGCTCCGGGACCCCGGCCGCGGCGGCCAGTGTCATCAGCTTGGCCTCGAGCGCGAGACCGACGCGGCCGTAGTCGGTTTCCTCGGGGGTGCCCCCGGGGGCACGGCGCAGCGCGAGCTTGCGCGTACCCGTACCTGTCTCGATCTCGATGGCGTGGGTCTCCTGGCTGGCGCCGCCGGTCAGGCGCCGGGCGCCCGCCAGGGCGCGGTAGCCGTCGACCTTGCGCGCGAGCAGCTGGTCCAGCGACGCCTCGAATTCAGTCATCGGCGCAGTCCGCCTGCAGGCAGTGCCCCGGCGCGATCCGGTGCCTGGTCACGCCGCATGCTGCATGCCGGCTGTGCGCGCGGTACAGATCGTCAGCTTGAGCATGGTCATCGACCCCTAACCCCCCGGAAGGGCGACAGTATACGCAAAGGCGCCTCCCGCCCCGGTTCGCTTGTAAGTGGCAGGGTCCGCCGCTAGGCTGTCGCCGATTCCGCAACGAGTACGGCCATGTCCCGCATTCCCCCGGTCGATCCGGCCACTGCCCCGCCCGAGGTCAAACGCCTCTACGGCGAGCTCCAGGGTCTCGGCTTCGAAGTGCTGAACGTGTTCAGGATGTTCGCCAACCATCCGCCTATCCTGGAAGGCTTCTCGCGGCTCGGAATGGCGTTGTATGGCAACGCGGCGCTGGCTGCACGCTACCGTGAGCTCGCCTACCTGCGCGCCTCGCAGATCAATGCCTGCCATTACTGAATTCCCACGCACGTGATGCTCGGTCGGAGTGTCGGATTGTCGGAAGAAGAGATCGCGGCGATGGCAGCGCCGCACGATACGGCGTTGTTCGACGACACCGATCGCCTGGTGTTGCGCTACTCGGAGGTGCTGACGCGCGAGAACCGCGTCGACGACGCGCTCTATTCCGAGCTCGAAGGGCGGTTTTCGCGCCAGGAGCTGGTCGAGCTGTGCGTGACCGTCGGCCTGTCGGCCATGGTCAATCGCTTCCACGCAACCTTCCTTACCGATGTCGACGGCGCTACCAGTGAATCGGTCGGCGACGTCACTTATTGCCCGATTGGCCGCTGAACCGGCCGGGAGACCCGATGGCCGCTGATTTCGATCACCAGAACCTTGCCGTTTTCTGCGACTTCGAGAACGTCGCGCTGGGCGTGCGCGACGCCAACTACGCCAAGTTCGACATCGTCCAGGTGCTCGAACGCCTGCTGGTCAAGGGCAGCATCGTGGTCAAGAAGGCCTACTGCGACTGGGACCGCTACCGCGAGTTCAAGAAGCAGATGCACGAGGCCGCGTTCGAGCTCATCGAGATCCCGCATGCGCGCCAGTCGGGCAAGAACTCGGCGGACATCCGCATGGTCGTCGACGCGCTCGACCTCTGCTACACCAAGGCCCACGTCGACACCTTCGTCATCATCAGCGGCGACTCCGATTTCTCGCCGCTGGTCAGCAAGCTGCGCGAGAACGCGAAGACGGTCATCGGGGTCGGGGTGAAGCAGTCGACCTCGGACCTCCTGATGAGCAACTGTGACGAGTTCATCTTCTACGACGATCTCGTGCGCAAGGAAGAAAGCAGCCGGCGCACGCGGCGCAAGCCGCAGAAGAAGAAAACATCCAAGGACGAGTCGAAAAGCAAGGGCGTCGAGAAGAACGATGCCGGTGCGCAGGAAGACAAGCTGCGTGAAGACAAGCTGCAGGAAGCCATCGATCTCATCATCGAGACCGCCGAGGACATGCTCGAGGAGCGCGGCGACGACGACCTGCTGTGGGGCTCCATGGTCAAGCAGGCCCTGAAACGCCGCAAGCCGCAGTTCAACGAGAGCTACTACGGGGTCCGCTCATTCTCCAAGCTGCTCGAGGAGGCGCAGGCGCGCGAGCAACTCGAGCTCGAGCTCGACGAACGCTCCGGCGGCTACATCATCCGCTCGATCGCCCACGACGACTGAGAAAAAGGGGACATGCCACATTTGCAAGTCACTGATTTCCGAAAATCAGTGACTTGCAAATGTGGCATGTCCCCTTTTTGTTTCGCTCAGGCGACCTTGTCGTAGGCGGACAGGTCGGGCGTGGTCATGACCTCGGCGAAGCGCGCGTAGGTCCATGGCCAGCTCGCCGGTACGCCGTGCTTGTCGAGATACCAGCTCTTGCAGCCGGTGGCCCAGATGCTGTGCTTCGCCGCCTCGATGCGTGCGGCGTCGAAGGCCGTGGTGGCTTCGGCGCTGGCGCTCAACGCGCGGCAGCGGCCGGCGACGATCTCGTCCAGCAGTTGCAGGATGTAGTGCACCTGGAACTCGGCGATCTGGATCAGTGAGAAATTGCCGACCGGACCGTTCGGCCCGTTCAGCATGAAGAAGTTGGGGAAGTCAGGCACCGACAGCGACAGGTAGGCGGTCGGGTGGTCGGCCCACACGTGGTCCAGATCGGCGCCATCGACGCCGACTACCCGGGTCGGGCGCACGAAGCGGTCGGGACGAAAGCCGGTCGCCAGTACCAGCACGTCGAGCTCGTGCAGCACGCCGTCGCTGGTGCGCACGCCGCCGGGCTCGACGCGCTCGATACCCGCGGTGACCAGGTTCGCGTTGGGGTGCTGGATGGCCTCGTAGAAATCCGGCGAGAAGATCAGGCGTTTGCAGGCTGCGCGATAGCCCGGCCGCAGCTTCTCGCGCAGCTCCGGATCGCGCACGCTGTTCTCGAGGTTGTCACGGCAGGCCTGCTCGATGCGGTGCATCTCCGGCGAGTCGGCGTCCACCACCGCATTGGCGATGGTGTCGATCATCATGCGATTGAACTCGGTGCGGATGGCTTCGATCTTGAGCGGGTCGGCGCGGAACGCGGCACGCTCGGCTGCCGAGTAGGCCGGGTTCTCGATCGGCATGATCCACTGCGCGGTGCGCTGGAAGAGCGCAAAGCTGGCGACCTTGTCGACCAGCGCCGAGGTGATCTGGATGGCGGTGGAGCCGGTGCCGATGACGCCGACGCGCTTGCCTTCCAGCGCCACGCCGTGGTCCCAGCGCGCGCTGTGGAAGCAGTCACCGGCGAAGCCGTCGAGCCCGGCGATATCCGGGTAGTTGGGATGGTGCAGCACGCCGGTAGCGGCGATGACGACGTCCGCGCTGTCGCTGCTGCCGTCGCTGAGGCTCAGCTGCCAGCGCCCGTCGCGGAAAGCCATCGCCTCGACCTCGACGCCGAAGCGGGTGCGGCGGTCGACGCCGTACTTCTCTGCGACGTGTTCGAAGTAGGCCTGGATCTCCTCGCCCGGCGCGAACACGTGGCTCCAGTCCGGGTTGGGCTCGAACGAATAGGTGTAGAGGTGTGCCGGCACGTCGCAGGCAATCCCGGGATAGGTGTTCTCGCGCCAGGTACCGCCGAGGCGGTCGGCCTTCTCGTAGATCACGAAATCATCGAAGCCGGCTTCCTCGAGCTTGATCGAGCACAGGATGCCGGCCATGCCCGCACCGATCACCACGATGCGCAGCTTGCGCCCGGATTTCTGCTTTACGGCCATGTTGCGACTCCCCGGTGATGGCTGCGAAACGACCTTGAACCAAACCATATCGCGCCTGCCGCGCGCTGATCCAGATCAACCCCGGTGCGTCGCCGTCCCGGTCAGCAGCGCCTCGGCGAGCTGCTGCATGGAATGAAAGCGGTGGTCGGTCAGCGCGGGCCATGCCGGAGCTGCGCGCTCGGCCACGTGTGCGGTGGCGACGCCGGCGTTGCGGCCGGCCCGCAGGTCTAGGTGGAAGTCACCGACCATGATCGCGCGCGCGGCGTCAGCGCCCCACTGTCGCAACAGGGTGAGAATGCCGTCCGGCGCCGGTTTGGGCGCCGCCTCGTCGCGGCCGAGCACGGCGTCGTGCTCGAAGTAGCGTGCCAGGCCAACCGTCTCCAGCGTCGCGAGCGCATTGTCACGGGTGTTGCGCGTGAGTATGCCGACGCGCGCGCCGCGTGCGCTCAGGCAGCTGAGCGCCTCGGCGGCGCCGGCTGCCACGCGGGCCTCGCCGGCGAGCCCGGCCTCCCAGGCGTCCAGGCGGGCGCGCAGCGGCGCCGCGGCTGCCGGCCCGATACGGTCGAGATGTTCGAGGATCAGGCGCCCCTGCGGAATACCGAGCTCGGCGCGAATACCGTCGAAGTCGTGTTGGTGGACGGTAAGCGTACCGTCGAGGTCGAACACCCAGTGATCGTAGTCGAGCATGCTCAGCCGCCGCCCTCGCGCACCTTGCGCAGCTGCTGGTGCTCGACCAGGTGCATGCCGCAGTCGGCCGCGGTCTTGAGCACGCCGAACAGGAGCAGGCCGAACACTGAGTCCAGCGCGAAGCCGGCGAAGATCAGGGTCAGGTGCATGGGCACGATGCGTAGGTAAGGCGTGAACATCAGGGTACCGATGTTCGGCGTACCGCGCCGGTCCAGTGCCAGGTTGTAGCGGTGCGACCAGGCATGGTTGACGACGAAGGCGACCACGCACAGCCCGAACCAGCCGTCGAGCGACGCCGCGGCGTCGTTGGCGGCCAGCAGGAAGACCGCGTAGACGGCGTGGAACAGCCCGTAATGCAGGCTGAAGAAGACCGCCGTCTGCACCTTGGTCGCGGGGGTTGGATCGACCGCCTGGTCATTAATGGTGAAGCCGGTGGTCGAGAAGCGGTCCAGCGCGAGGATGCGAAAGACGTTGGAGATGCCGATGATCACGCTCTGTGCCCAGTACAGCAGCATCAGGGACAGCGGATCCCAGGCCTGCCACAGGGCGACCACCAGGGTCAGCACGTTGGCCAGCACCAGCATCCACAGCGAGCCGTCGGCGGCGGCGGACGGAACCGGGTCGCCGGCCTGGCGCGGTGCCAGCGACCCGCGCAGGCGCGCCATGCGCTCGAGGTAGCCGGCGTACTTGGCGTAGGCAATGCCGCAGCGCGGACATTGCCAGGCCGGCGCGGTGTCGGCGCTGACACGGGTGTAGTGGCACTTGGGACAGGGGCGCGAAAAGTCTGGCGACACGCTCACGACCATCAGAATCGGCTCTGCGGCCACCTTGCCCGCCGCGCCGGGGCAGCGTCAATTACCGTGCCCGCAGACCGGCGCGCGGGGCGCTGTGTTAACCTGAAGGTCCCCGTTTCCGCCGCGCCGGCTGCCAGCCGACACGCGCCGGAGTCCCTACGCCCGCAATCCCGAGAGTCCCAGATGTCACAAGCCAAGACCGGCGACACCGTTCGCATTCACTACACCGGCACCCTCACCGATGGCACCCGTTTCGATACCTCCTCGGGCCGCGATCCGCTCGAGTTCAAGCTCGGCGAGGGCCAGATCATCCCGGGTCTGGAGCGCGAGATCGCCGGCATGGCGGTCGGCGATCGCAAGACCGTGACCGTCGCCAGTGACGAGGCCTATGGTCCGCACCGCGACGAAGCCGTGCACGACGTCGAGCGCGCGCAGATCCCGGACGAAATCGATCTCGAGGTCGGCGCCGAGCTCGAGGCGACCGACCAGGGCGGGCGGCGCATGCGCCTGCGCGTGGTCGCGCTGAACGAGGAAACGGTGACCCTGGACGCCAACCACCCGCTGGCCGGGCAGGACCTGGTGTTCGAGGTCGAGCTGGTCGAAATCGCGGCCTGAGACCGCGCTTGACCGTCAGGCGGCCGGGCGCTCTCCGCGCCGGCGGCTGACGGCGAGCGTGACGATCGCCGGCAGCGCCAGCGACAGCAGGGTGCCGGGCAGCGGTACCGCGCTGGCGTCGAGCCGCACGTTGTCGAAATCGACCTCGATGCCGGTCACGACCGGGTCGTCGACGTCGATCTGGTTGAGGCTCACCAGGCGAATCGTCAGCGCCTGGCCCTCGGCCACGTGCGCGGCACCGATGGTGGCCTGCAGGGTGCTGGTCTCGAACTGCCCTTCACCCGGCAGCAGGGTGTTGAGGTCGGCGGCGAGCAGGGTACCGCCGGCGAGCAGCTCGATGCGGTAGCCGGGAAAGCCGTCGAGGTTGTAGAAGCCGCCGTCGCCGAAGGTCGAGAACGGCGGCACGGTGCTGGCACCGCTGGCGATGTTGCCGACGTCGACCTGCAGCGTGTAGACGGTGTTGAGGGTGAGCGTCGCGGCCAGGGTCTGCTCGATGCCGAATTCCGCACCGCCCTGGTAGTCGTCGAAGTAGAGCAGGGCGACGTTGTCGCCTTCATACTCCCCGTTGGCGAAGAACACGCCACCGGGATTGAGCACGCCGACGAAGGCCTGGCCGCCGACGGCACCGAAGGTCGACCAGCCGGACGGCGCGGGCCCGGTGGGGAAGGTCGTCGGCAGCACGTCGACGCCCTGGTAGAGCTCTTCGAACCCGGCATTGACGATGGCCACCGGCGCGGCGCCGGCGCCTGCGGCCGTGAGCAGCGCGAACAGGGCGGCGCAGGCGGAGATCCGCTTCATGGCTGGTTACCTGGGCTGGCAGTCACGTGGTAAGCATGAACCCGCCGGCCCCGGCGCTCCATGCCGGCAGTGAAAAAGCGTGAACCACTACCGGCCGCGCGGCATCAGCCGACGTGGTCCAGCGGTAATTCGGTGCGTGCGATGACCTTGCGCAGCACGAAGCTCGAATGGACACCCGTGACGCCCTCGATACGGGTCAGTCGGCCGAGCAGGAATTCCTCGTAGAAGGTCATGTCCGGCAGGACCGCCTTGAGCAGGTAATCGGCGGCCTGCCCGGTGACGATGGCGCATTCGACCACCTCCGGAAACTCGCGCACCTGACGCTCGAAGTGCTCGAAGCGCTCGGGCGTGTGCCGGTCCATGGTGATGCTGATCATGGCGGTGATGTTGAGCCCCAGGGCGGCCTGGTTGAGCAGCGTCACGTGGCGTTCGATGACCCCGGATTCCTCGAGGCGACGCACGCGGCGCGCACACGGGGTGGGTGAGAGGCCGACCCGTTCGGCCAGCTCGAGGTTGGTGATGCGGCCGTCGGCCTGCATCAGCGCGAGAATGCGGCGATCGGTGCGGTCGAGGCGGGCGACGGCGGCGCCCGGGTTGGTCTCGCTCATGCGCGCTGGACTCCTGCAGGTCGGGTGTTAGTCAATTTCTCCAAATATTAATTTATAAATAGGCATTAACTCCAATATTGGCGCTGAAAGATAGCGAATTTGGAGTCATTCACTACGCCTGCCGACCTATAATGCCTGCCGTAACCCGCGACCGGTGCCGCCAGGCGCCGGCCTCCATCCACCGCATCGCATCAAGGGCATCGCCATGAGCAGCTTCGATCACACCAAGTACCGTCCCTATCCGCCCGTCGGCCTCACCGGCCGCACCTGGCCCGACCGCGTCATCGAGCGCGCACCGCAGTGGTGCAGCGTCGACCTGCGCGACGGCAACCAAGCCCTCATCGACCCGATGAACGTGGCGCAGAAGCTGCAGATGTTCAAGCTGCTGGTGAAGGTGGGCTTCAAGGAGATCGAGGTCGGTTTCCCGGCCGCTTCGCAGCCTGACTTCGATTTCGTGCGCCGCCTGATCGAGGAGGACCTGATCCCCGAGGACGTGACCGTGCAGGTGCTGACCCAGGCGCGGCCGGAACTCATCCGGCGTTCGTTCGAGGCCCTCAACGGTGCGCGCAAGGCCATCATGCACCTGTACAACTCGACCTCCACCGTGCAGCGCGAGCAGGTTTTCGCGCTCGACCGCGACGGCGTCAAGCAGATTGCGATCGACGGCGCCGAGCTGGTCAGGAGCGAAGCGGCGCGCTACCCGAAGACCGAGTGGACCTTCCAGTATTCGCCCGAGTCGTTCACCGGCACCGAGCTCGACTACGCGGTCGAGGTGTGTGACGCGGTGCTGGAGGTGTGGGATGCATGGCCGGAGAAGAAGTGCATCATCAACCTGCCGGCGACGGTGGAGATGGCCACGCCGAATGTCTACGCCGACCAGATCGAGTGGATGTCGACGCACCTCGCGCGCCGTGACGCGGTCGTGCTCAGCCTGCATACGCACAACGATCGCGGCTGCGCGGTGGCGGCGGCCGAGCTCGGCGTGATGGCGGGCGCGGATCGCATCGAGGGTACGCTGCTCGGCAACGGCGAGCGCACCGGCAACATGGACATCGTGACCATGGCCATGAACCTCTACAGCCAGGGCATCGATCCCGAGCTCGATCTGTCCAACATGGACGAGATCATCCGCTGCGTGAAGGCGTGCACGCAGTTGCCGGTGCATCCGCGTCACCCGTGGGCCGGCGAGCTGGTGTTCACCGCGTTCTCGGGCTCGCACCAGGATGCGATCAAGAAATGCCTGGCGCGGCGCGTCGAGGGCGAGTCGTGGGAAGTGGCCTACCTGCCGATCGACCCGGCCGATCTCGGCCGCTCCTACCAGGAGGTCATCCGCATCAACAGCCAGTCCGGCAAGGGCGGCGTGGCCTACGTGCTGGAGCAGGAGCAGGGCCTGCAGCTGCCACGCTGGCTGCAGATCGATTTCAGCGCCGTGGTGCAGAAGCACGCCGAGGTCAGCGAGGCGGAAGTCGCGCCGGACACCATCGTCGAGCTGTTCGAACGCCAGTACCTCGCGCAGCGCAGCCCGTTCGAGCTGACCGGCTACCAGCTCGCGCGCGAGAACAACGAGGACCAGCTCGTCGCCACGCTCAACGAGGGCAGGCGCCAGGTCAGCCTGCGCGGCACCGCCTCGGGCGTGGTCGGGGCGTTCGTCGCGGCGCTGGAGTCGCATCTCGGCAAGCAGCTCGTGCTGGTCGAGTACAACGAGCACACCCTGAGCCAGGCCGATGGCGCCGGCGCCGACGCCGTGACCTACGTGCAGATCAACGTCGACGGCACCCGCTACTGCGGCGTCGGTCGCTCCAGCGACATCGTCGAGGCTTCGCTGCGCGCCATTCTCAGCGCGGTCAACCAGCCGCTCAGTGTGGGCGCGACCAAAGCCGCCTGATCCTCACGGGTTTCCGCCGGCAGGGCGCGCCACGGCGCGTTCTGTCGGCGCTACTCGCAGGGCGCGGCGCCCGAGGTGTCGCGTATCATTGGCAGGTTATCCCGACGGCACTGCCGCTCCCGCGCCACGCCATGATCGAACCGGCCAACGATACCGTTACCCACGCCATCCAGCTTGCGCTGGCCCCGGTCTTCCTGCTCGCCGGCATCGGCGCCATCCTCAACGTGCTCTCCACGCGCCTGTCGCGGGTGGTCGACCGTTCGCGACTGCTGCGCGAGCGCGCACTGCGCGGCGAGTTCCTGGAATGTCGCGAGGAGCAGGAGGCGGAGGAGGGCGTGTTGCGGCTGCGTATGTTCGTCGTCAACACAGCGGTCTTCCTGTGCACCCTGAGCGCGTTACTGATCTGCACCGTGGTCGCGATCATCTTCCTCGGCTCGGTGGCCTCGAAGACGGTCGCGGCGCCGATTGCCTGGTCCTTCGTCGGCGCCATGGGCTGCCTGGTCATGGCACTGCTCGCGTTGCTGCTGGAGATCTACCTGGCGACGGTGAAGATGCTCGCCATCAGGCGCTGAAGCGCGCCGCTAGTCGCCGTCTGCCAGCCCCGCCCGGATCAGCGCCTCGCGATGGTGCTCGCGGTCGCCGTCGTCGCGGTACGGGATCTGGTAGAGATACTCGCGGAAGTTGAAGCCCGGCAGCAGGCGGCGCACCTCCTGCGCGTGGCGTGCGGCCTCGCTCGGCATGCCGGCCTGCGCGTGGCAGGCGGCGAGGTAGACGTGATGTTCGGGCTTGAGGTCCGAGATCTGGCGCAGGCTGGCGATCGCGTCGTGATAGCGGCGCGCGACGAACTGGGCGATACCCAGGTAGCCGAGCCGCCGGTCGGGATGCCAGGGATCGACCTGCAACGCGCTCTCGAGGATGACGATGGCGTCCTCGGCGCGGCCGAGCGCGGTCAGCGTCTCGCCGTACTGCGACATGACGCGCGGGTCGTTGGGGTTCAGGTCCTGCGCGCGGGCGGCGTGGAAGATGGCGCGGTCGTAGTTGCGCTGGATGAGGTGCACGCCCGAGAGCACGCGATGGGTTTCGAAATCCTCGTCGTCCAGCCGCAGCGCGGCGTCGAGATTGTCGACGATGCTGCTGACCGCCCACGCACTGTCGGCATAACCGCGCAGCAGGGCCTGCGCGATCAGGCAGGCTTTCCAGGCGTAGGCCTGGGCGAACTCCGGGTCCAGCTCGAGCGCGTGCTCGACCATCTCCAGTCCGCTGCGATTGTCCTCGGCGGTGCCCTTGTGGTGGTGGTACTTGGCGCGCAGCAGGTAATCGTAGGCGGCCAGGTTCGCGGTCGGCTTGGCGCGGCTGCGGCTGAGCTCGGCGGCCTCGATGCGGGTCGGAACCACGGTCAGGATCTGCTTGGCGATCTCGTCCTGGATCGCGAACATGTCGTCGAGCTCGCGGTCGTAACGCTCCGACCACAGCTGGTTGCCGTTCTCCGCATCGATCAGCTGGGCGGTGATGCGCGCGCGCTGGCCACTGCGCCGCACGCTGCCGTGCACGACGAAGCGCGCACCGAGCTGCTCCGCCACCGCGCCCACCGGGTCGGCGCTGCGCTTGAAGGCGAACGACGAATTGCGCGCGATGACGAGCACCGCGCGTACCCGCGAGAGCTCGGTGATGATGTCCTCCGCGATGCCGTCGGCGAGGTACTCCTGCTCGCGATCGCCGCCGACGTTCTCGAACGGCAGCACGGCGATCGACGGGCGCGGCGAGCGCGGCGGGCGGGCGCGCGCCATGCCGGCGCCGGACTCGACGCCGGCAACCCGCCAGGCGCGAATCGGCTGCGCCACGTTCTTGACCGTCTGTTCACCCAGGTCTTCGAAATCGACGTCCAGTGCCGCTGCCGCGAGATCGCGCAGGTTGCCGGACAGGCACACCCCGCCGGGCTCGGCCAGCGCCTGCAGGCGGGCGGCGACGTTGACGCCGTCGCCATAGACGTGGCCGTCAGCCTTGACCAGTACGTCGCCCAGGTTGAGCCCGATGCGAAAGCGCATGGGCGACCGATCGCCCAGCTCACGGTTGCGTGAGGCGATGTGGCCCTGGATGTCGAGGGCGGCACGCGCGGCCTCGACCGCGCTGTCGAAGATAGCGAGCACGCTGTCTCCGGCCATGTCGACGACGCGGCCGCCACCGCTGCTGATGCGGCGGTCGAAGATCTCGCGGCAGGCTTCGAGACTGGCGACGGTGGCTGCCTCGTCCTCGGCCATGAGGCGCGTGTAGCCGGCGACGTCGGCGTTCAGGATCGCCGCCAGGCGGCGCTTCTGCTCCAAGTGCGCCTAGCAGCGCGATGCAGAACTGCCGCGCACGCCGCGGACGGCGTTGCGGGCTCGGCGGCACGTCTCATTCAGCGAGCTGAATGCTGGTCCTCGCGTTGCCCGCGCCTTGCCCGCGGCCTTCCTCGCTACGTTCTGCATCACCCTGCCAACTCCGGACGGGAACCGCTACTTGTACCAGAGGCGTGCGCAGTGCGCACGTATCCCGTGCGCTTTGGCCAGAACCGGTCTCCAAATTATTCATGGCTGCGCCGACGGCTGTTTTTGTGCAATTCAAGGCGCGAGGAGCGCGGTTTAGCCGTAGCTAAATGAGTGACGAGCAACGCCGAAATGCGCAAAATCAGCCATCGGCCCTCCGGGTTGGACCCAAAAAGCCCGTCTACCGCGTTACAGCGCCTGGCGCCAGGACCACTATTCCCTGCGCACTGCGCCCCCATGAATGATTCTTCGGGGCCGGGCTTTTTGGGCGCCAACGCAACCATGAATAATTTTGAGACCGGTTCTAGAATGCCCGCTCGCCGGGCGGTCCGCGCCAGTACCCGGCCGGCAGGCAGGAGCGCCCATGTACCGCAGTCTCGATCCGGACAAGACCGTCGCCACCGTGGAACGCCTGCAGCGACGCATCGGCGAACGCTTCCCGCGGTCCTCGCTGGCCGCGGTATGTGGTGAGCTGGCCGCGGTAGCGACCGCGACCAAGGCGCGCGCGGACTGGATCGCGCGGCCCAACTACCTGCTGCGCATCGCGGTGGCCGCGTTCATCGTGCTGGCGCTGGCGATGCTGGTCTACAGCGTGTCGCTGCTGGACATGGCGGTGGCCGATCTGCATGCCGGTGAATGGCTGCAGGCGGCCGACGCCGCCCTCAACGAGATCGTCATGATCGGCGCGGCACTGTTCTTCCTGGTAACGGTGGAGCTGCGCATCAAGCGATCCCGCGCGCTCGCCGCACTGCACGAGCTGCGCTCACTGGCCCATGTCATCGACATGCACCAGCTGACCAAGGATCCGGGGCGTTACCGCGCCCACGTCGTGCTGACCGCCTCCTCTCCGCGCCAGGAGCTGAGCGCCTTCGAGCTCGCACGCTATCTCGACTATTGCAGCGAGATGCTGTCCCTGATCGGCAAGATTGCCGCGCTCTATGCGCAGAACCTGAACGACGCGGTGGTGCTCGGTGCGGTCAACGAGGTCGAAAGCCTGACCACCTCGCTGAGCCGCAAGATCTGGCAGAAGGTGATGATCCTGCAGTACCTGGACCAGGGCGCCAGCGACGACTGACCGCCGCGCGGCACAGCGTCGGCTACTGCGCGAAGAACGTGGTGCGGTCCAGACCGGTGTTGCCGGTTTCCGCGTCGTAGGCGTAGACGGTGACGTCGTAGAGCCCGGCGGCGGTCAGCGGCAGCTCGAAGGCGAACTGGCTGGTGCTGCCGGCATAGGCGAGGTCGTAGCTGCCCAGCGCTTCGCCGTCGCGCCGCACCAGCGCGCGCACCTCGTAGCGATTGGCATCCCACAGGCCGCCCGGCTCGATCGGGCAGCCGCACATCATGACCACGTTGGCCCGCACCTCGATCTCGGTGGCGGCGCCGGCGAGGCGCATGTGCGCCGGCGGCGCCAGGATGTCGACGGCGAAGCCGGGCAGCTCGACGACCCAGCCGTCGCCCCCGGAGAGGTGTTTGCCGGGCACCACCCACTGCGACGCGGTCACGCGCTGAGCCGCCTGCGGCTGGGCCAGCGGGCCATAGACTTCCAGCTCGACGCGGCGCGGCTCGACCAGGTCGAGCACGGTCTCGAACGAGGCGGCGTCGTCATCGGTGAGTCGGGCGCGGCGGCCGCCGCCCTCGTGCATGACGCTGCGCGTGGTGCCGGTACTGCCGGCGGTTACCCCGCTGGCGAGGATCTCGCCGCTGACGGCGTCCCTCAGCGTGACCTGTGCACCGCCCATGCTGGTGCCGACGAACTTGGCGTCGCGGCTCACCACGCGCACCGTGACCTCGGTCGGCGTCGCCAGGGCGGCGCCCGTGAACAGCCAGCAGGCCAGGCCGGCGAGGCCCCAGGCGCGGCAGTGCGAGCGTGTGTTCATCACCGGATCTCCAACATACAATCGACGGGCCCGCGACATTTCACCGCAGAACGCCGACAGCGTAAATGTGCTGCGCGGTGGTTGCACGCGGGCCTGCGCAATCCCGGGGAGAAGCAGCGTGCCAGCAGTCAAGTTCGGAGTATTTCTGCCGACCGGCGATCTCGACGAGGCGCGCGCCGCCGCCGTCGCTGCCGAGCGCGACGGCTTCTACTCGGTCTCGCTGAACGATCACTTCTATTCGCCGCTGGGCGATCCGCAGACACCGCAGCTCGAGTGCTTCACGGCCCTCACCGCGATTGCGGCCGAGACCAGCACGGTGCGCCTGGCGCCCTGCGTGGCGGCGGCCTCGTTTCGCCCGCCGCCGTTGCTGGCCAAGATCGTCTCCACCCTGGACATCGCCAGCGACGGCCGCTTTATCTGCGGACTCGGCGCCGGCTGGCAGGACAAGGAGTACCTCGCCCACGGTTACCGCTTTCCCCCGCTGCGCGAGCGCCTGGAGCAGCTCGACGAGACCCTCCAGGTGCTGAAGGCGATGTTCACCGAGGACGCACCGAGCTACCGCGGTACGCATTTCGCGGTCGACAAGGCCTACAACAATCCCCGCCCGCGCCAGGGCCATGTGCCGATCATGCTGGGCGGTTCCGGCACCGGCCTGCTGCGCATCGCCGCGCGCGAGGCGGACATCCTCAACATCATTCCGCCGACCGGCAATGGCAAGGACTTCGTCAACGACCCGCAGGCGACCCTGAGGTTCGACATGGCCACGCTCAGGCGCCGCATCGAAGTCCTGCACGGGTTCATGCGCGAGGCCGGCCGTGACCCGGCCGCGATAGAGCTCGGCGGCCTGGTCCTGCTCGGCCTGTCGCACGACCGCGACGATCCGGCCCTGCACGGCATGGCCGCGCAGCTCGGCTTTCCCGACTACGCCACGGCGCAGGGTGCGCCGGTGACGCTGCTCGGCACCGCCGACGAGGTACGCCGCGAGCTGCGCCGTCGCATCGACGAAACCGGCGTCACCTATTTCATCCTCTTCATGGCCACGCCCGCGACGCAGGAGATCTTCGTCAGGGACGTGATGCCGGAGTTCGTCGGCTGAACAAGCAAAAGGAGCATGGAGATGACCGTATCGACGCACACCCGGGGGATCCTGCGCGCCGCCGTGATCGGCCTCGGTCTGCTGGCTGCCGCCGCGGCCCAGGCCGATCGCGGCAAGGCACCGGTGCCGGCTGCTTACCAGGCGTTGCTGCAGCAGAGCCTGGAGGAGAAGGTCGGTCTGGTGTTCTACGTCAAGGGCCAGACCGTCGCCGGAATCGTGACAACCATCGGCACCGATGGCACGGTCGAGGTGCGCAACCAGGTCCACGATCGCATCGTCATCCGCCTCGACCGGGTCGACGCCCTGGCGCGCTGACAATACGCCCGGGTACGGCCGGGGGCCGCCATCGTTACCTGATCTGGAGGATTGACCGCTCCCGGGAACCCGCTTATCAAGGATCACCCGGAGCGTCGCGGCCGGCGCACGGCAGGGGCGGGCATGCAGGCGAGTGAGCACAGCAGAACGGCGGAGGCGACCGCGGCAATCCGCGCCAGCCACCTGCTCTATGACCAGCCGACGCTGTTCGAGGACCCTTACGCGCTTTCGCTGACCTCACCGCTGTGGCGCACGGTGTGCCGCTACCCGCTGTTGCATCAGCTCGTGGTGCGCGGCGTGCTGCGCGGCCTGCGTCCGGTACATGGCTGGATCCTGGTGCGCGACTTCCTCACCGAGCAGGCGCTGAAAGCGTTCGTCGCCGGTGGCGGGGCGCAGTTCGTGCTGCTCGGCGCCGGCTTCGATTCGACCGCGCTCAGGCGTCCGCCGTGGCTGGAGGAGGTGCACATCATCGAGGTCGACCACCCGGCGACGCAGGCGGTCAAGCTGGAGCGCATCGAGCGCTTCCAGGCCGCCTTGCCACGCGAAAGCTTCGAGGCGGTGGCGGTCGATTTCGAGCGCGAGCGCCTCGCTGACGCTCTTGCGCGTTCGGCCTTCGACCCGCACCGCCCGACGCTGTTCGCGTGGCCGGGCGTGGTCTACTACCTGACCACGCCGGCGATCGCCGAGACGCTTTCCGACATCGGGCGCCTCGCCGCCCCCGGCAGCGAGCTGCTGTTCGATTTCCTGCTGCCCGAGCATGCCCTCGGTCAGGACGAGGCGCGGGTGATGTCGCTGGCGCGCCTGATCACAGCGCGCATGGGCGAGCGCTACGTCAGCTTCCACACCCCGGAAGACATCGCGGCGCTGCTCGCGCCGACCGGCTTCGACGAGCTCGACGTGCGGCTCGACTCCGATCTGCAGGCCGCGTATTTTGATGGCCGCGGCGACGACCTCTCGGCCATGCGGGGGTTCGGCATCGCCCACGCACGTCGACGCTGAGGCGGCCTGCCAGCCTGTCGCGCTCAGGCGGGGCCTGCGGCGGCGGCAGGAGAGCGACCGCTACCGGCGCGCATCCTCGGCAAACAGAACCACCCTTCGCCTCGTGGCGATCTCGTGAGTCCGACAGCCCGCTAACGCGTGTCGTGCATGTGCACGAGCCCCGCCTTCAGCGCCAGCAGGCACAGCTCCACGTCGGTCGTCAGGCTGAGCTTCTTCTTCATGCTCGCGCGGTGCGACTGCACGGTCTTGTTGGAGATCTCCAGCGTGTCCGAGATCTCGCCGATGGAATAGCCGCGCGAGAGCAGCTCCAGCACCTCGACCTCCTTGGCGGTAAGTGCGCGCAGGCGGTTGACCGGGCCGGATTCCTTCATCTCCGTCGCCAGGTAGAAGGCGACGTCGGCGCTGATGGCGAGATCGCCGCGCGCGACGCGGCGTACGCCGTCGGCTATCTCGGTGGCGGAGGCGCGCTTGGACACGAAGCCGCGGCCGCCGGCCTCGAGCAGGGCAATGGGGTAGTGGCTCTCGGCGTGCGCCGAGAGGCCGATGATGCGCAGGTCCGGTGCGACCTCGAGCATGCGGCGCGCGCTGTCGACGCCGTCCTCCTCGCCGAGCTGCATGTCGACCAGGGCGATGTCGGCCGCCTGCTCGCCGAGGAAGTGCAGTGCGGCGCTGGCCTTGTTGGCGATACCGACGACCTTGACCTGGTGGTCGGTGGCGAGGCGGTGAGCGAGCAGCTCACTGATGAACTTGTGATCGTCGAGAATGAAGACGCGGAACGGTGGCGATAGCGGGCTGTAGCTCGTCATGTGCATGTACTCCCTGTGCACTGGATGACCGCGGCGGCCGGCCCGGCAGGGGCACGGGCTGGTACCGCCCTGTTGTTCTCCCGCCGAACGCTACTGCCGGCGAGGTGGCGTGCGTGACGCCGCCACGCCTGTGAGTATGCCGCCGGCGGCGTGTAATTTGAACCGGCGTCAGCGCGGTGCCAGGTGGGTCGCGATCTGCTCCGCCATGGAATCGCAGGCCGCGTCCCTGACCCGCGCGAGCAGCGGCACCGGCAGGATCAGCGCCGGCACGTAGGACGTGCCCTCGGTGTGCGTGCCGATGCGGCCCACCTGGGCGCGCGCGTCGAGCTGCCACAGCGCCGCCTCGTAGTCGGCGGCATCGTCCCAGCTGGCGAAGCCGAAGCAGCCGCCGCCGGCTGGTCCCACGGCGCAGCCGATCGAGCCGCTCTTGTCGACGGTCTCGGTGCGGCCCTGGATCCAGATCAGGTACCTGACCCCCAGGCTCTCGAGGCGTGCGGCGACCGCCGGGTTGTCGAACAGCGGTTCGAGCATGGCCACGCTGGTGGGCGCGGTCGAGGTCTCGAACCAGGGGTACATGGCGTCGAGGAAAGCCTGTTCATCGATCACCTGCAGGCGTCCGTCGCGCGCCAGGTTGCGCCCCACGCAGGCGACGAAATCGTGGTCGGTGGGGGTGCCCAGCCCGTGCCCGCGGCCGAGCACGACCACGCTGTCGCCGGAACGCGCGGGCGCGGCCGGCTCGAGCTGGCGATCGATGACCGTGTGGCTCCTGCAGCCGGCGGCGAGGAGCAGACCCAGCAGGGCCAGGCGGCGGGCCGTCACGGTGCTTCACGCTCGAGGAAATCGCGCACCGGGGCATGCCGCGGCAAGCCGGTGGCGAGGTGGGCGCCGGCATTGCGCAGGGCTTCGCCCAGCGCCGCGGCGAGACCGTCGTCGAGGCCGCCCCAGCGTTCGGCCGGGGCACGGCCGTAGCCGCTGAAGCGCCACGGTGTCAGCGCGGCGCCGCCCGCGTCGCTGATCGCGATCTCGTATTCCACCCACGCCTCGAAGAACCCGAAGCCGGTCTCGGTCGGGGTCGCGAACTGCATGGTGCGCAAGCGCGGGCGCAGTACCAGTGCGGTGCCGGCGTCGTGGGTGTCGGCCACCTCGCGCACGTCGTCGAACAGGTCTCCGAGCACCTGGCGGAACATGGCCACCTGGGAGTCGCCGCTCGCGATGTGCCACGCTCCGCGCTGCGGTGAATCCTCGGCGTAGACATGCATCAGCATGCTCTGCGGGTAGTGCACGCCGACGGCGAGCGGCAGGCGCTCGACCAGCGCGCTCGGCACCTGCTCGTCGACGCGGATCGCGACCTGCCGTTGGCAGCCGATCGCGACGAGCACGGTCAGCAGCAGCGCGAGCCGGGCGATGCAGTCAATCGTGGTGCCAGGACGTTTCAATGCCGATTGATCCCGAGCCTTCATCGTGCAGTATCCGGCGGGTTGCACCAGTCCGTATTGACCATGGCGCCGGATTTCCTTTTGCCAGCCCAGTGTCGACAATCCGGCACCGGCATCGGACAGTAAGAGTACGCTATGCTTGACTCTTGAGTCCCGTGAGTCCCCGCCGGGGGGTGGCAGGTTGTTGAAAAACGTAGCGGGGATGGTCGTGGGCGAGGCGTGCGGGAGACAAGGATCGGAGCCTATGCGAATCAACGAGGACCGAAGACGAGCGCGCAACGCCGGCCACGACTACCGCAGTCGTTTTCCAACAGGCTGCTAGGCGGATTTACGATCATGCACGGTAAAGGCGAACACTTCGCAACGATCATCGCACTCGGCGTGCTGATCGGTGCTACGTTCCTGCTCGATCTGCGCATCCCGCTTGGAGTTGCCGTCGGCGTACTGTACGTCGTTGCCATCCTGGTAACTTATCGTGCTGGATTTCCCGCAGCTATGGGGCCCGTTGCGGCCTTGTGCTCGGTGCTGGTCATCGCCGGCTATTTCTTGTCGCCGGCGGGACGCGAGATCTGGTTCGCGGCAGCCAACCGCACGTTGTCGCTGGCCATCATCTGGATCGCGGTGTGGCAGGGCATCGCGCAATCGCGCGCCGCGCGTGACAAGGTAGCAAGCGAGGAGCGAGCGGATCTGGTCCTGCACAGCGCGCTGGACGCGATCCTGACGATCGACGAGTCCGGAATCATCCAAACAGTCAATCCGGCGACCGAACGCCTGTTCGGCTACCAGCGGGACGAGCTGCTCGGCCAGAACGTGAAGATGCTGATGCCGGAACCCTACCGGCACGAGCATGACGACTATCTGGAGCGCTACCGGCGCACTAAAGAGCGCAACATCATCGGAAGCGGGCGTGAGGTCGTGGCACAACGCCAAGACGGCACCACGTTCCCCGCCCATCTCGCCGTGAGCGAGATGGGTCATGAAGGCGCGACACGCTTCGTCGGAACCGTCCGTGACATCACTGCAAGCAAGGAACTGGAACGGCGGATCACCGAAGCCAAGGAAATAGCGGAAGCAGCCAATCTGGCCAAGTCACAGTTCTTGGCCAACATGAGCCACGAGTTGCGAACGCCCCTGAATGCCATCATCGGCTACAGCGAGATGCTCGAGGAGGAACTGCGCGAAAGCGACGTGACGGCGCACGGCGGGGACCTCGAGAAGATCAACCTGGCGGGGCGGCAACTCCTCGGGCTGATCAACGACATTCTGGACCTGTCGAAAATCGAGGCCGGCAAGCTGGAAATTACCAGTTCGTTGTTTCCCGTGACTACGCTCGTCGACGAGACGGCAGCCGTCGCAGAATCACTGGTGAAACGAGGTGCTAACCGTTTCGAGGTCGTCATGACGGACGACCTCGGCACGATGTATGGGGATAAAGGCAAGGTACGCCAGGTGCTGCTCAACATCATCGGCAATGCGGCGAAGTTTACGCACGGCGGCGTCGTCAAGCTGAGCGTCGCCAGGGAAGCGCTGGAGGACGGCGATTGGTTGAGGTTTTCGGTCGCGGACACGGGCATCGGCATGACCCATGCGCAGCTCGTCCGGGTATTCGACGAGTTCGCGCAGGCTGACAAGACTGCCTCGCGGGAATACGAGGGTAGTGGGCTCGGCCTGGCCATCAGTCGTAAGCTGTGCAAGCTCATGGGTGGCGACATCCGTGTTACCAGCGCACCGGGAGAAGGCAGTACCTTCACCGTCACGTTGCCGGCAGATGTGGAGTCGGTTCAGCGCGAGATCGCATACGCCGAAGCCGAATTAGCCGAACGCAACGCGGAGTTGCCGGCAGGCAGCGGACCGCTGGTGCTCGTGATCGACGACGAGCTCTCCGCGCGCGATCTAATGACGCGACATCTGCACCGGGCGGGCTTCCAGGTGGCCGTCGCGCGTAACGGCCGTGACGGGCTCGAACTCGCGCGACGCCTGAAACCGACCGCGATCACCCTCGATATCCTGATGCCCGAGATCGACGGCTGGGAGGCATTGCGAAGGTTGAAAGCGGACCCCGAGCTGGGCCGCATCCCAATCATCATGTGTACCGTCATGGACGAAGCCGACAAAGGACTTACCCTTGGCGTTGCGGATTATCTGACGAAGCCGATTGACGTCAAACGACTGTTCAAAACCATTGCCGAGATGTGTCCGGCCGAGGGTGCTTCGGTTTTGATCGTGGACGACGAGGAAATCACCCGACGGCTCATACGGCGGGAACTCGAAACGCAGGGCGCGCGGTTCACCGTTCACGAGGCGAGCGATGGTGTCGAAGGTCTCGCTCTGCTGCAACGGGAGACCATCGACCTCATCATTCTCGATCTCATGATGCCGCATATGAACGGCTTCGAGTTCGCCGAACAGATGCGGTGCAATCCGCGGTGGCAGGCAATCCCGATCGTAGTGCTGACGGCCAAGGACCTGACGGCCGCCGAGCGGGCGCAACTGAACGAACGGGTGGAACTGGTGGTGGCCAAGCAGGCAGGGAGGCCAGGTAATGTGGTGGCGGAGGTCGCGAGGTTGCTGCGGGCACGTTCTGACGCCGATGGTCAGGTTCGCCCGCGATCCGACTGACGATCGCGGCGGCGCCAGCTACAAATTTTCAATATCGTGCTGCGCAGGCGCGGGTCGGCCTGGAAGCCGGTCGCAGCTACGCAGGGCCCCCTTATTCCGGACCGGGTTCGATTTGCTCCCCGAAGAACAGCTCGAGATTATTCATGGTGCTCTCTTCCAGATCGGCGAAGCGAAGTCCGATCGCAACGCCGCCGTGCAGCACGATCGCGACGAAGCGGACGCGGGCGCGAGCCTCGATCGGCGCCGCCGAACCACGCACCGGCAGCTCGCAGAGTACGTAAAGCTCGGGGCCACTCTCGTTCCCGATCTTTTCGCCGTCCGGATGCAAGTGGCTGGCGGTGACGCGGTCACAGCGGAGGTGCATGCCGTCCGGGGAGATGTCACGTAGCTCTACCGGCCACAGGCGGCCGTCAACGGTTCTGACCCGGGCGGGCACCCGCAGGTCGACCCGGGGGAAGCTGCGTTCGTCGTCGTACAGCCGGTAGTACGAGGCACCAGAGCCGTAGCGCCGGTACGTATCCGACATTTTCTCGTCGTGCGGCATCGGTTATTGCCCCCGCGGCTCGGCGCAAAACCCCTCAGCCTTGAAGATTAGCACCTTCGTGGCCGTCGCCGACAGCCGGGTGGGATCCGGTTCAGGTCTTGGCGCGGGCGCCGATAACCGAAGCGAATACGTCCCCATGTGGCTGATTCATGCATAACCATACTCCCGTCGTCATCGTCTCGGATACCCCGCACCAGCGCGAAGCACTGCATGCCGCGCTGGGCGGCCGCTTCGTGCTGGTCGACGCAGCGGCAGATCCTGCGCAATTGGCAGATCTGATCACGTGTTCGGCAGGCGCGGTCATCGTGTACTCGTTGAGCGCGGTTGCCGATGCACGGGAGTTGCATGCGGCAACCCTGGGCGCGCTGCCGGGCGACGCGGTGCCGCCCTTCCAGGCCCTGCTGGCGTGCCGTCGTCAGGACACGGCCGATGCTTGCGAAAGCTGCCTCCAGGGGAGCTTCGACAACTACGTGGTCGATCGGCCAATCTACGACATGCATCGGTTGCTTCTCACGATGCACGGGGCGGTCGCCGCGGTCCGGACGCAGACTCGGATGAGAGTGACACTCGCGGCGCTGCGCGCCTGCCGGGGAGTTCTCGAGGACGAGCGCAGCGGGCTTTCGGCGCTGGCGGAGCGCAGCAGCACGGCGGCGGAGGGGATGGGAAACGAATGCGAGCAACTGCTTGCGACCATCGACGATTCCGTGGTGGAGCTGCTCGCAATGCTCCGCAGCGCACAGGATCGCGGCAATGGGCAGGAGCTCAATCGCCCCTCAGTAGCGAACGTCGTGACAGCGCTGATGGAAACCCGGGTAAAGGCCGGGGCGGAGCGTCTGCGCGCCGGCCTGGGTGACTCCTTCGCCGACCTCGCGGCGGGTATCGATAGCGCCGCCGCCAGGCTCGGATCCGCGATCGATTCTTCGCAAGACGGCAATCAGGTGGCCGGGGCGAGCGTGCTGGTGGTCGACGACGAGCCGTTCTTCCGCAAGATGATCGCGCACGCCTTGCATGCCGAGGGTTACGAGGTGCGCAGCGCGGAATGCGGAGAAGAGGGTCTCGCACTGATGGCCAACCTGCATCCGGCCTGCGTGCTGATGGATCACTCGATGCCGGGACTGACCGGGATCGACACAATCAGGCGGGCCAAACGCTGCGCCGAACTGCGGCAGATCCCAATCGTCATGTTGACCGGGAACAGTGATCGCAACACGGTGCGCGAAGCACTCGCGGCCGGTGCCGCCGATTTCATCGTGAAACCCGGAAACCGCGAGACGTTCGCGCGGAAGATCGCGGCGCAGATCGACAACCGTCGCTGATTGCCCGCGTCCTCATGGAAGACGGCCCGGCAGCGGCAGCCGTAAACGCCATTTGCCCGGCGGGTTCTCCCTGCCCACTTCACCTGTTTCGAGGTGCCGCTCGACCTCGGCGACGTGGCTGCCGGGGAGTTCACGGTCGTGGCCAGAGAGAGCCGTCAGCGCGTCTGGAATCCGGGGGCGCGCCAGGCGACTTCGTGCGACCTTCCAATCATGCGCCGGAGCGCGGCCGAATCGGGTCCGTCGATCCGCGGCATCGTTGAACCGCCAAATCGTGGGGTAGCCGCGAGTCGGGCTGGTCGACTAGCGCCCCCATCTCGATGCCCGGATCGTGCGGGGTGCCATCGCTCAAAGCAGTCCGTGCCGGCTGCGAATCTCGGGAAGTGAATCCCGGCGCCATTCAGTCGGCGGCGAGAATTGGGCCCGCGGGAGATTCGCGTTCCAAAACTCATAATATGGCCAAGAACCGCTTCCGTCGGCTGCCGACGAATTGCGCGAGTAATCCGTTTGTGTGGTGTCGTGCGCGTTTTCCGCATGGTAAAGCCGTCACGATCCATCCGCGGCCTTGATTTTTGCGAAAAATACCACATATGTTTACGGACGGGGTCAAACTGCGAGTGTCCGTCAATGCTGGGATTTTTCAGTACATTCCCGTCAGTGAATCCGGCGCATACCGCTTGTTGGGCGCAGACCGCTATGGAGGTGACCGCGAACGCGCAGGATCAGGCAGCGCCGCCGTTATCCTGGGACAGAAACCGGGCGGGACCATATCCGCGATACACGACGCTGCTCGTTGGCGGGCGGCACCAAAGACGGGGCAGTGAAGGGCCAGGCATGCGGCTCTCGCGATGTTCCGTGCTGCTCATAGTGACGCCGCTGGCGACACAAAGGAGCGACTCCAGTGGAGAAGACTAGGGAAAACCGTCTCTGCATGACTCATGCGAGCCGATGCGCTTGGCAGGGTGACTCCTCGCCCCCAGCATCTTCCAACCGCTCGACCTGGCCATCTGGCAGGCATGTGCGCCATTTACCGGCCGACGCGCCGCAAGACGAGAATCAGCCATGACGCGCGATACCTCGCACTCTGGGGTCGGACGGCTTCCAGAGAACATCATCGACACTTTCGGCAAACACGTTCCCGGCGCCATCTACCTGTACCAACGCTTCCCTGACGGCCGCGCTCGAGTCAATTACATCAGCGATGGCATCATCGATATCTACGGCTACACGCCCGAGCAATTATATGAAGACGTGGAGCTCGGACATGACCGCATTCACCCGGAAGATCGACCGGGATTCGAAAAGTCCATCCAAGACTGTTTCGAGACCCTGGATCCCTGGAAACTCGAATACCGTGTCAACCTGCCGGATGTCGGTCTTCGCCACATTTCCGCCGCGGCTACCCTCGAGCGGCAGCACGACGGTAGCGTGCTTTGCATCGGGCATCTGATAGACATCACCGAGTTCAGGCTCGCGCAGGAACAGATCTTCGAAAACGCGAAGCGCTATCAAAGAGCTATCGAAGAGATCGGAGACGGGGCATGGTTCTACGATCTGCAGACGGGGCATCTGACATTCTCCATCAACTGGTGGAGGCTGCTTGGCTACGAGCAGGGTGAAGCGGATGCAAGGCTCGAGTCCTGGCTCAACCTGATTCATGCCGATGACCGTCACGAAGCCGAGAGCGCCCTGTCTGCGCTGTTTCGCGGCGATGCTCCTTCCGCCTCGTTCGAATGTCGGATGCGCACGAGGTCCGGCGTGCAGAAATGGGTGCTCGCCCGCGGTGCAATCATCGACACGACCAGAAGCGGTCGGCCTCGCGTTGCGTCAGGAACGTTTACTGACATTACGGAACGAAAAGAGGCCGAATGGAGATTGCGGCTGCAGGCGCAAGTCATCGAGTCGGCGCCGACCGGCGTATTTGTCATTGACGCGAGCGAGCAGGCTTATCCGGTCCGATACGTGAATGCGGCTTTCTGCAGGATATACGGGTGCTCGCCTGACGACATCCTGGGGAAGGGACTGGGTTTTGCATCGAAGGTATCGGACCCGGAGGAGTTCGAGAAGCAATTTCGCCATGACTTGTTCAGCGCAGGTCCCTCGGAGCGGCTCTGGAAGTTCGTCGACGACGATAAGGGAGCAAGCTGGCGCAAGATCACGACGGCCCCAATGGACATCGGCACCGATCACGCGCGGATTATCGGTATCGTCGAGGATGTAACCGAGGACCTCCGTATACGCGAAAACCTCGCCCGTGCGAGAGAGGACGCAATCGCGGCAAACAAGGCGAAGTCCAATTTTATCGCTCACGTCAGCCATGAGTTGCGGACGCCCCTCCACGGCATCATGGGATTATCCGAGCTCGGCGCGGACGATGTCGACGCACCGGAGCACACCCGGAGGCAGGCGCAGGAAATCTACCAGGCCGCGGAGCACCTCCTGCGGCTGATTTCCGATGTAATCGACCTGTCTGCCATTGAGGCGGGGCGCCTGGCGTTGTCGATGGAAACGGTCGAAGTGCAAACCATCGTGGATGAGGTGGTCCGATTGGCGCGACCGGTCGCTGCCGATAATGGCATCCACCTCCAGGTCGACGATCGATTGCGGCAAAGCGACTGCATCCAGGCGGATAGCACACGCGCCGTTCAGGTCCTGTTGAACCTCGTCTCGAATGGAATCAAATACAATCGCGCCGACGGCAGAGTGACTTTGCGCCTTCTCGAAGGGACTTCCGATGCGTTGCGCATTGGCGTCGAGGATACGGGGAGCGGCCTGGACGATGACGCCGTAAAGCGTCTTTTCACCCCCTTCGACCGCCTCGGCCGTGAGCTCGGCGCCGTTGAGGGCAGCGGAATTGGGTTGATAATCGCCAAGAACCTGGCCGAAGCGATGGGGGGCACATTAGGGCTCGAAAGAAATCCGGATATCGGCAGTACGTTCTGGTTGGAGCTGCCGCGCGCCCCACGGAGTTCTCTGACCTCCTCCGCGTCAGCGCTCAACCGTCCTGATTCGGGGTCGCGCGAGGTGCTGTTGCCCGATCGCGTACTGATTGCAGAAGACAACGCGCTCTGCCAGGAGGTGTACGCGAAGCAGCTCGAGAAGATCGGCTGTACGGCGGAAATCGTCTCGAGCGGGATCACGGCGTGGGAGCTATGGCACGAGGGTGACTTCAATGTCGTGATCACGGACGTTCACATGCCGGGTATCGACGGCTATGAATTGACCAGGCGAATCCGCGCAGCGGAAGCCTCGGATCGGTCGCGCCGCACTTACGTTGTCGGAGCGAGCGCGAATGCAATGAAAGATGCCTCCCGCCTGGCGATCAGCGGAGGAATGGATGATTACATCGCGAAGCCGATTAAGCTGCAGGTGTTGTCTGCTGCGCTGGAAGCGGGGGCGCACGCGAATCGGGAATTCCTGGCGATGCTGCAGGCCGAGCGCGGCGCGGGTGCATTACCACCGTCAGGGTCGGACGCCGGGAACACCGGAGCCCACGACCGTGATGAGCAGTCGGATGCCGACGAAATCGGTCCGAATCGCATCCTGGACGATGCAGTCCTTGTCGATATGGTCGGAGAGGACGCAGAGGCTGCCGATATCTTGCTGCATAAATTCCTGGACGAGGCAGATAGTTCCGTCATCGAGTTCAATGAAGCACTGCAAGGCGCTTCTTTCTCGAAATTGAAGATGATCGCCCACCGAGTGCGCGGAGCTGCGATGGTAGTCGGTGCAACCGAGTTCGCGGCACTCTGTGACGCGATAGAGGGGGCGGCCGCCGCCGAAAACCTGGGGCAGTCAAGAGAATGCGAGGCAAGGCTGCCGGCTGCTCTCGAACGCGTCCGCAGCACGATCGCGGCGCGGCAATCGTCTTATTCGGGCGGATAACGGGATCCTGCTCTTCGCGGGATCGACCCGTCATACGTCACGACTTGCTCCGTCGTTGATGCCGTTTACGCCGAGCCGGTCCACGAACTGACGCTGCAGGACCAGGCGATGCCGATCATGATGGAGTCCCTGCTGCGGCCGGGCAGCAAGAAGGAGCCGGCGGTGATCCACATGCCGGGCTTGCCTGCCACGCGAAGCCCGGTGCAGCATCCCACTACGCTCGTGCTATTCGGATCCCGCTTCGAGCCTTCCTGGCCCGGACTGACGACGGAGGGTTCGCGGGCCATATCTGACACGGGTCGAGTGCGGATGATGCGATGATCGGGGTGCGGTACTTGCTCGACAGCCTGGGCGGTCGTCTGTCCCTCGTCATCGTCCCCATCGGACTGGCCGGGACCCTGTTGATGGACCAGTTGCTCACGCAGCGGCTGGGCGCAGCGCTGATTGAAACCGAAATACGCCAATTGCAGGTAGGGGCGACCAGCCAGGGACGGCAATTCATCGACGAGATGAAGGATCTGCGCGAAGACGTCCGATTCCTGACCGCCGCTTCGTCCGTCCGCTTCTACGTCAGGGACATGGCGCGCGGCGTCACGCCCAATCCCTGGCGGGACGACGTGGTCTCCACGTTCTCTGCGCTGCTCGCGTCCAAGCCGGATTATCTATCGGCGCGTCTCATCGCGGTGGATGCGCAGGGGCGGGAGCTGGTGCGCGTGGACAACGAGCAGGGGCGGGTTTCCGCAGTCAATGAGCAGGATCTGCAGGCCAAGGGCGATTCGAGCTACATGCGCGCCGCCCGGCGCGCACCATCGGAGCATGACCTGTTGGTCTCGGACATCGAGCTGAACCGCGAGCACGGCGAGGTCGAGGAGCCGGAAATCGCGGTCGTCCGGGTCATGGGGCGGGTGCGCGACGCCGGCGGCACGGTGCGCCTGCTGCTGGTGGTCAACTATCACCTGGACACCCTTTTCGAGTCGCTCGAGCGCACTCTTCCGCCGCCCGACCAGCTCTACATTGTGGATCGACACGACCACTTCATCCGCCACCCTGACCGCAACAGGCAGTTCGCGCACGAGAAAGGCCTGTCTTTCGGGATTGTCGAGCAGTGGGGCCAAGAGGCGGCCGACTGGCTTTCGAGCGTCGGCCCCGTGCACAACGTGGTGTCGCGGAGCGCCGATTCCGAGAGGATGGTCGTTGCGCGTTATCCGGCCAGCTACGATCCCAATGACCTCGAGCGGCGCGTTATTTTCGCGACGGCAACGCCGTACAGCGCGGTCGTACTGCCGACCAAGGCCGTCAGCCGGCACGTCTATATCGTCGCCATGGGCGTCGCGGTCACCACGCTCGTGGTCACCGTGCTGGTCGTGCTTCGGGTCACGCGGCCATTGCACCGACTGGTCGGCGCCGCCGCTGCTCTTGGCGCAGGGGATTACCGGTCGCGCATTGACGAGCACGGCCCGCTTGAAGTACGCGAACTCGCAGGGGCGTTCAATCTGATGAGCTCCCGGGTCGAGGAAACGCTGCGTGCGCAGGAGAAGCTCAATCGCGACCTGGCTCAGTCGCGCGATTTCCTCGACCGTGTCCTGGACAACATCCCGGCCATCGTCTTCATCAAGGATACCCATAGCGGCGAATACCTGCGCGTGAACCGCGCGGCGGAGATCCTGTACGGCGCGCCCGCCGAGGACATCGTGGGCAAGAAGGCGGCCGATTTTTTCGAGTCGGGCGCCGTCCGGAATTTCGCCGATTCTGACGCGAAGGCGCTGGAGACGGACGGTCCAGTGCTCTTTCCGGAGGAATTGGTCCATTCCAAGGCCAGCGGCCAACGCATCCTGCGCACGATGAAGCAGGTGGTGCGCGATCAGGACGGCCGTCCGCAGTACATCATCGGCATCGCTGACGACATCACGGAGGCGGTCAACCTCGACCGGCAACTGCGCCGCGGCGAGCAACGCTATAAAGTGGTGCTGGAGACCGTCCCCGACGCGGTCATTGTCGTCAATGACGCCGGGCGGATCACCACGTTCAATGCCGCCGCGACGGCCCTGTTCGGCTACGAAGCGGAGGAGATCGCAGGCCAGGACGTCGCTGCCCTGATAACGGAATCCGAGCGCCCGGCGCGTGGCTGGAACATCGATGCGTACCTGGCCACTGGCGGGCGCAAGGACTCCGGCGAGACCCGAATGATGACAGGCCGGCGCAAGGACGGTACGACGTTTCCGTTCGAATTCACCGTCGGCGTGGCTGACTTCGGGGACCATAGGCTGTTCATCGGGGTCGGTCGCGACGTCAGCGTACGGCTTGCAAACGAACGCACACTGATCGTCGCGAGGGAGGCCGCCGAACAGGCCAACGCGGCAAAATCCCGCTTCCTGGCCAATACGAGTCATGAATTGCGCACACCCCTGAACGCCATCATCGGCTACAGTGAAATGCTGGCCGAGGATGCCGAGGACGGCGGAACGACGCAGGCCCGGCAGGACCTGGAGAAGATCCTGGGTGCCGGCCGGCACCTGTTGGCGCTGATCAACGACGTGCTCGATCTGTCGAAGATCGAGGCAGGCCGGATGCTGGTCGAAAGACAGCGCTTCGATTTCAGCGCCCTCGTCGAAGAGTTACACGGCACGTTCGAGCCGCTGGCGGCGGCCAACGGCAACCGGCTGGACTGCGAGGTGCCAGCGACGCTCGGCAAGATGGTCGGCGACCAGACGAAGGTGCGCCAGATCCTGATCAACCTGCTCGGCAACGCAATCAAGTTCACTGAGAACGGAACGATAGCGCTCCGTGTGCAAGCTGCCGAGGGTGCTGACGGAAACCTGCTGCTCACGATGACCGTGACGGATACCGGGAACGGCATGGGTGAGCGCGACCTCGCGACGATTTTCGATCCTTTCGTGCAGGCCGACGCGGGCCGCGGCAGCAAGGCGAAAGGCAGCGGGCTCGGCCTGCCGTTGAGCCGGGAGTACTGTCGTTTGCTGGGCGGCGATTTGACGGTTGCGAGTACTCCGGGCCGCGGGTCGACTTTCACGGCGAAGGTCCTCGTGGAGCGCTCGAGGGGGATCGAGACCGCGGTCGTGTCCGGGTCGACTACCGGGACCCTGCGTCCCGATGTCGACCGACTCGGGGCGTCCCTGGGCGGCCAGGGCCTGGTTCTGCTCATCGTGGAGGACATGCCCGCCCGCGAATTGCTGGCTCGCGAGCTGCAGCAGCAAGGTTGGCGCGTGGTCGCGGCAATCGACGGATGGAGCGGCCTGCAGCTCGCCCGGCAGCTGGCGCCGGACGCCATGGTGCTGGACGCTGCGATGCACGACGTGGACGGTTGGTCGGCGCTGGAGGCGATGAAGACGGCACCGGATCTGGCAGCCCTGCCCGTTGTCATGTGCAGCATCGAGGAAGGTGCCACGAGGGGCTGCGTGCTCGGCGCCGCGGACTACCTGATCAAGCCCGTCAGCCGGGAAGCCTTCGAGGCCACCGTCGAGAAGTATGTTCGCGATGCCCCATTCGAGCTCCTGGTCGTCGACGCGGATGCGGGCAACCGCAGCCTGCTGCAGCGCATGGCCCGCAGTTGCGGCTGGCGGGCACGCGGCGCGGCCGACGGCGATCTGGCGCTCGAGCGACTCGCCGCGCAGCAGGTGGACCTCGTGGTACTCGATCTGCTGACCGCGCACGGGAACGATGCGGATTTGCTCCAGGCAATCCAGGCGCACCCGTGCGGGCGGCGGATCCCCGTCGTCGCACTCGTAAGCAAGGATCTCTCTGATGTGGAAAAATCAAGGCTCGACGACTATCTTGGCCGCATGCGTCGCATGCAGGGGCTCAGCGCGCAACAGTTCGCGGCGGAAATCCTGCGCCGCCTGGAGAATGCGCGCGACCGTGCCTGAGTACGGCCCGGGTTCGCGATCGATGCCGGTTGCGGCCGGCGAGAGTTGTTTTGCCGCCCTGCAAGCGCGAGCAGGCGCGGCCGGAGATGCTCCGGCATGAGCTGGCCTGAACGATGAATGCGATCCCACAGGCGCCCGGGAGCCAGGTCAAGGTCGTGCGCTTCAGCGTGGACGATCATGCATTCGCGGTCCCGGTCAATATCGTGGAGCGCGTCGTCCGCGCGGTCGAGGTGATGCGCCTGCACGATGTGCCCGCGCGTCTGATCGGCGTGATAAACGTACACGGCACGCTGGTGGCGGTAGCCGATCCCGGCCTTTGCTTCGGTTTGCAGCCGCGCGATATCAACGAGCCCGGCAACCGGCTGCTGCTAGTGCGCACGCCGTGTCGATGCATCGCGCTCCTGGTCGACCGCGTGGACGGTGTGCTTGTCATCGAGCGCAATGCCGTCGCTGAGGCCCGCGACGCCGAGCACGTGTCCGGTTTCGTCATGAGCGAAGACGGCCTGATCGTAATCCACGATCCGGCTGCATTGCTGTCAGGCGACGAAGAGGCGTCGCTGGATGCGTCCCTCGGCCGCCTGCAAGACGAACGCTGAGTGATGCACGCTGGCTCGCACGGAGATGCGGTCGGGCGAATTGCCGCCTGGATTGGTGACCGCTTCGGCCTGCATTTCCCGCCGGCCCGGCGTGTAGAGCTGGAGCGCGCGTTGCGCGTTACCGGGCGTGACTTCGAGTTGCCCGACATGGACGAACTGGTCGACGGCCTCCTCGCCGGCGGCCTGCCGCCCGCGGTCGCGGCAGCTCTGATCGCACAGTTGACTGTCCCCGAAACCTACTTCTTCCGCGATCGGGCGATGTACGAAGAGCTGGCCGGCTGCGTGCTGGCGCCGCTGCTCGACCGGCGCCGGCACAGCGGACGCCGGCTATCGGTGTGGAGTGCAGGCTGCGCGTCGGGCGAGGAGCCCTATTCGGTCGCCATCACGCTTCGCCGTATGTTGGGCGCCGAGGAAGGCTGGCACGTGCACGTGCTCGGGACGGACGTGAACGCCGACGCCATCGAACGTGCCGAACGGGCCAGTTACCGCGAGTGGTCCTTCCGCGAGGGCCTCCCCGGCCCGCGCGAGGCGTACTTCGTCGCCGCGAGGGCCGGCGAGCATGTGCTGCGACCCGAGATCCGCGCTTCGGTACGCTTCGCGCGACACAACCTGGCCGATCTCTCGCTACCGGAAGGCGCGGTGGCGCCGTTCGACGTCATTCTGTGCCGGAACGTGCTCATGTACCTGCGCGAGGAAACGGCACGTGCCGTCGTGAGACAGTTCCACCGGTGGACGAGCGCCGGCGGCTGGCTCGTGGTCGCGCCGGCGGAGATGCTGCACCCCTGGTTCGAGGGTTTCGCCGCGGTTCAAGCCGGGAGCGCGAGCTTCCTCCGCAAAACCGATCCGGACGCCGATCTGTCGCAAGCGTATCGGGGGCGCCCGGTCCGATCCGGGGCGGGGCGGCGGAACGACGACACGCCGCCGCCCGCCGCGTCGCGTGAATCGCGATCGGCCGAGGCAGCACGGGAACGGCGCTGCGGCGCGGCCGACGGCGAATTCGCGCAGGCCGAACGTTCGCCGCAGCCCGGATGCCCGGCGGCAGCGCCGGAGAAGCCGCGGTCCCGGGTCGGGGGGGCGCGCCGGCGGCGTCTCACAGCGGCGCGTGCCGCCGCGGATCTGGGCGACCTCGAGACCGCGCTTGCCTGCTGCGATGCGGTCATCGCGGCGGATAGGCTCGCGGTCGATGCACGTCACCTGCGTGCGGCAGTACTCGAGGAAGGCGGCGACAGCGGGGCCGCCGTGCAGGAACTGCAGCGCATCCTGTATCTCGATCAGGGAGCGGTCGGCGCCCACGTTGCGCTCGTGCGCAATGCGCGGCGAATCGGCCTCACACGGTTGGCGGAGCGCCATCGCAAGGCGGCCATCCGTTTGCTCGAAACCCTCGACGCGGGCGCCGTCCTGGCCGATGTCGACGGGCGCAGCGCCGATGAAGTACTCGACATCCTGCGCCGGGCGGCGATGTAGTAATGTAGGAAAGCTGCAAGGAGGCAAAAGATGCCTACCCATGACGAAAAACGGCACGGCATCGACTGGCCGGCACTACACCGGCGCCTCGCCGATCTCGGCGCGCTGCTGGACGATCGCCATCGGGCCGAGCCCCGCGCGCGACGGACCGTCCTGCGCGCACGGGCGCGCTCGCTCGCCGCGGCGCCAGTACCGGACGCCGCGCCGGCGAGCCTGCTGCAGGTCGTCGTTTTCCGGGCCGGCGCCGAGCGCTACGCGCTCGAGATGCGCCACGTGCGAGAGGTTCGTCCGCTGACCGCGCTGACGGCCGTGCCGGGTACCCCTGACTACATCGTCGGCGTGGTCAATCTGTCGGGGCGAGCGGTCGCGGTGACCGACCTCAAGCGACTGTTCGGTATCCCCGACCGCAGCCTGCCCAGCCTGAACCGGGTGATCGTGCTGGGCAATGATGCGATGGAGGCCGGCTTGCTGGCCGATACGATCACCGGCGTGACGGCGGTCGAGCAAGACAGTCTGATCGCAGATATCCCCACTCTCGAGGGCGTGCGGCGCGAATTCCTGCTCGGGGTGACCCCGGAACGAATTATCGTACTGGACGGCGCGAACCTGCTTGGCTCCCCGCGCCTGCGGGCGCACGGTGAGGCGCCGGCATGATCGAAAGTTCGCGGCTGCCGCGTATACGGTGCTCATACTACAGGTGCTCACTATGGACTGGTTCGTGAATCTGCCCCTGCGCGGCAAGTTGCTGCTGACATTCGGCATAATCGTGCTGCTGCAGTTCGGGGTGATGCTCGAGGCCTACCTGCTGATTGCGAAGAATTCGCGCATCATCGCGGAGTTCAACGCCGGGATCTTCGATGAGGCGATCAAGCTGAAAGACCTGCGCAGCAACCAGAATGCAATGCGCGCCGACCTGCTGGAGGTGTTGTCGACCCGCGATGCGGGTGAGTTCGAATCGGCAACTGACGATATCAAGTCACGCGAAGCTGAATCGCGGGTACAGCTCGCGGACCTCATGCAACGGGCCGCGGATGACCCGCGGCGGGCCGGATTGCTGAACGAACTGAAAGATCTTAGGGGGATGTTTTCGACGACACGTGACGAGATCCTCGACCTTGCCGGCGGTGGCCGGGAGGCCCAAGCGCGCGCGCTGGCGATGGGTGTGCAGCACCAGCGCAACCGCCGTATGCGGGAAATCACCGACGAGCTCGTCGCCATGGCTGAGCGGGCCGGGGAAGAAGTGGTCGCCGCCGCGAACATCGCCAGCGATCGTGCGCTGGCGCTGTTCCTCGTCTGGGGCCTGATCTCGCTGGCGCTGAGTCTGACCTTCGTGCTGAGCCTGGATCGGGTGATCACGCGCCCACTGGGCGGTCTGGTTCGCGTCGCCGAGCTGGTCGCCTCGGGAGACTTGCGCGTCGCGCCGGATACGGCGCAGGAGAAGCGACGAGACGAAGTCGGGCGCCTTGGCGGCGCGTTCCGGAGCATGGTGCAAAATCTCGCCGTTTTCGCCGGTGAAAGCCGGGACATCGCCAACGCCCTGGCTTCGGCGACCACGCAGATCCGGGATTCGATGAACGAGCTTGCAGCCTCGACCTCCGAGACTTCCGCCTCGCTCGGCGAGACGGTCGCGACGATCTCGGAAGTACGCCAGGGTTCGGACATGGTCAGCGAAAAGGCGCAGGCGGTGGCCGCTAGTACGGGCAGTGCGCGTGACATCGCTGGGCGCGGTCTTACCGCGACCCGCGACGTGATTGCCGGGATGGAAGGGATCGGCGAGCAGGTGGGATCGATCGCCGAGAGCGTCGCCCGGCTGGGCGACCAGAGCGTTGCAATCGGAGAAATCATCGCGACGGTCGCCGATCTCGCCGAGCAATCCAATCTCCTCGCCGTGAATGCCGCGATCGAAGCGGCCCGCGCCGGTGAGCAGGGCCGCGGCTTTGGCGTGGTGGCGCAGGAGATCCGCGCACTCGCCGAGCAATCGCGCGAAGCGACTGCACAAGTGCGTACAATCCTGACCGACGTGCAGAAGTCCATGAGTGCCGCGGTCATGTTGGCGGAGCAGGGCACCCGGGCTGTCGAGACCGGACGGGAGCAATCGACCGCCGCGGGCAGGGCGATAGAGGAGCTGGACAGGGCCGTGGAGGGCGCGTCCGATGCCGCGATCCAGATTGCCGCCGCCACGCGCGAGCAGATCACGGGCATGAACCAGATTGAGCAGGCGATGCAAAGCATCAAGCAGGCGACCGAGCAGAATATGGCGGCGACCCGGCAGACCGAAGCGGCGGCGAACGAGGTCAACGAGCTCGGTCAGAATGTGCGCAATACGCTTGAACGCTTCCACGTGTGACGGAAACCGAGATGGCGCCGGTCCGACCTCGGAGTATCGCTGGGCTCGCTGTCGGGGTGGGGTGTGCCGCATCGGGGCGCGGCGATCCGGATGTCACCGTATGAGCGAGCGTGACGAACAGTTCGAGAAGCGCCTGTGGGACCTGTTCGTAGTCGAAGCGCGCGAGAGCGTCGCGCTTATCAGCGCTGGCATCGAGTCGCTGGAGGAAGGTGCCGCAGGCGACGCATTCGAAGCGCTTTTTCGCGAGGCGCATACGCTGAAAGGCGCCGCGCGTAGCGTGGGGGCTGGTGGACTCGAAAGGGTCGGCGCGGCGATCGAGGATCTCTTTGCCTGCGCGAAAGCAGGCCGCCTGGCGTGGGCGCCCCGATTGCGTGCAAGCCTGCTCGAAGCTGTCGACGCGCTCGGTCGGGCTATTGAGAGCGAGCAAGGTCCCGCGGTCGCGATTGACGGCGGCGTCGTGACCGCGTTGCAGGCGCATGTGGCTGATCTACCTGGCGGACGGCGGGCGCCGGAGCAAGACGAGGGGCCACGGCCTCCGCCCGCGCCGCCACCTGCGGCAGCATCGATGCGAGCGTCGAGCGCCGATACCGTGCGGGTCTCGTCTGCGGCGCTCGAGGCGGTGCTCAGCCGCTGTGAAGCGATCAGTGGTCATCGCCTCTCGGCTCAGCGGCAGGCCGGCGCTTTGCGTGAACTGCGCGACGAGGTTGCGCTCGCTCAGCGCGAACTAACCACCATTCGTGCGGACATCCGCTCGCTCACGCCCCGGCTGGCCGCAGCCGGCAGCGGCGACCCGAAAGCCGCGAGTGCGATCCGCGCGACGATTGAGCATATCGACGGCGCGCTGCAGGCACGCGTCGAGGAAGAGCGCGCGCGCGGTTGGGCGCTGCGTACCCTTGCACACGACGCCATCGATGAAACGCGCACGTTCACGGCAGCGGTATCTGCTTTGATGGAGGATACGCAGCGCCTCGCAAGCCAGCCCTGTGGGACTACTTTCGAGCGACTGGGGCGTACGACGCGCGAGCTTTCGCGTGACCTCGGCAAGGAGGCGGATCTGCGCATCACGGGAGGCGACCTCGAGTTCGACCGTCGCGTTCTCGACGAGCTGGCCGTGGTAACGAACCACCTGGTACGAAATGCGATTGACCACGGCATCGAGCCGGCACAAAGCCGTGAGCGGGCTGGCAAGCCCCGCCGCGGGTGCGTGTCGGTCGCGGCGCGAGCGCTGGCCGGCGGACGGGTCGGGGTGGTCGTCGAGGACGACGGCGCGGGGATCGACTTTGCGGCTCTGGCAGGCCGCGCGCCACCTGGTGACGAAATCGGCAGCGACGATACGGTAGACCTGGTATTCCGTTCCGGAGTCAGCACGCGGGACGCGATAACGGACGTATCGGGCCGCGGACTCGGTCTGGCGATCGTCAAGGAGAAAGTCGAGCGCCTCGGCGGCACGGTCAGTGTGGCCAGCGAGGCCGGCACCGGTACACGGTTTTCCATCGAACTGCCATCCTCGCGCACGACCTTGCGCTGCATGTTGCTCGAATGCGGCGACGAGCTGTTCGCCCTGCCGGGCGACGCCGTCGAGCGGGTCGTTCGCATCCGCCCTGACGAGGTGGCAACCGTGGAGGGGCGGGAAACAATCGGCTTCGACGGCGCGGTGCTGGCGTATGCGGCGCTTGCGGATGTTCTCGATGCCGGGCAGGCAGCGGCCCCTGTCTCGACGGCGGGCCGATTTCTCGTCGCGGTGCTGGCCAGCGGAGGCCGCCGCGCCGCCTGTCGCATCGACGGCGTGCTCGGCGTCGAGGAGGTGATCGTGAAGAGCCTGGGGCCTCAGTTGCGCGACCTGCCCGCTGTAACGGGCATGACCGTGCTCGCCGCGGGGCGCATCGTACCGGTGCTCGACCCGAAGGTGTTGCTGGATCGGCTGCGGAGCGGCGGCAGACTCGGCGTGACGGCGCCGACAGCGCCCGGCACACGCGCCGCACAGGAACGGCGCCGCATCCTCGTGGTCGAGGACTCGATCACAGCGCGCACGTTGCTTTGCGGTATTCTCGAGGCTGAGGATTACGAGGTGTCGAGCGCGGTTGACGGTGCGGACGCCCTGGCGCGGCTGGATGAGAACGCATTCGATCTCGTCGTGTCGGATATCGAGATGCCGCGCCTGGGGGGCTTCGAGCTGACCGCGAAGATCCGCGCCGACGCGCAGCTCTGCGACCTGCCGGTGATCCTGGTGACCACCCTCGATGCGCGCGCGGAACGCGAGCACGGCCTGCTGGTCGGCGCCAACGCTTATCTGACCAAGAGAGGGTTCGACCAGAGTGAGTTGCTCGATACGATTCGGGGTCTGCTCCAGTGAGCGGGTCAAGCTCCACGCGTGTCCTGGTGGTAGAGGATTCCAGGGTAGCTGCGGCTCACCTCGATCGTATCCTGCGCTCGGATCCCGCAATCGAGCCAGTCGGCTGCGTGACGGACGGGCTGGCGGCACTCGCCACGGTCGAAGCGCTGCATCCCGATGTGGTGCTGATGGACGTCCACCTTCCCGGCATCGACGGGTTCGAGGCGACGCGCCGGATCATGCAGGCCCGGCCGACGCGCATCATCATGATGAGCGCGACAGTGGACGTGCGTGGTTCGATCATTGGTTTCGATGCCCTGCAAGCCGGGGCGCTGAGTATCGTCGCCAAGCCGGCCGACGCGCGCAGCCCGGCTTATGCCTCCGAGGTGGCGAACCTGCTGCGTAGCGTCCGGCTGATGGCCGAGGTCCCGCTCGTCGGGCGCCGCCCTCGCCGCCGCACCGTGCCCGCTCCGGAGAAGCCGGAGCGGGCCATCGATGTGGTCGTCATCGGCGCTTCCACCGGAGGGCCGCCGGCGTTGGCCGCGCTCCTCTCGTCGCTGGGGGCGGGTTTCCCGGTGCCTGTGGCCATAGTCCAGCACATGTCTCCGGGCTTCGTCGCGGGTTTCGCCGTGTGGCTGAGCGGCGCGACGCCGCTTCCCGCCAGCATCGCCGCAAGCGGAGAACGGCTGTCCGGCGGACGCGTATACCTCGCGCCCGATGACGCGCACCTGGAGGTGGCCGCCGGTCCGCGTGCCTTGCTCGACGACGGCCCGCCCGAGCATGGCATGCGACCGGCGGTAGCGAAGCTCTTTCGCAGTGCGGCCCGGGCATTCGGTGCGCGCGCCGCCGGCGTGGTACTGACTGGCATGGGCAGGGACGGCGCACTGGATTTGAAGCAGATGTACGAGGCAGGGGCGATGACCATCGCCCAGGACGAGAGCACCAGCGCCATTTTCGGCATGCCCGCCGCCGCGATCCATGTGGGTGCGGCGCGGCGCGTTCTGCCGTTGGACCAGATCGGCGCGGCGCTGCTGCGTGCGGCCGGCCTTTCCCGCAATGACCGCTGATCGGTAGCCCTATGCACGACCCCGGCAAGATCAAGATCTTCATCGTCGAGGACAGTCCCACCCAGGCTGCGCGGCTCGAGTACGATCTCGTGCAGGCCGGCTACGTGGTGAAGGCCTTTGGCGACGGCGACGCCGCGTTCGAGGCAGCCCAGACCGATGTGCCCGATCTGATCATCACCGACGTCTTCATGCCGGGGATTGGCGGATACGAGTTGTGCCGGCAATTGAAGGACAGTGCCGTGACCGCTGCCGTACCCGTAATGTTACTGACGGCGCTGTCCGACCCTGCCGACGTTATCCGTGGCCTCGAATGCGGCGCCGACAGCTTCGTCGTCAAGCCGTATGACGCGCCGAACCTGGTCGATCGCATCGGGTACATCCTCGACAACCGGGACCACCGGCCGACGGACCCGGTGCTCGAGCCGCTGCCGATCGTGTTCGGCAGCGCGTCGTACCGCATCGAGTCGAATCGCACGCAGATTCTGAACCTGCTGCTGTCGAGCTACGAGACCGCGATCCACGAACGGCGCGCGGTCGATGCCGCGCATGAGCGTCTGCAGGACATCAACGTGGAACTGGCACAGGGCCTGAAGGATCGTACCGAAGCGCTGCGCGAAGCGGAGGCCGCCCGCCGCGAGGCCGAAATCGCGAATAGCGCGAAATCAGATTTTCTCGCCAGTATGAGCCACGAGCTGCGCACGCCGTTGAACGCCATCATCGGGTTCAGTGAATTGCTGGAGGAAGACTGCGAAGCCAACGGGCACGATGAATACCTGGCCGATTTGCGCAAGATACGCGCCGCCGGCGGTCATCTGCTCACCCTGATCAACGACATCCTGGATCTGTCCAAGATCGAAGCGGGCAAGGTCGAGATCGAGCGCGGCGAGATCGACATCGCAGATCTGATGCAAGACCTCGCCGGCGTGGCCGGACCACTGATGACCAGGAACGAGAACCGACTGCTGCTCGAGGGAATGGACAGCGCGGGGGACCTGGAGTCCGACATCACGCGCGTACGGCAGATACTGCTGAACCTGCTGAGCAACGCCGCCAAGTTCACCAAGGGCGGGGAAGTGCGTTTTTCGGTGCGTCCCCGTCGCGAGAGCGGAGTCGAATGGGTGGAGTTCGAAGTGGCCGATACCGGCATCGGCATGAATGAGCAGCAGCTTCGCCGCGTTTTCGATCCCTTTACCCAGGCCGACGGTTCCACTGCCCGACGCTTCGGCGGCACGGGCCTGGGCCTGACGCTGTGCCGCCGCCTGTGTGGGCTGCTCGGCGGAGAAATCGGTGTCAGCAGCCGCGAGGACGAGGGCAGCACCTTCACCGTACGCCTGCCGCGGACCATGACGGCCGGTGTACCGCCGGAAGTGGGCCCCGTGGTGGCGCCCGAGCGGCGCCCGATCGGCAGCGGCGGGGGCCGGCGCGTTCTCGTCATCGACGACGACGACGACGCGCGCGAACTCCTCGCGCAGCAATTGCAGCGCAGCGGCTGGGAAGTGGTCGAAGCCGACAGCGGCCGCCGCGGACTGGAGATCGCGCGAAGCAGTTCCCCGCAGGTCATCCTGCTCGATGTGATGATGCCCGAGGTGGACGGCTGGTCGGTGCTGCAGATGCTCAAGGCCGACCCGGAAATCGAGCACATACCGGTTGTGCTGTGCACGCTGACGGACGACCGCCGGCGAGGCTTCGCCCTGGGGGCCAGCGACTACCTGCTCAAGCCACTCGAGCGCAACAAACTGGTCGCCGCGCTGGAACGATTCGGCGCCGTACCCGGTTCCAGGGTTTTGGTGGTGGAGGACGATCAGGCGTCTCGCAATCTCATGATCCGCGCGACGCAGCGCCTCGGCTGGAAGGTCCGTTCTGCCGCCAACGGGCGCGAAGCCCTGGCCGTGCTCGAGGAAGCGCCGGCAGACCTGATCCTGCTCGATCTGATGATGCCGGAAATGGATGGTTTCGAGTTCGTCGAAACGGTGAAACGGCGCGGTGACTGGTGCGATATCCCGATCATCGTCATCACTGCCAAGACGCTGACCCCGGAAGAGCGCCAGAGGCTCTCCGGGAATGTGCTGCGGGTTTTCGGCAAGCCGGAGCACTCGGGTGTTTCACTCGATCGGGTGCTCAGCGACGCATTGGACGTGGTGGCGCCGCGTGCGCCGTCTCGAGGCGACGCCGGCGATAATCCCGCGGCCACGTGACGTCGGCCACACAGCCCTGTTCGTGCTTGCGGGCGGCCAGGGTGTCGCTGCGTTTCAGGGCGCCGTATCGCGAGTTTCGAAGCTCGGGGTGGCACGCTTGCGCACCTGTCCAGGAGCCTGTCGGACTCAGGCGGTCGTGACGCGCATGGAGGGAGGGCGAGGTCGAATGGCTGCAATTTCGAGGCGAATAGTGGGGCTATTCAACGAGAAGGCGCCCTCCTTTGGGCCGCTATCCCATCGCCGCGGCAGATTCATCCTGAGTCCGACAGGCCCCAGGAGGCGCCAGTCACTCCGTCGTAACACCACGAGCGCGTCCACCGGGCTTCAGCGCATCGCCCGCCGGCCTACCGTCGGTGGCCGGTCGCGACGTCGGCCGGGGCGGCATCCAACGGCACGCGTAGCGTGAAGCACGAACCCTCGCCCAGTTTGCTCTCGATGCCAATCGCCGCATCCAGCGCCCGGCACAATGCCGCCACCACGGCAAGCCCCATCCCGGCGCCTTCGCGCGTCTTGGTGCTGGAAGCGTCGCCCTGGAAGAAAGGCTCGAACGCGCGTGCGAGCGTTTGGTCGCTCATGCCGATGCCGTCGTCGCCTATGGCAATGACGAGGTAATCGCCACCCGGACCGCGATTGAAGCTGCAGCTGATCTCCACCGTGCCTCCCGAAGTGAACTTGGCGGCGTTGTCGAGCAGGCAGCCCAGTATCCGCGCTAGCCCGAATCGCTCACCGATTTCCCTGCAAGGGTGATTTTGGACCCGATTGCGGGGTCAGGGATCACGGGGGCTCCGGTGTAACGTCGGATAGCCCTTGTTGATAGGCAATCGTTGCGGATTTTGGGTACGCAGAAGGTCGATATGCGGTGCTGGCGGTGTTTTCGCCGTCAGCCAGGGACGGCAAACTCCACCAGGCAGTGCGGCGTCATGGGATCTTGGAGACCCTGATCTCAGCGTGGCGGGGCCCACGCTGGATATCGGCGAACATTGGCCAGGATCTGGGCGAAGTCGCTGGCGTAGGGATAAGCCTCGGAGAACGAGAGCCAGACCTTACGCACCGTGACACGGATTCGGGCACCGATCTTCAGCAGCTTCAGCCGGATTGTCGTGCACTGCGCTTTCTCGTGCCGCGTGCCTTTCAGTCCGAGGCGGCGCAGCCCCTGCATCAGGACGTAGGCGAAGGAGGAGAAGTACAGCCGCAGCTGATTGCCGCGCATCGTTGCCGTACTGGTGCGGTCTGCAAAGAGGCCCAGCTGCTGCTCCTTGATGCGGTTCTCCATCTCACCGCGCACGCAATACAGGTCTTCATAGAGGCGTCTGGCGCCAGCGCGGCGCGCGGGCAGATTGGTCACAACGAAGCGAGGATTCTCCTTGCCTGGCAGCACCTCAGCCTTGCCCACCACCCGTCGTTCGCAGGACCAGGACTTGCGCGTGCGGTAGCGGAAGTCCCGGAACCGTCGCGCTGACCTGCCCGTGTTCTCATGCTCCACGCGCGCCTCCGCCATCTGACGACCCAGGGCCCGATGCAGACGTTTATTGCGCGCCAGCCCCAGTACATAGCCCACATCGTGTTCCTCGCACCAGCTCATGATGGCGTCCCGGCAGAAGCCGGAGTCGCCGCGGATCACGATCCGTGTCTTCGGCCACCGAGCCCGGATCTGCGCCACGATCCGCTCGAGTTCTTCAACACTGCCGGCGGCGCCGTCCTGGTTGGACGGTCGCAACCGGGCACATAGCAGGTGTTCACCGCAGAAGATGTACAGCGGCAGGTAGCAGTAACACCGGTAGTACCCGTGAAAGAAGCGACCTTCCTGATGACCGTGCAGGGGATCATCGGTCGCATCCAGGTCCAGCCAGATCTCCCGCGGCGGCGCCTCATGTGACTCCAAGAACAGATCCACCAGTAAATGGTCGAGCGCCGCCGGGTCCGCGGCGATCTTCTTGTAGCGATCACTCGCCGCCGCCTCCGGCGTGCTGAGCTCCAGCCGGTTGAGTGTGCTTGATCCCGCGAGCGGATACCCCCGATCGCGTTCCCGGCCCCGCTTCTCACCGATCAGATCCCGCTTACCCACCAGCAGCGCCAGTACGCTGTCTGCGCGCAACGCATCGTGATCGTTGAGATCTTCATAGCCCAGCGTCAGGCCAAACACGCGCTGCGCGACCAGCGCATGAACATCGTGATCGATGCTGTTGGGATTGCGGTAATCGGTGAAGCAGGTCGTCAGGCGACGGAGTAGCCCCAGTCGGTGATCGACCTCGCGAAGGAGCAGGCCGCCCCCGTCGGAGGTGATGCGACCGCCGTCGAAACGGCCTACAACCTCCCGGCGACCCAGAGCGTGAAACTCAAGTTGCTCGGCGGTACACTCTGTCGTCATGGGCCTTCTTCTCTGTGGTGTTGGTAAGTGCTTGGCAGCTCTTACTTTATGCCCCAGAGAGAGGCCCATTTCTACTTCATCGGTGAGTTTTCCGGGCTAGCTTCGTGCGATCCGTCGTCACCGCCGGCATGTCTTCCGGACACCCGATACGGAAGACGTTCCTATTCTTCTTGGCCAGGGGCGCGGCCGCGCCGGCGGCCGCGTCGAGCAATGCCCGGACGTCGACGCGTTCGGGCACGACGTTGGGGCCTTCCGCCCCGACGTCCGTCAGCAGGAGCACGGCGTCGACCATGCCAAGCAGGCGGTGACCGGCGGCCTTGATGTTCACGAGATCAGCACGGATGGACGCCGCCTCCGCCTCAAGCCCGTCGTCGATCAGCAAATCACTGTAGCCGATGATCGCGTTCAAAGGCGTGCGCAGCTCGTGGCTCATGTTGGCGACCAGCAGCTCTTTCGCGGCGCTGGCTTTCTCCGCGGCCGTCTTCGCCGCGCGCAGCTCGGTCTCGGCGCGCCGGCGGCGGCTGATGTCGCGCACGATACCGGTAAACGTGCGCCGACCGCCGAACACCACTTCGCTGACGGCGAGATCAGCGGGAAAGCGGCTGCCGTCCTTGCGCAGGCACTCGATTTCCCGCCCGACGCCGATAATCCGGCGCTCGCCAGTCTTCAAATAGGCGTCGAGATAGCCGTCGTGCGCGCTCCGGAAGGGTTCGGGCATCAGCCGGCTGACATTGTGCCCGACCATCTCGTCACTCGCATGACCGAAGATCCGCTCCGCGGCGTGATTGAACGACTCGATGGTTCCGTGTTCGTCGATCGTGATGACCGCATCCACGGTGGTATCCAGGACCGCCTTGGCATGCAACGCCGTGGCCGTGCGTCTGCTCGCCGCGCTGACCGCGAGCGCTATCATCATGATGAGCACAGCCGTCGCAATCGCCGCGGCGCCGAGCACCTCGTGCGGCACCGACGGGTGGGTCGGGTGGACGGATGGCGCATGCGGATAGAACTCGGCGCCTACCATCGCGGCGTAGTGCATGCCGACTACGGCGAGCCCCATGACCAGGGCGCCGGCGACCTGCGGCCAGCGCCGCCCCCGGTCAACCAGCACGCGAACCGAAAGGGCGACGACCGCGAGTATCACCGCGATCACAATCGATGCCGCGAACCATCCCGGCCGGTAGAGCAGCGTCGCCGGCATCTCCATCGCGGCCATGCCGGTGTAGTGCATCGCGCCGATGCCGCCTCCCATCAGCAGCCCGCCCCAGTAGACCTCGCGGCGACCGACCCGGGGCCGTCCCATCAGCGTCAGGACCACGATGCCCGCCAGCACCGCCGGGATCAGCGAGACCGCGGTGACGACGACGTCGAACGAGACCGGAATCGGAAGATGGAACGCGAGCATCCCGGTGAAGTGCATGCCCCACACGCCGATGCCCATGGCGAACGCGCCGACGAGGATCCACGTCACCTTCTCCGCCTTCCGTGCGCGCGCCGCGATGTCGGCGCCGATGTTGAGCGCGACGAACCCGGCGAGCACCGCGACGAGATACGACGCCAGCACCAGCCATGGATCGTAGGTCCCCGCGAGCGGCTCTCCAATCGGGGCCTCGATGCCGGTGAAGCGGAGGTTCTGCGTGGTGCCTGATGGTCGCGTAACTACTCTTGTGTGCCGACTGATAGCGGGCCCGGCCAGCGGGCGCCAAAGCCCAGCTCGCGAGCCGGTCGCCTATCGGCTCAAGATTCCTTCGCGCGCGCGACGAGCGCCATGGGATGCTATTCGACCGCGCAGCCTCGCGGGGATGTCACCGGCAGCGTGACCGTGAAGGTCGAGCCTGACCCGAGGGTGCTCTCGGCCTCGATACAACCGCCGAGCAGGTGACACAGTTCGCGCACGATCGGCAGTCCCAGACCGGTGCCACCGAGCCCGCCGGACGCCGCGCCACCCTGACGAAAGGGCTCGAACATGCGCTCGATCTCCCCTGGCGCGATACCGGTACCACTATCGCGCACCCGTATCACGATCGCAGCTTCGCCGGCGCTTACGGGGGCAGGCTCCAGCTCGAGCGTGACGGTACCGTCACGGGTGAACTTGGCGGCGTTGCCGAGCAGGTTCAGCAGCACCTGGCGCACGCGCATCGGATCGCTCGTGACGACTTGGGGGAGCGCGGACATGCGAAGATCGAAGCGGTTCGCGTTGCTTTCGACCAGCGGCCGCGCCATTGCGGCGACCTCCTGCACGAATTCGACGAGATTGAATTCCTGCGGCCGAATCTCCAGCGACGCCGCCTCGATCTTCGCCATATCGAGGACGTTGTCGATCAGGGCGCGCAGGTGCTCGCCCGCGGAGCGGATCCGTCCGGCGTCGGCGTGCATGGTACCTTCGTCGCGGTTTGCGCGTCCTCCTCGATCATCTCCGCATAGCCGAGGATTGCGTTGAGGGGCGTTCGCAACTCGTGGCTCACGCGGGCGAAGAATTCCGACTTCACCTCGTCCTGTTCGAGCGCCTGCCGCCGCTCGCGCTGCAGCTCCCTGACCGCGATCTCGAGCCGGTCCCGGATGTCAGCGCGCTCGCTACGAGTGTGCATCTCGATCTCGACCATATCGGCAACCCGTCGCAGGAGGCTCCGCGTTGGTTCGCCGAGGTTCCGCGGCTCGCGATCCATGACGCACAGCGTACCGACGGCGAGACCGGTCGGTCCGCGCAGCACGGTTCCGGCATAGAAGCGTATGCATGGAGCGCCGGTGACCAGAGGGTTGCGGCGGAAGCGCTCGTCCCGCGTCGTATCCGGCACGATGAGCCATTCGGGCTCGTGAATGGTATGGGCACAGATCGCCACGTCGCGCGGCGTTTCCGGCGCGTCGAGGCCACGACAGCTCTTGAACCACTGCCGCTCCCGATCCACCAGCGAGACCAGCGCGATCGGCACTTCCGCAATTTCGGCGGCGAGATCGGTGAGGCGGTCAAAGCGCTCCTCGGCGGCCGAATCGAGAATGCAGAGGCGTTCGAGCTCGGCCAGACGCTCCTCCTCGTCGTCGGGCAGCGGCGCCTGGCCGACGCCGGCCGGTATCGGGTCACAGACCATCGTCATCCGCCCCCGCCATGTCGCTGCATTACGGCGCGCCCGCGGCAATCCCCGCTGGGAGCTGCTTGTTTGGCTCTCACGAGTCGGATCCTCCGATACGCCTGTCCGATATACGCACGCCCGACCGAAGAGGATCAACCGCGATCCTCAGAGGGAGCGCAGGGCGGCGGGCAGACATTTGTGTTCGCCTGAGCATTGATGAAACTGTCCGGATTATACACTGCAGGCACCGATGCCCGGACGATACAAAGCAGACCTGATCCTGCTCGATCTGATGATGCCGGAAATGGACGGTTTCGAGTTCGTCGAAACGGTGAAACGGCGCGGTGACCGGTGCGATATCCCGATCACCGCCATCACTGCCGGGGCGCTGACTCCGGAAGAGCGCCAGAGCCTCTCCGGGAATGTGCCGCGGGTTTTTGGCAAGCCGGAGCACTCGGGTGTTTCACTCGATCGGGTCGCTCAGCGACGCATTGGACGTGGTGGCGCCGCGCGCGCCGCCTCGAGGCGATGTCGGCGATGATCCCGCGGCCACGTGACGGCAGCCACACCGTCCTGTTCGCGCTTGAAGACGGCCAGGGTGTCGCGGGGTTTCCGGGCACCGTATCGCGCGCTTCGAAGCCTGGGATGGCACGCTTGCGCACCCATCTGGACCCGCCGCCCGTGCGATGCGCTACCGACCCCGTACGGCCGTTTGCGACGAGCCTGTCTGGGGGCCAGGTTCGAATGACTCATTGAATGTCCGCGGCGACCCTGGAAGCAAGCGCTCGGCCGTCTCACCGGGCGAGCAGGCGCTCAATCTTCGGCAGCAGCCGAGAGAGCTCGACCGGCTTGATATCGAAGTCGTCACAGCCGGTGTCCATGGCTTTCTGTCGTTCCTGTTCCAGTGCATGGGCCGTCAGAATAATGATCGGTATGTGCCGGGTCGCCGGGTCCTCTTTCAGCCGGCGGGTTGCTTCCCAGCCGTCCAGGACCGGCAGGCTGAGGTCCATCAGGATGAGATCCGGCAACAACTCCCGGGCCATGGTCAGGCCCAGCTCACCATCCGGCGCCATCTCCACCGCATAGCCTTTGCGCATCAATCTTCGGCTCAACATGTCGCGGTTGAGCTCGTTGTCCTCGACCAGGAGGATCGTTTGCTTGGCGTTCATGGTTTCCCTCTTGGACCAAATGCGGGCCGACTTCCCTTTGCCTACCGAATTGTCTGTTATCCACATGGCTCACGACAGTGCTCTGCCGTCGTGTCGCCGATCGTGACCGGTGCGCCTGCCGTCCGGATCCCGCCGTCGGCTCTTGCGGCGCCGCTGTATGCCCGACCGCCGCTCGCGCTTCAGCACGGCGGCGAGGAACCGCACCATCTGCTTCGCGATGTCGTCCGTATACTGAGTACGGTGCAAGACGCGAGTGAGATCAGCCGGCGGGCTCGATCGATCGAGTTCACCAACCGCCTCGTTGACTATGACGATGGCCGGCAGCTCCCGGAAACCCGGTAGATCACGCAGCCGATGGAGGACATCGAATGCTTCGGCCGCTTCGCCGGCGGCATCCAGTACCACGATTTCCGGATCGATTTCCGCCGCACGGGCGAACAGCGTGGTCATTTGCGAAATCGCAGTCGCCGCCCACCCGAGATCCGCGAATTCGCGGGCGAGCAGTTTTGATGTCAGTCCCTCGGGGTCGAAGATCAACGCTCTGCACGGCGGGTGCTCGCACTGGTAACGCGCGAGTAGGCGCCGCAGCTCTCGACGCTCGACCGGTTTCAGCAGGAATTCGCTGGCGCCGAGGGTGAATCCGTGAAGCCGCTCATCGAGTACGCTCGCGATGATTACGGGGATGTCCCGACATCTGGCGCTGCATTTGAGCTCGGCGAGGATCGACCAACCGTCATTGTCGGGCAGCATGACGTCGAGCATGATGATGTCCGGCCGCCACTTCTCGGCGAGTTCTATCGCGTCCCTCCCGAAAGCAGCCTCGATGACGTCACAGCCGGTGTCGACCACGTGCCGCTTGAGGATATCGCGAGCCACATCATCACCGTCCACGATCAGTACCAGCGGGCGCGCGCCATCCTGCGCCGGGGCGGTAAGGAGCCGCGAGGCGCGGCGGCGGCGCTCGGCAGACGTCATTTTTCCGCTCTCCAGGCTCGCCTCGACATCGAGGGGCATGGTCAGTTTGAACCGCACCCCCTGGGCTTGCGCGACGCTGGCCTCGAACCGCCCCCCGAGCAGGGCGCACAGCTTTCGTGCCAGCGCCAGCCCGGCGTCCGGTATGGTTCCTCCCGAGGAGTCCTCCGTTACTTCCGGATCCGCTTTCTCGTCCGGTGTCTCATCACCGAAGCGGCCTTCTCCGTCGCGGCGCCGCGTATCGGAGATTTCGACGGTGATCTCCTGTTTCGCGGAGTCGCCGCGTGCGCGCAGGACGACGAGCCCTTCCGCGGTCCGGTTAATCACGTTCGAGATCAGCTTGGTCAGGAGTTGACGCACCAGCATGGCGTCGCTGACCATCAGCTTCGGCGTGCCCTCCATGTCTACCGCGATCCGGGTCTTGCTCGCTTCGGAAAGAGGTTCAAGGGTCGCGACGAGATCGTAGACCAGCTCGTGGAAGTCGAATTTGTAGGGAATGACGTCCTTGTTATCGGCATCTATAGCCACGACATCGAGAATGTCGTTCACCATGGTCAGGAGTTGCCTTCCGGAAGTGTTGATGGTCATCAGATCCGCCCCCAGTTCCTGCTCGCCGCGTTCGCCGAGTTCGTCTGCCAGGAGCTCGCTGTAGCCGATAATCGCGTTCAACGGGGTGCGTAAATCGTGCGAGAGCGAAAGATAGAAAGCGGATTTGGCGCGCAGATCGGCATCCGCGCTGGCAATGGCTTTTTCCAGGGCGCGCGAGCACGCATCGGATCGGGTAACCTGCTCCTCGATCAGGGCCTGGTCGGTGAACTGGCGGACGACCATCTCCGCGAACATTCGCAACGCTCTTTGCTTCCTGTCGTCACCCATGCGCGGCTCGACGTTGATGGTGCGAACCAAGCCGCGGATCTCGCTGTCCGGGACATGGAAGCCGACGGCAGCATAGTGTTTCGCGCGCGGTGTATTCGCGTCCGTGGCCACCCCCGGTCCGCCGTCATCCGCGATTACGCCGAAGATCATCTGGTTCGTCGAAGGCAGCGAGCCGTCGGCGATGAAATCCAGTCGATCGCGATCTCCCAGCGGCTCGCCGTGACCCGCGACGATTTCAGGGCGCTCATCCCTGAGCAGGATCACCTCGGTCCTTGCCGCCTCGAGCGTCAAGGCCGCGAACTCGCACAGGTGCGTCAGCGTGCCTGACAGGCGAACCGTCTCGTGCTGACCGTCGCCGAGGTGCCCGGCAGTCGTCATGGTATGACGACGTTGTGCATGGCGGCCGCCCTTTGGTGTAACCGTTCGTAACGCGAACTGATTCGCAGCATGGCTAGAGCGTCGACTCCCACTTCGCCAGCCATTCCGGAACTTCGCTGACGGGCATCGGCCTGGCGACAAGAAACCCTTGCACGGCGTCACAACCGAACTCGCTTACCACGTCCCAGTCGTCCTGGTCCTCGACACCTTCGGCCACGATGTGCAAGCCCAGATTCTTGCCCAGACTGACCGCCGATTCCAGTAACGTGTGCGTTTTGGTCGCTTCTTTCGCGCCATGGACGAATGCCCGGTCGATCTTCAATTCGGTAAACGGCAGCGATTTCAGCTTGTCGAGGGACGCGTAGCCGGTGCCGAAGTCGTCGACCGAAAGCGTGATGTCGTTCAGGCGCAGCCGCATCAGGATTTCCATCGCCGCCATGGCATCACGGGCAACGCCGCTCTCGGTCAGCTCGAGCGTGATCTGTGACGGTGCCATCGCCTGTTCGGCCGCGGTCGCGACGACGAATCCGGGAAAGTCGAGATCGGCGAGGTTGTCCGCGTCGACGTTGATCGACACGTTGACAGTGAGGCCGTCGGCGAGCCATGAGCCACCGTCGGCGAGCGTGCGGGCCACGACCGCCTTGGTCAGGGGGCCCATGAGTCCGTTCGACTCAGCGGCCGGGAGGAATGAGCCCGGACCGAGAATGCCGAACTCGGGATGTTGCCAGCGTGCCAGTGCCTCGAATCCGACCACATGGCGGTCGCGCACGGCTACCTTCGGCTGGTAATACATCGTCAGCGCGCCGTCCGAGAGGCCTGCTTCCACCTCCTCCCGGCTCAGGCTGTAACCGGGGTCGCGACGAGGGGCCTGGCTCTGCGCGGGCGCGAACGATTCCATGGCCAGTTCGAGCAGGGCGCTTAGCGCTCGAGGCTTGATCGGCTTGCTGAGCGTGCCAAGCACGCGCAGGCCGTTCTGCAGCGCGAAATCCTTTGCCGCACTGATGAGGCGCTCCTCTACGCCGCTGACGAATGCGACGTCGGGCCGTTCGCGGTAGCCGGCGATTCCGCGTATGAACTCGATGCCGTCGAGGTCCGGCATCTTGAGATCGCACAGCACGACGTCGAAATGCGACGCGGCATCTTCGATCTTGGCGAGGGCCACGCGACCGCTCTCCGCCGAATCGAGCCGGGAGACACCGAGACGCTCGAGCATCTTGAGCGCCAGATTGCGCACGAATGGCTCGTCGTCGACCACCAGGACGCTGAGGTTCGAGAATGCCTGTCCGCGGTCCTGCACGTCGCGCCGCGGCCCGGGTCGCTCCGACGCGGGCGCGGCCTCGGTCGGGGATTCAGTATCGAACACGGATGTCTCGGACGCGCTCAGAGAGTGCTGTTCCGCGAGCGGTGAGGCCGGATTCTGATTGTTTCGTGCCGTGCCCTCGACGCGTTCCGTATGCTGGGTCGGATTCCCCCGCACGGCCGGGAGTGCCGGGAAGGACTGTCGCCAGGTCGCAATGGTCAGCGGCCGCTCCTCGAGGCGGAACGCCAGTCCGCTATCGATCGCGGCGAGCAGTGCGTCGGAGTACCTGTCGGCGGCAACCTCGCTCGCCGGCACCAGAGGGTCGGTCCCGCTCTCCAGTATCTCCATTCCCCGCTTGACCGCGTCAAGCGGGACGTTTCCTGTCACCACGCGATACATCACGGCCGCGAGGCTGTAGATGTCGCCCCACGGTCCCTGTCTGCGGCCTTCGCCTTCGGACGTGTATTGCTCGAAAGGCGCGAAGCCGCGAGATACCAGGGACGTCAGTCCGCGTGAGGCCGCGTCGCGGATCTCCCGCGCGGCGCCAAAATCGACCAGCACGGGCATGCCGTCCTCGCGCAGGAGAATGTTGTCGGGCTTGATGTCGCGATGTATGAATCCGGCCTCGTGCACTTTCTCGACGCCTTCGAGCAGGCGCCCAATCACGTGCAGTAGCACGTCTTCGTTCTCGAGTTTGCCGGCATCGGCCGCTTCGGCGATGGTCTGGCCGCGCTCGAGGACCATGACCATATAGGCCGTTCCATGCAGTTCGAAAGCACTGAGTACCCGGACGATGTTCGGATGCGAAAAGCTCGCGAGCGTGCGGGCTTCTTCCAGGAACCGACGCAGGCCCCAGCGAAAATCGTCTTCCGTATGTTCGCCTACCGCGCTTACTTGCTGGTCGTCGCCACGTACGCAAACGGAGCGCGGAAAGAACTCCTTGATCGCGACGCGCTGATTGAGCGTCGTATCCATGGCCTCGTAGGTGATGCCAAAACCGCCGGCGCCGAGGACGCCGACGACCTCGTACCAGTGCAACGGGGTACCTGCTTGCAGGACCTTGTGCTTTTCATATGTCTTCATGTGCGAAACCGTGCCCGATCCGGTCTGCTTGTCATGCGCCGGAAGGCGAACGAATGACGGCCGCCGAAGCGGAACCTCGACTGGACACCACCTTCCATTGTACGGTCGGCCGAGCTGGCCCGCGCGGCGCGGGGCTCCACGCGTGCCCCCTCAGTCGAAGTCCGGCGTGGCCGCGCATTGTGCTCGCCCTCCAAGGTAGGACTCTATGGCAGTGGTTACCACGGCAAGACTCCGCGAAGGCGTTCTTGCGTACTGGTTCACGCAGTCCCGGGACTTCCTCGCCGCCTGTTTCTCGATCAGCGCGCACAGTTCACCCATTTGCAGTGCGCCGACGCTGCGCGCGGCGGACTTGATGCGGTGGGCGATATTTTCGACCTCGCCCAGGTCATTGCGGTCGAAGGCGGATTCGAGGCGTGCGACGTCGGCCATCACGCTGTCGCGGAATTGTTGCAGGAATTCCAGCACATCGGACGGATCGTCGCCAATCAGCTCGATCAGCATGGTGACGTCCAGGACCGGAAGATCTCCGCCTGGCTCTCCCGCGGCAGTGGTGCCGACGCCGGGCGACGTCGCTTGCGGCTCGTCGATGGCGGAATGGTCGAGGTGGACTTCGATGGCTGCCGAGAGCTCCCGCGTCGAAATCGGTTTGGCGATGAAGCCGTCGAAAGTATCACACGCCTGATCCGGATCGGCGTCGTTGGCGCTGATCGCGTAGATGGCTGTCCGGGTTGCGCGTTGGCGCTCTTCCTCCCGGATCCTTCTTGCGAGCTGGTAACCGTCGAGTCCGGGCATGCGCAGATCAGTCAGCAGCACGCGATATTCGCCCGTGCGCCACGTCTCGAGTGCCTGATCGCCGCTGGCGGCGATATCGCACTGATGGCCCAGCCGCTGGAGCTGACGACGGATGAGATCCTGATTCACCGCGTTGTCTTCCGCGACGAGGATCGTGCTTCGACGTACATTGGATCGCCCCGCTGCTCCGTCCTTCGAGTCCATATGCCCTCCCTTTTTACATCGATACATTTACGGCCAGGCCGAAGCAGTTTGCCAGAGGTCGCCTGTCACGGGAACGGCCAGGGAACCCGGGCTGCTGTCGCACGGAGGCCCATGGCCCGTTAGCGCCCATCCTGCGCGGATTTCGTGCCGGGCCGGGCTGTATCGGGCGGGCACCCTCAGGTTCCCGAGGGGGCTAACGGAGGGCTGCCGCGAGCCACGATTGCATGCAAGCCTGCTCAGGCGCCGCGTCTGTCCTTGCCCGAGCGGCGCGTCGCGTGGGTCGCTGGCGCGGCATTACCGCCGCCATCCTGGTCACGATGCGGGGCGGTCGATCCGCTCGCGGCGGGGCCGGAGGCATGCCGCGGCCGGCGTGAATCGCGCCGCAGCCGGCCGGAACGCCGCTCGCGCTCCAGCACCTGGGCGACGAGACGACTGGCCTCCAGGTTGGACAGGGGAGCACCCGCCTCGTGCGCGCGGATGGCGATCTTCTGCACGTAGTCGTCGAGTTTCGCGCGGTCCGCGAGCGACATCGCATCGCCGACGATAACTGCGACCTCGAGCTCCTGCCATTCGGGCTCGCCGCGCAGCATCCGCAGGAACTCGAAGCCGTCCATGGTCTGCACGGCCATATCGAGTATCACGAGCCGGGGTTTGCTCTGCCGCAGACTGGCCAGGGCGGCGTCCGACCGCGTCGCGTTTTCGGCTTCCCAGCCCGCCCTGCGAAGCTCCTGGGCCAGCACTTCGCGTGAGGCGTCGTCGTTCGCGATGATGAGCGCTGTGCATGGCGGGTCGTCGCAACGGTAGCGCCACACGATGCGCTCGACGGCGTCGCGGTCGAGCGGCTTCACGATGTAGTCTGTCGCGCCCAGGGCAAACGCGCGTTCCGCGTCATCGACAACGGTGCAGATCACGACGGGGATATCACGAGTCGTCTCCCCTGACTTGAGGTCCCGTAACACGGCCCAGCCATCGACCTGTGGCATCCTGATGTCGAGCGTGACGAGCGCCGGTGACAGCCGGCGTACGAGGTCGAGTCCCGTGCGGCCGTCGGCGGCGGTTATTACGCGGTAGCCCTGCAACTCGATCTGGCGCTTCAGCAGATCCCGGGCCTGTGCTTCGTCGTCAATCACGATGACGAGCGGAACGCCGTCTTGACTGTCGTCGAAGGCTTCCGCTGCATCCTGTAGCTGGCGATGCGTCGGCAGGCTGACCGTGAACGACGAACCCTGCCCGGACGTGCTCTCGACCTCGATGTCTCCGCCGAGCAAGTGGCACAGCCGGCGGCTGAGCGCAAGACCGAGCCCGGTGCCGCCATAACGTCGAGTGAATTCGGCGCTGCCTTGATGGAATGGTTCGTAGAGCATGGCGAGCTGCTCGTCGGTCATTCCTACGCCGCTATCTGCAACGGTGAAAACGGCCCAGACTTCACCGTCGCGCGGCCTTTCGGCGACCGTGATCCGCACCGTGCCCTTTTCCGTGAACTTCGCCGCATTGGAGAGCAGATTCAGCAGGATCTGTCGGACCCTCGTCGCGTCGCCCGTCATTTCGCCGATCCCCGGCTGGATGTCGATCTCGAGGGCGTTACGGTTCTTCTCGATGGTCGGGCGCACCTGGTCCGCGGCCTCAGTCACGATCTGATCGAGCCGGAATGGCTCCCGCGATACCTCGAGTCGTCCCGCTTCCACCTTGCTCAGGTCGAGAACGTCATTGATCAGGGCCAGCAGATGGCGGCCGGCGCCGCGAATTCGTTCGAGATCCGCCTGCGCCTCGGGGTCACCGCGCTCGTTTGCGTCTTCACCCAGCATCTCGCTGTAACCGATGATGGCGTTGAGTGGTGTGCGCAACTCATGGCTCATCGATGCGAGAAACGCGCTCTTCGCCGCGTTGGCTTCCTCGGCGACCGCGCGGGCCTGGCGTTCGGCTTCGAGCCGCACGCGTTCACTGATGTCCCGCACTGCCGTGGCGAACATCCGGCCGGAGTCGGTTTCGACGGTATTCACGCTGACATCGACCGGAAAGCTCGATCCATCCGCGCGCACGGCGCGCACTGCCACGTTAGGAGCGGGCATGAGTTCGGCGCCGGGCGGCGATTGCCGGGGTTCCGTGCGCGTCGATGCCCGCAGGTCGGGCAGGATTTCGTCGATCGAATGGCCGACGAGTTCATCGCGCGAGCGGCCAAAGAGCAATTCGGCCTCGCGATTGACCAGGCGGATAATCCCTGTCTCGTCGCTCATGACGATTGCCTCGGGTGCGAACTCGAACAGCTCCCGGTACTGGCGGCGGCCACGATCGCGAACCATCGCCGCGGTCACCGCGAGTCCGAAGATATCCAGGCTCCGTGCGACCGACGCCGTGTCGGTAAAGGGCCTGCACGCCATGACCCCGATGTGACCGAGGATTTGCCCTTCTGTATCGATCAGCGGTTGCGCGGCGTATGCATCGATCCCTTTTCGAGAGAAGTACACGTCGTCCGGAAAGCGTGCCTGCACATCCCGCGCGACGATACAGCGCTCGCCCGCGATGACCTCTTTGCAGGGTGTGCCCTCGAGGCTGTAACCGAAGTTCGGCACGACAGCGCCGCCTTCGACGCATGCGATCGTGTGCAGCACATCAGGCGTGGCGGTATCGAAACGGCTGACGAACGCAATGTCCGCGTTGACGTTCTCCGCCAGCCGCAAGGCGGCCTGTTGGTAGTAGATCTGTCCTTCGTTCGCTATCAGCTCCGTGGACACGATACGCATCGCGGCTTCGGCCTGCTTGTGTTGCGTGATGTCGGTCAGGGTACCGACGAAGCCGGCACGGGCGCCGTCCGCGGCGACGATTTCCGCCGCCTGGCCGATGACCCAGACGATGCTGCCGTCCGCGTGGCGGAAGCGATATTCCTCGTGGAAGGGCTCGCCGTTCTCCATCGCGCCGGACCATGCCGAGGCGACCCGCTCGCGGTCCTCCGGATGCAGGGCCTGCTGCCAGCCGCTGCCGAGCACGGCCGCGGGAGGGAGCCCGCTCATGGCGTGGAAGGTTGGATTTCCCCCTATACACTCACCTTCGGCATCGAGGTAGGCGATCCCGATCGTCGCGACCTCGCCGAGGGAGGCAACCGCGCGCTCGCTGACCGCGGCTCGCTCGAGGGCGTCATGGACCGCCGTGACGTCGTAGTGGGCGACCAGGACGCGGCGGTCGGTGTTGACCGAGAAGCACATGATCCGGCACAGGAACCAGCGGTGCCCGGCCCCCGAGGGAGAGGTGTATTCGTGAACGAAGGTCTCCTGCCCACCGTCGATCACCCGGGCGAGCCCGGCCGCGATCTCGTGCGCGCTCGGCGCCTGGTCCTCCGGGGCCCGTGTACAGGCCTCCAGGTAATTGCCGTTTTCCGTTGTCCGTTGCCAGGCAACATCCGCGTCAGCCGAGAATTCACGCCATGCGGCATTGGTGGAGAGAACGCGACCGCTGTCGTCGAGCACGGCGAGGCGCGCGTCCAGCGCGTCGAGCACGAGCCGGGTGAAGCGCTCGCTGGCGGCGAGCTGGGCGGTGCGCTGTTCGATGCGATCCTCGAGTTCGGTGTTCAGGCGCCGCAGATCCTGCTCGGCCGCCTCGCGTTCGCTGATGTCCACGCTGCTGGCGATGAAATGGGTAATGCGTCCCGACGAGTCGCGCAAGGGGGCGAGCATGAATTCGATCGGCATGGTCGAGTCGTCGGCATTCCGGACGATCACGTCGAAGTGTGAGATCGTGCCCTCGGCCGCGCGTTCGCAGGCCTGCCGGACGCGTTGTCGGATATCGTCGGTGTAGTTGAACCAGTGCGTTTCCCACAACTTCTTGCCGATCACCGCCGCGGCTTCGACGCCGGTTGCTTCGAGCGGCGCGCGGTTGACCTGCGTGAGCGTGCCGTCCGGCGACAGCACGGCGACGAAGGAGAACAGCCCGTCCAGCACGCGGCGCAGATGGGCCTCGCTCTCGCGCACCGTTTCCTCGGCACGCCTGCGTTCCGTGACGTCCTGGTGGATGCCGAGCATCAGCAGCGGTTTGCCGTCGGCCGTGCGGCTCACCACGCGGCCGCGGTCGCTTACCCAGACCCAGTGGCCGTCCTTGTGACGCATGCGGCTCTCGAACTCGTAGCGAGCCGACGCGCCGCTGAAGTGCCGCTCCAGCGCCTCGCTGCTCGCCGCCAGATCGTCCGGATGGGCGAGTCGCTGCCAGGTTTCGATCGAAATCGGCTCGAGCTCGTCGAGCGCGTAACCGGCTATCGCGGCCCAGCGCGCGTTGAACACGGCCTCGCCGGTTTGCACGTTCCATTCCCAGGTGCCGAGGTCCGCGCTGTCGATCACCGTGTGCAGGCGCTGTTCACTGGCCCGTAGCCGCTCATGGTCGTCCTTCTCGCGGGAGATGTCCGACTCGATGGACATGTGGCCTTCCAGCTCACCATTGCCATCGCGCAGCGGGTGGCAGCTCACGCGACTCCAGTAGGGTTCGCCGTTCTTGCGGTAGTTGACGAACTCGCCGATGAACGGTTCGCCGTCCCGCAGCGCCCGCTTCATCGCGCGCACCACGGCCGGGTCGGTGGACGCACCGTGCAGGAAGGTGTGCGGGCGACGCCCGTACACTTCCTCCAGCGCGTAACCGGTGATGCGGGTGAACCCCGCATTGACCCATTCCACGCGGCCCTGCGGGTCCGTCATGACCACGCTGTTGGGGGTATCCCGGGCGATTTGCGAAAGGCGGTCGACCTCCGCGCGCGCCGCGCGGTTCTCCCGCTGCACGCCGGTCGTATCGAGGAGCTGGTCGATGGTCACCAGCAGCGGGTGCAGGGAATCGACCAGATCCGGATCGTAGCCGCCGGGCCGCGCGGCGAGTCCGAGCAGGGCCGTGATGCGGCCACCGTGATGGACGGGAATGACGGCCAATGCGCCGTATCCGCCCGATCGCGCGCGGCTGTCGTCAGCCGGCGGTGCGCTCAGCACTGCTTCGCCGGTGACCAGGGCGCGCTCCGGCAGCGCACCGAACGCGGACAGTGCGCCGGCCTCCTCCCCGGCGGTCATGGCGGGTGCCAGTATGCGCAGGCCGGTGGGGCCCGCCGCGGCATCTCCGACTTCGGCGATCGCCCCGTACTCGCTGTCCGTTATGGAGAGAATTTCCGCCAGCAGGAATTCAAACGTCTCACGGGGCCGGGTCGAGCGGATTAAGCGCGCCTGCGCGCGCGCGACGATCGCATTCAGCCGCTGGGCGTGGCGCAGCGCCGATTCCCTTGCCTGGTTTTCCGCACGCAAGCGTGTGGTCATCTCCAGATCGCGCTGCGCGCGCGCGGTGACCAAATACAGAAAGACCAGGAACAGGGCCACCATCACGGCCATGCTCAGCGCGAGCGGCGTGCCCACGATGACGAAACGCAGGCTCAAGGGCAGCAGTGCGGGCACGATCAGCGCAAGCGCGGACACGCGGTCGGCGGCCAGCGAGACACTGGCGCCGGCGCACAGGCCTCCGATCACGAAGGCCAGGAACACCTGATGGGCCGGCACACTTGCCGGAAACAGCACGATCGCGGCGCCGCCCCAGACCAGGCCCGCGGCGAGAACGCCGATCCGAAACAGGCTCAGGGAGGCTGTTCGCGGCTCGTCGCGGCGGCGGTAGCGCAGCAGGAGTCCGGTGCGGTAAGCGAGCACGGCGCCCGTGGCCAGGAGCCAGCCGCCGGCGGCGGCGGCGCCGACGATCGGCCATTGGATCGCGGCCGCCAGCGCGGCCAGGAGCGCGCCCGTCGCCAGCGCCACGGGCAGGTCGCCGTACAGCATGCGAACCTGCTCCTGGCGGGAAAACTCAGCCGCGGAGGAGGCAGTGCGTGTCTCGGTTTTCGCCATGCTCGCTTGTACGTTTTCCTTTTCGTGCCATGCGTCAAGAATGGATGCCTGTCCCTCGCTCGCGCGCCGCGGGCCCGCGAGCGCTTGCGCAGCGGCTCCCTCCAATGGCGCCGGACATCGGCGCGTTGCCGACGTCCTTTCCTGGAGGTGCTCCATGTGACAGTGCTACAAAATAGCTGATATCTTACGTCCGCGAGGGCTTCCCCGGATCTGCGAGCGACGACCCCGTCGCGAATTTGGCCGTTCGGGCAACACCCTGCAATCCGCCGTGTTTACATTCGCAGTAAACCTACTGTGAGTGTGGATTTGGCTGCGAACCAGGCATATACATCGAGCCCATCGGACGGTACGCGGGGCGGTAGCGATGGAAATAGCGAGGTGCGAAAGGACTGCAAGCGGAGCACCCGCGTGACGGTGCAGCCCCTCGATTCGGGCCAGGTGCTCCATGGGTACGCCATGTCGACCGTGCTTGGTGTGGGGGGGAGCGGGTTCACCTATGCCGCGACCTGCGAGGCGACGGGTGGCGAAATGGTGGTGAAGGAATATTTCCCGCACGCCCTCTGCTTTCGTGACGTCGACAACGATGTGCGCCTGCGTGAAGTCGCGTGCAGCGACCTGTACCAGGTTGGCTTGCGGCTTTTCCTGCTGCAGATGCGCAAGGCCGCGCAGATCGTGCACCCGCATGTCGTCGCGGTCACGGACATCTTCGAGAGCGGCGGGTCCGCCTATGCGGTCATGCCGCGCGAGCGCGGTCGGACGCTCGACGAGGTCGTCGGGGCTGGGCGTCTCGACGGCGAGCGCGGCCTGCGCGAGGCGGTCGATCTCTTGCTCCTCGGCTTGCAGGCCCTGCATGCGGCTGACCTGCTGCATCAGGACATCAAGCTCGAGAACTTGCGCATCAGGAGCGACGGCATTCCGGTGCTGGTGGATCTCGGGTCGCTGCGGCTGCCCATCGCGGCGGCGGGCACCAGCTTCACGGTGCCGGGCACGCAAGCCTATGCGCCCGTGGAGCATTACCGGGACGAAGGCCGCCGACAGGGGCCGGCGTCTGACATCTACGGTTTCGCCGTGGCGCTGTATGCAATCGTCACCGGCAAGCTGCCGCCCGATGCGCTGAGCCGCTGGGCGCAGTTGCGGCGCGGCGGTCGCGATCTCCTCGAGTCCACGGCGGAGTTGTATGCCGGACGCTACTCGTCCGGCCTGCTCGAGGCTGTCGACCGCGGTCTTGCCTTCGAGCCGGAGGACAGGCCGCCGGACGTGGCGGCATGGCGGGCGATGTTCTCGCGCGGCGCTGCGCTCGACGTGCCGGAAGCTGCCGTCGCGCCGGAGCCCCCTACGCACGGCCCCGATCCCGCGACCGACGCCAGCGGCGGCGCGGCGGTCGCCACGAAGATCGTTGTGGCCGGCCAGCCACAGCCGCCTGGGCCGGAGTACGCGCAACTCCGCATACTCATCGTGGACGATGAACGCTTTATGCGCTCGCTCCTGACGCACATGCTCGAGCGCCTCGGGATCGTCGAGATCGTGTGTGCCGAGAACGGACGCCGCGCGATGCAGGAACTGCTACAGGAAGGGCGCCGCATCGACCTCATCTTGTCCGATCTCGTAATGGACGACATGGACGGGGTCGAGCTTATCCGCGCGCTCGCCGACGCCGGCCACGGTGCCGGACTGGTCATCGTCAGCGGGGTGGATGCGCGGTTGCTGAAATTCGCCGAGGATCTCGCTCGCTCGTACTCACTCAATGTCATAGGGCGCGTGGGAAAGCCGCCTTCCCCGGATGCGCTGGGCCGCTTGATAGACGAGTTCCTCGCCGATCAGCGCGCGGCACACCGGCGGCCGCCGGCCGGCCAGCCAGATGATTCGCGGCCGGACGGTTCGCCGTCGCTTATGACCGCAGCGGAATTCGAGGCCGGCCTCGAAGCCGGCGCGCTGGTTCCGTACTACCAGCCCAAGGTCGCGATGGTCGACCGTAGCACGCTCGGTGTCGAGGCCCTCGCCCGCTGGTCTCATGCCCGGCACGGTATTCTGGGGCCCGCGGCGTTCATTCCCTGGGCCGAGCTGTCCGGCAACATCGAAGCCCTGACGCGGGCGATGCTGCGTACCACGATCGCCGATCTGGGTCGGTGGATAGCGGACGGCTACGCGCTGAATCTCGCGGTCAACGTCTCCGCGGACTGCCTGCTCGCTCAGGATCTGCCGGACTATGTCGAGGATCTGGCCGCCGAGGCCGGGGTGCCGACCTCGGCGCTCACCCTGGAGGTCACCGAGACCCAGGTTGCGGCGGACCTGGTCGTCGAACTGGACACGCTGATCCGGCTGCGGCTGAAGGGCATCTGCCTGTCGATCGACGACTTCGGCACGGGCTTCTCCTCCATGCAGCAGCTCAACAAGCTGCCGTTCACGGAACTCAAGATCGATCAGGGCTTCGTGACGGGGGCGGCGGAGGATGAGGAAACCCGCGCGATTCTCCAATCGAGCGTCGCGCTGGCGCGCAAGCTCAACCTGCACATCGTCGCGGAAGGTGTCGAGACCGCGGAGGACTGGGCGGTCGTCGAGGCAGCAGGCTGCGACACGATCCAGGGCTACTACGTCGCGAAGCCGATGTCGGAGCGCGATTTGCGTCGCTGGTTGCTTGAGAGATAGCGGCCACGGATCAGCAAGGCGCGCGGCCTGCGCCGCCGATTGGCCTTGCGAGGGCGCGACGGATCGTGTCGGAGGTTGTCGCAACGCCAGGTTTCCCGGTATGGTCATGCGCGCTTACCGGCAGGGACCCTCATGATTCCAGCAGAAACGCTGCGTGCAATGTACGACAAGGGTCTGGGCGATTTGCCTATTCTCTGCTGCACCGAAGAAAAGGTTCTGTTCGGGAATCTGGTCGCGAGCGACGGCCGTTTGGTTCTCAAGGACCGCGGATTCCTGAAAGGGGTCAAGCCGTACCAGGTGTCACCGTGCTGGGAGGTCGGTATCGTCGGCGCCCTTTGCATGGGCGAAGAGGCGGAGTGGGACTCGCTGACCTTCCTCGGCGCGGAACACTGTGCGATTCCCGAGAATCTGAACACCACCCGGCGTGGCCTGCTGAACGGCGCGGTCAGTGACACCGGCGACATACTCTACCGGTTTCGGGGCAGCATTTATCGCGCAGCCAAGCTGATGCTCGACAGCTTCCTGTTGCCGGCTGTTCTGCTGATGGATCTGAAATCGTCCGAGGGACGTCCGGGGCTTGCGGTATGCGATTTCCGGACCGCCGCGTTGCCGCTGCAGACGTTCGTGCTCATCAACGATTTCGTCCGTACGTCGATCGAGAAGAAGCTGGAGTTCGATGTCGAGGACGTCGATGTGGGCTCCGAAGACTTCCAGAAAATGTTTGGTAGTTACCTCACGGCGGAGTGAAGTCGGAGGCCGAGGGCGGTGCCCGTCCTTTGGTGGACGAGATATCGGGCAATCGTATTTCCGGCCAAGCGCGCTGAGCCAGAGAGCGTGCCGGTTGTGGCCGGCATCGATTCGAGCGAGGGATCCCGCCTTGGGGAAACTCTTGATAGGTCATGACTCGGCGACTTGCGTTCGATCCGGATCTATCGAGCGGTTTCCTAGCGAAACGAGTTCAGCCCGACGAAGGTGCCACCGTTGTTGCGCGTCAGCTCGCGCATCAGGGTCGCGAACTTGATGCCGGTCTGCTGCAGGTGCGGCGGGTTGGCGAACTGCACCGGGAAGCCGATGGCATGGATGCGCACCAGCGGCGTGCCGTCGGCGCTGGCACGGTTGATGGCCTTGACGTAGTCCACCACCTCGCGGATCGAGCGCCCGGTGAACTCGTCGCCGTAGACGTACAGGCTGATCTTGCGATCCGCGGCATAGAACGAACGGATCGCGGTGGTGATGCCTTCGACCGGGCTCGAGTTGGAGAACGCGTTCCAACTCCTGAGACGCTGGATGATGGCATTGCGCCGCGCCGGCGTGTCCGGGATCCAGGTACCGCGGTAGCTGGAGAACATGTACGCGCCCATGTCGTTCATGATCTGCAGCCCCTTCACCTTGGGGTAGACGTGCAGGGTGTCGACGATCTGATCGATGACCTTGGGCCAGGCATAGCGGAACATGCTGCCCGAGGTGTCGATGATGAAGATGATGTACTCGCTGTCGATCGGAATGCCGCCGACGAGATCGGTGCGCACGCGATCGCGCTGGCGGTAGAGGCGGCGCATCTCCTCGCTCAGGCTCTGCTGCGCGGTTTTCAGCTCGCCGGCAATGGCGGCGTTGAGCGCGGTGCTGTCGTTGACGCTCTGCAGCCGGCTCTTCGCCTGCGCCACCTCGTCTTCGAGCCGCTGGCGCTCGGCCAGCCAGGTCGCGAGCTGGCGTTCGCGCGCGCTGAGCTCGCCTTCGACCTCGGTCGCGCGGCGCTGCATGTCGAACAGGTTGCGTTGCAGCGCCGAGATCTGGCCGATGCGCGGATCGTCCGCTGGCTCCGGCTCGGGGGGATCGCCGAACTTCGCGATCATCAGCAGCAGGATGATGGCGCCGAAGCCGCAGGTGATGACGTCCAGGAAAGCGATGCTGATCGGCTCGTAGCCGCGCCGCGTGATCTTCATGGCCAGTCGCTCGCCGGGCTGAGGAAGGCGCCCTCGGTATAGAGCGCGATTTGCCAGAAGGCGGACGGCGCCATCGGGTCGCCTTCCATCGGCAGCAGGATGACGTTGATCGGAATGCCGCGCGGTATGCGCTCGACCGCACGTTCGAACAGGCGCAGCCGTTCGCGCCCGGTCACGGTACTGCCGCGCGGCGCGCTGGTGCCCTGGGTCGGCAGGCCGTCGGTGATGAGGTAGACGTTGTCCGGCCGCGGGTTCATCGACTCCATCACCATGAAGGCGCGCTCCAGGCTGGAGCCGCCCTCGGGAACCAGGTCGCGGGTGGCGGCGACCGCGCTGTTCAGCTGCGCCGTGTCCGCGACCCGCAGCCAGTCGCCGGCGGTGCCGTCCAGCACCGGCCGCGCGCGCGTGTCGAAGCTGTAGATCTGGTAGCGGCTGTCGGCCGGAAAGCGCGCGGTGATCCAGTCCACCGTCGCCAGCGCCTGCTGCCACTTGGCCGAACGTCGCTTGGCGGCGGCGTCCATGTTGCGGCGGCGGATGACGTTGACGATCGACTCGTCGAGCATGCTGGCCGAAGCGTCGAGCAGGATCAGGATTCGCTTGCCGCCGAGCTGGATGCCGGTCAGGTACTCGCGGTTGCCTTCGCCGACGTAGGTGCGCACGTTGCGCGACTTCTCGTGGATCTGGGCGAGCAGGGCGCGCTTCTCGATCTCCAGGCGTTTGATCGCCGCTTTCAGCGACGCGACCTCGGACGACCCGGTCGCGCCCTGCGCGCTGATGCGGTCGAGCTGGGCGGCCAGCGCCGCCTTCTGATCGTCGACCCGGCGCCGCGCGCCGGCGATGCGTTCGTCGACCGCGGCCGAACGGCGCGTGAGATCGGTCACCATGAGCTCGGCGGCGGCGATCTCCCGGCGCAGGGTGTCGACCTCCACCGAGAGGTCGTACTCGGGCAGCGCCACCGCGACCTCGGTCTGGTGCTTGATGATCAGGAACAGCAGGACCACGGCGCCGAAGCCGCACGACATGATGTCCAGGAACGACAGGCTGAAGGCGGAGAATTCGCGGCGGCTACGGCGCACGGTCGTCGGCCACGCAGATCGCGGTGAAGCGTGCGCCGCCCTCCAGCGTGAGCAGGTCGCCGGGCTTCAGGCGCAGCGGCGCGGTCGCCTGCGCGCCGTTGACGTGTACCCCGCCACGCGCGTCGAGCAGCGTGGCGTGGCCGCCGTCCAGGCCGACCACGGCGCCGGCTGCGCCGTCCCCGCGTACCAGGCTGCCATCGGCATGCAGTCCCAGCGCGCCGGGCGCCAGCGCGACGGCGAAGCCACCGGCCAGCAGGTGGGTGGCGGCGCGCGTGTCGATGCGGGTCACGGCCGGCCGCCGGGCCGGGTGCAGCAGCGGTTTCGCGGTTGCCGGCAGGCGCGTGGCGAAGGCGACGCCGCCAGCGCCGCTGCCGCCGATACTCAGGCGATGCTCGCTGACGCCGGCGACCAGGGCGTTCTCGGGCAGGGTCGCGGCCGGTGCCAGCAGCGCCAAGCTGCCGGGCAGGGCGGCGGTCGCCGGGCTCAGCAGCAGGGTCGCGGCGCGCGGCAGTCGTTCGGCCACCGGTGCCAGCACCATCGCCACCACGCGCTCGATGTCGCGCCGCGCGATGCGTGCGCCGAAGCGCGTGCCCTGGTAATCGATGGCGACCTCGAGCTCGGCGCTGTCGCCGACCCCGGCCAGCCACTGTGGCAGGCTCTGGTGCAGCAGCTGCTCGGTCGCCGCCTCGTGCAGGGGGTCGAAGCGCGATTGCTCGAGGAAGGTGTCGGCGATGAGGTCGATGCAGGCGTCGAAGATGCGGTTGAGGCCGGACGGGTCGACGCTCTCGACCGCGCCGCGCGTGACCGTTTCGTCGACCTCGACGTCGACCAGGCTGACGTGATGCTGGTGCGCCTCGACCACGGTGTAGTGGCCGGGTGCGGCACAGCCGGCCAGCGCGGCGACGCAGCCGTCGACCAGGCCGCCGACCTCCAGCGACAGCGCCTGGCAGATGCCGAGCAGCAGCGCGAGCTGGTCCGGCCCGTAATGTGCCGGCACCGCGATGACGGCTTCCGAGGGCTGCCCGACGCGGGCGCAGATGTCGCGCAGGTGGTGCCAGGCGAGATCGGCGTTGTGCCGGCAGCGACGGGTCGCGCCGACCAGCGCGGTCTCGTTGAGCTGTTGCCAGAAGCGGTTGTAGACGGCGCGCGGATTGAGATGCTGGCGCGCCGCCGCCGCGTCGCCGGTCAGCACGCGGCCGCCCTCCAGCACGGCGACACCCGGACTCACGTCGAGCAGCTCGCCGTCGCGGAAGACGCGCAGTGCGGCGTCGTTAATCTCGATCAGCCACAGGGCCATGGATACGCTGCCTCGAAGACCCGCTTCAGCGCACCGCGAGGTGGCGTACGAGGTGGACGTCGCAGTAAGCCTGGGCGTCCAGCACCAGGCGTTCCTGCAGGAGCTGGAGCTGGTGCATCAGGAACATGATGAACAGGCTGATCACGAGCGCGATGAAGGTCGAGTTGAAGGCCACGCCGAGGCTGACCGTAACGCCGACGATGTCGCCCTCGACGGCGCGATGCGCCTGCCCCAGGGCCTGGCTGATGCCGCGCACCGTGCCGATGAAGCCGATCGAGGGGATCGCCCACACGATGTAGCGGATCATCGACAGCTCCGAATCGAGGCGCTCGGCTTCGGTCTCGCACACCTCGCGTATGCTCTGGGCGACGTCCTGGATGCTGCGCGTCGATCCGAAGCGCTGCAGCGCCGAGAGCAGCGCGCGCGGCAGCAGGTACTCGCGCTCGGTCTCGGGCAGTGCCTGCAGCGGACGCGAGTACTTGCGCGTGTCCTCGGGCAGGATGCGCGTGCCGGGTTCGATCTCGACCAGGCGCCGGCGCAGGTGGCGGCGCTCGCGCAGCACGAAGCGTGCCTTGTAGCCGATGATCGCCGTCGCCCACAGCATCAGCACGAAGCACGCCTCCTGCTCGTAGTCCTTGATGATGACGTACATCGAGCGGTCCATGTCGTAGGCCGCGCCTTCGGCCTGGCGCGCGCGCTGATCGTCGAGGATGGCCTGCGCGTTGGGCCGCACCAGGGTGACGTAGATCGCGTGCACCAGGATGATGGCGATGAACAGCGCGATGAGCTGGAAGAGGAAGTCCGAGATCGGGTTGTGCTTGGTCGCCATGGATTCAGGTCACCGCGTTGGTGGCGGCCGCTGCACCTCGGCACGGCCGCGAAAGGAATGAAATCGCCGCTCTGCGCGCACACCCCGGCATCAGATGTCGACCGGGAAGGGCACCGGGAAATCCTCGGAGATCTCCTCGCTGGGCTGGAAGGTATCGGCCGGCAGCGGCCGCGCGCGGTTCTCCGGCCGGCGTGCGCGTTCCTCGGCGGCCGCGTCGTCGCTCTCGTCGGCGGCGTGGACCGCGGCGCCGAGTGCGGCGAGCAGCAGCAGCGCCAGCCAGCGTCGCGTCGGGCGCCGGCGTCTACTGCGCATAGCGGGCCAGCCTGAAGCCGACGTCGTCACGCGCTTCCGCACCGTAATCGCGGAAGCTCAGGCGCAGCGCGGTACGCGTGCCCTGCGCCCAGCTCGCGCCCTTGATCACGTGCTGAGCGCCGGCCGGCGGTCCCAGCGGATCGGTCACCAGGTTCGTGCCGGGCGCGGCGTCGTAGTGATCGTGCACCCACTCGGCGACGTTGCCGTCCATGTCGTACAGGCCGCGCAGGTTGGGCGTGTAACTGCCGATCGGCGCGGCGACCGCGAAGCCGTCGTCGTAGTCGGCCAGGGTATCGCCCATGATCGCTGCCGCGCGCTGGTCGGCGTAGTTGCCGGAGCGGCCCTGCGGCGGGAACTTCTCGCCCCAGGGATAGGTGGTGGGCTCGCCGCCGGGCGGGAAGCGCGCGGCCCATTCCCACTCGGCCTCGGTCGGCAGGCGGTAGCCGGTCGCGGCCGGGTTGATGCCCAGCACCTCGCCGTACTTGATCTGGTAGAAGGGCGCCAGGCCGTCGCGCCGGCTGAGCCAGTTGCAGTACAGCGCGGCCTGCTCCCAGCTCACCCCGGCGACCGGCTGGTTGTCGCCGTCCAGGGTCTGGCCGGCGAACTCACCCGACCGGTGAGCGGCCAGGAAGAGGCGGTACTCGGCGTTGCTGACCTCTTTCAGTGACAGGTAGAAAGGCCGTTCGAGCGCGACCTCGCGCAGGATCTCGTTGGCGCGGTGGCCCGGGCTGCGGCGCGAGGAGCCGAGCGTGGCGCGTCCGCCGCGGAACAGCTTCATGCGCTGGCCGGCGGCCGTGGTCAGGAAGCCCTTGCTGCTCGCGGGGGCGGCGGCCTGCCGCGCGCCGCCGTTGCCGGCCGTCGTGGCCGGCGCGGCAGCGCCGCTGGTGCCGGCCTGGTCGCTGGTCTTGAGCCGGATGCGGAAGCGCTTCTCCACGCCCTTGCGCGGCGTGACCCGCGTGCTATAGGTCGCGTAACCGGGCGCGCGCACCGTGATCTCGTGTTCGTGGGTGGGCAACTGCAGGGTCTGGGTGGCGCTGCCGCGCGGTGTGCCGTCGACCAGCAGCTCGGCGTTCTCCGGCAACGTTTCGAGCCGGATCGCGGCCAGCTCGGGCGTCAGCTCGAGCGTCAGCTCGGTGGTCTTGCCGGACCCCACCGTGAAGTGCTCGCTGGCGGCGGCATAGCCTTCGCGCAGCACGCGTACCTCGTGTGCGGCGTCCGGCGTGACGGCGACCTCGAGCGGGGTCACGCCATGGTACTCACCGTCGACGGTGACGCTGGCGCCGGCCGGGCGCGAATCGATGCGCAGGCGGCCGTCCGCCTTCGCCAGCACGATTTCGCCGAGGTTGACGGCGACGCCGGGCACGATACGCAGGGTCTGCTGCCAGCCCTTGTAGCCGTCGGCGGCGAGCTCGACCACGCGGCGGCCGGCAACCAGTTCGATGTCCAGCGGCGTCACGCCGACGCGCTCGCCATCGACGCGCACCTCGCTGCCGCCCGGTACGGAATCGACGTGCACGTCGGCCCAGGCCGGGTCCAGGGTCACGTCCAGTGCCTGCTCGATGCCCTTGCCCTCGATCACCAGGCGCTGCTCGAAGGGCAGGAAGCGTTCCGCGCGTACGACTACCGTGTGCTCGCCGGCGGCGATGTCCGCGACGACGCCGGGCACGTTGCCGCGCGGCACGCCGTCGATCAGGATCTCGGCGCTGGCCACCGGCGCCACGCCGACCCGCAACAGGCCCGGCAACGGCAGCAGGGTGACGCGATGGGTCTGCAGCTGGGCATCGCCGATCTCGAGCTGGTCGTCGAAGGGCGTGTAGCCGGGCGCTTCGACCCGCACGCGGCGCTTGCCGCGCAGCAGCAGCCAGTGATCACCGATGCGCGGCGCCGGCCATGACTCGACCGTGATCGCGGCGCCCGCGGGCTCGGTTTCGATACCGACCGAGCGCGCCGAGAGCACGAACCAGGCGGTCCAGGCGATCACCGCGAGCAGCACACCGACCAGCGCCAGCATCCATGGAATGCGCGGCCGCGGCAGATCGACGCCGGCGCCCGGCGGGCGGAAGCTGGCCGGCCGAATCAGCGTACCGGCGTCGTCGTCTTGCGCATCGGGCAGCGCGGGCTGGGAGGTCAAGGTTCAGTTTCCGAAGGCGAGTTTGTCCACGCAGCGCACGTCCACCGCAGTCGCCGGCCGGCCGTGTGCCACGCTGAATTCTACGCGGACATCGCGGTAGCCGTCGCGCTTGCCGACCGCGGTGTAGGCGCCTGGCAGCAGGGTGAGCGCGCGCTGCTCGAAACGGCCCAGCTCGCCGACGCGGTAGACGGTCACCGCGGTGGCGCCGTCGGAGGAGAGCGTGATCTCCAGCGGCGTGCGCGCGAGCTCCAGGGCGCGCGCGAGCGCGTCGACCTGGCCCGTGATGCGAGCGCCGCTGGCGTTCAGCGCGCGTGCCTGGGCCAGGACCTGCCGGGCCTCGTCGTGCACCGCCTCGCTGCCCAGCCGCTCGGGGCGCGCCAGGTAGGCGACGAGCTGTGCATCGAGCCGCTGGCGTTGCTCCGCGCGGCGTTTGCCGGCGACGGCCGGCGACAGGCGCGCGTCGTGTTTCAGGGCTTCGTCGTAGGCCGCCAGTGCCGTGTCCCAGCTTTCCTCGCGTTCGGCCTTGCCGGCCTTGTCGAGCGCGCGCTCGACATGAAACGAGGTTTCGGCATTGGCGAGTTGCTGCAGTGCCGCCGCCGCCTCGGCGCGGCTCGGGTCGAGCTTCTGCGCACGGCTGAAGGCCGTGCGCGCGGCGCCGAAACGCTGCTCACCGAGCGCACCGAAACCTTCCGACATCGCGGCGCGGAAGGCGTCGGCGCGATCGTCGCGCTCGATGCGTGCCAGCGCCGCCGCCGCGCCCGGTGCCTCGGCGTCCAGCGCCAGCGCTTCGCGCCAGGCCGCCGCGGCCTTGTTGCGCTCGCCGAGCTGCAGGTAGCCCTCGGCCTCCCCGATCAGTGCCAGTACGCGGTCGAGGGTGGCCGCGCGGGCGAGTCCGGCGGTGGCGTCGGCATTGTCGGGCTGCATCTCGAGCACGCGCTCGAAAGCCGTGCGCGCGGCGCTGGAGTCACCGTCTGTGAGCGCCTGCCGGCCGGCGTCGAGCAGGCCGCTGACGATATCCGGCACCTTCGCCATCAGGCGTTCCACGCGCTGGCTGGTTTCGAGGTAGATGTTCTGCGCGGTGACGTAGCGCTGCTCGCGGTAGGCCGCTTCGCCTTCGGCGATGCGGGTCCGGATCGCGTGCAGGTCACGCTTCGCCCAGTGCTCCGCGGCGAGTGACTCCAGCACCTGCACCTTCTCCAGGGTCTCGCGCAGCTGCGCCTGGGTATCCTTGCGTTGGGCGACGGCGTCCTGCGCTGCCGGTGGCGCCGACGCGACCTCGGTCTCGGGTTCGACTTCGGCCGCAGGCGGCGTGGCAGAACTCACCGTCACCGGGGCGGGGCGGGCGTCGGGGGCGCCGACCCAGCGCGGCAGCACCAGCACCACCAGCAGCACGACCGCGGCGAGGACGGCCGCGATGACTGCCAGCAGGCGGTTACGCCAGCGGTGGTCGGTGGCGCCCATGGCCGGCGGCTCGACCGCCACCTCGAAGCTCGCCGCCTCGATGCGCCGTGGTGCCGCGTCGTCGTTACGCCCGGCATTCATCGGTCGCAGACCCGCGCCGCGGTCGCGGGCGCGCGATGGCGCCGCAGGCCATTCACCCGCTGGGACCCTAGTTGACCAGCGGCGCTTCGCCGCCGCCCGCCTGCCCCGTTTCGAGCAGGTAGATCTGTTGCAGCAGGGCCTGCCACTGCTGGTACTGCTCCTCGACGGTGCCGGTGAGCTCGATGGTGCGATCGGTGAGCGCGATGGTCTGCGGCTGGATCTCGGCGTTCAGCGATTCGGACAGTTCGCGCAGCGCCTCGGTGTGGATGCGCGCCTCGGCGCCCTTGTCGAGCCCGCTCTTGACTGCCAGTGCGCCACCGCCGATACCGATCACGCCGGCGCTGCGCACCGCGCGATTGTTGCTGGTCTGCGCCAGGATGCCGCCGATGACGGCCAGCGCGCCGCCCAGCGTGCGCGCCAGCGCCTGCGACTTGAGCCGGTCCTCGGCCTCCGCTTCGCGGTAGCTTTCCTCGCGCCAGTTGTCGTAGGGCCGGGTCATGCTGCGGTCGAACTCGTCGTAGGCGGCCTGCAGGTGATCGATGAAGAGCTGGTCGCGGACGCGAATGTTGCGTACCCGCGCGAGCAGCGGGTCGCCTTCGGCCGGCAGCCGCTTCACGCTGTAGCGGCCGCGGCTGTCGCGTTCCAGGTAACCGGCGAAGGCTTCCGGCGCGAAGCGCTCGGCGAAGCGCAGCTCGGTTGTCGCGCGGATCTGTTCGCGCAGCGCCAGGTCTTCCTGCGCGAGGTAGTCGCGCATGTCGTTGGCGATGCGGTTGTAGAGATTCTGGAACGGTTCCTGGCGCCGGCGGATCTCCATGTCGTAGGCGAAGCGGCTGATCGCCTCGTCGTAGGTGCGGGTGAACCAGCGCACGCCACGCGCGTCCTCGACCATGACCTCGACTTTCAGGGTCTCGCCGTCGGACTCCAGGATCTTGCCCGAGACCATGACGTCGACCTCGCGCCCGGTCTGCGGCACCACGCGCACGATGCCCCACTGGCGGGTGTCTTCCAGGGTGTCCTTGATGCGCTGCGCGACGTAGTGCGCCTCGGCGCGGCGTATGCCCGGGGTGGTGGTGGTTTCGGCCGGGTCCAGGGTGTCGATGCCGGCATCGAAGATGGCGATGTTGACGTCGAGCAGCAGGTGCTCGGGCACCGGCTGCGGCGCGGCCGCGACCGGCTGCACCTCGGTGCTGCGCACGGTGCGCGTATTGCAGCCCGCGAGCAGCACGCCGGCGAGCAGCACGACGAGGGTGAGGAGAATGCGCTTGCCACTCATGTGCGTCACAGGCCTGCCTTGTACTTACGGTATTCTTCCCACAGCTTCTCGCGCAGCACGGGGTCGCTCTCCTTGCTCGCCGCTTCGCGCAGCTGGCGCGCGACGATGTCGTCGTCGCGGCCGTCCGGGATCCCGGGCGGCGGCGCGTAGGCCGCGACCTGGTTGCCCTCGGCGGCGGTGTCGGAGCCGCTCAGGTCCGGCGTGTTGCCGAGCCCGCTGCTGCGTTCTGCGGCGCCGCCTGCACCGGGGCCGGCGGGTGGGCGTTCGAGACGGTAACCGCGGCCGCCCGCGGCGCCGCTGGGCGCGCCGCCCCCGGCGCTTTCCAGTGCTTCGCGTTCGGCTTCGGCCGCGGCCCGTGCGCGACGCATGCGCTCGTCGAACGCGGCGAGCTGACCGTCCAGCTCGGCGTCCAGCGCGGCGACCTGCTCGCCCTGGGTGCGTGCACCGATACGCATCTGCGGTCCGCTGACCTCGCCGGCGGGCGCCGCGTCCTCCCCGGTCAGGACCACCACGCCACCATCGTCGCGAGGGGGTGGCGGGTAGCTCGCGCCGGCCGCCGCGGGCGGTGTCGGTGCACCGCCACCACCGGCGGCCGTGCGCTCGGGCGCCGACGCCGGCGGCGCGCTGCCGTCCACCGGCACTTCCTCGAATTCGACCTCGGCGGCGTCGGCGCTGGCCGGGCCGTAGTCAGGCGCCGCGGCAGGGGCCGCGGACGCCTCCTGCGGCGAGGCCTGTGGCGCGGGGGTACTCGCCGGCGGCGGCGGCTCGCGCTCGGTTACCGGGCGCGGCGGCGGCGGGCGCTGGGGCTGCGTGTTGCACGCACCCAGCAGCAGTGCGGCGAGCGCCAGGGCGAGCGCGGGAGAGAGTCGCGGGCGGGTCGGGTTCACAATGACGCTCCTGGGGCCGGCTGCGCGGGCGGGAAGATGAAACGGATCTCGACGCCGTCGGTCGCGACCGCGCCGTCGCCGTCGAAGCGCGGCCGGTAGCGGGTGGTGCGAAGCTGTTCGCGCACCCGCCGCGCCAGGTCGTGGGCATGCGGCGGCTGCGTCTCCAGTATCTCTATGTTGTGGGCGCGACCGTATTTATCAACGTCGAAGCGCGTGCGCACGTAGTCTAACCGATGCGCGTCCGGCGCCGTGGTGACGCGCACCGCGTCGTCGGCAAGGAAATCGGGCAGGCGCCGCGGGGTGGCGAACAGGTCGATGCCGGCTGCCGCGCCGCGGCGGCGTGCCTCGGCGTAGAGCTCGCCGGCCTGCTGGCGGCGCCCGAACAGGTGATGCCAGTCGCCGAGCAACTGCGTGGCGCGCGCCGCGGCGGCGGCATCACCGTCCGCGTCGGCGCGTTCGCGGGCCTGCTCCAGGGCCTCGCGCCCGCCGACGAAGTGCTGTGCGATGAGGCGCTGGCGGTGCAGCACCTCGTCCAGATCCGGGTTGACGGTGCGCGCCAGGCGGCGCTGACGCACGCTGACCGCGGGCACCACCGGCACGCTGGACAGCTCGGCCGCGGCGGCGTGCGAGAGGGCTGCCTTCAGCGGCAGCCAGTGCGTCGCGGCGTCCGCCGGATCTTCCGCCAGCGCTTCCTCGACGGTATCCAGCGCGGTCGCCAGGTGGGTGTAGGGGTCGTGACCGGTATCGTGCGCACTGGCTTCCAGGTGCCAGCGGGCGAGCCGTGCCAGGGTCTCGCGCCGCCGGGCATCCGGCGCGGTCCGCGCGCGCCGGTTGACCCAGTCGAGCAGGGTCAGGTTGGCCGCCACGTCACGCCACGCGCCGCGCGCGCGGTTGCTTTCCACCAGGCGTTCGATGAGCGGGATCTGATCGGGATGCTCCAGGCCCTTGTGCACGCGTTCGAGGTAGACGGCGCGCGCGAAGCTGGCCGCCGCGCCGGCGTGATCACCGGCGCGGCGGCGCGCGAACGCGAGCCCGACGTGCTCCTCGATGAGTGCCCGATCGCCACTGCCGTGGCGCGCCGCGTGCGCCGCGATGCGCGCTTCGTACGCCGCTACCGCCTCGTCGCCGTCGGCGGCGGCGAGTATGGGCAGGGCCACGAGTACGGCTACGGCGGTTCGGAACATGGGCGGGCGGCGTGGCGCGGATCGACCCTGGTTTCGACCGTCACGCCGGCCTATCGTTCCGGCGGAATACACCGTTCCAGCCAGCCTTCGTAGAGCGCACGGGCCAGCCGCTGCGTGCGCGGCAGCGACTGGCGGGCATGCTCGAGCTCGGCCACGGTCTGCAGCGACGCGCTGGGCGCGTCATCGGTCGCGCGCCACGCAGCGAGCCACTCGTCGTAGAGCGACGGCGCGACCTGCGGCAGGAACTGGGTGACCAGCGCACGGCCGTCGCTGCAGGCGAGCGCGCGCCCGGCGCGATCGCGGACCAGGGTGTCCCAGCCGGGGGGCGGCCGGAGACAGGCGTCGTGCCACATCAGCACCCGCTTGTCCTCGCTCTGCAGCGGCCAGTGCCCGGTGACCTCGACCGGAAACCAACCGCGCGCCGGGGCAACCGGCTGCACCTCGCCGCCGCTGGCGAGTGTGATCAGGTGCGCACCGTAGCCGTGTCCGAGCAGTGGTGTGCCGGCCGCGCGCCGCGCCACCAGCCATTCCAGCAGCGCCTCGTGCCACGGCGGCGGGTCGAGCACGCCGGCCGCGGCATCGAGCACGACCACGCCGGCGCTGGCCGCGACCAGGTCGGCCTGTGGCAGGTCGTGCGCGCCGCGCAGCAGGATCCTGAAGGTGGCGCGGCCGCGGTGGGCGAGGAAATCGGCGAGGTAGCCGGGCGGCCGCGCCGCCTCATGCTGCAGGATCAGGATCGGCGCCGGCGTCATCGCGGCTGGCCGCGGCGACCGCCTGAGCCAGGCAGTCCGGGCACAGGCAGTCGGTATCGCTGCGCAGTGCGGCGGCCGGCAGTGCCGGCAGCGCCTGGCACCAGCAGCTCGCCGCGTTCCGCCCGCAGCCGAAGCGGGCGCCGCAGCGCGCGCAGGTCTTGTCTTCGATCATGCCCGCTCGCGCGCCGCTCACCCACCGCGCGCGTCGAGGGCGCGGGCGTCGTCGAGCATGAAGCTCGCGTCGCTCTCGGCGTAGGTCGTGCCGCTGGTGGCGTCGACGGCGCGCGCGCTGAGCTGCACCAGGCGACCCTTGTGCCGCACCAGTTCGCATTCGAGCGCGGCGGTCGCGCCGATCGGCATCGCTTCGCGGTAACGGATCTCGGACTTCGCGGTGTAACCGCGCGCGCCCTGCAGGTAGAACCAGTTGGCCATGACGTCGTCGAGCACCGCGAACACGATCCCGCCGTGGGTGACGCCGTCGAAGCCGACGTGCTCGGGGCGCGAGGTGAAGCTGCCGCGACAGTAATTGCCGTCGAGCGTGAAGCGCAGGCGCAGGCCGATCGGGTTGTCCGGCCCGCACACGAAGCAGTGGCTGGCATCGTCGCGCGCACCGGCTGCGCTCACAGCATGTCCCCGTAACGGTTGTCGAAGTCCAGGTCGACGCCGCGCGGGAAGCCGGGGATGTCGATGTGCGTGGCGTCGATGTGGATGCCGTCCTCGTCGATGAGGGCGTCGCCGAAGCGGTAGATCGGCTGCATCGGTCCGGCCATGCACTCGGCGTCGTAGGCGGCCGCGGTCTCCTCCACCGTCTCGCGGCGCCGTTGCCACGCCGTCATCGCGGCCGCGCCGTGGCGGCGGGCGAGCATGGCCTCGGTGATTTTCGGAGACAGCACGGCGCCGGTGGCGTTGTTGCCGCCGAAGCCCTTGGAGTTGAGAAACGCGACCTCGGCACGCTCGCCGAGCTCGACGTCGGCGAGCGCGATGGCGAGGCGCTCGGCATGCAGGTCGTCGGCGAGCCGCGACACGGTCTTGATCCCCGGCAGCACGCCGTGACGCATGACGCCCAGCGTGCTGACCAGCTGATCGGCGCTGGCCGGCGCCAGCGAATGACCGACGAAGGCCTTGACCGCGGTCACCGGCCAGTCGCGGATGTCGAACGCCCGCGCGACGAGATCGAAGATGCGCGTTTCGGTGGTGCGGTTCTGCGGCGTGCTCGAGCCGTGGGCCTGCACGAAGCTGCGCTCGCGCACCGCGGCGTCGCCGAGGATGGCGCGCACCGCGGCGACGGCCTTGGCCAGCGTGATGTAGTTGCCCGGACCGGGCGCCGAGATCGATTTCTTGAAGCCGTCCGCGTTGACGAACACCTCGGGCACCGCGCCATGCACCTGCGCGCCGAGCTCCAGCGCCAGGGCATCGTCCATGAGCACGAAGTACTGGCCGGACTCGCCCAGGGTGAAACCGCAGTTGTCGCCGAAGGGCCGGCTCGCGCGGCGGTAGTCGGGCGTCTCGCTGCCGTCCAGCCGGCACAGGTTCTCATCGGTGGCGAGCGCGCTCATCGCCGCGTAGCCTTCGATCACCTCGGGCACCAGCGGCGCTTCCGCGTTGCCGACCACGGCGACGCGCCGCCGCCCGGACTGGATGTCCTCGACCGCCAGGCGCAGGTTGTAGAGGAAGGTCGCGCAGGCGCCGGCATTGGCGCCGGTCGCACCGACACTGCCGAGCACGTAGGCGTTGACGAAATCGGCCGGCATGGTATTCAGGCCGAGCGGCAACTGCTTGGAGCTGACCCGGTTGCCGCGCAGGCGCGCCTGCAGCATGCCGCCGGTGCCGTTGGCGTCGAGCTGCGCCATCGCGCTCGCCGCGTAGACCGCGATCTCGTCGGCGCGTACGGACTCGACGATGGTCTGCCACGGGATGCCGCTCGCGCGCACCGCGTCGGAGGCGCCGATGATGGCGAGCTGCAGGCCGCGCGGATGAAAGCGCGAGTTGTACAGTGCCGCCGGGTCGAAACCGGTCGGCAGCTGTCCGCCCGACTGCACCGCGAGGCGGCGCGGGGTCTCCACCCAGATCTGCGCACCGTCGGCGATCTCGACGCTGGCGACGCCGTCGGCGTCGGCGAGCACGCGCCAGCCGGGCGGGAGATTGTCGGGCAGGTTGCGGCGGTCGATGGCGATCACGGTGGGCGCGCCGTCACGGTCGCGCAGCGTCATGGCGACGTTGCCGCTGACGCGTTCCGGATCGAAGCGGTCGTTCTCCAGGCGGCGGATCAGGGTACCGTCGAGTACCTTGCGCTGGAGTTCGGTGACGGCCTGCTCGTCGAGTGGCGCACCGGCCGCGTCGACCAGGCGTCCGTCGCGCACGAAGGCCAGGTTCATCATCGCGCCGAGGGCGCTGACGGTGCGCCGCTGATCGTCGGCGCCGAGGCTGTCGAAGATGGTGCGCCGGTAGGCGTGGTGGAAGGACGAGCGTCCGGCCGGGCCGACGCCGCCGAAACCGACAATGACCGGCAAGCGTGTCATCGCAACGAGACTCCTGAACGGACCGGGCTCTATTTTAGGAAGCCGCGCCTGGAGAAATAGCGGCATATGCGCCATATTGTCGGGCAAATGAGACAGGGGCCATGACACCGGAAGACCGCGGCGGCGCGCCGCTGCAGGTTGCGTTCGTGCTCGCGCCGGACATGCTGGCGACCGGCACGGCGCTGCCCTACGAGATGTGGCTGGCGGCACTGGACCGGCGTCGTGCGCTGCGTCGCCCGGCCGCCGCGCGGCTGTCGCTGGTCGCGGCCGGCGCGGCGCCCTGCGGCCGGCTGCCGCTGCAGGCCGATTGCACCCTGGCGGACAGTCCGCAGTTCGACCTCGTCTACCTGCCGGCCCTGTGGCGCCGCACCCGCGCCGCCGGTGCGGCATCCGACGCCGCGCTCGGCGCCTGGCTGGTCGCGCAGCACGGCGGCGGGGCGCTGGTCGCCGCGGTCAGCAGCGGCGTCGGCCTGCTCGCGCGCGCCGGCCTGCTCGACGGGCGTGCGGCGACCACGCACTGGTATCACTTCGATCGCTTCGAGCGCGAGTTCCCGCGCGTCGACTGGCGGCGCGAGTTCTTCATCACGCAGTCGGGTGCGCTGTACTGCGCGGCGAGCATCAACTCGCTCGCCGACGTCACCGTGCACCTGATCGAGCGCTTCCTGGACCGCGCCACCGCGCATCACGTCGAGCGCAACTTCTCGCACGAGATCCGGCGCACTTACGAGGAGTACCGCTATCTCGACGGCGGCGCCACGCCCCTGCACGACGAGACCGTGGTCGAGGCACAGCTCTGGATCGGCGATCACCTCGCGCAGGAGGTGCAGGTCTCCGAGCTCGCCGACCGCCTGGCGGTGGCGCGCCGCACGCTGGAACGCCGCTTCCGCGCCGCCACCGGTTGCAGCGTGCGTGGCTGGTGGCAGCGCGAACGCATCCGCCTGGCCAAGGAGCTGCTGGAGCGCACCGATCTGTCGATCGGCGACATCGCCTGGCGGGTCGGCTACCGCGACGCCGGCTGGTTCGCGCAGCTGTTTCGCCGCGAGGTCTCGGTGGCGCCGCTGGAGTACCGGCGCACGGTCCGCGCCAAGCTGTTCCGCTCGCCGATGGCGGCGCCTGTCAAGAATGTTGACAAATCACCGCGCGCGGAAAATAGCTAGGCAAATCAGTGCACTGTGCAAGCGCCGTCGTTGACGGCCGGGCCCGTTTGACGACCATCGCGCGCAGCATTCTTTACACGGGTCGGATACGGGGCCCGTGGAACGCACGTAACACCCTGATTTTCCAGCCGCTCCCGACATGGCAACGATTTTGCACTCAAGATTGTGACGGGTTCCGTTCCCGTTCGCCTGGCCGTTCTGCTGCGCGCAATCGCCGCGGTCGCCGGGCAGTGCCTTCAGGTCGTCAACGTACACGACTCTGACTTGATGCCCCGCCGCCCGGCGGGGTTTTTTTCGTCCCGTTCGCACGCGACAGCCGTCCCGGCAGACGAAAACCGGCAGGCCCCGTCTTTCGCGGTCCCAAGTCGGCGCGTGTGCGCTACCATGCCGCCCTTCAACGCGGGAGCACCCCATGTCCGGACCCCGGTATCCCGGTTTCGATACCCTTTCCCTGCACGCCGGCCAGCAACCGGACGCCACCACCGGCAGCCGCGCGGTGCCCATCCACCAGTCGGTCTCGTTCGTGTTCGACGACGAGGACGTGGCCTCCTCGCGCTTCGACATCGCGCGCTCCGGCTACGTCTACTCGCGCATCGGCAACCCGACCGTGGCCGTGCTGGAAGAGCGCATGGCGATGCTCGAAGGCGGTGTCGGCGCGGTCGCCACGGCGAGCGGCATGGCCGCGATCCATCTCGCCATCGTCACGCTGGCCGGCAGCGGCAGTCATATCGTCGCGTCACGCTCACTCTACGGCGGCACCCACAACCTGCTCAGCTACACGCTGCCGCGTTTCGGTATCGAGACCACCTTCGTCGATCCGCGCGACCCGGACGCCTTTGCCGCCGCGGTGCGTCCCGAGACCGTGCTGATGTTCGCCGAGACGGTGGGCAATCCGCGCTGCGAGGTCGCCGACGTGCCGGCACTGGCCGAGCGCGCGCACGCCGCCGGCGTGCCGCTGGTGATCGACGCGACCCTGACCACGCCGCACCTCATGCAGCCACTCGCCCACGGTGCGGACATCGTGGTGCATTCGCTGACCAAGTTCATCGGCGGCCACGGCACCACGCTGGGCGGAGTACTGATCGACGGCGGACGCTTCGACTGGCTGGCGCACGGTGAGCGTTTCCCGACCCTGAGCGAGCCCTACGATGGCTTCCACGGGCTCAATTTCGCCGAGGAGTTCGGCCCGACCGCTTTCGCCATCCGCGCGCGCCGCGAGGGCCTGCGCGATTTCGGCGCCGCGCTTTCCGCGAGCGCCGCGTTCCAGCTTCTGCAGGGCGTGGAGACGCTGTCGCTGCGCATGGACCGGCACGTCGCCAACACGCGCCGCGTGGCCGGGTTCCTCGCCGCGCACGACGCGGTCAGCGACGTCACCTGGCCAGGCCTGCCGGGGCACCCCGACCATGCACTGGCCGAGCGCCTGCTGCCGCGCGGGCCCGGTGCGGTGTTCAGCTTCGAGGTGGCCGGTGGCCGCGCCGCCGGGATCCGGCTGATCGAGAGCCTCAACCTGTTCTCGCACCTGGCCAACGTCGGCGACGCGAAATCGCTGGTCATCCATCCTGCCAGCACCACGCATGCGCGAATGGACGATGCCGCGCTGCAGGCCGCCGGCATTACGCCGGGCCTGGTGCGGCTGTCGATCGGGCTGGAGGATGCCGACGATCTCGTCGACGACCTCGCGCGGGCGCTGTACCGCTCACAGAAATAGGACGCTCGCATGTTTTTCGAAGTCGACGGTCAACGCGTGTTCGCGGCCGGCAGGTGTGAGGGTGCGGACGCGCGCCCGCTGGTCGTGCTGATCCACGGTGCGGCGATGGACCACAGCGTGTGGGTCTATCACACGCGCTATTTCATGCACGAGGGGATCCCGGTGCTGGCGCCGGACCTGCCGGGCCACGGCCGTTCCGACGGTCAGCCGCTGCCCTCGATCGAGGCCATGGCCGAATGGCTGGAGCGCGCGCTGGACGCCCTCGGTGCCGACCGCCTCGCGCTCGCCGGCCACAGCATGGGTGCGCTGGTCGCGCTGGAGCTCGCCGCGCGCCTGCCGCAGCGGGTCGAGCGCCTGGCGCTGCTGGGGGCGTCGGTACCGATGGCGGTCAGCCCGCAGTTACTCGAAGAGGCGCGCAAGGACAGCGCCGCCGCGCGTGACATGATGATGCTGTGGGGCCACGGACCGCAGGCCCAGCTCGGCGGCAACGCGGTGGCCGGCATCGGCATCGTGGCCGGCGCCATGCGCTTGCTCGAGCGCGCCCGCCCCGGTGTGCTGTTCAACGATCTCAATGCCTGCAACGAGTACGCCGGCGGCCTGGATGCAGCCGCTCGCGTCGGCGCGCGGACCCGCATCATCTGCGGGCGCGACGACAAGATGACTCCCGCGGCGGTGGCGCGCGAGCTGGCCGCGGCGATCCCGGCGTGCGAGATCGACGTCATCGGCGCCTGCGGCCACATCATGATGAGCGAGCAGCCCGAGCAGACCCATCGCCGGCTGGTCGCCGCGCTCGCCTGAGCGCAGCGGCGCCGTCCCTACCTTTCCATGCAGTCACTCTACGCGCCACCCCGCTTCGGGGACTACGCTCACGCCGGTCTGATCCTGCTCGCCTTCGCGCTGTTTGCGAGCGAGACCCTGGTGCACTACCCGGTCGCCCTGATGTCGCTGCTGGGGCTGGCCGGCATGGTGCGCTCGCCCGGCCACCTGACCGAACGGCCGACACGACGCCTGGTGCTGTTGTTCGCGCTGGTCTGGCTGCCGATGCTGGCGGCCTTCCCCGACGCGGTCAATCCCGATCGCAGCGCCAAGACCGTGCTGCTCTACCTGCACTTCCTGCCCGCGGCCTACTACCTGCTGTGGGTATGCGTGCGTCCGCACGTGCTGCGCATGGTCACCGCGGGCGTGGTCATGCTGGTGCTGTTCACGACCCTGGATGCCTTCGCGCAGCTGGTGTGGGGCAGCAACTTCTTTGGCTACCCCTACGACGGCAACATCCTCAAGGGGGTGTTCGATCCCAAGCAACGGCTGGGCCTGTTCCTGGCCGTGTTTGCGCCGCTGTGCCTGCAGATGCTGCGCCAGTGGAGCGTGCGCTACCCGCCGCTGTGGCTGGTGCTGATCCCCTACGTGGTGGTCATGCTGATGTCGCTCAAGCGCTCCGCCTGGCTGATGCTCGCGGTCGGCGTCACCGCCTACCTGGTGACGGCGCGCCAGCCGGGCCACGCGGACAGCGGGCGCGGCAAGCGGGCGTGGCAGGTCGCGCTGGTGGTGCTGGTGATCGCGGTGACGGTCGCCTTCAGCCCGGTGCTGCGCAAGCACGTGACGCGCACGGCCGGGGTATTCAGTGGCGACAGCGCCACCTTCGACCACGCCACCTCCTACCGGTTGACCCTGTGGCAGACCGGCATCGACATGTTCGCCGACAATTGGCTGAACGGCGTCGGTCCGCGCGGTTACCGCCGCGCCTATCGCGAGTACGCCGCGCGGGACGACTTCTGGATCGCCCGCGGCACCGGCGGCCAGACCCATCCGCACATGATCCTGCTCGAGGTCGCGGTCGAGGCCGGCGTCATCGGGCTGCTCGGCCTGCTGATCTTCCAGGCGGTGCTGTGGACGCTGGTGATCGCCTCCGGTGGCGCGCGCGCACCGCCGGTGTGGCTGCTGTGCGCGGCAGTGGCGTGGTTCCCGCTCAACGCCCACCTCGCGTTCTACGGATCGTACTGGTCGACCCTGGCCTGGATGCTGATCGGGATCGGGCTCGCGGCCGGGGCGGCGGCGGATGGTCGTCAGTCGCGGGATACTCGCTGATCAGCGGATCGTTTCGCAACCAGGCTGCCCGGTCCGGTGCGCGTGACACCGTGACGCTGCCGGCCCTACGAATGGCCGCAAGACGCTACATGGTGATTCCGAAGCGCGCCAGCATTACCGTCATGGCGGTGTAGAGCAGAACGGTCAGGAGCGCGCCCGCCGCAAGCGCTAGCCAGAACGGAACACCTCCCCTGAGCAGCACGCTCAGCAACAGGAACATCGGCAGGCTCGGCAACACATACCAGAAGGTCGTCAGCGAGAACGCGGCGAGCCGAGGTGCATCGTGGGTGTCGATCCACAACCACGCCATCGCCATGACCGAGACCAGCGGCAGGGACGCGACGAGGGCACCGATAACCGCGTTGCGCCGGCCCGCCTCGGAAGCCGTCACGATCAGCAGGGCGGAAAGCAGCGTCTTGAATACGACATACATGGTGTTTTCCTCATGCTTCGGATGCAGCCCCAAATGTGTCCGCGGCCCGGGACTGGCGGTGCCCTGATGTGCCGAAGCGCAGGTAGAGTGCGGGCAGGACGAGCATGTTGAGCACGGTGGAGGAGACGAGCCCGAACAGGATGACGATGGCCATCGGGGACTGGATCTCGCTGCCCGGCTCGCCGGCACGCAGCGCCAGCGGAACGAGCGCGAGCGCGGTGGCGAGCGCGGTCATCAGGATCGGGTTGAGGCGCTCCAGGGTAGCGCGACGCACGGCCGCTTCGAGGTCATTCTCTTCGCCACTTTCCAGCAGGTGGCGGATGTGCGCGACCAGCATTACGCCATTTCGGGTCGCGATTCCGAACAGGGTGATGAAGCCGATGATCGAGGCGACGGAGAGGACCTGGCCCGATGCGTACACGCCGACGGCGCCACCGATCGTCGCGAGCGGCAGGTTGACCATCACCAGCCCGGCATCACGCAGCGAGCCAAACGCCATGTAGAGGAGCACGAAGATACCGACGACGACGGCGGTCGACAGGAAGGCGAGCCGCCGCGTGGCTGCCTGCGCGCTTTCGAACTGTCCGCCGTACTCGACGTAGTAACCGCGCGGCAGCGTGACGTTGGCGTCGACCGCGTTGCGGATGTCCTCGACCACGCTGAGCAGGTCACGTCCGGCAACATTGGCCATGACGACGATCTTCCGTCGCACGTTCTCACGGCTGATGGTGTTGGGTCCGCGGTCGCGCCGCACGTCGGCCACGGCGCCGAGTGGCACCTCGCCCCCGGTCGGAGTCGTGATCCGGGTAGCACGCACCGTCTCCAAACTCTCCGTGTGGCCGACCGGGTAGCGCACCACGAGATCGAACGCGGCATTGCCTTCGAGCACACGCGAAACCTCCGCGCCGGCAAACGCGGCTTCGACGAATTCGGTCACGGCGCCGGCTGTCAGACCGTGTCGTGCGATCTCGGCGCGGCGCACGGCGACCGTCACCATCGGTACGTCCGCCTGCTGCTCCACGGAGAGATCGACGATGCCGGCGATATCGGCCATCTCCAGGCGAATACGTTCGGCGAGCAGGCGCAGCTCGTGCAGGTCATCGCCGAACACCTTGACCGCAATGTTGGCACGCGTGCCGGAGAGCATGTGATCGATGCGATGCGAGATGGGCTGGCCGATGGTGATGTTCATGCCCGGAACGGCAGCCAGGGCGTCCCGCAGCGCCGCGGTGAACGTTGCCTTGCTCTGCTCGCCGAGTTGCAGGGCGACGTCGATCTCCGATGCGTTGATGCCCTGCGCATGCTCGTCGAGCTCCGCGCGGCCGGTACGCCTGGCGGTGGCGACGACGCCGGGCTGCTCGAGGACGAGTCGTTCGACGAGGCCGGCCAGTGCATCGGACTGCTCGAGCGACGTGCCGGGCAGCGTGACGGCGCTGATGGTGAGGCTGCCTTCGTTGAAATCGGGCAGGAAGGTGCGGCCCGAGCCGGCGATCAGCAGCGTGGCGGCGACCATCCCGGCTACGGACAGCATGGTCAGGATGTGCCAGTGCCCGATCGTGGCGCCGAGCACCGGGGCATAGACCCGCTTCGTCTGGCGAGCGAGCCACGGGTCGCGGTCGCTTCGCAGGGTGCGCGAGCGCGTGAGGAGCAGCGAGGCCAGCGCCGGGGTGACCGTAACCGCTATCAGCAGCGATGCCGCGAGCGCGATGACGTAGGCGAAGCCGAGGGGTGCAAGCAACCGGCCCTCCACGCCGCTCAGGAAGAACAGCGGCAGGAAGACCAGCATGATGATCAGCGTGGCGAACACGATCGAACCCTGAATTTCCCGCGTCGCGTCGCCGACGACCGCGAGCGCCGGGCGGGGCTCGCGGCGTGCCGCATTGAGGCGCAGCCGCCGCATGACGTTCTCGACCACGATGATGGCGTCGTCAACCAGTGCACCGAGCGCGATGGCCATGCCACCCAGGGTCATGGTGTTGATGGTCGCGCCGAACGCCTGGAGGATGAGCACGGCCGTGACCAGCGAAAGCGGGATGGCGAGCAGTGCGACCAGCGTCGCGCGCACGCTTGCCATGAAGGCGAACACGATGACGATGACGAGGATCGCGCCGTCGCGCAGGGCGTCGCGGACGTTGTTTACCGCGACGCTGATGAAATCGGCCTGTCGGAACACGTTCGACTCGATGCGCATACCGGCCGGCAGCGCCGCGCCGATGTCGGCGAACACGCGGTCGAGCTCACGGGTGAGTGCGAGCGTGTTCGCATCGGGCTGCTTCTGGATGCCGAGCACGACAGCGGGGTGCGCGTTGTGGGCACCGGTGCCGCGCTTGAGCGCAGGCCCGATGGCGACGTCGGCGACGTCGCGCACCCGGATCGGCACAGCTTCATGCATTCCGACGACCGTTGCGGCGATCTCCTCCGGGTCGCCGATTCGTCCGATTCCCTGGATGAGATATTCCTGCCCACCGCGCGCAATGAAACCGGCAGAGCTGTTGCGATTCGAATCGCGCACGGCGTCGATGACGGCATCCAGCGTGAGACGATGGTCGGCGAGGCGCCTTGGATCGACCACGACCTGATACTGGCGCGTGTCCCCGCCGATGGGGATGACCTGGGCAACGCCGGGTACCGCGAGCAGACGCGGTCTGAGCGTCCAGTCGGCAGTCGTTTTCAGCGCCATCGGTGAGTGCGTGTCCGAGCGCAGCGCGATGAACATGATCTCACCCATGATCGAAGTCACCGGCGCGAGCACCGGCGGCGGCAGACCAGGCGGCAGCGCGTCGCGCACGAGCTGCAGCTTCTCCGCCACGATCTGCCGGGCGCGATAGATGTCGGTGCCCCAGTCGAAGTCGATCCACACCACGGCACTGCCGATCGCGGTCGACGAGCGCACCCGTCGCACGCCGGTTGCGCCGTTCAGCGCGGTCTCGATGGGGAAGGTGATCAAACGCTCGACTTCCCCGGTCGCCATGCCGTGGGCCTCGGCGACGATGGTCACCGTAGGCGCCGTGAGATCGGGGAACACGTCGACCGGCATGCGCGCACCCTGGTAGCCGCCCCAGACGAGCAGCCCGGCCGCGGCCAGGATCACGAACAGCCGGTTGCCGAGTGCGATTTCGATCGTGCGTGCGATCATTGCCCGCGCCTCAGTGGGCGTGTCCGTGCCCGGCCTCGGCCGGGCCCGTGGCCGCGAGGTAAACGAGATACGCCCCGCGCGAGACGACCCGTTCGCCGGGATCGAGGCCCGCCGCAATTCCGGTCGCGTCGCCCTCGCGCAGCGCGACCCTGACGATGCGTCGCTCCCAGTTCTCGCCGTCGGCCATGACGAACACGACGTCCTGTCCGGCGTCGTCGATCAGCGCGCTCGCCGGGATGACGGCGCCCGTGAACGTCGAGGCCGTGGCAACGTGGGCCTGCACACTCATGCCCGGCCTGAGCGCCCTGTCCGGGTTGTCGAACTCGAACACCACCGGCAGCGTCCGCGAGACCGGGTCGATTGTCGTGCCGACGCTTACCAGCGCGCCGTCGAGATCACGAACATCGTAGGTCTCCGCGCCGTCTCCCACAGTGAACCACAGGCCGACAGGCTGGCCGAGCGCCGGGACGTCGATATCGGCAATGCGCGCGGTGAGCCGCAGACGGGTGTCGTCGACGATGCGCACGAGCGCGTCGCCGGTGCGGACGAAAGCTCCGGCACGAACGTTGACCTCGGTCACCCGACCCGCGTTCGGCGCGCGCACTGTGAAGCCCGCGTCGGCCGTGGTGCGGCCCTGCATGGCCGCGAGCCGGGCACGGACCGCGTCCATGCGCGCGCGGGCCGTATGCTCGGCGGCGGTGGTCTCCTGCACCCGTTTTATGGCGACGGCACCCGCCTCGAACAGCCCGGCAATCCGTTCACGTTCGGTCCTGGCCGCGTCGTAGGCAACGCGGGCGGCGGCGAGCTCGGCGTCGAGGACCGCGCGATCTTCGCCGCCACCCAGACGCGGCACCAGCGCGAACAGTACGTCGCCGGCGCTCACGCCGGAGCCGGCCTCGGGGATCGGCCCGGACGCAGTGCTGCTGACGAATCCGTCAGTCGGCGCCGCGACGGGGTGGTCACGCGCCGGTACCACGGTCAGGGTCGCCGGCGCCGGCAGCGAACGCCTGAGCTCGCGGTGCTCGACCGGCGCGGTGGCGAAATCGAGCTTCCACTGCTGCTCCTTGAGAAACGGGATCAGGCCCGATGCTTCCTCGCTCGCAGCCAGCGACGCGTCCGCGGCCGCGATGGTTTCGTAAACGGTAACTGGCCCGAGATCGTGCACGCTGGTCAGGTCGCCGGCGTTGAGTTCCAGTACAAGGCGCCGCTCGCCCGCATGGCGCGGCGTCACGGCCGGGAGAAAGATGCCGGGTGTTGGGGAAGGTTCGGCGTCGAACGACTCCTCGCCCGCGCTGCCGCCGGTCAGTGTCACGCTGACCCGACCGCTGCCAACCGGGGCAAAGGTATCCAGGCGCGTGAAGTGCGCGGCAAAGGTCGATTCGCGGCCCACGGCCAGCGGCGGGAACTCGACGAACAGCTCCGCCGTGTCGCTGAAGTGCGTGACGACGATGCCGCCGCCGTGGCCGTGACCGTGCCCGTCTTCCTCACCGGCGTCATGTGCATGGCCGTCGTGTTCGGCCGCGGGTTCGTGCGGGTGGCCATGATCGGACTCGCATGCGGCGACCAGGCAGGTCGCAGCGACAAGACACCAGCAAAGCAGACGATTCATCGAAAATCCTCGGGGAGCAGTCGTCGGAGCTCGATCTCGGCCGTGCGCGCGTCCAGCTCGAGCTCGACCAGGCGGGTCATGGCGACGTGGGCGGCGTGCAGGGCATCGATCGCCTCGAGCACGCTGATCTCGCCCGCGGCGTAAGCGGTGCCGGCGATGCGCTCGAGCGCGGCGGCCGACGCGAGCGATGTCTCGCGGTAGGTCACCGCGGCGGACCGCAGCGTACGCACCTGGTAGGCGAGACCCTCGGCACTTGCCATGGCCTCGCTGCGGGCGATCGCGTGCCTCGCGCCGGCATCGCTGGCGGCGGCGGCACTGCGCGTAAGCTCGCCTTGCCGGCGGTCGAACAGGGGCAGCGGGACGTTCATGCTGAGCAGGAGTCCGGTGTCGCCGCCCGCGCCCTCGACGGCACGAAAGCCGGCGCCGACAGTGACGTCCGGTACGATGCGCCCGGCGGCCTCGAGCTCGCGATCGGCCGCGTCGGCTTCGGCGGCGAGCGCCGCGAGCCGCGGGGTGGCGGTGATGCGGGTCGCGAGATCCGCCAGTGTGGGCGGTTCGGGTGGCAGCAATTCGCCCGTGAGTACCGTGTCCCCGGCGATCGCGTCGACACCGATGATCGCGGCCAGCGCGCGGCGGCTGGCAAAGGCATCGCCGCGCGCACGCTCGACGGCAGTCGGTGCGAAGCCGGTTTCCTGGCGCACGCGCTCGAGCTCGTAACGCGACGCGTCACCGGCCTCCGCGCGGGCGCGGGTCTGGGCTTCGAGTGCCACCAGCTCCGCGACGTGGCTCTCGGCCAGGGCGAGCCGGCGGTCATCGGCGAGTGCGGCATAGAAGCGCGCCACGGCGTCGAGCGCGAGCGCCTTGCGTGCCGCGCCGGCACCGTGACGCGCGGCATCGAAGCGGGCGCTCGCGGCTTCGCGCGCCAGTGCACGGCGTCCGGACAGGTCGAACTGCTGCTGGATCTGCACGAAGTTCTCGCTGCCTGCGCCGCCCGCACCGTCGGCGGCTTCGCGCTGGTACTGGAGGACGGGATTGGGGCGCGTGCCGGCCGCGATGAGATCACCCTCGGCGCGCCCGACGGTGGCATCGATGACGGCCCCGCGATTCGGCTCTGCCAGGGCGAGACGCACGACGTCGTCGACGCTCAGCAGCGTGCCAGCCGCACCCGTGGCGGGGCCGGACAGGCTGCACGCGACGACGAAAAGCCGAGCGATGCTCGGTTTTTTTCGCGCCGTAAACCCGTGTGCAGGCAACGCGCTTACCAGGCGATCGATTGCACGATCGACTCCGCCGCGTGGTGCAGTGGTTCGATGCCAGCGACGAGCCCGACCAGCGTTACGGTAACGGCGCCGTACAGCCTGGCGAGGCACGGGGAGACCGGAAGAAACGCCGGCTCCAGCAGCGCGTTCACGCGCGCCGTGACGGATCCGTCGAGGATCCCCGGAGACGAGGCCTCCGACACGTTGCGGCGGCGTTGGATCCGTTCGACCTTCAGCAGCGTTTCGGCGGTGCGCAGCGTGCCGTAGTACCGTGCCGCAGCGCGGTCACAAGCCTGTTCCTGGGCCAGCACCAGTTCGTCCAGCAGCCGGGTACCCGTTGCACGGCCATGGACCATTGCGCACAGCGCCGCGAGCGCCCGCGTCGAATAATCATGGCGCGCCACGTGGGCGCGTTCGTGCCGCAACACGACCTTGCGCTCGCCGATGCTGAGACGGCGCCACAGGCCGCGGCTGAGGAAGACCCGCGGCCTGAACAGTCCGATCGCGCACGCCACCGTGTCGTCGGTACCGAGGATGCCGACGTCTGCACGGGCGCGGTTTCGGCTCGCGATCCTGAGCAGGTTGGTCGACCGCATCGTCATCCGCAGTTGCGAGACGCAGCTCGCACCCAGCCACAGCAGGATCCCCAGGAGCAGGGCACCGCCCAGCAGCGAGAGGACGGCGTTCGGCTCGAGCGGCTCGTGCGCACTACAGCTGGCCATGTTCGCGTGACAGTGGTGAGTGACCAGGTCGACTACCACGCCGTCCGCGGAAAGACCGCTCATCGCCGCCGCCGCGATGCCGACGAGGCAGGGCGCCAGGAGCAGCATCAAGCACGCCGACGCGCGCACTTCGGGCGACCAGCGTCGCAGGTCTTTCAGCAGCGGTCGGCAGGCCAGCGCGATCAGCGCCGCGACGCCGACACAGGCGATGAGTCCCGCCAGCAATGCGACCCATGGTTCCGGGGCGCCGATCATGGGTCGGCTCCATGATCGTCGCTGACGGCCCGGCGTGCGGCGATGAGCTGCTCCAGTTGATCGAGCTCCGCGTCGTCGGCGGCCGCGGCGTATTCGGCGAAGGCCGCCAGGAGGGACTGTGTCTTGCCCGTTCGGAAGGGTTTCAGCGCAAACTCGACGAGCCGCGCCATGACGGCCTCGCGTGATGCGGCCGCTTCGTAAACGTAGGCGTGGCTGACTTTCGTTCTCGTCACCAGTCCCTTGCGGAACAGGCGTTCGAGTGTCGACTGCATGGTCGACAGCGTGAACCCGCGACGACGGGCCAGCCGCCGGTGCAGGGTCCGCGCGTCAGCCTCGCCCAGATCCCACAGGACTTCGAGGGTGGCCACTTCCAGCGGCCCCAGCGCGAACGCGTCGTCATTCATGCGGCGGAAGCTTATTCCGCGAAAAGCCGATTGGCAATCGGTATTTCGTCGCCAGGAGTAATCCGGTGCTTCGCGTGCCGTACTACGCGCTGTCGTCCGGTGCCTCCTGCTCGTGCGCCAGCGCGCGGCGCAGCTCGGCCTGGCGCGCGTGGTAACCCGCGAAGTCGCCGAAATCTGCAAACTGGGCGTAACGCCGGTGCGGGTCCAGCACCTTGCGTGCATGCTTGAGCGGGCACCAGTACTGCTCGGTGCGTGAGGCGATCTCGCGGACGTAGGCGAGCAGGCCGTTGGCATAGCCGCAGTACACGCAGTTCAGCTTCTCCACCGGGTTGAGGTAGTCGAGCTGGTGCCGGTCGAGCGCGATGTAGCGGTCGCGACTTACCCTGGGGATGCCGTAGACGCGGAAGCAGATCGCCTGGTACACGCTGACGAAGCCATCGAGCAGCAGCAGCGGCACGATCAGCGAATAGATCACCGGCGCGCTGAGCACGTCCTGCGGGCGACTGCCCGCCAGCCAGCGCAGCACGCCGATGCGCACCCTGCGCTGGGCCTGCCGGATCGACTGCTCGAAGCGCACCTTGCGGCCTTCGAACCAGTACAGCAGCTCGCTCTGCTGATTCTGCATTTCCTCGGCCAGCTCGTCTTCGAGACGGTGGATGTCGGCGAGCAGCTCGCGGATGCGGTCGTTCATCGCGGAAAGTCCTCGGCGCGGCGGGTGGGTGTGCGGCCGCGCACGCTGCGCCGGCGCGGTGCGTCCATGGTAGCAGCGCCTAGTCTTTCCGCGTGCGCCGCGCGCGGCGCGCCTTCCAGGTGCTGCGCGCGGCAGCGAACTCGCGCTTGTCGGTCGCCGCGCGCGGCAGCACGCAGCCCCAGTCGAGCGGCTCGTCCTGGTCGTAGCGCTTGCCGAGCTGCCAGGCGAGCTCGGCGCGGGCGAGCTCGAGGCCGAGGTAGAACGCATGCGCGCCGTCGTTCTCGACCCCGAGCAGGGGAAACAGCTCGTAGGCGTCCTGCGCGACATGCAACCCGCCGCGGTTGTAGACGTGGATGCCGTCGGCGTTGACCTGGATGCGGAAGTTGTCGTCGCGCACCTCGCGCGCGAAGTCCGCGATCTCTTCGCTGCTGTAGACGAACGGCTTGCGCTCGTGCAGCGCGAGCAGCGACTCGTCGATGTGGCGCGGTGGCGCGTTGTCCTCGCGCGCGGCGTACATCACGCGGCGGATGCGATCGACCTCGCGGACCACGCTGCGGCAGTGCGGGCTGACCTCGGTGGTCAGCACCGCGTTGATGCCGAGCTCGGAGACGATGCCGAGCAGCAGGGTGTTGAGACCGAGACTGTCGGCGTGGGTCAGCTCGGACAGGTTGCCGATACCCATCATGATCTCGATCGCCGGGTAACGCTCGCGCAGCGCAGCATAGCGCCCGATGGAGGCGGTGAGGCCGTAGTGGATGGGGTCGATGACCGGGTCGGCATAGAACGGGCGGCCGCGCGCGGCGAAGGCGTCGATGACCCGGCACAGGCCGTCGAGATCGCGCGGGTCGTCGTGGATCAGTACCGGCACGCAATCGCTGTCGGCGACCAGGTCCAGGCTCGCGGCGGTCAGGCTGAAGCAGTAGTCGGCACCGGCGCCGATGCCGCGCGCGAGTTCGGCCGGGTCGAGCGAATCGACGCTGACCGCGTAGCCGGCCTCGCGCAGCGCGGTGATGGTGTCCTCGAGGTGCGGAAACGGCGTGTCCGGCAGGCAGCCGACGTCGATCACGTCGGCGCCGTGCGCGCGGTAGCGCGCGGCGCGCTCGAGCACGGCGTCGACGCCGATCTGGGGCGCGTCGACGATCTCGGCGAACAGGCGCACGTCGTGCGGGCCGATCTCGCGCGCCCGGGCGCTGGCGCCGAAGAAGGCGGGCAGGTCCTTGAGCTCTTCCGGGCCGCGCTCGAAGGGCAGGCCGAAGTGCGCCGAGAGGTGATCGAGATCGCCGCGGCAGCGGCCCGGCAGCAGCACCCGGTCGTAGCCCTCGACCGCGCCCAGGCGGCGTTCCAGCAGGGCGCTGGTGATGAGTGCGGCCACCGCCACGCCGGGCACGCGGATGTCCCACGTGAAGGCCGGTTCGTCGAGCGAGCCGAGCACCCGCCGCAGGCTCTTCTCGGCCAGCTTGCCGGTCACGAACAGGATGCGCTCGGTCATGCCGGGGACGCGGTGCGGGCTGCGCTCATGGCCGTATTGTAGCCGCGAGGACCAAAATAAATCAGTCGCTTAGCGATCAGCCACCAGACTCCGCATGACCGGCGGGACGTAACCCGATGAAAGCGCGGCGGGCCGCGCTGGCGCCCGGCCGCGCGACCTTGTTCCGGGCGCGGTGCTGGTCTAGCTTTGTAGGTATGCACCTGCGCCCGATGAGTGGTCCGGCGGTTGCGGAACCCGCGGTTCCGCGCCCTGCCGGCACGGCGCGCGTGCGTCACCCCTAAGGCCAACCGAGGGAGGAACGCCATGTTCGAAAACGAAAAATCGACGGTGAACGAACTCCTGCAGCGCGACGAGGTCTTTCGCCGCCTGTACGACAAGCACGCCAGCCTGAATTCGCGTGTGGACGAAGTCACCGCCGGCAAGGAAGCCATGGAACAACTCGAACTCGAAACCCTGAAGAAAGAGAAACTGCTGCTCGCCGATCGCATGCAGGCGATCATCCATGCCCATCACGAGGCGCATCACTGACGCCGACCCGCGCGCGTGCCCGTCGGCCGCGCATCGACAGACTCACCTGAACCCGCGGACCCGGCCTGGCGGCCGGGTCCGCGCCGGACCCATCTCCACGCCGCGACCTGGAACTGACCGTGCGCAATGACCTGCGCGCATCTTACGGTTGGCCACCCGGGGCGCGGGAAAAGTAAACTGTCCTCTTTGGTGCGGCCGTCACTGGCCGTGCCGGCAACCGCGATCGAATGAACCGGATCGCGACAACGGCCGGGGGAGGGCCTGCTGGAGGATGGAATACGAATACCTGACGGTGGGCCGCAGCGGCGCCGTACTCGAGGTCACCGTCAACCGGCCGGCCAAACGCAACGCGCTCAGCCAGGGCGTGCTCGCCGAGATCGGCGCCTGCTTCACCGCCCACGCCGACGACGACAGCCTGGTCTGCGCCACCGTGCGCGGCGCCGGTGAGAAGTGCTTCGCCGCCGGTGGTGACCTGCACGAGTTCGATCGCCTGCGCAGCCCGGCCGATGCCGAGCGCATCGGGGTCGACTCCAGTACCGCGCTGGATGCCATGCGCCAATTCCCGGTGCCCGTGTACGGACTGCTGAACGGCGATGCGATCGGCGGCGGCGCCGAGTTCGCGCTCGCCTGTGACGTGCGCATCGCGGCCGCGCACACGCGCATGGCCTTCGTGCAGGCGACGCTCAATATCGCGCCGGCGTGGGGCGGCGGCAGCGATCTCGTGCGCGAGGTCGGTGGCGCCTGCGCCCTGCACCTGCTCTCGCGCGCCGACTTCCTGAGCGCCGGGCAGGCGCAGGCGCTGGGACTGGTGCAGGCGGTATGTCCCGACGGCCAGTCCTTCGACGATTTCGCCGCCGACTACATGGCGCCGATCGCGGCGCGCCGGCCGCAGGTGATGCGCGCGATCAAGGCCCTGGTGCTGGCCCATCGCCGCAACGCCACGCCGCCGGAGCTGCGCCAGACCGAGCTCGCCGCGCTCGCCGAGACCTGGTGCCACGCCGATCACTGGGAGGCCCACGACCGCGTGCTCGCCCGCATCTCGGGCAGCGCCTGAGCGCGCGCCGCCCGCCATTGAACTCACCATCGAGGAGAACGCCGCATGGCCGCCGCATCCGATGACCTGCGCGCCCGCGCACCCCAGGCCCGCCTGAGCACCCCGTCCGGCATCGAGGTGCCCGAGGTGGTCACGCCGGAGATGGTCACGCCCGAGAAGATCGGCGCGCCCGGCGCCTTTCCCTACACGCGCGGGATCTTCAGCAACGGCTACCGCGGCCGCCTGTGGACATTCCGCCAGTACTCCGGCTTCGGCTCGGCCGAGGCGACCAACGCGCGCTACCGCTTCCTGATCGAGCAGGGCCAGACCGGCCTGTCGGTGGCGCTGGACCTGCCCACGCAGTGCGGCTACGACCCGGTCGACCCGATTGCCGCGAGCGAGGTCGGCAAGGTCGGGGTGTCACTGTCGAGCCTGGCCGAGGCCGAGATCCTGTTCGACGGTCTCGATCTCGCCGAGCTCTCGACCTCCTTCACCATCAACGGCACCGCCTCGATCATCTACGCCATGTATCTCGCGGTCGCCGACAAGCGCGGCATCGCGCGGGAGAAGCTGACCGGCACCATCCAGAACGACATCCTCAAGGAGTACGTCGCGCGCGGCACCTGGATCTTCCCGGTCCGCCCGTCGATGCGGCTGATCGGCGACACCATCCTCTACTCCAACGAGCAGACGCCGCGCTTCAACCCCATCTCGATCGCCGGTGCGCACGTGCGCGACGCCGGCGCGACCGCCAGCGAGGAGATTGCCTACACCCTGTCCAACGCGCTTGCCTACGTCGACGAGCTGGTCTCGCGCGGTGCCGATCCGAATCGCTTCGCGAAGCGGCTCTCGTTCTTCTTCTACGTGCACATGGATTTCTTCGAGGAGATCTGCAAGTTCCGCGCGGCGCGCCGGCTGTGGGCGAAGCTGCTCACCGAGCGTTACGGGGTGAGCGACGAGAAGGCGCTGATGTTCCGCTTCGGCGTGGTCTGCGGCGGCTCCTCGCTGACCGCCGCGCAGCCCTACAACAACATCGTGCGGGTCGGCATCGAGAACCTTGCCGCGGTGCTCGGCGGCGCGCAGTCGGTGTTCACCTGCGCCTACGACGAGGCGTTCCAGATCCCGAGCGAGACGAGCGCTGAGATCGCGCTGCGCACGCAGCAGATCGTGGCCTACGAGAGCGGCGTGGCGCGCACCGTCGACCCGCTCGGCGGCAGCTACTACGTGGAGTGGCTGACCGACCAGATGGAAGCGCAGATCGTCGAGATCATGGACGCCATCGACGCCTACGGCGGCACCATCAAGGCGATCGAGGACGGCTACCTGCAGGCACGCATCGCGCGCCGCGCGCTGGAGCGCAAGCTCGACGCCGATCACGGCGAGCGCGTGGTGGTGGGCGAGAACTTCTTCGGCCGCGACGACGAGAAGCCGGACTTCGGCGAGGTCTTCCGCGTCGATCCCGAGCTCGCCGAACAGGTCGTGGCGCGCTACCACGAGGTCCGGCGCACGCGCGACGCCGCCGCCGTCGAGCGCAGCCTCGCCGCGCTGGAGCGCGCCGCGCGCGAGCGCGACGACAACCTCATGCCGCTGCTGGTCGACTGCTGTCATGCCTATGCCACGGTCGGCGAGATGGTGACCACGCTGAAGTCGGTGTGGGGCGAGTTCCAGGAGCCGGTGCGGCTATGAATACCGTCAGCGACAGCGCGGTCGCCGGCCGCCGCATCCTCATCGCCAAGCCCGGGCTCGACGGCCACGACGCCGGCGCCAAGGTCATCGCGCTGGCCCTGCGCGACGCCGGCGCCGAGGTCATCTACACCGGCCTGCGCAAGACCCCCGAGTACATTGCCCGCGTCGCCATCGAGGAAGACGTCGACGCGGTCGGTCTCAGCATTCTCTCCGGCAGCCACGTCGCGCTGGTCGAGCAGACGGCGGCGGCGCTGGCCGCGGGTGGCGGTGACGACATCGCGCTGTTCGTCGGCGGCACCATCCCGGAGGAGGACATCGCCGCGCTCACCGCCGCCGGCGCGCGCGGGGTCTACCACGCGGGCCTTGCGGTGGCCGACGTCATCGCCGACATCGGCCGCGTGCTCGACGCCAGTCGCGCTTAAGGCGGAGCGCGACGGTGCAGGTCACGCCGCAGCTGCGGCGCACGCTGGGGCGCGAGCTGAGCCGGCTGTCGCGCGCCGGGGTGGCCGAGATCCTGGCGCAGAACCAGCCGGAGGTCGCGAGCGGCGGCTGGCGGGTCGGCTTCACCGGGCCGCCCGGGGTCGGCAAGAGCACGCTGGTCGGGCGCATCGCCGAGCGTCGCGCCGCGGCCGGCGAGACCCTGGCCGTGCTCGCCATCGATCCCAGCAGCCCGCTGACCGGCGGCGCGCTGCTCGGTGACCGTATCCGCATGGACGCCGCCGCCGCCAGCGAGCGCGTGTTCCTGCGTTCGCTGGCCAGCCGCGCCGCCGGCGACGGCCTGTGCGACAACCTCGCCGACATGCTGCTCATGCTGGAACGGCACGGCTTCGAGCAGGTGATGGTGGAGACGGTCGGCGTCGGCCAGGCCGAGCACGCGGTGCGCGCCCTGGTCGACACCGTGGTGCTGCTGGTGCAGCCGGACACCGGCGACGCGGTGCAGGCGCTCAAGGCCGGCACGCTGGAGATCGCCGACATCGTGCTGGTGGCGAAGTCCGACCTGCCCGGCGCCAGCCTCGCGCGCGAGCAGATCGCGCAGACCTTCGAGCTCGCCGCGGCGCGCAGCAGCTGGCGGGTGCCGGTGCTCGGCATCGCCGCGCGCGACGGCAGCGGGCTGGATGCGCTGGATGAAGCCTGCGCCGCGCACCGCGCGTGGCTGCACGCGCACGCCGACGCGGCCGCCGTGCGCGCCGCGCGCCTGCGCTACCGGGTCGGCGATCTCATGCAGCGGGTGCTGACGGGTGCGGTGCGTCCGGAGGCGGGCGCTGACCTGGCCGGGACCTGGAACGACGCCCTGGAGGCGCTGCGGCAGTCGTCGGTCTGAGCCGCCGCCTGGCTGGCTTTTATTCGATTAGGTAATACAATTGATCATCATTATTCCTGATGATCGGGACGTGCCGTGAAGCTTCAGCAACTGCGCTACATCTGGGAAGTCGCGCGCCACGGCCTCAACGTCTCCGCGACCGCTGAGAGTCTCTATACCTCGCAGCCCGGCGTGAGCAAGCAGATCCGCCAGCTCGAGGACGAACTCGGGGTGCAGATCTTCCAGCGCAGCGGCAAGCACCTGGTCGACATCACGCCGGCCGGACAGGCGGTGCTGGAGGTCGCCGGGCGCGTGCTCGGCGAGATCGAGAACATCCGGCGCATCGCCAAGGACTACAGCGACGCCACCCGCGGCAACCTGTCGCTGGCCACCACCCACACGCAGGCGCGCTACGTGCTGCCGCCGGTGATCGGGCGTTTCATCGAGAAGTACCCGGACGTGGCGCTGCACATGCACCAGGGCACGCCGATCCAGATCTCGGAGCTGGCCGCCAACCGCACTGTCGACTTCGCCATCGCCACCGAGGCGCTGGAGCTCTTCGACAGCCTGGTCATGCTGCCGTGCTATCGCTGGAACCGCAGCATCATCGTGCCCGAGGGGCACCCCCTGTGCGAGGTGCATCCGCTGACCCTGGAAGCGATCGCCGAGTACCCGATCGTGACCTACGTGTTCGGCTTCACCGGCCGCTCGCAGCTCGACGACGCCTTCGCCGCCGCCGGGCTGGAGGCGCGGCTGGTGTTCACCGCGGTCGATGCCGACGTCATCAAGACCTATGTACGCCTCGGCCTCGGCGTCGGCATCGTCGCCACGCTGGCCTACCAGGCCGACGAGGACCAGGGCCTGGTCGCGCTCGACGCCTCGCACCTGTTCGACTACAGCGTGACCCGCATCGGCTTTCGCCGCGGCACCTTCCTGCGCGCCTACATGTACGACTTCATCCAGCTCTTCGCACCGCACCTGGAACGCGAGCTGGTCGATCGCGCGGTCGCGACCACCAACCGCGAGGAGTTCGACCGCCTGTTCGAAGCGATCGAGCTGCCGGAGCACTGAGCATGCCGGGCGACGGCGGCGGCGAGGCACCCGCGCTCGGCATCCTGCTGCCGACCTGGAGCGGCGCGCTGGGTGGCGCGACCCCCTCTGCACGCGACGTCGTCGATCTCGCGGTGCAGGCCGAGCAGGTCGGCTTCGACAGCGTGTGGATGGCGGATCATTTCTACTTCGAGCCCTACGACGACTACCGCGTGGTCGGCGTCGAGTTCCCGTCCGAGCTGGCCGGGGTCAAGTTCGGCGCCTGGGAATGCTGGTCGCTGGCGAGTGCGATCGCGATGGCGACCTCGCGGGTCGCGATCGGCACGCTGGTGTCGAACACCGGTTACCGCAACCCGGCGCTGTTCGCACGCATGGTCGACACCATCGACGACCTCAGCGGCGGGCGCGTGGTGCCGGGCCTCGGCGCGGGTGACTTCGAGACCGAGCACCGCGCCTTCGGTTACCCCTTCGAGCGCCGCGTCGGGCGTTTCGAGGAAGCGCTGGCGATCATCGCGCCGCTGCTGCGCGGTGAAAGTGTCGACTTCGCGGGCGAGTTCTACCGCGCCGAGAATGCCTGCCTGCTGCCCAAGGCCGGCCGCGCCGATGGCCCGCCGATCATGATCGGCACGCTCAAGGGCGGCCCGCGCATGAGCCGGCTGGTGGCGCAGCATGCCGCGCAGTGGAACTGCAACCTGGCCTTCGGCGAGAGCAGCATCGCCGCCTACCAGCAGGCCTGGGCACCGATCGCCCGCGCCTGCGAGAAGCACGGCCGTGACCCGGCCACGCTGGCGCGCCACGCGACCCTGGGCGTCAACCTCGGTCCGCAGCCGTGGCCGATCCCGCGCGGCGTACCGCTGGCCGGAACGCCGGCGGAGATCGCGGCGCAGCTACGCGAGTACGCCGCGCTCGGCGTCGAACACGTATCGCTGATCATGGAGCCGTCGACCGCGGACGGCATCGCGCGCTTCGGCGAGGTGCTGGCGGCGCTCGACCGCGGCTGAACGCCGCGCCGCGCTCAGTCGCCGGTTTCGGGGACCAGGCTCGCCGGCAGGAAGGTGCCGTGGGAGGAGAGATCCGTGAAGCGGATTGCGCCTTCCTCCATCGGCTCGATGATGAGGTGCATGCGCGAGACGTCACGCAGGGCGTTGCCGACGACCACGTTGCATACCGCGTCGCGGCCGATGATGTTCTTGCCTTCACCGAGCTCGTGGGTCTCGCCGTTCTCGTCGACGAGGGCGAGCGGCGTGCCGTTGCGGAAGGTGAACAGGTGCTTGGAGAGCTTCATCTCGAACTCGCCGCCCGGCGGTGGCGAGATGATGGTCGCCTCGCCCTTGGGCAGGCGCACGAAGGAATTCTCGGTGATGTCGAGCGGCGCTTCGAGCGAGATCGAATCGAAGATGCTGGTCTCCTTGAGCACGTCCTTGGTCTCTTCCATCGGCGACGGACGCTCGGAGCCGCGCTCGGCTTCCTTGGCCTTGACCTTGTAAGTCTGCTTGATGACGTCCTGGCGCGAGCGCAGGTACTGCATGTACTTGACCACCGCGATGCGCTTGAGCTCGTCGTAGTCCTCGTCGGTCTGCTGGTTGAGCGCCTTGAAGATGGCGCGCCACTCGTAGTCGTTGGAGAAGACCTGGATGTCGACCCCGCGCACCAGCTTGCCGATCTCGCCGGGCTGCTCGATCGAGCGCGAGAGGATGTCGACGAAGCGCTTCTCGACCGCCTTGATGCTCTTGGCCTCGCGCTTGAGATCGTCCGGCGAGAGCATGATCAGGTCGGCGAGCTTGCTGGCCGGCACGTTGGTGCGGCCGCCGAGCGCGAACTCGAACTCGGTCAGCGTGTTGAAGGTGATCTCCTCACCGTTGACGACCAGGGTGAGGGCCTTGCTGAAGAGCTTGTCGAGCATGCGCTGTGTTCTCGCTTCAATGCGGGATGTGATGACGGGGATCGCTCTTGGTTGCGGTGGGCTCGCGTGCCCGGCGAGCAACGCGACAGTGGTCACATTATAGAGAGCGCGCCGCGGCGCGAACGCCGGTGCGTGGCGGAAGCGTGACAACCTTCACACATCGCCGTAACGCCTTTCCCTGCGCCGATTATAGATAGAACGGCGGCGCCGCGTCAGGGTGCGTGATCGCCTGCGGCAGGGTCCGGACAGGGCGCGTCGAAACGCGCTTCGGCGTAGGCGGCGAGGCAGGCGACGCGCTGCGCTGCATCCAGCGCGGCCAGGCTCTCGACCTGCCGGTAGAACGCCGCGAACCCGCCGCCGCTTCGTGCCAGCAGCGCACGGAAGGCCGGTACGTGCGCGTGGTAGGTGGCGACCGAGGCGAGGCGCGCGTTGTTCCACGGCGCGTACATCCAGCGATCGAAGCGGGTGTCGCCGTCCCACGTGCTCTTCATCTGCTCGTAACGTCGGCGCAGGCGTTCGAAGGCGGCGCGCTTGGCAGCGAGCTTCTCGCTCGCGGAGGCTTCGCCCGCGTACACGGTTGCGAGCTCGGCGCGCGTCTCGAGCACCAGGTCGGTCAGCGCCGCTTCGCGCGCGGCGCGTGCGAGCGTCCCCTGTGCCGTCTCGCCACGCGTGGCCTGCCACAGCGCCAGGCCCGCTTCGGCCACCGCCATGGCGAAGCTCTCGTTGAAGTCGGTCGCATCCGGCAGGTAGAAGCGGCGGTGGGCGAGCTCGTGGAACAGGATCTCCACCAGGCGCGCGTCGTCGTAGGCGAGCATGGAACTCAGCACCGGGTCGTCGAACCAGCCGAGCGTCGAGTAGGCGGCGACACCGGCGAGGTAGACGTCGAGCCCGGCCGCCTCCTGCGCGGCAGCATGCGCCTCGGCATCGGCCCGTGCGAAGTAGCCGCGGTAGTCCAGGCAGCCGACGAAGAGGAAGCACGAGGCCTCCGGCTCGAGGGCCAGCGGCGGCGCCGCGTAGACGTTCCACACCACGTACTCGCGCCCGAGCTCGACGTAGTGGGCGTAGGAGCCGTCCGCCGGCAGCGCGAGGCGGCTGGCGGCGAAGGCGCGCGCGTCCTGCACCAGCGCGAGCTTGCGGCGCGTTTCCTGCGGCGTGACCGGATCGGCGATGACGCTCGCGATCGGCGCGCGCTTGCGCCACAGCTCGAACTGGCCGGACACTGCCTGCGCGTAGTAGCCGGCGCTGGCACAGCCGCCGAGCACCAGCGCGATGCAGGCGGCGGCGGCACGCAGCAGCAGCGCGCGGCGCGCGTGGCGGGGAGCGGGTGAGGGCGGTGTGGTGATCACGGCAGGCTCGTCGGACCGGCCGGCAAGGGTAGCGCGCCGGCGCGGGGCCGCGAAGCGCCGCGCTAGAATGACGCCACCCGCGCGCAGCGCCGGCGAGGCACCCGAGGTCCGTCATGTCCGACTCCCAACCCCTGATCACCCCCGCCGCGCTGGCCGAGCGGCTGCACGACGATGCACTCGCCATCCTCGACTGCCGCTTCGATCTCGGCGCACCGGAGGCGGGCCATGCCGCCTGGCTCGAGCAGCACGTACCGGGCGCGGTCTACGCGCACCTGGAACGCGATCTGAGCGGACCGCCGGCGACCGATCACGGTCGCCACCCGCTGCCGCCACCGGCGCGCCTGTGCGAGGTGTTCTCCGAATTCGGCATCGACGTCGGCACCGACGTCGTGGTCTACGACGACGCCTACGGCATGGTCGCGGCGCGCGCGTGGTGGATGCTGCGCTACATGGGCCACGCAACCGTCGCCGTGCTCGACGGCGGCTGGCAGGCCTGGGTCGCGGCGGCCCTGCCGGTGGCGAGCGGCGAAGAGCGGCGCGCGCGGCGCGCGTTCGCGGGTAGCCCGGATCGCAGCCGCCTGGTCACGCTCGATGCCGTCACCGGCGCGGGCCTGCTGGTCGACGCGCGCGAGCCCGGCCGTTACCGCGGCGAGTTCGAGCCGATCGATCCGCACGCCGGCCACATCCCCGGCGCGCGCAACCATTTCTGGCGTGACAACGTCGCTGACGACGGCTGCCTGCTGGCGCCCGCGGCACTGCGCGAGCGCCTCGCCGCCGATGCCGGCGCGGTGCCCGATGCCGACACCGTGCATTACTGTGGCTCGGGCGTGTCCGCCTGCCACAACGTGCTCGCGCAGGTGGTCGCCGGGCTGCCCGAGCCGCGCCTCTACTGCGGCTCGTGGAGCGAGTGGTGTCGGGCGCGCGACGGTCGCGGTATGATCGAGTGAGGCACGGTGCCGCGGGCGCCGTGTTTGCCAGCAGGATCAGTGCCGTGCGCGAGGTTATTGCGATCAATTGGACATGCTCCGGGAACGCCGCCTGACCTGCCTGCGCGCGCTGCGCCTGGCGCTGCTGCTGTGCCTCGCCGCGCTCGGCCTGCCGGCGCTGGCGCTGCCGACCGACGTCATCCTGGTGCTCGACAACTCGGGCAGCATGCGCAAGAACGACCCCGAGTTCCTGCTCAAGCGCGCGGTCTCCAAGTTCGTCAGCGATCTCGGCAGCGACACCCGCGTCGGCATGATCGTGTTCGACGAAAAGGTCGACTACGCCGTGCCGCTCGCCGACCTCGGGGTCGACACCCGCGCCGCGCTCAAGGGCGCGCTGGAGGGCATCGACTACCGCGGCCAGTTCACCAACAGCCCGGGCGCGATCGAGCGCGCCATCTACGAGCTCAAGAGCGACGGCCGCGAGGACGTCGCGCGCGTCATCATCTTCATGACCGACGGCATCGTCGACACCGGTGACGCCGGCGCCGACCAGGAAAAGACCAAGTGGATGCGCGAGGAGCTGGCCGCGGATGCCGCCGACAACGACATCCGCATGTTCGGTATCGCCTTCACCGAGAACGCCGACTTCTTCCTCATCCAGTCGCTCGCCAAGCGCACCGAGGGCGAGTACTTCCGTGCCCTGACGCCGGCCGACCTCGCCGGCGTGTTCGACAGCGTGCAGGCGAGCCTGGCCGCGCCGCCGCCGGCGCCCGAGCCGGTCGCGCCGCCGCCACCCCCGCCGCCGCCACCGTCCGGGCCGGCGGCCTCGTGCCTGGACACGCTGATCCCGGAGGAGCGCATCGCGATCGAGGAATCGGCCGGCGAGCTCGGCCTGACGCCGGAGGCGATGTGCGAGCAGATGATGAGCGCCACCCCCGGCAGCACCGTTGTCATGCGCCCGCAGGGCGAGGGCGCGCCGCTGCCGGAGGAAGAGCGCATGGGGCTGGTGCTGGTGCTCGGCCTGGCCGCGCTGGTGCTGCTGTTGCTGGTGGTGATCGTGGTGGTGCTGTTGCGCCGCCGCCGCGGCGGCGCCGGCGCACCGGCGGCCACCGATCCGGCCGCGGTGCCGGATGCCTTCCTCAAGGACGTCAACGGCATCACCGGTGAGCCCGCGATCAAGATCGGCGAGAAGCCGGTCATGATCGGCCGCGTCGCCGGCAACGATCCCGCCCACCTCGACTACTACGTCGTCGACAAGGGCACCGTCGGCCGGCGTCACGCCATCATCCAGTACCGCGACTTCGCCTTCTGGCTGACCGACCAGGGCAGCGTCAACGGCACCTTCCTCAACGGCGAGCGCATCGACGGCGAGCGCCAGTTGAAGCACGGCGACCGCGTCAAGTTCCACAAGTACGAGTTCGAGTTCTCGATGCCGGAGATGGACGATGCGGGCCACACCGTGTTCGCTGATCCCGGCGACGTCGAGGCGACCATCATCGCGGGCGCCGCCGAGCTCGCCGCGGCCGGCCCCGCGGCGGCCGCGGACGACGAGCCCGGCAGTGACGACGTCTTCGACCTCACCGCCGGCGGCGCCGCGCCCGATGTCGCCGAAGCCGGTGACGCGACGCGCGAGGACGACGACATCTTCGACGACGAGACCGCGCTCTCCGCGCGCCACGCTGCCGAACAGGCCGCGCCCGCCGAGGAGCCCGCCGAGCCGATGGACGATCTCTTCGACGAGGACGCCGCGACCGCGCTGCCCGCAGGCGGCAGCAGCGCGGACTCCGATCTCTTCGACGACGAGGCCGCGACCGCCCTGCCCGCTGCCGGTGCGCCGCAGGCCTCGGATCTCTTCGACGACGAGGCGGCCACCGCCGTGCCCGGCGTCGGCACCGAGCCGCTCGCCGTGGTCGGTGACGAGAGCGACGGGCCCGAGGACGCCGACCCTATGCCGGAGGCGACCAGCGACGACGTCTTCGGCGGCGAGACCGTCACCCCGCAGCCGGACGACGACTTCGATGCCGAGGCCTCGGCCTTCTTCGACTCCGACGACTTCGGGCAGACCAGCGAGCCGCCGGTCGACCCCGACTTCGGCACCGATTTCGACGAGGGCCCGACGGCCATGCCGGACCCGCCGCCGCCCGCAGCGGACGACGACGTCGATCCCGAGTCCGCCACCCTGGTGCCGGGCGACGCCTATGGCGACCCGCCGCTGGAAGGCACCTCGGACATCAGCCTGGACGAGTTCATGCGCACCGACAGCTTCGATGCGCCGCTGGCCGGCTTCGAGGACGACGACAGCGAGGACGCCACGCTGATGCCCGAGCAGGTCACGCCGGCCGAGCCGTCCGTGCCGGCCATCGACGACGTGTTCGACATCACCGGCAACCGCACCATCCCGCCACCCGCGCCCGAAGACGATGACGACGCCGAAGACGACGACTCCGAGGCGCCGACCCGGTTCCGCTCCTGAGCGGCGCGCCGCGCCGCCGCGCCAGCCCCACGCGAGCCCGGCATGCGCCGCGCCTTCGACCTGCTGAACCTGCTCGCCGACGGTAGCGAGCACGCCGGCGGCACCCTGGCCGCGGCGCTCGGCGTGACCCGCGCGGCGGTGTGGAACCAGGTCAGCCGGCTGCGCGAGGAGGGCGTGGAGATCAATGCCACTCCCGGCCAGGGCTACGTCATGCCGGCCGGCTACGAGGCGCTGGACGCCGCGCGCATCACCGGCGCGCTGGCCGCCGCCGGCTGTGACGCCGTCACCGACGTGCGCACGCTGACGGTGACCGACTCGACCAACGCGCGCCTGCTCGAAGACGCGGCAGCCGGCGACGTGCACGGCCACGCGCTCTTCGCCGAGTACCAGAGCGCGGGGCGCGGCCGCCGCGGCGATCGCTGGATGTCGCCGCCCGGCAGCGGGCTGTGCTTCACGCTCGGCTGGCGCTTCGAGGTCACGCCGCCGACCTTCTCCGCGCTGAGCCTGGTGGTGGGGCTGGCCCTGCTCGAGGCGCTGCGCGCCGAGGGCGTTCAGGGCATCGCCCTCAAGTGGCCCAACGACATCGAGCGCGCCGGCGCCAAGCTCGCCGGGATCCTGATCGAGATGCGCGCCGAAGCCGGCGGGCCGTGCACCGCGGTGATCGGCGTCGGTCTCAACGTGACCCTCTCGGCCTATGCACGCAGCCTCATCGACCGGCCGACCGACGACGTTTCCAGCGCCGCCGGGCGCACGCTCGGTCGCAACGCGCTGGCCGCCGCGCTGCTGGCGGCGCTGGCCCGCGCGCTGCAGCGCTTCAGCGAGGCCGGCTTCGCACCGTTCCGCGAGGCCTGGGCCGCGCACGACGCGCTTGCCGGGCGCGAGATCAGCCTGGACCTCGGCAACCGCACCGTGTGCGGCACCGCGTGCGGGGTGGACGAGCACGGCGCGCTGGTGATCGAGCACGGCGGCGGCCGCGAGCGCTTCATGTCCGGCCACGTGATCGTGCACTGAAGCGCCGTGCTGCTGGTCGACATCGGCAACACCCGCATCAAGAGCGCGCTGTGGCAGAACGGCGCGCTCGTACCCTGGCCGGCGCTGCCGACCGCGGCGCCGGCGCACTTCGCCGACTGGCCGCAGGATGCCGACGGCGCGCCGCACCCGCGCCGCGCGCTGGTCTCCAACGTCGCCGGCCCCAATGTCGCCGCCGCGCTGGTGCAGCACGTCTACGGCCGCTGGGGCGTGGAAGCCGAGTTCGTCGAGCCGCGCCGCAGCTTCGCCGGCATGACCACCGACTACGCAGAGCCGCAGCGCCTGGGCGTGGATCGCTGGCTGGCCGCGCTCGCCGCCTGGCACGCCACGCGCGCCGCGGTGTGCGTGGTCGATCTCGGCACCGCGCTCACCGTCGACGTCGTCACCGCCGCCGGCCGTCACCTCGGCGGGCTGATCGCGCCGGGCATGGATCTCATGCGCGAGAGCCTGAGCCGCGGCACCGCGCAGCTCCCGCGCAGCGAGGCGCACGCCGTAAAGGGCTTTGCCACCAACACCGCCGACGCCATCGCGCTCGGCTGCGGCGAGGCCGTCGCCGGGCTGCTGGGGCGCGTGCGCACGCGCCTGGCGGCGCAGGGCGAGGCTGATAACATGGCCTGGTTCGTCACCGGCGGTGGCGCCGAGGCCGTGCTGCCCATGCTCGGCTGGCCCTGCCGCCACGATCCGGACCTGGTGCTGCGCGGCCTCGTCGTCGTTGCGGAGAATGGCGCATGAAGACGCTCGCCGTCGCCCTGCTGATCGCCAACGTCGCCCTGTTCGGCTGGCTCTACAGCCGGCACGTCGATCGCGTCACCGCCGCCGCCGTCACCCGCGAGCCGCTGCCGCGCGACGCCCCGCCGCTGACCCTGGTGGCGGAGATGGAGGAGCTTCCCGAGCTCAAGGAGCCCGAGCCGCGCCCCGGCCCCGCCGTCGACCAGTTCAGCGAAGTGCACGAGCACGTCGAACGCGCCGACCGCTGCCTCGACATCGGCCCCTTCGCCAGCGTCGAGGCGCGCGACCGCGTGCGCGACTGGCTGCGCGAGTACATCGCCGTGCTCAACACGCGCAGCGAGACCGTGCGCAAGCGCCAGTTCTTCTGGGTCTACCTGGAGCCGACCAGCGAACAGGCCGCGCAGCAGAACCTCTCCGACCTGCAGCAGCGCGGCGTGGAGGACTACATGCTGATCCGCCGCGGCGACCTCAAGAACGCCATCTCGCTCGGCCTGTTCCGCTCCCAGGACTCGGTCAACCGTCGCCTCGCCGAGCTCAGCGAGAAGGGCTACAAGCCGGTGGTGGTACCGCGCTTCGAGACCACCGACCGCTTCTGGATCCGCGCCCAGCTCGCCGAGGCCTACGGCAGCGATCTCGAGCTGCCCGCCGAGCTCCTCGGCGAGGCCGCCGCCCGCGACATCGCCTGCGACACGGTCCAGGCGCAACTTTAGAAGGCGAAGCGCGAACCGGCTAAACTACCCGCGCCCGCCGACCGCGGCGCGGCACCACCCGCCCCACCCCCCATGCCGGCTTAGCTCAGTTGGTAGAGCAGTTGCCTTGTAAGCATCAGGTCGCGAGTTCGAGTCCCGCAGCCGGCACCATATTGTCCGCCAGAGTCATCCCGAACCATCCAAAGAAGGCCGAAATTTCCCTAAAGTTACCCTATTTTCTGGCTAACGGCGTCCAACTGGATGCGTTGACAGCTTGGGGTACATGGGGGTAGAAAACGGGGTATCCGGTGACTCGTTGGGGGTAGATGATGGCACTGACCGATGCAGCCGCGCGAAACGCTCGGACCCGGTCGAAGCCCTACAAGCTCTCGGACGCAAAGGGCTTGTTCCTGCTCGTCCACCCCAACGGCTCAAAGTACTGGCGCCTGAAGTACCGAATCGGTGGCAAGGAGAAGCTCCTCGCGCTGGGCGTCTATCCTGAAATTGGGTTGGGTGAGGCTCGGGAGTTGGCCGGTGACGCACGGCGACTGGTCAAGGAGAACAAAGACCCAGTGGCGGAACGGCAGGCGGCGAGGGCTCGAGCTGCAGTCAGCGCGGCTACGACGTTCGAGGCAGTAGCCAAGGAATGGATGCAGAGTCGGGCGAAGAAGTGGTCCCCTTCCTATGCTGACAAGGTCGACACGGTTCTGACGACTAACCTTTTTCCACGGATCGGCCGAATGCCGATCGAAACTATTACGGCCCCGGTGCTTCTCGGTGCGTTGCGGCCTATCGAAGCCAGAGGGGCCCTTGAGGTTGCTGCCCGTGCGCGTCGCTGGGCAGGAGAGGTATTCCGTTACGCTATCGCTACAGGGCGTGGTCAAAATGATCCGGCCGCAGCTCTCAAGGGCGCTCTCAAGACAGCACAAACGCAACACTATCCGGCCCTGCGACGGGATGAATTGGGCGACTTCGTGCGGAAGCTGGTCGACTATCCAGGCCGACCAGAGACGCGCCTGGCAGTCCACCTATTGCTGCTGACCTTTGTGCGTCCGGGAGAACTCCGGGCCGCACAGTGGAGTGAGTTCAATCTCCAAGCTGCCGAATGGCGCATCCCCAGCGAACGCATGAAGGGTCGCACAGAGCACATCGTCCCGTTGTCTTCTCAGGCCCTCCGCCTCCTCGAGGAGCTTCGTACCCTAACCGGGCATGGCGACTACCTGTTCCCAAGCGGACGGGCTAGGGTGCCCTGCATGAGCGAAAACACCATCAACAAAGCGATCGACGTACTTGGCTATAAGGGTCGCGTAGTCGGGCACGGCTTTCGCGCGACGGCCAGTACGATTCTGAACGAGTCAGGCCGATTCCCTGTGGACGCCATAGAACGCCAGCTGGCTCATGCTGAGCGGAATAAGGTTCGAGCAGCCTATCATCGAGCCCAATACCTCGTGGAGCGGCGCCAGATGATGCAACACTGGGCGGATTTACTAGACGCCTGCCGAAAAGGTGCAGAGGTGATTCCCATCACTACGCGCGTATGACCGTTCGCACTTGCCGCCGACTGTATTCGCGTATCTCTCAATAGTAGTGTGTTCTTCGTGGTCTCCTAAGTGAGACCAAACCGCAAAGAGGGGCGAACCCCGTTTGGGGTCTCTTTATAAGCTAAGGCAGAACTTCTGGGCTCGACACGATCGAACGCCATCTATCTTGAGGCCGTGGGGCGGCGATGTATTGGTACTGCATCGCCCTTTAGGAATCGTAACTAGCGATTCTGACCGGTCGGGTTGCGATTCTACGATTTGCGTTGACGGTACTGAGTTCACCAGCAAGGGAAGGTTCTTCTGGTCGAAGCGGCCAGTTGTGACGCTAAGTTTCGTTCAGTATGGAAACTGAAACAGAACACGTTCGTTGAGAGCTTCACCGAGCCGTTCCGCAACTATTGCCTTGACCTGGACTGGTTCGCCTCCATTGACTCCGCTCGTTCAAACGTCGCGGCTTGGCGTCCCCACTACAGCCACGTCCGGCCGCACCGCGCGCTTGGCTAGCACCCACCCGCAGGCTTCGCCCGGGCAGCGGCCTGACATTCTTAATGTCACACATCACCGTCGGCTCGAACCGAAGGGTGCTGTCAATCACGACTGGCCTGTTTCGGGGACCTGCTGCTGGCCTTCCGTGTGGCCTTCTTCGCGGTCTTTTTCGTGGTCTTTTTCGTGGTCTTCTTCGCTCTCGGAATAATGTCTGCTTCGGTCAGCACAACTCTCCAGGCGTCGAGTTCCTGTTGTCGAATGTCAATTAGCCATTGTGGTGGTGTCGGCGGATACGGTCGCAATCCGCGCTCGCCGAATATAAACCAGATCACATCTCGATCGCCGATGTAGCCCCGAAATAGGTCCTCCCTTATGTATAAGATATCGCCCTCTAATCCATCAACGCCCCTGAGGGTGATGGACGCCCGCGTACCGTCGGGCAGGCACTGGTCGAACCCTTGCGGCACGCTCCGTAGATTGAAATGCGCCGAGAAAGAACGCGAAGGTACGCGAACGCCACCCGTTCGATTCATCTCGCTGTGGTAGCTTTCCCACGCATAGTTGTGCGAAAGAACCTCGATTACCACGCTTCCGTTTGCTCCAACGCTCTCTTGGTAAGCTTGCTCCGAGCCAGCAGCGGGAAGAGCGTCGGCCGCGAACTTCGGATGCCACGGGATCTCGCCTGCGAAAGTGTAGAAATCACTCGGAATGTCACGAGACACCCATGGTCGCGACCCATCGTTCAGAGCGGTAACCAACCCTGGCGTGCTTGACTTTGGAGTTATCAGCGCCGAGATGAACGCCCACGCCTCACGTCCGATTACCCTGTCTTCTGCCGATACGAAGCCGTGAACGGCCAACCATGGCCCAGCGTGTCCGTTAATACTCTCCCGGTACAGAAGGGCGGGAGGAACGGAAGTGGCACTCTGTCTAATCCACTGTTCGTGATTGTCGACGGATGGGGATAACCAAATCGCCGGAACAGTAGGTTGTCCATCGACCGGCGGTTCCTCAGGAAATGAAGGATCAATATCTACGTCGGAGAACGGCCAATTTGGGCGAGGAAACAGACCCTTATCCTCGAGTAGCCCAGCGTAAGTATAAAAGCCGATCCAGCTATACTTCTTTCCGTACCGTTCGGCGCGAGGCCGACGACCGCGTGTTCCAAACCGAAACGCATCGTCTGCAATCTCACGGTCCAAGACCTCGAACCGTGCCGCCCGCCAGCCATATGACCATACGACACCACGCACGTAGGCTACGGCCGCTTGGTGTCCTTGGTGCTCCATATCGTAGTTTGAGCGGTCATCGAAGAGGCGACCCAGCGTGTAATTCTCGAAATCCATGTACAACGTCTGCCCTACTTCGTCGGCGCGCTCGTCGCTGCTAGGGATGGGCGACACTGATTCGGGTACTGCAAAAGACCATGAATTTCGTACACGTTCTGGAAGTAAATCCGGATAAAATTGCTTCGTGAACAATACGATGCCTCGCACGTACAACCGTGCGAGGAAATGATTCGTCGGCGCAGTAGCCGTTGAACCGACAAGTGCGCTTGTCAACCGGTCAACGAACGGCTTGAGATAGACACCAAATTCGTGATCAGCCTCCTGATGGCTCATTACTACGCCATATGAGGCTGCCAGCATCCGCTCCACGACATAAGGATCGTTTACCGCTAAGGAATCTAGGGTTAACTTGAATAGCCAATCAGGATCGTTACGACCAAACCAGTAGAGGGCGAGAGTTGCGCGATCCCGCAATTGTCGTACCGTGCTGGTGAGAGTCCACATGGCCCAAAGTGCGCGAAGTTGATCTCCCTCACGCAGCTCGCGCTGTTGCCAGTTCTGCTGCAGCCGTTCGAGATCGCAGCTTAAATCCTCTTGCTCCTTTCGGAGCCATTCTGTCCAACCCAAATCGCGGTCAGCTACAGGCGTCGCCCGCAGCATTCGATCAAGTGCTTCCGCGTTGAGCGGGTGATTGGGTGATCCTCGTAGCTCCCAGAGCTGGGCAAAAAGCCCCGTGTCGCCACGTGATGCTAGGTCAAGTAACGCCTCAACCGTAGCTGCGTCGAGATATGCGGCTTCCAGCCGTGCGGCGTATCGCAATGCACGAACGCGAAGGGAGTTATTCACAAGCTGCCAGAGCTGTTTGGATGGGAAGCGCCGCGCAACCTGTCCAACAAGTGAATAGACGATATCGTCAGCGAAGGGGTGCCGTTCGCTATGGTCGCCGCCCAACAGCGTCGCGGTAGTAGGTTCTTTGACCCAGATTTGGAAATCTTCTTGCCCGTAGTTTGAGAGCAGCGAGGCGGCGATGATGTGTCCTGCCAACCGGTCGTATGCAGGAGTAAATTCGCCTCGACCATCTGACGGCATTCGGAGTAAAACCCCTTCGTGCTCCAACGCGCGCACGAGACTCTGATCCCACGGTCGCCCGTCATCTCCCAGGGCTATGCGCAGCTGGTCGATTTCAAGGGAACGAGTGCGCGCGTCCCAGAGCAGATCCCCAATGACGGCCAGTGCTCTTCGTACGTCGTTTGCGTAATACCGCTGCGTGCGCGGGGCGAGTTCCGCGATTCGTTCACCGACTTGCACGAGGTAGCGATCGAACAACGCGGTAAGCGAAGTTGGCATTGCGTCGATGCCAACCGTCTTCTGACGAGTTGGATTTGTTACCTCGCAGAACAGCCGCAGGGTCAACGGGTGTTGAAGATACCCCGGCAATATGGCGTCCGTAGCATCGATCTTCCAGTGGTGGAAATACGCGCGTATTGCCTCTAACGCGTCCACTCCATAATCGCTGATTTCGACGCGCGGAGTATCCTCAGGTAGCGCCTCATCCACGAACTCCGGCCGTAACGTGAATAGAACTAGGACATAAGGATACCGGGACAGCGTCGGCTCAAGCGCGGCTAGCAAACGTTTCCATTCGCGAGGGTCTTCCGACTCGTTAATGCCATCAATAACCAGCGGTAGTCGGTGGTGAGCGCGCTGTCCAGCCGCGTCCATAGCAGCAAGTAGAAGTTCAATGCTTGGAATCGGTTGTGCAGCAATCGATACGCGCTTTGCCAGATCGTCCAAGGAGTGGTTCGCGTGCAGGTCCCGGCCGTGGAGCAATACCCCATCCGGGCGGGCGTCCGTGGCTGCCGTGAGTTGGGCCGCAAGTTGTGTCTTTCCACAACCTGCAGGCGCCACTATCGCAACCATGCGGGATGATAATGCTGCCGCAACGCTTGCAAAAAGGCGTAACGCCTCGCGACAGGCGTAGACGGCGTTTGTCACATGGAGCCCGGCCGGATGGTTTACAGAGCGCAGCAGCCGAGGTGTCGTGGTCACGATCGTGGGGAGCGTCAGCGGCTGCGATTTGAGTTCGTCGCCCAACAAATCTATGTCGCCGTCGCGGATTGCGTCGGCAATCCGCTCAAGACCATCCGCGAGCCCCATTGCGGTCTCGATAACGGAGCCGAACTTTTGCACAAGAGCAGCAGCAACTTGGGGAGCATCCTGAGCGGCGCGGACTTGCGACCGAAGGTCCGACGCCAAATCTCGGAGAACAAGCCACGAACCACTCTCCCCGAGTTTACGGCGAAGATTGCGTTCAGCATCAACTACCTGATGTACCTCAGGGCACCATCGCGCCCGAATTGGCGCGACAGCCTCGTCATGTCGTTCCCGGAGGATGCCCGGCGTTAGGATCAGATCCCCGAAATAGGTGCCGCGTAGGACGGTGGCCTGTCCGACCAATAGGTTTTCAATCTCTTCCCCGGTCCAAAGGTGCAACGTCATCGAGGACGACAGCTCAGCGAACCAAATCTGGTCCGCCTTGATCAAAGGGCGACGCGTCCACAGGACCCAGTCCGTGACCCCTGGGACATGGTTTTCCGTCTTGCGGATGCCCTCCTCGATCTTGCTTCTTCTGTTCTTTCCAAGAGCGCCGCTCGCTGGGAGGTCGTACCACTTGCACTGCCATCCCCACCAGCGCCCCGAATCTCCCAAGGCATCACAGCGTTGATTGAGCTTCAGATGGAACTCGACACCTGGTTGGTTTGCAAGGGCGCGAAGGACACCGTAGCTGCCAAAGCTGTAACGAATGATGCCTCTACAGAGCAGCTCGAAGTTTCTCTCCGGGCTCCCCGGTAGATCGGCGAAGGTATCCCAGTTCAGTGGAGGCATTGCGCCCCCCGAAATTCGCTAGCCTCCACGTCCATGGCCAGTGCCGGGATAGTCATGCGCCGAATAGACCTCGACGCGTGCACCGCGAAGGACTAGTACTTTGAGAAAGGCGATGACATCGACTTCCTCGGTAGTGATGATGATCTTGTCGCCCTCAACCTTGATGTAGGTCTCGTATGCAAACTGTTCGAGCTCGTCCGGCCCGACTGAATGGACGTTCAGACGCCCTAGCAAGTCGAGCATTTCCTCTCCGAAGCGTCCCGAAGGGCTACCAACCACGAGCGAGCCCTTCTGCACGTCCGTCTCGACCTGGGCCATAAGCGCGTCGATAATTTCTTTTGTTCTCGTCGCTTCTGTAGCGTCTTCAAAGTGACCGATCATTACGAGATTTGCAGAATGCTCGGACCCGTACTGGTACCAAATCTTCATTCGGTTTTCCCCGCGAAACCGTCCGTTAATTGGTCGAGCGCCGCAAGCACGCCATCTTCGTTAAGGCTGACGCCGGCCGCATGATACGAAGAGGGTTTCAAGACGCCGGCCGCATCAATGTGTGCATAGGCGAGTAGGCCACGTTCTTTATTTAATGGATCGCAAGTCGGAAATCCAGCTGCGCACGCTTCGCTGATACAGAGTCTCAAAGGACCACTGTATTTGTGCACCCAACGACGGAGCCCGTCCATAGTCGCGTCGGTAATTCCTGGTGTACTGCGCACTGGTATCTGAGGGAGGAGTAAGAGCTCGCACGCTCCAAAATCCGCGGCCAGCGCGGCAGAATCATCGAGTTCGACCAAAGTGCGCTCGTTTACGACGATATTGATACCAAAGCGGGAGATTGTCCGAATAAGTCTGAGGCGAAGCTGCAGGTCGAGAAAGGAGCGTTTCCGAATGGATTCGTAAGTATTGTGAATGCCGTCCATGCTCACGCGAATAAAGTGAACGCTGCCGCGAAGCTCGTCGGCTAAAACCTTGCTAATGTGGTGCCCATGAGTAGTAAAACTTACGGAGAATGTCATCTCCCGGCCAGCGGAATGGCACAGTTCGGCGAACCGGTGGTAGAGCGTGGGTTCGCCTCCACCAAAGCCGACTCCAAGGGTGCCGTTCGTGTCGAGCTCGGCGAGCCAAGCCAACACGTCATCATGGCGAAGCTCGTCTCGGGACTTAGGCGCATAACAATGCCTACACGCGAGGTCACACCGATTCGTAAGCGCGATCGAAACCTGGCGAGGAGCGCGAGACCATCGGGAGGCAGGAACAGGGACCTCATCGACTAGGATGTTCAATCCCGATTCACGCTCGAAGAGATGGAGTCCGGCGGCCGAGTATCGCTGCTTCCAAGATCGCATTGATGCCTTAGCATCTGGAAGAGGCTGATGATCAGGCGTCCCGATATCTGGCGTGGCTCGACTCGCTGAGCTATTCATACCTCAAGGCCTGCTCCATTCTCGCGGAGCCATTGCTGCCGTTCGCGAAAATTCGGCACGATTTTATCCACCTCATTCCAGAACGCATCCGTGTGGTCCTGATGATGGAAATGGCAAAGCTCGTGCACCACGATGTAATCGATGATGGTCTGGGGAGCCATCATACATTTCCAATGGAACGAAAGTTTGCCGGAGGGTGAGCATGAAGCCCAACGGTGGCCGAGCTCACGTACCTCAAGCCCGGTAGGCTCGACGCCAACCTTAGGAGAGTAATAATCGACACGGCGTGGTATGCGTTCCATGCCGTTGGCGATGTAGAAATCGCGGAAGGCCGCCTTTGCCGCAGTCACGTTGCCGCTCGCGACCACGTCGCGCCTGACGGAAAAGCGACCGTTCTTGAGGAGCAGGGGTGCCTCCTGGTCCTCTACGAGCAGCAACCGATAAGCGCGGCCCAGGTACAGGAAGCCCTCGCCACTCTTGTACTCGCGTAGCACCCGCATGGCGTTGAGGTCCCTTAGCTCCGCGAGGCCTTTGTATATCCAGGCACGCTTGGATTCGACGATGCTCGCTATCTGCTGGTCGTCCGTCCACTCAGGCGCCCGAACGATGACGCTCCCGTCGCGGTCTATGATGACGTCCGCTGTCGACCGGCGGCTGCGAATGATTTCGTAGGAAATTGGCTCGCCCGCGGATTTCTTCGTTGGCCTATCCGACACGGCGCAACTCCGCATCACGCTTTTCGGCGAGCTTCACGATCTCGACCGCGAGGCGCTCATGCTTTGCGGCGAGCGCCGGGATGTTCGCGAGCAGGATTTCAGTGTCGATGTTGCCGCGCAGCTTCTTGACTTCGATGGGCTTCTTCCAGAAATCGAGCACGTCTATGGTGTTATGCAGCATTTCCACGATGGTCTGCATCAGCTCCTTGAGTGAAGCGTTATCGGCACTCGGGACCTTGCCGCCGTCGTAGGCAAGCTGGACCACGTAGTCGTAGAAGGTCGTCGCTTCCCTGGTGAGCCCTTCCTCCTCGTCCGTGCGTCCCTCCATAGCTTCGGTACGAAGCTGCTCCAGATCCGTGGAGAGTGCGGTCCAGTTGTCCCGATGCTGCTCAATGAGCTTCTCCAGCTTCTCGCTGAGCTTGGTATAGAAGGCGGGGTCTTCGTCGAAATGGATGGTGCAATGCTTTCTGATGGCGTGCTCCATTTCGCTCGCTTTCGCTTCGGCGTTGCCCTTCGAGTGTTCCTGGACGTGGGCGATGAAATCATCGGAGAGCAACTCAATCGGGGGGATCTTGGGGTCGATGCCCAGGTCGATCAGGTGCTCGTTGATGAGGGCCTTTACCTTCTCCCCGGCGTCCGAGATGTCCAGAGAGTCATCCTTGTAACGCTCCTTGACCATGCGCAGCAGGTAGCCGAAACGGCGCGCGGGGCCACGGTAAGCGTGACCAGCGGGATTCGGCAGGATCAGATTCAGACTCTGAAGGAATTTCTTCAGGTAGACCTCGAAATCCGCCCGGCGCTTGATGTCTTTCATCGCACCGACGGCAGCGTGGACGACTGCTACCTCTGCGTCGGGGGAATCCATCTGTCCCTTGACGAATGCCTGGATTTCGGAGACGCCGGCCGCGACAAAATGCTGGACGAGCCGCTGGTAACGCTCATCTAGGATCGGCATCTCGCTCTGCAGGTTCTTCAGGCCTTCGTTGATGTCCTGGGCGTCCTCTTCGGAGTAGATCGAGAGGGCGGTCGTCAGGTGGTTCGCGAGCCCGACATAGTCGACGATGAATCCTCGATGTTTATTGGTCGCCACGCGATTGACACGCGCGATGGCCTGCAGGAGATTGTGTTCGCGGAGCTTCTTGTCGATGTACATCACTTGCTCAATCGGCGCGTCGAAGCCGGTCAGGAGCATGTCACAGACCACCAGGAACGCGATGCCGGTGAGGGTCTTGTCCGGGTCGTCAAAGTCGAAGGGTCGGCAGAAATTCTCGACGGCGTTCCAGCGTTTGGCCTCCTTTCTCGCTTCCGTTATGGCAGCCGGCTCGTTCGTCGGGTCGGCTGATACGACCACCGCGACCTTCAGGAACTCCAGGTGGCCAATTAGGGCCAGATCGGGCTCCGGTTTTAGCTTCTCTTGTGCGAGACGATCGGCGAGCGCCTGCCGGATAGCCTTCTGGTAGCGGAGCGCCGCCAGCTTGGAATGGCAAACGACCTGGGCCTTGAATCCGTCAGGCAGGATATTGTCGACGTAGTGGGCCACCAGGTCTTTGGCGATGGCCTCGATGCGCTTCTCCGCTTCCAGGATGTCTCCCGTGGCGGCGTACTTCTTCTTTATGGCGAGGATCTCTTCCTCGGTGCGCTCTTTGAAGAGGTCCTCGAACTTGGTGTCGAATCCGTGTTTGTCGTAGATAGCCGTATCCGCGGTTCGGCCCTCGTACAGGATTTGAAGGGTGGCCCCGTCATGGACCGCGTCCATCAACTTGTACGTGTCGATGTACTCGCCGAACCGTTTCACGGTGCGCCGGTTACCATGCTGTTCCGTGATGAGAGGCGTGCCCGTGAAGGCGATACGGGTGGCATTGGGGAAGGCCTCGAAGAGATTGTCTCCGAGGTCGGAGCTTTGGGTGCGGTGCGCTTCGTCAATCATCAGGATGATACGGTCGGAGGGATTGACGACACCGAACGTGCCTGCGGAGGGCGCAGGCCGATAATTTCCGAGCGCCTCGGCGAGGGCCGTGGGAGCGGCTTCAAATCGCTCCATGAACTTGTGCACCATCACCATATTCACGTCCGAGGTGTCGGTGCTGAGGTGCTCGCGGAGGTGCGCGGTGCTCTCTATGATGTTGACCTTGCCTCCAATGAGCTTGGCGGTGCCGGATAGCTGCTCCTCGAGGTCTGCGCGGTCATTGACCAGCACAATCTTGAAATCTTCGAGATCAGCGGCGGCACGCAGCATCCGGGCCACGAAGACCATGGTGAGCGACTTACCCGATCCTTGCGTATGCCAGACCACACCCGAGCGGGAATCGCGCGTCTCGCCCGACCGCAGCCGGTCGACGATCTTGCGAGCGGCGCGGTACTGCTGGTAGCGGCAGACGACCTTGATACGCTTTCCAGAGTCGGTATCCATGAAGACCGTGCAGGTGCGCAACACGTCGAGGAGGGTGGCCGGTGCGAGCAGCCCTTGTATTAGCTTCTCCTGCTCGCGCTCGACACCGAGAGGCGGCGTGTATGCCTGGTTGCCCTCTGGCCAGATGTCCTTCCAGGCGTAGAAGTGCTCGTGCCCGGAGGTGATGGTGCCGAACTCGGCCTTCTCACCGCACGTGCGCACCAGCAGCAGGTTGGTGTAGAAGAGCCGCGGCTCACCCTCGCGGAGCCCTGCCTCGATGGTCTCGGGGCGCCCATTCCGGTAGCGGAGAAGCTGTTCGCAGGCAGCGTGCAGTGGGTTCGCTGTGTTGGGGTCGCCGATCTTCGCTTCGACAACCACCAAAGGGATACCGTTCACAAATAGGACGATGTCGGGGATGATGCAGGTCTTCACGCAACCCGGCGTGTCGACGCGGAACTGGTTGATGGCGTGGAACTGGTTGCGCTCGGGATACGCAAAGTCGATGAGGTCGACGACCGGGTCGGCCTCGCCGGTAACCTCGTTGCGATCCACCTGGGCCTTCAGAAACAGCCCCTGCGTCGTCTCGTTGGCCTCGAGCAGCGTGCGATTGGGTTGACGCAGGATCTGGTCGCGCAGGTCGTCGAGCTGACGGACGGTGAGCCAAGGCTCCCCGTCGGGCGTCTGGTTGATGGCGCGAACGGCGCTACGGAATACCTCGGGGAGGAACCACTCACGGAAACTCGTGCGCAGGCTCTTCGACGGGTCCGAAGGGATGAACCCCTGGCCCTGGTTGATGACGTTCCAACCGAGCGCCGCGAGCTGCTGAAGGAAGGGCTTCTCGACGTGGAGGTACTCAGACATTCGCCGCGACCTCCTTATGCTCCGGTTCGCTCTCGAGCGCGACGGTAACGCGGCCCATAAGGAGGTCCGACATGAGCCCATATTTTAGGTAACGCAGTGTATGTACTTCCCGCTGGAGGCTAAGGCGAGCCTCCGAGTCGACGTCCAGGCGTTCGGCAATTCGTTGTTGTTCCTTAACTTCGGGCCCTGGAGCAACCAGCGCCCTGACACTGGCCTGGCTGATGTTCTTCATGCTTCCACTTGTGCCGGTCGCAAGGTTCTCAATTTGCCGCCGGGTTGTGTGGATTTGCAGCGCCCAGTACAGATATCGGGGGTCAATAACCTCTTGGTTCGCTCGGAGTCGAAGGGTCTTGTCCGACAACATGAGGTTGGGAGGTGCTTCCCGGACCTGACAGACCAATCCCACCAAGTCGACGGTATTGGCGCGAGAAAGAAGGAGGTCTCCGTCTCTCAGCAGGTATCCCGCATTACGAAAGGCTGGATTCAGAACGACTTTGTTCTCGTGCGGTCGCAATCCGTCGGGGTGAACCGCGCCGACCTTTAGGACTCCCCACTGATCACTAGCCGCAGGAGTGTCGGGACACTCGGGGCTCTTGCCTGCGTCGATCCCGGAAAGGCACTCGCCAATTGTCGGCGCGTCCCACTCCTTCGGAATCAAGCCCAGCGGCGATTCCTTGTAGAGCTGCGGTGCCTCCTCGCGTGGTGGACGGAGCTGGCCGTCCGCGGTCAAGCCTCGGGTGAAGAGGTCGTGCATCAGGCCGGCCTTGATCTGCTGCGCCTTGGCGATGAGTGCTTCAGTTTGCTCGATGGCCTCGTCGACGGTCGTAAGGATCTCTGCGATTCGCTGTTGTGCGGGGGGCTCCGGGCAGTAGACCGGAAAATTGCGAAGCGTCGACCAAGAGCACCTAGGCATCTTGGTCCCTTCTTCCGTCCGGATCGCTTCGCTGAACACTGCATCCGATTGAAGAACGAAACTTGCAAATACGGGATCAACGCTTGCGGTCGGTCGGAGCACCAGGATATCTGTCGAACAGTACCCGTCGAAGGGGGCACGTATGCTCTTGCGGAGCCGAGGGCGGAGTTTCCCAAACAACACGTCACCTTCGCGGAAGACATTGTTGGTGCTGATTGAATGTTCTGCATCTACGAATCCAAGGAGCGTCGAGCCGCCAGATGGGAGGTGCTCAAGGCCAACGTAGGCCCTATTCGGGGCCTTCGACGTAGTCGCTTTCTCAGTAGCCAGAGATACCACTTCGTCGAGCCGGGCGATGGGCGAATTAAGCATAGCCAAGCTCCTCGAGGAACCCCTTCAGCTTGGCCGTCGCCGCATTGCGGCGTTGCTCGATATCCGTCGCGGTCGTCGCGTACTTGGTGTGGAGGTTCTCGAGTGCAACGACGCACGCCCGTTGGTCCGCGCGCAGGTACGACTCGTAGGTCTGCACGAGCAACCGATGCAATCGGTCGATGATGACCTTCCGCGCTTTGTCGCGGTCGATCTTCTTGCGTGCAGCCTCGACCAGCTCGTCCTGCTTCTTCTCAGTGGCGCGCAGCTCCCCCTTGAGCTGCTTAGCTTCGTCCTCCAAGACCTTGTGGCGTTCCAGGCGGGCCTCGCGGCCCCGGGCCCGCTCCAGGGTTTCGCGGCCATCCTGCATTCGCTGGCGGATCGCCTCGACACGCTCCGAGGTGAAGTTGGCGTTCGTCGCTAGGTCCAGGATGACCTGTCCGGCACTGAAGTTCGCTTCCTTCATTGACATGCCGCGGGTGACGTCGCCCTTCTTCACGCCACCAGGCAGGGCGCCAGCGACCTTCATCTCGGCGAACAGGTCGGATGCCAGGGCCTTCAGCTCCTTGAGCGTTGTTTTCCAGGTGGCATTCAGTTCCTTTAGCTCGTCTTTGAGCGCCTTGACCTGGTCACCGGGGAGCACACCGACATCGTCCTCGTCCTCGTAGTCCTCTTCATCGGCTGCAGCGAAGAGCGCGGTAAGCTCGGCCAGACGGATACGCTTCTGTTCCATCTCGGCGAGCACTTCCGGGAACTGGCTCTCCAGAATGTCAGCGTCCGGAATGAGCTCCGGTCCCCAGCCACTCGCAGCGATCGACTTGAGGTCTGCTTTCAGTTCGTCGACGTAGCGGGCGAAAGCGCCGCGGATCTGGTGGCCGGTGAGTAGCGTGCTGCCGGCGAAGGCCTGGTCGATGGACGCGAGCAGGCTGCGGCGCAGCGCGTAAACGTTGCCCTTCTTCCCGTTATCGGGCGCAAGCGCCTCGATGGCCGGCAGGTGCTTGCCCCACCACGCTTCGAGCGTCTCGAGGAAGGCTTCGTGTGCGGCCGCAACGCTCTTGTCGTCGTTCACAATGTCGGCCAAAGCGCGGCGATCGGTGACCTCGGGCGTGAAGTCCAGGTAGGCGCATTCGCCATGCCGGGGCTGGAAACACCGGGTACGGAGGTCGGGGTAATTGGCCCAGAAATGCTCGAGAGTGTCGACCTCGCTCGTGGGCACGCCGCCGTGGAGGTGGGCGCGCACGTCGTGCGGCTCCGGCGGAGGGGCGTTGTCCACGTAGCGGCGGATGTTGCAGTTGAACTCCTCGCCCGCGATCTCCTCCACGGGCACGCGCCGCGCATACCGGGGCAGCTCATCGCGCTCGCCGGTGGTGAGCGTCCGGTAAGCGTGGACGATGCGGGAAATGTCCTCGGCGCGTAGGAAATTCTGCGCCTTGCCCTCGCGGTAGTCACGGTCCGCGTTGATGAACACGACGTGCTTGCGGTCTGGTGCGCCCTTCTTGTTGAGCACCAGAACGCAGGCGGGGATACCGGTGCCGTAGAACAGACCGGCCGGCAATCCGATGATCGCTTCGAGCCAGCCCCGCTCGATGAAGTGTCGCCGGGCCTCTCGCTCCTCGCCTCCGCGGAACAGGACGCCGTGGGGCATCACGGTGGCCATCTTGCCGTCGCCCTTTAACACGGCGATCATGTGCTGCACGAACATGAGATCGGCCTTCTTGCCCTTCTCGGGCAGCCAGACGGCGAAGCGACCGGGGTAGACGATGCCCTTTCTGATGTAGTTCTGGCTGAAGGGAGGATTCGCGAGGACGCGGTCGTAACGCCTGAGCTCGTTGTTTTCGTCCTTGTGCTGCGGCTGACGGATGGTGTCCTCCTGCCGGATGTCGGCATGGGCGATGCCGTGCAGGAGCATGTTCATCTTGCAGATGGACCAGGTCGTGCCGATGCTTTCCTGCCCCGCGAGGGACAGGTCTCGCGGGTCGCCGCCGATCTCGCGGATGTAGTCGCGGGTCTGGATCAGCATCCCGCCCGAGCCGCAGGTGGGGTCGTAGACGCTCATGCCTGGCTGCGGCTCGACGACTTCGACCAGCGTCCGCACCACCTCGGCGGGCGTGTAGAACTCTCCCGCCTTCTTTCCCGCAGAGTCGGCGAAGTACTTGATCAGGTACTCGTAGGCGGCGCCGAGCAGGTCCGGGAACTCGAAGTTTTCGTCGCGCAGCGGGATCTTCTCGAAGTTCTGGACGAAATTGGCCAGCGTATCGTCATCGAGGGTGCGCTGGCCGATCTTGCGGTTAAAGTTGATGTGCTTGAGGACATCCTGGAGCGCGTCGACGTTGGCGTCTTCCAGCGCCTCCAGTGCCTTGTTGAGGGCGGTGCCGACGTTGGTCTTGATGTGGCGAATTTTCGACCAGTGAGCCTCCTCGGGGACGAAGAAGGTGTACTTGTCCGGGTTGACGAGCTGGGTGGCGATGACATCGTCGGCCATGCCTTTCGCCTTGAGCTCCATGCCGAGCTGCTCACGTTCCTGGTCGAAGAGGTCGGAGAGCCGCTTCAGGAACAGCATCCCGAAGATGTACTCCTTGTACTCCGAGGCATCCATGTTCCCGCGCAGGTCGTCGCAGGCGCGGAACAGCAGGCTGGAGAGCTGGCTTAAGGTGAGCTTGGTCATCAGGCGGGTCCCTTCGGTGCGACCCCGAAGTGGGCTGGTTCGGCGCCCCTCGGGTTATCCACGGCTGCACCGTCGCCGAGGTCGATGGTGGATGTGGACTCGGTCATATCACGGCAATCCGGCCACGTCCGTGGTGGCCGTGCTCGCTCAATGCCTGTCAGGACTCCGAATATACTAAGACGTCCAAGCGCATCCAAAGGGCCCGCGGCGGTGCGGCATATTGAGTGCACCCGATGGTGGTAGGGCGGCTATAGGGGCAGCCGGCGTCCACTGGAGCTTCCGGCGTACCCCAGAGGCGGAGGGACGAGCGATACCGATGAGCGAATTTGAAGCTCTCACCTGGGTGCTCGAGCCGTGGTTCGACGCGCTACTGAAGGATATACCGGCGGAAGTTCGCGCCCGCATCCTTCGCGAAATCCGCCCGATACCATGGGACGAGCTGTCGCCAGAGCAGCGGCGGGCCTGGGCGTACCAGTGGGATTACAAGCACGACCCGGCGATGGAGGACGAACGAAATCGTCAGTGGGAGTTCTTCGTCAAGCACGAGGAGCTTCAGGAGAAGATTCTCGAATGGGAGGCGATGGAGACGCGGACTGCGGGTGACCTGGCGTCCAAGGAGAAGCGACTGGCGGAACTTCGCAGCGAGCTCCATCGCATGGACTTCGCGTTTCAGAGCGTGGCCGGGGAATACGTACCGCCTCGTCCTGAGCTTCCCGACGGCGACGAAGCGGACACGCCGCCCGTTCGATATCTGCCCTATCCAAAGGCACTGCACCTGCTGCACGAGCGGCTTGAGGCTTCCCCCGAGGAGCTTGCGGCGTGGATTTTCTATGGACCTCAGGGTGGCGGACTGGCCGCATACAGGAACGCGAATGAGCTCCGCCCGGCGCCGCGGTTCCATTTCGAGATTATGGAGGGGGGCGACTATCTCGAGTTGATGATGTCGTGTTGGCTCGTGGAATCGGATGTCCGAACGTTCGAGCCGGCGGAGCGATATATTTTGGGCAAGGCACTCATTGAACGTTGGAGTGCGACGCCAGGCATCCGTGCCGAAGCCTACATTCGGGCCAAGATCGCCGAATCGCGCCTGGGGGATCTACATCCTCTCTTTGGCATCACCCAAGGCTCCGATCCGGAGGATGGCGAGTTGCCCCCTCTCGAAGAAGCCCTCTTCTCCCTTACCGAGATTGAAAGGATCGAGGCCGGGGACTTTGGCGCGTCTCAGTCCGATGTCAGCGCAGCATCCGAGAGCGCGCTGTCGGTTGGTAGCCCAGAGTGGCGGTCAGCGCGGGCTCGCGATGCCGCGAATGCGCGACACGACAAACCCGGCGGCAGCCGTGAGAAGCGCAAGCGGCTGATCGAGATATGGGAATCGGGCAAGTACGACACGAAGGATCGGTGCGCAGAAGAAGAATGCAGGGCGCTGAACATGACGCAAGCGGGTGCTCGCAACATATTGAAAGGACTGCCGAAACCCAAGAGAGAGAGGTGAATCCTGCTAAGCAGGCGCTATCTCTTGCTTAGCAGCATGCATTCCCGGACGGATGTTCAGGTACAAAGATCCGTGACCGTGTTTCAACGCCTCACGGAGGCTCAACATGGTCAATACCATCCTTCGTCTGCCGGCAGTGCTCCGGGAACGTGGGCGCTCGCGTAGCGCGCACTACCTCGACATCCGTGCCGGGCTATTCACCCGCCCGATTGCCATCGGACTCAGGTCGGTCGGCTGGCCGGCCAGCGAGGTCGCTGCGCTGAACGCGGCGCGTATCGCCGGCAAGAGCGACGACGAGATTCGCGAGCTCGTCAGGGCCCTGGAAGCACAGCGCAAGCGGGCCGAGTAGTGGAGGCCGTGTTCGGCGATGCGGCAGCCCCGCTGCATGACGGGCTTGGGTGATGGGCGCCCGATATCCCAGCCCGCAGCGAGTGAAGACTCACCGCACCTACTCGATCCCCGAGGCCGCGGAGCTGCTCGGGAAGCACCCAAATACGGTCAGGAACTGGACCCGCGACGGGCTCCCCTTGATCGACGGTCGCAGGCCGCACCTGGTTCTCGGGCGGGAACTCAAGGCCTATCTAAAGCGGAAGAGGCAGGCGAGGAAGAGGCCGTGCCCCGCGGGGCAGCTCTACTGTATGCGATGCCGGGAACCACGAGCGCCGGCTGGCGCAATGGCCGACTACGAGGCCGTATCACCCACGACTGGCAACCTGATCGCCCTGTGTAGCGTCTGCGGGACGGTCATGTACCGCCGGGCCCGTTTCGCCGATCTGGAGCGCATTTGTCGCAATCTCGAGCTCGCGTTCACGGAGGGATCGCCGCGTGTAGGCGATGGCGCATGACCCATCGTGAATTGTCGGTTGCGGTCCCGTGATACAGGGAGATTATCAACGACCAGTTCGCGGCGCCCGAGTTTGTGCTCGACGCGGCAGCCAAGCCCGCCTGTGGCGAGACCGTCGGGGACGACCCAAGCGTATCGCTACAGGCGGTACCCCAGGGCAACCGCCTGTAGCGACCGTTCACCCGTGTGGCGCCGTCGAGCACTCGTGGCGCGTGCCCAAAGCCGTTGGCGCTAATAGTCCACCAGCCGAGCCGAGTAGGGAGATTTTCAATATGGGCACCCATAATCCCGACAACGAACGAGTCAAACGCGCCTACTTCACGTATCTGAAGGAAGCGCAACGGAAAAGCGAGCAGACAATCGATTCGGTCGCCCAGGCGCTTGCCCGCTTCGAGGGCTATACGAGGCATCGGGACTTCAAGGCCTTCCATATCGAGCAAGCCATCGGATTCAAGCGGTCGCTCTCGGCAATGGTGGCTGGTCGCAGTGGCAAACGATTGGCTATTGCGACGCAGCATGGAACCTTGATTCACCTGCGGGCGTTCTTTCGTTGGCTGGCGCGCGAACCGGGCTACAAGTCTCGTATCCACTACGCGGACGCCGACTATTTCAACCTGTCCGAGAAGGAGGCACGGGTTGCCACGGCCCGCCGCGAGGCGGCTACGCCGACGCTAGAGCAGGTCCGGCACGTCCTCTCGCGGATGCCCTTTGAGACTGACCTCGAGCTCAGGAATCGCGCGGTGGTGGCGTTCGTGCTGTTGACTGGCGCACGAGACGGGGCCGTGGCCTCATTCAAACTTAGGCATCTCAATTTGCTCGACGGCTATGCGGAGCAGGATGCCCGCGAAGTGAAGACCAAGGCGAGCAAGACTTTCACGACCTGGTTTTTCCCGGTCGGTGACGAGGTTCGCGCCATCGTCGAAGATTGGGTCGCCCACCTTCGGAACGACAGTCTCTGGAGTGAGGACGACCCGCTGTTTCCTGCGACCCAGGTCGGGTTGGATCAAGGGCGCCGCTTCGCGGCTCAAGGGCTAGCCCGAAAGCACTGGAGCGGGGCTTCCGCGATTCGAGGGATTTTCAAGGCGGCGTGCGCCAACGCTGGATTACCGTATTTCCACCCGCACAGCATCCGGCGGACGCTGGCGCAGCTCGGCCAGCGAGTCTGTAAGACGCCGGAGCAGTACAAAGCGTGGAGTCAGAATCTGGGGCATGAGGACGTCCTGACCACGTTCAACAGCTACGGCACGGTCTCCCGGGGACGCCAGAGCGAGATCATGCGTGAACTCGGTGCGGTACAAGAAGACAATGCTTCCCCGCTCGATGAACTCGCCGAGGTTCTTCTGCGGCGGATGAAAGAGGCGGATTCGCGGCGGTCATGAGTGATAGCAGCCGGGTTCGGGTATAGGGAGCCCACCGGGGGTACATGCGGGGGTACAAGGCGTTCTTGGAAAGTCGGTCTAGTAAGTTCGTCAGGCAGTTACGGCGTTTCGGCGAGTCCCGCAGCCGCACCAATAATCAGAAGGTCAGGCAATCCGGATCAATTGCGAATGCGTCGTTCCACCAGCATTCCATGCGTGGTGGCTACGACGTCCCCAACGTGCTCAAACTGTCCTTCGCAAGTCGTTATAACATAAGTTATACTACCGGCAGAACGCACCAGAACCAGCCGAATTCCCCCATCGGATAACGGCGTGACCGAAAGATTGTAGGTACGACGAGTCGCGGGTAGCGAACGGGCTTTGAGGAGTAGTTTGATGGCAGCGTTGAAAATTCGAAAAATCGGAAATTCGGTTGGCGTGATTCTCCCGCGAGAAATTCTGGAATCCTTGAGCGTTGGGGAAGGGGATACGCTCTTCACTTCAACCACCGATGCGGGCGTTCAGTTGTCTCCGTTCGATCCGGAATTCGACTCTGCGATGAAAGCGTTTGAGGTTACTCGACGTAAGTACCGGAATGCGTTTCGCGAACTCGCTAAATGACCGTTGCTTGGCTCAACGCAAAAATTATCAAGGCGATCCACTTTCAGTTGCTAGGTGAGCACGGCGGAGTTCACGGCGTTAACGACGACAATCTTGAAGCCAGCCTTGCGCGTCCACGACATTTGCAAGTTTACGCCGCGCAATCGCCGTCCATTCCAACGTTGGCTGCTTCTTATGCATACGGGTTTGCGAGGAACCATTGCTTCGCGGACGGCAACAAGCGAATTGCCCTGGCCGCTACGGACGTCTTTCTCCGTCTCAATGGGTATGAGCTAACGGCCTCTGAAACAGAAGCCGTGTACGTATTTCGTGAATTGGCAGCTGGAAACCTCACTCTGGAAGAGATCGACCTTTGGGTGGCCGCCAACACGCAACCCTTAAGCCGTCCCGAATCAACGACGGGTGATATGTAGGCCTTCTGGCACTTGGCGCCAGCCCCTTCATCGATACGGTTGGCAGTCAGTATCAACCCCATCCAGGTTCAACACGAGCGCGCGCTACGTCGCGTCATCGCTCCCCCGCCAACGCACTCCTCCCCAACCACCGATTCACCGACCGCGCCAACGCCTGCCGCCCCCGAACCCGTAACGCATCGTCCCGCCGCAACGAGGCCAGCGACCGCTTCCCGAACCAGAGGTCGACCAGCGGCTCCAGCTCGGCGTCCAGGTACACGTCGATCTCGTGCCCCGGGTCGGTGTCGCACAGATCCACCCCCACCGGGCTGACCAGCAGCCACCAGGACTGTCTTGCTCCACGGTGTCGGAGGTCCACCTGCATCGCGCAGCGCTCTGTGCCCAGGGCCGCGGTGTCGAGGTTGCGGCGGATGTCTTCCATCAGCACGTAGCCGTCCGATTCGTCGGGCTCGATCTGGCGGTCGGCCCAGCGGATCCCCCAGATCCCCAGGTGCTCGACGATGGGTGCGGCCGCCGCGCCGGCATCCGTGAGAGCGTAGGCAGTGCCGGCTGCGTTGTCTGCCGGCTCGCGGCGCACGAGGCCGGCGGCTTCTAGTTGGCGGATCCGTTTGCTCAATAGTGCGGACGAGATCTTTGGCAGGCCGCGCTGCAGCTCGCTGAAGCGCCGGGGGCCGTGCAGCAGGTCGCGCACGATGAGCAGGGTCCATTTCTCGCCCAGTTGTTCCAGTGCCTTGGCGATCGGGCAGTACTGGCCGTAGCGTTGCATGGTAGCTCCCCTCAACCCTGCGTGCTTCACATTATGAAGTAGTTTTGCCCCGGTCCGCTCGCTAGGCTGGCGCCCCCGTTGATTGAAAGTCGCCTGGAGGAGGGAGTCATGACAGCGGTTTTGAAGGATTCGGAGGCAGCCGGCTCGCTGCGCGAAATATGCGGTCTCGACCTGGAGGAGCGCGGCAATCTCGATGACGAGATGCTCGCCATGGTGCGCGGCATCGAGAAGAAGTACGGCTTCGTGCCCAACTTCGTGCGCCTGTTCGCGACCGACAACCAGCGCCTGCGCGCCTTCATGGTGCCCTACATGGAGCTCATGCGGCCGGACTCGGGCCTGAGCGCACGCGACCATGAATTGATTGCGCTGGTCTGCGCGCAGACCAACGGCTGCGCCTATTGCTGCGCGCATCACGGCGCGCGCCTGCGCGGGCTGTGCGACGACCCGGTGTTCGTCGAGTACATCGGCCGCAACTACCGCCTCGCCAGGCTCGCGCCGCGCGAGCGGGCGATGCTCGATTTCGTGACGCTGGTACTGGAGGATGCCGAGTCCATCGGCGATGCGGATCGCGACCGCCTGCGCGAGGCAGGCTTCAGCGACGAGGCCATCTGGTACGTCGCGGCCACGGCCAGCTTCTACGCGGGCACCAACCGCCTCGCCGTCGCCGCCGGCCTGGAGGTCACGCCCGAGTACCTGGCGATGAACCGGTGACGGGCGCGACAACGTCCGCGGCGCCCAGTGCATCGCCGGCCGCGAACTGCTGGGGCGATGCCACCGACTACGATTACGCCGCCCTGGTCGAGGGCCTGTACCGCTACCTGCGCCTGAAGGCGATGCCGATCGGCATGAAACGCTTTCGCACGGTGGCGGAGATGGAGGCGGTGCCGCGCATTCGCCGGCCGGACCCGGCGGAGAAGTTCGCCACCGATCAGATCGTCGGCCAGTGCCGCTGGATCGGGTGGACCATAGGGATCACGATGGACAACCTCATGGGCCAGCAGTGCGGGGCGGTGGTCGGTCTCGCGCCGCGCGACGCCGAATGGCTGTCCGGGCGGCACATGCATGGCGTGTGGTACGGCACGCTGGAGGACAGCGCGGCGCACCAGGCGGCGATGAGCTGCGCCTCGCACGGCGATTACGAGGCACTGGCGGTATCGCCGCTGACTTCGGGGCGGCTGGACAATCCGGACATCTGCCTGGTCTACGCCACGCCGGGCCAGATGGTGACCTTCATCAACGGGCTGCAGTACACGGGCTACCGCAAGTACAGCTTCACCGCGGTGGGGGAGAGCGCGTGCGCGGACTCGTGGGGACGGGCGCTGGCGACGGGCGAGCCGTCGCTGTCGATCCCGTGCTACGCGGAGCGCAAGTTCGGCGGGGTGCAGGACGACGAGCTGCTGATCGCGCTGCCGCCGAGCTACCTGCCGGGAGTGGTGGCCGGGCTGGCGGCGCTGGACCGCAACGGCCTGCGCTACCC
>JBHIYN010000012.1:0-167409 GCA_041984235.1 Gammaproteobacteria bacterium
TCAAGACCGGACAATTGAAGCGCGCGCAGGATTGATCGCCCGTCCGCGTTGCGGCCGGTCGTTCGCCCTCGCTGGCGCTCGGTCGTGAACCTTGTTTACGGTTCCAGACCCCGGCGACCACTTCATTCGGAAACAAGAAAAATCCCGCGCTCGCTCTCGGTGAGAGCGCACGATTTTTATTGTTTCCGAATGAAGTGGTCGGGGTGACAGGATTTGAACCTACGACCCCTGCCTCCCGAAGGCAGTGCTCTACCAGGCTGAGCTACACCCCGACTGCGAGAATGGTCAGAAGCTTCTCTGAACGGAGAATTCGACCAGCGCTTCGAGTGCCGAGCGGAAGGGGGATTTCGGGATGTCCACCAGTGCGGCGAGAGCCTTGTCGGCCTCGGCCTGAGCGCGGGCGAAAGTGTAAGTGATGGCCCCGGTCGATTCAATCGCCGCCATGATCTCGTCGATGCGCTCCAGTCCGGCGCTCTCGATGGCGGCGCGGATGATGGCGGCCTGGGCCGCGTTGCCGTGCCACATGGCGTAGAGCAGCGGAAGGGTGGGCTTGCCCTCGGCGAGGTCGTCGCCGACGTTCTTGCCCATCTCCTCGGGCGAGGAGTGGTAGTCGAGGGCGTCGTCGACGAGCTGGAAGGCGGTACCGATGTGGCGGCCGTAGGCGCCCATGGCGTTCTCGAAGGCGCCGCCGCGTCCGGCGACCACCGCGCCCAGGGTGGCGGCGGCTTCGAACAGCTTGGCCGTCTTGTTGTGGATGGTCTGCAGGTAGCGTTCCTCGGTGGTCTCGGGGTCGCGGCAGTTGGCGAGCTGCATGACCTCGCCCTCGGCGATGACGTTGGTGGCGTCGGCGAGGATCTCGAGTACGCGGATGTTCTCCAGGTCGACCATCATCTGGAACGCGCGCGAGTAGAGGAAGTCGCCGACCAGCACGCTGGCCTCGTTGCCCCACACCAGGTTGGCGGTCTCGCGGCCGCGGCGCAGCTTGGAGGCGTCGACGACGTCGTCGTGGAGCAGAGTGGCGGTATGAATGAGCTCGAGGATGACGGCCACGTCGACGTGGCGGTTGCCCTGGTAGCCGGCGGCGCGTGCGGACAGCAGCACCAGCAGCGGGCGCAGGCGCTTGCCGCCACCGGCGATGATGTAGTGGCTGAGCTGGTTGATCAGGACCACGTCGGAGTACAGCCGGGCGCGGATCATCTGGTCGACGGCGGCAGCGTCGTCGGCCACCAGCGCGCGCAGCGCGTCGATATCGGGCCTGATGCGGGTCTGGTCCACGGTGTTCCGGGGGTGTCCGGTCGGGGGTGAGCACGGGATCTTGCCAAGAGCGGCCCCGAAATGCCATCCTGTCGGGCTTCCTGTTGTTTCGCGCGGGCCATTTCCGTAGAATCCCGCGCTCGTTCAGGGCCGCCGGAAATCCCATCTGCCGCGCCCGCTCATGCAAGGTTCATACGATGCACGCAGTGATCAAGACCGGCGGCAAGCAGTACCGCGTCAGCGCCGGCGACAAGCTCAACGTGGAGACCCTGGCCGGCGAGCCGGGCAGCGAGATCGCCTTCGACCAGGTGCTGATGATCGCCGATGGTGAGGACGTCGCGGTCGGCCAGCCCTTCATCGACGGCGCGCGCGTCACCGCCCGGGTCGTCGAGCACGGCCGCGGCGAGAAAATCCGCATCATCAAGTTCAAGCGGCGCAAGCATTACCGGCGCCGCATTGGCCACCGCCAGAACTACACCCGGGTCGAGATCACCGGCGTCCAGAGAGGCTGACACCATGGCACACAAGAAAGCAGGCGGCAGTACCCGCAATGGCCGCGATTCGGAATCGAAACGGCTTGGCGTGAAGCGTTTTGGCGGCGAAACGGTGCGTGCCGGCAACATCATCGTGCGTCAGCGCGGCACCCACTTCCATGCCGGTCCCAACGTCGGCCTGGGCCGCGACCACACACTGTTCGCTCTGACCGACGGCGAGGTCCGCTTCGAGCGCAAGGGGCCGAAGAGCCGGCGCCTGGTGAGCATCGTCGCCGGGCAGTAGCCGCACCGGCCAGGACGCTCACGAAACCCCGTCGCTGACGGGGTTTTTTGTGCGCGACGCCGGCCGGCCGCGAAGCGGCGGGTAGGGCAGCATGAAATTCGTAGACGAGGCCACGATCACGGTCGAAGCCGGCAAGGGCGGCGATGGCTGCCTGAGCTTCCGCCGCGAGAAGTACATTCCGCGCGGTGGCCCGGATGGCGGTGACGGCGGCGACGGCGGCAGCGTGTGGCTGGAGGTCGATACCGGCCTCAACACGCTGGTCGATTTCCGCTTCAAGCGACGCTTCCGCGCCGGCAACGGGCAACCGGGCGCCGGCCGCGAGCGCATCGGCAAGAGCGCCGAGGACCTGGTGGTGCGCGTCCCGCTGGGCACGCTGGTCTACGACGCCGGCAGCGACGAGCTGATCGGCGACCTGGTCAGCGACGGCGCACGCCTGCTGGTCGCGCGCGGCGGCCACCACGGCCTCGGCAACACGCGTTTCAAGTCGAGCATCAACCGCGCGCCGCGCCGCACCACGCCGGGCAGCCCGGGCGAGGTGCGCGAGCTGCGCCTGGAGCTCAAGCTGCTCGCCGACGTCGGCCTGCTGGGCCTGCCCAACGCCGGCAAGTCGACCCTGATCCGCGCGGTGTCCGCGGCGCGGCCCAAGGTCGCGGACTACCCGTTCACGACGCTGGTGCCGAACCTCGGGGTGGTGCGCCTGGGCACCGAGCAGAGCTTCGTCATCGCCGACATTCCCGGCATCATCGAGGGGGCCGCGGCGGGCGCCGGCCTCGGCCTGCGCTTCCTCAAGCACCTCGAACGCACCCGCTTGCTGCTGCACCTGGTCGACGTCTCGGGGCTGGACCCGGACCGTGACCCGGTCAGCGATTTCAGGACGATTGCCGGCGAGCTCGCCGCGCACGACGACGCGCTGGCCTCGCGGCCGCGCTGGGTGGTGCTGAACAAGACCGACCTAGTCGACGCCGCTGGCGCCGACGCGGTCGCCGCGGCGCTCGCCGCGGCCGGCTGGGACGGCCCCGTGTTCCGCGTCTCGGCCGCCACCGGTGCAGGCTGCGAGGCGCTCATGCAGGCGATCGGCAACTGGCTGACCGAGCAACGGCGGGAAGATGAAACAGCACCCGCATCCTGAGGCGCTGCGTGCGGAGCTCGGCCGCAGCCGCCGCTGGGTGGTCAAGATCGGCAGTGCGCTGACCACCAACGCCGGCGTCGGCCTCAACCTGCCGGCAATCGAGGGCTGGGTGAGGCAACTGGTCGAGCTGGCGCGCGCCGGCCACCAGATCGTCATCGTCGCCTCCGGCTCGGTCGCCGAGGGCGCCGCGCGCCTCGGCTGGCGCACCCGCCCGCACGCCCTGAACCAGCTGCAGGCGGCGGCCGCGATCGGCCAGCTCGGACTCATGCGCGGCTGGGACCAGGCCTGCGAGACTTACGGCTCGCGTGCGGCGCAGGTGCTGCTTACGCACGAGGATCTCGCCGATCGCCAGCGCTACCTCAACGCCCGCACCACGCTGTGGACGCTGCTCGAGCTCGGCGTGTTCCCGGTCGTGAACGAGAACGACACCGTCGCCACCGCCGAGATCAGCCTCGGCGACAACGACACCCTGGCCGGGCTGGTGAGCAATCTCATCGAGGCCGACCTGCTGGTCATCCTGACCGACCAGGACGGCCTCATGAGCGCCGATCCGCGCCACCACCCCGAGGCCACGCTGATCGACTACGCCGAGGTCGATGACGCCGCGCTGGAGGCGATCGCTGGCGACGGCGGCGCCTGGGGCCGCGGTGGCATGCGTACCAAGCTGCGTGCGGCGCGCCTGGCGGCCCGTTCCGGCACCTCCACCATCATCGCCGGCGGCCGTCGCGCCGACGTCCTGCGCGACATCGCCGGCGGCCGCTCGACCGGCACACTGCTGCACTCGACGCGCGAGAAGGTCGCCGCGCGCAAGCAGTGGCTGGGCGCCTCGATGCGTGCGCGTGGTCGCCTGCGCCTGGATGCCGGTGCCTGCGCCGCGCTCGCGCGGCAGGGCAAGAGCCTGCTCGCGGTCGGCGTGCGCGAGGTCACGGGCGAGTTCTCGCGCGGCGAGCTGGTGGTGCTGGAGGATCCGCAGGGGCGGGAGATCGGGCGCGGGCTGGTCAACTACGCGGCCGCCGAATGTCGCCGCATTGCCGGTCTGCCCTCGCGCGACATCGAGCGTGAGCTCGGTTTCGTGCGCGAGCCCGAGTTGATCCACCGCGACAACCTGCTGGTCGAAGCGCTGCCCTGAGGCCGCGCAGGCAGCAAAAAGCCGGCACGGGGCCGGCTTGGTGCTGCGCCAGGGGCGGCGTTCGCCGCCTGGCCGGGGCCGCCGCGGGCGGCCCGCGAAACGCGTCAGGCCATCGCCTTGATGCGCGCCGACAGTCGCGACTTGTGCCGCGCGGCCTTGTTGCGGTGAATGATGGCCTGCCCGGCCATGCGGTCGATGACCGGCACGGCGTTCTTGTAGGCGCTCTCGGCGGCGGCCTTGTCACCGCTGTCGATGGCCTTGATCACCTGCTTGATGCGGGTTCTGAGCAGCGAGCGCCGGCTCGCGTTGTGCTTGCGCCGCGTCTCGGACTGACGCGCGCGTTTTCGTGCCTGGGCCGAATTTGCCAATGGGCTGACTCCGGGGTTTTTCGTGCGAAAGGCGCGCGAATATGCGGTTTTGCGCCGCAATTGTCAATCCCGGCACACCCCGGGCCGGGCGCCCGTCGGCGTATAATCGCCGGCGCCGGCCCGGTACGCGGCCCGCTGCGGGGAAGCCTACGCTGACAGACAAACTCCTGCGCTCGACCTCCGTCGTCAGCCAGATGACGCTCATCTCGCGGATCCTGGGCTTCGTCCGCGACGTGGTCATCGCGCGCGCCTTCGGCGCAACCCTGGCCGCCGACGCGTTCTTCGTCGCCTTCAAGATCCCCAACCTGTTCCGGCGCCTGTTCGCGGAGGGCGCGTTCGCCCAGGCCTTCGTGCCCGTGCTCGCCGAGCACCGCGAGCGCGACGGCGACGCGGCGGTGGGCGACCTGGTGGGTGCGGTATGCGGCACGCTGGCCGTGGTGCTGCTGGCGGTCGTCGCCGCCGGCGTGATCGGCGCACCGCTGCTGATCATGGCCTTCGCGCCCGGCTTCATCGACGATGCCGACAAGCTCGCACTCGCCACCAGCCTGCTGCGCCTGACCTTCCCTTATCTCGGCTTCATCTCGCTCACCGCGCTCGCTGCCGGCGTGCTCAACACTTATGGCCGCTTCGCCGTGCCGGCCTTCTCGCCGGTGCTCCTGAACGTCGCCCTGATCGGCGCCGCGCTGCTGCTGGCGCCGCATCTCGGGGAGCCGGTGATGGCGCTCGCGATCGGGGTGCTCGCCGGCGGGATGGCCCAGCTCGCGCTGCAGTTCGCGGCGCTCGCCCCGCTCGGTTTCCGCCTGCGCCCGGTGATCGCCTTCGGTCACGCCGGCGTGCGCCAGATCCTGCGCCTGATGGGGCCGGCGATCTTCGGCGTCTCGGTCGCGCAGATCAATCTCATGCTCGATACCGTGATCGCCTCGTTCCTGGAAACCGGCAGCATCTCGTGGCTGTACTACTCCGATCGCCTGGTCGAGTTTCCGCTCGGGGTGTTCGGCATTGCGCTCGCGACCGTGATCCTGCCAACGCTCTCCAGCCGCCACAGCGAGGGCAGCCGCGAGGCCTTCTCCGATACCCTGGACTGGGGCCTGCGCTGGGTGTTCCTGATCGGCGTGCCGGCGGCCTGCGCGCTGGCGGTGCTGGCCGGCCCGCTGCTGGCCACGCTGTTCGGTTACGGCGCGCTGGAGGAGCGCGACGTGCACATGGCCGCACGCAGTCTCGTCGCCTATTCGGGCGGGCTGATGGGCTTCATCCTGATCAAGGTGCTCGCGCCCGGCTACTTCGCGCGCCAGGACACGCGCACGCCGGTGCGCATCGGCATCATCGCCATGTGCGCGAACATGGTCATGAACCTGGTACTGGTGTTTCCGCTCGCGCACGCGGGGCTGGCGCTGGCGACGACCCTGTCGGCGTGGGTCAACGCCGCCTTGTTGTGGCACGGGCTGCGCCGGGACGGCGTCTACGATGCCGCGGCCGGCTGGCCGGCCTACCTGCTGCGGGTGGTCATCGCGGCCGCGGTCATGAGTGCGGTGCTGGCCTGGTGGCTGGCACCGCCCGCCGCCTGGCACGCGTGGTCGGCAACGCTGCGCGCGGCGCACCTCGCGGCCGCGGTGGCGCTGGGCACGGTGACTTATTTCGCCGTGCTGTGGCTGGCCGGTGTCAGGCCGCGCGATATGTCCATGCCGCGCCGCAGCGTATAATGCGGCGCTGCGGCATCCGGTGTCGCCACGCTTTCCCCCATGCAGCTCATCCGCGGAATTCACAACATCAGCGCCGCCCATCATGGCTGTGTCGCCACGATTGGTAATTTCGATGGCGTACATCTCGGGCACGGCGAGATCATCAAGCGGCTCAAGCGCCAGGCGCGTGAGCACGGCCTGCCCAGCGTGGTGGTGCTGTTCGAACCGCAGCCGGCGGAATTCTTCGCGCCCGAGCGCGCGCCGGCGCGCCTGACCCGCTTTCGCGAGAAGTTCCGTCTGGTCGAGCGCCACGGCGTCGACCGCCTGCTGGTGCTGCGTTTCTCGCGCGAGCTGGCAGCGCTGTCGCCGCAGCAGTTCGTCGAACAGATCCTGGTCGGCAAGCTCGGTATCAAGGCCCTCATCATCGGCGACGACTTCCGCTTCGGCAGCGGGCGCGGTGGCGACTTCAAGATCCTGCAGGGCCTCGCGCAGCGTCACGGCTTCTCGATGGAACAGACACCGCCGTTCCTGTTCATCGGCAAGCGCATTTCCAGCACCTACATCCGCTACCTGCTGCGGCATGGCTACATGGGTGAGGCAGAGCGTATGCTCGGCCATCCCTACTGCATCGAGGGGCGCGTGGTGCATGGCCACCAGCAGGGCCGGGAATGGGGTTTTCCTACCGCCAACATCGACTTGCACCGATTGCTGAGCCCGGTGTCCGGGATCTTCGCAGTGCGCGTTCACGGCCTCGGTCCGCGGCCGCGGCGCGGCGTGGCCTATGCCGGCTCGCGGCCGATCATCGACGACCCGCGCTACGTGCTGGAGGTGCACCTGTTCGATTACGACGAGGACTGTTACGGGCGCTACATCAGCGTGCAGTTCTGCGACAAGATTCGTGAGGACATCGCCTTCGACTCCTTCGAGGTCATGGCCGAGCAGATCCGGCGCGACTGCGAGGTCGCGCGCGAGAAGCTGTCGTTCACCTATGGCGACGGTTAGCCTGCGCGCCTGGCTGGGCCTGGCGCTGGTGGTCGTGGTGCTCGACCAGGCGACCAAGCTCGCCGCCGCCGCCTGGCTCGAGTACGGCGTACCACTGGCGGTGCTGCCCGGTTTCAACCTGACCCTGCTGCACAACACCGGCGCCGCGTTCAGCCTGTTTCACGACCAGTCCGGCTGGCAGCGCTGGTTTTTTGCCGGCATCGCGCTGATTGTCGGCATCGTGGTGGTGCTGTGGCTGAACCGTCTGGACCGCCGCGAGCGCTGGGCGCCGTTCGCGCTGGCGCTCATTCTGGGCGGCGCCGCGGGGAACCTGATCGATCGCTTGTATCTTGGTTATGTAATTGATTTTATTCAGATTTACTACGACCGCTGGGCATGGCCGGCGTTCAACGTCGCGGACTCGGCGATCAGTGTGGGTGCGGTCATGCTGATCCTGCGCGGTCCCGGCGCGCGTCTCGGCGGCCACGACGATGCGGCGCGGGATTCGGCGCGCTGATGCGGCGCAACGTATAATTACCCGTCAACCTACAGCCAACGGAATCCCCAGCAACGACATGCAGGTTCACCTCGCCAATCCGCGCGGCTTCTGTGCCGGCGTCGATCGCGCCATCGGTATCGTGGAACGCGCCCTGGAGCTCTTCGGCGCGCCGGTCTACGTGCGGCACGAAGTGGTGCACAACAAGTACGTGGTCGACGGGCTGCGCGAGAAGGGCGCCGTGTTCGTCGACGAACTGCACGAGGTGCCGGATGACGCCACCGTCATCTTCAGCGCCCACGGCGTTGCCAAGGCGGTGCGCGAGGAGGCGGCGCGGCGGCAGTTGCGCGTGTTCGACGCCATCTGCCCGCTGGTGACCAAGGTCCACATGGAGGTCGGGCGCTACCAGAACGAGGGCCGCGAGTGCATTCTCATCGGCCATGCCGGCCACCCCGAGGTGGAAGGTACCCTGGGACAATACCGGCGCCATGCCGACGGCCGCGGCGGCATGTACCTGATCGAGTCGGTCGACGACGTCTGGCAGCTCAGGGTCAAGGATCCGGATTACCTCGCCTTCGTCACCCAGACCACGCTGTCGATGGACGACACCGCGGAGATCATCGATGCGTTGCGCAAGCGTTTCCCGCGGATCGTCGGACCAAAGAAGGAAGACATCTGCTACGCGACGCAGAACCGCCAGGACGCGGTCAAGCGCATGGTCGAGTACTGCGATCTCATCCTGGTCGTCGGTTCACAGACCAGTTCGAACTCGACGCGCCTGAAGGAGATCGCCGAAAAGCAGGGCATCGCGGCCTATCTCATCGACAGCGCCGAGGAGATTCGCGACACGTGGCTGGAAGGCCGCAGGAGCGTGGGCGTTACTGCCGGCGCCTCGGCACCCGAGGTGCTGGTAGAGCAGGTGGTGGCGAAGCTGCGTGAACGCGGCGGCCTGGAGGTCACCGAGGTCCCCGGCATCACCGAGCAGGTGATGTTCAGCCTGCCGCGCGAACTGGTTCGCGCAGGTGACGCGGTCGAGCCGAGCGAAGCCTGAGCGACGCCGCGCACGGTACGCATCGCAGCGGCGAGGTGTGCGCCGCGGCTACTTGCAGTGCTTGGCGATCTCCGCCTCGGCCTTGCGGATCCATTCCTGGCGACGTTCCTCGCCGAGGTACTCGCGCTCGCCCTTGTCGTTGACGGTCTGAAAGCGGGTCGACGCGCGCAGCTTCTGCAGCTTGTCGTGCAGGGACGCGCAGTGGGCAGCGATCTTCTGCGCTTCCTCCTCGCTCTCGCGCGCCGCGGTTTCGGTTTCCGCGCGTTTCTCGAAGATGTCGTCGGCCTGTTTTTTCATCTGGTCGAGGCGCTCGGCGGTGTGCGCATCGCGCCCGGTGGTCACGCGGACTTTCTCGGCTGCAGCGTCCGGCGGCGGCTTGTCGGTGAAATGCACCTTGCCGTCGGCATCGGTCCACTTGTAGACGCCGGCTGCCGCCGCAGCGCCGGCAAGCGACACGAGCAGCGTCAGAACGGTGAGCATCGAGGAGGCGTGTGGCATGGTCGTACTCCCGCTTCGCCGCGCTCAGCGGCCCCAGCAGTCATCCACCGAGTCGGGGCCGGAGTTGCCCTGCGTGCCGCGTGAGTCCAGCGTGAGATTGCCGCAGTCGGAGTCGACGAAGGGCTTGTTACCGTTGGGCGTCGCGGTCAGCACGTAGCAGGTGGCGATGGTTCCGCCGGCGCAGGCCGCCGCGCCAAGGGTGTAGTTCTTCTCCGCCGAGCAGACCACGCCGGCACACGGGGCTGTCGAACCATTGACGTAGCCGAGCCCGGTATTGCCGGTGATCGCCGTGGTGTAGGTATTGCGGTCGAAGTAGTAGCGCTCCATGCGTGCCGCCGCGTCCATCAGCAGGGCCTTGCCGTCCGCTCGGCGTGCGCGATCGCTGTAACCGACGTAGGCGGGGTAGCCGATGGCGGCGAGGATGCCGACGATCACCAGCACGATCATCAGTTCGAGCAGGGTGATGCCCAGCATGGTGCGGCGTCGCGCCGCGATCGGGCCTGTACGGTAATGCATGACTCGAACCTCTCGATTGAACGCTAGTCGGTGCGGAATTCCTGCCACGACACTTCACCGTTGTTGAGACCGCCCAGGGTCTGCGCCTGGTTGCCGGTGATGGCGCCGGTCGACTGCTGCACGATGACAGTGACCTTGCCGGGCACGTCGTGGTTGCCGATGTGGATACTCGGCGAGGATGCTAAACCAGCACCGAGGTCGATGGTACCCACGCCTTCCAGGTTGCCTTCCGGACAGCCGAAGCAGGCCTGGCCGAAAATGCCCAGCGGCGGTACCAGGCCGTTGTTGAAGGCGCGCCCGATGATGCGACTCTCGCCTTCGGCACCGCACAGCTCGGTCGACGGTGTGAACGCGCTCGAGAGCACGATGCCTCCGATCAGGGTCTGGTTGGAGACAGTGCGCTCGGAAGGATCGGAGCCCAGCGGGTCGAACTCGTAGTCCAGGACCCAGCCACCGGCAGCCGCGACATCGGTGATGGCGGCTTCGAAAGTGGTGTCGAAGCTGCCGTCGTTGTCCATGTCCACGCTGCCGTCGGAGAAAGTACGCGCGTCGGTCACGTCGATGAACGATGCGTGGTCCATGGGCATGGTCGGGTTGCTGGGGTCGTGCAGGTCGAGGAAGCCGTAAAGGCGTTGCGTCTCGGTCGATTCCTTGTCGTCGTTGGTGTACAGGCGCCCGGTGCCGGCGATGACCCAGGTGCGGAACTGCTCGTCGATGGTGATCGAGGGCCGCGTGGAGAACGGCTTGTCGACGTCGAGCAGCTTGTAAGGACCTTCCCAGTCGCCGGTGTCAGGATCCTCGTCGATGGTCAGGCGGAACAGGTTGCCGCCGGTGCCGTCCTCCAGCCCGACGGTGCCGAAGTAGACCGCTTCGGCCATCATGTCGAGGTTCTGGTCGGATACCGTCAACTCGCCAACGAAGGTGTTGGGATCGTTGGTGTCCGCGTAGCCGATGTTGTCGCTGGGGGTTCCGTCGTCGTTGAACGGCCCGTCCTCGACCACGCCGTCAGTGCCGTCGACCAGCTCTTCCAGGTCATAAGCGAACAGGCGGGCGCTCTGCGACGATTCTACGTCACCGAGATCGGTCGGGCCGGAGCCGAACAGCAGGTACCACTTGTTCGGCGTCGGCGGCGTGCCGGTGGCCGGGTCGGGCGTGCCGATGAGGGCAACCGCGGGGAAGCTCGTGGTCAGGTATTGTCCCGGAGGCGAGAGCTCGGCGATGAGCTGCGGCGGCTCCTCGGGATTGGTGATGTCCAACACCACGTAGGCCGACTTGGTCTGCACGTCGTCAGAGGCGTCGCTGTCGGTATTGGACGCGCCGTAGCCGTCTCCCTCGGTGTCGAGCAGGATGCCGTTGCCGTCGTGACCGCCGCCGAGCCGCATGCCTACCACCAGGACGGTGCCCCAGCCGTGCGGGTGATCCGCGTCGTTGGGATCGAAGATCTTGGCGTCGAAGATGAGCGGCTTGAGATCGCTGTAGTAGACGTGGGTGTAGTCTTCGTCCTTCAGCCACTGCAGGTGGCCGAGCAGGTTCTTCGGGATGTAGGCCCACAGCTCCGAGCCCAGCGGGTGCGCGACCTCACTGTTCAGGGAGGTGACGAAGGCACTGTTGTTGACATCGAAGAAGCCCGCGTTGATGGCGTGGATCATGCCGTCGTTGGCGCCGACGTAGACCACGTTGCGGCGGTTGCGGTACTGCACGCGGAACTCGGCGTAGCTGGCGTCGAAGGAGAGCAGGTCGAAGGCTTCCGCCGGCGAGCCCTGCACGGTCGGCGTCGAGTGCACGATGTCGCCCAGACGCATGATCTCCGCCGTGCCGTCGCCGTCGTAATCGACGGTGCGCGTGCGGTAACCGGACTGCTCGGCGCCGCGGATGTAGTTGATCAGCTTGTCGGCCTCGTCGTCGTTACGCGTAACACCGTCCCAGATGTCCAGCCAGCCGAAGTTGTTGTCGTCGAAGGTCGTGGTGTCGAAGCTGACGAGCTCCGATCCGTCGGTCGCGACGAGATTGTCGTAGTTGCCGTCCACCCAGGTCAGGATGTGGCGCCCGGTATCTGCCAGAGCCGTGTAGCTGCGCTGCGTGGTCACGTTGCTGAGCGCGGAGAGCTGCTCGCGTGCATTCCAGATCGGGTTCAGGTTGATGAGCTCGTCGACCGAGCTGCCGGAGGCGTTGAATTCCGAGCCGCTGGAGCTGTCGAACCGGCGCAGGCGTGCGCGCCGCTCGACGTCGTCGTAGAAGATCTCGATGACCTTGTCGACGTCGTAACCGTCGAGCTGATCGTCGTTGTCGGTGTCTTCACGCAGGAAGCCTTCCGGGTCGACGAAGATGGCGTGCAGGGTGCCGATCCAGCTCGCTTCGTTGCCGAGGGTGTCGGCCTTGACCGGGTCGTAGAGGGCCTGGAACACGGCGCCGGTACCTTCCTGCTCACTGGCCACGACCGCGGCGGCGGTACCCGAGGCGACGCGCTCGATGATCTGGTTGAACACCGCGCGCAGGCTCTGCTCCAGGGCCGCCGGGTTGGTCACGAAGAAGTAGGTATCCGGGGTATTGGCGGCATCGCCGCCCGGCACGATGATGCCGTTCTCGTCGCGAATGTCGAACTCGGACTCGAGATCGGGGATGCCGTTGTCGTTGCGGTCGTCGAAGGCGCCGTACTTGGCCGCCAGCAGCAGCGGGTCGGGCAGCAGTGTGGCGCCGCTGCCGCCAATGCTGAAGGTGTGGCTGCGCGGCAGGTCGTTGCTGGCGTCGCTGCGGTGGTAGCACAGGCCGTTGCCACGCTGGGGGTTGTCGCTGCAGTCGGGTACGGTGCCCTCACCGACGGGGTTGTTGTCGTAGGGATCCTCGAAGCCGACCTGGTAGGAACCGAACACATCGGTGTTGCCGCCGCCGCCGCCCGAATAGGCGTGGAAGCCATCCTGCTCGGTGCCGGCGATGATGAAGCCGAACAGCTGGCCATTGTTCGAGCGGTAGAAGACGAGGTCGGTGACGACGGTGACTTCCTGTGTGTCGAGGTCGATGAAATAGGAGATCACGCCCCACTGGTCCATGTCGAAGTCACCGCCCTGCTCACTGTCCTCCCACTGCACCATGGCCTTGCCGTAGTAGACGTTGCGGGTGGGATCGGGGGCGATCGTGAAGTCGGTCCGGTTGAAGTCGCCCCAGGCGGTGGGCGTACCCCAGGCCGGCCCGAGCGTGACTTCGACGTGCTTCTGCACGATCTTGAAGTCGACCAGGGTGCCGCCGCCGTCGTTCTTGACCAGGCGGTAGGCGGGCAGGATGGTGACGTCGGCATCGTTGTCGAAGATGCCGTCACTGTCGGAATCCACGGCCAGGTCCGCATCCAGCTCGAACTTGGGCACGTTGGTCGCGAGCTGCACCGCGTAGGTGTCGACGACCTGGCGGCCTTCGAGCGTCGACGGACGCAGGTCGTTGGTATGCGCGTAATAGGCCATGCCGGCGATCTGGAAGGTGCCATCCACGGTGGGCCCTTCCGGGCAGATACCGCGTACGTTGCCGAGGTTGGTCACCGTCTTGCCGGTGCAGAACTCGTCATTGTCGACGCCGTTGCGGCCGACGAAATAATCGTTGCCGGAAATGCCTTCGGCGTCGCCGACCGCGTCGGTCGCGGTCACCGGGTTCGGTGACAGGGCAGCATCGCTGTCGTCGGGAATGTCGGCAAACACCGAGGTGTCGTCGTGGTCGTAGCTGGTCAGGCTGGCGTTGAACACGACGGTGTTCAATGCCGCACAGAAATTGTCCGCGTTGAGCGGGTCGACCCAGCTCGCCTCGTCGATACCCTCGATGAAGTTGTCGTCGGTGGCGTCGAAGCTGGGGGTCGCGCTTAGTCCCGCGAAGTAGCGGATCGATTCCGCGTAGATTTCGGAGATCGGGTTGCCCCAGCTGAAGCATTCGCCGTCCGAGATGGTGTTCTGCTGGAATCCGCAGTCATCCGATGAGCCGGACTGGAAGTAGCGGGCCGCCGCGTCGCCGCCGCCGTAGCGATAACCGAAAATGCGCAGCTGGTCGAGGGTCCGGATGATGCCGACGGTGGCCGTGTTGTCGGTCCAGTTGAAGTTGAAGGCTCCGTTGTCCGGGTCGATCTCGTCGTCGATGGGACCGATGTTCTTGCGCAGCACGCCACCGTGGGTGTTGTTCTCGAACGACCCGGTCATGAGGCCGAAGTGGATGGACTCGTCCTCGCCGTATTCCTGCAGCAGGCCGGTCGGCTTGTAGTTGAGATTTGGATACTGCTTGCAGTTCTCGTTGTTGTTTGCCGGATCGATATAAGCCGGATTGCAGACTTCGACGATGACATTGAAGTCGGGGCCGAAGCCGCCGTAAGTGAGGCGGTCGTTGTTGTACTCGGGCGAGTTGTCATCGGCATCGATACCCGAGAAGGCCGGGTTGTTACCGTTCTCACGCCCGCGCTCGACCGAGGTGCTGAGCCCCGAACCCTTTTTCCAATGGCACTCGAAAACCTCGCCGGCTCCCCACAGCGCGAAGTTGCCCTCCGCGATGCGCATGACCGGCAGGTTGGTCGTGTCGTGCGACTGTCCGGAGCTCGCGGGCGTGGTCGTATTACACATGGTGAGGCCTTCGTCGCGATCGTCGAAGCCATCACCATCGCCCCCGTTGGTGTTGTCCGTACGGACGCCGTTGAAAGGCGTGAGCTTGCCGAGGTCGTCGCCGTTGTAGTACTTGGCGAAAGAGTGGGTGTCGGTCGGCAGGTGCGCGCGTTCGAGAACGGTGTCTTCCTCGTTAGGGCGTGCCGCGTTGGGCGTGTCGGTGCGTCGGAAGCCGCCGTAGAGAATCTTGCGCACGATATCCATGCGGGTCATCGTCGCCCAGTTCAGGAAGTTCCCGCTCCACTCGCCGCTGACGGTGTCGCAGTAGTGGTTGACCGCGAAATCCTGCGGGCGGAAGTTATCGTACTGCGAGATACCCTCGATGAAGTCGTGGTTGGTGTAGCTGTAGCACTTGTCGGGGTCGAAGTACCCGTAGTACTCGATGCTGTTGTCGTAGGTGGTGTCGACGATGCCGTCGTTGTCGAGGTCGGTGTAGTCGTTGTAGGCCTTGGAGAAGTACTGGTGGTCGCGTGACATGGTCAGCATGACCTGCGGAGTCACGTTCTCCAGCGTGGTGACCGGAAAGGCGGTGTAATCGACCATGTCGGCGCCGGACAGGTTGGCGGCGAGCGCGGCAGCCGGCCACACGGCGGGCATGAAACTGCCGCTGAGGGCGAAGCCCAGTGCGAAAACGCGAAGCGGGGATTTACTGGTGTTCATCTCGGTCGTCCTCGGAAGATCGTGGCTCAGCGCGCGATCGCGCTCAGTTGGTGATCACGTAGCGGTACAGGGCTTCGGTCATCGCCTGGCTGGCACCGGTGCCTGCGGCGTTGGCGATGATGCGGTAGTAAAGGTGAGAGCCGGCACCGGCGGCGCCCGCGCCAAGGCCCTCGTAGCCGGTTACCTGTGAGGTGTCGGAGCCCGGCGCGGCAATCGCGGTAACACGCGATATGAAGATGTCGGCCTGCAGGTCGTACGGCCCGTCGTAGCCGTTGGCCGGGTTGTCGGCGTCGACCAGCAGGCGCATGTCGACCGCGGCGGCGCGCAGATCCCAGGGGTCGGCGTTGTTCTGCAGGTAGAGCTCCTGCAGGCCGGGATCGTTGTCGACCTGGATTTCGGGCGGAATCGTGAACCCGCTCGATGCCGGCACGCTGCCCGAGATCGAGACCGGCCACCCGCGGTAGAACGTGTGGTCGTCGATAACCTCGTGCACGCTGGCGCGGCCCGCTTCCGAAACCTGGAAGGTGCGCTTCACCATCACCTGGTTCGACGCCATCTTCAGATCAAGGGTGGTAGTGCGCATGGCGATGACCGCAATCATGGTCAGCACCATCAGCAGGATCAGTGCGATGATCAGCGCGACGCCAGCCTGCGCCCGCATGGAAGAAAGGGAGTTCATCGTTTTCATGCTCATGCCCTGGTCATGTTGCGGATCTGGACGGTGAAGTCGAACTGCGAGCGGCGGAAATTCCGCGCTTCGGCCGGCACCGTCCAGGCCTGGTCGAGCAGGTTGTAGGTGGCGGTATCGGTGATCGTGTTGTCGCGCTCGATATTGGCGATCATCAGGCTCACGCGTACCGTAACCACCTTGTCCCAGTTGCCGTTGGCCTGCACCGTCGCGGCGGTGTCGTAGCGTTCCGCGACCAGGTCCTCGTCGGTGTCGACACCGTAGAGCAACTGCATATTCTCCACGCCGGCCACGATCTCCTCCTCGGTGAAGCTGAAATCCGGGTTCAGCGTCATGCGGACGAGCGTTGGAACCCCGTCATCGCCGGCGTCGCACAGGTTCGCGTTGGAACCGGAAGCCGGGTTGGAGCAGGAGCGGATGTAGTAGAGCATCGCCTGGTAGCGATAGAACGCGCCGCGACCGGCGTCCGTTGACGGCTTGTCGTCGAAGCGCACGTCGGCCGGGAGGCCGGAGTAGTCGGCGTCCTCGAAGATGACCGCGCGGCGCCCGACCGCCGTCGAGATCCAGATCCCGTCGCCGTTGCTGCCGGTGACGTAGTCGTCTTCGACCGGCCACTGCGACTGGGCGGCATCGGGCAGCTTGGGGATGCCGCTGCGCACGGGTACGGTGTCATCGGCAATGGTCAGCCCGTTCTCGTGGGCCGTCCCGTAGCGGATGAAGAAGGCATCGGTGTTCGGCTCGTAATTGGCCGCGGCGATGCAGTCGGTCGGCGGCGCCGCGGCACCATTAAGGCCCCGAAAACCGACGTTGGAGACAATCGCATTGGCGCCACCGTCGCACGAGGTGGTCAGCGCGGCCGGGACGCCGCCGTCGACGCTGACAACGTTCGGCTCGACCCCGCCCCAGTGATCGGCGAGGCGCATGAAGAACTGCAGGTGGGAAATCGCGAAGCGAGCGTTCTCGTTCAGCACGCTGGCGCCTTCCTGCACCCGGTAAGCCTCCTTGTTGCTCGCGAACAGCTCGATGATGACCGCGAACATGATAATGCTGATGGTCGCCGCGACCATCAGCTCGACGATCGAAAAGCCCTGCTGCGGGCGCGCCGGGGATCGCGCGTTCATGGAACGAACCTCATGACGAATCGGTTGGTGACGAAACCATCGACGCCGCTGGCCGCGCCGGACGATGCGTAGGTGTCGCTGAGCTTGCCGCTGCGCTCGGTGCTGCGTTCGATCCATTGGATCTTGATTGCGAACACGTTGCCGGTGGCGTCGCAGGCCCAGGCCGAGGCGTCACCGTCTTCGGGCGTGTTGTCGATGCACACGGTGGCATTGACATTGGCATCGCTGTTGCTCGAGCCCAGCGCCAGGCGCGTCTCTTCCAGCCAGCGCGCCCAGTCGTAATCCGCCATGTCCTTGGGCGTGCATTCGTCCACGCTGCAGTCCGTAGCCGGGTTCTGCGGGCTCTCGTAGTTGCCGTCGGCGACCGCGACCAGGTTGGCGCGCATGCGATCGGCGAGGTTCTCGGCCTGCAGTACCGCGATGGTGCGGGTCTGGGTGCTCTTGGTGTAGCGCAGGCCGGCGACCTGCAGCGCGGCGATCCCGAGCAGGCCGATCGCGAAGATCACGATCGCGATGAGTACTTCGATGAGGGTCATGCCGCGGCTCGCGCGGCGGCGCACTATGGGGTGCATGACAACGCGCTCCCGTCGGTGTTCTCGGTGCGGATACTGACGCGGCCGGTGGTCGACACCACCACCGCCTTGGCCGACGACGCGCCGCGTGAATCGCACAGCACGAATTGCGTGGCCTCGTTGCTGGCACCGAGGCCGTTGTAGGTAATGTAGTCGCCGGCGGTGCTCTTGCGCAGCGTCTGTTCGGCCGGCGTCAGCGCCGGCACGTAGCTCAGCACACAGTCGAAGGTCGAGCCCGCGGCGCAGGGATCGCCGCCGCCGGGCTCCACCTGCGGCGGGTCGGCGCTGGTGTCATTGCGGTTGACGAAGGTGATCCAGCCGGTGTCCCAGTCGACCCCTGTTGCGCATGTGGTGCCGTTCGCCGAGGGGCAGACCACGACCTGGGCGTTGGTCTTGACCGCCTCGCTGCGCGCGAGTGCGAGCGAGGAGGAGAACTGGTTGATCTGCGAGGTGATGCGATTGTTGAACATCAGCGTCCGGAAGCTCGGGACGCCGACCGTCAGCAGGATCGCCGTCAGCGCGACGACGGTCATCAGCTCGAGTATCGTGAAGCCGCGTTGTGTGTTCATGGCGGCAATTATGATCGGCCGGCCGGCGCGCGGAAGCCCGTGGCGGACGAACGGTCAGATCCGCACCGCGAGCGGTGCGTGGGCGGCGCTGAAGTGTGAATGGCGTCGCAGCGGAGCAGGCCGGCCGGTCAGTAAATGCAAATTATTCGCGTTTAGTCTGGACACGCTGCCGATCACGCGTATACTCTCGGCGCATGGATACGAGCACCGTCATGCCTCCCGTACCGCGCGCGGACGTGGCTGGCGTGCTGCATGCCGCCGGCATCACGCCGACCACGCAACGCATTGAAATCGCGGCCATTCTCCTGGAGAAGACGCAACACCTGTCGGCCGAACAGGTGATCGCCCGCCTGACCACCCGGGAGGCTGCGGTGTCCAAGGCGACCGTCTACAACACCCTGCGCCTGTTCGCCGAACGCGGACTGGTACGCGAGGTCATGGTCGACGCGACCCGCGTTTTCTACGATTCCAACAGCGCACCGCACCATCATTTCTACAATGTCGATGACGGCGTGCTGACCGACTTCAGCGCCGAGCGCGCGGTGGTGGACGAGTTGCCGGCCCCGCCACCCGGCACCGAGGCAGAGCGCGTCGATGTCGTGATCCGGGTGCGTAACCGCAGCTGAGGCAGCGCCGGCGCAGTCCGCGCCCGACGCTTGACCCCTGCGCAGCGCGCCCTGGTGCGTTGCGCACGGGCAATTTTGTCGCGATCATTGCCGGTCGATTTGACTTGGAACTGGCAGGGAGGCTGGATTGATACGCGTCCATAACGGATGCGCGAACGGCAACGCCGCGCGCCGCGTGCCGGCCCCGCGCATGCGCGGCGTCAGCGGCCGGCCCGCGCAGGAATCGACAGAACCATGATCGGCACATCCGGTCCCTGGCAGCCGCTGCTGCTCGCCGCGCTCGCCGCTGCGTTACTGCTGGTCGTGGCTTTCGTGCAGCGCGAGCGCATCCGCCAGCGTGAGCGGGAACGCGTGCTCGACGGGCTCGTGCAGGGCGTGCTCGTGCACTCCGGCGGACGGCTGCTGTTTGCCAATCGTGCCACGGCCGAGCTGCTCGGCTACCCCGATCGCGCGGCCGTGATGGCGGTGCCATCGGTCGATACCTTCGTTGCCGGGCACGAACGCGAACGGGTCGCGGAACTGCGCGCGCGCCGACGCGGCGGCGAACGCGACGCCACCATGCGTTACACCATCGATCTCGTGCGCGCGGACGGGCGCGAGGTCACGGTCGAGACCTTCTCCCAGCCGACCCGGTGGCGTGGCCGGCATGCCTACCAGCACACCTTGTTCGACGTCACCGAGCGCGCGCGCCTGGCGCGGCGCCTGGCCGAGGAGCGCACGCTCGCCGACAGCATCATCGACGGCCTGCCCGGCTGCTTCTTCATGCTCGACGGCGGCGGGCGGGTATTGCGCTGGAACCGCAAGGTGGAGGCGCTGACCGGACGCACGGCGGAGACACTGGCCGGTATCCCGGCACTCGAGCTGATCGATCCCGCCGAGCGCCGCGCGGTGCGTCGCGACTTCATCCGCTTGCTGCGCGGAGAAACGATCACGCGCGAGAACCACTATCTCGCGGCGGACGGCAGCTACGTCCCGCACCTGCTGACCAGTGTCAAGTTCGAGATGGCGGGCGAGCTGCGCATCGTCGGGCTCGCGTTCGACATCTCCGAGCTCAAGCGCACGACCGCGGCGCTGCGTCTGAGCGAGGAGAAGTTCCGCCGCATCGTCGAGGACCAGACCGAGTTCGTGGTCAGGTGGCGCCCCGATGGTACGCGTACTTTCGTCAACCCGGCCTACTGCCGCTACATGGGCGCGCCCGAGGAGGAGCTGGTCGGTACGTCCTTCTTCCCCGCCGTCTTCGACGAGGATGTCGAGCGGCTCAGGCGCGAGTACGCGAAGGCTTCGCCGGAGCAGCCGGTGATCTCCGTCACCCACCGCAAGATCCGCGCGAACGGCGAGATCGGCTGGATGGAGTGGCACAACCACGCGATATTTGACGAGAACGGCAAGGTCAGTGAGTTCCAGGCCGTGGGCCGCGACGTGACCGACCGCATCCTGGCCGAACAGGAGCTCAGGCGCAGCGAGGAGCAGTACCGGGCACTGATCCAGGGCTCCCTGCAGGGAATCGCCATCGCGCAGCGTTACCGCGTCGTTTTCGCCAACGATGCCATGGGCAGGATGCTCGGCCTGGCCGATGCGTCGGCGCTGATCGCGCGCGGAAGCTTCTTCGATCTCGTCGCGCCCGAGGACCGCGGCTGGGTACGCACGCTGACGCGGGCGTGGCTGCGCGGGATCCCCTCGACCGATCGTGGCGAAGTACGGGCGCAGCGCGTCGACGGCACGCCGATCACGCTGGAAGTGCTCGGCCAGGTCGTGGAATGGAATGGCAAGCCGGCCGTGCAGTGCGTGTTCGTCGACATCACCCAGCGCAAGCGGGCCGAGCTCGAGCTGCAACGCACCAACGAATCGCTGGAGCGCTCGGTGGAGGAGCGCACGCGGGACCTGACCGAGGCGAATGCCAGGCTGCGCGAGCTCGACCAGTTGAAGTCGATGTTCATCGCGTCCATGTCGCACGAGTTGCGCACCCCGCTGAACTCGATCATCGGCTTCTCCGGCGTGCTGACGCAGGAGCTTTCCGGACCCCTGAACGACGTACAGCGTGAGCAGCTCGGGCGCGTCTACGACTCCGCGCGACACCTGTTGTCCCTGATTACCGACGTCATCGACATCTCCAAGATCGAGGCCGGGCGCATGGATCCTTTCGTCGAGTCTTTCGACCTCGCCGCGCTGGTCGACGACGCGCTCAACCTGGTGCGCTCCGACCGCAACCTGAGATCGCTGCCGGTCGAGGTCGGGGTTGCCGCCGGGCTCGCCGTGCGCACCGACCGCAAGCGCCTGTTTCAGTGTCTCGCCAACCTGGTCAGCAATGCCTTCAAGTACACGGAGCAGGGCCGCATCGCGATCGCGGCGCGTGCCGACGGCCCGATGATCGAGATCGAGGTTGCCGATACCGGCGTCGGCATTGCCGCGCAGGATGTGCCGCGGCTGTTCCAACCCTTCGAGCGCCTGGATTCGCACCTGCGCATCCGCGCCGGGGGCACGGGTCTCGGTCTCTACCTGGTGCGCAAGATCGCCCGCGAGATTCTCGCCGGTGACGTCACGGTACAGAGCGAACCCGGCGTCGGCAGCCGCTTCACCCTGCGCGTCGCACGCTGCCTTGACGATGCGCAACCATCAGCGGAGGGCGCCGCGGAAGATCACAGGCCGCTGGCACAGGAACAGGAGGCGGCGCGATGAGCCGGGCACTGATCATCGAGGACAACGAGAACAACATGGCGCTGGTGACGTTCCTGCTGGAGCATCACGGTTACACCACCCTGCGCGCCATGACCGGCCTGGAGGGCGTCGAGCGCGCGCTGCGTGACGATCCCGACTTCATCATCCTCGATATCCAGCTCCCGGACATCCCCGGCACCGAAGTGCTCAGTCGCATACGGGCAGCCCAGCGCCGGCACATTCCGGTCATCGCGATGACGTCCTTCGCCATGTCCGGCGATCGCGAGCGGTTGCTCGAAGCCGGGTGCGACGGCTACATCGAGAAGCCGATCGACCCGATGAACGTGGTCGACCAGATCCGCAGCGTGCTGGAGTAGCCGATGCATGTCCTGGTGGTAGAGGACGACGCCAGCTCGAGCGCGATGCTGGGCGACGCGTTGCGTTCCAGGGGCTATACCGTTTCCAGGGCCGGTGACGGCCTGGAGGCGCTGCAGCTCCTGCAAACGCATACGCCCGACCTCATCATTTCCGACATTCTCATGCCCAACATGGATGGCTACGCCTTCTGCAGGAAGGTCAAGGCCAATCCCCGTTTACGGACCATCCCGTTCATTTTCTACACCGCCACTTACGTCGAGCCCGCGGACGAGTCGCTGGCGCTGTCGCTGGGCGCGGATCGTTTCCTGGTCAAGCCGGTGGAGATCCCGCAGCTACTCGTGATCGTGGCGGATTTGCTGGGCGCGGCGCGCAGGCACGAGCTGCCGAGCGCCCGACGCGAACCGCTTGACGACGCCACTGCCGACGACCTGCACGTGGCGCGTCTCAATGCCAAGCTGGCGGAGAAGGTCGAGGAGCTGTCCGCCCAGCAGCGTGCCCTGCAGCTCAGTGAAACGCGCTTCCGCGATTTCGCGGAGATCGCGGCGGACTGGTTCTGGGAGACCGACGATACCCTGGGCGTGGTGTATTCCAGCCGCTACGCCGAGGTCATGGTCGGGCGGCGGCTCGGCGAATTCCTGCGCGCAGGGCAGGACGGCGAGGTTTCGAAGGCGGCGGGCGAGGCCGCGGCGGCGCTCGGCGAGATGCTCGCCACGCGCCAGACCCTCAGGTCAGTGGAGGTCGAGTTCCCGACCCCCGACGGCCGCCACGTGCTGCGTGTGAGCGGGCGGCCGGTGTATGACGAGGGCAGCCGCTTCCTCGGCTACCGCGGGGTGTGCCGCGACGATACCGAGGCCGCCGAGCTGGTTCGCCAGATCAGCCACGACGCCTCCCATGACGATCTTACCGGCTTGCTCAATCGCCGCGAGTTCGACCTGCGCCTGCGCAATGCCTTCGACAGTCATCGGCGCTACGGCACGCCGTCGCAGGTTTGTTTCATGGACCTCGACCAGTTCAAGGTCGTCAACGACACGGCCGGGCACATGGCGGGTGACGCCATGCTGACCACGATCGCCCGCCAGCTGTCGACCAAGCTGCGCACGCGCGACACCCTGGCGCGGCTGGGCGGTGACGAATTCGGCCTCATCCTGGAGAACTGCCCGCTGGAGAAGGCGATCGAGATCTGCGAGACGATGGTGGCGCTGGTGGCGTCGCACCAGTTCGTGTGGGAGGGGCGCAGCTTCAATTCGGGGATCAGCGTCGGTATTGCCGACGTCGGCGAAGCGGCCGACGACTACACCGAGCTGCTGGCGCGTGCCGACGTCGCCTGTTACGCGGCGAAGGAAAGCGGACGCAACCGGGTCGCCGTCTACGATCCCGGCGGCCAGGGCGAGGTGCGCCACGCGGACATGTTCCGCGCCACCGAGATCCGCAGTGCGCTCGACGCGGGACGCGGCTCGCTCTACGCGCAGCCGATCATCCCGCTGCATTCGGAAGCCGGCCCCCTGCACGTGGAATTGCTGTTGCGTCTGGGGCGCGGTGACGGCGGCCTGCTGCTGCCGACCGATTTCATTCCCGCCGCCGAGCGTTACGGCGGCATGGGGGCGCTGGATCGCTGGGTGGTGGGGGAGCTCATCCATCGCACGGGCGCTGCCTTCACGGCGCTGCCCGACGCTGTCTTCTGCGCCAACCTGTCCGGCACCTCGTTCGGGGACCGCGACTTCCTCGACTTTCTCAGGCGCGAGATCGAACAGGCCGAGATCGACCCGTCGCGCCTGTGCTTCGAGATCACCGAGACGGCCGCGATCCGCAACCTCGAGGCGGCCGCCAGCTCGATCGCCGCGATCCGGGATCTCGGCTGCCAGTTCGCGCTCGACGATTTCGGCAGCGGCGCCTGCTCGTTCACCTACCTCAAGAAGCTGCCGGTCGACCTGGTCAAGATCGACGGCAGCTTCGTGCGCGACATCGCGAGCGACTCGGTCGACCACGCCCTCGTGTCCAGTATCGCCGGCATCGCCTCGGTGATGGGGATCCGCACCGTGGCCGAGATGGTCGAGGACCACCAGGTCATCAAGCTGCTGCGGGACATCGGCGTCGATTACGCCCAGGGCAACGGCATCGCCCGGCCCACCGACCTCGACACCGTGTGCCGCAGCTTCCGGGATTTCGTGATGCGTTGAGGTGGCGCCGGAGTGCCCACGGGGCAGCAGTGGCCGCGGCGCGACAAGGAAATTCGCGTGCGACCCGCGCGGCTGGTGCAATTTCGGGCCTCGATCGCTAAACTGCGCGCGGGGTGGGGCCTGTGCGGCCCCGGCTGCCACGCTGGCACGCCACGTTCCCCGTTTGCCGGAGTAGCTCAGTCGGTAGAGCAACTGATTCGTAATCAGTAGGTCGGAGGTTCGATTCCTCTCTCCGGCACCATCACGCCGCGCGCCTGCCTCCACCGCACTGATCCACTCAGCGCCCGCGCCACCCACCAGCGCTCACCAGCACCTCGCGCAGCCGCGGCGCGGCGAAGTCCAGGAAGCAGCGCATCTTGAGCGGCATCTGTCCGCGTGATGCGTGTACGAGGTGGACCGGCTGGGGTTCCGGCTCGTAGTCTTCGAGCACGGTTCGCAGTGTACCGTCGGCGAGGCCGCGCGCTGCCTGGTAATAGAGCAGGCGGGCGATGCCGGTGCCGTGGACGGCCGCCTCGGCGGCGGTCTCGGTGCCGGACACGGACAGGCGCGGGCTAATCCGCACTTCGGTCGTGCCTGGTCCACCGGGCACGCGGAAGCGCCAGGTCGACGACAGGATGGGCGCGTCGACGGTGACACAGGGCAGGTTGCGCAGATCGTCCGGCCGTCGCGGCGTGCCGTGCGTGGCGAGCAGCGCAGGATTCGCGCAGACCACCGTGCGCATCTCGCCCACCTTCGTCGCCACCATGGTGCTGTCCGGCAGCTGGCTGATGCGCACCGCCATGTCGACATGATCCTCGACGATGTCCACGTTGCGATCGGTGAGCGACAGCCGCACCGTGATCTCGGGCCAGGTCGCAAGGAACTCCGTTACCAGCGGCAGCACGTGCAGGCGGCCGAACATGACCGGCGCGGTCAGCGTGAGCTGGCCGCGCGGCGTGGTGTACTCGCCGGCCGCTTCGCGCTCGGCGTTCTCGACGTCGTCCAGGATGCGGCGGGCGGCGGCCACGTAGGCATCGCCGGCCTCGGTCAGGGTGAGCTTGCGGGTGGTGCGGGTCAGCAGGCGTGCGCCGATCAGCGTCTCGAGCGCGGAGACCTTGCGGCTGAGCGTGGCCAGCGGGACACGCAGGTGACGGGCAGCGGCCGAGAGGCTGCCCTGCTCGGTGACCGCCACCAGCATGGCCATGGCTTCGAGACGGTCCATCGATTATCTCGAATAATGGAATAGTCGTTCCCGATAATAACGGATTCTCTTTCTTATTGGTTGGCTTCATTCTGCTTGCACCCGGCCAATCCCGGCCGGTCGACCATCCACGAGGAGATCACCATGTCACGACTCACCCTTCCGACCCGCGACGAGGTTCCCGCCGCGGCCCGCGCGACGCTCGATGCCGTCGAGAAACAACTCGGCACCGTACCCAACCTGTTTCGCCTGATGGCCAGCAGCCCCGCCGCCCTGAATGCCTACACCGGGCTGCAGGGCGCGCTCGGCCGGACGCTCGACCTGAAGACGCGCGAACGCATCGCGCTGGCCGTGGCCCAGGTCAACGGCTGCGACTACTGCCTGTCGGCGCACACCTACCTCGCCACGAACCTGGCCAGGCTCGGCGCGCAAGAGATCGCCCTGAACCGGCGTGGCCACTCGGCGGACGCCGGCGCGGATGCCGCGGTCAGCTTTGCGGCCGCGGTCGCACGCGAGCGTGGCCATGTTGCCGACGACGCTATCGCGGCGGTTCGCGAGGCCGGCTTCAGCGATGCGCAGATTGTCGAGATCGTTGCGCTGGTTGCGGAGAACAGCTTCACCAACTTCCTCAACGAAGTCGCTCGTACCGAGATTGACTTTCCCGTCGTCCTCGCGGCCGATGCCGCCTGAAACGCGCCGGGCCGGGACTCGGTGTCCCGGTCCGGCCTCCCCGTCAGCAGGAGTACCGACATGCCTTACGGATTTCTCGATATCGCCGTTACCCCTGGCGTGCGTGCCGTGCAGGCCGAGATGGGCAGCGACACGCTGTGGCAGGCACACAACGCACACCGTGCCTTCGACCGATTCACCGCGCGCGAAGCCGCCTTCATCGCCGCGCGCGACAGCTTCTACATCGCGACCGTGTCAGAGACGGGCTGGCCCTACGTGCAGCATCGCGGCGGGCCTCCCGGCTTCCTCAGGCTTGTCGACGACGTCACGCTCGCGTTCGCCGACTTTCGCGGCAACCGCCAGTACATCACCACGGGTAACGCGGTGGCCAACGACCGCGCCTGCCTGTTCCTGGTCGACTATCCGCAGCGGGCGCGCCTGAAGATCTACGCCCGCATCGAGCTGGTCGCGCTCGATGCCGACCCGGCACTGGCGGCGGCACTCGCCGCGGCTGACTACCGCGCGACGCCCGAACGCCTCTTTCGCCTGCGGCTGGAAAGCTTCGACTGGAACTGCCCGCAGCACATCACCCCACGGTTCACCGCGCAGGCCATCGCCGAACAGATGCGGCCGCTACAGGCGCGCCTCGCCGCAGTGGAATCCGACAACGCCTTGCTGCGCGCCCGGCTCGCTGCAACAGGAGATCCGTCATGAGCCGTCCGCGTCCCCCCGTTCCGCCCTTCGACGAGACAACGGCCAGGCACAAGGTACGCCTCGCCGAGGATGCCTGGAACAGCCGCGACCCGGAACGGGTCGCACTGGCCTACACCCCGGACAGCCGGTGGCGCAATCGCGCCGAATTCGTCCACGGTCGCGAGGCGATCACGGCGTTCCTGGCGCGCAAGTGGGCGCGCGAGCTGGACTACCGGCTGGTCAAGGCGCTGTGGGCCTTCGGCGACCACCGTATCGCTGTGCGCTTCGCCTACGAATGGCACGACGACAGCGGCAACTGGTTCCGTTCCTGCGGCAATGAAAACTGGGCGTTCGACGACAACGGGCTGATGCGCGAACGTCACGCGAGCATCAACGACCTGCCGATCGACGAATCTCAGCGCCTGCTGCACTGGCCTTCCGGTCGCCGGCCGGACGCGCATCCGGGGCTGGACGAGCTGGGCCTGTGACGCCGACGGTGGGAAAACGCCTCAGGCGATCCGGTACTCACCGGGCCGCCTGCACCCTGGCTCGGCGCCGGGTGTGTTCAGTGGCGCGCGCCGGCGCGCCGCCGCACGCCTAACCCGGCAACGGCGAGGCCGGTGAGCGCGAGCGTGGTGGGCTCGGGGGCGGCGACCACGTCACGCAGTTGAAAGGCGCTGAAATTGGGTGCGCCGCCCAGGCTCGAACCGGCCGGCACGAAGCTGAGCTCACCGCCGGCAGACGCGGTCAGGCCGTCAAAGCGTGCGTAATGGGTGCCCTCGGTGAGCACGGACCAGTCCGTCACGCCGGCGGTAACGAACATGACGACAAGGTCGTAACTGCCGAAGGGGTTCAGACCGCTGAGGGTGACCAGGTTGGAGGCCTGCCAGCCATAGCCGAGGTTGGCAAAAGCACCGGTGGGCGACCCGCCGGAGCCGAAGCTCCCCGAAGCGATGCGTCCGGTGGTCACGGTGACCGACGTCGCCGCGCCGGTGTCGTCGACCAGTGCCTCGTCGACCCAGTTGGTCAGGCGCGAACGTGTGTTCCAGACCGAGCCCGGACCGCCGAACACGCCGGGGCCGCCGGCATAGGGGAGCGACGTGAGGTCGAAGTTGATGAGCGCAGCATGGGCCGTGGCTGTGGTTGCGAGCAACACGATGGCGCTCGCGAGGATGGCGCGTAAGGTCGATGGCATGAGGTTCCCCCGGTTAGTGTGGTTGGCGCGGCCCGTGCGCGCGGGCAGGGCCGGGCGCAGGCACACAGCTGGCAGTTTCGGGGCACCAAGCAAGTGCCGCGCCAGTCGCCGCAGCTTGCTGAAAACAAACCACTTTCCTGCATCCATCACGGTCCGGGGAAGCGCCCACCTGGGCGGTGTGTAAAGATTCCTGGACTGAGTGGTCAAGGATTGAGCACCCCGGGGTTTCGGGTTGCCGGCCGGTACCCGCCTGCAGCAGCGCTGCGGTGACCGGCGGCGCGTCGTTCCGTCCAGCCTCGGCCTCTTTGTAAGATCTTGATTTGTTTTATCGTTTGTCGTGCGGAGCGTGCACTGGCAACCAGCCCTCGCCGGGCGCTGTGAGGGCGCTGGGCCAGGTCGTAAAGAATATTGACAGACGCGGCATGCGCGGCAAATTCCGGCGCACCGATGAGGTGCCGGGGCGCACCGTCCCGTGCCGGCACTGCCGGCACGGGACGGGCCGGGCAACCCTCAGGCGACCGCGAAGCCCTCGTAGCCGCTCTGCTTCACCTCTTCGCAGATCTGGCGGTAGGCATTCGCGCCGCCGATGTAGGACAGCAGCCGGCGCGGCTTGCCGTCGATGTTGGCGCCGGTGTACCAGGACTGCGTGCGCATCATGAGCGTGGCGTTGGCGACCTCGTCGTGGTGGCTGACCCACCAGTCCTGCTTCTCCTTGCTCGGTTCGATGGTGTGGTGGCCGTTGTCGAGCATCCAGGTGATGCAGTCGGTGACCCAGTCGACCTGCTGCTGCAGGCAGGTGGTCATGTTGCAGAAGGCGGTCGATGGCGCCAGCGGGCCGGCGACGGTGAACAGGTTGGGGAAGCCGTGCACCTGCAGGCCCAGGGTGGAGCGGATGTCCTTGCCCCATTCCTCGGTCAGCGAGAGGCCGTCGCGGCCGTGGATGTCCATGCGCGTCAGCGCACCGGTGCCGGCGTCGAAGCCGGTGGCGAGGATGACCACGTCCAGCTCGTACTCCGCCGCGGCGGTCCGGATACCGTTCTCGGTGAAGCATTCGATCGGCGCTTCGCTGACGTCGACCAACTCGGCGTTGTCGCGGTTGTAGGCGTCGTAGTAACCGTTCTCCAGCGGCACGCGGTAGGTGCCGAAGGTGAAATGGTGCGGCAGCAGCTTCTCGGCGACGACCGGATCCTTGACCCGCGCCCTGATCTTGCCGCGCACGAACTCGGAGATCTCCTCGCCGACCTTCTCGTCGGTGAGCACTTCGGGAAAACCGCCGACCCACATGCTGAGCGAACCGTCCGCCCACAGCGCTTCGAGGATCTCGCGGCGCTCCTCCGGCGTGTGGTCGTACCAGGAATCGGGGCGCACGTCGAAGTCGAAGCCGGTGAAGGTCTCGTTGACGCGCTGGCTGAGCGCTTTGGCCTGCTTGCGGTAGGCCTCGCGGTCGGCGTCGGTGTACTTCGGATTGCGCATGGCAACGCCGTACTGCGGGGTGCGCTGGAACACCTTGAGCTCGGCGACCTCGCTGGCGATGGTCTGGATGACCTGGATGCCGGTCGCACCGGTGCCGATGACGCCGACCTTCTTGCCCTTGAAGTCGATGCCTTCGCGCGGATAACGCGCGGTGTGCACGATCTGTCCCCGGAACTTCTCGTGGCCCTCGAACGGCGGCACCTGCGGTGCGGACAGCATGCCGGCGCAGCTGACGAAGAAACGCGTCACGTACTCGTCGCCGCGATCGGTGCGCAGGGTCCAGCGCTGCGTGGACTCATCCCAGTCGGCGGACACGACGCGGGTCTCGAACCGGAAGTCCTTGCGCAGGTCGAGCTTGTCGGCGACGAAGTTGAGGTAGCGCTCGGCCTCGGGCTGACCCGGGAAGCGCTCGCTCCAGTTCCACTCGTTGATGAGCTCCTCGGAGAACCAGTACTGGTAGATGTAGGACTGCGAGTCGACGCGCGCGCCCGGGTAGCAGTTCCAGTACCAGGTGCCGCCGACGCCGGAGGCGGCGTCGATGCCGCGCACCTTGAGTCCCATCTCGCGCAGACGATGCACCTGGTAGAGGCCGGCGATGCCCGCCCCGACCACGACGGCGTCGAAGGACTGGCGCTCAGGGTTTGCGTTTGGACTGGTCTCACTCATCAGTCGGGTTCCTCTTCAAATGACGTTGGGGCGCACCACCGCGGGCGCCAGCGTGGTGCCGGTCGCGCACGCGCCGCCGCGGGCCTGGCAGACGCGGCACTATTGTGGACGAAAACGCCGCCCGCGCGGCAGGTCGAAACGCTCATTTGACCCTTGATTGCAGTTTGCGCGCCAGCGGTGCGGCGCCCGCGGTTGACCCCGATCAAGGGCCGGCCCCGCGCTGACCGCTACGCGCAGCCCGTCCCCCGTTTCGGTGCGGCGTGTCACATGTCGCTTGCATCACCTGCCGCGCCGCCCACAATTCGGGGCAGGGGCACCGCCGGCCTCAGCGAGGGAGCTGCCATGGCACGCGAGGATCACGTCATTCACCTGGAGAACGGGCGCCTGGCGGGCGATACGCCGCGCGCGCGGGTCGCGCGGATGTCGGCGCGGGCGGTTGCCGGCGGGCACCTCGTGCTGCATTTCCATGGCGGGCTGGTCGATTACGCGGCCGGCATGGACATCGTCGACCGGCTGCTGCCGAGGTACACGGCGGCCGGCGCCGACCCGCTGTTCTTCGTGTGGGAGTCGGGCCTGCTCGAAACCCTGGGCAACAATTTCAGCGAGATCGCGGGCGAGCGGCTGTTCCGCATCCTGTGGAAGCGCATTGCCGCGATCGCCAGGCGCAAGTTCGGCCAGAGCGCCGGCCAGCGTGCGGCGTTCGTACTGCCAGCGCTGGACGCGGCCGAGCTCGAGCAGGCGGTCGATCGCGCGCTGGACTCCGGTGACGCGGCCCACCTGCGCGCGAGCGAGGCCACGGCACCCGGCGATCTCGAGGAGCTGGGCGATTTCGAGCGCATGGCGCTGGAGAACGAGCTGCTGCTGGACGCGCAGCTTACGATGGAGATCCAGCAGGTCAGCAACGGTCTGCGCCCGCCCGCCGAGATCGCCCTGGACATGCAGACGCGCAGCGCCACGGTGCGCGCCTCGACCCACACGCTGATGGACCCGCGTGCGGTCGAGCGCCTGGTCGAGCGGCCGGAGGCCGGCCATCGCGGCCTGTTCTCCGCGGCGCGCGTGGTCAAGGCGGTGGTGACGATCGCGGCGCGGGTGATCTCGCGTTTCGTGAAGGGCCGCGACCACGGGCTGCACGCGACCGTGGTCGAGGAGATCCTGCGCGAGCTCTACCTCGCCAACGTCGGCGAGTTGATCTGGAGCACCATGAAGAAGGACACCGCCGATGCCTTCGCCGCCGACGGCAGCGTGTACGGCGGTACCGCGCTGCTCGAATCGCTGGCGCAGGACATCCAGCCCGGGGCGCCGCCGCGCATCACGCTGATTGGCCACAGCACCGGTGCCATCTACATCTCGCACTTCCTCGACAAGGCCGCGGCGCTGCTGCCGCCCGGCCAGCAGTTCGAGATCGTGTTCCTCGCCCCGGCCTCGACCTGCGAGCTCACCGCCGCCACGCTGCACACGCACGCCGCACGCATCAGTCACTTCCGCCTGTTCGCGATGACCGACGACTACGAGCGCGCGGACCAGCTGGTGCGCGTGCTCTACCCCCATTCGCTGCTGTACTTCGTCTCCGGCGTGGTCGAGGGCGGCAGCGACGTGCCGCTGGTGGGCATGGCGCGCTACTACGATCCGGGCCGCTATGCCGACGCGGCTTTCCCGCAGGTGAAGGCGGTGCGCGACTACGTCGGCGCTGCCGCCGATCGCGCGGTGTGGTCGGTCGACGGCGGCGGTGCCGACGGGCGTCGCAGCACCTCTGAGCATCACGGCGAATTCGACAACGACGGGGTGACCCTGGACAGCCTGGCGCACATCCTGGACGCGGGCTTCTGAGGTGGTCGACGATCACGCCATCGTGATCGGCATCGAGGTCTATCCCGGGCTGTCGGGCCTGGCCGGACCGTGCGCGGATGCCGTGGCGATGGCGGAATGGCTCGCCGACCCGGCCTGCGGCGACGTGCCGCCGGCGCACCTCCGGCTGCTGCTGACCAGCGATTTTCATCCGCCGCCACCGCACGGGGTCGCCGACGTGCACCCGGTCGAGGACGAGGTCAACGGGCTGTTCCGGCCGCTGGTCAGCGCGGGCCTCACGCAGGGTCGCGTCGGCCGGCGACTGACCATCTACATGGCCGGTCACGGCTTCAGCGATCCCGGTGACATGGACTCGGCGGCGCTCTACGCGGCCAATGCCGAGATGGCCTTCGCGCCCCACGTCGCCGGCACCGCCTACGCCGACTGGTTCCGGCGTAACGGCGTGTTCGACGAGGTGGTGCTGATCATGGACTGCTGCCGCACCGTGATCCCCATGCATTCGATCCGGCCGCCGCCGCTGCCCAACAGCAGCAGGCCGGGCGCGGCCGGTCGGGTCCGCAGCTTCTATGCTTACGGTACGAGCTGGGGCGCGGCGGCGCGCGAGCGACCCATGAACGGTGCGGTGCGCGGTATCTTCACCACCGCGCTGATCGAGGCCCTGCGCGGCGCGCCAGCGAATGCGCGCGGGGCTGTGACCGGCCAGGTGGTCAAGGACTACCTGCACAACGTCATCGACCGTGTCGCCGGCGACGTCGAGATTGCGCCGCCGGACGTGCGCGTGGATTCCAACCGCGACATCGTTTTCGCGGAACGTGACCAGGCCCCGGAATTCACGGTACGCGTGGTGCTCGCGCCGCATGCGGGCGACGAGGAGGTCGTCATCAGTAACGGCGACGGGGTCGAAATCGAGCGCCGCCCGGCGCAGCAGCCAACGCTCTCGTGGCAGCTCGCTCCGGGCCTGTACAAGGCGGTCGTGAGCGACAGCGGGCGACGTGCATTATTCGAGGTGGCAGGCGGTGATGTCGAAGTCCGAATCTGAAGCCCGGGTCGAATTGCGGGTCGCCGCGCCGGAGGTGACGACCGAGATCTTCGTCGTCGACAGCCGTTTCCGGCGTGTCGCCAGCGGCCTCGGCGATCTCAGCACCGAGGTCGCGCCGGGGCTGTACAAGGTCCGTTTCCGCTCCGGCCACGCGCAGCGCGACGAGCTGGTCGAGGTCGCACCGGGCGCTCAGACCGTGCGGGTGACGACCGCGCCGCTCGGCTTCGCCAGCGCCGCGCCCATCGCCGCGACGCGCACCGCGAGTGAACGCCACGCCGCCCCGGCCGAACGTGAGAGCCGCAGCGTGCACCTCCACGCCGGCAGCGGCAGCGAGATCTTCGTGTTCGCGCGCGACGCGGTCGAGCCGGCCGGGGCGCAGCCGTGGGCCGGGGTGAGCCTGCACCGTCTCGATGGCTCGGTGGTCGGCGGGCTAGGCGAGGGCCATGTCAGCGCAGCCGACTGCTGGGGGGCGCTCAACCTCGAGCTCGATCCCGGCACCTACCGCCTGCGTGTCGACAGCGCGCCGCTGGGGACGTTCGAGATGTTCGTCATCGCCTGCGACGGCTGGCAGACACAGGTCTTTCTCGCCGCGGCCGATTTCCAGGCCGGCGGGGAACGCCTACGGCGTGCGGCCCTGAAGACGGCGGCGGTGTTCATGGCACGCCGCGGGCACGGCTTCGAGGCCAGTGGCGAGCACGTGCGCCTGGCCGAGCTCGCGCGCCAGGGGCTGGGCAGCGGGCGCAACGTCGTGCCGGGCGAGGATCTCAACGCGCTGCTGCGCGGCAAGTTCGAAAATCCCATGCTCGGCATCTACGGTGCGCACCTGCTGGCCCAGGCACACCGGCCGGACCATGCGCTGATCGACAGCGTGCTCGCCAACCTCGAGGACCTCGTCGCTGGTCACACCGACTTGCGTGCACTGGCGCTGCGCGGTGGCACCACCACGCGGAGCGGCGCGCCGGAGTTCCCCACGCCGCCCATGCTCTACCGTAGCTGGGAGCTGATCGTGAAGGACAGCCTGCGGCGCATCTCCGCGGTACCGCGCGACTCGGCCACCGAACGTCTCGCCGACGGGCTGCTCAGCTCGACCCCCTGGCTGCTGCATCGCGCGGCCGTGGCGGAGGCCTTGGGCACGGCCGCACCGGAGGTCAACTTCGCCCGCAGCAAGCGGGTCCTGGCACGCCTTGCCGCGCTCGACGAGACCACCGGGCGTGCGCTGCTCGAGCGCATGCGCAGCGAGCGTGCGGCCTTCTCCCCGCTGGAGCAGAAGATCATGGCGGCGACGCTGGAGGGCGGGCGCGCCGGCGGCTGGGAGCCGGTCGCCGGCAGCGATCCCGGCACGCAGGCCGGGCCGGTGCCGGTAACGCGCATCCTGCGCAACCTCGACGCGCCCGCGGCGGCCATCGCGCGTTCCACCGACAATCTGCTGGGCAAGCTCGCGTTGCCGGATCTGGACGACTGACCAGGTCGCGGCCGGCGCGCGCCGCCGCCCTCGCGGCCGTTAACTTCCGCCGCCACTACCGGTACGATAGCCGCCTTTTTTTCGCAGGAGACGGCATGCAACAGCCAGCAAAGCAGGGTGGGGCGGCCCGGCGCGGCGCGATCGGCACGGTCGGCATTGCCGGCGGTGGTCAGCTCGCGCAGATGATGCTGGAGGCGGCAACCCGCCTCGGCCTGGAGGTGGTGGTGATGGATCCGGACGCGGCGTGCTCGGCCGCGGCCGGCGCCAAAACCGCGCTGGTCGGCGCCTTCGATTCCTACGAGACGCTGGCCGAGCTCGCGCGGCTGAGTGACGTGGTGACCTTCGAGATCGAGCGCGTCGATGCCGGTGCGCTCGCGCGGCTGGAGGCGGAGGGCCATTGCGTGCGGCCGTCGGCGGCGACGCTGGCGACGATCCAGGACAAGCTGGTGCAGAAGCAGTTCCTGGCGCGCCACGGCATTCCCACCAGCCGCTTCGAGGCGCTCGACCCGCCGTCCGCCTTCGCCCGCGAGCTGCCCTGCGTGTGGAAGGCGCGGCGCGACGGCTACGACGGGCGCGGCGTCGCCATGCTGCGCACGCCGGCCGACGTGCAGGGCCTGCCGCGGCAGCCGGCACTGCTCGAGGACCTGGTCGACATCGACTACGAGCTGGCAACCCTGGTCGCGCGTGACGCCAGCGGCACGATGGTCGACTACCCGGTCGCCGAGATCGTCATGGACCCCGCGGCCCACGTCATGGACAGCGTGGTGGTGCCCTCGGAAGCGCCACCCGCGGTTGCCGCGCGCTGTCGCGCGCTGGCGCGCCGTGTCGCCGGCGCGCTGGATTACGTCGGCATCCTGGCGCTGGAATTCTTCGTCGACCGCGGCGGGCGCGTGTTCGTCAACGAGATCTCGCCGCGGCCGCACAACTCGGGCCACTACACCATCGAGGCCTGCAGCGTGTCGCAGTTCGAGCAACACCTGCGCGCGGTCGCCGATCTCGGCCTGGTCGAGCCGGAGGTGCGGGCCGCCGCGGTCACCTTCAACGTGCTCGGCGCGCCGGGCGCGCGCGGCGTGCCGCGTTACGTCGGCTTCGACGGCCATGGCGATGCGGATCGCGTCTACGTTCACTGCTACGATAAGCCCGAAGTCCGCCCCGGGCGCAAGATGGCGCACGCCACGGTGCTGGCCGAAACACGCGCCGCAGCCCTGGCACAGGCGGCGCGCATCAAGCCCGAACTGCGCGTGGAGAGTGCCGATGAGTGACAGCGCGAACAAGCCCCTGGTCTCGGTCGTCATGGGCAGCCAGTCCGACCTGCGCGTGATGCAGGCCGCGGCCGATGCACTGAAGGCGTTCGACATCCCGTTCGAGATGGACATCGTCTCCGCCCACCGCACGCCGACCAAGATGAACGACTACGCGGCCGGTCTGCTCGAGCGCGGCATCGCCGTCGTGATCGCCGGCGCCGGCGGTGCGGCGCACCTGCCGGGTATGATCGCGGCGCAGTCGGTGGTGCCGGTGATCGGGGTACCGATCGCCGCGACCGGACTCGACGGCATGGATTCGCTGCTCTCCATCGTGCAGATGCCGCGCGGCGTGCCGGTCGCCACCGTCGCCATCGACAACGCCGAGAATGCCGCGTTGCTGGCCGCGCAAATCGTCGCGCTTCGGTTGCCCGCGGTCTACGAGCGCCTCAGGCAGCACAAGCAGGCGCTGGCCGACAAGGTGCTGCAGGCGTCTAACGAGACGGCCACGGTTTTCGTCCCCGGCCGCAGCTGAACGCCGGCACGGCGCGCGTGCAACAGATTGTGACAGCCGGCGCGGCTGCCTTGTCACGGCCCGCGCGCCGCCCCACAATCCCCGCCAGGTCATCCTGACCGCGCCGTGCTCATGATGCGGTGCGCGGGAAACCGGCGCCGCATCATGAATATCGAAACCGTCAAGATCTCCGTCTTCGAGCTGGTCGAAGGCATGCACGTGGTCAAGCTCGATCGACCGTGGCTGGAGACGCCGTTCAAGCTGCAGGGCTTCCGCATCCAGTCCTCGCGCGAGCTGCGCGCGCTGGAGAAGTACTGCAAGCACGTCTACATCGACGTCGAGCGCGGCGTGGCGCCGCCCAGGGGCAAAGGCGAGCGCGTGGTGTTGAGCGAGTCCGGTGAGATCGTCGAGCGCGGCGGCTTCATCGGGGGCAGCCGCGCCACCCCGGCGGCCGGCAAGGATCGCGTGCGCGAGACCGAGCTGCCGGCGCCGGCGGTCGATTACGAGCTGGAGAGCGCGTTCGAGCAGGAGCTGCCGCTGGCGCTGGACGCGGTCAGGGGCGCCAAGCTGGCGGTGAAGGCCTTCATGGGTACGGTCAGCGCCGGCACCCGGCGCGATCTCGAGCCGGTACGCGAGGCCGCCGCGCTGCTCGAGGCGAGCGTGCTGCGCAACCCGGATCCGGCCATGGCCATCCGCGCGCTCGGCAGCGACGAGCCCTTTTCCTACCGCCACTGCGTGCACAGCGCGATCCTCGCCGGCGCGCTGGCACGCGAGCTCGGTCTGCGCCGGCAGGCGATCCACGAGCTGACCATGGGCGTGCTGCTGGCCGACATCGGCAAGAGCCGGCTGCCGAAGGAGCTGCTGCGCACCACGCGCCGGCTGGACGCGCGCGAGACTGCCATCATGCAGCGCCATGTGCCGTTCGGGGTGGAGATGGCGCGCAAGCTCGATGGCCTCACTCCCGGCACCATCGAGATCATCGCCGCCCACCATGAGCGCTTCGATGGCTCCGGTTATCCGGAAGGCCTGCGCGGCGGCGAGATCGCGCTGCACGCGCGCATCGCCGGGCTGGTCGACAGCTTCGACGCGATCACCAGCGAGCGCGCCTACTCGGAGGCGATCCCGGTGCACGAGGCGGTGCAGGAGCTGTACGCGGCCACCGTCGACGTGTTCCAGCGCGAGCTGGTGGAGAAGCTGATCCAGGTGCTCGGCACCTACCCGATCGGCAGCCTGGTCGAGCTCAGCGACGGCGCCGTCGCGGTGGTCGTGGCACTGAACCGCCGCCGCCGCCTGCTGCCCCGCGTCATCCGCCTGCTCGACCCGGCGGGCCGCGTGCCGGCGCACTATCGCACCGACGATCTGGCCGCCGCCGAGCCTGCCGCGGTCACCGTCCGCGATGTCATCGAGCCCGGTCAGCGCGGCGTGGACGCGCCGAATCTATCCGTACTCGCGGCCTGAGCGCGGCGCGTCGCGCGCTGCAGCGCGGCAAGCGTTTGGCGAGCGGCGGCGCGAACGATTAGACTCGTCTCAGGATGGACAGGCAGAGCTTTATCATCGGTCGTGCGGGCGACATCACGCTCTACGACGACACCGTGTCGCGGCGTCACGCCTGCCTCGAGATCGAGGACGGCCAGGTCTTCCTGCAGGACCTCGATTCACGCAACGGCACCTACGAGCTGCGCGACAAGAAGCTGGTACCGTTTCGCAGCGGCGCGGTCTACGCCGAGCAGGTGTTTGCCTTCGGGGAATGCGTGCGCTCGATTCGGCAGCTGCTCAAGCAGGCCGGGGTCGGCGGTGACGAGCTCGAAAGCACCGCCGGCGGGTCCTCGGCAGAGGACGATGGTGAAGGCGAAGACGAGGATGTGCTGGACGCGACCCGGGTCGGCTTCAGCGTCGCACCGCGCAAGCGGCTCTCGCGCGCCGACATCCTCGGCATGCTCGACCGCGTCGAGGATCGGCTGGCCGCCGGCGAGGTGCTGGAGACCGTGTGCACCGATCTTGGCATCACCGAGCAGCGCTACGGGCGCTGGTGCGAGGAGTACGGCGCCACCCGCGCCGAGCGCGACGAGTCGACCGCCCTGCTGCGCAGCGAGAACGAGCGCCTGCGGCGGCTGATCTCCGACCTCATGCTGGAACGCGAGTCCTTGCGCGAGGCACTGCGCGCGCACGGCGTCGAGGTGCCCGGCGAGGTATCACCCGCCGAGGGCACGCCGGATCCGGCGCGCACGCCCAACTTCACCGTCGTCGGCAACGACAAGCCGTCCTGAGCGACGGCCCGGCGGCTACGCCGGTTTCGCGGCCAGCCGGGTTTTGCTGCGCGGTGCGCCACTGCCCGCGTGCGGGGTGCGCAGCACGCTGTCGTTGGCCTTTTCGAGCTCCCGCGCCTGGTCGGCAAGCTGCGCCGCGCTGCGCAGCATCTCGTGACCGGCGGCGACCAGGGTCACGTACTTGCCGGCGTCCTGCTCGACGAAGCAGCCGCGCGTGGTCAGTCCGGCTACCGCCTCGGCGATGGTCAGTGCGGCATGCGCCTTGGCGGCGGCATAGGGGTTGGTGAAACCGCCGGCCGCGACCGCGCGCTCGGCGTTGAGGGTCAGGGTCGGCAGCTCGGGCTTGTCGCCGGCCTTGAGTGCTTCGATGACGTCGTCCAGCGCGTTCTGCACCGCGCGCAGCACGCCACAGGCGGCAAGGATGCGGATGACGTCGGCATTGAACAGCGCCATCTCGCTGGGGTCGAGGAATTCGCGCCGCGCGCCGATCATGGGGTCCGACGGCAGGATGAAGAAGCCGAGGCCCTCGGGCACGTTCATGACCTGCTTGCCTTCGTCGTTCTTCTTGAAGAACGCTTTCCGGGAAGGCGCGTCACCGAGCGCGATGGTGGTCACACCGGCCTCGAGCAGGGCCTTGCGTGCCGCGCTGGGGCCGGGCAGGGCGGCGTTGGGGCTGACCAGCAGAACGAGGTCCGCGCCGTAGGCGAGGCAGTCGGCAGTGGCGCCCTGGCAGGAGTCCGGGTCGAGCTTGGCGCCGCTGGTATAGGCGCGCGTCTCCAGGTCGTCGCGATCGGCGCGCTCGTCGAGCAGCAGGTCGAGCAGGGGCGCGGCGCCGATGCAACCGAGCTTGAGCACAGCGAGTTTGAAGACGCCGTCGGCCATGGTGATGCCCTCGTCTGGTCAGTGCGAAAGGGACCGCGAATGTATCACAACGCACCGCGGTGTCCGGGCCGCAAAAGGAAAGACCGGCGCGTGGCCGGTCTTTCGTGGCGCCATTGAACGGCGGGCTCAGCCTGCTTTCTTGGCGTACGCGCTGCACCAGCCTTTGGCGCTGACGACGTGGCCGGGGAAGATCCCGCAGCCGCCCCATTCATCGCCGCCGGTGTAGAGCTGGCAGTTGGCGCAGTTGCTGCCGGCGACGAAGTTGGCGTACTTGGCGGTGTCGACGGCGGACGCGTCGTGGACGTAACCGAGTGCCGTGGCCTGTGCCCCGGCGGGGTCGACCTTGGGCATGTCCGCGGCGTGCACGAGGGCTGCCGGGGCGCTCGCCGCGGCCACGGCGATACCGGCGCAGGTGCGGCCGAAGCCGCGGCGGGTCATCGATCGTTGCATGGTTGGCTCCTTGGGAGTTGTGAAATTCCGGAGCCCCTATTGTGGATCGTCGAACGGCCGTGTTGCACGCGCGGCGCGCTCAGATGTCGATGTCGGTGTACTCGGTGACGATCGTCTTCTCGGCGATGATCTGCCGCCACTCGTCCATCAGCTGCTTGAGTTCCTTGACCTTTTCGCGGCCCTTGAGCGCGGGGTCGGCGCCCTTGCCGGCGGCGCGAGCGGCCTGGATGGTGCGCGGATCGAAGTCCAGTGTCCAGCCGCCGTAGGAGCCGGTCCACGACCACGCGGTGCACGAGAATTCGTCCCAGTTGGCGCTCTCCGCCCAGCGCGGCTTCTTGGGCACGGTCAGGCCGTCGGTCTCGACATGCGTCAGGGCGAAGCGAAAACCGTCGTTGCTGAACTTGAGGTTGTCGATGGTGACGATGGTGATCGCACGCAGGTTGATGTAGAGCGCCTGCGAGGACCACAGGTATTTCCAGGCCAGGTCGAACAGCTCGCGCGCCTCGACCCGCGACCAGTCGCCGCGCCGGGTGCTGCGTGACAGCTCGATGCCGTGCGCCTGCAGCGCGGCGCGCAGCTTGGCACTCTCGCTGAAGGCGCCGAACAGCGCCCACTTGAGCTGGCGGATCTCGCCCTGCAGGACCGAGACCTTGGTCTCGAGAACCTTGTCCTTCTTCCAGGCGAAGCGCGGGAGAGGCGTTTTCATCGTGAAAATCGCGGCGTGGCGGCGGGCGGTTGCCGTGTGCAATCGACTCTATCACACCACCGCGCGGGCGAGTGGCCGCCGCGCGCGCTATGATGGCCGGCACCACCTCCGGCTCAGGGGAGACACATGGGCGCAGCAATTCTCCGTACAGTGCAGGTCGGCATTGCGCTGATCATCATCACCGCGCTGACCATTGCGGTGATGGTCATCCTCGGCATGATGCCGGGCGAGGAGGGGATGCGCATCGGACTCAACGTCGCGGCCATCATCGCGCTCGCGATCGGCGCCGGCATCGCGCTTGCCGCGCTGTTCGGGATCGGTCGCGGCCGCGGCGACGGATCCTGAGCGCGCTTCGCGCGCTCAACCCAGGTAGGCGTCCAGCTTCTCGCGCAGCGCGCGCTTGTTGAACTTGCCGACCCCGGTCTTGGGGATCTCGTCGAGGCGCACGATGCGATCCGGCAGCCACCACTTGGCGAAGCCCTCGCCGAGCAGGTAGTCGTGCAGCGCCTGCTCGTCGACGGCGCGATCGCCGGTGGTGGTGACAAAGGCGACCGGGCGCTCGATCCATTTCTCGTGCGGCATGCCGACCACGGCCGCCTCGTTGATGTCCGCATGCGCCATGAGCGCGTTCTCCAGGTCGACCGAGGAGATCCATTCGCCGCCGCTCTTGATCAGGTCCTTGGCGCGATCGACCAGCTTCATGACGCCGTCGCCATCGACCGAGGCGATGTCTCCGCTCTTCCACCAGCCGTCGACGAAGCTCTCCGCGCTGCGCGGGTCGTCGATGTAGCCGGTCGCGATCCAGGGGCCGCGGACCTCGACCTCGCCGATAGCCGTGTCGTCCCACGGGATGAGTTCGCCCGAGTCGTCGATCACGCGGCGCTCGACGGTCGGTGCCGGGATCCCCTGGCGCGTGCGGATGCGGATCTTCTCGTCGTCGTGCAGCCCGTCCTGGTCGGCGCGCAGGTAGGTGACGGTGGCGAGCGGCGCGCACTCGGTCGAGCCCCAGGCAGTGACGATGGGCACGCCGTGCTGGTCGAGGTAGTACTTCATCACCGCCGCCGGCGTGGCCTGGCCGCCCAGCATCAGGCCGCGCAGGCTGGAGATGTCGCGCGGGGCGCGCGCGAGCAGGTTCATCATGTCGATGCCGACCGTCACCGCGCCGTGCGCGAAGGTCACCCGCTGGTCCTCGATCAGGGCAAGGTTGTCCTCCGCGTGCGGCCGCTCGCCGGGAAACACGAAGGTCGCGCCGACCCACACGCCGGCAAACGGGACGCCCCAGGAATTGACATGGAACATCGGCGCAATCGGCAGCAGCACGTCGCGTTCGGAAATGGCCAGGCAGTCGACGTGCGAGAGCATCATCGAGTGCAGCACCAGCCCGCGATGGGTGTAGACCACGCCCTTGGGGTTGCCGGTGGTGGCGGAAGTGAAGCAGATCGAGGCCGGCGCGTTCTCGTCGATGTCCGCGTAGCGGTAATCGGGATCGCCGCGTTCGAGCAGCGCCTCGTAGGACACCAGGCCCGGCAGGCTGCTCTCGGGCACCGTCGCGTCCAGCACCACGTAGGTGGTCACGGTCTCCAGCAGCGGGGCCAGCTCCTCCACCAGGTCGAGCAGGTCGGCGGAGAAGAACAGCACGCGGTCGGCAGCGTGGTTCATGGTGAAGGCGATGTGCTCGACCGACAGGCGCAGGTTGGCCGTGTGCATGACCGCGCCCGAGCAGGGGATGCCGAAATACAGCTCGAGGTGACGGTGGGTATTCCAGGCCAGCGTCGCGACCTTGTCGCCCGGCGCCACGCCGAGGGTCGCGAGCGCCGAGGCGAGGCGCCGCACGCGCGTGCCGAAGTCGCGGTAGGTGTAGCGGAACAGGCTGCCGTCGGGCTCGCGCGAGACAATCGGCTTGGCCGGGAAGTATTGCTCGGGACGTTCGACCACGCGGACGAGATTGAGGTTGTAGGTACTCATGGCGGCTCCGGAATGGATGCGGACGGGCGCCGGCACGATATGCAATCGTGCGCGGCTTGACCACCCCGCGGCGCGCCTGAACCCGGGCGCGCCCGCGGCGTCATACAATCGGGTGCGGGCCGCGGCGCGTGCCCGTTCCCTTTGCACCAGGAGCCCGGCATGCAGGCTGCCCCGTCCCCAACCGAAGTCACCCCGTTGCCGCGCTTCCCCGCCCTGCGCCGCGGCGTGCTGCAGACCCTGCAGGTCAACCTCGGCTATCGCTGCAACCAGGCCTGCAGCCACTGTCACGTCGATGCCGGGCCCAACCGCAGCGAGGCGATGAGCGAGGCGACGCTGGAAGCGGTGTTCCGTTTCATCGAGCGTCATGCCGTGGCGGTGCTCGACCTGACCGGCGGCGCGCCGGAGCTGAACGCGAACTTCCGCGCCGCGGTCCGGCGCGCCCGTGCGCTCGGCGTCGAAGTCATCGATCGCTGCAACCTGACCATCCTGCTCGAGCCGGGACAGGAAGACCTCGCCGCCTTTCTCGCCGAGCAGGGCGTACACGTGATCGCCTCGTTGCCGTGCTACTCGCAGGCCAACGTCGATGCCCAGCGCGGACGCGGCGTTTTCGAGCGCAGCATTGCCGGGGTGCGCCGGCTCAACGCGCTCGGCTACGGCACCCCTGGTAGCGGCCTGGAGCTCGATTTCGTCTACAACCCGCAGGGTCCGCACCTGCCACCGGACGCCGCGGGCCTGGAGGCCGATTACCGGCGCGAGCTCGGCGCGCAGGGCCTGCGTTTCAATCGCCTGCTGACGATCACCAACATGCCGATACGCCGTTTCCGCCACGCCCTGGAACGCGATGGCATGCTGGATGACTACATGACGACCCTGCTCGAAGCCTACCAGCCGGCCAACCTCGACCACGTGATGTGCCGCAGCCTGCTCAGCGTCGACTGGCGCGGCTTCGTCTACGACTGCGATTTCAACCAGATGCTCGGCCTGCCGGCCGGTGGTGGCCGCCCGCAGCGCCTGGCGGAGCTGTCGGACGGCCTCATCGAGGGCCGGCCGATCGCCACCGGCGAGCACTGCTACGGCTGCACCGCCGGGCGCGGCAGCAGCTGCGGCGGCGCCCTGACCGGCTGACGCGGAGGCCTGCCGTGCCGGCGGTGTCGGTCATCGTGCCGGTGCTGAACGAGGCCGCGGCCCTGCCGGCCCTGCTCGAGACCCTGGCGGCGGCCCTGGCTCCCGGTGACGAGATCATCGTCGCCGACGGTGGCAGCGACGATGCCAGCGCGGCCCTCGCCGGCCAGCGCGGGGTGCGCGTGATCGAGGCGGCGCGCGGCCGGGCACGCCAGATGAATGCCGGCGCCGCGGCGGCGGGCGGCGAGGTGCTGTGGTTCGTGCACGCCGACAGCCGCGTCGACCCGAGCGCGCGCGCGGCGCTCGGTGCGGCGCTGGACGGCGGCGCCGCGTGGGGTCGCTTCGACGTACGCCTGGACGACCCGGCATGGCCGTTCCGTCTCATCGAGGGCCTCATGAACCGGCGCTCGCGCCTGACCGGGATTGCGACCGGCGACCAGGCCCTGTTCGTGCGGCGCGCGCTGTTCGCGGAGCTCGGCGGGTTCCCCGACATCGCGTTGATGGAGGACATCGAGCTCAGCGCGCGCCTGCGGCGAGCGGCACGCCCGGCCTGCCTGCGCACGCCTGTCGTCACCTCGGCGCGGCGCTGGCGCCGCCACGGTATCGTGCGCACCGTGCTGCTCATGTGGGGGCTGCGCCTGGCCTGGTTCTGCGGCGTGCCCGCCGACCGCCTGGCACGTCTGTATGCCGACGCCTGAGCGCCCGGTCACGCTGATCGTGTTCGCGCGCCGTCCGCGCGCGGGGCGGGTCAAGCGCCGGCTGGCACGCGCCGTCGGTGCGCGCCGTGCCGCGGCGCTTTACGCACAGACCCTGGCCGCGACCCTGGCCGCGGCCGCCCGGGTGCGCGGCGTACGCCGCGTTCTCATGCCCGCCACGCGGCGCGACCTGGCCTGGTTCCGGCGCCGCTACGCCGCTCGCGGCTGGCGGCTACGCGCACAGGCCGGCGGCGATCTCGGCACGCGCATGCAGCACGCGCTGGAGGCGGAGATGACGCACGGGCGCGCCGCACTGCTGCTGGGCTCGGACCTGCTCGACGTGACCAGCGCCGACCTCGCCGCGGCCCGCGACGCACTGGCTGCCGGCGCGCCGGCGGTGCTCGGTCCCGCGGCCGATGGCGGCTACTGGCTGATCGGGCTGACGCGCCGTTGCCCGCGCGCCTTTCTCGGCATGCCGTGGGGCACGGGCACGGTTCTCGAGCGGACCCTGGCGACGCTGCGTGAGGCCGGCCTGGAGCCGGCCCTGCTGCCGCTGCGCCACGATCTCGACCACGCCCGCGACCTGCCCGGCCGCGGCTGGCATCAGCGCAGGCGGACCTGCTCGCGGTCGAGACGGGCGACGTAACGTTCGATGATGCGCTCGGTACGTGCGTCGATGTCGACGAAGCACGCACCGATGCGCGGCGCGCTGCGCCCGCGGCGCGGGAAGATGTGGCAGATCTCGATCACCGCCTCGATGGTGTCCTCGTCGCCGAAGGCGATCTCGCAGCGGCCCTGCTCGCCCTGGGCGGCGTCCACGCTGTCGATGTCGCCGCGGGTCAGGCGCGCGCAGAAGCCGCTCGGCGACAGGTCGCGCACCTCGCCGCCCCAGCGCAGCCCCTGCCCGCCTTCGAAGCGCACCTCGATACCGCGATCCAGCGGCACCGTCACGCGGTATTCGCGGCGACGCTGCGGATAGTCGATGACCTCGGGATAGGGGACCTTGTAATACGGCGCCCTGCCGTCGCCGCCGCGCCCGGTGATGCGCGCCTGGAAGCGCACCTCCAGGCCTTCGACCCGGGTCTTGACGTTGATTGCCTGCTCGTCGTCGACCAGCAGGTTGCCGTCGTCCGGGCTGAGCGCGTCCAGCACCATGTAGCCCTGTTGTGGCACGAGCTCGATGATGGCGCTCTGGAAAGCTTCCGCGCCGTGCTCGAAGCGCACGTCGAGCAGACAGTGGCGGGTGAAGATGCGGTTGAGCATCTGGTGGCGCTGATCGTCGCGGTCGACGGCATCAGCGGTCTCGGCCTCGATCGTACGCGGAGCGCGTGCGACGGGTCGGAAGGCCGTGTCCATGGGGAGGCGGGCGCGACGGCCGCTTCAGGCGGTGCCGACCGGGCGCGCTCGGTCGCGGCGGGCCAGGCGGCCGGCGGCGTCGTAGGTGGGTTCGGCGCGGCGCGGGCCGTGCAGGGTGTCGAGCAGCTCGGAGACCAGGCCGCGGTTGAGCGCGATGGCGCCGCCGTTGACGCGGTTGGCCTCGGCGCATTGCGCGGCCAGGGCGGCAAGCTCCGGCCAGGTCTGCGCCAGTTCGCGGCCGCTGCGGCAAAACTTGCCGGTGCTGGCCTCGAGCGCGGAGACCAGCTCGGACTTGCGCGCGATGGCCGCGTTGAGGCGTTCCAGGTCACGTTCGCGCAGCGCTTCGAACTCGTCGCGCAGCGCGCTGGCGAATTCCGCGAGCAACTGCTCGAGGTGCTGCGCCTCGTCGGCGCCGGCCGCGGTGGCAGTCATCGGCGCGCTGATCAGCCGCGCTTGCCGGCGACCAGGGCCTCGAAGGAGGCCAGCTTGTCCGCGATCTGGCGCTCGTCCATGCGGTAGTCGCCGCTGGCCAGCGCGTCGCGAAACTCGGTCACGCGCGCCTGGTCGACGACCGGCAGATCCTTGACCGAGTCGGTCAGTTTCTGCAGCCGGGCGGCCAGATCGGTGAGGGTGACCACCTCGGTCGCACCGGCCGGCTTGCTCGCCGCGCTGGGCGCGGCTGCGTTGCTCTGGCGCGGGCCGCCGTCGACCTTGTGGGTCGTGTGGGGTCCGGTTCCCTTGATTTCTGAGACCATTGTGAGCGTTCTCGTTTGGTATGGGGCAATTAACGGATTATTCGGCGCGAACTTTAACCGGGCGGGAGATTCTGCGATTGCGGTCGCAAAAAACCGCGCGGCCGCGTCCACGCGCACCTGTCATGACGGTTCTACAGCATTGCTCCACCGCGGACAATGACCTGTCCGCTGGTGTCGACGACGCCTTCGATGACGCGTTCGGAGCGCAGGTTGAGCACGCTGATGCGCTCGCCCGCCGCGCCGTCCTCCAGCGCCTCGCCCTTGACCTGCACGCGAATCCCGCGCGCGCCGCTGCTGAGTACGACGTGGTCGCCGCGCCGCACGAGCTGCGGGCGCCTGAGCTGGGCGCGGGTGACGATCTGACCGGGGCCGATCGGCCGGGTCACGAGCAGGCCGCCGACTTCCCCCGCATCGGTGAGGTAATCGGCGTGGCGCGGGTCGATGCGGCGCCGCTCCAGGGCTACGTCCTCCGCGCCCAGCGCGTCGCCGCGCGCCAGCGCGCGCCGCGTGACCAGGACCTCGGCGTAGCGGGCGACGGTGACCGGGACGTACAGCGCCCACGGTTTGGCGCCCTCGCAGCGTACCTCGATCGAGACCGGTCCGCTGTGACGGCGCTGGTGGGCGTGGCGGGTGCTCAGTGGCTCGCCACAGCGCGGCAGGCGCAGGCGCGGGTCGAGCCGCCCGATCGAGAATTCGACGTCGTCGTCCTGCCCGTGGCTGGCCGCGACGTAAGCCTCGACCGCGCGCTCGATGTCGCGCAGCGACTGCACGGGCTCGGCCGCGGTGGCCGCGAGCGGCGCGCAGACCAGGAGCAGGAGGAGGCGGGGCATGTGCATGGTGGGGTGACGGATTCCTGACGCTTGGATGAGTGACGGCGAACCTGCTGCAAATAACGTGCCGAAAGCCTGTGGGCACGCCCGCGGGGGCCTCGGCCGGAGGCGACCAGGGTAGCGGCCAGGACCGCCTTGCCACCAGCGGACCGCTTTGCCGCCGGCTGCGGCAGCGATTGCCGCCGCGGCCCGGTGCGGTGACGCAGTCTTCTCGTAACTTGTTGATTTTCTGTCCCGGAACAATCTGGCACGGGATTCGCAATGTGAGCCCGACAACGATTTTCCTGGAGCCGCCAGACATGCCCTCACTCAACGACGCCCTCGGCATACATCCGCAAGCAGTTTCCCTGCGTGCGCGCCGGGCGGAAGTGCTAGCGGCCAACCTGGCCAACGCCGACACCCCCGGCTACCAGGCCCGTGACCTCGACTTCAAGACGCTGTTCGCCCGCGAGGGCGGGCCGGGCACGCTGACCACGACGCGTGCCGGCCACATCGGCAGCGGCGCGAATGGTCGCGGCGACGTCGCCCTCAGCTACCGCAAGCCGCTGCATGCGTCGGTCGACCAGAACACCGTCGACACCCAGGCCGAGCGCGCCGCCTTCCTTGATAACGCGCTGCGTTACCAGGCCTCCATCACGTTTCTCAACGGCCGCATCTCCGGGATGATCTCGGCGCTGCGGGGAGAATGAGCATGTCCCTGTTCAACGTCTTCGAAATCGCCGGCAGCGCACTGAACGCGCAGATGGTGCGCATGAACGCCACCGCCAGCAACATGGCCAATGCCGACAGCGCCTCCAGCTCCAGCGGCGCCACCTACCGCGCGCGCCAGCCGGTGTTCGCCCCGCTGCTCGCCAACGAGCTCGACCCTGCCAGCGACGCGGTCGCCGGCGTCGACGTGCTCGGCGTGGTCGAGAGCCAGGCCCCGCTGCGCCGGGAATACCAGCCGCATCATCCGCTGGCCGATGGCGAGGGCTATGTCTTCATGCCCAACGTCAACATGGTCGAGGAGATGGCCAACATGATCTCGGCCTCGCGCGCTTACGAGAGCAACATCGAAATCATGGATGCCTCCAAGCGCATGCTGCAACGCACCCTGAGCCTCGGCCAGTAATCGCCAGCCAGTAATCGTAAGAGATAACCGCCATGGACAAACCTTCAGCCATCCTTCCCGGCGCACTCGAACAGCTGCGCGTCAAGGAACAGAAGCCCGCCGCCGGCTCCAATGAGCTGGGCCAGGAAGCCTTCTTCGATCTCATGGTCACCCAGCTGCAGAACCAGGATCCGATGAACCCGATGGAGTCCGGCGACTTCCTCGGCCAGATCGCCCAGTTCAGCACCGTCAACGGCATCAGTGAGCTGCAGGAGTCGTTCGCCACCCTGGCCTCCTCGCTGCAGTCCAGCCAGGCCCTGCAGGCTTCGACCATGGTCGGGCGCACCGTGGTGCTGGCCTCGGACAGCTTCGGCCTCGGTGCCACCGGCGGCGCGCGCGTTGCCGCCAGCCTGCCGCAGACGGCACAGAACGTGCGCGTGACGATTTCCGACTCGCTCGGCCAGGTGGTGCGCCAGTCGACCCTCGGCCAGCAGGCCGCCGGTCCGCTGGCCTTCGAATGGGACGGCCTCGACGACAACGGCGGCCGCGCTCCCGCGGGCCGCTACGCGGTGCGTTTCGATGCCCTCATCAACGGCTCCGAGCAGGCCCTTTCGCCAACCGTGACCGCGCGCGTGGACAGCGTCAGCCTGTCACGCGACGGCCAGGCACCGACCCTCAACGTGGATGGATTCGGCAGCGTCGCCATGAGCGACGTGCTCGAAATCCTCTGACCCCGAACACTTTTTCAAGGAGAGCACGCATGCCCTTCAAAGCAGCCATCAGCGGACTCAAGGCCGCACAGACCGATCTCAACGTCATCGGCAACAACGTCGCCAACGCCGCGACCACCGGCTTCAAGCGCTCGCGCGCCGAGTTCCAGGACGTGTTCGCGGTGTCCAGCACCGGCGCTTCGGCCAATGCCACCGGGCGCGGCGTCGATACCGCGCGGGTCGCCCAACTGTTCGAGCAGGGCAACATCTCCTTTACCGATAACGCGCTCGACCTTGCCATCAGCGGCGAGGGCTTCTTCATCACCGACAACAACGGTGAGCGCGTCTACACCCGCGACGGTGCCTTCGGTCTCGACCGCGACGGCTACATCGTCAACTCCAACAACCACCGCCTGATGGCCTTCAGCGCCGACGCCACCGGTACCATCAACGGTGCGCTCGGACCGCTGCAGCTCTCGCAGGCCAACAACCCGCCGCGCGCGAGCACCGCGGTCGGTCTCGGCGCCAACTTCGATGCTGACGATACGCCGCCCCCGGTGGCCATCTTCAGCCCCATCGACTCCAACACCTACAACGAGACCAGCGCGCTCAACGTGTTCGATTCGCAGGGCGGCTCGCACCTGATGCAGATGTATTTCGTGCGCGACGCCGCGGTCAACACCTGGCAGATGCACACCTACGTCGACGGCAACGCGATCTCGGGTCCGGATGCGCTGGTGTTCGACGGCGCCGGCCAGCTGACCAGCCCGGCCAGCGGCCAGATCACCCTGCCGGCGTTCACGCCGACCGCGGGCGTCAACCCGATGAACGTCACGCTCACGCTGACCGATTCGACCATGTTCGGCGCGCCCTTCGGCGTCAATTCGCTGACCCAGGACGGCTACACCACCGGGCGCCTGGCCGGTATCGACATCGACGGCGAGGGCGTCATCCTGGCGCGCTTCACCAACGGCCAGTCGGCGGTTCAGGGCCAGGTCGGCCTGGCCAACTTCGTCAATCCCGGCGGCCTGCGTCCGCTCGGCGGCAACGGCTGGACCGAGACCTTCGCCGCCGGCGAGGTGCTCGAGGGCCGCCCCGGCACCTCCAGCCTCGGCCTCATCCAGGGTGGTGCGCTGGAGGACTCCAACGTCGATCTCTCCGGCGAGCTGGTCGCGCTGATCATCGCGCAGCGCAACTTCCAGGCCAACACCGAGGTCATCTCGACCGCGGACGCCGTCACCCAGTCCGTGATCAACATACGTTAAGGCACGTTGACCGGATAACCGGAGCCCGAGCATGGACCGCATGATCTATCTCGCCATGTCCGCCGCCAAGCAGACCATGCAGGCGCAGGCCCTGGCCACGCACAACCTCGCCAACGTCGCTACCAACGGCTTCAAGGCCGACTTCGAAGCGGTGCGAGCGATGCCGGTCTACGGCGAGGGCCACCCGTCGCGCGCCTATGCCATGACCGAGCGTCCCGGCACCAACTTCGCGCCGGGCACCTTCGAGACCACCGGCAACGACCTCGACATCGCGGTCAACGGCGAAGGCTTCATCGCGGTCATCGCGCCGGACGGCACCGAGGCCTATACCCGCGCCGGCGACCTGCAGCTGACCGTCAACGGCCAGCTGCAGACGGGCGCCGGCCACCCGGTGCTGGGCAACGGCGGTCCCATCGCACTGCCGCAGTCGCAGTCCATCCTGATCGGCGTGGACGGCACGATCTCGGTGCGCCCGCTGGGCCAGGAGGCCAACACCCTGGCCCAGATCGACCGCGTCAAGCTGGTCCGCCCGCAGCTCTCCGAGCTCGAGAAGGGGCCGGACGGCCTGTTCCGCCTCGCCGACGGCAGCAACGCGCCGGCCGATGCCAGCGTGCGCGTCGCGCGCGGCGTGCTCGAGCGCAGCAACGTCAACAGCGTCGGCGAGATGGTCAGCATCATCGAACACGCCCGCCGCTTCGAAATGGCGGTCAAGGCCATGAACACCGCGCAGCGCATGGACGCTGCCGGCGGCCGCCTGCTCAACCTCAACGGCTGACCTCGCTCGGCCGCAACGCCATAACCCGGAACCAAGACCATGGCTTCAGCACTGAACATCGCCCAGACCGGACTCGACGCGCAGCAGACGCGCCTCTCGGTCATCTCCAACAACCTCGCCAACGTCTCGACCAACGGCTACAAGAAGAGTCGCGCCAACTTCGAGGACCTGCTCTACGAAGCGGTCGCGCAGCCCGGCGCGTCGTCCTCGCAGTCGACCGAGCTGCCTTCCGGTCTCATGCTCGGCACCGGCGTGCGCACCGTGGCGACGTCCAAGATCTTCACCCAGGGCAGCCTGACCCAGACCGACAACTCGCTCGACATCGCGATCCAGGGGCGCGGCTTCCTGCAGGTGCTGATGCCCGACGGCTCGACCTCCTACACCCGCGACGGCGGCCTGTCGATGAACTCGCAGGGCCAGCTCGTGACCTCCTCCGGCTACGAGATCGATCCCGGCATCACCATCCCCAGCGAGACGCTCTCGGTCACCATCGGCAGCGACGGCACGGTGTCGGCACTGGTCGCAGGCCAGAACGCGCCGACCCAGATCGGCAACCTGCAGATGGCCGACTTCATCAACCCGCAGGGCCTGCAGCCAATCGGCGAGAACCTGTTCAAGGAGACCGTGGCCAGCGGCAATCCGCAGACCGGCACCCCCGGCCTCAACGGCCTGGGCACCTTCATCCAGGGTGCGGTCGAGAGCTCCAACGTCAACGTGGTCGAGGAGCTCGTCGACATGATCGAGGCGCAGCGCTCCTACGAGATGAACTCGAAGGCGATCCAGACCGTCGACGAGATGCTGCAGTTCGTCACCCAGACCCTGTAAGCGCAGCCGCCATGAGGAACCGAACCATGAATCCGAACCGAATCCTGCGCCGCGGCCTGGTCGTCATGCTGGCCGCCGTCGTGCTCGCCGGCTGCAACTCGACCCCGCGTCGCGACCCGGAGTTCGCGGTGTCCTACCCGGCCGCGCACGAAACCCCGGTGCCGCGCCAGGCCGCCAGCGGCGCGATCTACCAGACCGGCTACGACCTCGCCTTCTACGAGGACGTCAAGGCGCGCCGCATCGGCGACATCCTCACCATCCGCCTGACCGAGCAGAACCGCGCGGAGAAGTCGGCCGACGCCGACATCGGCCGCAGCCAGAGCTCGTCGATCACCAACCCGACGATCTTCGGTACCACGCCGCAGTTCAACCTGCCCGGCGTGCTGCCGCTGGCCAACACCATGAACAACACGCTCGAGGCCAGTCTCGCCTCCGAGCACGATTTCCAGGGCGAGTCGGATGCCTCGCTCAGCAACTCGCTGTCCGGCAGCGTTACCGTCACCGTCGCCGACGTGCTGCCGAACGGCAACCTGCTGGTGCGCGGCGAGAAGCGCCTGAACATCAACGACGGCAACGAGTACGTGAAGATCTCGGGCCTGGTGCGCCCGATCGACATCGCCAGCGACAACTCGGTCGCCTCGACCCAGGTTGCCGACGCCACCATCGTCTACGTCGGCGACGGCGCCGCCGCCGATGCCAACCGCACCGGCTGGCTGACCCGCTTCTTCCTCGCCGTGTCGCCGTTCTGAACGCCCGCCACGCCCACTCCGGAATCGTGCCCATGAACAGTATCCGCGTCCTCTGTCTCGTTCTGCTTGCCGCCCTGGCCATGCCGGCCGCGGCCGAACGCATCAAGGATCTCGCCCAGGTCGCCGGCGTACGCGAGAACCAGCTCGTCGGCTACGGCCTGGTGGTCGGTCTCGACGGCACCGGCGACCAGACCTCGCAGACCCAGTTCACGGTGCAGAGCATCCGCAACATGCTCGCCCAGCTCGGCGTGGTGCTGCCACCCACTGCCAACCCGCAGCTCAAGAACGTCGCCGCGGTGCTGGTGCACGCCAACCTGCCGCCGTTCGCCAAGCCCGGCGCGACCATCGACGTCACCGTGTCCTCGATCGGCAACGCCAAGAGCCTGCGTGGCGGCAGCCTGGTGATGACCCCGCTGAAGGGTGCCGACGGCGGCGTCTACGCCATGGCCCAGGGTAACCTCGTCGTCGGCGGCTTCGGCGTGCAGAGTGGCGACGGCTCCTCGATCACCGTCAACGTGCCCAGCGTGGGGCGCATTCCCAACGGCGCCACCGTCGAGCGCGAGGTCGCCAACCCGTTCATGAGCGGCGACTATCTCACGCTCAACCTGCACCGGCCCGACTTCACCACCGCCTCGCGCGTGGTCGAGGCCATCGACGCGCTGCTCGGCGACCAGTCCGCGCTGGCGGTCGACGGTACCTCGGTGCGCGTGGTCGCACCGGTCGACCCGGCGCAGCGCGTCGCCTTCATGTCGCTGGTCGAGAATATCGAAGTGGCGCCGGGCGATGCCGCCGCGCGCGTGGTGGTCAACTCGCGCACCGGCACGGTCGTGATCGGCAACCGGGTCATGGTCAGCGCCGCGGCCGTGACCCACGGCAGCCTTACCGTGACCATCTCCAACAACCCCATCGTCAGCCAGCCCGCGCCGCTCTCCGGCGGCCAGACCGCGGTGGTGCCGAACCAGGAGATCGACGTCGAGCAGGAAGCCAACCGCATGTTCCTGTTCGACCCGGGCGTGTCGCTGGACGACATCGTGCAGGCGGTCAACAGTGTCGGCGCGGCGCCCGGCGACCTGGTCGCCATCCTCGAGGCGCTGAAGCAGGCCGGCGCCCTGCGCGCCGAGCTCATCGTCATCTGATCGGCCGGCGGCGGCAAGCCCGGCCGCCGCCGCGGCAGGGCTTGCCGCCGCCCGCGGTGTGAACGGCGCCGGGCGGCGTCCCGCGCGCCGCCGCGGCCGTCCCGAAGTGGCGCGCAGGCGGGGTTTTTGCGACCCGGTCGGCAGTTCGACGCGCGCCGGGCTGCCCCCGACGGAGTTGGCATTGCTTGTGCAGTGTCATCTCCCAACGCATCACGGGACCGTCCCATGCAATCAGTCAACGCCGGTGGATATGTCGATTTCGCGCGCTTCAGCGCGATGCGCGCCGATGCCGCGCGTGACGGCGGCCGCGACGCGCTGGGCGCGGTGGCCGACGAGTTCGAGGCCCTGTTCGTCGACATGATGCTGAAGGCGGCGCGCAGCGCGCAGATCGAAGGCGGGCTGTTCGACTCCAACGCGATGACGACCTACCGTGAAATGCTCGACCACCAGCTCGCCGTGACCCTCGCGCGCAGCCACGATCTCGGCATCGGCCGCGCGCTGGAACGCGATTACGGCGCACTCGTCGGGGATGCCGCGGAGATGCCGCAGGAGCGGCCGCCGGCGCCGCCGGCGAGCGGTGCGCTGCGGCGCTGGCACGAGGCTGCGCAGGCCGTGCAGGGCGGCGACGAGGCGCCCCGCGAGACCTTCGTGGCGCGCCTTACGCCGCACGCCGAGGCGGTCGCCCGCGAGCTCGGGGTGACCCCGCGCGCGGTGCTCGCCCAGGCCGCGCTCGAAACCGGCTGGGGTGAGCACGTCATCCGCCGCGCCGACGGCAGCAGCTCGCACAACTACTTCGGCATCAAGGCCGCGAACGGCTGGCGCGGCGAAGTCGTCAGCGTGCCGACCACGGAATACGTCGACGGCCGCGCGGTGACGGTCGAGGCGCGCTTCCGTGCCTACGATTCGGCGGCCGCGGCGTTTGCCGACTACGGCCGCTTCATCAGCGAGAACCCGCGCTACCGCGAGGCCCTGGCGAACGGCACGGACGAGGCGCGTTACGCGCACGGGCTGGCCGCCGCCGGCTATGCCACCGACCCGCGCTACGCGGAAAAGATCATTGCCATCATCGAGACCGGCGAATGGCTGAGCAGTGCCGCGCCGGCCGCGGGAGACGTCCGTCATGACCTCTAGTACTTTTGGCATCGGTTTATCCGGCCTGCTGGCCGCGCAGAACGGCCTGGCCACCACCGGCCACAACATCGCCAATGTCAACACCGCCGGTTACAGCCGGCAGCGGGTCACCTTCGAGACCCGTGAGCCGCAGTTTGTCGGCGTTGGATTCGTCGGCAAGGGGGTCGAGACCCAGGCCATCGTGCGCCTGGCCGACAGCTTCCTGGTCTCGCAGTTACGTGGCGCCACGGCCAACGAGGCGCATGCGACCAAGTTGGCCGAGCTCGTCGACCAGATCGATCGGCAGGTCGGCAGCGGTGCACTGACCGACAGCCTCGACGAGTTCTTCGGCGCGCTGGGCGACGCCAACGACGATCCGCGCCTGATGGCCACGCGCCAGGTCATGATCGAGCGCGCCAAGTCGCTGGTCGCGCGCTTTGCCGACCAGGAGACGCAGTTCAATGCACTGGCGCGCACCGTCAACCGGGAGATTGCCGGCCAGGTCGAGGCCATCAACGCCATCACGGAACAGATTGCGCGACTCAACATCGATATCTCGCGTGGCGCCGGCCTGGCCAGCGGGGAACCGCCCAACGACCTGCTGGACCGCCGTGACCAGTTGCTGGTCGAGCTCTCGGAGCACGTAGCCGTGCAGGTGCAGGAACGCGGCGACAACATGATCAACGTGCTTGCCGGCGACGGCGCGCTGATCGTGACCGGTGGCTCGGCGAATGTCCTCGGCAGCCAGCCCAGCACCCTCGATGTTTCCTACACCGAGGTCACGCTCAATGTCGGTGGCGCCTCGACCGTGATTACTCCAGCGATTTCCGGCGGCGCCCTGGGCGCGCTGATCGACTTCCGCGACCAGACGCTGGAGCCGGCACGCAATGCGATCGGCCGGCTCGCGGTCAGCCTCGCCAAGACCTTCAACGCGCAGCATCGCGAGGGCATGGATCTCAACGGCACGCTGGGCACCGATCTGTTCAGCGTGCCCGATCCCAACGTCAACGCGCTGGCTGCCAACAGCGGCACCATCAGCGTTACCTTCGACGAGCCCAACCTCGACCAGCTCACGACCTCCGATTACCAGTTGCGTCACGACGGCACCAGTTTCCAGCTCACCCGTCTCAGCGACAACTCGGTACAAACCTTGTCCGGCGCCGGCCCGTTCAACGTCGACGGCATGACCATCACCATCGGTTCGGCACCGGCGGCCAACGATGCCTACCTGATCCAGCCGACCAAGCTCGCGCCGCGCGCGATGCAGCTCACCACGACCGACCCGGCGCGCCTCGCGCTCGCGGTGCCGGTGCGCAGCAGCGCGTCGCTGAACAACATCGGCAACGGTTCGATCAGCCGCACCGAGGTGCTGGACCCGGCCGACGCCGCGCTGCTGACCTCCACCCAGCTCGTGTTCAACGACCCGCCGACGACCTACCAGGTCAACGGCGCCGGCCCGCTGATCGCCTACACCAGCGGCGCCGATATCGATCTCAACGGCTGGCGGGTGCAGATCGAGGGCGTGCCGGAGGCCGGCGACACCTTTACCGTGGAGAGCAACTCCAGCGGCCAGGGCGACAACGGCAACGGCCTCGATTTAGGTCTGCTGCAGTTCGCGCCGCTAATGCTGGGAGGCACCGCCAGCTACCAGGAAAGCTTCGGCGTGCTGGTCGGTGAGGTCGGCGCCGCGGCCAGCCAGGCACGCATCTCGCGCGATGCGCTGAGCCTGCTGACCGAGAACGCGCAGGCCTCGCGCGACGCCCTGTCCGGCGTCAATCTCGACGAAGAGGCTGCTTCGCTGCTGCGCTTCCAGCAAGCCTACCAGGCGGCCGCACAGGTCATTGCCGCTGCCGATGCCACTTTTCAGGCCCTGATCGAGGCCGCCAGGGGATAATCGATGAGAGTTTCCACCAACCAGGTCTACGCACAGGCGATCAACCGCATCCTCGAGTTGCAGCAGTCGACCGCCGACATCCAGAACACGCTGGCCACCCAGAAGCGCATCAACCAGCCGGGCGACGACCCGGTCGGCGCCGCCACCGTGCTCCAGATCAACGAGCGCATGGAGGCGATGGACCAGTTCGACCGCAACGGCGTGCAGGCGGAGCAGCGCCTGAACCAGATCGACGACGTGCTCACCGGTGTCGCCAATTCGCTGCAGCGCACCCGCGACCTGGTCATCCAGGGCCGCAGCGAGGCGCTGGGACCGACCGACCGGCGCGCCATCGCGCTCGAGATCCGCGAGCAGCTCGACGTGCTCATCGATCTCGGCAACACGCGCAACGCGTCCGGCGAATACCTGTTCTCGGGCGCCGACGTCGGCAGCCGGCCATTCACCCGCGACAGCTCGGGAACGGTGTCCTACAACGGCGACCAGACCGTACGCCGCATCCAGATCTCCGAGTCGCGCATGGTCGAGGAGAGCTTCGCCGGCGACTACGCCTTCATGGCCGTGCGCGAGGGCAACGGCCGCTTCGTGACCGCCATGGCGGCCGGCAACACCGGCACCGCGCAGGTCAGCGACAACGTGCTGGTCGACCCGGCGGCCTACCAGCCGCACGATTTCCGCATCAGCTTCACCTCGCCGACCACCTACGACGTGATCGACGACACCGCCGGCGCGACGGTGCTGGCCGCGCAGACCTACACCGACGGCTCGGCGATTGCCTTCTCCGGCATGGAAATCACCGTTTTCGGCGCACCGGCGACCGGTGACGAGTTCACCGTGTCGCCGAGTCGCTACCACTCCGTGTTCGCAACCCTGCAGGACATCGCCGTCGCGCTGGAGACCGATTTCGACACTGACGCCGAAGCGGCGCGCTTCGGCTCCGACATCGACCGCTCGCTGGAAAACCTCGACCAGGCGCTGGAGAAGCTCGGCGAGCTGCGCGCCTCGACCGGCGCCCGGCTCAACACCATCGAGGCGCAGCGCAACCTGCACGAGGACTTCGGCCTCAACCTGCAGAACCTGCGCTCGGACATCGAGGACGTCGACCTCGCCGCCGCGATCAGCCTGCTGACGCAGCAGTCGACCGCGCTGGAAGCCGCGCAGGCCGCGTTCGTACGCATCCAGGGACTGAGCCTGTTCAACTTCCTGTGAGCGCGAGGCCACCGGCCCCGCGCCTGCGCACCGCCACGCTGACCCGGGGTGGACGCCCGGCATTAAAGTTCCGTGGCCGCCGGCCGCTGACCTGTGCGTGGCGGGTCGTGGCGATCCGCCGGCGAGCCCCCACGGAGCGATTCGATGCCGTTCTACGACCGCATTGCCGAGGACGACGCGCTGCTGCTCGAGCTGCGCAGCCTGACCGCGCTCGTGCTCGAGGCGGCTACCCGCGGAGATAGTGCCAGCGCCGCGACCCTGCGCCGCCGCCGTGCTGCCTGCCGGGAAGCGCTGTGCGCGGCCCACCAGCAGGTCACCCGGGCCGCCTGAGCCGCTGCACCGAAGCCTGTTCTGCTGAGACGGTTTTCCGTCGCACCTACCCGGCGCCGGCACGCCGCCCGCGGGCCGATCCCTGACGATTTCTTGACACCGCGCGTATCGGCCGTTTTAATCGGTAAACGCGCACCCTGCCGGTGTCGAATTTCTGGCAGGTGCGCCGCATGGCCTGGCCGCAGCACCGGTACGCCGCCGCCGTCACGCCAACACACCATTCAAAACAGAGCCCGTTTCCGTGACCAACCCGGCGCCCGTCCTGCTCATCGGCGGCGATGCAGACACCCGTCAGCACGTCAGCACGGTGCTCGAATACCTCGAACTGAGTCCGCGCCTGCTCGACGCCGGCGACGATATCGTCGCCGCCCTGGACGAGCGGCCGCAGCCGTTCATGATCCTGCTCGGCGACTCTGCCGAGCCCAAGCGCCTGGCAGAGACCTTTCGGCGCATCAAGACGGCCGATCCGTACACGCCGGTGCTGCTGCTGGCGCCGGATGCCGGGCGCCCGGCCCTGCCGTCGGAAATCGAGGCCGACGCGCTGGCCCGCGTGCGTCTGCCGCTGCGCCGGACCGATCTCGAGGCGGTGCTGCAGAAAGTGCACACCTACCGCGAAACGCGCCACCAGGAAGGCTCGCCGCGCTCGCTCGAGCTGTTCCGCAGCCTGGTCGGCTCGAGCACCGGCATCCAGAGGGTGCGCAACATGATCGAGATGGTCGCGCGTTCCGACGCCAACGTGCTCATCGTGGGCGAATCAGGCACCGGCAAGGAGGTCGTGGCGCGCCACGTGCACCACCATTCCAACCGCCGCGCCAAGCCCTTCGTGCCGCTGAACTGCGGCGCGATCCCGCCCGATTTGCTCGAGAGCGAGCTGTTCGGGCACGAGAAAGGGGCATTCACCGGCGCTATCACCGCGCGCCAGGGCCGTTTCGAGATGGCCGACGGCGGCACCCTGTTTCTCGACGAGATCGGCGACATGAGCCTGCCGATGCAGGTCAAGCTGCTGCGCGTGCTGCAGGAGCGCACCTTCGAGCGCGTCGGCGCCAATCGCAGCCTGTCGGTCGACGTGCGCATCATTGCCGCGACCCACGTCAACCTGGATGAGGCAATCCGCGAGGGCCGCTTCCGCGAGGACCTCTTCTACCGCCTCAACGTCTTCCCGATCGAGACCCCGCCGCTGCGCGAGCGCACCGAGGACCTGCCGCTGCTGGTCAACGACCTGGTCGAGCGCCTCGACCACGAGGGCCGCGGCTCGATCCGCCTCACCGATCCGTGCATCGAATCGCTGACCCAGTACAACTGGCCGGGCAACGTGCGCGAGCTGGCCAACCTGGTCGAGCGGCTCTCCATCCTCTATCCCAACGGCGTCGTCGACGTGCACGACCTGCCGGAGAAGTACCGCTCCGACGAGGTCGTCGCGCGCGCGCCCTCGCGCCCGCGGGCGGCGGAGCCGGCCGCCGCGCCGGCCCCGGCCGAGGCCGAGCAGGTCGCGCGCCTGCCGCGCAGCGGGCTCGACCTGAAGGAGCACCTGAGCGGTATCGAGCGCGATCTCATCCGCCAGGCGCTGGACGATACCGACTGGGTGGTGGCGCACGCCGCCAAGCGCCTGCAGATGGGCCGTACCACCCTGGTCGAGAAGATGCGCAAGTTCGAACTGGTGCGCGAGGACCAGGTGTCGGGTCTTTGACGGCGGGGCGCTGCCCGCGACGCCCTCGATTCTCCAAGCTCTTGATTAACTGAGGACCGTGCCGTGTGGCACGGTCCTTGCTCGCTGTCTTTGCAGCCCACGACCCGTTGACGCGGCGTCGGACCAAGCTTCGCAAAGAGAGCATGAACACAAGCACCACCACCGCCGAGCAACTGACCGCGGCCTTCGCCGAGTTCGAGGACACCTCGCGCACGCTGTCGGCGGTGTACCGCGATCTCGAGCAGCGGGTGGCTCGCCTCAGCGACGAGCTGGCGCACTCGCGGGCCGGACAGGCGCGCGAGCTGGCCGAGAAGGAGCGCCTCGCCGCACGCCTGAACAACCTGCTCGACGCGCTCCCCGGCGGCGTGGTGGTACTCGACAGCCGCGGCCAGGTGCAGGCCTTCAACCCCGCCGCCAGTGATCTGCTGGGGCCGCTCAGCGAAGGCGAGTCCTGGTCGGTCGTGGTCGGCCGTGCCTTCGCCCCGCGCGAGGATGACGGCCACGACGTCTCCCTCGCCGACGGGCGCCGCGTCAACATTGCGACGCAGGCCCTGTCCGGCGAGCCGGGCCAGATCCTGCTGCTCAAGGACGTCACCGAGACGCGCCGCCTGCAGGACCAGCTCGCCCATCACAAGCGCCTGTCGGCCAAGACCGAAATGGCCGCGGCCATGGCGCACCAGATCCGTACCCCGGTGGCGACCGCGCTGCTCAGCGTCGGCAACGTGCGCCGCGCACGCGACGAGGCGCAGCGCGAGCGCACCGTGGAGCGCGCGGTGCAGGCGCTGCGCGGGCTCGAGCGGCTGGTCGACGACATGCTGCTGTTCGCGCGCGGCGGCCGCTTCGAGGTCAGCGCCATCGATGTCGGCGAGCTGATCGAACGTTTCGCCGATGCCGTCAGCGAGGCCGGAGGCAGTGCGGACTTCCAGGTCGAATTCGCGCCGGCGCCCGGCACCGGCCGCGTCTACGCCAACGCACGGGCGCTGACCAGCATTGCGCTCAACCTGGTCGAGAACGCGCGCCAGGCCGCGCGCGGCCGCGGCAGCATGCGCATTGCCGCGCGCGTTGCCGACGGCCGCCTCGCGATCCGCTTCCACGACAACGGTCCCGGTATCGAGGCCGCCGCGCGCGAGCGCATCTTCGAGCCGTTCCACACCACGCGCAGCAACGGCACCGGGCTCGGCCTGCCGGTGGCGCGCGCGGTGGCACGCGCGCACGGCGGCGACCTCGTGCTGGAAGACGCCGCCAGCGGCGCCAGCTTTGTGATCACGTTGCCGCTGGCCGGTGCCGCACGCGTGGCCGAGCCGGCGCCAACGTCCTGAATCTCCGTCCCGGATAACGCCATGAACCCTAACCCGACCCGCATCCTCATCGTCGAAGACGACGACGCCCTGCGCGAGACCCTGCTCGACACCGCCGGCTACGCCGGCCTCGATGCGAGCGGTGCGCGTGACGGCAGCGACGCGCTCGAACAGCTCGGCGCGCAGGCCTTCGATCTCGTGATCAGCGACATCCAGATGGAGCCGATGGACGGTCACGCCCTGCTGCGCGAGATCCGCGGCCGCGACCGCGAGCTGCCGGTGGTGCTGATGACCGCGCACGAATCGACGCAGAGTGCGATCGATGCCCTGCGCGACGGTGCCACCGACTACCTGGTCAAGCCGTTCGAGGCCGAGGTGCTGGTCGGCCGCATCGACGCCTGGTTGCCGGCGCGCAGCCTGGGCAGCGACGACGTGGTCGCCGTAGACCCCGCCAGCCAGCGCGTGTTCGAGCTCGTGCGCCGGGTCGCGCAGTCGGACGCCTCGGTGATGATCACCGGCGAGAGCGGCGTCGGCAAGGAGGTGGTGTTCCGCGCCATCCACCAGCATTCGCCGCGCGCCGCGCAGACGCCGATCGCGATCAATTGCGCCGCCATCCCGGACAACATGCTCGAAGCGGTGCTGTTCGGTTACGAGAAGGGCGCTTTCACCGGCGCCTACAAGGCCTGCCCCGGCAAGTTCGAGCAGGCCCAGAACTCCAGCCTGCTGCTCGACGAGGTCTCCGAGATGCCGCTCGCGCTGCAGGCCAAGCTGCTGCGCGTGCTGCAGGAGCGGCAGGTCGAGCGCCTCGGCTCGAATCGCCTGATCGATCTCGACGTGCGGGTCATCGCCACCTCCAACCGTGACCTGCGCCAGGAAGTCGAGGCCGGGCGCTTCCGCGAGGATCTCTACTACCGCCTGAACGTGATGCCGCTGCACGTGCCGCCGCTGCGCGAGCGCCGCGACGACATCGTGCCGCTGGCGCAGGCGCTGCTCGCGCGCGCCGCCGAACGTTCGCGCGAGAGCCTGCCCGAGCTCGGGCGCAGCGCACAGGCGCGGCTGCTCGACTACGACTGGCCGGGCAACGTGCGCGAGCTCGACAACGTCGTGCAGCGCGCGCTGATCATGCGCCAGGGCGACGTCATCGAAGCCGCCGACCTGATGTTCGAAGGCGTGCCCGCCGCGGCGGCGCCGGCCGGCGCACAAGCCGACGCCGGCAGCGAGGACGATGCCGACAACCTCGGCAGCGATCTCAAGGACCACGAGCGTCGCCTCATCCTGAGCGCGCTGAGCGAGGGCGGCGGCAGCCGCAAGTTCGCCGCCGAGAAGCTCGGCATCAGCGCGCGCACCCTGCGTTACAAGATTGCGCGCATGCGCGAGGCCGGCATTGCCGTGCCGGGCCGCGCCTGAGCGGAACCAGCGAGGAGCATCACACCCATGGCCATGAACACCATCGACACCCAGGCCGTGCTCGCGCAGATGCGCGCGCTGGCCGCGCAGGCCCAGGGGCAGGGCATAGAGACGCGTCCCGCGGCCGAGGCCGCCGGCGGCGTCGACTTCGGACAGGCCATGCGCCAGGCGATCGATTTCGTCAACACCAACCAGCAGACCGCCGGCGTCCTCGCCGAGAGCTTCGAGCGCGGCGAGCCGGGCGTCGAGCTGTCCGACGTGATGGTGGCGATCCAGAAGGCCAACATCTCCTTCCAGGCCGCGACACAGGTACGCAACCGCCTGGTCTCCGCCTACCAGGACATCATGAACATGCCGCTTTGAGCGCGGCTTCCGATTAACCACAGCACTCGATAGAACCCATCATGGCCCAAGCACTAGCCGCTACGCCCCAGGCGTCCATCTCCGCGCTCCTGCGCCAGGCCGGCGTGCTCGTCGCGCTGGCGGCGAGTGTCGCGCTCGGTCTCTACGTGGTGTTGTGGGCGCGCGCGCCGGAGTACTCGGTGCTCTATACCGACCTGTCAGAACGTGACCTCAGCCAGGTCGTGGACGCGCTGAACAGCAACAACGTGCCCTATCGCATGGATCACCGCAGCGGCGTGATCCTGGTCGCCGCCGACCAGGTCCACGATGCCCGTCTCAAGCTGGCCGCTGCCGGCCTGCCGAAGAGTGCCGGCATGGGCTTCGAGATGCTCGACGAGGAGCAGGGCTTCGGCACCAGCCAGTTCATCGAACAGGCGCGCTACCAGCGCGCGGTCGAAGGCGAGCTGTCGCGCTCGATCGCACGTATCAACAACGTCCGCTCGGCGCGCGTGCACCTGGCGATGCCCAAGCAGTCGGCGTTCAGCCGCAGCCGGCGCGATCCGACCGCCTCGGTCATCGTCGACCTCTACAACGGCCGGCGCCTGGAGCCGCACCAGGTCGGCGCCATCGTGCACATGGTCTCGGCCAGCGTGCCGTCGCTGTCGCCCGAGCGCGTCACCGTGATCGACCAGCAGGGCAGTCTGCTCAGCGACGGCTACGGTGGCGACGAGCTGGTCGTGACCGCCAAGCGCTTCGAGTACACCCGCCGCCTGGAAGAGTCCTACATCGATCGCGTCGAGGCCATCCTGATGCCGCTGGTCGGCGCCGACGGCGTGCGCGCGCAGGTCACCGCCGACGTCGACTTCACCGCCACCGAGCAGACCCGCGAGAGCTTCAACCCCGACCTGCCCGCCGTGCGCAGCGAGTCGCTGCTCGAGGAAGAGCGCCGCGGCGCCGGTGTCGGCGGCGTGCCCGGCGCGCTCAGCAACGAGCCGCCGGTGCCGTCCGAGGTGCCGGAGGAGATCGGCGGTGCCGACGCGGCCGGTGACACCACGGCCACCGCGGCCAGCGGTCCCGACAACCGGCGCTCGCAGACCACGCGCAACTACGAGCTCGATCGCACCATCTCCCACACCCGGCCCGCGGTCGGCCGCGTGCGACGCCTGTCGGTGGCGGTGGTGGTGCGCAACCCGCGTACCGAGGCGCCGGCCGAGGAGGCCGCGGACGGCGAAGAGACCGCGCCCGAGCCGCCGGCCGGCTTCGATCCCGAGGCGCTGGCGCGCATGGAGAAGCTGGTCAAGGAAGCGATCGGCTTCGACGCCGCGCGCGGCGACTCGGTCAGCGTCACCAACGCCGATTTCCTGGTGCCGCCGGCGCCCGAGCCGTTGCCCGAGCCGGCGCTGTGGGAGCAGCCCTGGGTGTGGAGCGTGGGCAAGCAGGTGCTGGGTGGCCTGTTCGCGCTGTTCGTCCTGTTCGGCGTGATCCGACCGGCGATGCGCTCGCTGATGGCCAAGCCGCTGCAGGTCACCGCGGGCGGCGGCGCCGAGGGCGGCGTGGCCGCACTGGCCGATGGCTCGGCCGCCGCCCAGGGCGGTGGCCAGGCCGCGCTGCCGCCGGGACAGGATCCCAACCAGCCGCTGCTGGCCTCGTCCGACATCGACGCCAACCTCGACCAGGTCAAGCAGTTCGTCAATCAGGACCCGAAGATCGCCGCGCAGGTGATCAAGGGCTGGGTCGGCGAATAAGCGCCGCCGTCACTCGCGAGGAAACACGACATGGCTGAAGCTTCTACCAGCATCGACGGCGCACAGAAGGCCGCCATCCTGCTGATGGTGGTCGGCGAGGGGCCGGCATCCCAGGTCATGAAGCACCTGGGCCCGCGCGAGGTGCAGAAGATCGGCGTGGCGATGTCCTCGCTGGAGCTGGTCTCGCCGGCCAATGTCGCGACCTGCGTCAGCGAGTTCGCCAAGTCGGTGCGCCAGCACACCGGCATCGGTATCGGCGCGGAGGATTACATTCGCACGGTGCTGACCGACGCGCTCGGCGAGGAGAAGGCGAGCTCCATGATCGACCGTATCCTGCTCGGCGGTAACACCAAGGGACTGGAATCGCTGAAGTGGATGGACGCCCGCGCGATCGTCGAGCTGGTGCGCTTCGAGCACCCGCAGATCATCGCCATCGTGCTCAGCTACCTGGACAGTGACCAGGCCGCCGAGGTGCTCAGCCTGCTGCCCGAGAACACCCAGGCCGATCTCCTCATGCGTATCGCGACGCTGGACGGCATCCAGCCGTCGGCGATGAAGGAGCTGAACGAAATGCTCGAACAGCAGCTGCGCGGCGGCGCCGGTGGCCAGCAGTCGGCGATGGGCGGGGTCAAGTGCGCGGCGGAGATCCTCAACCTGGTCGACCGCGGCATCGAGGCCAAGATCACCGAGACCATTACCGAGAACGACGCCCTGCTCGCCGAGAAGATCCAGGACCTCATGTTCACTTTCGAGAACCTCGCCGATGTCGACGACCGCAGCGTGCAGGCGCTGCTGCGCGAGGTCTCCACCGACAACCTGGTGCTCGCGCTCAAGGGCACCGACGACACCGTGCGCGAGAAGATCTTCACCAACATGTCCTCGCGTGCCGCGGAGATGCTGCGCGAGGACCTCGACGCCAAGGGGCCGGTCAAGGTGTCCGAGGTGGAGGCAGCGCAGAAGGAGATCCTCTCCATCGCGCGGCGCCTGGCCGACGAAGGCACGATCAGTCTCGGCGGCGGTGGCGGCGGCGAGGAGATGATCTGATGCGTGGCCTGAAGCAGCCGGCGGCGGGACGGGCGCGTGTCTGAGTCCGCTGCCGCAGACGCCGCGGAGATCAGCCGCTTCGAGCTGCCCATGGTCGAGGGCGCGATCGTCGGCGAAGAGGGCGATCGCGGTCGCATGCCGACCGCGCGCGAAGTCGCCGCGCTGCACGAGCAGGCCTACCAGGAAGGCTTCGCGTCCGGCCGCGAGGATGGCTATGCCGAGGGCCAGCGGGCAGCGGCCGCGGACATTGCCGCGCGCAGCGCGGCGCTCGACGGCATCGTGCGCGATCTCGCGCAACCGCTGGCGACGCTGGACGAGGAGCTGGTCGAGTCGGTTGCCGAGCTGGCGCTGCTGATTGCCCGCCACCTGGTGCGGCGTGAGCTGCGTGCCGCGCCGGGCGAGGTCGTCGGCGTGGTCCGTGAGACCCTCAGGCACCTGCCGGTGGCCGGGCGCGCGACCACCGTGCGCCTCAATCCCGAGGACGTGGAGATCGTGCGCGGCGCGCTGTCCCTGGGCGAGGAAATCGGTACCTGGCGGCTGGAGCCCGACCCGTTGATCGCACGCGGCGGCTGTATCGTCGAAACCGAGAGCTCGCGCATCGACGCCTCGGTCGAGTCCCGTCTCGCCGCCATCGCTTCGCGCATGTTCGGCGGCGAGCGCGAGAGCGACCGCGGCGCATGAGCGAGACCACGACTCCGCCACGGCCGTCGCGCAGCACCCAGTGGGTGGCCGGGCTGCAGGACTACTTCGCACGCCTCGCCGAGCCGCCGCCGGTGCAGGTCGAAGGCAAGCTCTCGCGCATGGTCGGCCTGACGCTGGAGGCGGTCGGCTGCCAGGCGGCGATCGGCGATCGCTGCCGCGTCGCCAACCCCGGTGGCCGGGACGTCGACACCGAGGTCGTCGGCTTCGCCGGTGACCGCCTGTTCCTGATGCCGACCGGCACCCCGCGCGGACTGGCGCCGAACGCGCGGGTACTGCCGATGGGCGGTGCCGGCGACGTCGCCGTCGGCGAGGCCCTGCTCGGGCGCGTCATCGACGGCTCCGGCAACCCGCTCGACAACGGCGGTCCGCTGCGCCTGCACGAGCGCCGCCCGCTCTACGGCGAGCCGGTCAACCCGCTCGACCGCGCGCCGATCAGCGACACCCTGGATGTCGGCGTGCGCTCGATCAACGCGCTGTTCAGCGTCGGCCGCGGTCAGCGCCTCGGCCTGTTCGCGCCCAGCGGCGTCGGCAAGAGCGTGCTGCTCGGCATGATGACGCGCTTCACCAACGCCGACGTCATCGTCGTCGGGCTGGTCGGCGAGCGCGGACGTGAGGTCAAGGAATTCATCGACCAGATCCTGGGCGAGGAGGGACTCGCCCGCGCCGTGGTCATCGCCACGCCGGCGGACAATCCGCCGCTGATGCGCATGCACGGCGCGGCCATGGCAACCAGCATCGCGGAGTACTTCCGCGACACCGGGCGCCACGTACTGCTGCTGATGGATTCGCTCACGCGCTATGCCCAGGCACAGCGCGAGATCGCGCTGACCATCGGTGAGCCGCCGGCGACGCGCGGCTTTCCGCCGTCGGTGTTCGCGCGCCTGCCGCAGCTGGTCGAGCGTGCCGGCACCGGCCTGCACGGCCACGGCTCGATCACCGCGTTCTACACCGTGCTGACCGAGGCCGACGATCCCAACGATCCGATTGCCGATGCGGCGCGCGCGATCCTGGACGGACACATCGTGCTCTCGCGGCGCCTCGCCGAGCGCGGGCTGTACCCGGCGATCGACGTCGAGAGCTCGATCAGCCGCGTGATGCCGCAGGTGACCGGCGAGGCACAGCAGAAATACGCCAAGGCGCTGCGGCACTTCTACTCGCTTTACGAGCAGAACGCGGACCTGTTCAACGTCGGCGCCTACCAGCGCGGCGCCAATCTCGAGCTCGATACCGCGGTCGACATGCGCCCGTCCCTGCTGCGCTTTCTCAACCAGGACATGCGCGAAGCGGTCGATTTCGAGTCCGCGGTCGCGGCGCTCGCCGAGGTCACCGGCGGTGACGTCATCGATGGCGACAGCGGGGCCGCTGCATGACCCGCAGTCAGCGTATCCGCCGCATCGTCACGCTCGCCGACGGCAAGCGCCGCAATGCCTCCACGCGGGTTTCCGCCTCGCGCCAGGCACGCGATCAGAACCAGCAGCAATTGGCCCAGTTTCGCGCCTACCGCGCCGAGTACCAGCGCTCACTGGCTGCCGGCGGCGCAACCATGAGCGCGCAGCAGGCGCGCGAGCTGCGTGACTTTCTCGGACAGATCGAGCGCACCATCAGCATGCTGGAAGCGCGCGTGCGCGATGCCGAGCAGCGTTACCGCGACGACGTCGAGGGCTGGAAGCGCGAATCGCACCGCACCCGTGTGCTCGGTGACATTGCCGATCGCGCGCAGCTCGACGAGGATGCCGAGAGCGAGAATGCCCTGCAGCGCGAGATCGACGAGCGCGCCGCGCGCGGGGGTCCGCGCCACGACTGAGGCGCCGCGCTCAGGTGCGGTTAATCGAGATGCCGCCCTCGACGTGCAGTGCCGAGCCGGTGGTAAAGCTCGACAGGTCCGAGGCCAGGTAGAGCACCGAGCGTGCGATCTCCGCCGGCTGCGCGATGCGGCGCATGGGGTAGAGACCGGTGATGAAGTCGCGCGCCTGCTCGGTGTCGTTCATCTCGCGGTACATGGCGGTGTCGGTCGCGCCCGGCAGCAGCACGTTGACGCGCACCCCGGCGCCGGCGAACTCCACGGCCAGTGACTGCACCAGCCCGATCAGGCCGGACTTGCTCGCCGCGTAGCTGGCGATGCCGGGAAAGCCGACCGTGTGGCCGACGAAGGTCCCGGTGTAGATCAGCGAGCCGCCGCCGCTGGCGACCAGCGCCGGGAGCTGGTGCTTGGCGGCGAGAAAGGCACTGGTCAGGTTGGTGTCGACCGCGCGCCGCCAGTCGGCCAGCGCGATGTCCGGGGTCGCGCCCATGGGTGCAATGGTGCCGGCGTTGTTGAAGGCGACGTCGACACCGCCGTAGCGCTGCCGTGCGAGCTCGACCAGTGCCGCGGCATAGGCTTCGTCGGTGACGTCGCCGGCCAGCGCGCAGGCCTCGCCACCGGCCGCGCGGATCGTTTCGACCAGGTCTTCCAGCGCGGCGGCGCGGCGCGCACCGACCACGACCCGTGCCCCTTCGGCGGCCAGCAGTCGGGCACTGGCGTGGCCGATGCCGCTGCTGGCGCCGGCGATGATGGCAGTCCTGCCTGCGAGTAGAGCCATGAACGTTCTCCCGTTGAGACGGGCAGACCCTAACCGCGCCGCCGCCGGCGCGCTTCCCGTAGCTTGCCACCGCATCGCTGCCATTCGCCGCGGGCAATACCGGCGATGCGATCGCAAGTTGCGGAGTGCCGGCGACGGCCAGGGCGCATGAACATGCCCTGAACCGCGCGCCGCGGGCGTGCTGGGCGTCGAACACGGGGAGACGACACGACATGCAGGCACGCCGTGAAGTTGCACTGGCCACCGGGGCGAGCCGCGGTATCGGGCGGGCGATCGCGCTCGCGCGCGACGGTTTCGCGCTAGCCGTCAACTACCGCGAGCGCGCGGCCGAGACCGAAGGACTGGTGTCCGCGATCGAGGCGGCGGGTGGTGAGGCCATGGCGATCGCCGCCGACATGGCCGACGCCGGCGCCGTCGAGCGCCTGTTCCGCCACACCGTGGATCATTTCGGCCGTCTCGACGTGGTCGTGGCGAATGCCGGCGTGGCGCATTTCGCCGCGTTCGAGGCCCTGGCGCCGGCGGCGCTGGACGAGCTCGCGCGAGGTACGCCGCTCGGCCGTCTCGGCGAGGCGGAGGAGGTCGCCGACGTGGTCGCCTTCCTGGCCGGGCCGGGGCGCGCTGGATGACCGGCCGGAACCTGGCGGTCGACGGTGGCATCGTCAGTCGCTGAGCAGGCGCTCGAAATAGCCGATGGTCTGCACCAGGCCGTCACGCAGCCGGATCGAGGGCTGCCAGCCGAGCAGCTCGCGGGCACGCGTGATGTCCGGCTGGCGCTGGCGCGGGTCGTCGGCCGGCAGCGGCTCGAAGGTGATCTGCGAAGCCGACCCGGTCGTCTCCACCACCAGCTCGGCGAGCTCGCGAATGGTGAACTCGTCCGGGTTGCCGAGATTGACCGGCCCGGTGATGCCGTCGGCGGAATCCATCAGCGCGATGAGGCCGGCGACGAGATCGTCGACGTAGCAGAACGAACGGGTCTGCGAGCCGTCGCCGTAGAGCGTGATGGGATCGCCGCGCAGCGCCTGGACGATGAAGTTGGAGACCACGCGTCCGTCGTTCGGGTGCATGCGCGGACCGTAGGTATTGAAGATGCGCGCGACCTTGATATCGAGGCCGTGCTGGCGGTGGTAGTCGAAGAACAGGGTCTCCGCGCAGCGCTTGCCCTCGTCGTAGCAAGCGCGTGGTCCAATCGGGTTGGTGTGGCCCCAGTAGTCCTCCTGCTGCGGATGAACCTCCGGGTCGCCGTAGACCTCGCTGGTCGAGGCCTGCAGGATGCGCGCGCGGATCCGCTTGGCCAGGCCGAGCATGTTGATCGCACCGTGCACGTTGGTCTTGGTCGTCTGTACCGGGTCGAACTGGTAGTGCACGGGCGAGGCCGGGCAGGCGAGGTTGTAGATCTGGTCGGCCTCGACGTAGAGCGGGAAGGTGATGTCGTGGCGCATCAGCTCGAAGTGCGGGTTGTCGAGCAGGTGCAGGACGTTGTCCTTGCTGCCGGTGTAGAAATTGTCGACGCAGAGCACGTCGTCGCCGCGTGCGAGCAGGGTCTGGCACAGGTGCGAGCCGAGGAAGCCGGCGCCGCCGGTGACGATGACGCGGCGGCGCGTGGCCGCCTGTGGTGATGCCTGGTTGATCAGCGTAGCTCTCCCACGTAGCCGGGCGCCGGGCGGCGCGGTGGAATCATACTAGCAATCGGCGCGCCATCTTCGATGCTGGCACGCGACTTGCTCAGGGTATCCAGCGTAAACCGCGCCATTCGCGACTGGAGACGACGATGGAAGCCCTGCCCCTGACTGCCACCAACCCCGGACAACTGCTGCCGCGCGACGCTGCCGCGGGCGGCGGCCCCGCGCTGCCCGGCGCCGATGCCGCGGAAATAGGCGCTTTCGTCGCCGCACTGCTGGCACAGACGCAGTTCAATGTAAGTGACGCGGCAGCGCCCGCTACCGGCGCGCTGCCGGTCGACGGAAACGCGGCCGAGGCCGGCGCCGAGCTGCCGGTCGTGGGGCAAACCTTTGCCGGCGCCTTGCCGCTGCTGCCGCAAGCGGTGGCCGGCGATGGCGAAACGCAAGGTGCCCCGGTGATGGCCGCGGCCGTGGCAGTTGTCGGCACCGAGGGCAGCGCCGCGCCGCGGCCGCTGCGCCCGCTTGCCGTCGGCAGCGAATCGCGGGCTGCCGCAACCCCGGCCGTCACGCCGGGCGAGGCCGAGGCGCTGCCCGTGGCCGCTACGGGCGAGGCGGAGGTCGAGGTGCCGCTGCCCGCCGTGCGGGCGCCGGTGCAGGACGTGGTGGCGACGCAGGTCGCCGCACGCGAGGTCGCCGCTGCCACGCAGGCACTGCCGGGCGCCGAGGCCGCGGCCGCGGCCGGCGTCACGCGTAATGCCGACCTGCCGCAGGTGACCGAAGCCTATGCCGGCAAGCCGACGACCCTGCCCATGGCCGAGCCGGAGGTGTTTACCGAGCGCCTCAACCAGCAGGTCGCCGTGATGGTCAGCCAGAACTCGCAGCACGCGCGCATCGCCGTCAGCCCGCCGGAGCTGGGGCCGGTCGAGGTGCGTGTGCGCGTGGTCGGTGACGAAGCCACCATCCAGCTCGCCGCACCGCATGCCGCGACCCGCGACGCGCTCGAGGATGCGCTGCCCCGGCTGCGTGCGGCGTTCGCCGGCAGCGGCATCGAGCTCGGTGACGCCGGTGTCTACGAGCACATGCCCGAACGGCATTCGGCGCAGACCTCGGGCGACGATGCTCCGCGCGGTGACGACGGCTGGAGCGCGAGCGGGGACGAGGCCGAGGCGCAGCTCGCACAGCCGCTGCGTCGGGTCCACATCGGGCTCATCGACGCCTTTGCCTGAATGGTCGCGCACCTCCCGAAGCCGCCGCGCGGCGCTGACCAGGCGGCGCCGCGCGTGCCGGGATCACGGGTAGAAACTGGTCACGGCGTCGCCGAAGGCGCGCGCGACCTCGTCGACGAATGCCGCCCGGTCGAAGTTGGCGTCGAGCCCGAGCAGCGCGAACTCCGGAGCCGGGTCGATGCGATCGCCGGGTGCCGGCGGCACCCCGCAGAAGCGCGCCGCGTCGGTCTCGTTGGCGAGCAGGTCGGCGAGCTGCACGATGCGCGCCTCGAGCGCGAACTCGCCGCCCGCGGCCGGCTCGTGGTGGTGACGAATCGCGGCGCAGGTGGCCGGGTGGATGCCCCAGCGTTCGAGCAGGGTCGCGCCGATGCCGGCGTGATCGAAGCCGAGCCAATCGCGTTCGGCAGCGGCGAGCCGGCTCTCGTTGCCGGCGGCCGCGACCACGTTGGCTTCGGCCAGCTCCGGGAAACGGCTGTTGATCGCGAGCATGCCAACGTCGTGCAGCAGGCCGGCGACGAACAGCCGTTCCGGCTGGAAGTAACCCATGCTGCGTGCGAGCTCGCGTGCCGCGACGGCGCAGTACACCGAGTGCGCCCAGAAGGTGCGCATGTTCATGACCGCGGCGGCGATGCGCGAGAAGCTATCGACGGCGCCTACCGACAGCGCGATGCTGACCAGGTCGTCGAGCCCGAGGCGGGTGATGGCGCGCGGCAGCGTCTCGATCGGCGTCGGCGCGGCGAACCAGGGACTGTTGACCACGCGCAGCAGGCGCGCACTCAGGGCGGGGTCGCGCTCGATCACCGCGCCGATGTCGGCGGCGCTGGTGCGGTCGTCCTCGATCAGGCGCCGCAGCGCGAGGTAGACCTCGGGCGGCGATGCGATCTCGCTCATGTCGGCGAGCAGCGCGGCAATCATGCCGTCGCGCGGATTGCGCTCGTCGAAAGCGAGCAGTTCGGCGGTATTCACGGTTCAGACCTCCTCCACACCATGGTCTGGCAGAGGTCGGCGGGCGCACGCGGCGACTTTAGTGAACTCGCGGAGAAATCCGGCCTGGCACCGGATCAGCAGTTTTCATCACTCAAATGGGTTGGGTTTCGCCGGGAGCGCCGGAGCAGCCGGGCACCGCGCCTGCGGGCGCGCACGGCGCGCGGGAACATGGGGGCAGGCATATGAACGTATGGGCAATCGCGGCGCAGAAGGGTGGCGTCGGCAAGACCACCACCGCGGTCAACGTGGCCGGCGCGCTGGCCGAGCGGGGCCAGCGCGTGTTGCTGGTCGACCTCGACCCGCACGTCTCGCTCTCCGCCTACTTCCGCATCGACGAGCCGCGCAGTGAGGCCACCGTGTTCGCCCTGTTCGAGGCCGCCGCCGGTGACGGCGCCGTCGACCCGGCGTCGCTGGTGCGCCCGACGCCGGCGCCCGGGATTGCCCTGGTGCCGGGCTCGAACGCCCTGTTCGCCGTCGATCGCCGTTTCGGCGCGCGGCCGGGCATGGGCCTCGTCCTGCAGCGCTACCTGCCCGCGCTGGCCGCCGACTTCGACTACTGCCTGCTCGATTGCTCGCCGTCGCTCGGCGCCGTCATCGTCAACGCGGTGGCCTGCTGTACCCGGTTGCTGGTACCGCTGCAGACCGAGTACCTCGCGGTCAGCTCGCTGCAGCGCATGCTGCACACGGTGACGCTGATCGAGCGCCGGCAGCAGCTCAGCGTACCGACCCTGGTGGTGCCGACGATGTTCGATCGGCGCACGCGCGCCTCGGTGGACAGCCTGGCGCGCCTGCGCGGCTGTGACCGCGCCCCGGTCTGGCCGCAGGTCATCCCGGTCGACACCCATTTGCGCGAAGCCTCGCGCATCGGCCTGCCGCTGACCCAGCTGCGGCCCGCCGCACGCGGCGCCCGCGCCTACGACGCCCTGGTCGGTGACCTGCTGGCGAGCCAGGCGCGCCCGCTGCTGCGTGCCGTCGGCTAGGCCGCTGCCAGCCCGCGGCGCCTCTCTCCGGGCGCCTCAGGACCCCCGCGGAAGTGTTAAAGCAATCACATTGCGCGCCGCTACCGCAACTCAGGACGCTCGACGTCCGGCGCGGTGCCACGCCACCTGCGGTGCACCGCGAAGTCCGCAATAACAATACGAAAAAACAATTCGGAGTAACGGGTCAATGGCAAAAATACTGGCAGTGGACGATTCGCGATCAATGCTCGAGATGGTCTCGTTCACGCTGCGCGGTGCAGGCTACGAGGTCATCAACGCGAGCGACGGCGCCGAGGCGCTGGAGAAGGCGCGTACCCAGCACGCGGACCTCGTGCTCACCGACGTCAACATGCCGCGCATGGACGGTATCTCCCTGGTCCGCCAGCTGCGTGCCCTGGCGAGCTACAAGTTCACCCCGATGCTGATTCTGACCACCGAGTCGAGCCGCGAGAAGAAGCTCGAGGGCAAGGCCGCCGGCGCCACCGGCTGGATCGTCAAGCCCTTCGATCCCGATGCCCTGCTCGCGACCATCGACAAGGTTCTCAACTGAAACGTGGGCAAAGCATGAACACCCGCGGGGCCGTGCCGGTAACCCCGTCGCAAGAGGCCATCACCACGCGGCTCACGCGCCGCCTGGCGAGTGCCGGTGAGTAAGCACCATGAGCATGGATCTCAACGAATTCCACGACATGTTCTTCGAGGAGAGCCTGGAGGCCCTCGACGACATGGAATCCTGCCTGCTCAACCTGGACATCGGCACGCCCGACGTCGATGCGGTCAACACCATCTTCCGCGGCGCGCACTCGGTCAAGGGTGGCAGCGGCATGTTCGGCTTCACCGAGATCACCGGCTTCACCCACGTTCTCGAAACGCTGCTCGACCAGATCCGCGAGGGCGGCCGGCCGGTCACCCAATCCCTGGTCGACGTCATGCTGCAGGCGGTCGATTGCCTGCGCGAGATGCTGCGCGCGACGCAGGCCGGCGAGGCGCTGGACCTGCCGCGCGTGACGGCCCTGCAGGGCGAGCTGGAAAGCCTGCTCGCCGGCGGCCAGCCACGCGCCGACATGTCCGCGGCTGCGCCCGCGGCGCCGCGGGAAACGCCGCGCGCGGGCGGCGAGCCGCGCTGGCGGATCAGCTTCCGGCCGCACGCCAACATGCTGGCATCGGCCAACGATCCCATCCGCATCCTGCACGAGCTCGGGCGCCTGGGCCGCGTCACGACCACGGCCGACCTGGCCCGCCTGCCGGCTTTCGAGGCGCTGCGCCCGGAGCAGTGCTACCTGGCCTGGGAGCTGGAGCTCGAGAGCGCCGCTTCGCGCGAGGAGATCGCCGATCTCTTCGAGTGGGTGGAATTCGAGTGCGAGCTCGAGATCGTGGCGCTGGACGAGGCCGTAGCCGAAACCGGCGCCCAGCCCGTGGCGACCCCGGACGCGCCGAGCGCTTCCTCGCCGTCACCTGCGCCTGCGGCTGCCGGCAACCCGGCGCTGCCCGGCGAGGCGCCGCGCAAGGACGGCGCACGCCAGGGCCCGGCCGATCCGGGATCGATCCGGGTCGGCATCGACAAGGTCGACAACGTCATCAACCTGGTCGGCGAGCTCGTCATCACGCAGTCCATGCTGCAACGCTTCGGCGAGGAAGGTGCGGTTTTCGACAACGAAGAACTGCGCGAAGGACTCAACGAGCTCGAACGCAACACGCGCGAGCTGCAGCAGACCGTGATGCAGATCCGCATGCTGCCAATCAGTTTCTCGTTCAACCGCTTCCCGCGCCTGGTGCGCGACATCAGCGGCAAGATGGGCAAGCAGATCGAACTGGTGATCAAGGGCGAGCAGACCGAGCTCGACAAGACGGTGCTGGAGAAGATCGGCGACCCGCTGGTGCACCTGGTGCGCAATTCCCTGGACCACGGCATCGAGACGCCGGAAGAGCGCCGCGCCGCGGGCAAAGCGGAGACGGGCGTGCTCACGCTCAATGCCTACCACGCCGGTGGCAACATCGTGATCGAGGTCAGGGACGATGGCCGCGGCCTGCCACGCGAGAAGATCCTGGCCAAGGCGCGCTCGCGCGGGCTGGTCGACGAGGACGAGGAGCTGAGCGACGAGCAGGTGCACAACCTGATCTTCAGCGCCGGCTTCTCGACGGCCGAGAACGTCAGCGAGATCTCCGGCCGCGGCGTCGGCATGGACGTGGTCAAGCGCAACATCACCGACCTCGGCGGCAGCGTGGACGTGCAGTCCGAGGAAGGCAAGGGCTGTACCTTCACCGTGCGCCTGCCCCTGACCCTGGCCATACTCGACGGCCAGCTGGTCACCGTCGGCAACGACATCTACGTCATTTCCCTGGTTTCGATCATTGAATCGATCCAGGTCCGCGCCGAACAGATCCACGGCATCGCGGGCGGCTGCGAGCTGTACCGGGTGCGCGGCGAGTACCTGCCGATCGTCCGTCTCAACCGCTGCTTCGGGCTCGCCAGCGGTACCGAGGAGCTGACCGAGGGTCTGCTCGTGGTGGTCGAATCCGACGGCACGCGCGTGGGCCTGTTCATCGACGACCTGCTCGGACAGCAGCAGGTCGTCATCAAGAGTCTCGAAACCAATTTCCGCCAGGTCGAGGGCCTGTCGGGCGCCACCATTCTCGGCGACGGCACGGTCGCGCTGATCATCGATGTGCCCGGCCTGATCAAGCGCGCCCACGCCGAGAACATCGCACCGGCCCTGTCGGCCGCGCGCGTGGCCTGAACCACGACGACATCAGGAGTAGTTCCCCATGACAGCAATCCAGGACGGCGCCAGCAGCGAGGCCATGCACGCCGAGAGCGGTGTCGAGCAGCACTTGAGCTTCATCGTCGACAACGAGGAGTACGGTGTCGACATCCTGCGCGTGCAGGGGATCCAGGGCTGGGATTCGGTAACGCCCATCCCCAACACGCCGCCGCACGTGCTCGGCGTGATCAACCTGCGCGGCGCGGTGGTCCCGATCTTCGACCTGCGGCGGCGCTTCGGTCTGCCCGCCATTCCGTTCGGCCCGACCACCGTGGTCATCGTCGTGCGCGTCGAGGAGAGTGACAAGGAACGCGTGGTCGGCATGGTGGTGGACGCGGTATCCGAGGTCTACAACGTAGTCACGCGGGAGATCCAGCCGACCCCCGAGTTCGGCGCCACCGTCGATACGCGCTTCGTGCGCGGAATCACCACGATGGACGAGAAGATGCTGATCCTGCTCGACGTCGACCGGCTGCTGAGCGTCGCCGACACCGTCGCACTGGACCACGGCCTGGGCGAGCAGCGCGAGTCCGCGGCTGCCGTCGAGGTCGCGGAGCCGGCCTGAGACCGGCAGCGCCGGAGGGCGACGCAGCGAGACGGGCAAGCGACCACGAGGACGCGCGCCGAGCGAGCGCGCCTGCAACGAACACAGGACTCATGGACATGCAAGCTACAACCGAGAACAAGGCGTCCGGCGGATGGGCCGGCCTGTTCACGCGCGGTGCGCGCGGCAGACAGGAACTACAAGCCGAGCTGGCCGCGTGCCAGGAAGAAGCAGCGCGCTGCCGCGCCGCGGCCCAGGATGCGCGCGGCAAGGTCGACGCGCTGGAGCGCTCGCTGGCAGTGATCGAGTTCGAGCTGGACGGCACCATCATCACGGCCAACGACAATTTTCTCGAGGTCATGGGCTACACGCTGGACGAGATCCGCGGCCGGCACCACTCGATGTTCGTCGATCCCGAGCTGGCCGCCAGCGATGCCTATCGCCGCGGCTGGGAGGCGCTTGCGCGAGGCGAGTTTCACTCGGCCGAGTACAAGCGCATCGCCAAGGGCGGGCGTGACGTCTGGATCCAGGCGACCTACAACCCGATCCTCGATGCCGACGGCAAGCCCTGCAAGGTGGTCAAGTTCGCTACCGACATCACCGCGGTCAAGCTCGAGCGTGCCTACGCCCAGTCCCAGATCGAGGCCATCCATCGTTCGCAGGCCGTGGTCGAGTTCGAGCCGGACGGTACCATCATCACCGCCAACGACAACTTCCTCGCCGCGGTCGGCTACAAGCTGGATGAGATCCGCGGCAAGCATCACGCGATGTTCGTCGAGCCCGACGAGGCCGCAAGCGCCGAGTACGCCCAGTTCTGGGAACGGCTGCGCAGAGGTGAGCACGATGCCGCGGAGTACCGCCGCCTCGGCAAGGGCGGCCAGGAAGTCTGGATCCAGGCGACCTACAACCCGGTCCGCGACCTCAACGGCAAGGTTGCCAAGGTCGTCAAGTTCGCCGTCGACGTCACGCAGCAGAAACGCGGGCAACGCGAGACCGAGGCCATGCTGGCCGATGCCAAGCAGGTCATGAGCAAGATCGCGAGCGGCGACCTGTCATCGCGCGTGAACGGCACCTACGAGGGCGATTTCGCCATGCTGGCGGCGGCGATCAACGGCTGCGCCGAGAAGCTGACCGAGGTCGTGACCAGCATTCACAGCAGCGCGGCAACGCTATCTAACAGTGCCCACGAGCTTTCCGAGGGCAATACGAACCTTTCGCAACGCACCGAGGAGCAGGCCTCCAGCCTGGAAGAGACCGCCTCCAGCATGGAACAGATGACGAGCACGGTGAGTCAAAACGCGGACAACGCCAACCAGGCCAACCAGCTCGCCCGCAGCGCGCGCGAGCAGGCCGAGACCGGCGGCGAAGTGGTCGGCCAGGCAGTGACCGCAATGAACGCGATCAACGACTCCTCGCGCAAGATCTCGGACATCATCGGGGTCATCGACGAGATTGCCTTCCAGACCAACCTGCTGGCACTGAACGCCTCAGTCGAGGCCGCCCGCGCCGGCGAGCAGGGTCGCGGCTTCGCCGTCGTCGCAAGCGAGGTGCGCAACCTCGCCGGGCGCAGTGCCACCGCGGCGAAGGAGATCAAGGAGCTGATCGAGGACAGCGGGCGCAAGGTCGACGAGGGCTCGCGGCTGGTCAACCAGTCCGGCGCCACGCTCGAGGAGATCGTCACCTCGGTCAAGAAGGTGACCGACATCGTTGCCGAGATCGCGGCCGCCAGCCACGAGCAGAGTGCCGGCATCGAGCAGGTCAACAAGGCCATGATGCAGATGGACGACATGACCCAGCAGAACGCGGCGCTGGTCGAGGAGGCCGCCGCCGCCAGCCAGGCGATCAACGAGCAGTCGAGCAAGCTGACCGAGCTGATGGCCTTCTTCAGCATCGGCGGCGACGGCGCTGCCGTCGCGCCGTCCGCCGTCCGCGGCGAACGGCGCAGTGCGGAGCGGCCGTGGAGCGACCGCGAATCCGTGGCCGCGCCTGCCGAACCGGCGCCCGCGGTGCCCGCACCGGCCCGGGTGGCGATCGCCGGCGGCGGCGTGGACGACCAGGATTGGGAAGAATTCTGAGTGCCCGCCACCGGCCGGCGTACGTCAGCCCCGTAGCCCGTACACGAACAGGCCCATGAACATGTCGCAAAGTCCGAAAACCAACGACGAGATTACCGAGGAGGAATTCGACGCCCTGCTCGACGACCTGCAGGCGGGCAAAGCCGTCGGCACGGCGGCCGCACCCGCACGCGTGGAGGTTCACGCCGCGGCCGGAAGTGACGCTGACGACGGCCTGATCAGCGAGGACGAATTCGATGACTTGCTCGATCAGCTCGATCGCAAGCGCGCCGAGGTCAGCGCAGAACCGCCGGCGGAAACCGGCTCGTCCGTGACGGAGTCGGCCGCCGTGGCCGGGCCGGCCGGCTTCGAGTTCCGGCTCGCAGGGCAGGTCGGCATTGCCGAGGTCGAGGTGCTGCACGCGCGGCTCGCTGCCTGGGACGCCGCCGACCGGGACGTACACTTCGATGCCGGCGAGGTCGACCGCGTCGACACCGCCGTGCTGCAGTTGCTGGTCGCGTTCAAGCGCCACGCGGAGCAGCGCGGCGCGGACGTGCGCTGGCGCGCCGTGTCCGCCCCGGTGACCGAGGCGGCAGCGACACTCGGTCTCGAGACCGCACTGGGCCTGGACCCGGCGCCGCGCGCCGACGCCTGACCGGTGTCCGCCGATCGGCAAACGCGCCGCGCCGGGCGCGCGCAGGGGCGCAGTACGGTCGGTAAGGTGTCGACCGGCGTACCAGCGCTTGCCAGCGACCTGATCGAAGTCGCGGCGGCGCAGATCGAAACGTCGATCGACTTCGCGCGCGGCCACGAGGGGGACTGCACCGGGGCGCTGGCCCGCGTGTGCGAGATCGCCGACGGGCAGTGCGCGACCGAAAGCGCCGAGCTGCGCGCGGCGTGCAATCAAGCGATCGTCGCCCTGCAGTTCGTCGATGCGCTGGCCCAACGCCTCGACCACGTGCACGCCGGCCTCGCCGGCATCGCGCGTACGTTGCGCGAAGATCCTTGCCTCGACACGCCGTCGGCGTGGGACGCGCTGGCCACCGAGACTTCGGCAGCCTACTCGACCCGCGAGGAACACGAGGTGTTCGAGCGCGTGATGGCCGACACCGACACCACGGCGGGCAAGGCCGGCGCCGAGCGCGGAGACGAGGGCGGGAGCGGACCCGCCACGGGCGGCGGCATGGAGTTGTTCTGAGGCTGCGTGGCGCGGCACGCCGCGCTCAAGATCCCGGGACCGCGGACGACAAACAGTAGCGGGCCGGGTGCCGCTGACTGCAGCGGCCGGGCCTGGTCCGGAACGACCTTGGGTATGCCATGGCATGGCGCTGTACCCGGAACGGCCGGGTACACGCAGCTTGTCGAGAATGGACGCCCGAGGACTCCAGAAAATGTCAGATTCCAGAAACGCCGGTACCACGCCTGTCAGTCGCCTGTTCCGGCGCGGTCTGAGTACCCGCCTCGTTTTCAGCATGCTGGCCGCCGGCCTCCTGCCGCTGCTGGTCGTGACGGCGGTCAACGTGGTTACCGCGAGCCGCGCGCTCGAGGGCCAGGCGCTGAATCAGCTCGAATCACTGAGCGAGGCAAAGGGCCACCAGGTCGAGCGCTACTTCGAACAAATCCGAAACCAGATCCTGGTCATGGCCGACGCGCCGGCGACAATCGCGGCGGCGCGCGAGTTTCGCACTGCCTTCCACACCATGGTCAGCGAGGCGGCAGTCACGCCGGCGGACCTGGAGGCGTATCACGAGCGCGTGGCCCGCTATTACCGCGAGGACTTCGCCAGCGAGTACCAGGCGCGCACGGGCAGGGCGGCGGACGTATCGGGCTACGTGCCCGCAGAGCCTGTCACCGTGCTTGCCCAGTATCGTTACCTCGCGGCCAACCGGCACGCCCTGGGCGAAAAGGATCAGCTCGATGCGGCCGCCGACGGAGGCCCGTACAGCGCACTGCACGCCCGCTTCCATCCCGGGACGCGCGATTTTCTGAAGAAGTTCGGGTTCTACGACATCTTCATCGTCGACCCGGACAGCGGTCACATCGTCTACAGCGTTTACAAGGAGACCGATTACGCGACCAGCCTGCGTAGCGGGCCGTACCGTGACACGAATTTCGCACGCGCCTTCGAGCAGGCGCGTGAAGTCGCACCCGGTGACAATGCCGTGATCGTCGATTTCGAACCCTACACGCCTTCCTACGCCGCGCCGGCCTCGTTCATCGCCGCGCCGATCCACGACGGCGCCCGCCTGGTTGGTGTGCTCGTTTTCCAGATGCCCATCGACACGCTGAACGGCATCATGCAGGAGCGTGCCGGGCTTGGTGAGAGCGGCGAGACCTATCTCATCGGTGCCGACCTCAGGATGCGCTCGCAGAGTCGTTTCTCGGAGACCAATACCATTCTGGGTACGACAGTCGACACCGCCGCCGGACAGGCCATACGGGCTGGCGTCGCCGGCCGCGGCACCATCAGCGACTACCGTGGAGAAGCCGTCCTCTCGGCCTACCGGCCGCTCGACATCGCCGGCCTTGACTGGGGTATCGTCGCCGAGATCGGCGAAGCCGAAGGCCTCGCTGCGGTCAGCTCCCTGTTCTGGCGCGCGACGCTGATCGGCCTGCTCGCGCTGGTCGCGCTGTCGGGTGCGGCGCTGTTGTTCGCGCGGCGCCTGATCCGGCCCATTCGCGGGGCGGTCGAGGTCGCCGGCGAAGTTGCCGCCGGCAACTTCGACAATCGGATCGAGGTGCACGACGACGATGAGATCGGCGAACTGCTGGGCGCGCTGGAGCGCATGCAGTCCGACCTGCGTGCACGTGAGGCAGCGGCAGCCGAACGGGCTGCCGAGGCGCGCGCCGCCGCCCTGGTCAATGCGCGCATCAAGCTCGCCGCGGACAAGGTCACGGCGTGCGTCATGATCACCGATGCCAACCACGACGTGGTCTACGTCAACGACGCGCTGACCGAGATGTTCCGCGCTGCCGAGTCCGACATCCGCAAGGACCTGCCGGATTTCGACGTCGACACCCTGGTCGGCTCCAACATTGACTGCTTCCACCGCGGCTCCGACCGCCAGCGCAAGACGCTCGAGGATTTGCGTAACACGCTCGACTTCGGCGTAGTGATGGGAGGACGCGACTTTCGCTTCATCGGCAACCCGGTGTTCGGCGAGGACGGGGAGCGCGTCGGCACGGTGGTGCAGTGGATCGAGCGCACCCAGGAGCTGGCGGTGGAACGCGAGGTCGAGCGCATGGTCAGCGCGGCGCGCGCAGGCGATCTCGGCCAGCGTATCTCGATGGCTGGCAAGGAAGGTTTCTTCGCCGGCCTTGCCGAAGGCATGAACGAGCTGGTCGATGCCGTCGCGCGAGTCTTCGCCGATACCACGCGCATGCTGGAGGCGCTGGCGCGGGGCGACCTGCAGCAGCGCATCGAGAGCGACTACGCGGGGGATTTCGGGCGCGTGAAGACTCACGCCAACGCCACCGCGGACAAGCTCACCGAGGTCGTCAACGGCATTCACCGCAGCGCCTCGGCGCTCGCCACCAGCGCCGGCGAGCTCTCGGCCGGCAACGTCAATCTCTCGCAGCGCACCGAGGAGCAGGCCTCCAGCCTGGAGCAGACCGCCTCCAGCATGGAGCAGATGACGAGCTCGGTCGGACAGAACGCGGACAGCGCCAGGCAGGCCAACCAGCTTGCCGCCAGCGCGCGCGAGCAGGCCGAGTCGGGTGGTGCGGTGGTCAGGCAGGCGGTGGATGCAATGGGCGCGATCAACGAATCCTCGCGTCGCATCGCCGACATCATCGGGGTCATCGACGAGATCGCCTTCCAGACCAACCTGCTGGCACTGAACGCCTCGGTCGAGGCCGCCCGCGCCGGCGAGCAGGGCCGCGGCTTCGCCGTGGTCGCCGGTGAGGTGCGCAACCTTGCCGGGCGCAGTGCCACGGCGGCGAAGGAAATCAAGGATTTGATCGAGGACAGCGGACGCAAGGTCGCCGACGGCTCTCGCCTCGTCAACGAATCCGGCGCCACCCTCGAAGACATCGTCGTTTCGGTCAAGAAGGTGACCGACATCGTCGCCGAGATCGCGGCCGCCAGCCACGAGCAGAGCGCCGGCATCGAGCAGGTCAACAAGGCCGTCATGCAGATGGACGACATGACCCAGCAGAACGCGGCGCTGGTCGAAGAGGCCGCGGCGGCCAGCGAGGCGGTCAACGCGCAGGCCGGCCGGCTCAACGAGCTGGTGGCTTTCTTCAGTGTCGACGACCGTGCGCCGACCAGCGAGGGCCCGCCGGCAGGTATCGAGCGCCGCGGCGCCGAGCGCCCGTGGGCGCAGTCATCCACGCCGGCCGCGCCGCCGCGCGCCCCGGCTTCGCCACCGCGTGCGGCGGCGGTCGGCGACGACCAGGACTGGGAAGAGTTCTAGATGTCCGCCGCGGTGCGTCACCCGGACCACCGTCTGCGGCCAGGCACGCGGGCTGACGCATGCCCGGAGCAGGACCGTTGAGCGCGGCGCTGCCCGATGCGGCGGTCCGGCGAGAGTACGATCTCTCCGATGCCGAGTTTCAGCGCGTGCGCCGGCTGGTGTCCGAGGCCACCGGCATCAGTCTCTCCGATGCCAAGCGCGATCTCGTCTACAGCCGGCTGTCCAAGCGGCTGCGCGCGCTCGCCATCGACAGCTTCGACGGCTACTGCGATTTTCTCGAAGACGAGGCGGGCGAGTTCGAGCATTTCGTCAATGCCATCACCACCAACCTGACCGCGTTCTTCCGCGAGCCTCATCATTTCGACTACCTTGCCGCGACGATCCTGCCCGAGCTGCTCGAACGCAACCGCGCCAGCCGTCGCCTGCGCATCTGGTCCGCGGGCTGCTCGACCGGCGAGGAGCCGTATTCGATTGCCATTACCGTGCGACGGGTACTGCCGGAGCTGGCCAACTGGGACGTGCGCATTCTCGCTACCGATCTCGATTCCAACTGCCTGGCGCGCGCGGCAGCGGGAATCTACGAGGAGGCGCGCGTGGCCGGCATCGACCGGCACACCCTGGGACGCTGGTTCCGCCGTGGCAGGGGCGAGCACGAGGGCAAGGTGCGGGTGCAGCCGGAGCTGGCGCAGATGATCGCCTTCCGTCACCTCAACCTGATGCAGGCCTGGCCCATGCGCGGCCTGTTCGACGTCATCTTCTGCCGCAACGTGGTGATCTATTTCGACAAGCCGACCCAGGCCGCATTGTTCGCGCGCTATGCCGACCAGATCACCGACGGCGGGCATCTCTTCCTGGGTCATTCCGAGACCCTGCACTCGATCAGCGATCGTTTCACGCTGATTGGCAAGACCATCTATCGCAAGGTGAACTGACCGTGCGTATCGACCCCACCATCGCCAAAGCGCTCCCGGAACGCGCCCAGCCGCGTGCGCTGCCGTGCTTCGGTCACATCAACCGCTACTGGGACCCGAGCAACCACGTGTGGGCGGCGAAACTGCTGCCGGGCGAGTACTACGTGAGCCTGCACGGGGAGATGATCGCGACCGTGCTCGGCTCGTGCATCTCCGCCTGCATCCGTGACGTGCGCCTGGGCATCGGCGGCATGAACCATTTCATGCTGCCGGGCGAGGCCGACAACGGTGGCAGCGGCTGGGGCGGCGCCGCGGTGAGTGCCGCGACGCGCTACGGCACGTTCGCGATGGAGCACCTGATCAACAACATTCTCAAGCAGGGCGGCCGCCGCGAGGATCTCGAGGTGAAGCTGTTCGGCGGCGGTCGGGTGCTGCAGATCGATTCCAACGTCGGCCTGCGCAACGCCGAGTTCGCCAAGGCCTACCTCGCGCGCGAGAAGCTGGCACTGGCGGCCGAAGACCTGCTCGGACCCTACCCGCGCAAGATCAAGTTCTTTCCGGAGAGCGGGCGAGTGAGGGTCAAGAAGCTGCGCGAGATGCACAACGACACCATCAAGCGGCGCGAAGAGCGCTACTTCCGCGACCTGGAGAGAAAGCCGGTCGCCACGGCCGAAGTGGAGCTGTTCTGATCCGGCCGGCGAGCCACCGACAGCGAAATGAACGGGGTTGCCATGACGACGAAGAAAATCCGTGTACTGGTCATCGACGATTCGGCGCTGGTGCGCCAGACGCTGACCAGGATCCTGTCCTCCGACCACGCCATCGAGGTGGTCGGCAGCGCACCCGACCCCTTCGTCGCGCGCAGCAAGATCAAGAGCCTGAATCCCGACGTGCTGACGCTGGACGTGGAGATGCCGCGCATGGACGGCGTCACCTTCCTGCGCAACCTCATGCGCCTGCGGCCGATGCCGGTGGTGATGGTAAGCAGCCTGACCGAGAAGGGCGCGGAGATCACGCTCGAAGCGCTGGAGCTGGGCGCGGTCGATTTCGTCAGCAAGCCGCGCATCGACGTGGCCCATTCGCTGGAGGACTACGCCGCGGAGATCATCGCCAAGGTCAAGGCGGCCGCGGGTGCGCGGCTGCGCACCGGCAGCGCCGCCCTGGAACGCCGCCCGCAGGTCGCCGCGGGTGGCAGCGGCGGCGGCATGCAGATCAGCGAGAAGTACTCGGCCGACGCGGTCATCGCGCGGCGCGCACCGGCAACGCCGTTCCGCACTACGGACAAGGTCATTGCGCTCGGCGCCTCCACCGGCGGCACCGAGGCGCTGCGCGATCTGCTGGTCGCGTTACCGCCGGATAGTCCCGGGGTGGTGATTGCGCAGCACATTCCGCCGGTGTTCTCGACCTCGTTCGCGCAACGCATGGAAGCCCTGTGCGCGGTGACCGTGTGCGAAGCGAGCGATGGTCAGCAGATCCTGCCCGGCCACGTCTACATCGCGCCGGGCGATCGCCACCTGCTGCTGGTCCGCGACGGCGCCCGCTACGTGTGCCGCCTGAGTGACGGCGAGCGCGTCAACCGGCATCGTCCATCGGTCGACGTGCTGTTCCGCTCGGTGGCGCAGAACGCGGGCAAGAACGCGGCCGGCGCCTTGCTTACCGGCATGGGCGACGACGGCGCGGCGGGCCTGCTCGAGATGCGGGACGCCGGCGCCCACACCGTGGCCCAGGACGAGGCCACCAGCGTGGTGTGGGGCATGCCCGGCGAGGCGGTCAAGCGCGGCGCGGCGGAGAGCGTGCTGCCGCTGGCGCGGATTGCGCCACACCTGCTGGAGCGGATCGCCGCCGGCTGAGCGCGCGCGGCGCGGGCTCTCCCCGGCTCAGACGCCGAGGCTGGCGAGCAGGTCGTCGACGTCCGCCTGGTCGGCAACCGCCTCCGCCTGCTCACGTACGGTAGCGGCGGGGCCGTGGACGGTGGGCGCGGCTTCCGTTTCCTCGCTGGCCGGCGACGTGTCGGCGGCCACCAGCGGCGCACAGGTGGAGACGATACCGAGCAGCTTGGCCTCGACCTGGGTGACGACGTCGATGGTGCGCTTGATGATCTGGCTGGTGAGATCCTGGTAGCTCTGCGCCAGCAGCACGTCGGAGAGCCGCGTGTGCAGGGCGCCGGTGAACTGTTCCACGGTCTGCGCGAAGTCGGCCAGGCTGGCCGTGCAGGCTTCGTCGGTGACGCGCCCGTCGCGGCTGGCGGCCGCCATCAGGCGCGCGTCCTCGCCGAGGTTGCGCGCCATGCTCATCATGTCCTCGACCGCGTCTATGGTCTCGTTGGCGGCCTTTTCGGTCTGCTGCACGACGTAATCGAGCCGTTCGCGGCAGTCCGGGATGGCGTCCTGGGTCAGCTCCAGCAGGCGCGAGTCGGAGCCCAGCAGGTCGATGGCCTCGCGCACGTCGCGGGTCAGGCGCCCGACTTCCAGCAGCAGCGGCTGGAAGCGTCCGCCGCCCAGCCGTTCGATCATCGCTTCGGCTTGTTCACGATCGCCGTTCTCGAGCGCCGCAACCAGCTTGCGCGCATCCTCCAGCGGTAGGTCCAAGTTCGTCTCCCGCAGTTGTGCCACGCCGGGCGGGCCGGCCCGCCAGGGCTCAGGCCGCCGCTTCGAGGCGGGCAAAGATCTTTTCGATTTTTTCTTTCAGCGTCTTGGCATCGAACGGCTTGACCACGTAGCCGTTCACGCCGGCCTCGGCGGCGGCCACGATCTGCTCGCGGCGCGCTTCGGCGGTGACCATCAGCACGGGCATGGCGGCTAGGCGCTCGTCGGCGCGAATGGCCTTGAGCAGGTCGAGGCCTTCCATACCCGGCATGTTCCAGTCGGTGATGAGGAAATCGTAATTGCCGTTTTGCAGCTTCGGCAGCGCGGTGGTGCCGTCATCGGCATCGTCGACGTTGGAAAAACCCAGATCATTCAAGAGGTTCTTCACGATGCGGCGCATCGTCGAAAAATCGTCGACGACGAGGATTTTCATGTCCTTGTCCAAGTGATTCTCCTTGCACCCGGGGTGGTGTAGCGATGGTTGTCGGATTCAGTGGTCTATTTATCGACGCCCGCGTGACCGATCTTTAGCCAGCCGCCGGAGTCGGCTGCGCGGCCAGGCGCAACTGTCGGAAAGCCGGCGGCAGCCGGTTGCGCGGGGCCGCGATCACCGTCAATAAACCGCCGCCGCGGCCCGTTCGCCCATCCTAAGTCCTTGTTCGCGTGCGGTTGCCGGTCGCGGCAGGTGCTGGCACGCGCTTTGCAGCAAGGCCGCAGGCATACCTCACAGGAGCACGGCCATGGCCGACGAGAACGACGCACCCGCCAAGCCGGGCAACAAGAAACTGGTGATCATCATCGCCGTGGTGCTGGTGCTGGCCATCGGCGGTGGCGTGGGCGCCTTCCTGGCGATGGGCGGCAGCGAGGAAGAGGTCGCCGAGGGCGAAGCCGCCGCCGCCGAGGAAGAAAAGCAGGAGTCGGTCTACATCGAGCTCAAGCCCGAGTTCGTGATCAATTTCCGCGATCGCCACAACCGTCCCAAGTTCCTCAAGGCGGAAATGTCGGTGGCGACCACCGACAGCGAGGTCGAGGAGGCGGTCGGCCGCCACATGCCGGCCATTCGCAACGCCCTGGTGCTGCTGCTCAGCCGCCAGATCTACGAGGACCTGGTGCCGCACGAGGGCAAGGAGGCACTGCGCCAGCAGGCCCTGGCCGAGGTGCAGACCGTCCTCGAGACCCAGATCGGCAAGCCCGGCGTCAACGATCTCTATTTCTCCAACTTCGTGATGCACTAGGCCGCGCGCGGCCATCACGACCACAGGCGGAAACACGACCATGTCATCCAGCGCCGACATGCTCTCGCAGGACGAGATCGATGCTCTGCTGTCGGGTGTCGACAGCGGCGAGATAGAAACCGAGATGGACGACGTCGCCGACAGCGGCGCCGTGTCCACCTACGACTTCACCAGCCAGGATCGCATCGTCCGCGGACGCATGCCCACGCTGGAGATGATCAACGAGCGCCTCGCCCGCAACCTGCGCCAGAGCCTGTTCAACATGCTGCGCCGTTCGCCGGTGATATCGGTCGAAGGCGTGCAGCTCTCCAAGTTCGGCGAGTACGTGCAGACCTTGCTGATGCCGTCGAACCTGAACATCGTGCACATGCGCCCGCTCAAGGGCTCGGCGCTGATCGTGTGCAACCCCAAGCTGATCTTCTCGCTGGTCGACTGCTTCTTCGGCGGTGAGGGCAAGTTCGCCAACAAGATCGAGGGCCGCGACTTCACCGTGACCGAGATGCGCATCGTGCGGCGCTATCTCGATGCCGTCTTCGCCGACCTCGAGGAGGCCTGGGACCCGGTCATGGAGATGAAGCTCGAGTACGTCAACTCCGAGGTCAACGCACAGTTCGCCAACATCGTCACACCCAGCGAGGTGGTGGTGGTGTCGAGCTTCCACATCGACCTGGAGGCGGGCTCGGGCTACATGCACATCGCCATGCCCTACGCCATGATCGAGCCCATTCGCGAACTGCTGGACGCCGGCGTGCAGAGTGACGTGGTCGAGAAGGACGAGCGCTGGGGCAAGATCCTGCGCGAGGAGATCAAGGGCGCGGAGGTCACCCTCAACGCGACCCTGACCAGGGCCACGCTCAACCTGAGCGACATCATGAAATTCAAGGCCGGCGACGTCTTCCCGGTCGAGCTGCCACAGACGGTGCTCGCGCGGGTCGAAGACGTGCCGGTGTTCCGCGCCACCTACGGCGCCTCGCGCGGCCGCGCCGCGCTCAAGGTCGTCGAGCAGATCAACCACGGCGCGCTGTCGCCGTCCTCGCACAAGTTTGGAGTCGGAAAATGAGCGAAACGGAAACCGAATCGCGGGATGACGAGTGGGCCGCGGCGATGGCCGAGCAGGCCGGCAGCGAAGGCGCGGAGCAGGGCGGCGGTGAGGCCGCGGCCGGGGTCGAAGCGGCGGAGATGAGCGCGCTGGTGGCCGAGCCCGCCGCGGGTGAGCCGGGCGATCTCGACAACATCCTCGACATCCCGGTCACGCTGTCGGTCGAGATCGGCAGTACCCACGTCAGTATCCGCAACCTGCTGCAGCTCAACCAGGGCTCGGTGGTGGAGCTCGATCGCCTCGCCGGCGAGCCGCTCAACGTGCTCGTCAACGGCACCCTGATCGCCCACGGTGAGGTGGTGGTGGTGAACGAGAAATTCGGCATTCGCCTGACCGACGTGGTCAGCGCCCAGCAGCGCGTGCGCAAGCTGCAGTGACGGCAATGCGCGCCCTTGCCGCAAGCATACCGCTGGCCGTGCCGGCACCGCTGCAGGCCGCGGTGGACCCGGTCGGTCCGGGACAGTTCCTGCAGGTGCTGGCGGGCCTCGCCATCGTGCTCGCCCTGATCGCGGCGGCGACCTGGGCGGCGCGGCGCGTGCAGGGCTGGCGCCCGCAGGGCGGGGGTCATATCCGCGTGATCGAGGGCCTCGCCGTCGGTACGCGCGAGAAGCTGCTGCTGGTCGAGGTCGACGATCGGCGCGTGCTGATTGGCATGTGCCCCGGGCGCATGCAGGCGCTGGCCACCTTGCCGCCGGCGCGCGGCGAGTCTTCCTTCGCCGGCGCGCTGGCCACGGCGGAGACGGAGACCGCCTGATGCACGCCGCGCTGCGTACTGCCCTGTTGCTCGGCGGCGCCGTGCTGGCGTCCCCGGCGCTGGCCGTGGGCGGCTTCGACGCGCTCTCGGTGACGACCAACGGCGACGGCACCCAGACCTATACCCTGACCCTGCAGGTGCTGGTGCTGATGACGGCACTGACCCTGCTGCCCGCGATCCTGCTGGCGATGACTTCCTTCACCCGCATCATCATCGTGCTCGCCATCCTGCGCCAGGCACTGGGCACGGCGCAGACGCCGTCCAACCAGATCCTGGTCGGGCTGGCCCTGTTCATGACCCTGTTCATCATGGCGCCGGTGCTCGACCGCCTCTACAGCGAAGCCGTGATGCCCTACCTCGACGACACCATAGAGGTCGGCGAGGCGCTCACGCGCGCCGCGGTGCCGGTGCGCGAATTCATGCTCGAGCAGACGCGCGAGTCGGACCTCACGCTGTTCGCCGAGTTGTCGGGCCGGGACACGCTGGTCTCGCGCGCGGACGTGCCGTTCTCGATCCTGCTGCCTTCGTTCGTCACCAGCGAGCTGAAGACGGCCTTTCAGATCGGCTTTCTGATCTTCCTGCCGTTCCTGATCATCGACCTGGTGGTCGCCAGCGTACTGATGTCGATGGGCATGATGATGCTCTCGCCGCTGATCATCTCGCTGCCGTTCAAGATCATGCTGTTCGTGCTGGTCGACGGCTGGGCGCTGATCGTCGGCACCCTGGCCGCGAGCTTCTACGCCTGAGGCTGGCATGACTCCCGAGACCATCCTCACCATTGGCGATCGGGCGCTGGAGCTGACCATCATGCTGATGGCGCTGCTGCTGGGCCCGGCGCTGGTCGTCGGCCTGATGATCAGCCTGTTCCAGGCCGCGACCCAGATCAACGAGATGACGCTGAGCTTCATCCCCAAGCTGCTCGTCACCGTGGCCGTGCTGATGCTCGCCGGCCCCTTCATCCTCGGCAGCCTGACCGATTACACGGTGCGCCTCTACCACGCGATCCCCGGCCTCATTGGCTGAGCCGGCCGGAGCGCGCCATGCACTTCACCGAAACCCAGATCATGACCCTGCTCGGCGCCTGGATGTGGCCGTTCATCCGCGTCAGCGGCTTCGTCATGGCCGCACCCGTGATCGGCACGCGGGCGGTACCGGCGCGGGTGCGGGTAGTGCTGGCACTGGTGCTCTCCGGCGTGCTGGCGCCGGCGGTCGCGCCGGCAGCGCTGATCGATCCGCTCGCAGCCGAAGGCCTGCTGACGGCCATGCACCAGCTCGTCATCGGTGCCACCATCGGGCTGGTGCTCAGGCTGGTGTTCTTCGTGTTCGAGTTCGCCGGCCAGATCGTCAGCCAGCAGGCCGGTCTCGGCTTTGCCTCGCTGGTCGACCCGCAGTCCGGCGCGCAGGTGCCGGTGCTCGCGCATTTCTACATCATCATGGCGACACTGCTGTTCTTCTCGTTCGACGCCCACCTGGTGCTGATCGAGCTGCTCGCCAACAGCTTCGTGCTGCTACCGATCGGTCCGCAGGGCATTACCGCGGCCGGCGCCGAGGTCATCATGAGCTGGTCGGCCGAGCTCATCGCCGACGGCCTGCTGCTCGGGCTGCCGGTGGTGGTGGCCCTGCTCGCGATCAACTTCGCGCTCGGCGTGATGGGCCGCGCCGCGCCGCAGCTCAACATCTTCGCGGTCGGCTTCCCGGTCATGATCGTGCTCGGCATGGTGCTGGTCCTGATCACGCTGCCGACCCTGTCCGGCGCTGCCGAAGGTCTGTTCGATACCGCCTTCGGCACTGCGCGCGAAGCGCTGGAGGCGCGCTGATCATGGCCGATCAGAACGACGCCCAGGAGAAGACAGAACAACCTACTCCCAAGCGGCTGGAGGACGCGCGCAAGAAGGGCCAGATCGCACGCTCGCGCGAACTCACGACCATGGTCGTGCTGCTGGCCGGTGCGCTCACGCTGTACCTCAGCGCCAGCCACCTGCTCGGCGGCCTCGGCGACATCATGCGCGCGAACTTCGTCCTCAGCCACGCCGAGGTGCTGGACGTGAAGCTCGTTCCCGAGCGCTTCCTCGACCACATCCTGGCTGCGCTCGCCGCGCTGGCGCCGCTGCTGACGATGGCGACGGTAGTCGCGGCCGGCGCACCGCTGGCACTGGGCGGCTGGTCGATGAGCGGCGAGGCGCTGCTGCCCAAGCTCGAACGCGTCGACCCGCTGAAGGGTCTGAAGCGCGTGTTCGGGCCCAAGGGACTGATGGAGATGCTCAAGGCGCTGGCCAAGTTCGTGCTCATCCTGGTCTTTCTCGTCGTCGCCCTGCGCATCGAGCAGCAGGCCATCCTCGGTCTCGCCAGCGGTGGCGTCGAGGCCGGTCTCGCGCGTTCGGCTCACATCCTTTTTTTCTGCTTCATCCTGGTCAGCCTGGCGACCGTGGTGGTGGCCATGGTCGACATACCGTTCCAGCTCTGGCAGCACGGCCGCCAGCTGCGCATGTCGATGCAGGAGATCAAGGACGAGCTCAAGGAGACTGACGGCTCGCCCGAGCTCAAGGGCCGCGTACGCCGCATGCAGCAGGAGATCTCGCAGCGGCGCATGATGGAAGAGGTGCCCAAGGCCGACGTCATCGTCACCAACCCCGAGCACTACGCGGTCGCGCTGCGCTTCGACCCCGACTCCATGCGCGCACCGGTAGTCGTGGCCAAGGGCGTGGAGGAGATTGCGGCCAACATCCGCAAGGTCGCCGAGGCGCACGGCGTGATGCTGATGGCGGCGCCGCCGCTGGCGCGCGCGCTCTACCACACGACCAAGATCAACCAGGAGATCCCGGCCGGGCTCTACATCGCCTGCGCACGCGTGCTGGCCTACGTGTTCGGTTTGCGTGACGGCGCACGGCACGTCGCGCCGCCGCAGGAACTGCCGATTCCGCCGGAGTACAGCTACTGATGGCCGCGGTCGCCGGACAGAACGGCGCCTTCGGGTTCGCCGGCAACGTGCAGCGCTGGGGCGTGGGCGCGCCGCTGCTGCTGATGGCGATGCTGGCGATGATGGTCATCCCGCTGCCGGCCTTCCTGCTCGACCTGCTGTTCACGTTCAACATCTCGCTCGCGCTGATCGTGTTGATGGCCGGCGTCTACGCCAGGCGCCCGCTCGACTTCGCCGTGTTCCCGACCCTGCTGCTGATCTCGACCCTGCTGCGCCTGAGCCTCAACGTCGCCTCGACCCGCGTGGTGCTGCTCGAGGGCCATACCGGAACCGACGCCGCCGGCCAGGTGATCAAGGCCTTCGGCGACTTCGTCGTCGGCGGCAACTACGCGGTCGGCTTCGTCGTCTTCGCGATTCTCGTCATCATCAACTTCGTGGTCGTGACCAAGGGTGCCGGGCGTATCTCCGAGGTCAGCGCACGATTCACCCTCGACGCCATGCCCGGCAAACAGATGGCGATTGACGCCGACCTGAACGCCGGCATCATCGACCAGGACGAAGCCAAGCTGCGCCGCCGCGAGGTCGCGCAGGAAGCCGATTTCTACGGCGCGATGGACGGCGCCAGCAAGTTCGTGCGCGGCGACGCGGTGGCCGGCATCCTGATCCTGGTCATCAACATCCTCGGCGGGCTGGTCATCGGCTCGGTGCAGCACGGCATGCCGCTGGCCGAGGCCATGCGCGTGTTCACCCTGCTGACCATCGGCGACGGCCTGGTCGCGCAGATCCCTTCGCTGCTGCTGGCGACCGCCGCCGCGCTGATGGTGACGCGCGTCTCAACCGAGCACGACATGGGCGAGCAGGTCGTCTCGCAGCTGTTCGACAACCCGCGCACGCTGCTCGTCACCGGCGGCGTGCTCGGCATCATGGGCGTCATCCCCGGCATGCCGAACGTCGCCTTCCTGCTGATGGCCGCAGCCACCCTGGGCGCCGCCTGGTGGCAGCACGAGCGCGCCAAGGAGCGCGCCGCCGCCGAGGCCGCCGCACCACCGCCGCCACCGCCGCCGCCGGAGACCACCGAGCTGTCGTGGGACGACGTGCTGCCGACCGACGCGGTCGGCCTGGAGGTCGGCTACCGCCTGATTCCGCTGGTCGACCGCAACCAGAACGGGCAGCTCCTGGGGCGCCTGCGCGGGGTGCGCAAGAAGCTCTCGCAGGAGCTCGGTTTCCTGGTGCCGCCGGTACACATCCGCGACAACCTCGACCTCGAGCCGAACACCTACCAGCTCACCCTGCACGGCGCCATCATCGGTCAGTCCGAAGTGCACCCGGACAAGGAGCTGGCGATCAACCCCGGCCAGGTCTACGGCCAGCTCGCCGGCACCGTCGCGCGCGACCCGGTGTTCGACCTGGAGGCGGTGTGGATCGGCGAGGATCAGCGCGAGCAGGCGCAGTCGCTGGGCTACACGGTGGTCGACGCGAGTACGGTGATCGCCACCCACTTGAGCCAGATCGTGCAGGAGCACGCCCACGTGCTACTCGGTCACGAGGAAGCGCAGAAGCTGCTCGACGGCCTCAAGAAGACCAACCCGCGCCTGGTCGAAGATCTCATCCCCAAGGTGCTGCCGCTGGCGGTGCTGGTCAAGGTGCTGCAGAACCTGCTCGCCGAGCAGGTCCCGGTACGCGACATCCGCAGTGTGCTCGAGGTGCTCGCCGAGCATGCCGGGCAGACGCAGGACGCGACCGTGCTGACCGGGCACGTGCGCGCCGCGCTCGGCCGCCTCATCGTGCAGCAGATCAACGGGCCCGGCGGCGAGCTGCCGGTGATCACGCTCGACCCCGCGCTGGAACGGATATTGCAACAATCCCTGGAAACGATGTCCGGAAGCAATATGACCATGGAGCCCAATCTCGCCAACCGCCTGCTCGTCAACCTGCGCGAAGCGCACGAGGCGCGCGAGCTGGCCGGCCAGCCGACCATCCTGCTGGTGGCCGATAACCTGCGGGAATTCCTCGCAAGATTCGCCCGCCCGGCGATTCGTGGCCTGAACGTGGTGGGCTTCAACGAAGTGCCCAACGACGTCCAGCTGCGGGTCGTGGCTGCCGTCGGAGATCCGGCGCTGCAGCAGGCTGCGGGCGCCTAGCGTCAAGCCGATGGCGTCAACAAGCGGAACACGGACACTCGACGTGACGGAATTCAGCGAAAGAGGAAACCGGCGATGAAGGTGAAGCGCTATTTCGCCGCCAACATGCGCTCGGCACTGGAGATGGTGAAGCAGGAGCAGGGCCCGGACGTGCTCATCCTGTCCAACCGCAAGGTCGACGGCGGGGTCGAGCTGGTCACTGCCGACGAGCTCAGCGAAGCCGAGGCCGCGCGCCTCGCCGAGCGCAGCCAGGCGCGCCGGCGGCCCGAGCTTGCCGCCGACGGCGGTGAGCGGGTGCCTGCCGCGGCCGCTGACGACCTCCTTCAGGCCCCCGCCCCCGCGCCCGTGTCGGCGCCGGCAGCGCGGCGCGCCGCGCCGCCGCCCGCGGAGCAGGACTACCTGTGGACCGATGCCGGCACCGTGCAGCAGATGCGCGACGAGCTGGCCAGCCTCAAGGGCCTGCTCGAGGCGCAGCTCTCGGGCCTGGCGTGGTCGGACTTCGGCAACCGCCACCCCTTGCGTGCGCGCCTGCTGCGCGTGCTGACCCAGGTCGGCTTCAGCCCCGGCCTGGCGCGCTCGCTGGTCGCCGAGGTGCCCGACGAGCTCGACTACCGGGCCGGCTGGCACCGCGCGCTGGCGCTGCTGGTGACGCGGCTGAACGTCGCCCACGATCCCATTCTGCAGGCCGGCGGGCGCGCGGCGCTGCTCGGCCCGACCGGCGTCGGCAAGACCACGCTGGTGTGCAAGCTGGCGGCGCGCTTCGCGCTGACCCACGGGCCGGATGCCGTCGCCATCGTCTCCATGGACGATCGCCGCCTCGGCGCGCACCAGCAGATGAAGGCCTTCGGCCGTCTCATCGGCAGCACCGTCTATGCCATCCGCGGCTTCGACGAGCTGGCCGAGCTGCGTGACGAGTTCGACCAGCGCCGCCTGGTCCTCATCGACACCCCCGGCAGCGCGCCCGACGACGCGCGCTACCGTGAGCTGGTGCTCGGGCTCGACGGGCTCAATGCGGGCATTGACCTGTACAACGTGATCTCGGCCACCACCGACTACCTCGCGACCACGCGCGTGCTGCGCGCCTCGGCCGAGCTGGCCGTCGACGCCTGCATCCTGACCAAGCTCGACGAGGCGGCGACGCTGGGTCCGACCCTGTCGGCCATCGTCGAGTCCGGTTTGCCGCTGGCCTATACCAGCGCCGGCCAGCGGGTGCCCGACGATCTGGAGACGGTCGCCGCGCGCAGCCTCATCGAGCGCACCGTCGAGCTCGCCAAGGCGGCCCCCCAACGCGGCGACGCCGCAGTATTCGAACAGGCATTCACGGCATGAGCGTACCCTTCGACCGCGCCTTGCGCGCACCCCGGCCGACCCGCGTCATCGCTGTCACCAGCGGCAAGGGCGGCGTCGGCAAGACCACGGTCTCGATCAACCTCTCCGCCGCGCTCGGCGCGATGGGGCACGAGGTCGTGCTGCTGGACGCCGACCTCGGCCTGGCCAACGTCGACGTGCTGCTCGGGCTGAGCCCCGCGCATACCCTGGGCGACGTCATTGCCGGCACCTGCGAGCTCGACGAGGCGCTGGTGCAGGGGCCGCCCGGGGTGCACATCGTGCCCGCCGCGTCGGGCATCCAGCACATGGCCGAGCTGAGCGAATTCCAGCGCGCGGGGCTGATCAACGCCTTCAGCCAGCTCGAGCGCCAGGTCGACTTCATGATTGTTGACACGGCTGCCGGGATCGCCGCCAACACCCTCGATTTCTGCGATGCCTCGCACGAGGTGCTGGTGGTGGTGTGCGACGACCCGGCCTCCCTGACCGATGCCTACGCCACCATCAAGGTTCTCAGTCAGCGCACGCGGCGCAGGAAATTCCGCATTCTTTTCAATATGTTGAGAGATGCGCAGGCGGGCCGCCGACTGTATGCCCACCTTCTCGAGGTGACCGACCGCTACCTCGACGTGCACCTCGATTACGCCGGGCAGGTGCCTTTCGACGCCAGTCTCGCCGACACCGTCAGGCGTCGCCGCTGCCAGGTGCAGACGCGTCCGGACAGCGTATCCGGCCGCGCATTCAAGAATCTTGCCGAAACGACCGATAGATGGCCTGTACCCCGCGGCGCCAGTGGTCGCATGGAGTTCTTCGTCGAACGCATGGCTCACGTGGGGACAATGCAGAGGGTAGCCCAACTATGAAAAACATCGCCGCTTACAAGAAAGCGGCTGCGTCGGACATCAGTGCGCGCAGCCAGAACGAGCTGGTCGAAGATTACGCCCCACTGGTCAAGCGTATCGCTTACCACCTGATGACGCGCCTGCCGCCGACGGTGCAGGTCGACGACCTCATCCAGTCCGGCATGATCGGTCTGCTGGAGGCGGCGCGCAATTACGACCCGTCGCAGGGTGCGAGCTTCGAGACCTACGCCGGCATCCGCATCCGCGGCGCCATGCTCGACGAGATCCGCAAGGGTGACTGGGCACCGCGCTCGCTGCATCGCAAGGTGCGCGCGATCACCAAGGCCGTGGCCGACATCGAGGCACGCTACTCGCGCGACGCGCGTGACGCGGAGGTCGCCGAGGAAGTCGGCATGAGCCTCGACGAGTACTATGCCACGCTGCAGGACGCGACCAGCTACCGGGTGTTCAGCTTCGAGGACCTGCCGACCGGCGAGGAAGGCATGACCGAGAGCCTGACCGAGAAGATCCCCGAGCCGCTCGACAAGGTCGAGGACGAGCTCTTCCGCGAGGCGCTGGCCGAGGCCATCTCCGGCCTGCCCGAGCGCGAGCGCCTGGTCATGTCGCTCTACTACAAGGAGGAGCTCAACCTGCGCGAGACCGGCGAGGTGCTGGGGGTCAGCGAGTCGCGCGTGTGCCAGATCCACTCGCAGGCGCTGATCCGACTCAAGTCGCGCATGTCCGACTGGACCGAAGTGCTCTGAGTCACCTGCGCGCCTGCGCCGCAATGGCGGCGCGGGCGCCGCATCCCCGTCTGTCGGCTCGGCTACCCCGGCGTTCCGCGCCACGCTGCCGATTACCGTTTCTCCGCGCTACCCGCGACTCAGCTTTGCCCGTTGACGGCCGCTAACACGGCTGGATGTCTCACGCCGCGTGGCGTGCGACCAATGACAAGGTTACGGAGTCAACGGCGGTGGACGATCACACGATGCAAGCCTTCCTCAGCGAAGGCGTCGGCATCATCGAACAACTCGACCAGCAGCTCGTCACGCTCGGCAGCGGGGCGGACGACGGCCGTGCGCTGCTCGACGCCACGCATGGCTTCCACCGCATCGGCGGTCACGCCGCGGAGCTGGGTATCGACGAGCTTGCGGCACTGAGCGGCAAGGCGGAAGGCCTGTGCCGTGCGCTCGCCGACGGTGCGCGCGATGTCGATGCGGAAATCGCGACCCTCTTCGTGCAGGTCCTGCGCGCGCTGCGGCGCATGTTCGAGGGTCTCGCCGAGGGGCGCGTCGCAGCCGTGCCTGCCGACGAACTGATGGCGCGCCTGCTCGTTCATGCCGAGGTCGCGCAGTCCGATCCCGCGGGCGCAGCGGTCGAGCACACGCGGCAGCTCGCGCCCTGTCCGCGGGCCGCGGAGGGTGATGTCTTCGCCGTTGGCGAGCTGTTCGACGTCACCGATCCGGGCACGCGGGTGCCGGCGGGAGACGAGGCCCTGATGGCGCGCATCGTCGACGAGATCAAGGCGGCCTCGGAGCGGGAGACCTCCTACGACGATTTGCAGGCCCAGGCCGGTGACGCCTTTGCGGCACTGTGCGCCAGCGCCGCCGCCGAAACCGGGCTGTTCGACGTCACCGGCGGTGACACGCCGCCGCTGACACCGACCATTCGCCGTACCAGCGGCGCGAGTGCCGCCCCCGCCGGGCTGCCCGATGCTGACCCGACCCCGCCGCTGCTCGACGATCGCCTGGCCGCACTGGCGCGGGTCCGTGATCGCCTGAGCACGCTGGCCGCGGACCGGGACGACGCCGAGCTGTCCGATACCGCGACCGATCTCGCGCGTGTCGCCGGCGCGCTGCAGGAAGCCGCGATGCCGGGCGAGGCACAGCCACTGGCCGGCCTGTTCGCGCGCGCCGCGCGTGTCGCCGCGCCACTCGCACGGCAGCTCGGGCGCGAGGTCGAGCTCGAGCTCGATCCCGGCACCGCGGCGGTCGAGCGCAACCTGCTCGAAGCGCTCGCCACGCCGCTCGCTACGCTGCTCGGCAATGCCGTGCGCCACGGCATCGAGCTGCCGGCAGTGCGCCGTGACGCCGGCAAGCCCGCCGCCGGACGCATCGGCCTGAGTGCGCGCTGCGCGGCACAACGCGTCGTGCTCACGGTGACCGACGACGGCCGCGGCATCAACCTCGACGCGGTGCGGCGCGAGGCGGTTGCCAACGGCCTGCTCAGCGCCGCCGCGGCGGCACGCCTGCCGGCGCGTGACTGTCTCGATCTCCTGCTGTTGCCGGGCCTGCGTCCCGCTGGCGCGGGAGCGGCGAGCGGCCTCGCCCGGCTGCACCGCTGGGCGCGGCGACTGGGCGGCACGCTGACCCTGGATTCGGCCGCCGGCCACGGCGCCAGCGTGACCCTGGAGTTGCCGCTGGTAGCTGCGAACCTGCCGCTGCTGATGGTGCGTCGTGGTGCGCACCGCTTCGCGCTGCCGCAGGCCGAGGTCGACCAGATCCTGCCGGCACAGCGTGCGCGCACGCGGGCACTGAACGGCCGCGAGCTGCTGTTCAACGGCGGGCGCGCCTTCGACCTGCTGGATCCCTCGTACTGGTTCGGCGACGAGGCCGTCGCAGCGCGCAGCGGCGACTCCCGGGTCGTCATCGTCCGCGCCGGCGAGGACAGTGCCGCGTTCGTCGTCGACAAGGTCGATGGCGTGCGCGAGCTGGCGCTGCGCCCGCTGGGTGCCATCGCCTGCGGCGCCGCCGGTGTTGCCGGGGTCGTGGTCGACGCCGGCGAGTTCGTCACCGTGGCCGAGCCGGCGGCGCTGGCCGCGGCCTGTGCCGGGCGCTGAGGGGATGGCGCGCGTGGACGGACTGAGCCTCGCCGGCCTCACGGTCGCGCTGTGCGCGGTGCTCTTCGGCCAGCACCTGGAAGGCGGCCAGGTCGCCGCGCTGATCAACGGCCCGGCGATCCTCATCGTCGTCGGCGGCAGCATCGGCGCGACCATGCTGCAGTCCCCGTGGCCGGTGTTCATGCGAGCCATGGCGATGCTCGGCTGGGTCTTCCGGCCGCCGCCGCTGGCGCACGCCGCGATGGTCGAGCAGATCGTGGAATGGGCGCGCATCGCCCGCCGCGAAGGGCTGCTCGGTCTGGAGAAGATCGTCGAGGACGTACCCGATCGCTATGCGCGCAAGGCGGTGCAGCTGGTCATTGACGGCAACGAGCCGCTCGCCATCCGCGAAACGCTGGAGCTCGACTGCATCGCGCGCGAGCGCCGCGACCTGAGCGCCGCGCGGGTCATCGACGGCATGGGCGGCTATGCGCCGACGCTGGGTATCCTCGGCGCGGTGATGGGACTGATCCAGGTCATGAACAACCTGGCCGATCCGGCACGCCTGGGCGAAGGCATCGCGGTGGCGTTCGTCGCCACCGTCTACGGCGTCGGCCTCGCCAACCTGGTGCTGATCCCCGCCGCCAACAAGCTCAAGGCGCTGGTGCGCGAGCAATCGCGGTTGCAGGAGCTGGTCGCGGTTGGCGTGGTGGCGATCGCCGAAGGCGAGAACCCGCGCGTGGTCGAGGCGCGGCTGCAGGGCCTGGTGGGGTAACGCGACATGCCGTCCCGCCATTTCCGCACCGACCTGCTGCTCGACGGCGAGGACGACGCCGGCAGCAACAGCGAGCGCTGGATCCTCTCCTATGCTGACTTCATCACGCTGATGTTCGCCTTCTTCGTCGTCATGTACTCGATCTCGTCGGTCAACGACGGCAAGTTTCGTGTCCTCTCGCAGACCATGGTGAGCGTGTTCCGCAACCCGGAAGTCGCCGCTGCCGTCGAGCAGCGCCTGATCGAGCGCGCCCGTGCAGCCGGGCAGCAACGCGAGCCGGCGGGCCGCGAGCCGATCGCCCTGCCCGAAGCAATAGCCGATCCGATGCTGCTGGAGCCCGATGCGCTCGGCGAGGTCCTGGCCACGCTGATGAGCGAACCGATCGCCGAGGGCCGCGTGCGCGTGCGCGAGACCACGGACTGGACCGAGATCGAGCTCGACGGCAGCTTTGCTTTCGAGGCCGAGGCGCCGGGTCTCAGGCCGGACGCCGGCGCGCTGCTGGCGCAACTCGCCGACCTTGCCCGCGCGCTGGACGTGCCCGTGCGGGTGGAAGGATTCACCGACAACCTGCCGCGCAGTGGCGGTATCTATGGCTCCAACCGCGCCCTCTCGGCAGCGCGCGCGGCGAGCGTCGCCGATGCCCTGGTCGCGGCCGGCGTCGCCGGCGAACGCGTTGCCGCGAGCGGCTTCGGCGAGCTGCATCCGGTGGCCAGCAACGCCACCGACGAGGGCCGGCGACGCAACCAGCGCGTGGTCGTGGCGGTCGCCCGCCACGACCGGGTGCCCAGCGCCGCGGCCAGCGCCGCCGCGGCCGGCGGCCTGCGCGAGCAGTTGCCGCAGCGCACCCTGCAACGGGTCACCACCCTGCCGGCGCCCGCGGGCATCGCGCTCTAGGCACGACCCGCACGTACCCCATCAATCGAGCAGAATCCCATGCCTCCCGAATACCTGCGCACCTTCTTCTACGATTACCTGGCCGCCGACGGCACCCTGCCGGAGCCGCGTGCACGGGTTGCACGCCTGCGCGCGGCGGCGTCCCGCTACGTGCTGTTTCGCGTCGGGCGCGTGCGCTTCGCGCTGCTGAGCGCCGACATCGCGATGCGCGGCACGCACGCGGAAGCGTCCTGCCACTACCTTGCGGCAGCCGCCGTGGTGCCCGCGCGCTATCGTCGACTGGCCCGGGCCGACGCCGGGCACCGTCACTACATCCACCTCACCGGCAGCCGCTTCGGCATCGGGCCGTGCCAGGTCGAGGGCGAGGTCGTGGTACCGGCCGACGCGGTCGAGCTACGCGCCTCGCACGCGGACGACGCCTGGATCACGGGCACGCTGGGTGATCCGGCGAGCCTGGTGCTGGACGGCGCCGCGCTGTCACGCCGGCTCGCCGGGCTGGCCGCGGCGGGAGCCCCGCCGGACTGAGCCCGGGCAGGTCTGGCCAGGGATGGCACGCTTCGTGCAAATATCTCCCTTGCCATGATTACGCGACCGAAATTTGACACCTCCCCCGGCCTCGGAAGGGACGCGTGAGCGCCCTGGCCGAACACGCCCCGGCGCACGCGGCGCGGTGGACTACCTTCGAGCTCGAGGGGGAGTCCTACGGCATCGACGCCGGACGTGTGCGCGAATGGCTGGCGCCGTGCGGCGTCACCGCGGTACCCGGGCTGCCGCCGGCCGTGCGCGGCATCAAGGAAACCGGCGGCATGCTGCTGACGGTGCTCGATCTGCGCGTGCTGCTGGGCCTGCCGCCACGCGCCCCGGACACGCGCTCACGCATCGTCGTGGTCGAGAGCGGCGCCCTGGTCGTCGGCCTGCTGGTCGACGGTGCAGGCGCCGCGGTCGATCTCGACCCGGCGGCGGTGCAGGTACCGCCACGAGGCTGTGACTCGCCGGCGCTGCGCGCCGTGCAGGGCTTCGTCGGCGACCGCGACGAGGTGCTGGTGCTGCTCGACGTCGACGTCCTCACCGCCGACCTCGGACCGAACCGCGCGTGAACGCCTGCCATGAGCGTGGACATCAAGCCAGTAATCCCGACCGCGCCGCCCGCGCCGCCGCGCCGCATCGACCCGCGCGAGCAACAGCGGCGCGACGAGCGGCAGCGCCAGCAACACGACGAGCAACCGCCGCCCGACCCCGATCCCGATTCCACGATTGATACCTATGCGTGACGACCATGATTGAGTTCAGCCCCGCCATTCTCGTGCTCGCCGCCGTCTGCCTCGGTCTCGTCGCCGACACCGTGCGTACCCGCCGGCGCCTCGCCGCACACAGCGCGGCCCACGCCGGACTGGCGCGCCGGCTCGCCACCCTCGAGGGCGATATCGGCGCGTTGCTGTCGTGCTCGCGCCGCATCGGCGAACGCATCGGCGATGCCGAACGTACCGATCGCACCCTGCAGAAGCAGATCGACAAGCTGCGCTTCCACGGCGAGGACAGCCAGGTGGCCGTCGAGCACGCCATGAAGCTGCTCGCGACCGGGCTCGAGATGAAGGAGGTCACCCGGGTCTGCGAGCTGACCGAGGGTGAGGTCGAGATCCTGCAGAACCTGTCGCGGTTCCGCTCTGCCGCCTGACGCCGGCGCCCGACGCGCCGCTCAGGTGCGGCCGTAATCGCGATGAATCTCGCCGACCTGGATGCGATAGGACGCATACCAATCGCGGTTGCGGCCCTGCGCCGCACGGTGCTCCTCGTCGGCCTTCCAGCGCTGGATGCTGGCGGCGTCCGGCCAGAAGCTGATCGCGATCTCCTCCCCGTCGGGCGTGGTCGCGTAGACGAATTCCAGGCAGCCGAAGTCGGCGAGGGCGCGATCGCGCAGCCCCATCGCGATCGGCAGGTAATCGTCGCCGATGTCGGCGCGGTGCCGGGCGCGGAAGATCACGACATGGCTGGTGGTCGGGTTGTTCATGGTCAGGTCTCCTCCGAGGTTGATGCGATCGGAATAGAATCCGTAGCCGGCGTGGCCGGTGTGCCCGGGCCGCTGTCCGGCCCGGTCCCCGGCTATCACACCGCGATGTTGCCGCGGCGCAAGGCCATGCTAAGCCGCCCGCCGCGAGCAGGTCGATGACCTGCCGGGTAACCTGCGGACCCCGGTCTGCCGGGGCGCCAAATCGACGCCGCTATCCGTTACAATTCGCCGCCTGACTCGCCGTGTTCCCGGAGCGGTGGCCGAGTGGCTGAAGGCGCACGGTAAGGAAAGCGTGCAAATGGCACCCCCGTATCGAGGGTTCGACAGGTTCGCACAGCGAACCTGGACGCCGGCGCAGAGCGCCGGCGCCCCGCAGGGGTGAGCGCGCGCATCGACGCGCGCGAATCACTCCCGACCGGCGCAGGATCGGCAGTCAGCCGGAAAAAGGGATAATAGAAATCTGGAGAGGTGGCCGAGTGGCTGAAGGCGCACGCCTGGAAAGTGTGTATACGGTAACCCCGTATCGAGGGTTCGAATCCCTCCCTCTCCGCCAATAAATCAACAACTTAGATGTCCATCGTGTCTAAAAATTGGGGTGTTTTGGGGTAGTTTGGGCTCCAGTTAGACACGATTCTGGACACGATCTGTCTTCGTCGCGATGGATCCTGATCGCCCCTCGGGCGACGCAAACGCGCCACTCTCATCGCGCGAAATCGAAGAGCAGATCTTGTCCTCGCCCGATGTGTGATCAGGCGTCCGAGAACTCCTTCGGATCTTGAACCTGGTTGCTGCTGAGGCGTCGACTAGAACGCGCGACTCTGTCCCGACGTCGAAGCGCTTCGTGACGTAGCGGGGCGACGTCACTTGCTGCTCCCGCCTGCAAGCCACTAACCGCCCTTTATCCCGGTTGGTACCCCATACAACGTGTCGATCAATGGGCACTCCGGCACGTCCTTGCCACTGCAGGCGCTTACGGTCTGCCCAAGCACCTTCTCCATACGTTTCAAGTCCCTGATCTTCTCCCGCACCGAACGAAGGTGCAGCTTCGCTAGCTTTTCTACCTCGCCACAGGACACGGCGTTCCGGTCAACAAGATCGATCAGGCTTTTCAGGTCGTCGATCGCAAATCCCAGTTCCCGGCCGCGCATCACGAAGCGCAGGCGCTGCTCGTGCGTCTCGTCGTACTGCCGGTAGCCTCCGGCCGAGCGGAGCGGCTCAGGCATCACGCCGATCTTCTCGTAGTAGCGAATCGTCTCCGCGTTGCAGCCCGTTCGTTTCGCCAGATCGCCACGTGTCATGCCCATGTGGTTCGCACCGTTTTCATGCCTGTGGAAAAAGTGCTTGACCCTGTAGTCACTACAGGGTCTATCGTGCAAGCATCTGAAGGAATCTGCAAGAGATAGCTGATTCGTCATGAGCCAGACACTCGAAAACAAGGGCATTGCCCGGGAGGCGAAAGTCATCGCTCCCGCGGAGCCGGGCCGCGGCAGGCTACTGGCCGCCGGTGGCATCTTTGGCGCGTTGATCGCGTCGTCCTGCTGTGTCGCGCCGCTGGTCCTGGTGACGCTGGGAGTGAGCGGGGCGTGGATCGGAAATCTGACCGCCCTCGAACCTTACAAGCCCTACTTCCTGACCGTTACGGCCTTGCTGCTCCTGGGCGGTTTCTGGCACGTCTATTTCAAACCGAAAAAGGTCTGCGCCGAAGGGAGTTACTGCGCGCAGCCTGCCTCCAATCTCTTAACCAAGTCGGTGCTCTGGATTGCCACGCTGCTCGTGCTGCTTTCTGCGACAGTCAATCTCTGGGCGCCGTTCTTTTATTAGGAGCACGTGTATGAAACGAGTATCAGCCATCGTTGCCGCCGTCACCTTTGTCGCGTTTTCGGGTGTTGCCGCGATCAACTTCCTTCCGGATGCATGGGCGGGTAACAGCACCGAAGCTCAGTCAACCGTCGCCGAACAGACCGTTACCTTCGCCGTTGAGAAGATGACCTGCGCCGCTTGCCCGATCACCGTGCGCAAGGCTATGGAAAGAGTCGAAGGCGTCAAATCCGTAGCCGTTGATTTTGATGCGAAGACCGCTACGGTCGTCTTCGATCCGGCTGTGGCGACGCCTGATCAAATCGGCGCGGCCTCAACGAACGCTGGGTATCCGGCGTCGCCGACATCGTAAGGGCTCACGGTGCAAGATCGCACGCTGCTGCGCGTCGGTATCGTTGGAACAGTGATCGCGGCACTTTGCTGCTTTACGCCGGCTCTGATCGTGCTTGCCGGTGTCGTCGGACTGTCGGCGATCACAGGGTATCTGGACCTCGTGCTGTTCCCCGCGCTGGCGTTTTTCGTCGGCCTGACGATCTACGCCATTTGGCGCAAGCAACGTCGTGACATAACAATGAAAGATGGAGCATGAAGAATGTCGAATTGTTGCAGCGCTGAAGAGGTCAGGCATACCCAGCCGGACATTCTAGTTATCGGCGGCGGCTCGGCAGGGTTTTCGGCCGCGATCACTGCGGCCGAGCTTGGCGCGAATGTTGTGATCGCAGGAGACGGAACTATCGGCGGTACCTGCGTGAATGTAGGCTGCGTGCCGTCCAAGAACCTGATACGTGCCACCGAAGTGGTCCACAAAGGTAACAGCGCCGATCGGTTCGATGGCGTTCGCGGCGCCGCCGAAATATCAAGCTGGAAAGCGCTCGTCCAGCAAAAACAGCAGCTCGTCAATAGCCTGCGCAAGGCCAAGTATGAAGACCTGCTGCCCGAGTATCCGAACATTTCCTACGTCACGGGTCGAGCGCTGTTCACCGGCAACGGCATCGACGTCGATGTGCATGGCACGCTGTACCGCGCGAACAAAATCATTCTTGCCACCGGCGCTTCGGCGGCTTTGCCGCCGATCAATGGCATTCAGAGCGTGCCTGTGTTGGACAGCACCAGAGCGCTCGAACTCGAAGAGTTGCCCGGCTCGCTGCTGATTATCGGTGGTGGCGTCATCGGCTGCGAGCTTGGACAGATGTTTTCACGTGCGGGCGTCGAGGTGACGATCTGCTGCCGCAGCCGCCTCCTGCCCGACGCGGAGCCGGAAGTCAGCGCGGCTCTGACCGAACACCTCCGCGAGGAGGGTGTGACGATCTGCGAGGGCATCGGCTACCAGAAGATCGAACAGGACAACAAGGGCATCAGACTGACCTGCCAGACGGACGATGGGGAAAAAGTCATCAATGCCGACCAGGTGTTGGCGGCAGCGGGACGAAGGCCAAACACCAGATCGCTCCACCTCGATCGAGCCGGCATCGAGCTCAACCCCAAAGAAGGCGTCAAGATCAACGACTACATGCAGACCAGCAATCCCGACGTCTATGCCGTTGGCGATGTGACTGGCAAGGACATGTACGTTTACATGGCTGCCTACGGCGGCAAGATTGCCGCGCGAAACGCTCTTAACGGCAACACTTCGAGTTACGACAGCGGGACAATGCCCGCCGTCGTGTTCACAGATCCGCAGGTTGCCACGGTGGGGCTGACGGAAGCCCAAGCCATAGCTAAGGGCCGCAACGTCAAGACAAGCGTGGTCACCCTGGACAATGTGCCACGCTTTATCGCGTCACGGGAAACGAGCGGCTTAATCAAGCTGGTCGCCGACAACCAGACGGACAAGCTGCTCGGTGCGACGGTTCTCGCGCCGGAAGCCGGCGACAGCATACAAACCGTCGTCATGGCGCTGAAAGCCGGGCTCACGGCCGAAGAACTGGGAGAGACGATATTTCCGTACCTGACGGCAGTGGAAGGGCTCAAATTGGCAGCGCAAGGGTTTACGAAGGACGTGAAGAAACTCTCGTGCTGTGCGGGCTAACCGACTCCCCACCTATCGGTTATTTTCTTACCTGCATCCCCCGCGTCCTTCGGAATCCAGCGGTAATAGACTCGCGCTGTAAACGTCCAGTCCGTGTGGCCCATCTGTGCCGCGACCCACTGTGGTGACTCGCCAGCCATCAACGCCATCGAAGCGAACGTATGACGCATCTGGCCCGGTGGACGATAGCGAACGCCAGCCCGGCGGCAAAGCGTGTTCCATTGGCGTGTACGAAGTGCCTGGTCGCCCGTCCACCGTGCCCGTGTATGTGGATTCTGGAAGACCTCGGCGCCTTTCAGAAAAGTATGTTCCTTCTGAGTCTTCAGCGCGGCGATAGCCGGCGGCAAAAGATTTACCGCGCGCTCGCCGGCTTCCGTCTTTGTGTCCTCGATTTCCTCCGAGTCCTGAGTGAGCGCACCCTCGACGTAGACTCGCTGGTTGATCCAATCGACATTCCCCCAGTTGAGGGCGAACAGCTCCGAGAGCCGCAGACCCGTCCAGAATCCGAACTGGACCAAGTTCTGGAGCTGTCCCCGTGCGGCTCCGATGAGTGCCGTACGTTCCTCGTGGCTGAACGGGTCGATCTTGGACTTCGTGCTGGCTACCGATTCGCTCCGCGACTTGCGGCGGCGAATGACCTTGTTCGCCATCGGGTGATTGTGGATGAGCTCCTGTTCCACGGCCTCGTTGAGAGCCCGACGAAGGACGCTCAGTTTGTTGTTCTGGGTCTTCCGGCTCCAGCCCTGGGACTTGGCCCAGTCGCGGATCATGTGCCACTTCAGGTCCGTGAGCGCGAGCTGACCGAACTCGGGGATGATCTGGTTGAAGACGATTCGCTTGTCGACGGTGCGGGTGGAGGCCTTCAGGTCCTTCTCCTCACCACGCCACCAATCGGAGAGGAAACGCTCGACGGTAATCGTCGCGCCGGGCTGGTCGCTGAACAGCGGCGCGTTTTTCGATTTCGGGAAGGTGGTGGCGTAGTCGAAGGTGCCTTTTTCGATCGCGTCCAGGATGGCGGCGCGATGACGCTCGGCCCGCTTCAGGTTAGCGGGGGTGGGCTTGAGCTTGATCTTCTCGCGGCAACGCTTTCCTTGATAGGTGAAGGAGATCTCGATGGACGAGGCGCTGACGGCGCGGACACCGGTTCGGGGCTTTCTACCCATTGGTGATAGCCCTCAACACTGATTAACACCCGCCCGTCGGGCGCCTTCTTCCATACCCGATCCTCGAGCCAGACACCGTCTCGGATTTTCGTACGAATGGCGTTCTCCGAGTAGCCGGTGAGCTCCGAGCACTTCCTGATCGTGAGCCAGTTGACCGACATGGCGTCGTTCAGCGACCGCCATCTGCTGGGCGCGCAGAAAGATGCGGCAAATAAGGTCCAGCTGGGTGCGAACGCCAGGATGGGGCCTGCTGGTGTCGTGGTGCTGGAGCCATGGTCGCGGCCTGCCGGTTCGGCCTTTCTCCATCGAATCGATTGACGCGCAAAACATTAGCAGCGTGCTAACGCCCTCGGCAAAGGAAAAACTCTTAGCACCGCGGCAACTCTGCGTGGGATTCGTCAGCTCGTCCACGCAGCTGCGCGTCATACGAGCTCTCCCTTGAACAAGATGACGCCGCATATCGTGGCGTTTGGTGTTCACCTCGACCATGCGATGGGGCCAGGCGGGGTTCGGGCCTTTGCTCATCTAATACCTCCGGTCTGATCCGTTCCTTGGGAACCCCAGGCCTGCACCATCGCTACGCATGGCAAGGAATCGCGTGTCCAGCAGAAGTCCCAAATCGGCTACTTCAAAATTGTCCCTGGCTTAGATTTGCAGAGAAACATCGATCTCCGATTCGGTATGGCGGAAGATTGCGACTGCCCATTCTCTGCTGCCGAGAGTCCGCGCTAAATCGAGGTCCACCACAGTGGTCGAGTCGGCTTCGATATCAACCTGGCCCAACTTTTCATCTTCGTAAAGTACGCTCCAGACCCCCTGTAGGAGCGGGCGTCGGAAGATAAGTTTCACCGTCGTGCCGTCTTCAATTCGGCCAATCAGGGTGTTGCGATACCCTTCGCGTAAGGTGGTGACCTTGTACTGCAATAGCAGGGCCGCGCCGCTCAACTTTTGCAGATCGTCGCCCGCAAATGCGATCTCATAATCGCCTACGGCCGGTTGATCGGCAGGGATTTCGTCATCCGGCCATTCAACGCCACCCTCGGCGCCCATGGTTCTGTCGGTGAGGCGTGTACCGCTGAACGGCAGCGTGACTTTCGCGGAAAGGGTCGTTGGACTTGCCCGCGCATCTACCAGGCCGACCACTGCCCGGAGTCCGACCAGCATGGGGAAAGCGCCTTCCTCCGGTGGGAATAACTGGATTGGATCGCTGCCATCCTCTGAGGGAATGCTGAATGGCAGGGTCACTCGGAGCGCCGAACCAGAGCGCAAGGTCTCAGTTGCGTTCGGCTCGAGATCTGTTAGCGCGATTGGTAATAAACGCTCCTCGGTCTGCCGTTCTTCCATAACCCGGTCGAAAACGTCCTGACTGAACGTTCCGGAGAGTTGGAAGTTGAGTGCCGTGATTTCGTTGGCTGCCAACTGATCGTCGATCAACTCGAACCGCCAAGCGCAAAACGGGCTGGTGCCCTCGAAGGGGCGGCGCTTGCGGTTGTCCCGCCCCTGTAGCGCCATCTGAGTCCGTTCGGCGAGTGAGCTCTTCGTCGAATCGAGTGATTCTGTTGAGTTCTGTATTCGAAGAGCGACGTCATCAGGGTTCTTCTGGCGAATTTGCGCGTAGAAGCCGTTCGTGAGTCGGACTGAGCGCGGCGGTGTCACTTCGACGGCAAGATTCTCGATTCGAACATCCACCAGGCCTGGGAACTTCTTGTCGAGCATCGTGACGTCGAGTGCGAAGGTGAAGGGACGTCCTCTGCGGATCGCGTCGAAGTAAGAGGCCGGGTAGAGTTCGTGCAATTTCACGTTCCACGTCACCAAACTTCGTTCCTCCCCACCCAAATAGACTTCATTCAGTTTGAAGGAGGCCAACTGGTTTTGGAGGATCTCGGATTGGAGCAGACCGCCGGACGGAGAGGACGTATCGTCCGGGGCGGTAATCACCGATAGCGTGGACCGAAATTCGTAGTTGAATGCTTGCTCGGCTAAGTAGCCAATCTCATAAGCCATGCTGAGATAACTGGCTGAAATCCGCTGCATGAGCTCGGCGAGTTGCCGATAGACTTCCGGTGTAAGATCTTGATTGTCGTACAGGCGTTCCAGCGCCCGTGCCTCCTGATATCGGCTGCGTACAGCATTGCGCAACTGAACGGCCGAATCCCTGCGAGCGCTTTCCTGTTGAACCTGCTTCCGCGCGATGTCCACCTCGATCCTGGCCTGTTCCTGTGCGTTCCGCATGCGTGTCAATTCAACGTCCCGCATCTCCATACCGGCGAGATATGTGCTGGCACCAATCAGAAGGCCGCGTTGACCGCGGGTTTCCCCAGTCCGGCGTATCTGTTCGACATGCCGGTTAATTTCAGAGAAGACACCGCTCGATCCGCCCCCTAGGGATGCAGCGATCGCCTGGTATTGAATGGCCATGCTTGAGCTTGAGATGTATTCCCAATATTCCTCGGACAGCGCGCCTTGCCGGTTGCTTGCGAGCCGTTGCCGTTCCCGTGCAACATCGACGGCGGTATCGTGTTCCCGGATGCGAGTTTCCGCGAGGCTTAGCTCGTTTCGCGCCGCGGACACCGCGTCGGAAAGCTGCTGACGAGTTAGCTCTGCACTAGCACGGCGCTCCTCGAATTGGATGTAGCGCTGTTCCGCTTGTTCCGCTTGCTGGGCAAAGAACGTCGCTAGTTGATACAGATAATCGAAACGCCATATCGGGGCCACCTGGGCGATGCCGCTATCGACAAGCCCAAGACGGGCGACGATCAGCTGCAAGGCTGAAATGGCTTGCGCTGAAAAATCGAAGCGGCTTTCCCCGTCGCCATCAACGATGTCATCGTCATCGTCTGGTGCAATGCTGAGGATCTGAGCGACCTGTGCCTTGGGTTCCGCATAGTAGTCAGAGAGTGCCGTGATTTCGGGACCAGGTGTCACGTTGCCGTCCGTATCCATGACCGCCACCCGTGCATACTCCACGCGCGCTAGTTCTGGGCGTTGGTTTAGGAAATCCCGGTCTCCTTTCTTTGAAACTTTCCTTAACCAGAGACCGATGACCGGAAAGCGCCAGTCGAGTTCTAGTCTCTCCACCGAGCCAATAAGTGCCTGAAGAAGCTGTTCGGCGTCGACATGACGATGAACTCTTGTCAGGAGATCGGCCAGGTTCCTGTTAATCCACTCGAATGCGTCGTCAAGGAGCGTGATCAGGTCTAGTCTGTGAGGATCAATCTCTTCGCCGGCTTGCCGAATTTGTTTTATCGTCGTACCACTCCGTCCATAGGCGCCCTTGAGAAGAGCTTGAAAGGCTTCGGTGAGGACGGTTTCGTTAATCGTACCGAAATCGATTGAAAGGTCGGGCTGTATTAGATTGTTTCGCAACTCAATAACTGCATTCTCCGGCGTCAGCTCGTCGGTTTGTTCCTTCAGGGCTGTCTCATATCGCTCCTTGTGACTAATAAACGTCGCTAGAAAGGCGCCGAGGCTATCGATCACCTCGTTGTCTGCAATCTCGCCCGATCCTTTTTGTAGCGCGGCCGCGTGTTCGCCAAGAACCAGCAACAGGAGCGCCCACGTTGGATGTGGGGGGGTTGCCGGATCTCGCTCCTCGTGATCGAGCAAGCGTAAATCTAGAGTCGGCTCATGCTCATCATCTTCGGGTTCATCCGAAGGCGTACGTGCAACGGAATCACCAAGTTTCGACACCAGCTCTTGGGTTTGAGCGGCTTCCCAGGGGAGGACCTCTAAGATCGATTCGGCGGCGCGCGATGTTGGTTGAACAAGAACGTTGTGTTGCATGTCGATTTCCCCCTCCGGCTAATTTAGAATGTCTCATCGACAATCTTGAAAATTCTGCCGTCCAAAAATTCCTTGACCGCTTTGGTTGTGGCATCGAGGTCTTGAACGCCTACCCCTGATACTGTCTGAGTTATGGCGACGTATCCGCCCGCCGAGAAAACGATGTTGGCTGCGGAGCGTACGATGGAGTGTGCAGCGGGCGTTTTTGACCACTGTTCGAGTACGTATCCGGCCCCTTTCATCACTGCTTTCTCAAGCGACGGATTGGACATCGTGGCGGAATTGTTTGGAGTTACTAGCTTCTCTTTAAATTGGCCAAAGGTCTGCGACGGTCCTGCCTTCAGAAATGATTTCACTCCGTATTCTGCTGCACCGAAGAGGCCTCCGGTAATTCCGCCAATAATCGCGCCGGCAAAAGCTCTTTCAAGCACAACATCGCCAGATTCCCCGGCCGCGATACCGGAAGCAAGCCCCATAGCGGCCCCATTCACAGAACCGATGATGGCGCCATTAGCGACCATGCCCCACATGGTAGTCGAGCCAGCCACTCCAGCAGCACCCGCGAGCGCGGCGCCTGCGACGGCGCCCAGACCACCCAGGGCGGCGCCGACAAGCACGCCGCGCAAGACGTCTTGGCCGCTCTGGGCCGCTGAAACTCCGCCGATTATTCCGCCGATCGCCATGCCTATATAGAGTGCCGCACCGCCAGTGAAAACGACGAGCGCGACGATAACCGCAACTGCAATAATTTCCACGATATGGTCGCCGACCCAGTCGAAGAAATCGCCAAGGGGATCCCAGCCGAGGCCCGTCTCGTCTCGAAAAGATAGGGGGTCGTTGGCGCAGTAGGCATAGGCGTTATAGGAGATTGGACGGTCGGGATTCCGAACCATTGGATCCGGGGTAAGGAACCGGCCCAATTCCGGAGCATAAAGCCGCGGCCCAAAGTGGTAGCATTGCCCGGGATTGGACCAGCGCTTGCCTTCAAAGCCTTTTTCACCGGCGGCTAGTGAACTCTCGCCGAACAGGCTATAGGAATGCCTGCGCGCGACTTGGCCCGCGGCATCGGTTACCAGCGCGATATCGCCGCGGTGATTGGTATGCAGGAATCTGGTCAGGCCGTCTCTGATCCGAAAGATTGCTACCGGCAATTCACCGAGAACGACGCAACCGAAGACCCCGTCCCGGGTCACGACCACTGTCGGGTCTGGAGTGAACCAGTTGAGGTTTCCACTGCCATCCAAAGACAAGGTCGCATTGCCTGTATGGTCGTAGCGGAAGGTCTCTGTGCTGTCCACGTAAGTAATGGAGTTGCACTGGTTCGTGAGGTCATACGCGTATTGTCTGTCGCCAATTTGGGTAACCCGCCCCAGTTCGTCCTGGGTGACAGGATCCGAACCCACGGAGGCCAGGCGACCGCCTGCATCGTACGTCAGGGTCCGCCCTTCCAATTCGAGAACGTTTCCATGCGGATCGAAGCCGAAAGTGAGCTCTTTCGGGGCCTCGCCTGTACGCAAGCACACTTCGCGGATCACCCGGGACAGCTCGTCGCGCGTGAACGATCGTTTCGTCGCATCGTGGTAAGTGATTTCGTCGAGCTTGCCGCGGAAGTCGAAACCGAAATCCTCGCTGTGCAGCACAGCGTCTTCCAAGGATATTCGGTAACCGGCCATGGTCGTCTTGTCGCGCTGCCACTCCAACTCCGTTACAACACCATTTTGATATTCCATGCGGCGCATCGCGCCAGCGGCGTCGTACTCAATCTTCTTCAGGAAACCGGGGACACCGGCGAGACGCCCGAACCGATCGTAACGGTACGGGATAACGCGGCGCATTCCGGCTTGGGTGTCGATATAGATCAGTTCCTTGATCTGGCCGTCGGGACGGTAGTGGTATTCCACTTCTACCGCACCGCTCAGCGTAGGGGTTTCGAATCGTCGAACTGCCGGTCTGTCCTCCGCGTTGTAGGTGATGATATTGGTCCCGGCTTCATGGTCGACGCGTTGCAGCTTGTCGGCGCCGAGGCGACCCGGTTCTCCAAGGGTCCGACGAGCGGTCTCGTCCGTGTCGGCTATCGTGCTTTCAAGCACCTGTCCGGTCGCCGAATAGGTATATGTGATGGCGGTTTGGGCGTCTCGAACCACCTCGCGCAGCTGATCTCCAGCGTCTTGGACGAAGATCTGGGAGCCCCGGTCCGGGCTTTCCTCGAACCACTTGCGACCTAGGAGGTCGTACGCGGACCGACGGACCCGTCCAGTAGGTTCCTTCAAGATCAGCGGATTGCCCCGGTAATCGTTTACCCGCTCGACAAGGCTGCCAACATTGTTGCTTCCGGAGACAGTTTCCTGAGTTGCAAAGAACACATCGAGACTCTTGCTGGCATGGCGAATCCAGTTGCCTGAGGCGGCCTGAACTTCGACCCGCTCGCTCAACCCGTCGTGAATGTGCCGGCGGCGCACCCCATTCTGCGTTGTGAAGGCGATAACCCGATCCAGTTCATCATATTCGCGCGTACCGAATGCTGCGGCGGCTTGGTCGAAATAGGGTGCGTACTCCCGAACGATCTTGCCCCGAGGTCCGCGGATCACATGTTCTTCGGCATACGCGTCGTTACCATTTCCGTCGCAGCGGAGCGTTTTGAATACTTCGCCCATCCCGTTGTGGTGGATTTCCACTTGGTAGGCATCGCGGCGGAGGCTATCCCGGCCGAAGCGCGTTTGACGGACGGTCGGTCCTTCGTAGGAATACGTCGACACCGGCAGCAAATAGGGACTCGAATACTGTTCGATCGTGCGCCCCAAATCGTCATGCAATTGACGCCGCTGTCGCGTGCTTGACTCTGTCACACTAGATGGACGCGCGTGCTCGTAGGAGACTTCAAACGCGATGGAATGGTTGCCGGCATCCGTGGCTCTGACCAGTTGAATGTTTGCTGTATCGAACTCGTACGTCGATGCCCGCCCGAAAGGGTCGCGCACGGTACGGAGACTTCCATCGATCTCGATTTCCTTGCTGGTCCGCCAGTAACCGTCCTCTTCGTCGATTCGAAAGTAACCCAGATCCTCAGCCGATCTTTCGGCGAGCCATTCAGTTGCCATCGCATCGGTGAGCACCTTGCTTTCGACTTTTGAGACGAGCCCGGTGGCGCCGACTTGGCCAAAGGGTGCACCGTCGTAGTGATAGCGATTGCTATTGAGTTCCACCCCGTTCTCGTCGACCTGCCGCACTGCCATGACGCGATCGAGGAAAAGGTTTCCCGCAGACTGGGCATATTCCTGGAACGTCACGATGGCTCTGGTCTCGCCTTTCGCGCTGAATGCCGCTCGGGATTGCTTAACATTGCCCCAACTGTCGAATGCTTGGTTCTCGACCGTCAGTCGATGCGCCACGTCGCCATTGTCCGAGTGCAACTGCTGCCAGTGCATGCCAAGGCGAGTTTGGACAGCGTCGCCATAATCGGCGACTGTCCACTCATATCCGCCTTGCAATAGTATGTTGTCGTCGAACGCGTCGGTGTCTCGAGCGACGCCGTAGGTTTCGAGTTGGCCGAAAGTGGCTGCTTCCACCAAGGGATAAACAACGCTGGCGTCTTTCGGGGCGGCCCAAGTGAATCGAATTCGTCTCGCTTTGACTTCGTCCGAGCCGGCCTCGCGAATTACGGTGGCGCTGAAGAAAAAACGTGATACGGGGAGCCGCATCCGCACCGGGTTGCGATAGTGGAATGTCTGATCCCACACTGCCTGATCGTTCCGATCTTCTATTACGCGACGCTGCAGCACCCGTCGGGGGCTCGGCCAGGAAACCGCCCAGTCCGTCGCCATATCTGTCGTAGCGCAATACTCGTACTGCGTGACCAGCCCTAGCTGATTGTCGAGGCCAAGCAGCTCACCGGGAGGAGCACCTTTCCAGGGGTCCAGAATGAAGGCATCAGCTTCGTCGGACCATATCAGAATCTGTGAATACCCCAGGCCGTTGAAATCGTCGATAACGATGCTGCTCATTGGTGTGAAGCGTAGGTCGGGCACCGTAAAGGCGGGCACAAAGGACAGGCCTCCGCTCCCGAAGTAAACGCTGATGGCGCCACTGTGGACCACCACCAAATCCATCGTGCCGTTGCCGGTCAGGTCGGAGAAGTGCACTGCGGCTTCAGTCAGATCAACCAATCCATCGGGCAGATCGATGGATATCCTCTGCCATGGCGACCACTCCAGTAGTCCAATCCCGTAGGCGATCTCCAGATAGTCGTTTCGGACACGCACTAGATCTACCCACTGCGTGCCAGACAAGTTGGTGACGTAATCGTTCGCGGATAGATCAACCCAGTGCGTACCCATGGCACGGCTGTGCCGCTCCGCTGCGAATACGCCGTTGACGGTCAAGTAAGCTCGGAACTCGTCATTCGGCGAATCGGCCACGAGAAGGTCCGCCACGCCGTTTCCGTCCAAGTCCATCAGACGGCTGCCCTCGTTCATGACCTCCGTCGGTGCCGTTGCTGACCAGTCCTCGAATGCGCCGAAGCCGGTAGCAGGATCGTATCGGTGAACGCCGCGCGTCGTTTCGCTAAGCACTATGAGGTCGCGATAGCCGCGCCCGAGAATATCACCGAATCCGACCCGGTCGGCGTGCTGTATAAGGGCCGACGGGGCGTCGTTCACGGTCTCCGGAGATCCGAATTGGCTGTCGCCGATACTGGGGTATACCAACACGTCGCCACCGAATTCTGTCCATAAGTCGGTTCGGCCAATTCCTTTCCATTGGATTGACCGGCTTGTTCTGGGTGGTGACACGTCGGGCTTCGCGAAAGCCGGCGGTTCGTCGAGTCCGTCGCCGCGCCACGACAGCTCTACCATCATCTGCTCGCGGGTAGCAGATACGCGTGAAATCGCGGTCATGATGCTCTGTCCGGCGATCGTCAGGTACTCGAAGCGATATCCACGGACCAAGACGGATTCTTGCTCGTCCGGTGGTGTTCCGCGGACGGATAGCCCTCGGCACCGGTCCTCAAGAATTTGAAGGATGCCCGCACGCGTGTCGACCACTGGGTCGGGCCGTTCTTCATACTCAAACTCAAGCCGATAGATAGACCATTCGATCGATCGGGGCACGCCGTCCGCCCGAAACTGATAGACCGTGGAGTGCCCGTCGGAGGACACAGTCTCAGAGAGGAGAAACAAGGCGCTGCCATGACGTCGAAAGACCTGGCGCGACCCGTCTCGGTAGCGGACGACCAATTCGGTATCCGCGGTGCGGACGATCCTGGCTTCCTCGGCGGCAGTCTCAGGCTGGAAGGCGTCTGGGGAAATTGAAACGAGCGGGCCAAGGTCCGAGTGGGTCCAACGCCCGGCCAGCAACCGGATTTCGGGGAGATTGAAGAGTAGGTTTTTTCCGATCTCTCCAGGATTCTGCCCCGCACCATAAACGATTTGCAGGTCCGGATTAGTACCGTTCGGCCCACTGGGAAGGTCAAGCGGGAAATTCCAACGAACCTGACCGTACTTTGCGATTGCCTCTGTCGAAATGCCGGCTGCACCGGCCTGACTTGCACTTTCCATCGTGCTCCCCCTATGTGAGTTCTTGTCGTTTACAAGTTTACAAGGCCGTACGCTGCATCAAACAAGCTCGCCTCTGAAAACAACGACACCACAGATCGTCGCGTTTGAGTTCACCTCGATGATCCGGTGCGGCCAGTCTGGATTCAGCGCCTTCAGGTACTGATGGCCTTCTTCGATGATCAGCTGCTTGAACGTCGCCTCCTGGGAGTCCTCTAGGCGAACGACGACATACCGCCCACTGACTGGTGCGACCTGGGGATCCACGAAGATCAGATCGCCGTCGTGGAACTTCGGCTCCATGCTTTCGCCCCGAACCCGCAGCACGAAGGTATCTGGGCTACACCGAACCGGACACGGCAGTAGATCCTCGGCGTCACCGAGCTCGAAATTTCCTGCGATTTCAGACCATTCGCCGGCCTGAACCCACGATATCAGTGGGTGCAGGCTGCGCACGTCCGGGCCCGGTTCGGCGTTGTAGTGCGCATGTTCCTCCGTTGCGACTCGATGTGGTTCATCCATCCATCCGTCCGGCTTGCCCATGGCGCGCTCGAGCTTCGCCGCCAGGTCGTCACCAACACCGCGGGGTGTTCCCTTCGGCGTCGTGAGCTGGTTGCGAATCTGACTGAGGTAGGACTCGCTCGTGCTGGCGAGGCGGGCAAGCGCGGCCGCCGATCCGGCTTCGGCAACCAGCAGCTCGAGGTTGCTCAGCCGAACCGTCTCATGCCTTCGCTTCATCGCATCCGCCGGGTTCGTGTTTAGCACGATGGTAAAGATAAACCTGCTAAAGGCTCTTGGCAAGGCAATGAGCATGACGCTAATGTCTTGTGCATGGAGCTAAGAGACTTTCTGAGAGCAGCGAGCAAGCGGGAACGCGCGGACGTCGCCGTCGTCTGTAACGATTCCGTGTCCTACCTCTACCAGCTGGCGGGCAAGCATCGGTACGCAAGCGCCCTGATGGCGGCGCGAATCGAGGCCCAGACTCGGGACGTCGCGGCGCGTTCAGGAGGCCGGCGCAAGACCGTGCCCCGTGAGAGCCTGGTGCGCTATCCGGAGATTTTCGAGCGTGAGGAGTCGTACCTCATGGTCGCGGAAGAGCGGCCATGACCCGCAAGGCGGCTCGGCATGACGCCGACGCCGGCGAGGCACCCGGTGACGTCCTGGAGCTCGTGACCCTCGACGTCGGCCGGATCCACCCGTACGAACACAATCCCCGGCGTGCGCCTAACACGGAATACGACCGCATCAAGGCCTCGATTCGGGCGGACGGTCTCAGCCAGCCGCTCGTGGTCACCCAGCGACCGGGCGAAACCGACTACATCGTGCACGCCGGCGGGAACACTCGTCTGCGAATCCTGAAGGAACTGTTCGAGGAGACCGACGACCGGCGCTTCGCGACTGTTCCGTGCGTGATCCGACCGTGGACCCGCGAGGCCGATGTCCTGCTCGCCCATCTCAAAGAGAACGACCTCCGCGGTGACCTGACGTTTCTCGACAAGGCACTGGCCGTAGCTGACGCGAAGCGGTTTCTGGAGGAGGCTTCGGGAGAACCCTTCACGCAGTCGCAACTCGCGGAGGCGCTACGGCAATGCGGATACGGTTTGAGCCAGGGTCTCATCTCGCAGATGGCGTACGCGGTCGAGCGGCTTCGTCCGATTCTGTCACAGGCCCTGGAAGGCGGCATCGGTCGGCCGCAGGTTGCCAAAATCCGTTCGCTGGAACGCGCAGCACGCGCAATCTGGATGGCCCGAAGCATTGACACGGAAATCGAGTTTGACCAGACGTTCGATGCCTTGTGCCGGCGTTACGACACATCGGAATGGGACATCGCGAGCCTGCGGCGATCGCTCGAAGCGGAAATTGCCGAGCGCGCCGATAGCAGCATCCATGCGGTCAGCCTCGAGATCGACGCGCGGTTATCCGGACGTCACCAGGCGTCCTTCGCCCCAGACGCAACCGACGAACTTGACGAACCGATTGACGAGGCTATCGAGCCTGCCCGAAAGGCCTCCGATGAGAACACCCAAGCGCCGCTTGTGCCACGAAACGGAACCTTGTCGCCCGCTGAGCCCACAGACCGAGCCGCGGCAAAGTTGGCGGTCAGTCCAGGATTCCACGACCCCGTTGATGGCCATATGCCCGAGGGCTGTGGATCGGCGTGGAATATTGACCCCTTCTGAGGGGTGATCGGCGTCGAAAACTGACCCCCTTCGTAATGTAGATGAGAGAGTCCCGTGTTTTGCCGCGGGAGCTCGAAGGGGATGTTGACGGTGGAGACGCAGGGCAAGATCAGGCGAGATCATTTCGTCCATGGGAAGAGCATCAAATCGATCGTTCGCGACCGTGGCATCGCGCGAAACACGGTCCGCAAGGTGTTGCGCTCGGAGGACACGGCGCCCAGCTACACACGGTCGGTGGTAACGCGCCCGAAGCTGGGGCAGTTCGAGGCCGAGTTGGAGGCTTTGCTCGAAGAGAACGCCGGCAAAAGCAAGCGTGAACGACTGACCTTGATGCGGCTGTTCGAGCAGCTCCAGCAGCAAGGTTACGCAGGCAGCTACGACGCAGTCAGGCGCTACGCGCGGCAATGGCGAGAGCGCGTCGGTATGGCGTCAGCCGAGGCATTCGTCCCGTTGGTGTTTGCCCCGGGAGAAGCCTACCAGTTCGACTGGTCCCATGAGATCGTGGTCATCGACGGGGTGACGACGACCGCGAAGATCGCCCATCTGCGCCTGTGCCACTCGCGGATGATGTTCGTGTGCGCCTATCCGCGCGAGAGCCAGGAGATGGTGTTCGATGCGCACAACCGGGCGTTCGCGTTCTTTGGCGGCAGTTGTACCCGTGGCATCTACGACAACATGAAGACCGCGGTCGAGTCGGTGTTCGTCGGCAAGGCGCGCACGTTCAACCGCCGCTTTGAGCAGATGATGAGCCATTACCTGGTCGAGCCGGTGGCCTGTACGCCGGGTGCCGGCTGGGAGAAGGGCCAAGTCGAGAACCAGGTCGGGACGATGCGCGACCGGTTGTTCACGCCGCGTTTGCGCGCCGGGTCGTTCGCGGAGATGAACGCCCGGCTGCTCGAACGCTGTGTCGCCTATGCGCGTGACAAGACGCACCCGGAGTACACCGACCGTACTATCTTCGAGGTGTTCGAAGCCGAACGGGCGCATCTTATCGGTCACCGCATCCCGTTCGATGGTTACCGGACCCAGGTTGCCACGGTCTCGAAGACCTGCCTGGTGCGCTTCGACCACAACCGTTACAGCGTCCAGGCGCGTGCGGTCGGACGACCGGTTGAGGTCTATGCCTACGCCGAGCGCATCGTCATCCGCCAGGACGGGGAGATGGTTGGTGCGCATGAACGCCGCTTTGGCCGCGGTCAGACGGCCTATGACCCCTGGCATTATGTGCCAGTCCTGGCGCGTAAACCGGGCGCGCTGCGCAACGGTGCCCCGTTCCGGGACTGGGTCTTGCCCGGCAGCCTCGGTCAGGTGCAGGCGCGCTTGCGGCGTGTCGCTGACGGTGACCGGCAGATGGTCACCATCTTGAGTGCGGTGCTCACCGATGGGCTGGAGGCGGTCGAGGCTGCCTGCACGGAGGCCCTCGCGGCGAAGCTCGCCCATGCCGACGTCGTGCTCAATATCCTTGCCCGCCGACGTGAACCTGAACCACCGCCGGCGATCACCACGCCGGCCGCTCTCAGGCTGACTCGCGCACCACTGGCCGATTGTACCCGGTATGACCGTCTGCGGAGGGCACACGATGGAGCGCCATGAGTTGATGGACATGCTGGGCGAGCTGAAGCTCGCCGGCATGCGTGCCCACTATGACGATATCGTTACCCAGGGACGCAAACGCCAGAGGCCGTTCGAGGTCTTGTTCGGCGAACTGCTCTCCGCCGAGATTGCCGAGAAGAGTGCGCGCTCGATCCGTTATCAACTCGGAATCGCCCGCTTGCCGGTCGCCAAAGAGCTGGCCGAGTTTGCCTTCGACGAATCACCGGTCAATCAGGACCTCGTCCAGGATATGGCAACGGGTGGCTTCCTGGCACATCAACGTAACGCCGTGTTCATCGGCGGCACCGGGACCGGCAAGACCCATCTCGCCATCGGTGTTGCCCGCGCCTGTATCCGCGCCGGCTTCAAGGGCCGCTTCTACAACGTCGTCGACCTCGTCAACCAACTCGAGACCGAGACCCGTGACGGCCGTGCCGGGCGCCTGGCCGACACCCTCTCGCGCGTCGACTTTGTCATCCTCGACGAACTCGGCTACCTACCCTTCGCTCAGTCAGGCGGGCAGCTCTTGTTCCACCTGGTCAGCCGACTCTACGAGCGCACCTCGCTCATCGTCACGACCAACCTCGACTTTGCCGAATGGCCGAAGGTCTTCGCTGACCCGAAAATGACCACGGCTCTACTCGACCGTCTGACCCACCACTGCGAAATCATCGAATCCGGCAACGAAAGCTGGCGCTTCAAGCACCGCGAATGACCCCTTCAACCGGGGTCAATTTTAGACGCCGATCAGGGGTCAATTTTGCGTGCCGATTGACAGCCAAACCTGAATAGAAGGCCCGCACTAGCGGGCTTTTTTTCTGGTTTGGTGGAGAGGGCGTAGTGGTCGAGATGCCTAATGTGCAACGCGTCCGGTCCTTACGATGATGGCCGTTGACCGTACCCCTCGGCCGGTTGCGCGACTATCAATAGTGATTGACCAGGGGCGTTTCCGATCGCGGGAGGGAGCGTCCCCGTCCGTCGTCATCAATCTCGCGCGAAATGATCGAGCCATCGGGCCGGAGGCGAAGACCGCCTTCTGTGTGCCGTCCCCGATCCAAATTTCGTAGTACCCGGCGTCCGATCTTCAAACTGGCGTGAAACCCTCGCGATGTTTCCGGAGGCTACGTTGGATGCGAGAACGTTGTCGGTGTTGGTCCACAGGCTTTTCTGACCCGCGAAGGCGGCGAGCGATCGGTTACGCGGCACTCTCCAGAGGTTTTGCACGATTGATACGCGCAAGCTCCTTCGGGTCGTGCATTGCGTCCCAAAGTTCGCTTCGGCGCTGCACGTTCAGCCAGAAGTCCGGACTGTTGCCGAACACTCGTGCAAGGATCAATGCGGTTGCGGCGGTGACACTGCGGCGATTGTTACACAGTTCGTTGACGTGCTTGCGCGGCACGCCCATGGCCTCGGCGAGCGCGCCTTGGGTCAATCCCAGCGGCTCCATGAATTCCTCGGTGAGGATTTCGCTCACGGTGGCAGGTTTGCGCTTGGTCATTAACACGGGTCTTACCCCCTTCGGGTTCTGCTTCAGCGGTAACTGTGATCGTCCAGGTAGACGTCAGCCGCTTCACCGCGGCCGCTATCCCATCGGAAGACCAACCGCCATTGTCTATTGACGCGAAGCGAATGGAATCTCGCCAGATTGCCGCGCAGCTTCTCGAAGTGATTGCTGGGCGGTGTGCGAAGATCCTGATCGGTCGTTGCGTCATCGATCATCTGGAGCTTGCGGAAGAGACGAGCTTCGACATCCGCGGGGATCTTTTTCGAAGAAACATCCTCAACGAAAAAAGCGCGCAGCCACTCGTCGCGAAAGCTGACGATCATCCGTATAACTCCATCGTGGGTGACTGTACCACTCTATGGGGCACCCAACAACATAGATCCTGATGGTCGTCGGCTGTCGTTACGCGGATTGTTGGAAGGATACTGTGCGCGGTCGCCCCCCGGGGTCAACGGGTCGGCGTCAGTCACCTGCGGGCCAGCGGTTGCGGCAAGCGAGGCCGAAGCTGCCCTGAGGGCGTTTGTCGCACGGATTCCATCGGCGATTCGTGAGCCACTATGGCTCTCCAGGGGCGCGAAGAAGGCTGCCACGAAGCCGCGCGTAGTCTGCGTGCAGGGTGCTGAATGAGAATTCCCGGTAGACACGATCTGGACACGACGGCTCCATAACAGACTGAAATTAATAAAAACACCGAAGGTTTGAATCCCTCCCTCTCTCTCCGCCAAAGTGGTCTTCCAGGCAATGAAGCACTGCACTGATGCGCCCTGCATCGCAGGCTGACACTCCAGGCCGCCGCGTAGAAATATGAACTGTTGAATCCCCTTCATTGCGCGGGAAGAAGCCGCCAAGGGCAAACTCGGCGAGAAAGCCTTCGTGAAATGCGCTATCAATGCAGTGCAGTAAGCCCGGTGCCCACCGATTTCCGAGGCAGGTCATGCCCGAATACAGAACCAAAGCGCTAGACGAGACCACCTGGCCGGACTTTGCCCGTCTGGTCGAGGCGAACAACGGTGTGTGGGGCGGGTGCTGGTGCATGTGGTACCACCGTAAGGACAAGGGCGAGTCACCCGAGGCGAAGCGGAGGGCGAAGGCGCGCCTCGTGCGCGAAGGGCGTGCGCATGCCGCGCTCGTTTACGATGGCGAGGACTGCGTCGGCTGGTGCCAGTTCGGTCCACCGCAGGAGCTTCCGCGTATCCACAATGAGCGTGCCTACCTTGCGACCGATCCAAGGCTGCCTGACTGGCGGATCACCTGCTTTTTCTCCGGCAAGGGCTACCGTGGTAAGGGTGTCGCGTCGGCCGCGTTGCATGGCGCAGTCGAGCAAATCAGGAAACTGGGCGGGGGACGCATCGAGGGCTATCCGGAAGACACCGAGGGTAGAAAGGCCTCCCCGGCGTTCCTGTTCAACGGCGCACTGTCCACTTTCGAACGGCAGGGCTTCAAACGCTCACGGCTGATTGGCAAGCACAAGTGGGTCGTGACGAAAACCGTCCGCGCACGAAGGCGCTGACCTGATGGCCTGACAAAGCCACCGTCACCGGCCAGCGGCCCGTCGCGCTTGCGCGACGGGCCGCTGGCCGGGATCGGAATGGTCGGGTAATCAATACCGTCCTCTGCGCCACGCCGGCAAAGAGCCCGCGCATGCGGGCTTTCTCACCTGGCGAAGTGGGGCGCCAGGCGAACGCGCCCGATTCGGACCATCGCGCCATCGATTCGGGCGTCGCAGCAAAGCGGAGCTGCACCACACTGAACGGCGCCCGGTGGGCGCCCCGCGCGCCCCCGTCACTCAAGTACGCGGCCCCCCGGCCGCTAGGCCTTGTACACCAAGAAGCCTTCGGTAAAGGACCCTTATCGCCCGAAAATACAGACAGGAGTTGCCATGAACGCAGCCACGGACGTCGTCGCCCAGTCACTCAAGTACAAGGAGGAGGCGGCGCGCTGGAAACAGTGGTTCGAATCCGCGATGACCATGATCGACAACACGCCGGCCAAGATCGTGTGGGCCAGCGTCGAGGACGATTTCGTCATCACCTACCTGAATGCGGCCGCCGAGCGCGGCCTCAAGGAGCTCGAACCGTACCTCGATTGCAAGGTTGGCGAGGTGCAGGGCGCGAAGATCGATTTCCTGTTCCGGGCGGCCGGCGTGCCGACGCCGCGACTGGACGACCCGGGGCAACTGCCGTACACGAATCGTCTCGAGATTGGCGAGCAGGTCGTCGACGTGATGATCCGCGCGATCCTGGACAAGCAGGGCGTGTACTGTGGCGCGATGGCGACCTGGCGCGTGGTCACGGGCCGCGTGCGCATGTCCGGGCAGTTCGAGAGCAACATCAAGTCGGTGGCCGACGCGCTCGGCACCGCCGCACTCGACCTGGAGCAGAATTCGGCCGAGATGGCGCGCATTGCGCAGGACACGCAGGCCCGCGCCGAGGCGATGGTATCGACCACCATGCAGGCCGACCGCGAGCTGCAGGACGTCGCCCAGCGTACCGACCAGGTCATCGACGCGGTCGCCGAGATGGAGGCGAAGAGCGAGGAGCGCAACGCCTTGCTGTCCTCGATCTCGAGCCAGGCTTCGAGCTCCGAGCAGCGCGTGCACGCGCTGCAGCAGGGGGTCGGCGAAATCGGCACCATCGTCAACCTGATCAACGACATCGCCAACCAGACCAACCTGTTGGCGCTGAACGCGACCATCGAGGCGGCGCGCGCGGGTGACGCCGGGCGCGGCTTTGCGGTGGTCGCGCAGGAGGTCAAGACGCTGTCGAACAAGACGGCGGAGGCGACCGGGCGCATCCGCGACCAGATCGCCGAGATCCAGGCGGGAACCGGGCAGACGGTCGCGGCGATCGAGGCGATCGTGCGCTCGCTGGCGGAGATCGACGCGCTCGGTGGCATCGTCAACTCGGCCGTCGAATCGCATGGCGAGGCGGTCGACGTCATGTCGCGTAACGTGCGCAGCGCATGCAGTGGCGTGCAGGACACCGCCAAACATGCCGGCAGCATGCGCGACGCCGCGGTCGATGCCGAGCAGGCTGCGGCACACATCCACGACAAGATCTCGCACCTGAAGGTGATCTCGGAGCGGCTCACCGGCCAGGTCGCGCAGTTCCTGGAGTCGATCGCGTGAGCGTCCGCCGCCGCCGCGCGACCCAAAACGGGAAGCGGGGTGCAGCATGACGCAGCGCATCCTCTACTTTCTCTCGCCGGGGAGTAACGTCAGCCCGTTCGATGTCACCATCGCCGCCGACGCCGGCTTCGACCAGGTCATCCCGCTGACCGGGATCGCCGCCACCAGCGTGCCGGCACTGGTGCAGGACGCGATCTTCTGCCGCCCGCCGGGTCGCTTCAACGATACCGGCATGTTCATCGGCGGGCGCGACGTGCACCTCGCGACCGATATGTTCGAGTCGGCACGACGCGCCATGGTCGGCGATTTCCAGGTCGGTCTGTTCGCCGATCCGAACGGTGCCTACACCACCTCCGCCAGCATCGTCGCCCTGGTCGACCGCGCCCTGCGCGCGCAGGGCGTGGACGGTCTCGCCGGGCGCACCGTAGCGGTGCTCGGTGTCGGTCCGGTGGGCCTGTGCACGGCGGTACTGGCGGCGCGCGAGGGAGCGTCGGCGACGCTGTGCGCGCTGACCGCCGACGACGATGCGCGGGTCGCGCTGCGATTCTGTGAGCGTCACCGCGCGCAGGTCGAATGGGAGAGCGCTGAAACGCACCGCGATCGCGTTGCCGTCGTCGCGCGCAGCGAGGTGATCGTATGCGTGGCCAGGGCCGGCATCCGCGTCGTCGACGAGGACGCGCTGGCCGCCGGTGAACACCTGCTGGCCGTTGCCGATTCCAACGCCGTGCCGCCGAGCGGGGTGGAGGGGATCGGCACGGACGACGACGGCGCGCTGCTGGAGGTGGGTGCGCACCGCATCTGGAGCGTCGGTCCGCTCGCCATCGGGCGGCTGAAGTACCAGACCCAGTTCGGCCTGTTCCGGCACATCCAGCAGTCGTCCGAGCCGGCGGCGATCGATTTTCTCGAAGCCTATCGTTTCGCGCGCGAGGCGCTTGCCAGTGAGCACTGAACGCTGGCGGCGCCGGCGGCCGCCAGCCGCTCAGGCGGTGGCGGAGGGCGCCAGGCCGGTCGTACGGCTGACGATGTCGTCCAGTGTCCTGACCAGGGTCGGGCGAAAGCGCGCGTAGTTCTCGCTCATCGGGAAGTGGCCGAGCCCGGCGAGCGTCTCGTAATGCACGCCCTCGCCGATACGCCGCGCCGAGGCTTCGACGTGCTCGGGCGGGCAGGTGAAGTCGTACTCGCCGGCGTACATGTATAGCGGCACCTTCGTCGCGTCGATGCGATCGGCGCGCGTCTCGTCACCGTTCTCCACGCCCCAGAAGTAGAGATCGTTGCGCGCGCTGCGCGGGTGCGCACCCTGGAAGACGCGATTGAGCTGGCGGTCCGCGCGTGACATCCCGGGTGACATCACGGCATCGACCAATCCGGCTTCCATCATGGCGATGTTGACCGCGGGGTCAATCCACCAGTCGTGGAAGAAGCCGTAGGTCGGCACCGCGCCGGCCAGCGAGACCAGGCCGCGGAATTTCTCCGGGAAGCGTTCGGCGAGGTGCAGCGCAATCACGCCGCCGATGCTGCAGCCGAGGAAGATCGGCCGCTCCAGCGACAGTGACTCGGCGAAACGGACCACGAAGCGCGTGATCCAGTCCGAGGTCAGGAGCTGGTCCTCGGCGAAGAAGTCGCGGTCGAAGGGCGGGTCGGACTTGCCATGCGCGGGCAGGTCGTAGGCGATGAAGCGGAAGCGCCGGGTCAGCTCGCGATCCTCCAGCAGCTGCCACCACTCGCGGTTCTCGTTGCCGGCAGTATGCTGGCACAGCACCGGGATGCCCTCGCCGGCCTCGAAGTAGAAGACCTTGTGCCGGCTGCCGTCGAGGGTGACGTTGGTATAGCGGCCGACCGCCTGCCAGTCGTCCTGGAAGGGTGGGTCCGGTGGCAGGTCGGCGGGACCGTTGAGCGCGCGCCCGACGGTGAGCCAGGCGGAGAACGTCGCCATCTGCTGGAACATCAGCCGCATATCGCCCTCGAACGTCATCTTGCCGACGGCGATGGCGGCGAAGAAGGCATGTCCCATGGCGGGCGGGGTGGGTGACAGCAGGTCGTCCCACACGGCACCTTCGGCCGCCAGCGTGAAGCGGCTCGGCTCCAGCGGACCGCCGTCTCTGACGACGCGCTCGACCGCGCCGTCGCGCACATGGAACGTGTAGCGCGCGGTGTCCACGACGAAGGTGAACGAATCGCTGAACCCGCGCCCGCCGTTGCGGCACGCCCGGTCGCCGTTGATGGCATGGATCCAGCGGTCGATGAAGTTTCGGTCTAGCGGCATCGGTCGGTCTCCCCCCTGCACGTGCCGGGCCATTATCCCATGCCGGCAGGGGGCCGCGCAGGGTACGGCGAGGGCGTCTTCGTCCGCATCCCGGAATTCGCAGCCGCACGTGATGACCCGGTTCGTGGCTCGATTGCCCCGTGCATTCCGTGACCCGGTTCTCCGCGCGCGCCGCGTTGCCGGCTGAATTAACCGCGAAGCCGCGCCGAAGGATCGGTATTACTGCCATTCCCGGGGCCCGCGATCGCCAGCCCTGGCACGGTCGCGGTCGGTACCCGCACCGATCCCGGTACGAACGCCATGCACGGAGATCGTTTCGACAACCGCCCGCCTGCCGCTGCGGCCTGCGTGAGCAGGGCGTGCACATTGCACTCGACGACTTCGGCACCGGTTGCTCGTCGCTGCGCGACCTGACGCAGTTGCCGATCGGCAACATCAAGATCGATCGCAGCTTCGTGACCGGCCTGCGCGACCACGACGATTAGGTCGCCATCGTTCACGCCGTCATCGCGATGGCCGCCGGCCTCGGCATGCGTGTCACCGCCGAAATCGTGGAGACCCCGGAACAGGCGCGGCTGCTGTGTACGCTCGGCTGCGATGCCCTGCAGGGCTTCTACTTCAGCAAGCCGGTCGCAGCCGGCAGCGTGCCGGCGCTGGCGCACAGGCTGTGGCCGGGGGTGGGTGCGGAGCGCGCGGTCCGGGTAGCGGAACAGGGCCGAACTGCGCCGTGGCCGCCGATTTCCTCGTAATCCCTCGCCTGCGCGGCTGTCATATCCGCCCGCGCGCTGCGGGGTTATGATCGGGTCACCGTTTGAACGATCGCTGAGGTAACTGGTGATGCAGAAGAGACTGACCGGCTTCATGACCCTGGCCGCCGTGGCACTGACGTGTTCGGCGCACGGCGCCGACGAGGATCCCAACCTCGCGCTCATCGAGGCGCGGCAGGGCGAGATGTACGTGCGCGCTTTCAGCGTCATGCCGCTGTTCGACATGGCCAAGGGCAAGATCCCCTACGACGCCGAGCAGGCCGCCAAGCTCGCCAACAACCTCAAGGTGCTCACCATGCTGGACATGGGCGGTGCCTGGCCGGCCGGCACCGGCAACGACAAGTACCCGAAGAAGACCCACGCCCTGCCCGAGGTGTGGAGTACCTGGCCGAAGGTCGCCGAGGCCGGCAAGGAGTACAAGGCGGCGGTCGACGCGCTTGCCGAGGTCGCCGGTAACGGGCTCGACGCCCTGCGCTCGAAGATCGGTGACGTCGGGGATACCTGCAAGGGCTGTCACGACGACTTCCGCGCCGAGGAGTAGCGCCGCTTGGGTGAACTGCGCCGGGAGAAGGTCTGGGACCTGCTGACCCGGCTCTGGCACTGGTCGCTGGTGGTGGCGGTGTCAGCGGTATGGTACCTGGGGGAGTTCATGTCCTTCTCCACCATCCGCTGGCACTTCTACTGCGGCTACGTCGTGCTGGGATTGCTCGCCGTGCGGTTGCTGTGGGGGCTGGTCGGCCCGCCGCCGATCCGCCTGCGCGCCCTGCTGCCGGCGCCATCGGCGGTATTCGCCTACGCGAAGACGCTGGGCCGGCGTGCGCCCAGCGGTACGCGCGGGCACAATCCGCTCGGCGCGCTGTCGGTACTGGCCATGCTGCTGGTGCTGCTGATGCAGGCGACCTCGGGCCTGTTCATCGAATCCGACGACTACTTCGAGGCCGCGCCGCTGGCGCACCTCGTGTCGGACACCGTCACCGCCAAGCTGATCGTGCTGCACAAGTTCCTCGGCAAGGTCATCCTGGCACTGGTCGCGCTGCACGTCGCCGCGATCGGCTTCTACCTGGTGTGGAAGCGCGAGAACCTGGTCAGGCCGATGCTGACCGGGTGGAAGTGGGTGAAGTAGAGCACGCGAGCGGCCGCAGAGGGCGGCTCTCTGATTGACGGTCGTGCCCGGGCCTACTGACCGCCGCCGAAAGCCCGCATCGCGAAGTCGACGAAGGTACTGACCTTGCCGGGCACGTGCACGCGGTGCGGGTAGAGTGCGTGCACCGGGCGCAGCGGCGGCCCGTAGCCGGCGAGCACCTCGACCAGCGCGCCGCTGTCGAGCTCTTTCTGTACGAGGTAGTCCGGCAGCCTGACGATGCCGCTGCCGCCGACGGCGACGCTGCGTACGGCGTCGCCGGTGTTGGCGGCGAAGCGGCCGCTGACGCGCACCGCGCGCGCCTTGCCTTTCTCGTGGAAGGTCCAGTCAGCCTGCGTGCGTGCCGGCGCTTCGCGAAACACCAGGCATTCGTGCCGGGCGAGGTCCTCGGGCACGCGCGGCGTGCCGCGCGCGGCGAGGTAGGCCGGTGCGGCACAGATGACCATGCGCACCTCGCCCAGCCGGCGGGCGACGTAGGATGAGTCGCCCAGCTCACCGACCCGGATGGCGACGTCGATGCCCTCGTCAACGAGGTCCACGCTGCGCTCGGTGAGCGTCATGCGCACCGAGACCAGGGGGTGCCCGGCCATGTAGTCGGCCACCACGGGCGCAACGTGGACGGCACCGAAGGTGGTCGGCGCGGCGACGTCCAGCGTGCCGCGCACGTCCGCGGCGTCGCTGGTCAGCTGGTCCTCGGCCGAGGCGAGCTCGGCGAGCAGGTTGCCGATGCGCTCGCTGTAGGCGCGCCCGGCTTCGGTCAGGCGCACGGCGCGCGTGGTGCGGTCCAGCAGCCGCACGCTGAGGTGATCCTCCAGCGCCTTGACGTGCTTGCTGGCCATGGCGCGCGACATGTTCAGCTCCTCGGCCGCGGCGGCGAAGGTCCCGCAGCGTGTGACGGCGAGGAACACTTCCATGCTGGTGAATCTGTCGAGCATCGGGCCGGGCCGCTCCGCATCCGTTGACCATCAGGAAACAATGCATTTCCCCGCGCCCACTTGGTCCGCGGCCGCGCCGGCCCTAGTGTATACCGCAAAGCAGCATTCACCGCTGCCCCGCTTTTCTTCACTATGGAGTATGACCATGAGAAAGCTTCTGATCGGCGCCCTCGGCGGCGCCCTGCTGACGACGGCCGGCGCCGCGAGTGCCGCCATCGAGACCTGCGCCCCGGACGGCGAGAGCCGCGCGGTCGCGGACGCCTACGACGCCCGCTGGCGCTCCGCGGTCGCGCAGCGTGACACCGCGGCACTGGCCGAGCTCTACGCGGAATCGGCGGTGCTGATGCCGCCCAGCGACGAGACCCTGGTCGGCCGCGAGCTGATCGCCGAGCGCCTCGGCGACGGTGAGCTGACGGCGCGGGCCGCCGACTACAGTGTCGACGTGGTCTCCTGCGACATCCAGGGCGGCGCGCTGCACGTCGCCGGCGTGTGGGGCGCTGCCACCGCTGATGGCTGGACGACCGGCAACGTGATGCGCGTGCTGGAGCCGGCTGCCAACGGCCGCTGGGTCTCGCGTTACGAGATCTGGAACTGAGGTTGCGGCCGGCCCGCCACGGCGGGCCGGCCGACCCTGCCCGCCGCCGGCGCCGCGAATCAGCGCGGCGCCGCGCCGACAACGGCCTGCCGATCGACGGTAGAATCCGCCCCGGCCGCCACTCCGGGGCGCCCGCATTCACCCCCTTACCGACCCATCGCGCAGGAAGAAGCCCATGACCTCACTGTTCACCCCGCTCTCGTTCAACCGCGGACCGGCCATGAAGAACCGGTTCATGCTGGCGCCGCTGACCAACCAGCAGAGCCACGAGGACGGCACCTGTTCGGACGAGGAGTTCCACTGGCTGACCAGGCGCGCCGAGGGTGGCTTCGGCCTGACCATGACCTGCGCGGCCCACGTGCAGGCCGAGGGCAAGGGCTTCCCGGGCCAGCTCGGGATCTTCGCCGACGACCACCTGCCCGGCCTGACCCGGCTCGCGCAAACCATACGCGACCACGACAGCCTGGCCGTGGTGCAGCTCTACCACGGCGGCATGCGCTGCCCCGAGGCGGTCATCGGCCAGCAGCCGCTATGCGCTTCGGACAACGAGAAGTGGGGCGCCCGCGCGATGACGGGGGCGGAGGTCGAAGGCATGATCGAGGCCTTCGTCAGCGCTGCCGAACGCGCCGAACGCGCCGGCTTCGACGGCGTCGAGCTGCACGGAGCGCACGGCTACCTGCTGGCGCAGTTTCTCTCGCCCGAGGTCAACCAGCGCAAGGACGCCTACGGCGGCTCGCTGGAGAACCGGCAGCGGCCGATCATGCAGATCATCGAGGGCATACGTGCGCGCTGCGGCATGGACTTCATCCTCGGGCTGCGTCTCTCGCCCGAGCGTTTCGGCATGCACCTGCCCGAGGTGGTCAGCTTCGCGGAGCGCATCATGAGCGACGAGCTGGTCGAGTTCCTCGATCTCTCGCTGTGGGACGTCTTCAAGCAGCCCGAGGATGCCAACGGCAGCAGCGGCAGCCTGCTCTCCCAGTTCACGTCGCTCGACCGCAAGGGCGTGCGCCTGGGCGTGGCCGGCAAGCTGCGTACGCCGGACCAGTTCGAGCGCGCGCTGGCGGAAGGCGCCGACTGCGTGCTGCTGGGGCGTGCCGCGATCCTGCATCACGACTACCCCAGGCGCCTGCAGGCCGACGCGCGGTTCGCGCCGGTCGAGCTGCCGGTGTCGCCCGAGTACCTGCTCGGCGAAGGCCTGAGCCCGCCCTTCGTCGATTACATGAAGAATTGGAAAGGCTTCGTGAAGGGCACCGAGGGCGTGGTCGACACCGACCTGATCCTGAACAGCTGAGAGCGGTCGGCGCACCGCCGTGGCCGCTGGCCATGGCGGCGCTGCGTGTTCACGTCGTGAAGTGCGGCAGCACCTCGCTGGCGAACAGGCTCCAGGACTCGTCGTTGGCGGCGAACATCATGTAGTAGGTCACGCCGGTGTCGGCGATGCGCTCCTCGATCGTGTCGCGCACCTGCGACGGCGTACCGAGCAGCGCCACCGGCGCGCGGCGCGCGGCCTCGTAATCGTCGAAGCCGAGCTGGCGCGCCATGTCGACCAGCCCGCTGTCGTGCTCGTTGCGCGACATGCCGAGCAGCAGCAGACCGCCCAGCTCGACGTCGTCCGGCGCGCGCCCGTTGGCACGCAGCAGCTCGTGCAGGCGGGCAATCTTCTTCTTCATCACCGCCATGTCGAAGCGCCGTGTCGCGACCGGGTCGTTGGGAAAGTCCTTGCCGTTGGAGGTCGGCGGGATGATGTTGAGGATGCTGGCCTCGGCCGCCGCCAGCGCGAGGATCGACGGCGCCGAGCCGCCGAGCATGAGCGGCGGGCCGGGGCGCTGCACCGGCAGCGGCAGGTTGCCGCCGTTGGCGATCGAGAAGTGGCGGCCCTGAAAGGTGGGCTCGTCCTGCGTCCACAGGGCTTTGAGGATCCGGATATGCTCGCCGAGTTCCTCCACGCGCTGCGCCACGGGCGGAAAGGGATAGCCGTGCGCCTCGTACTCGCTGACCTGCCAGCCGGCGCCCAGGCCCAGGATCAGGCGGCCGTCGCTGGCATGGTCCAGCGTCGTCGCGCACTTCGCGAGCAGCGCAGGCGTTCGGAACGAGGCGGCCACCACCGCCGGCGCCAGCCTGATGCGATCGGTCACCATCGCCATCGCGGTCAGGGTGGTGAAGCACTCGAGCTGCGGCGTGCGCGGTCCGCCGAACGGTGAGTAGAAGTGGTCGTTGACCGATACCGAGTAGAAGCCGTCGCCCTCGGCTCGGCGCGCCGCATCGACCGCGATCTTCACGTCATCGGGCAGCAGGAACATGCCGAAGCGTGCTGGATACATGACCGGTTCTCCCCCGTTACCACGTCGTGTTCACAGTGTACTGAATTCGGGGGCGGCCATCTCCGTCGTGGCCGGCAGCCGGCGGCGCCGCTCCAGGCTGCGCCGGTCGTTTCCCTGGCACGTGCACGCATGCCCGCGCAGTAGCAGCGCGAGACATACATGCTCACCTGCGAACCGGTATCATCGCCGGACAGGGAGAGGGAGCCATGGAATTTCCGAGTTTCGCGTTCGTGCAGTCACTGGTCGAGAGACTGAACGGTAACGCTGCATTCAATGCCGCTTCGCGCTGGTCCGATGTCAAGGTACTGCTGTGCTTCGGCGAGCAGCACTACTGGCTCAAGCTCTACGGCGGCCAGGTCATCGACGCCATGGAGTACTTTCCGATGGCGAACCCGCTGGGCTGGGACTACGCGATCAGCGCGCCGTTGGAGACCTGGCACAGTCTTGGCGACGGCAGCCGCGCCCAGGGGCACCTGCTCGATTCGGGCGACATCCGCGTCGACGGCAACCTGCTGCAGGCCAATCGCCTCTACGAATCCACCCATCTCATGCTGACGGCCATCCGCGAACTGCTCGCGAAACGATGACGAGGGCACCCGCCATGACACACGAAATTACCGGCCGTTACGCGACGGTCCAGGGCACGCGGGCGTACTACGACGAGTGCGGTAGCGGCATTCCGCTGATCTGCATCCACATGGGCTGGGCGTGCTCACTGCAATGGCAGTATTTCATGCCACTGATGGCGGAGGCCGGTTTCCACGTCTTCGCGCCCGACCTGCCGGGCCATGCCAAGTCTTACCCGGTGAACTGGAAGCCGTTCAACCGCATGCACGACTACGCCGAGTGGGTCTGGGACTTCATTGGCGCAGTGTGCCCGGAGCAGAAACCGGTCGTCTGCGGCAGCGGGATCGGGGGCGACATGACGCTGCAGATCGCCTGTAACCACCCGGACGGCATCCGCGCCGGCATGGCGTTCGAGTCCGCCGCCGCGACCGGCTCGATCTCGTTCCTGTCCGGGTTTACCGATCCGCATAGCTTTCCCGGCTTCCCGGCCCTGGTCGACAACGCCTCCACCTCGGCGATGTACTACCCCTGCGAGGAGCGCAAGGTGGTCGAGTCGAAGTGGCAGCACCGGGCGACTTACCAGGAAACCTGCGTGGCGGACATGGACGCCTGGAACGACCACGACGTGCGGGACAAGCTCGATCGCATCCGCTGCCCGATGTTCCTGTTCAAGGGTGAGGCCGACTACCACATCCCCGACCAGGACGTGCTCGACACCATCGCGGCGATTCCGGACGGACTCGCCGAGGGCGGTATCGCCAGGGGCATGGGCCATCTGATCATGATGGAGGATCCCCAGGGCCTGGCCGAAGCCTGCCTGGGGTTCCTGCGCCGCCGCGGCATCATCTGAGCGAGAGCCGGCGCTTCGGCGGCGGCCGGCCGGGCGCCAGCCCTCAGGACGCGTACTTCTTCAGTTCCAGGCGCGCGATCTGCTGGCGATGGACCTCGTCCGGCCCGTCGGCGAGGCGCAGCACGCGTGACATGGCGTAGTCCGCGGCGAGCCCGAAGTCATTGCTGGTGCCACCGCCGCCGTGGGCCTGGATCGACCAGTCGATGACCTGGTTGGTCATGTTCGGCACCGCGACCTTGATCATGGCGATCTCGGTCTTGGCGACCTTGTTGCCGACGGTATCCATGCGATGTGCGGCGTTCAGGGTCAGCAGGCGCGCCTGCTCGATCATGATGCGGGCCTCGGCGATGCGTTCCATGGTCACGCCGTTCTCGGCGATCGGCTTGCCGAAGGCGACGCGTCCCAGGGTGCGTTTGCACATGCGCTCGAGCGCGCGCTCGGCGCGGCCAATCTCGCGCATGCAGTGGTGGATGCGGCCCGGGCCCAGGCGGCCCTGTGCGATCTCGAAGCCGCGGCCTTCGCCGAGCAGCATGTTAGAGACCGGCACGCGCACGTTGACGAATTTCACTTCCGAGGCGCGGTCCGGCATGCCGTAGAAGCCAAACACCGGCAGTGGCCGCACCACTTCTACGCCGGGGGTGTCCATGGGCACCAGGATCATCGACTGCTGCTTGTAGCGATTCGGGTTGTCCGGATCGTTCTTGCCCATGAAGATGCAGATCTTGCAGCGCGGATCGGTGGCGTTGGTGGTGTACCACTTGTGGCCGTTGATGACGTACTCGTCGCCGTCGCGCACGATCGACGACTGGATGTTGGTCGCGTCACTGGAGGCGACGTCGGGCTCGGTCATCGCGAAGCACGAACGGATCTCGCCGTCGAGCAGGGGCTTCAGCCACTGTTCCTGGTGCTCCGGCGTACCGTAACGCGCGAGCACCTCCATGTTGCCGGTGTCCGGCGCGGAGCAGTTGAAGACCTCCGGCGCGAGCAGCGAGCGGCCCATGATCTCGCACAGCGGTGCGTACTCGAGGTTGCTCAGGCCGGCGCCGAGATCGGATTCGGGCAGGAACAGGTTCCACAGGCCTTCGGCGCGGGCGAGCGGCTTGAGCTCCTCGATCAGGGGCAGCACCTTCCATGGCCCGTACTCCTCGGCCTCGGCGACGTGGCGTGCCTCGTTGGGGTAGATGTGGCGCTCCATGAACGCGGTGAGCCGCGCCTGCAGCTCCTGCACCCGGGGTGATGGGTCGAATGGCATGGTGAGATCTCCTTCAGCGTATCGGTTTCCAGCGCGTGCTGGCAGACGGGTCAGAATGCGTCTTCCGGCACCCGGATCCAGCCTTCCATCAGCACCCGCGCGCTGCGGCTCATGATGGCCTTGGTCACACTCCAGGCGCCGTCGACCTGGCGCGCCTCGGCGCCGACGCGCAGCGTGCCGGAGGGATGGCCGAAGCGCACCGCGTTGCGCTCGCCGCCGCCGGCGGCGAGGTTGACCAGGGTGCCGGGCACGGCCGCGGCCGTGCCGATGGCGACGGCCGCGGTGCCCATCATGGCGTGGTGCAGCTTGCCCATGGACAGCGCGCGCACCAGCAGGTCGACGTCACCGGCGGCGACCGCCTTGCCGCTGGACGCGACGTAGTCGCGCGGCCGCGCGACGAAGGCGACCTTGGGCGTGTGCTGGCGCTGCGCGGCCTCGGCGGGATCGCTGACCAGGCCCATGCGCTGCGCACCGTAGGCGCGGATGGTCTCGAACATGGCGAGCGCCTTCGCGTCACCGTTGATGGCGTCCTGCAGCTCGGTGCCGGTGTAGCCGATGGCCTCGGCGTCGACGAACACGGTCGGGATGCCGGCGTTGATCAGGGTCGCGCGCAGGGTGCCGACCCCGGGGACCTCGAGCTCGTCGACCAGGTTCCCCGTGGGAAACATGGCGCCACCGTCCTCGCCGTCGTCGGCGGGGTCCATGAACTCGAGCTGCACCTCGGCGGCCGGGAAAGTCACGCCGTCGAGCTCGAAGTCGCCGGTCTCCTGCACGCTGCCTGCGGTCATCGGCACGTGGGCGACGATGGTCTTGCCGATGTTGGCCTGCCAGATGCGTACCGTGCAGTGGCCGTTCTCGGGCACGCGCGCGGGATCGACCAGGCCGTTGCTGATCGCGAACGGGCCGACCGCGGACGACAGGTTGCCGCAGTTGCCGCTCCAGTCGACGAAGGCCTGGTCGATGGAGACCTGGCCGAAGAGGTAGTCGACGTCGTGGTCCGGTTTCGTGCTCGGCGACAGGATCACGGACTTGCTGGTGCTGGAGGTCGCGCCGCCCATGCCGTCGATTTGCTTGGCATAGGGGTCGGGACTGCCGATCACGCGCTGCAGGAAGGCGTCGCGCGCGGCGCCCGGCGCCTGGCAGCGTGCGGGCAGGTCCTCGAGGCGGAAGAACACGCCTTTGCTGGTGCCGCCGCGCATGTAGGTGGCGGGAACCCTGATCTGGGCAGGATGGGCCATGCATTTGTCTCCGAAAAGCGGGCACGGGACGGCGCGCCGTGGCGCCGCCCCGTACCGGTGAGGCTGCCGCCGGCGCGGCGGCAACCGGGTTGTCGTGCCTCAGGCCGCGGCTTCGGCGGCGAGGAAATCCTGCGCGAAACGCTGCAGCACGCCGCCGGCCTGGTAGACCGAGACCTCTTCACCGGTATCCAGCCGGCAGGTCACCGGGACCTCGACGCGCTCGCCGTCACGGCGATGGATGACCAGCGTCAGCGTGGCGCGCGGCGCCGGCGTGCCGACCACGTCGTAGGTCTCGCTGCCGTCCAGTGCCAGCGTCTTGCGCGTGGTGCCGGGCTCGAACTCCAGCGGCAGCACGCCCATGCCGATGAGGTTGGTACGGTGGATGCGCTCGAAGCCCTCGGCGACGATCGCTTCCACGCCGGCCAGGCGCACGCCCTTGGCCGCCCAGTCGCGCGAGCTGCCCTGGCCGTAGTCGGCGCCGGCGACGATGATCAGCGGCTGCTTGCGGTTCATGTAGGTCTCGATCGCTTCCCACATGCGCATCACCTTGCCTTCGGGCTCGACGCGCGTCAGCGATCCTTGTTTGACCTCGCCGTCGACCACCGCCATCTCGTTGATGAGCTTGGGGTTGGCAAAGGTCGCGCGCTGTGCGGTCAGGTGATCGCCGCGATGCGTGGCGTAGGAGTTGAAGTCCTCTTCCGGCAGGCCCATCTTCGCCAGGTACTCGCCGGCCGCCGACTCCGCCAGGATGGCGTTCGACGGCGACAGGTGATCGGTGGTGATGTTGTCGCCGAGCACGGCCAGCGGGCGCATGCCGGTGAGCGTGCGCTCGGCCGCGAGTGCGCCTTCCCAGTAGGGCGGGCGGCGGATGTAGGTCGACTGCGGGCGCCAGTCGTAGAGCGGGCTCGCCGCCTGCTTCTTGCCGCCCTTGCGTTCGAACATCGGGATGTAGACCTGGCGGTACTGCTCCGGCTTGACGCAGGCGCTGACCATGGCGTCGATCTCCTCGTCGGAGGGCCACAGGTCCTTGAGCAGGATCGGCTTGCCGTCGTCGCCGCTGCCGAACGCGTCGCGCTCGATGTCGAAGCGTATGGTGCCGGCCAGCGCGTAGGCCACCACCAGCGGCGGCGAAGCGAGGAAAGCCTGCCTGGCATAGGGGTGGATGCGGCCGTCGAAGTTGCGATTTCCCGACAGCACCGCGGTGGTGTAGAGATCGCGTTCGATGATCTCCTTCTGGATCTCCGGATCGAGCGCACCGCTCATGCCGTTGCAGGTGGTGCAGGCGAAGGCGACGATGCCGAAGCCGAGCTGCTCGAGCTCGGCCTTGAGTCCGGATTCCTCGAGGTACAACGCGACGGTGCGCGAGCCGGGTGCGAGCGAGCTCTTGACCCAGGGCTTGCGTGTCAGCCCGAGCCGGTTGGCGTTGCGCGCGAGCAGGCCGGCGGCAATCACGTTGCGCGGGTTGGAGGTATTGGTGCAGCTCGTGATGGCGGCGATGATGACGGCGCCGTCCGGCATCTGTCCGGGCGTCTCCTCCCACTTGCCGGCCACGCCGCGGTCGGCGAGCTCGGTGGTAGCGACGCGCGCGTGCGGGTTGCTCGGCCCGGCCATGTTGCGCACCACGCCGGAGAGGTCGAATTCGAGCGTGCGCTCGTAGACCGCGCCCTGCAGGTCGTCCGCCCACAGTCCGGCTTCCTTCGCATAGGTCTCGACCAGCTTCACCTGCTCGGGATCGCGGCCGGTCAGGGTGAGGTAGTCCAGGGTCTGCTGGTCGATGGCGAACATCGCCGCGGTCGCGCCGTACTCGGGCGCCATGTTGGAGATGGTCGCGCGGTCACCCAGGGTCAGCGAGGCCGCGCCTTCGCCGTGGAATTCCAGGTAGGCGCCGACCACTTTCGACTTGCGCAGGAACTCGGTCAGCGCGAGCACGATGTCGGTGGCGGTGATGCCGGGCTGGCGCTTGCCCTTCAGCTCGACGCCGACGATCTCCGGCAGGCGCATCCACGAGGCGCGCCCGAGCATGACGTTCTCCGCCTCCAGGCCGCCGACGCCGATCGCGATCACGCCCAGTGCGTCGACGTGCGGGGTGTGGCTGTCGGTACCGACACAGGTGTCGGGGAAGGCCACGCCGTCCACGCTCTGGATGACCGGGGACATCTTCTCCAGGTTGATCTGGTGCATGATGCCGTTGCCGGCCGGGATCACGTCGACGTTGTCGAAGGCGAGCTTGGTCCAGTCGATGAAGTGGAAGCGATCCTCGTTGCGGCGATCCTCGATCGCGCGGTTCTTGTCGAATGCCTGCGGGTCGAAGCCCGGCGCCTCCACCGCCAGCGAGTGGTCGACGATGAGCTGCACAGGCACCACCGGGTTGACCTTGGCCGGGTCACCGCCCTGTTCGGCGATGGCGTCGCGCAGGCCGGCGAGATCGACCAGCGCGGTCTGGCCGAGGATGTCGTGACACACGACCCGCGCCGGGAACCACGGGAAGTCGCGCTCGCGCCTGACCTCGATGATCTGTCGCAGGCAGTCGTTGACGATGCCCGGATCGGCGCGCCGCACGATGTTCTCGGCGTGCACGCGGGCAGTGTAGGGCAGCCGGTCCCAGGCGCCCGCTTCGATGTCGTTGACCGCCGCGCGCGCGTCGAACCAGTCGAGGTCGGTGCCGGGCAGCGGCTTGCGGTAGGCGTTGTTCATGCAGTTCTCCGGGTGGTTTCAGGCGCGCTTGTCGATGGGGACGAACTTCTGGTCCTCGGGGCCCGTGTAGTTCGCGCTGGGGCGGATGATCTTGCCGTCGATGCGCTGCTCGATGACGTGCGCGGCCCAGCCCGAGGTGCGCGAGATCACGAACAGCGGCGTGAACATGGCCGTCGGCACGCCCATCATGTGGTAGCTCACGGCGCTGAACCAGTCGAGGTTGGGGAACATCTTCTTGATCTCGGCCATGACCGATTCGAGGCGCTCGGCGATGTCGTACATCTTCATGTTGTCCTGCTCGGCCGAGAGCTGGCGCGCGACTTCCTTGATCACCTTGTTACGTGGGTCGGAGACCGTGTAGACCGGGTGACCGAAGCCGATCACGACTTCCTTGCGCCCGACCCGCTCGCGGATGTCGGCCTCGGCGTCGTCCGGGTTCTCGTAGCGCTTCTGGATCTCGAACGCGACCTCGTTGGCGCCGCCGTGCTTGGGGCCGCGCAGCGCGCCGATGCCGCCGCAGATCGCGGAGTACATGTCCGAGCCGGTGCCGGCGACCACGCGCGAGGCGAAGGTCGAGGCGTTGAACTCGTGCTCGGCGTAGAGGATGAGCGAGGTGTGCATGGCGCGCACCCAGCTCTCGCGCGGGGTCTCGCCGTGCAGCAGGTGCAGGAAGTGGCCGCCGATGGAGTCGTCGTCGGTCTCGACGTCGATGCACTTGCCGTTGTGGCTGTAGTGGTACCAGTAGAGCAGCATCGAGCCCATCGAGGCCATCAGCTTGTCGGCGATGTCGCGCGCGCCGGGATGGTTGTGGTCGTCCTTCTCCGGCTGCAGGCAGCCGAGTACCGAGACGCCGGTGCGCATCACGTCCATCGGGTGCGCGGACGGCGGCAATGCCTCCAGCGCGTTCATGAGGGCGGCCGGCAGGCCGCGCAGGGCCTTGAGCTTGGCCTTGTAGGCGGTGAGCTCGGCGGCATTCGGCAGCTTGCCGTGGACCAGCAGGTGGGCGATCTCCTCGAACTCGCAGGTCTCGGCGATATCGAGGATGTCGTAGCCGCGGTAGTGCAGGTCGTTGCCGGTGCGGCCGACCGTGCACAGCGCGGTGTTGCCGGCGGCGGTGCCGGACAGGGCAACGGACTTCTTCGGTTTGGGCTTGGCTTGCTGGGTATCGGACATGATCGTTCTCCTCCTGGGGTCAGTGCGCGGTCGGTCGTGCAAACGGGACCGTTCTCTAGTTTTTCCTGAACAGCTCGTCGAGCTTGTCTTCGTAGGTGTGGTAGTCGAGGAACTCGTAGAGCTCGGCGCGCGTCTGCATCAGATCGAGCACGCTCTTCTGGGTCCCTTCGTTGCGAATCGCCTGCATCACGGCGAGCGCCGCTTTCTGCATGGCGCGCGTCGGCGACAGCGGGTAGAGCACCATGGCGATGCCCTGTTCGGCGAGCTCCTCGCAGGTGTAGTAGGGGGTCGATCCGAACTCGGTCAGGTTGGCCAGCACCGGCACCCCGACCGCGTCACAGACCTGCTTGTACATGGTGATGTCGGTCATGGCCTCGGCGAACAGCGCGTCCGCGCCGGCTTCGACGAAGGCGCAGGCGCGGTCGATCACACCCTGCAGGCCTTCCACCTGCAGCGCGTCGGTGCGCGCCATGAGCACGAAGTCGGGGTCGGTCTTGGCGTCGGCCGCGGCCTTGACGCGGTCGACCATCTCCGCGCTGGAGACGATCTCCTTGCCCGGGCGGTGCCCGCAGCGTTTCTGCGAGACCTGGTCCTCGAGGTGCACGGCGGCGGCGCCGGCGGCGATCATCTGCTTGACGGTGCGCGCGATGTTGAACGCGCCGCCCCAGCCGGTGTCGATGTCGACCAGCAGCGGGGTGTCGACCGCGCTGGTGATGCGGCGCACGTCGGTGAGCACGTCGTCGAGGGAGGTCATGCCGAGATCCGGCAGGCCGTAGGAGTAGTTGGCGACGCCGGCGCCGGAGACGTAGATCGCGCGGTAGCCGGTCTGTTTCGCCATCATCGCGGCGTAGGCGTTGACCGTGCCGATGATCTGCAGCGGCTTCTCCTGCTCCAGCGCGCGGCGGAAACGGCCACCGGCGGAAAGTGTGTCGCTCATGAAGTCTCCTTGAGGTGTTTCTCGATGTTGCGGCGTGCGGCGCTGATATGGCGCCGCATCAGCATCTCGGCGAGGTCGCCGTCGCCGGCCTCGATGGCCTCGACGATGTGCTGGTGTTCGGCGAAGGCCTTTTGCGGGCGGTTGGCATAGGCGCTGAACTGGTAGCGGTACATGCGCACGCGGTGGTAGAGCTCGCCGATCAGCAGCTCGCTCAGCGCCTTGTTGTGGCTGCCCTGGATGATGCGGTAGTGGAAGTCGAAGTCACCTTCCTGCTGCAGGTAGGCGGTGTTGGTGCGCAGTGCCTCGTCCTGCTCGTGCTCGGCCAGCAGCGCGCGCAGCCCGGCGACCTCCTCGGCACTCATGTGCTCGGCGGCGAGGCGTGCGGCCATGCCCTCCAGCGCCTCGCGCAGGTAGTAGATCTCGAGCAGCGCGGCGTGGTCCAGTGAGGCGATGCGGATGCCGACGTGCGGGGTGCGTTCCACCAGGCGGCGCGACTCCAGCCGCCTGAGCGCCTCGCGCAGCGGGCCGCGACTGGTGCCGAAGCGCTCGGCGAGCTCGGTTTCGCCGACCCGGCTACCGGCCGCAATGTCGCCGTGGACGATGGCGTCCTGCAGGGCCTCGAAGACGCGATCGGCGGAGGTGCGCAGCGCTTTTTCGACGTCTAGCTGGGGGGCGGACACGGCGTATTGTTAACAATAGTTCGGCAAGGGGTGCGTAAACTAGGCTTTTCCGGCCATCCGGTCAAGTATTTTGTCTACAATCAGCCCGGGTGCGGGATGGTGCCCCGGGCCGCCGGTCGCCCTTCAGACGGCGCCCCGCCGTGGCTTCAGGCGCGCATGTCGGCCGGCAGGACCTCGCCGTGGCGCAGGATCGGCTCGCCGTCCAGCCACAGGCTGCAATCCTTCATCGGCAGGTCGAGGTGGCAGGGGGTGTCGTTGTCGCCGCCGAACTCGGTGTCCGGACCGGTCGAGAACAACACGTTGCCGTAGCGCGCGCGGCTGTCCATGCCGATGCCCTCGACGTCCACCGTCCAGCGCGCGTCCGCGTTCAGGCCCCAGCCGATGTGGGACACGGCGTAGGCGCGCGGGTCCTCGAAGCGTTCGATGTACTCACGCAGCCGGCGCGCGTCGGCGCCGCCGTCGATGGCGGTGACGCGGCCGTCGCGGATGGTGAAGCTGATCGGCGTCTCGAGGTGCACTTTCCACGGCAGCACGATGTCGCCCGGCGCCATCACCACGCGTCCTTCGACCCCGGTGGCGGTGCCGGTGGAGGCGAGGAAGCCGCTCGGCCAGTGGTCCCAGCGGCCGGGGGTGTCGGTATACCCGTACTCGGTCAGGATGCAGTGCGGCGGCGGGCCGTCGAGCGCGGCCAGGGTGTAGCTGACGTCGGTGCCGGCGTCGTTGGTGAAGCGCAGCGTCGAGGCCGCGGCAAGGCGGCGCTCGGCGGCCTCGACTCGCGCGCGCAGCGCGCGGCTCGGCATCAGGCGGCGCAGCACCTCGAACGGCTCCACCACCATCAGCATGCGCGTGCCGGCGCGCTGGATCTCGATCTGCTCGCGGGAGAACAGCAGCAGCATGAGGTCGATGACGATATCGGCCTGCTGCAAGGTGGCGAGCGCGGCGGTGTCGCCGGCCAGCGCCGAGGTGCCGAGATCGGCGATACGCGCCTCGGCGCCGGCGTTGCCAGTGGCTGCGACGTTGACGCGCTCGGTCTCCGCGCCGAGTGCCTCGCCGGCGCGCAGGAAGGCCTCTGAGTAATCCTGCAGCAGCTCGCCCTCGCTGAGCACCGCGAGCTTCTCACCCGGGCCCACGGCACACAGTTCGAGCACGCTGGCGAAGGTCGTTTGCAGCTCGTGCGGGTCGTAACGGCTGGTCATGGCGGGATCTCCGGAGTTCGGGCCGGCGCGCTCAGCCCGCGGCGGCCGGCGAGAGGTCGTTGTCGACGACCGGCAGTGAGCGCACCCGCGGGCCGCCGGCGGCACGGATGGCGTCGACCAGTGCGCCGATGACGACCGGCACCGCGCCTTCACCGACACCGGTGGGCGGCTCGGTGGATGGCATGACGTGGACCGTGATCGCGGGCGCCTCGGCCAGGCGCATGACGCGGTAATCGTAGAAATTCGACTGCGCGACGCGCCCGCGCTCGAGCGTGATCTTGCCGAACAGCGCGTTCGACAGGCCGAACACGATGCCACCTTCGATCTGCGCCTGCACCAGTGCCGGGTTGACCGCTATGCCGCAGTCGACCACCGCGCTCACCTGCGTGACCGCAACGCCACCGCCTTCGAGCGCGACGTCGAGCGCGATGGCGATGCACGAGTTACGGTAGCCGGGCGCATAGCTCATGTCGTAGACGGCAAAGCCGCGGCCGTGACCGCGGCCGGCAGGCGCCGGACCCGGCGCGCGTTCCGCGACCGCGTCGAGCAACCGGCGGAAGCGCTGCACGCGCGCTTCGGCATCTGCGAGGTCGGCGCGCGCTTGGTCGAGTCGCGCGGGATCGAGATGCCGACGCAGGAAGGCCAGCGTGTCGCTGCCGGCCAGCTCGGCCAGCTCGCTCAGGAAGCCGTGATTCATCCACGCCATCTGGGTATGGCCGACGCCGCGCATCCAGGCGAACGGCGGGGGCGTGTCGACCTGGCTGTAGCGCATCTCCAGGTGCGGCACCGGCACCGCCAGGCGGGTGTGTCCGTAGGGCTGGTAGACCCCGCGGCCCTGCGCGACGTGGCTGTGCCAGGCGAGCACGTTGCCCTCATCGTCGAGCAGTCCGCGGTAGCGGGCAGTGACCGGCGGCGGGTAATAGCTGCGCCGCGTGTTCTCCTCGCGCGACCAGATCAGCTTGACCGGCGTGCCCGGCAGCGCACGTGCGACCTGCACCGCCTGGCTGACGTAATCGTTGTGCAGGCGCCGCCCGTAGCCGCCGCCGGCATAGGTCAGGTGGAAGCGCGCGTCCTTGAGCGCGACGCCGGCGGCGTAGGCGGCGATCCGCAGGGCCTCGTCGCCGTACTGGGTCGGCGCCCAGGCCTCGACGCCGCGATCGTCGACCCGCGCCGTGCAGTTCATCGGCTCCAGCGTCGCGTGCTCGAGGAAGGGATAGTGGTACTCGGCGGTGAGCGGCGCAGTGCCGTCGAGCGCGGCGGCGGCATCGCCCTCGCTGCGCACCAGCTCGCCCTCGCCGGCCAGCGCGGCGCCGAGATCGCGCGCGATGGCGGCGCTGTCGACGGCCGCGTTGGCGCCTTCGTCCCACGCGATCGGCAGCGCCTCCAGCGCCTGCTGCGCCTGCCACCAGCTGTCCGCGACCACCGCCACGGCGTCGTCCATCTGCCAGTCGATCACGTCCCACAGGGTCTGCGGCACGGTATAGCCGCTGGGGCCGGCCTTGATCGCCACCACCTTGCGCACGCCGGGCCGGTCGGCGATGGCGGCGGCATCGAAGCCGCGCAGGCGGCCGCCGAACACCGGTGACTGGCGCACCGCGGCGTACTTCATGCCGGGCAGCACGACGTCGATGCCGTAGCGCGCCTGCCCGGTGCATTTCGCGTGCGCGTCGTTGCGCGCCTCGGAGCGGCCGATGCGCGTCCACGCCGCGGGCGGCTTGGGCGTTGCCTGCGGCAGGGGCCGGTCGGCGGCGGCCGTGGCCAGCGCAGCGAAGCCGAGTGCCCGTCCCGAGGCCGGGTCGCGCACACGGTGCCGCTCGATCGCCAGGCTCGCGGCCGGCGCCCCGAGGCGCTCGGCGGCGACGGCGACGAGCAGTGCGCGGATCCGCGCGCCGGCGATACGCATGGGATCGAACAGCATCTTCACGCCCCAGCTCGCGAGCGTCGCCGTGTGCCCGTAGACGTTGCCCCGTGCACGGTTGAGCTGCGGATCGTAGAACACCCAGTCGGTCAGGGCGGGATCGAGATCCAGCTCCTCGGCGATGATCTGCGCGAGCGCGGTGGTCGCACCCTGGCCGATCTCGCTCTGCGGGATGCGCACCGTGACGCGGTCGTCGGGATGCACGAGCAGCCACGCGTGCAGGTCCACGGCCGGGCTGTCGCCGCCGGGGCCGGCGATGGCCGGCAGGGTCAGGTCGAAAGCCAGCACGCCGCCGGCGGCCAGCGTCGCGCGCAGGAACTCTCGGCGGTCGAGGGCGGGCGTGGTCATCGTCGTCCCCTCCACGAACGATGCTGCTCCGGTCAGTCCCGATTCTAGGCGCTATCGGGTCGCGAAGGCAGGTCCCGGCGTGCCGGCCGACCGCCGCGCGGCGCGCTCTCCACGAGGTAGACGTCGTGCCCGGCGGGATAGTCGCGGCCGTAGTCGCGCGCGAGCTCGGCATAATGCCGGGCGCGGGTCTGCCAGCCGTAGCGCGCGAAGAGGGCTTGCGGATCGTCGAAGCGGGAAATCATGCCGTCGGAGAAGGTCTCCGGCGTGCGCGAGCCCATGATCGTCGCGAGCAGCCGGCTGCCGCGGGCGCTGAGGTCGGCCAGGCTGCGATTGAGCGTGTCGATCTGGGCCGCGGTGAGGTAGACCAGGACGCCTTCGATCAGCCACAGCGCCGGCGCGTCGCGGTCGAAACCGCGCGCGCACAGGGCGGCGGGGAAGGCGGCACTGGTGACGTCGCAGCCGATCGCGTGGCGCGACCGGCAGGCCGGGCGCAGGTGGCCCAGGCGCGCGTCCTTGAACGCGAGGACGTGCGGAAAGTCGACTTCGAACACGTCCACGTCGGCCAGTGCGTCGAGGCTGAAGGCGCGCGTATCGAGGCCGGCGCCGACGATCACGAGCTGATCGATACCGGCCAGGCAGGCGCGCAGCCGATCGTTGATTGCCGCGGTGCGGATGGCGAGTCGATCGACGTGCCGCACCAGGCGTACGGCGTTGTCGTCGTCCCGCCCCTGCGCCAGCCACCGCGCAATCGCCGGCAGGTCCCCGCGCAGCGCGGCCGGGATCCGGATCCCGGCCAGCGCCGCGTCGTCGAAGCGTCCGCCGTCCAGCAACGCGCTGATGCAGGGATCGCGGACCAGGGCGTGCTCGCCGTGCAGCAGGGCGTCCAGCGCGCGCATGGCCGCCACCGCGCGCGCGGTTTCGTTGATCGCCGACCAGGCGGCGTCGCGGCTGGCTTGTTCGGTCATGCGGGCACGGTACCCCCGTGTGACGTGTGGTGCGGGCCGCGCGTCATTTCAATCGCGCGGCGCCCGGCGGCGCAAGCGGGGCTGCGCGCTTGGGTACAATGCGCCGGTCGCGACGCGCCGGCGCGCCGCGGCGGCACCGCACAGACCAAGGAGCACAGCACCCCATGCGCGTGATCGAATATCCCAAGGACATGAAGGACCTGGTCGGTGAGATCATCGGCACCTCCGGCTGGGTCACGGTCGACCAGCCCATGATCGACAAGTTCGCCGAGGCGACCGGCGATCACCAGTGGATTCACGTCGACGTCGAGCGTGCGAAGCAGGAAATGCCCGGCGGTCGCACGATTGCACACGGATTCCTCACCCTCTCGCTGGTGCCCCGCCTGGGCGCCGAGATCTGGAAGATCGAGCATCGCAGCCGCGGCCTCAACTATGGCCTCAACAAGCTGCGCTTCACCGCCCCGGTGCCGGCCGATTCGCGGGTGCGCCTGGTACAGAAGCTGCTCGCTGCCGACGATGTCAAGGACGACGGCGTGCGCCTGACCTTCGAGAACACCGTCGAGGTCGAGGGCCAGGAGCGGCCGGCGCTGGTCGCCGAATCGCTGAGCATCGTCTATCCCTGAACCCGCCCCGGACGGCGCGCCGCGCAATCTCCGCCCGGCGCCAGGGCGCGTTCAGCGCCCGCGGAAATCCGGCTCGCGGCGCTCGGCCATGGCGCGCGTGCCCTCGGCCCAGTCGGCGGTGTCGCGCAGCCAGTTCTGCTCGGCCAGCTCGTGATCGGTCTGGCGCGCGACGCGGTCGGCCAGGCCGTGCCGCAGGGTGGCACGGGTGGACGTCACCGCCAGCGGCGCGCAGCCGGCGATCTCGCGCGCCAGCGCGAACGCCGCCGTGCGCACCTCGGCGCGCGGCACCAGCTGATCGGCGAGTCCCCACGCCACCGCTTCTTCGCCCTTGATGCGGCGGCTGGTCAGGCACATCAGGCTGGCGCGCTGCTGGCCGATCAGCGCCGGCAGGGTCACGGTCAGACCGAAGCCCGGGTGCAGCCCCAGGCGCGTGAAGTTGGCGCTGAAGCGACCCTCCGCGCAGGTCACGCGGAAGTCGGCGGAAACCGCGAGACCGAGTCCGCCGCCGATCGCGGCGCCCTGTACCGCGGCCACGACCGGCTTCGGCGCGCGGAAGATGCGCACCGCCTCGCGATAGAGATCGTTGCCGAGCGCGCCGTGGGTGTTGTCCGCGACCTTGCCCGCGTCGCTGGCGCCGAAATTGGCCCCGGCGCAGAAGTTCTTGCCCTCGGCGCAGAGCACGATGGCGCGGCAGGCGTCGTCCGTGGCGAGCGCTTCGTAAGTGTCGGCGATCTGCCGGATCAGGGCGAGGTCGAAGAAGTTGTGCGGCGGGCGCCGGATCTCGACCTCGGCGACGTGGTCGCGCAGTTCGACCCCGAGGTCGGGCGTATCGGCTGGGTGCATGGTGAGTCTCCCCGGTGGTGGCGCCGGTCGTGGCCGGGCAATCAGCCCTGCGGCGGTGCCGCCTGCAGGATCCAGTTGATCACGTCTTCGTCGTCGCGCCGTCCCCATACACCGACCCGCCCGCGCCCGCGCGCGCCGCTCACCTCGTCGACCCGCCGCCACTCGGTGGCGACCACGCGATGGGCGATCTTCCAGGCGCTCTCACGCCGCTCGAAGCGATCGACGTAGCGGATCCCGAAGACGTCGTCACGGCCGTTGCCGTCGGCGTCCTCGCGCCGGTGGTAGGCGACGGCATAGGTCTCCGCGCGCGCGACGTCGCCGTCGATCTCGATCAGCAGGTTGCCCATGAAATGCTGGGTGGCGGTCCACTGCGCCAGGTATTCGCGTGCGGCGGCGATGAAGGTCTCGACGTCGCCGCCGATGGCGCCGTGGTCGTCCCAGGCATCGGGGTGGTAGCACGCGCGCACGAGATCGAAGTCGAGGCGGTCGATGCCGCGCGCGTAGCGGTAGATGACGTCGGCAATCTGCTGGCGCGCGAGCAGCCAGGCGAGGCCCTCAGGGTCGGTCATGGTCGTCTGCTCCCGCCAGCGGTGACACGCGAACGTCGCGCGCGCCACAGTCTACAAGACGTGGGGTGCGGGCGGGCGCGGCGCCGGCTTCCGCGCAGGGCGATCAGGCCCCGCAAACAGCGGTGCAGAGGGTTCGGGCGCGGCCCGGGCGTACGCGTAGTAAATCGTGCCCGGCCTCGCTGCCATCGCGTTTCCACAGGTTCAGCGTGCCGGTCGCCTCGAACCGCATGTCGAGCGCGGTGATCTTCGAGTCACGGGCGGGGACGTTGACGTCAAACAGGCTCCCGGTCGGGTGTGCGGCGGGGTGGCGGGAGCCGGTCGCCCGCGCGATGAGATAGGCAATGGCAACCCGGCGCGAGGCCGGCCGGCGGCCGCCGGCTACTCGCCCCGACGCTGCACCGGGACGTCGAACTGCCGGCGTTCGACCGTGATCGTGTCGCGGTAGACGTCCGGGTGGCGCGGGATCACGAGGCGCACGGCGGCACGCTCACCGCCGCGGCCGTCGTCGTAGATGACGACGTCTTCGTCGTCGATCGCGCGGCCCCTGAAATGCATGCTGCCGTCGGGGAAGACGTAGAGCGTCTCGGGCTGCTCGCGAGCCGGGGCCTGGTCCTTGCCCAGGCCGGTACAGGCACTGAGCGTAAGGCTGGCGACCAGCACGATGGTGCTGCGGTGAATGGCTGACATGCGCGCATTGTCAATCGCCCGCGGGCGCCGGGCCGTGACCGGTTCTGCAGTTTCGGCGCCGACGGCGCCGCCGCGCGTGCGCTGCGTGACGGCCGTCGCGATCTCAGCCCGCCCGGTCGTAGGCCTCGAGCTGCGGCGTGCGCATCACCTCGAAGAAGCGATCGCGCGACCACGGCCAGCTCGCCGGTACGCCGTTCTTGTCGAGGTACCAGCTCTTGCAGCCGGTCGACCAGATCGACTTCTTCGCGACCTCGCTGCGCTGCTGCTCGAACTCGGCCGTGGCCTCGGGCCGCGCACTGATCTCGCGGCATTCGCCGGCGCGCACCTGGTCGATGAGCTGCAGGATGTAGCCGACCTGGTGCTCGGCGATCTGGATCAGCGAGAAGTTGCCGACCGGGCCGTTGGGGCCGTTGAGCATGAAGAAGTTGGGGAACTGCGGGATCGAGATCGAGAGGTAGGCGACCGGGTGATCGGCCCACACGTCGTCGAGGTTGACCCCACCGCGCCCGAGCACGGTGGTCGGGCGGATGAAGCTGTCGGCACGGAAGCCGGTGGCGACCACCAGCACGTCGAGATCGCGCAGCTCGCCGTCTTCCAGGCGCACGCCGCCGGGCTCGACGCATTGGATCGGCGTCGTCACCAGGTGCGCGTTGGGGTGCTGGATGGCGTCGTAGAAATCGGAGGAGAAGATCAGGCGCTTGCAGCCGGCACGGTAGTTGGGCCGCAGCTTTTCGCGCAGCTCCGGATCGCGCACGTTGTCCTCGAGGTTGGCCTGGCAGGCGGCTTCGACCTCCTTCATCTCGTCGGACTCGGCATCGATGACGGCGTTGGAGAAGAGCTCGAAATTACGGTTGGCCTCGGCGCGCACCGCTTCGAGTTTCGCCGGGTCGGCGCGGAAGGCGGCCTTGTCCGCCTCGCTGTAGGTCTCGTTGTCGATCGGCGAGATCCACTGTGCGGTGCGCTGGAAGAGATCGAACCGGCCGACGGTGTCGACCAGCGCCGAGGTGATCTGGATGGCGGTCGAACCGGTGCCGATGACGCCGACGCGCTTGCCTTCCAGGGCCACCGAGTGGTCCCAGCGCGCGCTGTGGAAGCAGGCGCCGGCGAAGCTGTCGAGTCCGGGGATGTCGGCGACGTGCGGATGATGCAGCACCCCGGTCGCGGCGATTATGAAGTCGGCCTCGTCCTCGCGCCCGCTGGAGGTGCGCAGGCGCCAGCGGCCGTCCTCGAATGCACACCACGGCACTTCCTCGTTGAAACGAATCGACTCGACCACGCCGTACTTGTCGGCGACGTGCTCGAAGTAGGCCTGGATCTCGGGCCCCGAGGCGAAGGTCGAGCTCCACTCGGGATTCGGTTCGAAGGAATAGGTGTAGAGGTGGGCGGGCACGTCACAGGCGATGCCGGGATAGGTGTTCTCGCGCCAGGTGCCGCCGAGGCGGTCGGACTTCTCGTAGATGACGAAATTGTCGTATCCGGCCTCGCGCAGCTTGATCGCGGACAGGATGCCGGCCATGCCGGCGCCGATGATGACGATGCGCAGATCGCTGCCGTTGCGGTTGGCAGTGGTCATGAAGAATCTCCCCTGGTGGCGTCCCCCGCGGACGGGTGACGCGTTGCAGCAAATTGGCCCCGGCGGCTGGCTGGGCAGGCCGGCGGCCCGACAGTGTACGGCATCGTACGGCGACTCGCGCGCCGATCGGCCGGATTCGGTAAAAACCCTCGAAAATTGATCCGATATCGCCGAAACTAGGGAGTTCGCGGCCGATGACGGCAAAGTGCGTGGGACGAAAAGCGCTCGCCCTGCCCCGTCCGCGCCGCCCGGCGCCAGCGCGCCGCCACCGCAACAGGAGTCCAGCATGAGCAGCAGCGACACGCATTACGAGGTCATCGTCGTCGGAGCCGGCGTGGCCGGGATTTACCAGATCAAGCGCCTCACCGATCTCGGCGTGCACGCGACCGTACTCGAAGCTTCCGCCGACCTCGGCGGCACCTGGTACAACAACCGTTACCCGGGCGCCCGCTTCGACTCGGAGAGCTATACCTATGGCTACTCCTTCTCCCGCGAGGTGCTCGACGAATGGCACTGGAAGGAGCGTTTCTCGGGCCAGCCGGAGAACCTGCGCTACCTCAACTTCGTCGCCGACAAGTTCGATCTGCGCCAGTACATGCAGTTCAACTGTCGCGTCGAGGCGGCGCATTTCGACGAGAGCGCTAACCTGTGGCGCCTGAAGATCAGCGACGGCCGCGAGCTCACCTCCCGCTTCGTGATCATGGCGCTGGGCCTGCTCTCGACCCCGACCATGCCGCGCATCGAGGGCGTGGAACGTTTCAGGGGCGAGTCCTTCCACACCTACTACTGGCCGCACGAGCCGGTCGAGCTGGCCGGCAAGAAGGTCGGCATCATCGGCACCGGCGCGACCGCGATCCAGGTCATCGCCGAGATCGCTGACAAGGTCGGCGAGCTGACGGTATTCCAGCGCCGGCCGAACTGGGCGGCGCCGCTCAACAACGCGCCGATCTCGGAGGCCGAGATGGCCGACATCCGGGCGCGTTACGACGAGATCTTCGAGACCTGCTCGCGCACGCCGGGCGGCTTCGAGCACGAGCCCGACCGGCGCGGCTTCTACGAGGTCTCGCGCGAAGAGCGCGAGGCGCTGTGGGAACGACTCTACGCCGAGCCCGGCTTCGGCATCTGGCTGCAGAACTTCCGCGAGATCTTTACCGACGAGGAGGCCAACGCCGAGTTCTCGGCGTGGGTCGCCGATCGTATCCGCGAGCGGGTCAAGGACCCGGTCGTGGCCGAGAAGCTGATCCCGCGCGACCATGGCTTCGGCGTGCAGCGCGTGCCGCTGGAAACCCACTACTACGAAGCCTACAACCGGGATAACGTGCACCTGGTCGACATCAGCGAGACGCCGATCGAGTGCATCACCGAGAGCGGCATCCGCACCAGCGCGGGCGAGCACGCCTTCGACATCATCGTCTATGCCACGGGCTTCGATGCCATTACCGGCGCTTTCGACCACATCGACATTCGCGGCGTAGGCGGCGAGACCCTGCGCGAGAAATGGTTCGACGGCCCCTCGACCTTCCTCGGCATGATGATTCACGGTTTTCCCAACCTGCTCATGCCGGCCGGACCGCAAAGCGGCTCCGCTTCGACCAACTATCCGCGCGGTATCGAGATCGGCGTCAACTGGTGTACCGATTTCATGCAGTACATGTGGCAGCACGGTTACGAGCGCGCCGAGGCCACCGCCGCCGCCGAAGAGCGCTGGACCGCGCACGTGACCAAGATGTACTCGACCATGCTCATGCGCAAGGCCAAGTCCTGGTTCACCGGCTACAACTCCAACGTCGCCGGGCACGAGCAGGGCAAGGTGCGCTACTTCGTCTACAACGGCGGCACGCCCAAGTACGTCGCCACCATCAACGACGTCGCGGCCAAGGACTACGAGGGCATCGCGCTCTCGACCGGCCCGGAGCCGGCTTCGGACGACTCCGGTGTCGGCATGAAGCGCGCCGCCGGCTGAGGCCGGCGCAGGGCGGGCCGCGGCGACGGGCGCCGCGGCCGCGCGCCGTCAGCCGAAGGCGGCGTAGAGCGCCTGCTCGTAGCCGACCAGGGTCTCCAGCACCTGCGGGTCGTTGGCCGGCAGCAGCTGCATCATCAGCACCGCGGTCAGGCGCCGGGTCGGATCGATCCAGAAGAAGGTGTTGTGCACGCCGGCCCAGGCCAGGCTGTTGGCCGCGCGGCAGCCCGGAATGTCCTCGGTGTTGATGACGAACGACAGGCCCCAGCGCGCGACCTGGCCGGGAAAGAGGTCGGCGGACAGGGCCATGGCCGGGTTGTCGCTGACGAACGGCGGTACGACGAGGTCGCCAATGGCGTTGCGCCCCATCAGCGCCACGGTCTCGGGCGCCAGCACGCGTGCGCCGTCGAGCTCGCCACCGTTGAGGATCATGCGCGTGAAGCGCAGGTAGTCGGGCCCGGTCGAGTACAGGCCGCCGCCGCCCATGTGGAAGTCGCCGTCGCTGGGAAACTCGAAGTCGATGCGCGTGACCGCGCCACCCGGGTCGCGCGCGGCGGCCTCGACCAGGCGCGATTGCATGTCGGGCCGCAGCACGAAGGCGGTGTCGCGCATGCCGAGCGGGGTGAAGAAGTGCGTGTCGAGGTAGTCGGCGAGGGTCGTGCCGGTGACGATCTCGACGATGCGCCCGGCCCAGTCGATGCCGATGCCGTACTCCCAGCGTTCACCCGGGTCGAACACCAGCGGCGCGCGCAGCGAGTCGTAGCTGCAGGTCGCGATCGAGGGCAGCTGGTGATAGGTCATGTAGTTGCTGACGTCCTGGTTGAACAGGTCGTAGGAGTAGCCCGAGGTGTGGGTGAGCAGGTGGCGCAGGGTGACCTCGCGCTGCGGCGGACGGGTCTGCGGCTTGCCGTCGGCGTCGAAGCCGGTCAGTACCTGTGCCTCGCCAATCTCGGGCGCGATTTCGCGCATCGGCTGCTCGAGTCCGAGACGGCCTTCCTCGACCAGCTTCATGGCCGCGGCGGAGGTCACCGCCTTGGTCATGGAGGCAATGCGGAAGACGCTGTCCGCGGTCATCGGCGTGGCGTCCTCGGGCCCGCGCCGGCCGAAGGCGCCGCGGTAGATCTCGCCGTCGTCATTGGCGGCGAGGGCGACGATGCCGGGCACGGCGCCGCGGGCGGCAGCCTCGTTCAGATGTGCGTCAATCTGCGTACTCATGCGGGCTCTTCTCCAGGTGTGCGGTAAACGGGGTCGCGGGGATTATAGTGGGCAGCGTCGGCGCGGGCCCGGCCTGCCGCGGCGTGGGTTGCGTGTTGCGCAGCGATGCACCATCGAACAGGAGGGGGACGATGAAAGTCACACGATTCGTCGAGAGCGCCGATGGCGGCTCGTGCTTCGAGGAGGTCGAGATCGCGGTCGACGGTGAGCGGCGCGATGCCGAGGGGCACCTGATCCGGTTCTCGGCGCCTTACGTCTCGCCCGCGGTGAGCGTGATCGAGCTGCCGCCGGATCTCGACCAGGACTGGCACCAGGCGCCGGCGAGACAGCTCGTGGTGGTGCTCGAAGGCCGCATCGAGGTCACCACCACGGACGGCGAGACGCGGCGCTGGGGTCCGGGCGAGGTCTTCATGCCCGCCGACGTCAGCGGCCGTGGCCACCGCACGCGCGCCCTCGGCGGTGCGGTGCGCCTGCTGTTTGCACCGTTCGCCGAAGACGCCTGAGCGCAGCGGCCGCGCGCGCTGGCGCAGTCCGCGCGCGACCCACATAATCGCGACGTGCGTTTCAGTTTCAGCGACGAACAGGACCAGTTCCGCGCGGTCGTGCAGCGCTTCATGCGCGAGCAGTGTCCGATCGCGCAGACCCGGCGCCTGCTGGAGACCGGGCAGGACCACGACAGGGCCGTGTGGCGACGCGCCTGTGATGAGCTCGGTTTCGCGGGCGTGCATGTGCCGGAAACCTGCGGCGGGCTCGGCTTCGGCTTCGAGGAGCTCGCCATCGTGCTCGAGGAGAGCGGCCGCAGCCTGGCCTGCCTGCCGCTGTTCTCGACCGCGGTGCTGGCGACGCACGCGCTGCTGCTGGGTGCGAGCGAGACACAGCAGCGCGCCCTGCTGCCGGCGCTGCTGAGCGGTGCGCAGGTTGCCGCCGTGGCGGTCAGCGAGGCCGACGGACACTTCGCCGCCGATGCGGTCAGCGTCACCGCGCGCGCCGACGGTGACGCTTTCCTGCTCGATGGCAGCAAGAGCTATGTCATCGACGGCCATCTCGCCGACCTGCTCGTCGTGGCCGCGCGGGCGCCGGGCAGCAGCGGCGCCGCGGGCGTGTCCCTGTTCGCCGTCGCGGGCGACGCGGCCGGCCTGCGGCGGCGGCGCCTGGACACCCTCGACGGCACGCGCCCGCTGGCCGCACTCGAGCTCGACGGCGTACGGGCGGCGTTGCTCGGCGAGGCCGGCGCCGGTGCCAGCGTGATCGATCGGGTCTTCGATCGCGCCGCGGTCGCGCTCGCCTGCGAGATGGCCGGCGGCGCGCGCGCCCTGCTCGACAGCGCGGTCGACTATGCGAAGCTGCGCATGCAGTTCGGGCGCCCGATCGGCTCCTTCCAGGCGATCAAGCACCAGTGCGCGGACCTGCTGCTGCAGGTCGAGCTGGCGCGCGCGGCGGCGCTGTGTGCGGCGGCCGCGGTCGACGAAGACGACGCCGAGCTCCCGGCCCTGGCCTCGCTGGCGCTGGCGACGGGGGCGGAGGCGTTCATGCAGGCGGCGGCCGGATGTATACAGATCCACGGTGGCATCGGCTTCACGTGGGAGCAGGACACGCACCTGTGGTTCCGGCGCGCGCGCAGTGCCGAGGTGATGCTGGGTCACCCGGCGTGGCATCGCGAGCGTTACCTGCGCCTGGTGGAGAATGCCGCATGAGCACGCCGGACGAGGACGCGGTGCGGCGCGAGGTGCGCGCCTGGCTGGAGGCGCACTGGGATCCGTCGTCCGCATTGCTGGCCTGGCGCGAGAAGCTGGTCGACTCGGGCTGGGGCATGCCGCACTGGCCGCGGTCGTGGTACGGGCGTGACCTGCCGGTTGCCTGCACCGCGGTGGTGGAGGAGGAGTTCGCGCGCATCGGTGCGGTCGGCGTGGCGCGCATCGGCATCCGCCTGCTGGCGGCCGCGACGCTGCTCGAGCACGGCAGCGAAGCGCACAAGCAGCGTTTCCTGCGGCGCATCCTGACCGGGCAGGACACCTGGTGCCAGCTCTTCAGCGAGCCCGGCAGCGGATCGGACCTGGCCGGCGCGACCACGCGCGCGGACGCGCACGACGACGGCTGGCGCGTCAACGGCCAGAAGGTGTGGACGACCAGCGCCGATCATGCGCACTGGGGACTCTTGCTGGCACGCACCGACTGGGACCTGCCCAAGCACCAGGGACTGTCGTGCTTCGTCATCGACATGACCCAGGCCGCGGTCGAGGTGCAGCCGCTGCGACAGATGAACGGCTACGCCTCGTTCTTCCAGGTCTTCTTCACCGATGCCGAGGTGCCGGCGGAGAACCTGCTGGGTGAGGTCGGCCAGGGCTGGCAGGTCGCCATGACCACGCTGGCCCACGAGCGGCGCAACGCTGACGCGCTCAGGCGCTGGGGCAAGGCGAGCGATCGGCCGGAGCGTATCTACGCCGAGGAACGCGCCGAGATCGAGACGGTGATGGCGCCCTATGCCTGGTACCCCCAGCGCGCCGGGCGCGTCGACCTGGCGCTGCCGCGGGCGCGCGCGACCGGCCGCATCGCCGATCCCGCGCTGCGCCAGGAGCTGGCGCGGCTGCTGATGCTGTCGCGCTCCGCCGAATGGCTCGCGCGGCGCGCACGCAGCGCGCAGGAGCGGGGTCGTCCGCAGGGCCCGGAAGGGTCGCTGGGCAAGCTCGCGAGCAGCGAGATAGCGCGGCTGGCGGCGCAGGTGCACGCGCAGATCAGCGGCCCCGAGGCCCTGCTCGCGGGCTCGGACGCGCACGATGCCGGCCTCGTCGCCGAGATCCTGCTGTCGACGCCGGCCACCTCGATCGCCGGCGGTACCGACGAGATCCAGCGCAACATCATCGCCGAGCGCGTGCTCGGCCTGCCGCGCGAGCCGCGCCTGGACGGCGGCCCCTTCCGCGACGTGCCGCGCAACCCCGAGCGTAGCCGTTAGGCGCACCCCGGCCGGGGCGCGCCCGCCAGCCCGGCGCCGCGCCCCGGCCGCAAGGCGTCGGCGCCGCCGGCACGCGCCGGATTCCCGCCGCGCCGGGCCTTTTCCGTGACGCGCGCGGAAATTCGGCCCGTGGGCCTTAATTTTCCCTAAAGCCCGTCGCTATCCCCCCCAGAGACCTTACGCAACTCCCGCGGGGGAACGACCATGTCCCGAGCCAGCACTGCGATTCTCGCCGCTGCACTGAACCTGTTCTTCACCGCCGTGCCTGCCGGCGCGGCGACCGTCGTCGGCGACGCCGTGATCGAATCCGGCCATCCCAGCCTCGCCGCATGGCTGCTGCCCGAGCTGCCGCCGCATCCTGAAGGCAACGCGCCCACCGCCGAGCGCGTGGCGCTGGGCAAGATGCTGTTCTTCGATCCGCGCCTGAGCGGCGACGGCAACATGTCCTGCGCGACCTGCCACAACCCGGTGCTGGGCTGGTCCGATGCCCTGCCGACCGCCAAGGGCGTCAAGAGCAAGGTCCTCGATCGCGCCACGCCGACCATCGTCAACACCGCCTACAACAGCATCCAGATGTGGGACGGCCGCAAGGCCTCGTTGGAGGACCAGGCGATGGGGCCGATGGAGGCCAACGTCGAAATGAACATGGACCTGCCGCGACTGTTCGCCTGGCTGCGCAGCATGCCGACCTACATCAAGGCCTTCGAGCGCGCCTACCCGGGTGAGGACATCGGTGCCGACACGGTGTCCCGCGCGATTGCCTCCTACGAGCGCACCGTGCTCAGCAACAACTCGCCGTTCGACCGCTGGGTGAAAGGGGACAGCAGTGCCATGAGCGCGCAGCAGGTGCGCGGCTTCGCGCTGTTCCTGGACGAGAACAAGGGCAACTGCGCGGCCTGCCACTCGGCGCCCAACTTCACCGACGACGGCTTCCACAACATCGGCCTGGCTTCGTTCGGCAAGGAGCAGCCCGATCTCGGCCGCTACGCGCAGAAGCCGCTGGGCCTGATGAAGGGCGCGTTCAAGACGCCGACCCTGCGTGACATCGAGCTGACTGCGCCGTATTTCCACGACGGCTCGGCAGTGACCCTGGCCGACGTGGTCGACCACTACGCCGATGGCGGTGTGGTCAAGGACAACCTGTCGCCGAACATGAAGACACTCGATCTCTCGGCGCAGGAGCGCGCCGACATCGTCGCCTTCCTGCGTGCCCTGACCACGCCGGCGCAGCCGGTGGTGCTGCCGAAGCTGCCGACCGAACCTTCGACGATTCTCGTCCAGCCCACGATCGAGGGCGGCGAGGACGTTGCCAGCAACTGATTGAAACGATCCAGGAGTTCCGACATGTTCAACCGAAGAATTGCCATGCTCACCGGCCTGGCCTGTGCCGCACTCGTCGCGCCCGCGACCTTTGCCGAGCCGGTCGTTGCACAGAAGGACAAGAAGTTCAGCGTCGAGAAGCTCGAGGTCAAGGTCGGCGACTCGGTCGAGTTCCGTAACGACGACCCCTTCTTCCACAACGTGTTCAGCCTGTCGGATACCGCGACCTTCGATCTCGGTTCGTACCCGCAGGGCGAGTCCAAGGCGGTGACCTTCGAGGAAGCCGGTGAGGTCGAGGTCGAGTGCGCCATCCACCCGAGCATGAAGATGGTGATCGAGGTGCAGCCGTGAGGCATCTCGCCGCTGCCCTGGTAGCCGGTGCTCTGGCGACGGCGCTCAGCGGGGCAGCCGTGGCGGCCGATGCGGAGCTCGGCGCCCGCGTCTACAACCAGCGTTGCGTGCTGTGCCACGGCGGCAAGGGCATGGGCGAAGGTTTCCTGCCCCTGCGCGTGCACGACTATCCGAATACCAACCTGCGCGAGTCCGACAACCTCGATCTTGCCGTGATCGAGCGCGCGATCCGCACCGGCAGCGTCAGCGGCGAGAGCTCGGTGTACTCACCGCCGTGGGCGGACGAGCTGAACGACGAGGAGATCGCCTCGCTGGCGCGGTTCGTCAGGCTGCTGCGCACGGACGTCGAATCGGCGATCACCCTGCTCGACGCCACCCACGATGACGGCGTGCGCGCCGATGGCGCCAACATCTACGCGACCCGCTGCGTGCTCTGTCACGGTGCCACCGGCGAAGGCAATGGCAAGATGGCCAAGGTGATCAAGTCGCCGCCGCCGTTCAACCTTACGCTGAGCCGCATGCCGCCGGCCTACCTGAGCGAGATCATCAGCAAGGGCGGCGAAGCGCTGATGCGCTCGCCGAAGATGCCGCCGTGGGGCGAAGAGCTGAGCAAGGCCGAGATCGCCGCGGTGGTCGGCTACATCATGACCTTCAGGCGTACGGAGCTGTCCGCCAAGTAGGCCGTCCGGGGCGACGATTGCCGCCATGCGTGTCCGCGAAGACAGCCCCCTGGTTCCCACCGCGCCGGCAGTGTATGCCACGCGCCGCGATTTCCTGCGTCGGGCCGGCGCGCTGCTGGCCTCGTGCAGCGCGCTAGGTGGCGCCGCCGGCCGCGCCTGTGACGACATTGCGCCGGTCGATCACGGTGCGCCCAACAGCTGGGCCGAGATCACCCGCTACAACAACTACTACGAGTTCTCGACCAACAAGGAAGTCATTCACGTGCTGGCGCGGGAGCTGACCACGACGCCGTGGCAGGTCACCGTGGACGGCGAGGTCGAGCGGCCGCTGACCCTGGACGTCGACGAACTGGCGCGGCGCTGGCCGGCCGAGGAGCGCACCTACAGCCTGCGCTGCGTCGAGGGCTGGTCGATGGTCATCCCGTGGTCGGGGTTCCCCTTGTGCAAGCTGCTGCAGCAGGTTTCGCCGCTGTCCTCCGCGCGCTACGTGCGTTTCGAGAGCCTGCTGCGCCCGGCCGAGATGATCGGCCAGCGCCAGCCGACCCTGCCGTGGCCGTACACCGAAGGTCTGCGCATCGACGAGGCCGCACACCCCCTGACGCTGCTCGCGACCGGTCTCTACGGCAAGCCCCTGCCCAATCAGAACGGCGCGCCGCTGCGCCTGGTGGTGCCGTGGAAGTACGGCTTCAAGAGCATCAAGGCGGTCACCCGCATCACGCTCACGCGCGAACGGCCGGTGTCGTCGTGGGAGCGGGCGAGCCCGGGCGAGTACGGCTTCTTCGGCAACGTCAATCCAGCCGTGGCCCACCCGCGCTGGAGCCAGCGCAGCGAGGTGCGCATCGGCGAGCTGCGCAAGCGCGAGACGCTGCCGTTCAACGGCTACGCGGACCAGGTTGCCGCCTTGTACGCGGGAATGGATCTCAATGCGCACTACTGAGCGTGTGGGCCGGATGCCGGTCGCTGCACGGGGCGGCAGGGCGTGAACGTCGCCGCACGGCCGCAACGCTTGCGCCGGCACCTGCTCACCGCCTGCGTGTTCGCCGCCTGCGCGGCGCCGCTGCTGCAGATCGCGGCCGATTACCGTGCGCCGCACAGCATCAACAAGCTCGACACCCTGCTCGCCGGTAGCGGCGAGGCGGCGATGATCCTCTTGTTGATCGCGGTCGCGGTGACGCCAGCGCGCGCGCTCGCGTGCCGCGCCGCCAGCCTGCTCCGGCTGCGCTGGGGCAAGCGCCTGTCCGACTGGAACTGGCTGGTGCGGCTGCGTCGTATGTTCGGCCTGTGGTGCTTCTGCTATGCCAGCGTGCACTTTGGCGTCTACTTCTGGTTCGACCAGGCCGGCAACTGGCGCTGGCTTGCCGCGGATCTCGCCGCGCGGCCCTTCATCGCTGCCGGCGCCGTCGCGCTGCTCGCCCTGGTGCCGCTTGCCGCGACCTCCACCGACCGTGCCATGCGCCGCCTGGGACGCCGCTGGAAGGCCCTGCAGCGCTGCGTATATGTCATCGCCGCGCTCGCCCTGGCGCATGTCTGGCTGCTGCAGAAGAGCGGCGAGACCGGCCACCTCGACTACGCCGTCGCGCTCGCTGCGATCGCGGCGGTGCGGCTGGCGCTGTATCTCGGCAGTCGCGCCTACCGTCACGACGATGGGCTGGAGGCGGACCGCGGCAGCGCTTATCCGCGACTGCCGTCGACCGACGCGGAGTCGTCCCCGGCGGCAGGGGCAACCGGCAGCCTGCCGCGCGCCCTGGGTGGCTAAAGCCCGCGCCGCCCGCGCCGACAAACTCTGATGGGGCAGGGACCTTGCCCCCGCAAATTCACGAGGCAGACAGCCCGATGTTCGATACCGTGCTGAGCAATATCCGCTGGAAATACAAGATTATCGGTTTGTCCGGTTTCTTCGTGATCCTGATCGGCGTGGTCGCGCTGTTTGCCTACCGCACGCTGGGTGAGGTCAACGACGGCCTCAACGCCGAGGTGCAGGCCTCGCAGCAACGCGCCTCGGCCGCGCTCATTGCCGGTGGCTCGATCGTGGAGCTGGACCGCGCCATCAACGCGCTCATCAGCGCTTCGGAGACGACCGAGATCAAGCAGGGTGCGATCGCCGCGATCCGCGCCGCCGCGGTACTCGACGAGAACGTGCAGCGCCTGCAGTCGCTGCTCGGCGAGTCGGCGGCCGCGGACGAGCTCGCCGCCACGCTGGCCGCACTGCGCCCGGTTCAGATGCAGATCATCAAGGCCGGCAAGAAGAACGAGGACGCCGTTGCGATCGAAGCGAGCAAACGCATCTTCAACGACACCAACCGTGCGCGCGAGCTGGCGAACGTGCTGGTCGAGGACGAGTACGACCTGCTCAACGAACGCTTCGGCGCAGTTCTCACGCAGAACCGCGACCGCATGCAGCGGACCAATTACTACACGCTCATCGGTGGCGCATTCGGGCTCCTGCTCAGCTACCTGATTACCTGCAACCTGTGTGATCGGCTGCGGCGTTCGGTATCTGCCGCACAGCAGATTGGCAGTGGCGATCTGTCGGTCGAAATTGCCGCGCGCGGCCGCGACGAGGTCGCGCTGCTCGACCGCGCGCTGCAGGGCATGCGCGAGAACCTGGAGCGGCTGATGACGGCCGAACGCGAGCAGGCGCGGACCAACCAGGAGCAGGCCGAGAAGCTGCGCGCGGAGTTCGAGAAGAACGAGCGCCAGGCGCAGGATCTGCGCGCGGAGTTCGAGAAGAACGAGCGCCAGACCGAAGAGCTGCGGGCCCAGGCCGAGGCCATGCGCGCGCAGGAGGCGGAGACCCTACAGGCCCGGGTCGCGCTGGAGAACGTGGCCAGTGCGGTGCTGCTGCTCAATCCGGACGGCAGCCTGGCTTACGTCAACCCGGCCATGCGCGACGCCTTCGAAGGAATTTCCCGGCATACCTGTGTCGCGGTCCCGACGGGTGGTGAGGGTCGCGGCTGGAGCTCGGTCCTGGGCGACCGCCAGGGCCGCTGGACGGCGCTGCTGGCACAGCTCGGCCACGCCCGCGAGGCCGAGGACGAGTTCACCTTCGGCGAGCAGAATTACGTGGTCACGGCGAAGACCGTGACCGACGACAACGGCACGCACCTCGGCGTTACCGCCGAATGGCGCGACGTGTCCGCGCAGCGCGAGGCGGAGATGCGCGTGATCAACTCGGTCTCCGCCGTCGCGGACGGCATCCTGCAGCATTCCAACGCCCTGTCCAAGGACAACCAGGATCTCAGCGCGAGCTCGGTGCGCCTGGCCGGCTTGATGCAGGAGGCGGTGGGCAGCGTGCACGAGATCGACCGTCTCATCGACTCCGGCGCGGAGCTCTCCAACTCATCGATCTCGGACATGCAGAAGCTTACCGACGCGGCCGAGGCCGGCACGGTCCACATCGGGTCCGCGATCGAGCAGATGGCCAAGATCAACGCTGACACCACGCGCATCTCGGACATTTCGAACACCATCGACGAGCTTGCCTTCCAGACCAACCTGCTGGCACTGAACGCCGCGGTCGAGGCTGCGCGCGCCGGCGAGCAGGGGCGCGGCTTCGCGGTCGTGGCACAGGAGGTGCGGCGCCTGGCGACGCGCTGCGCGGAGGCCTCGCGCGACATCGCGGGACTCATTTCCACCACCCTGGAGACTACCAGCCAGGGCAAGCGTCACATCGACGAGTCGGGCAAGGTGATGGCCGGGGTCGCGGAAGCGGTCACCGCGGTGGCCAATGCGCTGTCCAACATCCAGGTGGTGTCGAGCGAGCAGGCCGGGCTGATCAAGTCGATCAACACCGCGATCAACGAGGTCAAGGAGTACTCGGACGCCAACGCCGGGCGCGCCGAAGTGGTGACCGACGGCAGCCGCGCGCTCGAGCGCCTCGCCTACGATCTGCGTGACAGCATCGAGTCGCTGAAGACCGCGACGGACGATGACGACGCGCCAGCCGCGCCGATCATCAGCCTCGCCGCGGGCTGAAACCTCAGCCTCAGCGCAGCCCGTAGCGCGCGAGGCGCCGGTAGAGCGTGTTGCGCGAGATCCCCAGCGCCCGGGCGGCCGCCGAGCGATTGCCGTCGTGGAGCGTGAGTTGCCTGAGGATGGCGTGACGCTCGACCTGTTCGATGGTCGCTGTCGCGGGTGACGCGTCGTCCGTTCCCGGTGCTGCGCGCAGCGTGGCATCCGCGGGCAGCGCAGTAACATCGAGGGTGGGGTCGGAACCCAGCACGTACATGCTCTCGACCACACCACGCAGCTCGCGCACGTTGCCTCGCCAGGTGCGCTGGCCGAGGGCATCGAGCAGGCGGCCGGTCGCGCGCTTCGGCCCCAGTCCATGTTGCTGGTTGAGTTCGATCACGAAGGCCTCGACCAGCGCGGGAATGTCCTCGCGGCGCTCACGCAGCGGCGGCACCTGCAGGGCGACGATGCGCAGGCGATAGTAGAGATCCTCGCGAAAGTCACCGGCGGCGACCGCGCCGCCGAGATCGCGATTGCTCGCTGCGATCACGCGGACGTCCGGCCGGCGCTCACGATGACCGCCGATGCGCGTGACCACGCCGTCCTGCAGCACGCGCAGGAGCTGCACCTGGACCTCGGGGGGCAGCTCGCCGACCTCGTCGAGGAACAGCGTGCCGCCGTCAGCCTGCTCGAACTTGCCGGCGCGCCCGTGCGGCAGGGCGCCGGTGAAGGCGCCCGGCTCGTGGCCGAACAGCTCGCTGGCGGCCAGCTCGCGGGTCAGGGTACCGCAGTTGACGGCGACCCACGGACCGGCGGCACGTGCCGAGGCGTCGTGAATGGCGCGCGCAAAGCGTTCCTTGCCGGTCCCGGTTTCGCCGCTGAGCAGGACCGGGCTGGACGTCGCCGCCGCGCGGCTGGCCAGTACCTTGAGTGCATGCAGCGCGGGACTGCTGCCGACGATGCTGTCGAAGGCGGGCGCGATACTGCTGTCGCCGTGCCGCACGAGTGCACTGCGCGGCGCGCGGCGCACCCCGTCCAGGACCAGCAGTCCCCCCGCCCAGGGCTTGCCGTGGCGATACGGTTCCAGCGCCTGCGCACGCAGGTCGAAGGGCAGCTCGGGCAGGTCCTGTCCGTGTCCGTGGGTGCTGTCCGGTGGCGCCAGCAGCGCGGCGCCGCGCGTCATTGTGGCGGCGAGGTCGCGGTCGCGAAACAGGGCGTGTGCGTGGCCATTGCCCGTGACCAGGCGTCCCTTGCGGTCGAGCAGGACCAGCGCTTCGTTGGACCAGCGCGGCAGGTTGGCCTGGTACCACTCCAGCAGCTGTACCTGGCGTGCCAGCTCACGCGAAGTCAGGGTCTGCTCGATCTGCTGCGCGGCGGTCGCAGCCAGCGCCAGGGTATGACCGTGGTGGGTCTCGCCGAAGGTGGTGATGTCGATGACGCCCAGCAATTCGCCGTCGACGCGATCGTGCACCGGCGCAGCGGCGCAGCACCAGACCTTGGCGACCGCACAGTAGTGCTCGACACTCTGCACCTCGGTCGGGGTGCGGGTTGCGATGGCGGTGCCGATGGCGTTGGTACCGGCCTCTTCCTCGCTCCAGCGATAACCGTCGTGCACGCACAGACTCGCGCCGCGCTCGACCACCGCGCCGGCGCCCGAGACGTCGAGAATGACGCCGCGCGGATCGGCGACGACCAGCACGCTCTGGGTATCGGTGAGCACGTCGGTGAGCAGGTCCCAGGTATTCTGTGAAGCGAGCAGCAGCTCGCGGTTGGCACTTTGCAGTTCTTCGAAGCCGGTCGCTTCGGCGACGCGCGGCGGCAGTTGTTCGATCGGCTCCACCCCGCGTGCGCGGCAGCGCCGCCACGAGGCGGCAACGACCTCGCGCAGGACCCCGTCGGCGACCTCGCCGGATTGCGTCATGGCATGCCAGGCGCGTTCGACCCGGCCGCGATAGTGCTGTTGTGTCTGGCGCGGCGTGCGCCCGATGTCGTTGTCCGGCATGTGGCTGGTGGACTCCCCTGCTGCTGGCGCGGCACCCGGTGCGCGCCCGGTCGATACCGTACGGTGCAGTAGCGGCGCGGCGCAAACCGGCCCGCGACGTTGTCCCGGCGACTGTACCAGCCTGGTACAGCGATGTGCCGGTCCGCCACGCCGGTGACACGGTTGTGCTCCGTGCATCCTGCTCAACGTTCTGAATCGACGACTATTTTTCTTCTGGCATCGGACTTGCAGCCTTGTCCCCGCAAGCATCCGGCACGCCGGAGCAAGGAGGGCGCGCGCGCTGCCGCGCCCCGCCGACCACGATTCCAGGGGAAGAGATTATGGAAGTTGGAGCGTTTTACCTGCCCTCGGTGGGCAAGATCGAAGACATCAAGCAGGGCATGGCGGGCAAGCGCACG
>JBHIYN010000013.1:0-2500 GCA_041984235.1 Gammaproteobacteria bacterium
GCGTCAGATCGGCCACCAAGCGCTTCAGGCGACCGTTCTCCTCCCGCAACTGCCGTAGCTCACGCAGCTCCGACACGCCCAGATGCGCGTACTTCTTCTTCCACGCGTAGAACGTCGCCTCGCTCACACCGAGCTGCCGGCAGATCTCGCCGGCCGCCGTGCCCGCCTCGTGCTGGCGCAGCGCGTAGGTCACCTGCTCATCCGAAAACTTCGACCGCTTCATGCCCTCTCTCCTGTATTCGAGGACCTCGAAACGCCACTTTAGTCCAGGTCTAAATGGCCGTCGATTTCGGGCCTGACGTCAAGGCGCATTGCAGGCCTTTGCCGAGCGCCTGCGGCCTTACCTCAACGGCATCCTCGCCCATGCCCGCTGGCAACTGCACACCAGCCTCATCGAGAGCATCAACAACCGTATCAAGGTTATCAAACGGGTCGCCTATGGCTTCCGGGACAACGAGTACTTCTTCCTCACGATCAAGGCGGCCTTCCCCGGTTGAGTGCAAAATCCCCGCAAAAAAAACCCCCGACGGCATACACCGTCGGGGGTTTTGCATTAAATGCCTGGCAATGACCTACTTTCACATGGCAGAGCCACACTATCATCGGCGCTGAGCAGTTTCACTTCTGAGTTCGGGATGGGATCAGGTGGTTCCCACTCGCTATTATCGCCAGGCAAACGGGTCGGAAGTGCTGCTCGCTGTAGCGCGCAGCAGCGCTTCCCGGTTCGGATTAGTCGAATGGCGTACACATGGCAGCCATGTCCACAAAACGCTTCAGCGTTATATGGTCAAGCCGCACGGGCAATTAGTACCGGTTAGCTTCATCCATTACTGGACTTCCACACCCGGCCTATCAACCTTGTGGTCTACAAGGGCCCTTTAGAGATCTCGAAGATCTGGGGAGACCTAATCTCAGGGGAGGCTTCCCGCTTAGATGCTTTCAGCGGTTATCCCTTCCGTACATAGCTACCCGGCAGTGCCACTGGCGTGACAACCGGAACACCAGAGGTACGTCCACTCCGGTCCTCTCGTACTAGGAGCAGCTCCCTTCAAGTCTCCAGCGCCCACGGCAGATAGGGACCGAACTGTCTCACGACGTTCTAAACCCAGCTCGCGTACCACTTTAAATGGCGAACAGCCATACCCTTGGGACCGGCTACAGCCCCAGGATGTGATGAGCCGACATCGAGGTGCCAAACTCCCCCGTCGATGTGAACTCTTGGGAGGAATCAGCCTGTTATCCCCGGAGTACCTTTTATCCGTTGAGCGATGGCCCTTCCATACAGAACCACCGGATCACTAAGACCGACTTTCGTCCCTGCTCGACGTGTATGTCTCGCAGTCAAGCACCCTTGTGCCTTTGCACTCAATGAGCGATTTCCGACCGCTCTGAGGGTACCTTTGTGCTCCTCCGTTACTCTTTGGGAGGAGACCGCCCCAGTCAAACTACCCACCATACACTGTCCCCGACCCGGATAACGGGCCTGGGTTAGAACCTCAAACATGCCAGGGTGGTATTTCAAGGTTGGCTCCACGCAATCTGGCGATCACGCTTCAAAGCCTCCCACCTATCCTACACAAACATATTCAAAGTCCAGTGCAAAGCTGTAGTAAAGGTTCACGGGGTCTTTCCGTCTAGCCGCGGGTACACTGCATCTTAACAGCAAGTTCAATTTCGCTGAGTCCCTGGTGGAGACAGTGTGGCCATCGTTACGCCATTCGTGCAGGTCGGAACTTACCCGACAAGGAATTTCGCTACCTTAGGACCGTTATAGTTACGGCCGCCGTTTACCGGGGCTTCGATCAGGAGCTTCGCCGAAGCTAACCCCATCAATTAACCTTCCGGCACCGGGCAGGCGTCACACCCTATACGTCCTCTTTCGAGTTTGCAGAGTGCTATGTTTTTAGTAAACAGTCGCGGCCACCTGGTCACTGCGACCCCCTTCCGCTCCGAGCGCGAGCTCTTCACGTACCAGGGGCACACCTTCTCCCGAAGTTACGGTGCTATTTTGCCTAGTTCCTTCACCAGGGTTCTCTCAAGCGCCTTGGGATACTCTCCCTGCCCACCTGTGTTGGTTTCGGGTACGGTCTCTATTTACCTGAAGCTTAGAGGATTTTCCTGGAAGCAGGGTATCAATCACTTCGGTCCTCAAAGGGACCTCGTCATCACACCTCAGGATTGTTCTCCCGGATTTGCCTAAGAGAACTCCCTACATGCTTGAACCGGGATTTCCAACACCCGGCTGACCTAACCTTCTCCGTCCCCCCATCGCAGTAAATCGAGGTGCAGGAATATTAACCTGCTTCCCATCGGCTACGCATTTCTGCCTCGCCTTAGGGGCCGACTCACCCCACGCCGATTAGCGTTGCGTGGGAAACCTTGGGCTTTCGGCGTGCGGGTTTTTCACCCGCATTATCGCTACTCATGTCAGCATTCGCACTTCTGATACCTCCAGCATGCCTTACAGCACACCTTCGCAGGCCTACAGAACGCTCCTCTA
>JBHIYN010000013.1:7500-161974 GCA_041984235.1 Gammaproteobacteria bacterium
GGACACTCCGGATCCCAATAAAAATCAGAGCTTTCATGCTATTTCTTGAAAGTCACGGGAGGGGGCACGCGCGGCGGCGCAAGCGACGTGCCGTGCGCTGGGGCAAGGCTGCCGGGATACTCCTCGCCGTCACCACTGTATTCCTTGTCACTCACGAGCGCCCAGCGGTGCACGGCGACGCCGATCCCGGCGCCGAATCCGCCGCCTACTCGCTGGCACTGCCGGATTCCGCAACGGGTGCCCAACGGGACAACGTCGCCACCGCGCAAAGCGCCCCCGATCGTTCCGGCCAGCCCCGCCTGCCCTTCGAGCCGCCGGTACCGGGTCGTGAGCCGGCCCGGGAACAGGCGCGCGCGGACGATGCGAGAGATGACTGGACGCACGTCACGGTTGCGCCGGGCGACAATCTATCGTTGATTTTTTCCCGGCTCAAGCTGTCGAAATCGGAGCTCCACACCATCGTGCAGCTCGACGGCAAGGCGGGTCGACTGAAACGCCTGCGGCCCGGACAGCTCATTCGTTTTCGCGTCGTCGATTCGCACCTCGACGGACTCGTTGTCGAGCTCGACGAGCTGAACTCGCTGTGGGTCGAGCGTAGCGGCGACAGCTTCGCGATCCGTACCGAAACCGTGGAGCCGGAAATTCGCGTTGCCTCGGCGTCCACCGACATCCGCCATTCGCTGTTCCTGGATGGCCAGAAAGCCGGCCTTTCGGACGCCGTCATCATGCGCCTGACCGAGATTTTCGGCTGGGACATCGACTTCGCCCTGGACATCCGCGCGGACGATCGCTTCAGCGTGATCTACGAGGAAGTCTACAAGGACGGTGCATTGATCAAGCAGGACCGCATCCTCGCCGCGGAGTTCGTCAATCGCGGCAAGACGCTGCGCGCGGTGCTGTTCACCAACGAGCGCGGCGAGTCGGACTACTACTCGGACGAAGGGCACGCCATGCGCAAGGCGTTTCTGCGTACACCGGTGAACTTCACCCGCATCAGCTCCCACTTCAACCTGCGCCGCAAACACCCCATCCTGAACACCATCCGCGCTCACCGCGGTGTCGATTATGCCGCCCCCATGGGCACGCCCGTGCGCGCGACGGCGAACGGCAAGATCCGCTCCGTCGGTATCAGCGGGGGCTACGGCAAGACGGTCGAAATGCAGCACGGCAAATCCTACCGTACGCTGTACGCCCACCTGTCGCGCTTTGCCAAGGGACTGCGCCGGGGCGCGTCGGTGCGCCAGGGCCAGATCATCGGCTACGTCGGCAAGTCCGGCCTCGCTACCGGGCCGCACCTGCACTACGAGTTCCGTATCAACGGCGTGCACCGCAACCCGCTTACGGTCGACCTGCCGAAGGCCGAACCCATCGATGGCAAGTACCTCATGGCCTTCCGCGAGCAGGCAGCCCCGCTGCTCGATCAGCTCGATCGTGTCGCCGCCCGGCACGAGAATCCGGATACCAACATCGTTGCGCAACTGGATAGCGGCGTGCCGGCACGCGCGCGCATCGACACCAGCCATTGACCGGCGACGGCGGCAGCGACGCCAACGCCCTCTTCCTGGGCCTCATCTCCGGCACCAGTATGGACGGCGTGGACGCCGTGCTGGTGCGCTTCGGGAACGCGGCCGCGGTAGCAACACTCGGCGCCCACACCGAGCGCTACGCGGACGGTCTACGCGCACGCCTCCAGCACGCGATCACACCACAGGCACGGCTGACCGTGCACGAGATCGCGTCGCTCCACATCGAGATTGGGCGCGCGTTCGCCGCTGCCGCCAACGCACTGCTCGCGAACCTCGGAATCAGCGCCGGGGCGGTGCAGGCGATTGGCAGCCACGGCCAGACCTTGCGTCACCACCCGGGCCCGCCCGCGCCGTACTCGTGGCAGCTCGGCGACCCGGCTACCATCGCAGTGCGGACCGGGATCACGACGGTGGCCGACTTTCGCAGTCTCGACGTCGCCTTCGGTGGCGAGGGCGCGCCGCTGGTACCGCCCTTCCACGCCTACTGCATGCATGCACCGGGCGACGAGCGCACGGTGTTGAACCTCGGCGGGATCGCCAACCTGACGGTGCTCGACGGCAGTGCCGCCGTGCCTCGCCTGGGCTATGACAGCGGACCAGGTAACTGCCTCATGGATGAGTGGTGCCACCGCCACCTCGACGCGCCGTATGATGCCGAAGGCCGCTGGGCGGCGAGCGGCAAGGTTGACGCCGACCTGCTCGACGCGTTACTCGCCGATCCCTATTTCGCCCTGCCGGCGCCGAAGAGCACTGGCCGCGAAGCCTTCAACCTGCCGTGGCTGGCCCGCTTCCTCGCGGCCGATCGCTTCTCGTCCGTGGCCGCAGTCGACGTGCAGGCGACGCTCTCGGCATTGACCGTGGAATCGGTAGCCCGCGAGATCGAGCGCAGCGCGCAGCGACCCGACTCGGCGATTTACGTCTGCGGAGGCGGCTCACACAATCGCCACCTGCTGGACCGGTTACGCGAACGGCTACCGCACCGACCGATCGAAACCACCCGCGTACTGGGCGTCGACCCGGATTTCGTCGAGGCGGCAGCTTTCGCCTGGCTCGCGCGGCAACGCCTGGCCGGGTCGCCCGTTGCACTGTCGACCGGCGACGATCCGCGACGCGTGCTGCTCGGCGCGATCTACGAAGCGCGCCAGGAACCGCTTACCTGAACGATTCGCGCAGCCTTTCCAACAGGCTCCTGGCTTCTTCGCGCGCGGAGAAACGCTCGTTAGCGTCGAGCGCCGCTTCAATCTCCTCACGGGCCTCGTCGGCCCGACCCAGCTGCGCCAGCGCGAGCCCGATGTGGTAGCGGATCTGCGGGCTGGTGGAAGCCCGCGCGAAGGCTTCGCGCAGCAGGGCGAGACCTTCCTCCACGCGGCCCTCCTGGGTCAGGATCCAGCCATAGGTATCCGCCACGCGGGGATCGTTGGGCGCCATGTCGTAAGCAGCCTGCGCGGTCGGCAGCGCACGCGGGTCACCGAGATGGCGGTAGCAGGTCGCGAGGTTGTTCAGCAGCACGACGTCTTCGACGCCGGCCGCCTGCAGCTCTTCGTAAACCGACTGCGCTTTCGACCAGTCCTGCTCGCGCATCAGCATCTGGCCATACAGGTGTCGTGACCCCAGGTGACGGGGGTTCTCCTCGATCCATGATTCGATGAAACGCGCGGCGGTGGGAATGTCTCCGGCCGAAACCAGCGCACGAAAGTATGTTCTGGCGGTGGCGAAGCTGCGCGCCTGCTCATGCGCGGCGCGGTACTCGGCCGCTGCTGCGGCCGGTTGCTCGCGCGCCATCAGCAGGTCGCCGTTGACGGTGTGAATCTCGGGCTTGTTGCCGTGCTTCTCGAACAGCTTCGCGATGCCGTCGGCTGCCTGGTCCAGCTCCTTCAACTCGATCAGCACCGCGGCCTTCAGTACGCCGACCTGCATGTTGCCCGGGCTGCCCTGCTCGGCCTTGGTCAGCGACCACAGCGCACCGTTGAAATCGGTGATGCCATACTGCTGGTTCGCCACCGCGTACAGGATCTCGGTCTCGAACTGTGCCTTCTCGACAGCCCTGCGGAAATGTACCCGCGCGTCGGCCTGATCGCCGATGCGTCGATAGATCTTGCCCGCCACGAGGTCGGCCCGCGCCTCGTCCGGGTAATTCTTGACCAGGTCGTAGACGGCGTTGCGAATACGCTCGACGTCGTTGGTCTGTCGCTCGATGAGATTAAGCTTCAGTTCGTGCGCGCGGAACAGCATCGGTTCGTAACGCAGGGTATCGTTGACCCGCTGCAGGGCCTCCTCGATATCGCCCTGCCGCGAGAGCAGCGCGGCGAGCTCCAGGTTAGCCTCGGTACTCTGCGGAAACCGCTCCAGCGTCGAGCGGTACTGGGCTTCGGCAGTAGCCTTCTCGTTCTGCAGCACCGCGAGGCGCGCCAGGTTGAGTCTCGGCAGGAGCATTTCGGAATCGAGCTGTGCCGCCAGCCGCAGATGATTCTGCGCCAGCGCCATCCTGCCGGCCGCCAGGTAGGTCGCCCCGGCCAGGTTGTGGACCTGGGGGTTGTCACCGAACCGTTCGAGCATGGCCTCGACGGCTTTTACCGCGCGCTCCGTCTCGCCGGTCTTGGTGTACACCCGTACGAGCTGCATCCAGGCATCGAGCATGTCAGGGAAGCGTGCGGTCAGGCGCTCGAGCTCCTCGCGTGCCGCCTCGGCGCGCCCCGAGTCCAGGCGGCTGGTGGCCAGGCGCACGCCGATGCCCGCCACGTTGGGGGCGAGCTTGAGCGCCGCGGCGAAGTACTCCTCCGCGGTCGCGAAGTCACCCATCGCGCGGTAGGCCTCGGCCAGTACTGACAGCGCCATCGGGTCGCGCGGCGGGTCGGAGCGTGCACTCGGCTTGTACAGGCGAATGACTTCCTTGAAGTCGCCGGTCGAGAGATAAGCGGAGGCCAGATAGCGCTTGGCGCCGAGGTGGTTGGGAAAGCGCGCGAGAAAGGCCTTGAGGTGCGTGATGGACTCGGCGTAATTCTGCTCGAAGAAGGCCACCACACCGAGCATCAGCTTGGTGTTGTGCATCTTCGCGCGATAGTCCTCCTTGATCTCGCGGATCTCTCCGGCGCTCTCACGCAGCAGCTCACGCGCCTCCTCGGCCTTGCCCTCGCGGAACATGATCAGTGTGCGCAGGTAGATGGTCTCCAGGGTGTCGCTCTCGAGATTGCCGACCTGCGCCAGGTCCTTCTTCGCGCGCTCGACCTGCCCGACGTCCATCCACATGGCGGCGCGGGCGGTCAGCGCGCGCCCCGAGGTCGGATCGATGGCCAGGACCTTCTCGAACGCGGCAATGGCGTCGTCGTACTCGTGGTGGTCGCGGTGGAAGATGGCCTTGAACATCCAGGCGGTGAACGATTGCGGCGCCAGCCTCACCGCGTCACCGACCAGAGCGCGGGCGCGATCGGTCTTGCCCTTGCTGAGCTGAATCTGGGCGCGACCGATGATCGGACGCGGATCGACCGGCAGCAGGGTGCCGGCAGAAAGATAGAGCTCCTCGGAACGCTTCTTGTCGCCCAGTTGCAGGTACGCCTCGGCCTGCATGAGCTGCAGTTCGCCGTCCACCTCCGGTTTGTGCCCCTGGGCGACAAATCCCGTAATCACGTGCTCGGGCTCGGCGATTTCCATGTAGGCGCTGGCCAGCGGGATGAGAATGAGATTCTCGTCGCCGCCCATGGCCTGCGCCTTTTCCAGCTCCTTGATCGCCGCCCGCGGCTGGTTCTGGCGCAGCAGCACGTTACCCAGCATGATGCGCGCCGGCAGGTTGTTCGCATCCTGCTGCAGGGCATTACGCAACTGGATCGCCGTCTCGCTGTACGCCTCGGAGCGGAAAAACTCCAGCGCGTCCTCGTAATAGCGCTGCGACTGGTCGCGATCGACCGCCGCCCGGGCCTCGCCGAGCGTCAGTGCGAGCGCGCAGGCGAGTACGGGTATCAGGAATCCTCTATACATAAGGTGTGCCGTCTTCTGCGGTGGTGCCGGGCCGGTGCCGCGTAGAGTATAGGGGCGACAGTGCGGGCTTCACGGTAATGAAAGAAAACCAATGTGAACTACCGTTCATTATCGTCCGCAGGTGGGATAATCTTCGCATCGGCTTACGCGAAGGTGTCGCGGTCGCTCACCGCCCCGCAGCCGGCCGTCGCCGCCAGGTGACAAAAAACTTGACACGGCATCATCGCGTAACTTGCTGATTTTTATAATTATTTCAAACAAGCTCAGAGACAGGGGCGAGTTTGGAGCCGCGCCAAGGCGCATTCTGTCAACAGACTTTACAAGTGTCGCCGGGAAGCGACACTGTGAGCCACAAGAATATAACTAACTAATTGAAAAACAATAAGTTTTTATTAACGGCACAAAACTTGCTAACAACCCCGGCAAACAATTAAGGCGAATCGATAATGTTTCGAAACACGCAACTAACGCTACTCGGCCTCCTCGTGCTGCTGGCCATGCCCGCGGCACAGGCGGAGGAAATCATCTTCTTCCAGGACTTCGGCTGCGATGGCGGCGTCAACGACAACTGCGGCGCTGCAACCACCCCGCAGAGTTGGAGCTACGTGGGCGGTACGGCCACCTACCAGACCTTCAACGCCCAGTACGGCGTCACCGAAACCATCAGCGCCGACTCCTCGACCCGCATCGAGGACAACCCCAGCAACTTCTCGGTGACGGGACGCAACTGGGATATCCACGATGGCGACGACAACCCCTACGTCTCCGGCTACAAGGATCCGGGCTCGGCCACCAACCCGAACATGTCCGGCAACATGCTTGGACACGAGGACGAGAACTACGACCACCACGAGGACAACTACTACCAGATCGACGGCATCCAGCTCGCCAGCAACATCGACAGCGCGCAGCTGATGTTCGACTTCGACTCCTGGATCAATGGCTGGGTCGATGGCTACAAGGACGTCGACGGCTTCGCGGTCGCCATCGCGGTCGGCGGCGGCGGCTTCGACCTGCTCAACCCGACCGGCGACTCCGACATGCAGTACCGCAAGCTCGGCGACGTCGGCGTCCCCGATGGCAACATCGGCGACGGCTCGCTCAACGCACTGGTCGGCGAATCGACCGCGTACGGCGCGGACATCTACGGCTTCGACGGCTGGGATTCGACCATGAACATGGCCGGCACCGCGATGTTCGACCTGTCCGGCTTCGCCGGCCAGACCATCTCGCTGCGCTTCGCCTTTGCCAGCAACAGCAGCGGTTCGCTGGCCGAAGGCATCAACATCGACAACATCAAGGTCACCCAGGTCTGCACCTCCGGTTCCGGCCCGGACTGTGACACGCCGCCCGGAACGGGCGTACCAGAGCCGGCCTCTGCCGCACTCGCACTGCTTGGCCTGACGGCCATGGTCCGGCGGCGGCGGCGCGCGGCGCACTGACCCGCCGCTCCCCGCACCCCGTACCGAAAGCCCCCCGTCCAGGGGGGTTTTCATTTGCGGCGGGCGCGCATCGTAGGCACCCCCGCCAGGCGGTATAGTGCCGCAACGCGTTCTGGCCCGGCACCCGCATCGTGCAAGCCCCCGTCGACATCCTCGCGGTTCTCGGAACCCGGCCCGAGGCCATCAAGCTGGCACCGGTGCTGGATGCCCTGCAGACGGCGCAGGGGCTGGCGGTACGCACCGCCTACACCGGCCAGCAGGCCGATCTCGCCCCGGTGTTCCTGCGGTCGCAGGCAATCCGGGCCGACCATGCCCTGGACCTGATGCAGCCCGGCGAGGATTTCACGGACTTCGCGCGGCGCGCCGTCGCGGCGCTCGCGCCGATCACCCGGGCACTGCGGCCGCATGCCGTCATGGTCCAGGGCGACACGTCCTCGGCGCTGGCGGGGGCGTTATGTGGTGCGCTGCTCGGCCTGCCCGTGGTGCACGTCGAGGCCGGCCTGCGCACCCACCACCCGCGCAGTCCCTATCCGGAAGAAGCCCTGCGCGTGATGATCACCCATTGCGCGTCGCTGCATGCCGCCCCGACCGCGGCCAATGCCGCCAATCTCCGCGCCGAGGGTATACCCGCGAACCAGATCGTAGTGACCGGCAACCCCGTGGTCGACGCGGTGTCCGCGTTCTCGCCGCAGGCACCGGCTTCGCCGACCCTGTCCGCGCTGCTCGCAGCGACCGACGGCAGCCGGCGCGTGGTCCTGACCTGCCACCGCCGCGAGAATTTCGGCGCCCGGGCACGCGCCTACTTCCGGGTCCTGCGCCGCTTCGTCGACGCACACCCCGACGTCGTGCTGATCTTCCCGGTGCACCCCAATCCTAATGTCCGCAGGACCGCGGCCGAGACCATGGGAGGACATGAACGTATCCTGCTGACCGATCCCATGAGCTACCCCGACTTCCTCGGCCTCGTGTCCCGCAGCGAACTGGTCGTGTCCGATTCCGGCGGGATCCAGGAAGAGGCGGCGACCCTCGGCGTGCAATTAATCATTCTGCGCGAGGTGACCGAGCGCCCCGAGATCGTGGACGCCGGCCTCGCCGTGCTGGCGCCCGACGCGGCGGCGCTGGCGCGCTGCCTGCAGGCGCCGCACGAACGCCACTCACGCGCACGGCAAACGCACGAGAATCCTTTCGGCGACGGACTCAGCGGGCCGCGCATCGCGCACGCCGTGCGAGAATTCATCCTCACATGACCGCCCACGCCTGCCGCTGAATCCATGCCCGCGTCGACGCGCCATATCCTGACCGTCGAGGTCGAGGACTATTACCAGGTCGGGGCGTTCCGTCACCTCATCCCGTTCGGCGAATGGGAGCGTTTCGAGCACCGGCTGCGCCGCAACCTGGATCGAACGATCGAGCTGCTGGAAGCGTATGACGCCTCCGCAACCTTTTTCGTCAGCGGCTGGATCGCGGAAAAGCACCCCGAGGTGTGCCGTACAATCGCCGAGGCCGGCCACGAGATCGGTGCGCAGGGCTACTACCAGCAGTCCATCCGCGAGATCCCGCCGCCCGCTTTCGGCGACGACATCCGGCGCAGCAAGCTCGAGATCGAGGCGGTCACCGCCCGCGAAGTCCACGGTTTTCGTATCGGTCGCGGCTGGCTGGGACCGGACGACCTGTGGGCGCTGGACATCATCCGCGAGCAGGGCTTCCGTTACGACGCCAGCCTGTGTCCGCTGGGCCGGCAGTTCAGTGGCGAGCCGACGCGCTTTCATATCGACCGGCACGCCTGCTCGCGCGGTGAGCTGATCGAGATCCCCGTCTCGTGTCGCCGCGTCGCGGGCTATGCCCTGCCCTGCGCCGGGGGCAACTACCTGCGCCAGCTGCCGGCGTGGCTCAGCGCGCGCGCGGCCTCGGAGTGGGTTGCGCGGGGCGAGCCGCTGGTCGCTTACTTCCACATCTGGGAGCTGGACGAGCACCAGCCGTCGATCACCGCCGCGGGCATCCTCCAGCGCGTACGCCATTACCGCAACCTGGACGTCATGCGCGAGCGCATCGCCGCGCTGCTCGAGCGCTTCGCCTTCACCAGCGCCGGCGACTACCTCGGACTGCGCGCCGCGGCCACGGCCAGCACCGCGCCCGCCGAGCGTGCGGCAGCCGAACCGCAGCCGCCCGGCTTCGTCCCGGCCACGAACGAACGACGCGCGCTGACCGTGATCGTGCCCTGCTTCAACGAGGAGGCCTCGATTCCCTACCTGCGGCGCACCCTCGAGCAGTTCACGCAGCGGGCCGCGCCGGCGCTGGATCTGCGCTTCGTGTTCGTCGACGACGGTAGCACCGACGCGACCTGGGAGAAGCTCGGGCAGGCCTTCGGTGAACAAGCGGGCGCACGTCTGCTGCGCCAGCCGCACAATCGCGGGATCGCCGCCGCCATCGTGGCCGGTGCCGCGGCTGCCGAAACCGATCTCGTCGCGGTCATCGACGCCGACTGCACCTTCGACCCGAACACGCTGCTGGAGATGCTGCCGCTGATGACCGACGACGTCAGCGTGGTCGTGGCCTCGCCGTTTCACCGCGGCGGCGGTATCCGCCACGTTCCCGGATGGCGCCTGCTGCTGTCGCGCGGCGCCGCCGCGATGTACCGCGCTCTCCTGCACAACAAGCTCACCAGCTACACGAGCTGCTTCCGTATTTACCGGCGGCACCTGATCGCCGACATGCGCCTCGACGACGAGGGCTTCTGCGGCGTGAGCGAGATCATCGCGCGCCTCGATCTCGCCGGACACCGTGTCGTCGAGACGCCGGCCGTGCTGCAGATTCGCCTGCTCGGTGAATCGAAGATCCGGCTGCTGCAGGTTACCGCCAACCACCTCAGGCTGCTGGCACGCGTGCTGATGGCGCGCCTGCGCTCGGCCGAACTGGGCTGACGATGAGCGCTCCCGCGCGCGGCAGTGCCCGCCACATCGGCATCCTCGGCGGCGGCATGCTCGGGCTCAGCCTCGCCTGGCGCCTGGCCGGGCGCGGTCACCGGGTCACCGTGCTCGACGCCGGCGCCGAGATCGGCGGGCTCACCCTGCACTTCGAGGATTCGGGCATCACCTGGGATCGCTTCTACCACGTCATCGATGGCAGCGATCACGCCCTTATCGCGCTGCTCGAAGAGCTCGGCCTGGGCGCCGCGATTGAATGGCATAGGACGCGCACCCTGTTCTTCGACGGCCGGCGCCACTATCCGCTGGACGACGCCATGGACTACCTCAGGCTGCCCGCGCTCGATATGCTGTCCAAGCTGCGCGTGGCCCTGAACATCGTGTATGCGGGCGCCCGCCGGCGCCGCGGCAGCCTGGGCGATATCGACGCCGCGCGCTGGCTGCAGCGCTGGTCGGGCCGCCGGGCGTACCAGCAGTTGTGGGCACCCCTGCTGCGCAGCAAGCTCGGCGCCAATTACGACAAGGTTTCCGCCGCCTTCATCTGGGCGGTGATCCGCCGCTTTTACGGCGCGCGCCAGGGCAGCCGTCGCACCGAGCGCTTCGGCTTCCTGCCGGGCGGCTACGCGCGCGTCATCGCGGCCCTCACGCAGGCCCTGGAGCAACGCGGAGCGACACTGACCTGTAACGCCGCGGTGAACGCGATCGAGCGCGCCGACGGCGGTGGCCTGCAGGTGAGCGGCACGCACGGTACCGCGGTCTTCGACGAGGTCATCGTCACCTACGCCGCGCCGCTGGTCGCGCGCACCTGCCGCGTCCTTCCGGACGCCGAGCGAGCACGCCATGCCGCGCTTCGCTACCAGGGCGTCATCTGCCTGTCCGTGCTGCTGACGCGGCCCCTGGGTGGCGCCTACATGACCTACATCACCGATCCCGAGGTACCGTTCACCACCGTCATCGAGATGACCGCGCTGACCGGCTGCGCGACGTTCGGCGGCCATCATCTCGTCTACCTGCCGCGTTACGTGCCCGCTGACGACCCGTTGTTCGAACGCGCGGACGAAGCCATCGCCGGAGAATTCCTCGCTGGCCTGCAACGCCTCTACCCGGACTTCGCGCCGGCACAGGTCGTGACCTCGCGCGTCGCCCGCGCCCGGCACGTGCTCGCCGTGCCGGTGCTCGGCTACGGTCAGCGCATCCCGCCACTGGAGACCTCGGTCGATGGACTGCTGGTATGCAACTCGGCGCGCATCGTCGACGCCTCGCTGAGCGTCAACGAAGCGGTGGCGCTGGCCAACGCGACAGTGACCGAACGTTATGGCGCCGCCTGAGCAGGACACCAAGCCGCGCGCCGCGCTGTCGCTCGATCTCGACGACCTGTGGGCGTACCTGCGCAGCTATGGCGACGAACGCTGGCGCGAGCACCCGTCGTTCCTCGACGTCGCCGTGCCGCGCATTCTCGAATGCCTGGCGGCGCTCGGACTGCGCGCGACCGTGTTCGTCGTCGGACGCGACGCCGAATCGGCCGCCGGCGCCGCCCTCGTCGACGCCCTGGCGGCGGCAGGTCACGAGATTGGCAATCACTCCTATTCCCACGACCCGGGGTTTCACCGTTTCGACGCGGCGCGCCTGGACCAGGACCTGGGGCGCAGCGAGGCTGCGCTGGCGGCATGGTTGCCGACTACCGGGCGTGGCTTCCGCGCCCCCTCGTTCGGTCTTTCCCCTGCCCTGCCCGTGCTGCTTGCCGAACACGGCTACGCCTACGATTCCTCACTGTTACCGGCGATCAGCGGACCGGCGGCGGCCGCGTGGGAGCGGCTCCGTTACCGGCGCCCTGCAGCGGGCAAGGACGAACGCGGCGGCACCTACGGCGGTGCTGCGCTGGCGCGTTTGCCCCAGGCACCGTTCGCCTGGCACGCCGGCGACACCACGCTGACAGAAATTCCGGTGACGGTCATGCCCTTGCTGCGCCTGCCGGTACACTGGACCTACCTGCACTTCATCGCCGACCGCTCGGTGCGTCTCGCCGAAAGTTACCTTGCCGCGCACCTGTCCCTGCTGCGCTCGCGCGGTCCGGCGCCCATGCTGTTGCTGCACGCGACTGATTTCCTTGGCGCCGACGATCCCGTGGCGCCCCGCTTCGTGCCCGGCATGCGTCGCAGCGCCGCGGCCAAGCTCGATTTCCTGACCACGACGCTCGCGCGCTACCAGCAACACTTCACCCTCGGCCCCGTCGGGGCAGCCCCGATGCCGCTGCCGGGCGAGACGCGCTCTCCGATGCTGCTGGCGCGCTGAGCCGTCAGGAGCCGGGCGCCAGCCGATCCGGGTGAATCTGGTACCAGGTGCCCCGGGTGTCGTTGCTGAACGGCACGTAGTCGCGCAGCAGGAAGTCGAGCACGCCACCCCCGCGCAGCTCCATGTGGCGGCGGTTCTCGCGGTCGACGTAGATATACGGAGGCCGCATGTGTGCCAGTTGGCGCGGCAGGTGCACCCACTGCGAATCGAGAAAGTACTCCCACGGCCAGCCCATGATTGGCAGCGCGGGGTCCCGCCCCGACAGCAGGTAGTACAGCGGGTCACCGAACACGTAGATCCGTCCCGGGCGGGCGGTGTCCTGCTTCAGGAAGCGCACGCTGTGCTCGATCTCGGCGTAGCGCCGGTTGACGAAGCGACGCAGGTCGTCGCCGTCGCCGTTCTTGAACAGGATGACCTCGATGTAAGCGGAGATCTTCTGCCCGGTCGACACCGCCAGCGTGGTGCAGGGCGCGAACAGCAGCAGCAGCGTGAGTGCGTGCGCCTGGAGGCGGCTGAGCTGGGCGCGAACCAGCAGGCGGGCGGGGATGGCGGCGCAGCCGCGCACACCGAGGATCCCCGCCGGCGTGAACAGGAACAGGAAGTGATACTGCCACCAGGAGAAGCGCTGAATCAGGATGAGCCCGAGTCCGGCAACGAGCCACGCGATGAGCAGCGCCGAGAGCGGGTCGCGCCGCCCGTACCACCAGTCGGCGATGCCAACCACGATGAACAGTGCCCAGGCGAGAAAGTAGGACGCAAAGAACATCACCGAGCCGAACAGCCGCAACACCGAGGCCGGCGGCGCGGCGGCGAGCGCGGCGGGCGGGTAGACGAAAGCCGTCCAGTACAGCTCCCACAACGCCCCCTCGTACCAGAACCAGCCCGCGACCAGGCCGATGACTAGCGCCACACCGGCACTCACCGGCGCCAAAAGGCACAGCGCCATGCGCCGCCAGTCGCGGAGGCCGGCGCGCCACAGGTAGTACCACGCCACCAGCCAGAACAGCACGAACAGCGGCGCGAACACGATCTTGAACGTCACCGTGACCCCCGCGCAGACACCGGACAGGAATTGCATCAGCGCCAGCGGGCGCGCAGCGGACGGGGTACGGGTCGCCAGCCAGGCACTCAGGTAGACCGGCAGAGCGACCAGCATTTCGAGCTGGGTCAGGTGAAAGGGATCGGATGCCGCATAGTAGGTGCCGATGACGGCAACCGGGACACCGGCGACGGCCCAGCGAACGGTAAACTCGCGCGCCAGCGTGACCATCAGCACCAGTGCAAAAACCAGCATCCACAACAGCTCGAGCAGGTGCACGCCGATCTCGTCGAAACCGAACAGGGCACCCGCCGCGGCGTAGAACCAGACCAGGCCGGGCAGCTTGTTGTCCCAGAAATCGACGTACAGGGTGCCGCCGCCGGCCACCGTCTTGGCGGCGAAGAAGGCCATGGTCTGGTCGGCGACGAAGGGGTACTGCAGGTTCAGCAAACCGAGCGCCGTGACGATCATCAGCGCGACGCCGGCGGCGGCGAGCACGGAGCGGGCGGGAGCGGCGGCGGTGCGTGGCACAGTGTCGGCGCCGGCGGTTGCCCGCCGCGGCGCATCAGGTCAGGGAGGAGTCAGGATAGCCGGCGCGGAGATCTCCGGCCAGTCATGGGACGGCGCCGCTGCCGCGGGCGGTCAGACCGAGAACGAGGAGCCGCAGCCGCAGGTGGTGGTTGCGTTCGGGTTACGGATGACGAACTGCGAGCCTTCGAGACCCTCGGTGTAGTCGATCTCGGCGCCCATCAGGTACTGCACGCTCATCGGATCGACGAGCAGCTTGACGCCCTGGTTGACTACCACCGTATCGCCGTCGCCCTCGTTCTGGTCGAAGGTGAAGCCGTACTGGAAGCCGGAGCAGCCGCCGCCGGAAATGAACACGCGCAGCATCAGGCCGTCGTCGCCCTCTTCGTCGATCAGTTCGCGCACCTTGAGCGCCGCTGCGTCGGTGAATTCGAGTGCTTGCTGGGTGGTTTCCATAATGTGAATCCTGGATTATCCCCTCAACATAGGGGTCCGCTGGCGGCCTTTCAACCCGCCGCGCAGTGTGTTTATTTGGGTTCGGGCACCGCTGCCGGGTCATGATCCAGCGCCAGCGGGGCGCGCTGCTCCTCGACGATACGCACGAGCTTGCCGTTGACCTCGGCGCCCATCGCCATCTCGATGAGGGCGTAGTAGACGTTTCCTTCGACCCGCGCGCTGGACGCGAGTTCGACGTGCTCGGTGGCGTGGACGTCGCCTTTGACCAGGCCGTTGAGGATGATGTAGGGCACGCGCACCTCGCCCTCGATGGTGCCGCGATCGCTGACCGTCAGGGTCGCGCGCTCGTCGCCATCGGCCACCACGTTGCCCTTGATGGTGCCGTCGACGTGCAGACCGCCGCCGAAACGGATGTCACCGAGGACCCGTGATTGCTGCCCGATGAGCGAATCGACCTTGGTCGGCTTGCGCTTTTTTGCCTTGCCCAGCATCTGTCTGTCTCCTCAATTCAGTACCGAGGCCCAGTCGTAGGTTTCCTCGTGCGTGCGGTTGCGCCGCGATTGCTCGCGCACCGCCAGGTGAATCTGGCGCGGAACGAACCCGGCAGGCATTTTCAGGGTTCCTTCGAAAAGATGGAAATGCTTGAACTTGAAGCCCAGCGCCCCCGGTCCCGACTCGACGATGTCGGCGAATTCGAGGGCCTTGCGCTGGCCCTTGATCTCGCCGCGGACATCGACCTGCAGCGTGCCTTCCGCGGTACGATCATCTTTGCTCACGTGCGTCATGACAAGCTTGTACGCGTAGCGGCCGTCGCCCTCCAGCGCCCGGATCTGGATACCGTTGACGCGCGGGCCGGCGTCGATCTCGGTGGCACCGACGACGTCGCGATAAAACTCGATCTCGCTGCCCAGCGCCGCGACCTGTGACTGCAGGCTGACCAGTTGTGCGTGGTTCTCCTGGCGCGCGTGGGCCGCGATCTCGGCGGCACGCCGCAGCCGGGCATTGTCGTAGGCGAGCGTTTCGTTCTCGCGCCGCAGGGCAATGACTTCCTTCAGCAGCGAACGCTTCTCACCGGTGGAGACCATCGCGCTGGCAATCGATTTCCACTGTCCGTAATCGATCGCGATCAGCAGCGCGAGCCCCACGATGCCCAGCAAGGCGAACGTTATCAGCGCCTTACGGACCGGGCGGTGCGGTGTTATGACGAGCTTCATGGGCCGGTAACCGCCACCCGGCGCTCGCCGTGGCCGCCGGTGGGCAATGGGCAGGGCGGTGGTATCGTCGTACGCACGTTAGCTGGGCTCGGGAATGGCGGTCACGGGCGCGCGGCACAAGCCCCGTGGTTTCTCGCAGGTTAGTTTAAAAACTGATGACAGTCAACGACTTACGCGGGATTTCCGCGCACCGCGGGGAATCATTCCCGACCCTGCGGGTCCAATCCCTTGCATCGGCCGAGGGCGCGGTTTCCAATGCATGGCAACCGGGTTCGCCGAGTGCGCGGAGGAAAGCACGGCATGGACATGCACACGACGGCTGCCGTCGCCCTGGCAGCGGGCGCCGGCTGGGCCAGCGGCATCAATCTCTACGCAGCACTGCTCATGCTCGGCGTGCTCGGCAGTACCGGCTCGCTGGCGCTGCCGGAAGACCTGCAGATTCTCACCCACCCGCTGGTGATGACCGCCGCGGGGTTCATGTACATGGTCGAGTTCTTTGCCGACAAGACGCCCGGCGTGGATTCGGCGTGGGACGTCATCCACACCTTCATCCGCGTTCCGGCAGGTGCCGTTCTCGCCGCAGCCGCGGTGGGCGAACTCGATCCGGCGATCCAGCTCGCCGCGTTCATCGTCGGCGGGGGTCTTGCCGCCAGCTCACACCTGACCAAGACCGGCAGTCGCGCGCTCATCAACACCTCGCCCGAGCCGGTGACCAACTGGACCGCCTCGGTCGGCGAAGACATCCTGGTCGTGACCGGGCTGTGGACCGCGCTCAATCATCCGCTCGCGTTCCTCGTGCTGCTGGCGCTGTTCCTCGTGCTCGTCGCGTGGTTGCTGCCGCGGCTGCTGCGGGTACTGGCCGGCATCTATCGCCGGGTACGCGATTTCCTGCGCGGGACCCCGCCAGGCGCGCCGCCAGCGGAAGGAACGGCGACGCTCGCCCTGGAGGAACACCGGCGCTGAGTCCGCGCGGCGCGCCTGCCGCTGTGCCGCCCTGACCGCTTCCTTCCATGTACGTCTGGATCAAGGCTTTTCACGTCATCTTCATGGTGACCTGGTTCGCCGGCCTGTTCTACCTGCCGCGGCTGTTCGTCTACCATGCCGAGGCCACGGACGACGCCGGTATCGAGCGTTTCAAGATCATGGAACGCAAGCTCTACTACGGCATCATGGCGCCGGCCGCCGTACTCACGGTTTTGGCTGGCGCCTGGCTGATCGGGCTGCGCGGTGTCGACTGGCTGTGGGTGTCACTGTGGCTGCAGGTCAAGCTCGTGCTGGTCGCCGCGCTGATCGCCTACCACCTGTACCTCGGCATGCTGCGCAAGCGCTTCGCCGCCGATCGCAACCGCCATGGGCACGTGTTCTACCGCTGGCTGAACGAGGCCCCGGTCATCGTGCTGGTCGGCGCCGTGTTGCTGGCCGAGATCAAGCCGTGGTCCGGCTGACGCTCGCCGGCGGCGGCGGCGGCGCGGTACCATCCACCTCGAGCCGAGGCCGCACGCTTCGCTCGCGCAGAGGCCGCCACTCGACCGTGCCCGCCCCGGTGCCGCCCTTGATGCGCGCGTCCAGGCCAGCGACCTTCATTCCCGACAGCCAAGCCATCCTGATATGAGTTCTCACTCCGAACAGCTCTTCGCCGCCGCCCTGCGCGTCATGCCCGGCGGCGTCAATTCACCCGTTCGCGCCTTCAATGGCGTCGGCGGCACACCGCGCTACTTCGTGCGCGGCGAAGGCGCCTGGCTGACCGACGCCGACGGCCAGCGCTACATCGACTACATCGGGAGCTGGGGCCCGGCCATCGCCGGCCATGCCCACCCGCGCGTGCTGGACGCGGTGCGCCGGCAGCTCGAGTGCGGACTCAGTTTCGGGGCACCGTCCGAGGTGGAAACCCGCCTGGCCGAGAAGATCGTCGAGCTCGTGCCGTCGGCAGAGAAAGTGCGCATGGTCAGTTCCGGCACCGAAGCGGCGATGAGCGCCATCCGGCTCGCGCGCGGCTACACCTCGCGCGAACGCATCATCAAGTTCGAGGGCTGCTACCACGGTCACGCCGACTCGCTGCTGGTCAAGGCCGGCTCCGGCGCGCTGACCCTGGGCGTGCCAAATTCGCCGGGTGTTCCGGCCGCGCTGGCCGGCCTCACCACCACGCTGGACTACAACGACGCCGACCAGGTGCGCGACGTTCTTGCCCGCATCGGTGAGGAGGTGGCGGCAGTCATCGTCGAGCCGGTAGCGGGGAACATGAATTGCGTGCCGCCGGTGCCGGGTTTCCTGGAGGCCTTGCGCGAAGTGACGCAAGCCTGCGGCGCGCTGCTCATCTTCGACGAGGTGATGACCGGTTTTCGCGTCCATCCGGGCGGCGCCCAGGCCTTGTATGGCATCACCCCCGACCTCACCGTGCTCGGCAAGGTGATCGGTGGCGGCATGCCGGTCGGCGCCATCGCCGGACCGGCGACCATCATGGACAACTTCGCGCCGTCCGGCCCCGTGTACCAGGCCGGCACACTGTCCGGCAACCCGCTGGCCATGGTCAGCGGACTGGCCTCGCTGGAGTTGCTGAGCGAGCCTGGTTTCCACAGCACGCTGGAGGCCCGCACAGCGCGCCTGTGCGAAGGGATCCTGGACGCCGCCCTGGCGGCGGGCGTCGCGCTCAGTACGAATCACGTGTGCGGCATGTTCGGCCTGTTCTTCACCGCGCAGAATCCGGTGACCCGCTTTGCCGACGTCATGGCCTGCGACGTCGATCGCTTCCGGCAGTTCTTCCACCTCATGCTGGACGCGGGCATCAATCTCGCGCCCTCGGCCTTCGAGGCCGGTTTCGTTTCGGCTGCGCACGGCGACGACGAGATCGAACAGACCATCGCTGCGGCAGCGAAGGCCTTCGCCGCCCTGGGGCCGTCATCGTGAACCGCCGCTGGCGCTTGCTGCGTGTTGCGGCAGTCACGGCCACGCTGGCGCTGGCGAGCGTGGCGGGCGAAGCCGACCAGACCGCACCCGAGCTGCCCGGCCTGTTCTCCGAGCTCGGTGATGCGCCGAACCGCGCTGCCGCCCACGCCATCGAGCAACGCATCTGGCAGCACTGGTTCGCCGCGCCCGGCACCACGGCCGAGCAGGAGCTGCGGCGCGCACGGGAGCTCGCCGAGCGCGGTGATGCCGAGCAGGCGCTGGCCACGTTCGACGGCCTGGTCGAACGCCACCCTGATTACGCCGAAGGCTGGAACCAGCGCGCGATCATGCGCTTTCTCATCGGCGACGTCGGCGGCGCGCTGGCCGATGTCGACCGCGTGCTGTCACTGGAGCCGCGACATTTCGGTGCGCTGTCCGGCCGCGGCCAGTGCTACCTGCGGATGGAACGCTACCGTGAAGCGCTGGACGCCTTCGAGGCGGCGCTCAGCATCAACCCGTGGATCGAGTCGGCCGCGCGCCAGGTCGAGATGCTGAGGGCACTGATTCAGCAGCAGCGGCCGATCTGAGCGCCGCTCAGAGCTGGTCCTCGGTGAACAGGCCGACACGCAGGTTCTTACCCTCGTAGATCTTCTCGCCGTCGACCTCCATCATCGCATCGGCGATGCCCATGACCAGGGAGCGGGCAATGATGCGCTTGATGTCGACCACGTAGCGCACCCGCTGCTTGTCCGGCGTGACCTGGCCGGTGAACTGGATCTCGGCGCCGCCCAGTGCGCGCCCGCGGCCCAGTCCGCCTTTCCACGCCAGGAAGAAACCGATCAGCTGCCACATGGCATCGAGACCCAGGCACCCGGGCATCACCGGATCGTTGTCGAAATGGCAGGCGAAGAACCACAGGTCGGGATTGATGTCGAGCTCGGCCTCGACCACTCCGCGACCGTGCTGCCCGCCGTCGTCGCTGATTCGCGTAATGCGGTCGAACATCAGCATGGGCGGCAGCGGCAGCTGTGCATTGCCCGGACCGAACAGCTCGCCGTGACCGCACCCGATCAGCTCGTCGTACGCGAACGACGGCTGCCGGCGCCCCGCGACGACGATCGGCGCATCGGCATTGAGAATGGCTGAGGTGTTGGCTGACATGACGGCGGTTCCGGCGGCGCGCCAGTATACCAGAGCACCGTCGACGCCCCGTGGTAGCAGCGCGGCTACGACGGGCGCTCGAGGCGGCTCAGGCGACGGGCAATTCGGCCCGCGCGCGGGTTCCGCCCGCATCGCTCTCCAGTACCAGCCTTCCCGAGTAAGCCCCCTCGACCATCTCGCGCACGATCGCAAGGCCGATGCCGTGCCCCTCGACGGATTCGTCCAGGCGCGCGCCGCGCTGCTTGATGCGTTCGATCTGTGCGCTGTCGATCCCCGGCCCGTCGTCGCTGACCGTGATATGCAGATCCGCTTCACGCGCCGACTCACCCGCAGGCTGGCCGACTGCTATGACCACCCGCCGGCGCGCCCACTTGCAGGCGTTGTCGGCCAGGTTGCCGATGATCTCCATCATGTCCCCCTCGTCCGCAGCCATCACCGGGTCGCCGTGGATCTCGCACACGATCTCGAGCTCGCGTGCAGCGTGAACCTTGCGCAGCGACGCCGCGATGCGCTGGACCAGGGGCCCCAGCCGTAACGGTGGCGCCAGCAGTGCACGGCCGGCGCTGGCACTGCGCTTGAGGTGGTACTGCACCGTGCGGTCGATGCGCTCGATCTGCTCCTGTGCGGCATCGGGCACGGCGCCGTGGCTGCGTGCCGCGAGCTCGTTGCGCAACACCGCCAGTGGCGTCTTGATGGAATGTGCCAGGTCGCCGAGGGAATTCCGGTATCGCGTCAGGCTGTCACGGTTGTGCTTCAGCAGGCGATTGAGATTGCTGGTCAGGGTAGTCAGCTCGCTCGGGTAGGCGCCCAGGATCTGCTCCTGGCGACCCTGTTCGATGGCGCGGACCTCCTCGCCGACCCGGTCCAGCGGGCGCAGACCGCGACTCAGAGTGAGCATCTGGCCCAGCAGCAACGCGACGCTCAGTCCCGTGAACCAGGTCCACAGGCTGCGCCGGAAACGACTCACCGTGTCGGAGAAGAGATCCGCGCTCTCGAATGCCTGGATTACGAAGCGCCGCGGCGCCTGCTCCCCCGCGCCCTCCCAGGCGATGCCATAGGTCAGCGCAAACAGCCCCTCGCCCGGTCCGCTATCGACGCGCTGCAACCGCCATTCGCCGGTCGCGATCGGTTCCGGCACAGGCAACTCCAGTGCCAGCAGAGAGCGACTCGCCCATACTCCCGTCCCGTGCTCGGTGAGGATGCGCGCGTAGTGTCCCGAGCCCGGCGTCGACAGCGCCGGATCGGGCAGAGCACCAATCATGCCGTCGGCATCGACGACATCGAAATCGGCGGCGCCGATGAGCATGAACACGTGCCCGCGCAGCCGATCCTCGACACCGTTCAGCGCACTGTCGCGAAACGCCCGGTCGAGCAACACGCCCACGCAACCCAGGAAGAACAGCAGCACCAGCGTTGCGGTAATGAGGACCCGGCTGCGCAGCGATCGCATGGCGTCGGCGCCGTGAGGGGCGGGCGTATCAGGCCGGATCGCTGGCACGCGGCAGGCGCAGGCGATAGCCCTGTCCGCGAATCGTCTCGATCGGATTCAGCGCGCGCGACGGATCGAGCTTGCGCCGCAGGCGTCCGATCATCACTTCGAGAACGTTGCTGTCGCGCTCCGCGTCGTCCTCGTAGAGATGCTCGGTGAGCGCAGACTTGGACAGCACGTCGCCGGCACGCAGCATGAGGAACTCGAGCACGCGGTATTCCAGCGCGGTCAGTTCGATCGGCGTCTCGTCCACAGTCACCGACTTGGCGCCGAGATCCAGCTCGATGGGGCCGCAGCGGATGCGCGACTGGGTGTAGCCGGCGGCCCGTCGCAGCAGGGCACGCAGCCGCGCCAGCAACTCCTCGTTGTGAAAGGGCTTGACGAGGTAATCGTCGGCGCCGAGTTCGAGGCCGGCGACCTTGTCCTCCCAGCGCCCGCGGGCGGTCAGGATGAGGACCGGAAAGGTCTTCTCACGCGCACGCCAGCACTCGATGACGCTGGCGCCGGAGCGGTCCGGCAGGCCGAGGTCGACGATCGCGGCGTCGATCGGATACTCGAGGCCGAGGTATTCGCCGTCCTCGGCATTCGCCGCGGCATCGACAGCGTAGCCTTCCTCACGCAGGCGCGTCGCGAGCTGTTCGCGCAGCACCGGCTCGTCTTCGAGAACGAGTACCCGCATCAGCGCGCATCCCGCGGCTCCGCCGCCTGGTCGACGTGGATCACCTTGACCCGGCCATCGCCGAGCAAGACTTTGACGACGTACACCACCCGACCGCCGGCGCGTCCGGTCTGCACGTCGACCACGCGGCCACCGGTCATCTCCGCGGCCACGCGCGCCGCCGCGCGCGAATCGACCGCGCTGGCGCCGAGCAACGGCAGCGCCGCGGTCGCCGCGTGCGGCACAGCCGCACTCAACGCGAGGGCAAGCAGCAGGCCATGGAGGTTCAGGCGCATGACGAAATCATACCGCAGCAACGCAGCAGCGCCGTGCGGTCGCGGAATCGCGGCGATGACCAGGTTTTGCGCTCATGCGTGGGCGGCTCGCTCGGGCGCGCTGCGTCCCGGGTTGCAGGAGTGCTTACTGTAGGAGGCCGACGCTGAATCCGGCCTGAACCCGGCCGCCGCGGCGAGCGGATTCAGCCGGCGAAGGGCCGGTCATGCGCCAGGGCGGGGATCATCCGTCGCGTCTCCGCCACCCGCGCCGTATCGATTTCCGCCAGCACGAAGCCTTCGTCCTCGCCGCCGTCGGCGAGCACCGCGCCCCAGGGGTCGACAATCAGGGAATGGCCGTAGGTGCGGCGTCCCCACGGTCGCTCGCCGCACTGGCCGGGCGCGAAGACGAAGCAGCCGTTTTCGATGGCCCGCGCGCGAACCAGGGTATGCCAGTGCGCGGCGCCGGTTTTTGCCGTGAAGGCCGCCGGCACCGACAGAAAATCCGCACCGGCCTGTGCCAGGTGGCGGTAGAGGTGCGGGAAGCGCACGTCGTAACAGATCGACAGGCCGAGGCGTCCCCACGGCAGGTCGGCGGTGACGGCCCGCGCACCGGGCGCGACACTGTTCGATTCGCGGTACTGCTGCCCGTCGCGGATGGCGACGTCGAAGAGGTGGATCTTGTCGTAGCGCGACATCACCTCGCCTGCCGCCGAGACCACGAAGCTGCGATTGCTGACCTTACCGCCGTCGCTGCGTACCGGGATAGAGCCGAGCAGCAGCCAGCATCCGAGCTCGGCGGCCAGCGCTCGGGCCCGGTGCAGGGCCGGGTGGTCCTGCTCTTCGAAGCCGTGCTCGTAGTAAGCGGCGTCGCTCGGCTCGATCAGACAATAGAACTCGGGCAGGCATACGAACTCGGCGCCGGCACCTGCCGCCTCGCGCACCAGGCGCTCGGCGCTGCCGAGATTGGCATCCAGGTCGTTGGCGGCGCAGTTCTGTACGCAGGCAACCGTGAAGACCGCCATTGCCCTCCTCCTTGCGCGCTAATCGAGGCGGCTGTCGGCGAGGACGATGCCGTCCTCGTCCGCATACAGGTAGTCGCCGGGTGCGATGCTGACCTCGGCGAAGCGCACCGTCACGTCGCGGTCTCCTTCGCCCTTCTTGATGCTCTTGCGGGGATTGGTCGCGATGGCCTTGACGCCGATCGCGATCTCGCCGATGGGTGCGGCGTCGCGGATGCAGCCGTACACGACGATTCCGGCCCAGCCGTTGTCGCGTCCCAGCACGGCGAGATTGTCGCCGACCAGCGCACAGCGCAGCGAGCCGCCGCCGTCGACCACCAGCACGCGGCCTTCACCGGCCTCTTCCAGGGCGGCACGCACGAGGCTGTTGTCCTCGAACACCTTGACCGTGCTGACCGGCCCGCAGAAGGCGCGCGTGGCGCCGAAGTCGCGGAACAGGGGGGCCAGCACACGGAGCTTCTCGCCATGTGCGTCGTAGAGATCTGCGGTCGGAGTCATGTCGAATCGGGGCTCCCTGGGGTTATCGGCCGGGCCGACGCTATTTCTTGTCCTTGCGCGGCCGCTGCCAGCCGCTGATGGTCTTCTGCCGCACCCGGCTGATCACCAGCCGGTCGGCTTCCACGTCCTCGGTGACGGTCGTGCCAGCCGCGATCGTAACACCACGCCCGACCCTGACCGGGGCCACGAGCTGGGTGTCGGAGCCGACGAAGACCTCGTCTTCGAGCACGGTGAGATGCTTGTGCGCGCCGTCGTAGTTGCAGGTAATGGTACCGGCACCGACGTTGACCTGGCGCCCGACCTCCGCGTCACCGACATAGCTGAGATGGTTGACCTTGCTGCCCTCGCCAATGCGGGATTTCTTGATCTCGACGAAGTTGCCGATGTGCACGTCGCTGGCGAGATCGGAATCCGGCCGCACGCGGGCAAACGGGCCGATGCGCGAGCGTGCCCCGATGCGCGCGGATTCGATCACGCAATTCGGCAGCACTTCGACGCCGTCACCCAGCTCGGCCTCGCGGATGAAGCTGTTCGGGCCGATGTGAACGCCGTCACCCAGCACGACGCGCCCCTCGAACACGGCGTTGACGTCGATGACCACGTCGCGGCCACATTCGAGTTCGCCACGCACGTCGATGCGCGCGGGATCGATGAGAGTCACGCCGCGCTCCAGCAGCCCCTGCGCGACACGCCCCTGGAACACGCGCTCGATGTGCGCGAGCTGACGACGGTCGTTGACACCCATGGCCTCGTCAGCGTCTTCGAGCACGCTGCTGCCGACCGCAATCCCCTCGGCCACGGCCATCTCGACGCAGTCGGTGAGGTAGTACTCGCCCTGCGCGTTAGTGTTGCCGAGCTGCGGGATCCAGCGCCCGAGCAGGGCGCCGGACACGGCCATGATGCCGGTGTTGATCTCGTCGATGTCGCGCTCGGCGGCGTTGGCGTCCTTGTGCTCCACGATGCGGGAGAGCGCCCCGTCCTTGCCGCGCACGATACGCCCGTAGCCGGTCGGGTCGGGCAGGCGCGCGGTGAGCACGGCGAAACCGCCGGGCGCCGCGGCCTGCAGCAGGCGCTCCAGTGGCGGTGCCGTCAGCAGGGGGACGTCGCCGTACAGAATCAGCACGGTGTCCTTTTCCGCCACGCGCGGCAGCGCCTGCGCCACGGCATGCCCGGTGCCGAGCTGCTCAGCCTGTTCGACCCACTCCACCTTGCGGTGCGCCAGCGCAGCGACCAGGCGCTCGCCGCCGTGGCCATGCACGACGATCGGCGGCAGGTCGGACAGCTTCGCTGCCGTATCGAGCACGTGCTCGACCATCGGTTTTCCCGCCACCGGGTGCAGCACCTTCGGCAGGTCGGAGTGCATACGCTTGCCCTGGCCGGCGGCAAGCACGATTACGGACACGGACATAGGGTTCCCTGGCTGGTCTGAATACGTTCGACGCGGTCGCACCCCATGATAGGGACGCCCCCCCTGCTCGACAATCGGCCGCTTCACGCGAGCCTTTAACGACGACGCCGGCTCGAGGCCGGCGTCGTGAATCAAGCGGGGCGGGGAATACCGCTCAGCGGCCGCCGCGCCGGCGCAGGCGCTGAATCGTCTGTAGCTGCGCGATGGTCTCGGCCAGCTCGGCCCGTGCCTTGGCGTAGTCGATCGCCGCCTCGTTGTCGGTCAGCGCACGCTCCGCGGCCTCCTTGGCCTTGAGCACCGCGGCCTCGTCGAGGTCCTCGGCGCGTTCGGCGGTATCCGACAGGATGGTCACCATGCGCGGCTGCACCTCGAGCATTCCGCCCGAAATGTAGAAGGCGTTCTCCTCGGATTCAGGCAGCTTCAGGCGCACTTCTCCCGGACCCAGCCGCGTCAGCATGGGAGCGTGGCCCGGCGCGATACCGACCTCGCCGAGCACCGCTGGCGCGAACACCATTTCGGCCTGGCCGGAATAGATCTCGCGCTCGGCGGAGACGATATCTACGTGGACTGTCATGGTCATGGGGCGATGACTCCGTCGATCAGATCTTCTTGGCCTTCTCGACCGCTTCGTCGATCGAACCGACCATGTAGAAGGCCTGCTCGGGCAGGTCGTCGTGCTCGCCGTTGACGATGGCCTGGAAGCCGGAGATGGTGTCCTTCAGCGACACGTACTTGCCCGGGCTGCCGGTGAAGACCTCGGCCACGTAGAAGGGCTGCGACAGGAAGCGCTGGATCTTGCGCGCGCGGGCGACGGTCAGCTTGTCTTCCTCGGACAGCTCGTCCATGCCGAGAATGGCGATGATGTCACGCAGCTCCTTGTAGCGCTGCAGCGTGTTCTGCACGGCGCGCGCGGTGTCGTAGTGCTCCTGGCCGACGACCAGCGGGTCGAGCTGGCGCGAGGTGGAGTCGAGCGGGTCGACCGCGGGATAGATGCCGAGCTCGGCGATCTGGCGGGAGAGCACGACGGTCGCGTCGAGGTGGGCGAAGGTCGTCGCCGGGCTCGGGTCGGTGAGGTCGTCGGCGGGAACGTAGACCGCCTGGATCGAGGTGATCGAGCCGGTCTTGGTCGAGGTGATGCGTTCCTGCAGCTTGCCCATTTCCTCGGCCAGGGTCGGCTGGTAGCCCACCGCCGACGGCATGCGGCCGAGCAGTGCGGAGACCTCTGTGCCGGCCAGGGTGTAACGGTAGATGTTGTCGATGAACAGCAGGACGTCACGACCCTCGTCACGGAATTTCTCGGCCATGGTCAGCCCGGTCAGCGCGACGCGCAGGCGGTTGCCCGGCGGCTCGTTCATCTGGCCGTAGACCATCGCGACCTTGGACTTCTCGAAGTCCTCGACGTTGACGACGCCGGCCTCCTGCATCTCGTGGTAGAAGTCGTTACCTTCGCGGGTACGCTCGCCGACGCCGGTGAACACCGACAGGCCGGAATGCTCGGTGGCGATGTTGTTGATCAGCTCCATCATGTTGACGGTCTTGCCCACGCCGGCGCCGCCGAACAGGCCGACCTTGCCGCCCTTGGCGAACGGGCAGATGAGGTCGATGACCTTGATGCCGGTTTCCAGCAGCTCGGTAGCGGGCGAGAGATCGACGAACTTCGGCGCCTCGCGATGGATGACCATGCGCTCTTCTTCACCGATGGGGCCGCACTCGTCGATCGGGTCGCCGAGCACGTTCATGATGCGTCCGAGCGTCTTGGTGCCGACCGGCACCTTGATGCCTTCACCGGTGTTGTTCGCGACCATGCCGCGACGCAGGCCGTCGGTCGAGCCGAGCGCAATGGTACGCACCACGCCGTCGCCGAGCTGCTGCTGCACCTCGAGCACGATCTCGCTGTTATCGATGTTGAGTGCGTCGTAGATTTTCGGCACCACGTCGGTCGGGAACTTGACGTCCACGACCGCGCCGATCACCTGTACCACGTCTCCGGATTTCGTCATTGCGTCCATATCAATCGCCCTGATTGTCTCGTTCTTGCTTGCCCGTCAGTGCCGTCAGACCGCCGCAGCGCCGCCGACGATCTCGGACAGCTCCTGGGTGATCGCGGCCTGGCGCGCCTTGTTGTAGATGAGCTGCAGCTCGTCGATGAGCTTGCCCGCGTTGTCCGAGGCCGCTTTCATCGCGACCATGCGCGCCGCCTGCTCGCAGGCGATGTTCTCGACCACGCCCTGGTAGACCAGCGACTCGATGTAGCGGGCCAGCAGCTGGTCCATCACGTCGCGCGCTTCCGGCTCGTAGATGTAATCCCAGTGATGGGTGAGCTCGTCGGTCTCCTCCGGCACCAGCGGCAGGACCTGTTCGAAGCGCGGACTCTGCGTCATGCGATTCACGAACTCGTTGAACATCAGGTAGACGCGGTCCACGCGTTCCTCGTAGTAGGCATCCAGCATGATCTTGATCGTGCCGATGAGATCCTCGAGGCGCGGGGCGTCGCCGAGTCCGCTGGTCTGACCGACGATGCGGCCACCGATGCGCGAGAAGAAGCCGATGCCCTTGTTACCGACGATGCACAGGTCGAGCTCCTTGCCGTCCTGCTCCCATTCCTGGAACTGGCGCAGCGCCTGCCGGAACAGGTTGCCGTTTAGGCCGCCGCACAGGCCGCGATCGGTGGAGATGAGAATAACGCCGACGCGCTTGATCTCGCGCTCGACCAGGAACGGGTGGCGGTACTCCGCGTTGGCATGTGCGATGTGGGCAACCACGTTGCGCATCTTGTCGGCATAGGGCCGTGCCGCGGTCATGCGATCCTGCGCCTTGCGCATTTTCGATGCCGCGACCATTTCCATGGCCTTGGTGATCTTCTGCGTGTTCTTGACGCTGGCGATCTTGCTGCGGATTTCTTTGGCTGCTGCCATGCTCTGGGACCTTGCTGCTGGGTGCTCGCGTGATTACCAGGAGTGGTTGGCGATGAAGTCGTCGATGCCCGCCTTGAGCGCGGCCTCGATGTCGTCGCCGTAGTCACCGGTCTGGTTGATCTTGTCCATGAGCTCGGCCTGCGACGAATCCATGTAGCCGTGCAGCGCAGACTCGAAGTCGCCGATCTTCTCGAGCTCGACCTCGTCGAGGTAACCCTTGTCGACGGCGTACAGGCTGACCGCCATGTGCGCAACCGACAGCGGCGCATACTGCTTCTGCTTCATCAGCTCCATCACGCGCTCACCGCGTTCGAGCTGCTTGCGGGTAGCCTCGTCCAGGTCGGACGCGAACTGCGAGAACGCTGCCAGCTCGCGGTACTGGGCGAGTGCGAGGCGCACGCCGCCGCCGAGCTTCTTGATGATCTTGGTCTGCGCCGCGCCACCGACACGCGAGACCGAGAGGCCGGCGTTGATGGCGGGCCGGAAGCCCGAGTTGAAGAGGTCGGTCTCGAGGTAGATCTGACCGTCGGTAATCGAGATCACGTTGGTCGGAACGAAGGCCGACACGTCACCCGCCTGGGTCTCGATGATCGGCAGCGCCGTCAGCGAGCCGGTCTGACCCTTCACCTCGCCGTTGGTGATCTTCTCGACGTGCTCGGCGTTGATGCGTGCGGCACGTTCGAGCAGGCGCGAATGCAGGTAGAAGACGTCACCCGGGTAGGCCTCGCGGCCGGGCGGACGACGCAGCAGCAGCGACACCTGGCGATAGGCCCAGGCCTGCTTGGTCAGGTCGTCGTAGATGATCAGGGCATCCTCGCCGCGGTCACGGAAGTACTCGCCCATGGCGCAGCCGGCGTACGGCGCGATGTACTGCATGGCGGCCGAATCCGAAGCGGTAGCGGCGACGATGATGGTGTGGTCCATCGCGTCGTGCTCCTCGAGCTTGCGGATGACGGCATTGATCGACGACGCCTTCTGCCCGATGGCGACGTAGATGCACTTAATGCCGGTGCCCTTCTGGTTGATGATGGCGTCGACGGCGACCGCGGTCTTGCCGGTCTGGCGGTCGCCGATGATCAGCTCGCGCTGGCCGCGGCCGATCGGCACCATGGAGTCGATCGACTTCAGCCCGGTCTGCACCGGCTGGCTGACCGACTGGCGCGCGATAACGCCGGGCGCGATCTTCTCGATCGGCTCGGAGCGATTGGACGCGACCTCGCCCTTGCCGTCGATCGGCTGGCCGAGCGAGTTCACCACGCGGCCGAGCAGGGCCTCGCCCACCGGCACCTCGAGGATGCGCCCGGTGCAGCGCACCTTGTCGCCCTCGGTGATGTGCTCGTACTGACCGAGAATGACGGAGCCGACCGAATCCTGCTCGAGGTTGAGCGCAAGGCCGTAGACCCCGCCCGGGAATTCGATCATCTCACCCTGCATGGCGTCGCTGAGGCCATGGATGCGGGCGATACCGTCGGTCAGGCTGACGACCGTGCCCTCGGTACGGGCCTCGGTGTCGAGCTTGATGCCTTCGATCTTCTTTTTGATCAGTTCGCTGATCTCGGTTGCGCTGATGCTCATGGCATTCCCCTGCGACTTGATTCTGTGTTCATGTGGTTACGGGCCCCGGACTCAGGCGATCTGCTGTGCCAGCGCATCGAGACGCCCGCGCAGCGAGAGATCGATGACCGAATCGCCGATCTTGATCACGGCGCCGCCGATGAGCGCAGAGTCGACACGCGACTCGACGCGGCAGTTCCGCCCCAGCCGCGCTCGCACGGCGGCGTCGATCTTCTGCTGCTCGGCATCGCTGAGCGCGTAGGCGGCGGTGACTTCGACGTTGACCACGCCGGCAGCCTCGGCCTTGCGGCGCTCGAAGAGCTCTGCGATCTGCGGTGCGAGCTCGAGACGTTCGGCCTCGATCAGCGCACGCACGAAATTGCGTCCGGCATCGTTGAGGCGGTCACCGAGCACGTCGTCGAGCAGGCCCAGGAGCTGTTCGTCGGTCACCTGCGGGTGGCCGATATAGCCTTCGAGGGCGGCGTCGCTCACGGTCAGGGCGAGCGCTCCGAGCATCTCCGACCAGGCGTCGACCTGGTCGTGCTCGGCGGCGAAATCGAAAGCGGCAGCGGCGTACGGCCGGGCGATCGTCAGTTTCTCCTGCATGACGGGCGCCTAGAGGCTCGCGGCGAGCTTGTCGAGAACGTCGCGATGGGCGTTCTCGTCGACCTCGCGCAGCAGGATCTGCTCGGTGCCGGCAAGCGCCAACCGCGCGACTTCCCCGCGCAGCTGCTCTCGTGCCTGGTTGCGATGCTGCTCGATCTCGGCCTCGGCCGCGGTCTTGATGCGCTCGGCTTCCTCGCGCGCGGCGGACTTGGCTGCCTCGACGATTTCATCGGCACGTTTCTGCGCCTGGTTGATGAAATCCTGTGCCTTGTCCTTGCCTTCGCGCATGACCTCGCCGGCGCGCTGTTCGGCAAGCTCGAGCTCGTGCTTGCCGCGCTCGGCGGCCGCCAGGCCGTCGGCGATGCGTGACTCGCGTTCCTCGAGCGCCTTGAGCACCGGAGGCCATACGTACTTGAGACAGAACCACACGAAGATCGCGAACGATATCGCCTGGCCTATCAGTGTCAGGTTCATGTTCATGGCGTCTGGCCCAGTTCGTTACCGCTGTTAACCGCCCTGCCCGAGGAAGGGGTTGGCGAACATCAGCAGTGCCGCGAACGCGATGGCGATAATCGGCACGGCGTCGGTCAGACCGAGCATGAGGAACATGCGGGCCTGCAGCATCGGCACCAGTTCGGGCTGGCGGGCGGCGCCCTCGAGGAACTTGCTACCCAGGATACCGATGCCGACACCGGCGCCGAGCGCCCCCAGACCGATCATGATGCCGGCTGCGAGGGCGGAAAAGGCAACAATGGATTCCATAACGGTTACTCCTCTGATTAATTCGTAGAAGGCTAGTCGTGCGACTCGTGCGCCTGTCCCAGGTACACGATCGTCAGCATCATGAAAATGTAGGCCTGCAGGGTGATGACCAGGATGTGGAAGATGGCCCACGGCACGGACAGCAGCCACTGCAGATAGAACGGCGTCAGCGCGGCGATGAGCACGAAGACGAGCTCGCCGGCGAACATGTTGCCGAACAGTCGCAGCGACAGCGACAGCGGCTTGGCGATGAACGACACGGTCTCCAGCACCAGGTTGACCGGCAGCATCATCTTGCCGAACGGGTGAAAGGCGAACTCGCCGACGAAGCCGCCGATGCCCTTGACCTTGATGCCGTAGAAGATCATCAGCGCGAACACCGAAAGCGACATGCCGAAGGTCGCATTGACGTCGGTGGTCGGCACCATCTTCATGTACTCCAGCCCCATCATGTGCGCGAGCTGCGGTACGAAATCGACCGGCACCAGGTCCATCAGGTTCATCAGGAAAATCCAGACGAAGATGGTCAGGGCCAGCGGCGCGATGATGGCATTGCGCCCGTGGAAGGCGTCACGCACGCTGCCGGCGACCATCTCGATCACCATCTCGACGCAGAGCTGCCACTTGCCGGGTTGCTGCACCGATGCCGAGACCGCGACGATGCGGAACAGCCAGCAGAACGCAATACCGGTCGCCAGCGACCAGAACATGGTGTCGACGTTGACCGCCATGAAGCCCATCTCGGCGGCTTCCTGCGCCGAATGCGCGAATCCCCAGCTGCCGTCCGGGTGCTTGCCGAAAGTCAGGTTCTGAATGTGATGGCTGATGTACTCAGCCGGTGAGCCCGCTGCCATGTGAAAAGTGACCCGTAGTCTTTTGTTCGTTATTTGCCGTGCAACTGCGCGCGGTCCGTCGAGCGGCTCAGCGCACGGGGCACCTCGCCCAGGTCCGCGACCAGGAAAGCCAGCCAGTTCACCACCACGGTGGCGAAGTAGGTCAGCACGACGACGAGGAACTCGATCTTGAGCAACCGGATCGCGATCACGAACAAGGCGGCCGTGAACGCAATCTTGATGAATTCCCCAACATATATTCGACGCAACGTTTCTTCCGCCGTCGCGCCTCTCCGCCGTCGCGCGAGGCGGCCGGCGAAATGATAATTCGGAATTACGCCAATCAGGCCACCGACGAGCGCGGAGTAGGCCGAAGCGAATCCGGCCGTCGCCCCCAGCGCCGCCGCGATCGCGAGCACCACGCAGAGCTGGCTCGCGATGAGGAGGACGATGGTACGCCTCGAACGTTCCGTCAGAGAGGCCGTCGGCCGGCGCCTTTCCGCTGATTTGGTTAGCACGCCGATGTCTACTTGCGTAAACCCGACAAGTTTAGCCGTTTTTGCCGCAGCGCGGCAAGAGGGTCACGGCAGGTATCGGTTTGCGCCCCCTACTTGATGTGCTCGAGGATGCCGTCGAGCTCGTCGAGCGAGGTATAGCGGATGGTCAGGGAGCCCTTGCCGCCGCTGCCGTGGCGGATGGCGACCTGCGCGCCCAGCCGTTCGGACAGGCGCTGCTCGAGCTCGGCCACGTTGGGGTCGGGCGCGGCCGGCGCCGGCCGCGCCGCTGCCGGCCTGGCCTCCTCCTCGCGCAGCCGCCGCACAAGCGCCTCCGCTTCGCGCACGCTCAGGCCCGCGCTGGCGATACGTCGCGCGGCCTCGGCCTGTGCCGTGCCCTCGAGTCCGAGCAGCGCGCGGGCATGCCCCATCTCGATCTCGCCGCGCTCCAGCAGCTCGCGCGCGGCCGCCTCCAGCTCGAGCAGGCGCATCAGGTTGCTGACCGCCGAGCGCGAGCGCCCGACCGCGTTGGCCACCTGCTGGTGGGTCATTTCGAATTCGCGCACCAGGCGGTCCAGCGCCAGCGCCTCTTCGATCGGGTTGAGCTGCTCGCGCTGGATGTTCTCGATCAGCGCGATGCTCATGGCGTCGGCATCGGCGACCCGGCGCACGATGGCCGGAATCGCGTCGAGCCCGGCGATCTGGGCCGCGCGCCAGCGGCGCTCGCCGGCGATGAGCTCGAAACGGCCACTCTCGCCGAGCGGCCGGATGACCACCGGCTGGACCACGCCCTGCGCGCGGATCGACTCGGCGAGATCGTTCAGGCTCTCGCTCTTCATGTCGTGGCGCGGCTGGTACTGGCCGCGCTGGATCAGGTCGACCGGCACGCTGCGCAGTTCGTCGGCCGTACCGGCCTCCGCCGCGCCCTGCTCCGCGCCGATGCCCAGCAGGGCGTCGAGCCCGCGTCCGAGCCCGCGCTTCTTGGCCGTCATCGCGCGTCTGTCCCGGCGCCGTGCGCCGTCACGCGCCGACCACCGCTTCGCGGCGCAGCATCTCGCCGGCCAGGGCGAGATAGGCCAGCGCGCCGGAGGAGGACTTGTCGTAGATCAGCGCCGGCAGGCCGTGGCTGGGCGCCTCGGCCAGGCGCACGTTGCGCGGGATCACGGTGCGGTAGACCTTGTCCCCGAAGTGATCGAGCAGCTGCCGCGACACTTCGTTGGCGAGATTGTTGCGGGGGTCGAACATGGTGCGCAACAGGCCTTCGACCTTGAGGTCGGGATTGAGGAAACGGCGGATCTTGTCGATCGTATCGAGCAGCGCAGACAGGCCCTCGAGCGCGTAGTATTCGCATTGTGTCGGGATCACCACGGCGTCTGCCGCGACCAGCGCATTGACGGTGAGCATGTTGAGCGCGGGCGGACAGTCGATGAGTACATAGGCATAGCGGTCACGCACGCCCTCCAGCGCCTGGCGCAGGCGCAGCTCGCGCCCCAGCTCTTCGAGCAGGCCGACCTCGGCCCCGGTCAGGTCGCCGTTGGCGGGCAGCAGGTCGTAGCCGGCATCGACGCCATGGACCAGGCACTGCTCCAGCTCGCGCTCGCCCATCAGCACGTCGTAGCTCGACGTCTGCAGGGTGCGCTTCTCGACCCCGCTGCCCATGGTCGCATTGCCCTGGGGATCGAGGTCGATGAGCAAGGTCTTGCGCTTGGTCGCCGCGAGCGAAGCGGTCAGGTTGACGCTTGTCGTGGTCTTGCCGACGCCGCCTTTCTGGTTCGCAATGGCGAGTACGCGTGACATGTTTTCGGGCAGTACCGCTATTGTCGTTGATTTCACGCCGGATGCGCGCGGCCTGCGCTCCGGGCGCGCCGATTATGGCACAACTGTCTGACTGCCGGCAGCGCGCCCGGACCGGGGCGCGCCGTCGCACACCACCAGGTGGCGGGTGCGGCGCCCGGGTACCGCGAGCGGCACCACGCGCGCCCCCCCGCAGTGCGCCGCGGCATCCGCCACCGCGGCCGGGTCGACCTCGCCGCACATGGCCACGATCTCCAGGCCCGGCTCGCGCAGCGCGTCGCAGTCGCGCACCAGGCGCCCCAGCGAGGCGTAAGCGCGGGCGATGACGTAGCGCAGCGGCCGCGCCGCGCGGTAGGCCTCGATGCGCGCGCACACCACCTCGACCCCGGCCAGCCCGAGCTCGATGGTCGCCTGGGTCAGGAAGCGCGCGCGCCGCGCGCGCGGCTCGAGCAGGGTGATGGCGCGTTGCGGTGCGCAGATCGCGAGCACGATGCCCGGCAGCCCGGCGCCGCTGCCGACGTCCAGCAGCGCGCCCGGGGCGAGATGCGGTGCCACGGCGAGACAGTCGGCGACGTGCTCGCGCACGAACTGGCCCGGGTTGCGCGCGCCGGTGAGGTTGGTGATGCGCCCCCACTTGTCGACCAGGCCGGCGTAGGCCGCGAGCTGCGCGCACTGATAGTCGTCCAGGCGCACGCCCAGTCGCGGCGCGAGTGCCGCTATCTCCGCCTGCAGTTCCACCGGCGGGACTGCGCGTCAGGCCGAGCGCGCGAGGCGGACGCCGTGCTTCTTCAGGTACACCACCAGCAGCGAGATCGCCGCCGGCGTCACGCCGGCGATGCGCGCCGCCTGGCCGACCGTCCCCGGGCGCTGCTCGCCGAGCTTCTGCACGACCTCGTGCGAGAGCCCGCGCACGGCCGCGTAGTCGATGCTCTCCGGTATCGCCAAATCCTCCAGCGCCCGGCTGCGCGCGACCTCGTCGTGCTGGCGCTCGATGTAGCCGGCGTAGCGCGCACGACACTCCAGGCGCAGGGCGACCGCGCCGTCGTCGACGCCGGGGCCGACGCCCGGCAGCTGCATCAGCGTGCGGTAGTCGATGCCCGGCCGGCGCAGCAGATCGATGGCGCGCTGGTCCTTGCGCAGCGGCTGACCGAGCACCGCGGTTGCCGCCTCCGGCGCCACGCGTTCACGTGACAGCCACAGTCCCTCGAGCCGCGCCTGCTCGCGCTCCACCGCCTCGCGCGTGGCGCAGAAGCGCGCCCAGCGCGCGTCGTCGACCAGCCCCATCTCGCGGCCAACCGGGGTCAGGCGCTCGTCGGCATTGTCCTCGCGCAGCAGCAGGCGGTACTCGGCTCGGCTGGTGAACATGCGATAGGGCTCGCTGGTGCCGCGGGTAACGAGGTCGTCGACCAGCACCCCGAGGTAGGCCTCGTTGCGGCGAGGGTACCACGGCGCCTCGCCGCGCACCCGGCGTGCCGCATTGATCCCGGCCAGCAGTCCCTGCGCGGCAGCCTCCTCGTAGCCCGTGGTGCCGTTGATCTGGCCGGCGAAGAACAGCCCCGGCAGGTGGCGCGTCTCCAGCCAGGGATGGATCCCGCGCGGGTCGAAGTAGTCATACTCGATGGCGTAGCCGGGACGCGTGATGGCAGCCTGCTCGAAGCCGCGAATCGATTGCACCACCGCGAGCTGGACGTCGAACGGCAGGCTGGTGGAGATCCCGTTGGGATAGACCTCGTTGACCGCCAGCCCCTCGGGTTCGACGAAGATCTGGTGCCGCTCGCGCTCGGCGAAGCGCACCACCTTGTCCTCTATCGAAGGACAGTAGCGCGGCCCCACGCTCTCGATGTTGCCGTTGTACATCGGCGACCGGTCGAGCGCGCCACGGATCAATTCGTGGGTACGCGCATTGGTCTCGGTGATGTGGCAGGATACCTGCGCGGGATGCTCGTCGGCGCTGCCGACGAAGGAGAACACCGGCCGCGGCTGGTCACCTGGCTGCGCCTCCAGGGCGGCGATATCGACGCTGCGCCGATCGAGGCGCGGCGGCGTGCCGGTCTTCAGCCGCCCGACCTCGAACGGCAGCTCGCGCAGGCGTGCGGCCAGCGCGTTCGACGGCGCATCGCCGGCGCGTCCGCCCGCGTAGTTGGACGGGCCGACGTGAATCACGCCGCCGAGGAAGGTGCCGACCGTCAGCACCACCGTCGGCGCGCGGAAGGCCAGGCCCATGCGCGTGGTCACCCCGGCCAGGCGCTCGCCGTCGAACAGCAGGTCGTCGACCGGCTGCTGGAACAGGCTGAGTCCCGGCTGGCTCTCCAGCGCACGGCGCGCGCAGGCGCGGTAGAGCTCGCGGTCGATCTGGGCACGGGTCGCGCGCACCGCCGGCCCCTTGCTCGCGTTCAGGGTGCGGAAGTGAATGCCGCAGGCATCGGCGCCGCGCGCCATGAAGCCGCCCATGGCGTCGATCTCGCGCACCAGGTGACCCTTGCCGATGCCGCCGATGGCCGGGTTGCACGACATCTGGCCGAGCGTCTCGATCGACTGCGTGAGCAGCAGCGTGCGCGCGCCCATGCGCGCCGCGGCGAGCGCGGCCTCGGTGCCGGCGTGGCCGCCGCCGACCACGATGACGTCGAACGTTTGCGGGTGCTGCATGGGGAAACTCGCGCGCCGCGAAAGGGCGCCAAGAATACTGCGCGCCCCGCGCGTTTTGAAGCGCTGCCCGCGGTACGCTCAGGCCGCCGCCCGGTCTTCGTGCATGAACTCCAGGCAGGACTCGAACACGCCGGTGCACTTCTCCCAGGCAAAGCCGCGCGCGTACTCGACGCAATCCTCGCGTCGCATCGCCAGCGCCGCCGCCACCGCCTGCCCCAGGTCCTCGGCGAGTGCACCGGTGCGGCCCGCGGCGACGACGTCCACCGGCCCCTGTACCGGGTAGGCGGCCACCGGCAGCCCGCAGGCCATCGCCTCCAGCAGCACCAGTCCGAAGGTATCGGTGCGGCTGGGAAAGACGAAAACGTCGGCACCGGCGAGGTGCCGGGCCAGTTCGCGGCCGAAGCGCGGGCCGAGGAAGTGCACCGCGGGGTAGCGCGCGGTCAGCCTGCCGCGGTCCGGGCCGTCGCCGATCACGACCTTGCTGCCGGGCAGGTCCAGATCGAGAAAGGCCTCGATGTTCTTCTCCACCGCAACCCGCCCCATGTACAGCTTGAGTGGCCGCGGCAGCGCGTAGTCGAACGGGTCACCGGGGTGGAATACCGTGGTGTCGACGCCGCGCGCCCAGATGCGCAGGTGCTCGAAACCGCGCTCGACCAGGCGCCGCCGCTGTGACTCGGTCGGTACCAGGGTGCGCTCGGCCGCGCCGTGGAAGCGCCTGAGATACGCGTAGCTCCAGGCTAGCGGCACGGGTGCGCGCAGGCGGATGTACTCCGGGAACTGGGTGTGGAAGGAGGTCGTGAAGCGCAGGCCGCGCGCCAGGCAGTAGCTGCGCCCGGCATGCCCCAGCGGCCCCTCGGTAGCGATGTGCACCGCGTGCGGGCGGAAGCCGTCGAGCATGGCGGCAACCCGCCGCCGCGGCCACAGGGCGAGCCGGATCTCGGGGTAGCTCGGACACGGCACGGTGGTGAAATCCTGCGGCGTCACCCGCAGCACCTCGTGCCCGCGTCGCTCGAGGTGCTGGCAGGTCGTGTCCAGGGTGCGCACGACGCCGTTGACCTGGGGATGCCAGGCGTCGGTGACCAGCGCGATGCGCGGCATGCTCAGGCCGCCACCGCGATGGGGTGCGCGACGGCTTCGACGTCGTTCCAGCGCAGCAGCTGCATGGCGCCGTCGCCATGCTCGACCAGCGCCGTGCACGATTCGACCCAGTCTCCGCAATTGTGGTAGGCGATGTTGCCGATGGTCGCGATCTCGGGGCGGTGGATGTGTCCGCAGACCACGCCCTCGACCTGCCAGCGCGCCGCCTCCGCCGCTACCACCTGCTCGTACTTGCCGATGTACTGCACCGCGTTCTTGACCTTGTGCTTGAGGAATCCGGCCAGTGACCAGTAAGGAAAGCCGCAGCGCCGGCGCACGAAATTGACTGCCGTGTTGGCCGCCAGCAGGCCGGCGTAGGCGTGGCTGCCGAGCATGCCCAGCCAGCGCGAGGAGGCGACGGCGGCGTCGAACTGATCGCCGTGCAGCACCAGCAGCCGCTCGCCGTTGGCGCGCGTGTGCACGGTCTTGTCGACGAGGGAGACGTTGCCGAAACGGTGGCCGACGTAGCTGCGCAGGGTTTCGTCGTGGTTGCCGGGGACGTAGACCACGCGCGTGCCGTACTTGGCCTTGCCGAGAATGGTGCGCAGCACGTCGTTGTGCTGCTGCGGCCAGAACGGTTTGCGGCGCAGCGCCCACAGGTCGACGATGTCGCCGACCAGGTACAGGTACTCGCACTCGACGCCGTGCAGAAACTCGAGCAGGTCGCCGGCACGGCAGCCGCGGAAGCCCAGGTGCACGTCGGAGATGAACACGGCGCGGAAAGGTCGCCTGGATGCGGCCGGGGAAAGTCGCTGCATGGGGTTGCCCACCGTTTCAGCCGCGACAATTGTGAGAAGGAATTATTAATTTGAAATTAAATATTTATTAACCTTTTGTGACATGTATTCTCGCCCTCGTGCGAGACCGGGCGGCGGCCCGGGATGCGCGCCGCCCGCGACCCGCAACGGCATCGCGAGACGGAAACTTCCGCGCCGTGCGCGGGTCAAGCGATGTTGTTGATGCCTCCGGCGCCGGTATAGACTCTGCGCGCCTTCCGCGGCGCCCGAACGCAGGGGCGGCGGCGGAAGCGCTTCGTCCAGGCAAATGCCGGTCGCGCAATCGGGTCCGGGTCACCACCGCCACGTCGCGTGGCGTTCGGGGCAGCGGGCGCCAGGCGCCGACGTCACCTTAAAAAGAAGCAAGCGTTGAACGAGAGGTCCGCATCCATGGAGACCCTGATCGAGGTCAATGGACTCAGCAAGCATTTCGGGTCCCTGCAGGCAGTCGACGATGTCTCGCTGAGTGTCGCGCGCGGCGAGGTGCTCGGCTTCCTCGGCCCCAACGGCGCCGGCAAGTCGACCACCATGAAGATGATCACCGGCTTCCTGGCGCCGTCCGCCGGCAGCGTCTCGATCGGCGGCTGTGACATCGAGCGCTCCCCGCTCGCGGCCAAGGCCCGCATCGGCTACCTGCCCGAGGGCGCGCCGGCCTACGGCGAGATGACGCCGGCCGGCTTTCTCGAGTTCATCGCCGAGATCCGCGGTATCGCGCGCAGCGAGCGCGCAGCGCGCATCGCCGAGGTGGTGCGCAGGATTCACCTCGAGAACGTGCTCGAGCAGCGCATCGAGACACTCTCCAAGGGCTTCAAGCGCCGCGTCGGCCTGGCCCAGGCGATCCTCCACGATCCCGAGATCCTGATCATGGACGAGCCGACCGACGGCCTCGACCCGAACCAGAAGCACGAGGTGCGCTCCCTGATCCGGGAGATGGCGCCCGACAAGGCCATCGTCATCTCCACCCACATCCTCGAGGAGGTCGACGCCGTGTGCACGCGCGCCGTGATCATCGCGCGCGGCCGCCTCATCTTCAGCGGCACGCCGCGCGAGCTGGCAGCGCGCTCGCGCTACCACAACGCCGCGACCGTGGTGGTAGCCGCGAACGATGCCGAGCGCGCCCGCGGCGCGCTCAGCGGGCTCGCCGGCGTCGCCGAGCTCGAGCAGAGCGCCAGCGGCGACGACGTGCGCCTGACCGTGATTCCGGCCGCCGGCGCCAGCCCTGCGGACGCGGTGCAGACGGCCCTCGCCGGCGCCGGCTGCGCGACCCACGAGTTCTTCATCGAGCACGGACACCTCGACGAGGTGTTCCGCACCATCACCACCGCAGGCGGTGACAGCGGCGAGGTACATCGCACATGAACGGTTTGCCGACCATCTTCAAACGCGAGCTGAAGGCCTACTTCGCGACCCCGGTCGCCTACGTCTTCATCGTCATCTTCCTCGTCCTGTGCGGCGTGTTCACCTTCTACGTCGGCGGCTTCTACGAGCGCGGACAGGCCGATCTCGAGCCCTTCTTCCAGTTCCATCCGTGGCTGTACATGTTCCTCATCCCGGCCATCTCGATGCGGCTCTGGTCCGAGGAGCGCAAGGCCGGCACGCTGGAGCTGCTGCTGACGCTGCCGGTATCGCTCGCCGCCAGCGTGCTCGGCAAGTTCCTCGCGGCCTGGTGCTTCACCGCCGTCGCGCTGGCCGGCACCTTTCCCATCTGGATCACCGTCAACTACCTCGGCCAGCCGGACAACACGGTCATCGCCGCCGGTTATCTCGGCAGCCTGCTGATGGCCGGCGGCTTCCTCGCCATTGGCTCGTGCATCTCGGCGCTGACCCGTAACCAGGTCATCGCCTTCGTCATCAGCTTCGTCATCTGCTTCGCGTTCAATCTCAGCGGATTTCCGATGGTCATCGATGTCTTCAGTGCGTGGGCGCCGCAGGCGCTGGTCGAAGTCATCAGCTCGTTCAGCTTCCTCACCCATTTCAACTCGATTCAGAAAGGGGTGATCGACATGCGTGACATCGTGTTCTTCGCCAGCCTCATCGCGTTCTGGCTCTACGCCAACGTCCTCGCGATCGAGATGAACAAGAGCAACTGAGCACGGCCCGACGCCCGCCGAGGAATCCAGATGAACAGAAATCTCGTCACCGGAACCGGTCTCGCCATTGCGCTGGCCCTGTTTCTCGGGCTCAACGTCATCAGCAACGAGGTCCTGACCTCGTGGCGGCTCGACGTCACCGAGAACAATCTCTATACGCTGTCCGAGGGCACCGGCAACATCCTCGAACGCATCGAGGAGCCGATCACCATCCGCCTGTATTACTCCGCCAAGCAGTTCGCCGGCGTGCCGCAGATGCAGAGCTACGGCAAGCGCGTGCGTGACATGCTCGAAGAGTACGTCGCGGCCAGCGGCGGCAAAATCCGCCTGCTGGTGATCGACCCGGAACCGTTCTCGGAAGCCGAGGACGAGGCGGTCAGCTTCGGTGTGCGCAAGGTGTCGCTCAGCGCCGCCGGCGACGTTGGCTATCTCGGCGTGGTCGGCACCAACACCACCGACGACATCGAGGTGCTGCCGCTGCTCAGCCCCGAGCGCGAGGACGCGCTGGAATACGAGCTGACCAAGATGGTCTACCAGCTCGCCGACCCGCAGAAACGGGTGATCGGCCTGATCTCCGGCCTGCCGGTGTTCGCGCCGCCGCCGGACCCGGCCACCGGCCAGCCCCGCGGCGCCGACTGGACCGCGTTCGTGCTGCTGCGCGAGCTCTACGACGTGCGCGAGCTGCCATTCGACACCGCGAACATCGACGACGACGTCGACACCCTCATCGTGCTCCACCCCAAGGATCTCTCGCGTGCGACCCAGTACGCCGTCGACCAGTTCATCCTCGGCGGCGGCAAGGCGATGATCTTCGTCGATCCGATGGCCGAGCAGGACGCCGCGCAGCCCGATCCCGCGCGACCGGGCGTGCTGCCCGAGCTGGGCTCGAATCTCGATACGCTGTTCGAGGCCTGGGGCCTGGCCATGCAGGCGGACAAGGTGGTTGGCGATCCGCGCTCCGCGGTGCGCGTCAGCTTCCGCTCGGCAAGTGGCCCGCAGGAAGTCGAGTACCTGCCGTGGCTGCAGCTGCAGGGCGACGCGCTCAACCGCGACAGCTTCATCACCAACGAGCTCAACGTGGTCAACGTCGGCACCGCCGGCTCGCTGACCCTCACCGAGGGCAGCACGCTGACCGCCACGCCGCTGCTCACTGCCGGCGCGTCGTCGGGGCTGGTCGAGCGCGACTCGATCATCTTCGTGCGCGATCCGGCCGGGCTGCTGGAGAGCTTCGTCGCCGACGACGACGCGCACGTCATCGCCATGCGCATCTCGGGCGTGCTCGAGACGGCCTTCCCCGACGGGCGCCCGCTCGACGAGGCGGACAAGCGCGCGCCGGCCGACGAGGGCTTCCGCGCGAAATCAGACGGTCCGGTCAACCTCATCGTCGTGGCCGATACCGACATCCTCGCCGACCGTTTCTGGGTGCGCTTCTCGAATTTCGCCGGCATGCGCATCCCCGAGCCGTTCGGTAACAACGCGGACTTTCTCATCAACGCGGTCGACAACCTGGGCGGCAACGACGACCTCATCGGCTTGCGCAGCCGCGGCAAGTACACGCGTCCGTTCGAGGTCGTGCAGGACATCCAGCGCGAGGCCGAAGCGCGCTTCCGTGACCGCGAGCAGGCGCTGCAGGACAAGCTCGCCGATACCGAGCGCAAGCTCGCCGAGCTGCAGAGCCAGCAGGGCGAGAGCGACATGTTGCTGACGCCGGAGCAGCGCGAGGAGATCGAGCGGTTCCGTCACGAACAGGTCCGCATCCGCAAGGAGCTGCGTGGCGTTCAGCACGATCTCCAGCGCAACATCGAAGGACTGGGCACGCGCCTCAAGTTCATCAACACCGCACTGGTGCCGCTGCTGATCACGGTCGTCGCGATCGCGGTCAGCATGCTGCGCGCACGCACGCGGCGGCGCGCCTGAAGCAAGGAGACCGCCATGACCCCGAAACGCATCGTGATGCTGCTGGCCGCGCTGGTCATCGTCGGCGCGGCCTGGAAGATCAGCGAGCAGAAGGCGCCGCAGACCGAGATCGCGCGCAGCGCCTTCTTCCCCGGACTGATGGAGCAACTCAACGACGTCGCGCGTGTCACCCTCGAGTCCGGCGACGACCTGACGACGCTCGTCCGCGACGGCGACGCCTGGGCCATCGAGAACAAGGACGGCTTCGCCGCCAGCCCCGGTGAGGTGCGGCGCACCCTGCTGCAGATTGCGAGCCTGAGCCGGGTCGAGGCCAAGACCCGCTCGCCGGAACGTTACGGGCGCATCGGCGTTGCCGACCCGGGCGCCGCGGAAGGCGCCGGCACGCGGGTCAGCGGCAGCGACGCCGCGGGTGAACCGGTGTTCGCGCTGATCGTCGGCAACGCGCGCGACGGTGCGCCGCGGCCACAGCATTACCTGCGCGAGGTCGGCGCCGAGCAGGCCTGGCTGGCCGAGGGCGCGCTCGAGGTTCCCGCCGACCCGGTGCGCTGGCTGGACGCCGGGATTGTCGACGTCGACACCGAGCGGGTGCGCGAGGTGCGCATCACGGCAGCCGATGCCACGCCGATCGTGATCGCCAAGGACGAGGCCGACGACAGCTTCTTCACCCTGCGCGACATTCCGCCGGGATTCGAGGCGAAATCGAAAGCGACGGTGTCCAGCCTCGGCGCGCTGCTGCTCGACCTGCGCCTGAACGACGTGCTGTCGGCCGAGCGCGTGGCCGGGCAGCAGCCCGTGCGCGAGGCCGTGGTCCGCACCTTCGACGGCCTGGTGGCGACGCTGGCGCAATACGACCTCGACGGCGAGCCGTACGTAGGCTTCACGTTCGCCTTCGATGCCGCCAGCGTGACGGCGGCGCCGGCCACGGAGGACGACGCAGCGGCGGACGAGGCGCAGGAGAGCGATGACGACACGACAGACGCCGGGGAGCCGGCCGAGACCGTGGCCGAGGAAGCGGCCCGGCTGGCCGCGCGCACGGCCGGCTGGATCTACGCCCTGCCGAACTACAAGCAGCGCATGCTCGCGCGCGACTTCGACAGCCTCGTCGAGCCGGTCAAGGAGACTTCAGGGGAAACCGCCGGAGACACCGGCGAGGACGCCGGCTGACGGTTCCTCAGTGCAGGCGCTGCCCGCCGTCGCACGCTGCTGGCAAGGCCGCGGTCAGCGTGCGCAGGACCTGCCAGGCGTGGCTGCTGCCGAGCTCCTGCCACAGGGCGAAGGCGTTCAGCCCATCGATGCAGGGTTCCCCGTTGTGCATGGCGCGAATCGTCTGCAGCACATCCATCGCATGGACGAACTCCGCGGCCAGCGCGGCGTGCAGCGCTGAGTCGTGCCGCGCGCCATATTCGCGCAGTGCGTTGCGTCCGAGCTCGACGAAGCACGATAGCGGCAGACCGCGACGGATGACGTGCTCGGGGAACAGGCCGGCGACGAGCAGGCACTGATCGCCGACCGCGGTCGGCTCGCTGACCTCGGCGCTCATGATGGCGTCGATGCGATCCGGCAGGCTGCCGTCGAGCTCCGAAACCCCGGCGCCGACGTGACGAAACAGCAGGCTCACGAGGTGTTCCTCGACCGCCCGGGTGAGCTGCACGCCGGCGCTGAACTGGGCATGCGTGAGCAATGCGCGCCAGCCTGCGGTCGCTGCCAGATGAAGGTCCTGCTGAGCCATGTTCGTCGTACCTGTGCCGTTAGCAGGATTTCGGCCGCGGGGCGCCCTACTTTAGCCGTCAGGGTGCGGGTGCAGCGGCGTGTCATGCCCCGGCACAGCCGCTATACTCCCGGCCCCATCAGCCCGTGCCGCACCGCCCCCCGTCCATGAACCACGCCGCGTCGACCCCGCAGACGTTCCAGTCGCTGATCTTCGCGCTGCAGCGCTTCTGGGGCAGCCAGGGCTGCGTCATCGCGCAGCCCTACGACATGGAAATGGGCGCCGGCACCTTCCATCCCGCGACCTTCCTGCGCGCGATCGGGCCGGAGCCCTGGCGCGCCGCCTACGTGCAGCCGTCCCGCCGGCCGACCGACGGCCGCTACGGCGAGAACCCCAACCGGCTGCAGCACTATTACCAGTTCCAGGTGCTGCTGAAGCCGTCCCCGGACGATATCCAGGAGCTTTACCTGGAGTCCCTGCGCGAGCTCGGCGTCGACCTGCTGGTGCACGACGTGCGCTTCGTCGAGGACAACTGGGAATCACCCACCCTCGGCGCCTGGGGACTGGGCTGGGAAGTGTGGCTGAACGGCATGGAGATCACCCAGTTCACCTACTTCCAGCAGGTCGGCGGCCTCGACTGTCACCCGGTCTCCGGCGAGATTACCTACGGCCTGGAACGCATCGCGATGTACCTGCAGGGCGTGAACTCGGTCTATGACCTGACCTGGACCGAGCACGGGGATCGCCGCGTCACCTACGGCGACGTCTATCACCAGAACGAAGTCGAGATGTCGGCCTACAACTTCGAACACGCCGATACCGAAGCGCTGTTCGCCGCCTTCGATCACAGCGAGCGCGAGGCCGGCCGGCTTATCGAGCTCGGCCTGCCGCTGCCGGCCTACGAGCAGATGGTGAAGGCCTCGCACAGCTTCAATCTGCTCGATGCCCGGCGCGCGATCTCGGTGACCGAGCGACAACGCTACATCCTGCGCGTGCGGACGCTGGCGCGCGCGATCGCCGAGGCTTACTACGCGGCCCGCGAGACGCTCGGCTTCCCGCTGGTCGAAACGACATGACGGCGACCCTGCTGATCGAGATTGGCACCGAGGAGCTGCCGCCGACCGCCCTCGTCCGCCTGTCGACCGCCTTCGCCGCGAACCTGGAAGCGGCGCTGGACGAAGCCGGCATGGCGCACGCCGCACTCACACCCTACGCCACGCCGCGGCGACTCGCTGTCGCCGTCGCCGGGCTCGCACCCCGCCAGCCCGACCGCGTCGAGCAGCGCCGCGGCCCGGCGGTTGCCGCGGCGTTCGACGACGCCGGCGAACCGACGCGCGCGGCGCTCGGCTTCGCGCGTTCCTGCGGGGTCGAGGTGGATGCGCTGGAGCGCATCGACACCGACAAGGGCGAATGGCTCGCCTACACCCGCCAGGTCGAGGGACAGCCGGTGGGTGAGATCGTCCCGGCACTGGTCGAGCGCGCGCTCGCCGCCCTGCCGATCCCCAAGCGCATGCGCTGGGGCAGTCGCGACACCGAGTTCGTGCGCCCGGTGCACTGGGTGGTGATGCTCTACGGCGACACCGTCGTCGACTGCGAGATCCTCGGGCAGCGCGCGGGCCGCAGCACGCGCGGACACCGCTTCCACCATGGCGGCGTGATCGAACTGGCGCATGCCGATGCCTATGCCGGGACGCTCGAACGCGAAGGCCATGTGCTCGCCGACTTCGCGCACCGGCGGCAACGCATCAGTGAGCTGATGGCCGCCGCGGCCGCGGATATCGGCGGTGAAGCCGAGGTCGACGCCGCCCTGCTCGACGAGGTCACCGCGCTGGTCGAGTGGCCCGCGGTGATTGCCGGCAGCTTCGACGCGCATTTCCTCGAGCTGCCGGAAGAGGTCCTGATCGCGTCGATGCAGGATCACCAGAAGTATTTCCCGGTGCGTGCCGCCGACGGCGCCCTTCACAACCGCTTCGTGACCATCAGCAATATCGAGAGCCGTGACCCGGCGATGGTGCGCGACGGCAACGAGCGTGTCATTCGCCCGCGGCTGGCCGATGCCGACTTCTTCTACCGCAGCGACCGCGCCGCCAAGCTCGAATCGCACCTCGACGGCCTGCGTGACATGACGTTCGAGAAACGGCTCGGCTCACTGCGCGACAAGACCGCCCGCGTGGCCGAGGTCGCACGGCGCATCGCCCCGGTGTGCGAGACCGCCGCCGACAGCGCCGGGCGCGCTGCGCTGCTGTCGCGCTGCGATTTACTGTCGCTGATGGTCGGTGAGTTCCCCGAGCTGCAGGGCATCATGGGCGGCTATTACGCCGGCGCCGACGGTGAGGGCGAGGACGTCGCACAGGCGGTGGCCGAGTTCTACCGGCCGCGCTTCGCCGGCGACGACATTCCGGTGAGTGCCACCGGGCGCTGCATCGCGCTCGCCGACAAGCTCGATACCCTGGTCGGGATCTTCGGCATCGGCTCGGCACCGACCGGTGACCGCGATCCTTTCGCCCTGCGCCGCGCGGCACTGGGCGCCCTGCGCATCCTGATCGAGGGCGGCATCGACCTCGACCTCGCCGCTGCCATCGACGTCGCGCGCGAGGCCTACGGCGAAATCACCCTGGGCGCCGACACGGCGAGCGAGGTCTATACCTTCATGCGCGAGCGCCTGCGCGGTTACTACCTCGATCGCGGCGTGCCGCCGGACGTGTGCGCCGCGGTGCTCGCCAACGATCCGACCTCGCCCAGCGAGATCGCGCGGCGCATCGAGGCGGTCGTGCGTTTCCGTGCACTGGACGCTGCCGCCGCGCTGGCCGCGGCCAACAAGCGCATCGCCAACATCCTGCGCAAGAGCGAGAGCGCGGCGCCGGCCGAGTGGTCACGGACAGCCATGAGCGAGCCCGCCGAGATCGCGCTTGCCGATCGCCTGGACGCGCTCGACGACGAGCTCGCACGGCTGTTCGAAGCGCGTGACTACACGGCCTACCTGGAACGCCTTGCCGGGCTGCGCCCCAGCGTCGATGGCTTCTTCGACGACGTCATGGTCATGAGCGAGGATGCCGGTGAGCGCGACAACCGCCTCGCCCTGCTCGCCCACCTGCACGCGCTGTTCACCCGCGTCGCCGACATTGCGCAGCTGCACGATGCCTGACTGACCGTGCGCACCCTGCTGCTCGACCGTGACGGCGTGATCAACCGTGATTCGCGCAATTTCATCCGCTCGGCACAGGACTGGCAGCCGTTGCCCGGCAGTCTCGACGCGATCGTGCGCGCGCAGCGCGCCGGCTACCGCGTGATCGTCGTCAGCAACCAGTCGGGCATCGCCCGCGGCCTGCTCAAGGTCGCCGATCTGAACGCCATACATCGCGCGCTGCAGGACGAGCTGGAACGGCGCGGCGGGCGCATCGATGCCTTCTTCTACTGCCCGCACGGGCCGGACGAGGGCTGCGAGTGCCGCAAGCCCGGGCCTGGCCTGCTGCGCGCGCTGAGCGCGCGGCTCGGCATCGACCTCGCCGGTATACCCTTCATCGGCGACCGCGCCAGCGATGCACTGGCCGCGCGGGAAGTCGGCGCGCGTCCGCTGCTGGTGCGGTCCGGCATCGAGCCGCCGCCGGCCGACACCGGCGCCGAGGTCTACGACGATCTCGCCGCCGCGGTCGACGCCCTGCTGGAAGCAGCGGCATGAGCATCGCCGGTCTGCGCTCGCTGCTGTTCTACCTCGGCCTGGCGCCGGTGACCGTGGTCTTCAGCATCGTCGGCATCGTCATCCTGCCGCTGCCGCGGCCGTGGCGTTATGCCATCATCACGCGCTGGTCGCGCACCGCCATCGCCTGGCTGCGGATTGCCTGCGGGCTGGACTTCGCCGTGGAGGGCCGCGAGCACATCCCGGCCGGAGCCGGGGTCATCCTGAGCAAACACCAGTCGGCGTGGGAAACCATCGCCCTGCAGTTGATCTTTCCGCGCCAGTCGCAGGTGCTCAAACGCGAGCTGCTGCGGGTACCGTTCTTCGGCTGGGGACTGGCCAGCCTCAACCCGATCGCGATCGATCGCAAGGCCGGCGCCCGCGCGCTGAAGACGGTGCTGGCAAGCGGCGTCGAGCGCGTCCGCGACGGCTGGTGGGTGGTCGTCTTTCCCGAAGGCACACGGGTGCCGCCCGGCCGCAGCGGCCGTTATACCCAGACCGGCGCAGCCCTGGCGCTGGCCGCCGACTGTCCGCTGGTACCGGTGGCGCACAACGCGGGCGTGTTCTGGGCGCGCAACGCGCTGGTCAAGCAGCCCGGCACGATCCGGGTCGTGATCGGCCCGCCGATCGCAACCGCCGGGCGCAGCGCACGCGAGATCACGCGCGACGCGGAGGCCTGGATCGAAGCGACCTGTGCGCGGCTGCCGCTGACTCCCGGTACCTGATCAGCGCCGCGCGCGCAGCACGTAGGCACGTGCATCGGCGCCCTCCGCGGCCAGCGGCTGGGCCAGCAGCGTGCCGATACCCGCGGCCCGGGCTTCGAACCCCGCCACGCCGAGCTGCATGGCCTCCAGGCCCGCCGCCGGGTCCTCCTGGTAGGTACCGAACAGCCGATCCCACCCGCTCAGGCAGAAGCCGAAGTTGTGCTGCGATTCGCGCGCTTCGATCGAGTGATGTACCCAGTGCATGGCCGGGGTCACCAGCACGCGACGCAGTGCGCGCTCGAAACGGCGTGGCAGCGCGAGGTTGCTGTGGTTGAACAGCGAGCACGCGTTGAGCACGATCTCGAAGGCGATCACCGCCGCCGGCGGCGCGCCGATCAGCGCCACGACGACCGCCTTGTAGATCACCGACAACGCAATCTCGGCCGGATGGAAGCGCACCCCGGTGGTGGCGTCGAGATCGGTGTCGGAGTGGTGCACGCGGTGCAGGCGCCACAGCGGCATCCAGGCGTGCAGCGCGACATGCTGGGCATACATGCCGAGGTCGAGCAACAGCAGTGCGGCGAGGAACGCCAGCGAGAGGCGCAGGTCCAGCCAGTGGAGCAGACCGAAACCGTGCTGCTGGGCGAGGAAGGCGGCGGCGAGCGCAGAAACCGGCGCCATGAGACGGACGATGACCGCCCCGACCAGCAGCAGCACGAGGTTGTCGCGCGCGCGCCGCAGGCGGCCGGCCGCAGCCACACGCAGCGGCCAGCGCAGGCTGAGCAGGAGGAACAGCGCGAGGCTGGCTACGAACGCCCCAATCCGAATCAGCTCCTGCGTCTCCATGACGAACCCCTCCCGCGCGCAACGGCCGGGTACCGTGTCATTCGCCACCCGCCAGTGGCAGACCTTATCATTGGTCGCCGTCACCCGGCCCTCACCGAGCACAGCCATGAAACAGCTGACCACGACCCGTTTTCCGATCACCCGCATGCGTCGCCTGCGCAGCGACGACTTCATCCGCCGCCTGGTGCGTGAGCATCGCGTGACCTGTGACGACCTGATCGCGCCGATGTTCGTGCTCGAGGGTGAAGACCGGCGCGAGCCGGTGGCCAGTATGCCGGGTGTCGAGCGTATGAGCATCGATCTCGCGCTGGCCGAGGCGCGCCGCCTGTGGGGCGCCGGCGTGCCCGCGGTGGCGCTGTTCCCGGTCACCCCGGAGGAGGCCAAGAGCGCCGACGGCCGCGAGGCCTACAACCCGGACGGCATCGCGCAGCGCGCCATCGCGGCGTTCAAGGAGGCGCTGCCCGAGCTTGGGGTGATCACCGACGTCGCGCTTGATCCCTTCACCACCCATGGGCACGACGGCGTGCTCGACGACGCCGGCAACATACTCAACGACGAGACGCTGGACGTGCTAGTGAGGCAGGCCATCTCGCAGGCCCGCGCCGGGGTCGACATCATCGCGCCGTCGGACATGATGGACGGCCGCGTCGGCGCCATCCGCGAAGCGCTCGAAACCGAAGGCTTCCATAACGTCAAGATCCTGGCCTACTCGGCCAAGTACGCTTCCGCGTTCTACGGGCCGTTTCGTGATGCGGTCGGCTCCGGCGCGAGCCTCGGCAAGGCCGGCAAGCACACCTACCAGATGGATCCCGGCAACGGCGCCGAGGCCCTGCGCGAGGTCGCGCTGGACATCGCCGAAGGCGCGGACATGGTCATGGTCAAGCCGGGCATGCCCTATCTGGACGTGATCCGACAGGTCAAGGACAACTTCGGCCTGCCAACCTTCGCCTACCAGGTCAGCGGCGAGTACGCCATGCTGATGGCCGCCGCCGGGGCGGGTTGGCTGGACGAGCGCGCGGTCGCGCTGGAAGCCCTGACCGCGTTCAAGCGCGCCGGCGCCGACGGCGTGCTGACCTACTTTGCCGGGCGCGCCGCGGCCTGGCTGGCGGAGAACGCCTGAGCCGGAGGTTACACACGGCGGCTACCAGCCACGCAAGCGCGCTCACGATGTGACAGGGGCGCTCAGGTCATACCCGAAGCAAGCGTTTCGCGGCCAGCACCCGACACCGAGCAAGTGCGCCCAGGGTGCGACAAAGGCGCTCAGATCACGCCTGAATCGAAGGTTTCGCAGCCTTTACCCACCGCCGAGCAATTGCGCTCAGGGTGTGCCAGGGGCATGTCCGCCGGGCTCCGGACAGGGTGATGCAAAGCGTAGCGAGGAAGGTCGTATGCAAGGCGCGGGCGAGGCGAGCAGCGGAGTTTAGATCGCTAAATGAGCAGCGCAGCCGAGCGCGCAACGCCGCAGACGGCCTCCGCAGTAGCTTTGCATCATCCTGTTAGACGTCGAGTTCGAGTTCCTTGATCTTCCGCGTCAGCGTATTACGACCCCAGCCCAGCAGCCGCGCCGCTTCCTGGCGGCGCCCGCGGGTACTGGTCAGCGCGACCTGGATCATGGTGCTCTCGAAGCGCGGTACCGCCTCGTCCAGGATCGGGTCGTGGGACTGGCGCAGGCGCCGCTCGGCCCAGCGCTTGAGCGCCGCCTCCCAGTCTTCCTCGCCATGGCCGTCGGCGATGCCGTCGGCCGCGGCAAGCTCGGCCGGCAGGTCGTCGACATCGATCTCGCGCGACGGCGCCATGATCATGACGCGGCGGCACACGTTCTCGAGCTGGCGCACGTTGCCGGGCCAGTCGTAGGCACGCATGACCGCGAGCGCTCGCGGCGTGAGGTGCTTGGGCTCGACCTCGAGCTCGGTGGCGGTGAGGCGCAGGAAATAATCGGACAGCGCCTCCAGGTCGTCGATGCGATCGCGCAGGCTCGGCAGCTCGAGGCGAATGACGTTGAGGCGGTGAAACAGGTCCTCGCGGAAGCTGCCCTCGCGCACCCGGTGCTCGAGGTGCTGATGGGTGGCGGCGATGACGCGCACGTTCACGCGCACCGGCTCATGCCCGCCCACCCGGTAGAACTCGCCGTCAGCGAGCACGCGCAGCAGGCGCGTCTGCAACTCGGCGGGCATGTCTCCGATCTCGTCGAGAAACAGGGTGCCGTTGTTGGCCTGCTCGAAACGCCCGATGCGCTGCTGCGCGGCACCGGTGAAGGCGCCTTTCTCGTGGCCGAACAGCTCCGACTCCAGCAGGTCGCGCGGAATCGCCGCCGTGTTAAGGGCGATCAGCGGCATGTGGGAGCGCGGGCTGTGGCGATGCAGGGCGCGCGCGACGAGCTCCTTGCCGCTGCCGGACTCACCGGTCAGCAACACCGTCATGTGCGAGTTGGACAGGCGCCCGATGGCGCGGAAGACCTCCTGCATCGCGGCCGACGAGCCGATGATCTCGGGGACCTCGGTAGCGTCGTCCCCGGATTCGCTCTGCGCCGGCCCCTCCTGCGCCTTGCGCAACGCCCGCCGCACGATGGCGATGACGTCGTCGACGTCGAAGGGCTTGGGCAGGTACTCGAAGGCGCCGCCCTGGAAGGCCGCCACCGCGCGGTCGAGGTCGGCATAGGCCGTCATGATGATGACCGGCAGCTTGGGGTGCCGTTCCTGCACGTGGCGCAGCAGGGTCAGGCCGTCGGTGCCGGGCATGCGCACGTCGGTAATGATGACGTCCGGCTCGAAGCGCTCCAGGCGGGCGAGCACCTTGTCGGCACTGTCGAAGCTGCGCGTGGCGACCGATTCCTTGTCGAGGGCGCGTTCCAGCACCCAGCGGATCGAACGGTCGTCGTCCACGATCCAGACTTCGTGCTGCTTGTTCATGTCGGTTCTCCCAGTGGCAAGAGCACCGCGAACTCGGTACGGCCGGGCTCACTCTCGAACCCGATGAGGCCGCCCTGGCGGTGGATCAGGGATTGCGCTATCGGCAGTCCCAGGCCGGTGCCTTCGGCCCGGCCCGAGACCAGCGGAAAGAAGATGCTGGTGCCGAGCTCAGGATCGATGCCGGGACCGGTATCGATGACCTGGACACACACCACCATGCGATGGAGCTTGGAATTGATGGTGAACTTGCGCTGGATGCGCGTACGCAGGGTGACGCTGCCGCCACACTCCGCGACGGCCTCTACCGCGTTGCGCACCAGGTTGAGCAGCGCCTGCACGAGCTGGTCGCGATCGGCATGCACCGCCGGCAGGCTGGGGTCGTAATCGCGCCCGATCGGCACCTGGCCGGAGCGCTCCGCGTCGACCACCAGGCGCACGTGCTCGAGCACGTCGTGGATGTTGACCGCGCTCTTGTGCGACTCGCCGCGCGGTCCCAGCATGCGGTCGACCAGCGTGCGCAGACGATCCGCTTCACCGATGATGACCTGCGTGTACTCGGTCTGGCGCTGGTCCTCGAGCTCACGCTCGAGCAGCTGCGCGGCGCCGCGAATGCCGCCCAGGGGATTCTTGATCTCGTGCGCGAGCCCCTTCAGGAGCTCGCCCGAGACCTGGTTCTGCAACAGCATGTTGCCTTCGAACTGGATGCGCTGGTGGCGCTCGACGTTGCTCATCTCGATCAGGAGCAGGTTGGGGCGCGGACCCTCCAGCCACAACGGCGTGATGGTGCAGTCGACGATGGTGGTGTTGACCCGGCCGAGGCGCAGGTCGAGACCACGCTCGGTGAAGGCGCGCTGTTCGAGCAGCGCGCGCTGGGTCGCGCCGACCAGCTCGTCCGCGGCCGACAGCACGTCCTGCAGCCGCGCGCCTTCCAGGCGTGCTTCGCTGACCTGCAGCAACGACTGCGCAGCCGCGTTGGAGCGCACCAGGCGCAGCTCGGCGTCGACCAGCAGCACCGCGGTGGTCAGGGCGTCGATCAAGTCCAGCCCCGCAATGGGGCTCACGGTTTCTTGTTTTCCCATAATGCACTATTTTGGTGCAACTCTACGTGGCGCGTCGACCGGACGCCGGCGGGCGCGGCCTGCGACCTCTGGCTATCAATCACTTGACAGGGTACGGGTTGCTGTAACGCGGTCCTGTCGACCGCGCTGGTCACGCACTACTTGGAAGGGCAAGAATCGGACCAACCCGCCACGGGCGGGCCGCGATCAGGGATTGCGCACGGAATGCTGGTGCACGAAGAAGACGCTCGGCGCCGAGCGCACAAGCTCCTTGCCGTTACCGTCCAGCACCGCCGCACTCAGCTCATGCGAGCCGCGCACCAGGCCTGCGACCTGGAAGGTCGTGCCCGCTTGCGGTGCGCCGTGCGGCGCGCCATCGTAGTACAGCTGTACCCGGTGGCCGTCGCCGCTGCGCAGGGCCGGACGCACCGTGACCTGGACGCTGATCGACTGCACGTTGCGCACGGTCGCCTCGTTGGCCGGTGCGGCAATGCGGACCTCCTCGTAGCCCGAGAACTCGTCCTGGGGCGGGCTCAGCCGGGTGGTCCGGCGCGGCACGCGCTGTGCCGGCATCGAGCTCGGCTCGCTGATCTCGATTTTCTCCGCGCCTTCACGCGGGGTGTCCGAGAACACGACGTTGCCCGACTCGTCGGTCCACCGGTACACGTCGGCGACCGCGGCGGCGGCGCCGGCCACCAGGCACGCCATCATGAGCATTCGCATAACCGGCTTCCCGAGTAAGAGGTTAGGGAGTGAGAGTGCAGTTTAGCGGCGAGGTTCAGAAAATCCAGGGATTCGGTCACGCCGGCCGGGCAAAAAAAAGCCCCCGCGAACGGGGGCTGTATCAAGCTGATGTAAGGAGAATCAGACGCTGTAGTACATATCGAACTCGACCGGGTGGGTCGACATGCGCAGACGCGTAACCTCTTCCATCTTGAGATCGATGTAGGCATCGATGGCATCGTCGGTAAGCACGCCGCCGGCCTTGAGGAACTCGCGATCGCCGTCGAGGGCGCTGAGCGCCTGGTCGAGGGAGTAGCACACCGTCGGGATCCCCTTCTCCTCTTCCGGTTCGAGGTCGTAGAGATCCTTGTCCATCGGCGGGCCCGGGTCGATCTTGTTCAGGATGCCGTCGATGCCGGCCATCATCATTGCGGTGAACGCGAAGTAGGGGTTGCCGGTCGAATCCGGGAAACGCACCTCGATACGGCGCGCCTTGGCGCTCGACACCCACGGGATGCGGATCGAAGCGGACCGGTTGCGCGCCGAGTAGGCGAGGAAGGTCGGTGCTTCGAAGCCCGGCACCAGGCGCTTGTAGCTGTTGGTGCTGGCGTTGGTGAAGGCGTTGATGGCGCGCGCATGCTTGATGATGCCGCCAATGTAGTAGAAGGCAGTCTGCGACAGGCCGCCATAGCCGTCACCCGAGAACAGGTTCTCACCGCCCTTGGAGATCGACTGGTGGACGTGCATGCCGTTGCCGTTGTCGCCGACCAGCGGCTTGGGCATGAAGGTCGCGGTCTTGCCGTAGCCGTGGGCGACGTTGTGCACCACGTACTTCATGACCTGCAGCATGTCGGCGCGCTTGACCAGGGTATCGAAGCGCGTGCCGATCTCACACTGGCCGGCGGTGGCGACCTCGTGGTGGTGAACCTCCACCGGCACGCCCATCTGGTCCATGATCAGGCACATGGTCGAGCGCAGGTCCTGCAGCGAGTCGACCGGCGGCACCGGGAAGTAGCCGCCCTTGACGCCGGGGCGGTGGCCGATGTTGCCGTCCTCGAAGACCTTCTCCGAGTTCCACGAGCTCTCATCGGAATCGACCTGGAAGAAGGCCCCCTTCATCTCCACGCCCCAGCGCACGTCGTCGAAGACGAAGAACTCGGGCTCGGGTCCGAAATACGCCGTGTCACCGATGCCCGCTGACGCGAGAAAGGCCTCGGCGCGCTTGGCGGCTGAACGCGGGCACCGCTCGTAGCCCTCACCGGTCGAAGGCTCGACCACGTCGCAGCGGACGATGATCGTCTTCTCCTCGAAGAACGGGTCGATGACCGCGGTCTCCGCGTCCGGCATCAGGATCATGTCCGACTCGTTGATGCCCTTCCAGCCCGCGATCGACGAGCCGTCGAACATCTTGCCCTCTTCGAAGAAGTCCTCGCTGATCTCGCGCGCCGGCACGGTGACGTGCTGCTCCTTGCCCTTGGAATCCGTGAAGCGGATGTCCGCGAACTGGACGTCCTCGTCCTTGATTGTTTTCAGAATGCTCTCGACTGACATGTAGTGTTCCTCCAAACCATGCGCCTGGTCGTTGATGGTGCCGATGCGCAGCAGCAATGCCGGCGCATGCCGGCGTGGCGAGCGCTCGCCCGTGCGCCAGGAACGAGCATAATGCGTGCCAACGGTAAATCGTTGAACTTTCGGCAAAGCGGCCCGTGTCGAAATCGAAATGCACTATATTCGAGCATTTCCGGAACGCTACGCACTATTTTAGTGCTTAGCCGTCGATCAGCAACTCGCGTTCACTCGCCATCAGCTCGGCCAGGCTCTCTCGCGCGCGCACCACGCGCCAGGTGGTGCCCTCCACCAGCACCTCGCACGGGCGCGGCCGGGCATTGTAGTTGGAGGCCATGACCCTGCCGTAGGCGCCCGCGTCGAGCAGCGCGAGCACGTCACCCGGCGTCACCGCCAGCGTGCGCCCGCGCGCCAGCCAGTCGCCCGACTCGCACACCGGCCCGACGATCTCGAGCGTCTCGCGAGCCGCACCGGCTGCGGCCTCGCGGCAACTGAGGACTTCGTGCCAGGCGTCGTAGAGCGCCGGGCGCAGCAGGTCGTTCATGGCCGCATCGACGATGGCGAAGTGCCGCGCCTCGGTCTGCTTCAGGTACTCGACGCGTGTCAGGAGCAGCCCGGCCGGTCCGACGAGCGAACGGCCCGGCTCCATCACGACCGTGTAACGCTCGGGCACGATGGCGAGCAGCGCCTCGACCAGCGCCGCGATCGGCGGTGGCTGCTCGTCCCGGTAGCGGATCCCCAGCCCGCCGCCGACGTCGACGTGCTCGAGCGCGATGCCCTCGCCGGCCAGGCCCTCGGCCATCGCCACGACTTCGCCGATGGCGTCGACGACCGGCGCGACCGTGGTCAGCTGCGAGCCGATATGACAGGCGATACCGCTCGCGTGCAGCCACGGGTCGGCCGCGATGTCGCGGTACATCGCGCGGGCTTCGTCGAACGGTACGCCGAACTTGTTCTCCTTCAGACCGGTCGAGATATAGGGGTGGGTGCCGGCATCCACGTCCGGGTTGACGCGCACGGCGACCGCCGTACGCCGCTGCGCGGCCGCCGCCGCGCGCGACACGCGTTCGAGCTCGGCACGCGATTCCAGGTTGATGCAGCCGACACCCGCCGCGATGGCGCGCGCGATCTCCGCCGCGCTCTTGCCGACGCCGGAGAAAACGACATCGGCCGCATTCGCACCGGTCGCGAGCACACGTTCCAGCTCACCGCCGGAAACGATGTCGAAGCCGGCACCACGCAGGCCCAGGGTACGGATGACGGAGAGATTGTCGTTGGCCTTGACCGCGTAGCACACGCGGTGAGCGCGCTCGCCGAAGGCCGTTACGTATTCGTCGTAACGCGCTTCCAGTGCTGGCCGCGAGTACACGTAGCATGGCGTGCCGACGGCGTCCGCCAGCGCCTCCAGATCGACGCCATCGACGTGCAGACGACCCTCGAGATAGTGGCAATGCATCGCTGTTTCCTGAACTCTGCTGACCGCGAACTGCGGTTCACGCAGCGGAGCATTAACGGCTGGACGCCGTGGGTCAGGCGTCCTCTTCCCCAATCTCGTAGTCGTCTTCTTCGCTCGCCGCCGGATCGTCCGGCAGGTAGAGCGACCCCTTCTGCCCGCAGCCGGCGAGCGTGCCGGCGAGCAGCGCGCACAGCGCCGCAATCATCAGCCAGCGCCCGACCACACCGCCTTCGCCCGTGCCCGCGCTCACGGCCGCTCAGTTCGTACGTGCGGCCTGGCGCCCGCGGCGGCGCCCGCCGCCGGAGGATCGCCGGCGGTTGGGCTTGGGCCGTGGCCGACCGTCGTCGCCCTTGGGCGGCTTGAGCTCGGCGAGCAGGTCCTCGCTGACCTGGGCGACGGGGATCTTGTGACCAATGTAGTCTTCGATGCCTTCGAGCGAGAACACGTAGCGTTCGCAGGCCAGGCTGATGGCATCGCCGCTGGCGCCGGCGCGTGCGGTACGCCCGATACGGTGGACGTAGTCCTCGGTATTCTGCGGCAGGTCGAAATTGACCACGTGGCTGACGTCCGGCACGTGCAGGCCGCGCGCGGCGACGTCGGTGGCGACCACGATGTCGACCTCGCCGGACTTGAACTGCTCGATGAGCTTCTGGCGCCGGGTCTGGATGACGTCACCGGACAGCGCGCGGGCGTGGTAGCCGTTGCCGTTGAGGTAGGCGACGACTTCGGCGGCGGCACGCTTGGTGTTGACGAAGACCATCGTGCGGCTGGGGTCGTGGTGCTGGAACAGCCCGATCAGCAGACGCATCTTCTCGTCGGAGCTGACGTGGTAGAGCAGCTGCGTAACCTTGTCCGCGGTGCGCTTGTCGGGCGCGACCTCGATCGGGTGCGGATTGTTCATGTGCTCGTAGGCGAGCTCGTTGACGCGATGCGAGAGCGTCGCCGAGAACAGCATGCTCAGGCGTTCGGTCGGGTGCGGCATGCGCCGCAGCAGGTAGCGCAGATCCTTGATGAAGCCGAGATCGAACATGCGGTCGGCTTCGTCCAGCACCAGCGCGCGTATGCCTTTGAGCGAATACACACCCTGTTTGAAATAGTCGATCAGCCGGCCGGGCGTGCCGATCAGGATATCGACGCCGGCCGCGACCTCGTCGCGCTGCTTGTCATAGTCCACCCCGCCGTAGACCAGCGCCATGCGAAACTCGCTGTAACGACCGAGCACCTCAGCGTCCTTGTGAATCTGAATGGCGAGCTCGCGGGTCGGCGCCAGGATAAAGGCGGCCGGCGCCGGGCGATTGTCGATCACCGTGCCGGCGCCTTCGTCGTCGAGCAGGCGGTTCATCACCGCCAGCAGGTAGGCGGCGGTCTTGCCGGTCCCGGTCTGGGCCTGTCCGGCGACATCCTGCCCTTCGAGCAGCAGCGGCAGGGTACGCGCCTGGATCGGGGTGCAGAAGCTGAACCCGGCATCGGCAACGCCGCGCAGCAGGCGCTCGTCGAGGTCGAGATCGGCGAACTGGATCTCGGTGATCAGCTCGTCGTTCACCACCGTATTTTCTCCCGCCGGGCGCGCGCCGGGGCAGGCTTGCATTTGCTTTTCGGATCGGTCGACAATGCGGAGAGATAGTTACTGATGAGAAGCATCCTTAGATGAGCGAAAACCTGATTCACGTCACCGACGATTCGTTCGACTCGGACGTGCTGCAATCGGACACACCGGTTCTCGTCGACTACTGGGCGGAATGGTGCGGGCCGTGCAAGATGATTGCGCCTATTCTAGACGAGGTTTCGTCTGAATACGTGGATAAATTGAAGATTGCCAAGCTCGACGTCGACCAGAACCAGGCGACTTCCATGAAATACGGCATCCGGGGCATCCCGACCCTGATGCTGTTCAAGGACGGCGACCTCGTCGCGACCCACGTCGGCGCGCTGACCAAGTCCCAGCTCACCGCCTTCATCGACAGCAACGTCTGACCCGATTTCCGCCGGCCGCGAGGGCGCGCCGGCGGGCCCGCCAGCCCCTCCCCGAAAGCTAGACGACGCCCATGGGGCGTGCTATCGTTTTTTTCACAGGCCCATGCACCTGCCCGGGCCTGACCCCCGCATAAAACTCTTTGCTCGTTCACTTCTGCTTCCTCGCGTCGCGCGCGGGCGTTGCGTGATCGATCCACACTTGCAAGCCTCACGATGAACCTGACTGAACTCAAGCGGAAACCCGCATCCGAAATCGTCGACATTGCCGACGAGATGGGCCTCGAAGGTGTCGCCCGCTCACGCAAGCAGGACGTCATCTTCAGCATCCTCAAGGCGCATGCAAAGAAAGGCGAGGACATCTCCGGGGACGGCGTGCTCGAGATCCTGCAGGACGGCTTCGGGTTCCTGCGCTCCTCCGACTGCTCCTATCTCGCCGGCCCCGACGACATCTACGTCTCGCCCAGTCAGATTCGCCGCTTCAACCTGCGCACCGGCGACACCATCTCCGGCAAGATCCGCCCGCCCAAGGACGGCGAGCGCTACTTCGCCCTGCTCAAGGTCGGAGAGATCAACTTCGAGCCGCCGGAGAATGCCAAGAACAAGGTCCTGTTCGAGAACCTCACCCCGCTGTTCCCGCAGCAGCGGCTGCAGCTCGAGCTCGGCAACGGCAGCACCGAGGACCTGACGCCGCGGGTAATCGACCTCGCCTCCCCCATCGGCAAGGGCCAGCGCGGCCTCATCATCTCGCCGCCCAAGGCCGGCAAGACCATGATGCTGCAAAGCATTGCACACTCGCTGGAGGCCAATCATCCCGATTGCTACCTCATCGTGCTGCTCATCGACGAACGCCCGGAGGAGGTCACCGAGATGCAGCGCTCGGTGCGTGGCGAGGTCATCTCCAGCACCTTCGACGAGCCGGCCAGCCGCCACGTGCAGGTCGCCGAGATGGTCATCGAGAAGGCCAAGCGGCTGGTCGAACACAAGCGCGACGTGATCATCCTGCTCGATTCGATCACGCGCCTGGCGCGCGCTTACAACACCGTCGTGCCGTCGTCCGGCAAGGTGCTCACCGGCGGCGTCGATGCCAACGCCCTGCAGCGCCCCAAGCGCTTCTTCGGTGCCGCGCGCAACATCGAGGAAGGCGGCAGCCTGACCATCATGGCGACGGCGCTGATTGACACCGGCTCGCGCATGGACGACGTCATCTACGAGGAGTTCAAGGGCACCGGTAACATGGAAGTGCACCTCGATCGCAAGATCGCCGAGAAGCGCATCTTCCCCGCGGTCAACATCAACCGCTCCGGTACCCGGCGCGAGGAGATCCTGACCAAGCCGGACGAGCTGCAGAAGATGTGGATCCTGCGCAAGCTGCTGCATCCCATGGACGAGGTCGCGGCGATGGAGTTCCTGCTCGAGCGGCTGAAGGCGACGAAGAATAATGCGGAATTCTTCGACGCCATGAAACGCTAGCAAGCTGGCGAGAAGCTACTGCGCTTGCCAGCTTGCGTTCCGGCGGTGCTCGGAATCCTCACGTATTGTCATATACGCTGCGGTTCCTGCGCTCCGGCGGAACGCAACCTGGCGGCGCTCGCTACGCTTCTCGCCAGCTTGCCCGGTCCCAAACGCTGAGGTTCTCTCCAGCTTGCCCAGTCCCGCACGCTGAATTCCCGCCCGCTTGCCCGAACACGAGCGCTGGTAAGTGGAGTCGCGGGCTGACGGGCGCGTGCCCTCAGCCCGGCGGCCAGGTGAAGCGGCGGCCGCCGAGGACGTGGACGTGCAGGTGGAAGACGGTCTGGCCGACGCCGGCGCCGTTGTTCACGACCAGCCTGAAGGCATCGCCGTAGCCCTCGGCGGCGGCGACTTCGGCGGCCTTCTGCAGGCAGTAGCCGAGCAGGTCGGCATCGCCGGCATCCGCTTCGGCAACGGTCGGGATCGGCTTCTTTGGGCACACCAGCACGTGCATGGGTGCCTGCGGGTTGACGTCCCGGAAGGCGATGACGCGGTCGTCCTCGAGCACGATGTCGGCCGGGATCTCGCGATCGATGATCTTCTCGAACAGGGTCTTCTCGGCCATGCTGGCGCTCCTTCAGCCGGCGTCGCGCGCGGCCTCCTGCTGGTAATGGTGCATGAGGATCTCGGCGACCTCGGGCCGGGCGAACTCGGGCGGCAGGGCCTCGCCGGCAGCGAGCATGTCGCGTACCCGCGTGCCGGACAGCAGCACGAAATCGTCGGGCGTGTGATCGGGCGCATCGCGCATCATGACCACGCGGTCGAGCTTGCGCGAATAGGCCGTGTGATCGGCTTCGAAGATGTCGATCTCCAGCGCGCCGGCCGGCACCTCGTCGCGGAAGATGGTCTGCGCGTCGAACGGGCCGTAGTAGTCACCGACCCCGGCATGGTCCCGCCCCACGATGAGGTGGCTGCAGCCGGCGTTCTGGCGGAACACGGCATGCAGCACCGCTTCGCGCGGTCCGGCGTAGAGCATGTCGAATCCATAGCCCGTGACCATCACCGAGTTGGGCGGGAAATAGAGCTCCACCATCTTGCGGATGGCGGCGTCGCGTACCGCGGCCGGAATGTCGCCGGGCTTGAGCTTGCCCAGCAGCATGTGGATCAGTACACCATCGGCGCCGACCGCATCGCGCGCCATCTTGCACAATTCCTCGTGCGCACGGTGCATGGGGTTGCGGGTCTGGAAAGCGACCACGGTGTTCCAGCCGCGCTCGGCCATCTCGTCGCGGATCTGCACCGCGGTGCGAAAGGTATCCGGGAAGTCGGTCTCGAAGTAGCTGTAGTTCAGAACCTCGACCGGCCCGGCAAGCAGGGTGCGCCCCTGTGCCATGAAGGTCGCCACGCCCGGATGCTTGTCGTCGAGCGTGCCGTAGACCCGGCTCGCGATGAGCTCGACGTCGGCATCGGACAGCGTTTCGATGGCGGTCACGGTCTGCACCGCCAGCAGCGGCTCACCGGCGACGTTGGGGTCGTGCAGCGCAATGCGATCGCCCACCGCGGCGGGTGCCTCGTCGAGCAGGTTCAGCACCGGTACCGGCCAGAAGGTGCCGGCACGGTCGTGCATGCCCTCGGCGATGGCGAGCGCATCGGCGCGGTCGTGGTAGCCGCTCAGCGGCGTGAAGTAACCGGCGCCGAGCATGACCGCGTTGGCGGCTGCGGCCGACGACACGGTCACGGCGGGCAGGTCCGCCGCGGCCGCGGCGAGGGCCGCGCGGGCGGCGGGATCGGCAACGAAGCGGGGCGTCAGGTGGTCTGAGCCATGCGGCTTGATCAACGGGAGGTCCTCCGGGAAACGGTCTGATCGGGCGCGCGGCGGCACCGCGTGCCTGGACGAAAAGGGGCGCTACCTTAACTGCATCCCCAGCGGCCCCGCAAGCCGGCGCGCGGGGCCGGCGTACATCAGGGCGGGGTCTCGTCCGGCGGTCGCCGCGCGTGCAGCACGGTGGTAGCACCGTCGCGCACGATGTCACCGACGTGCAGCTCGAAACGGTTGCGTGCGCGGTCGGCAAAGTAGAACTCGAGCGTATGGGTGATGGTCGGAAAGGCCAGCTCGTCCCACGGGATCGCGGCCTCCTCGTAGAGGCGGCACTCCAGGCTCTCCTCGCCGGCGGCGAACTCCGGCCGCGGCATGTGGGCGAGAAACATCATGTAGACCTGGTTGATCTGCGGCAGGTTGAACACCGCGAACAGGTCGCCTACCTCGACCCGGCTGCAGGCCTCCTCCCAGGTCTCGCGTGCCGCCGCCTCGATGGTGGTCTCACCGTTCTCCATGAAACCCGCCGGCAGGGTCCAGCGCCCGTAGCGCGGCTCGATGGCGCGCCGGCACAGCAGCACGCGCTCCTCGAACACGGGCACACAGCCGGCGACGATGTTCGGGTTCTGGTAGAAGATCTCCTCGCACTGGTCGCAGATGTGGCGCGGGCGGTTGTCACCGTCGGGAACCCGCCACACCATGCGATCGGAGCCGCAGCGACTGCAGAACTTCAACGCAGCAGGGCCTCGATGGAAGAGCCGGCCAGCGCGCTTTCGATCGACGGCCACAGGGTATCCAGGATCGCGGGCTGGACCGCGGCGGTCGGATGCAGGCCGTCGCTCTGGAAAGCGGAGCGGTCGAGCGCGAAGCTGCGCAGCATGAAGGGCGCGTAGATGACGTCGTCGCGCGCACCCAGGTCGTCGTACACGGCCTCGAACGCCGCACTGTACTGTGGTCCGTAGTTCGGCGGGATACGTACCCTCACCAGGACCACCCGCGCTCCGGCGGCAGCAGCGCTGTCGATAATCCGGGCCAGGTGGCGTTGCATCTGCTCGACCGCCAGTCCGCGCAGTCCGTCGTTGGCGCCCAGGGCAACGACGACCAGCGCCGGATGGTGATCTTCCAGCAGTGCCGCGATGCGGCGCGCGCCGCCGGCCGTGGTCTCGCCGCTGATGCTGGCGTTGACCACGGAATGCCGATAGCCTTCGGCGCGCAAGCGACCCTCGAGCAGATGCGGCCAGCTTGCTTCCCGGCTGATGCCATAGCCGGCGCTGAGGCTGTCACCGAGTATCAATACCGCCGCCTCCTCCGAGGCCGCGCCTGCCGTCGCCAGACCCGACAGCCACAACACCACGATGGACGCACAAACCCGAATCACCAGCGCAACCTCTGTCATCGTCGCCCGCGGCGTGTCCCGGATCGTCGAGGGCCCCCGCGGCGAACTGCGGATTCTCGATGATATCAACTTTGCCGTGGATGCTCGGCAGAGCCTGGCCATCACGGGCGTCTCGGGCTCCGGCAAGTCGACCCTGCTCGGCCTGCTGGCCGGCCTGGACACGGCCACCTCGGGCAGCGTGCAGTTGCTCGGTCACGATCTCGCCGTGCTGGACGAGGATCGGCGCGCGCGGCTGCGGCGCGACCACGTCGGCTTCGTGTTCCAGTCCTTCCATCTCGTGGCCAGCTTCACCGCGCTCGAGAACGTGATGCTGCCGCTGGAGCTCAAGGGCGTGGCCGGTGCCGCGGCGCGTGCCGCCGACATGCTCGACCGGGTCGGGCTCGCCGACCGGCAACACCACTACCCGCGCCAGCTCTCCGGCGGCGAGCAGCAACGGGTCGCGCTGGCGCGCGCCTTCTGCACCTCGCCGGACATCCTCTTCGCCGACGAGCCGACCGGCAATCTCGATCAACAAACCGCGCTGACCGTGCGCGAGCTGCTGTTCGCGCTCAACGCCGAGTTCGGCACGACCCTGGTCATCGTCACCCACGATGCCGATCTCGCGGCGACCTGCTCGCGCCGGCTGGCGCTGTCCGGGGGCCGCGTCGTTGAGTGAAGCCCGCACGCGCCTGCTGCGCCCGGCGCTGCGCCTGCTGCGCCGCGACCTGCAGAGCGGGCGCCTGCTGATCATGCTGCTCGCGGCGATCATCGCGGTCGCCAGCACGGTCTCGGTCAACCTCCTGGTCGAGCGCGTGAAGCGCGTCATGGTGGCGGAGTCGGCCGCCCTGCTGGCCGGCGATCTCGCCGTCGTCACACGCGATCCGGTGCCGGCGCGCTACGCGAACAAGGCACGTGCCGCCGGGCTTGAAACGGCACGCACCGTGACCCTGCGCAGCGTCATCGCGGTCGGCGAGGGCCTGCAGCTCACCCGTCTCAAGGCGGTCGACACCGGCTACCCGCTGCGCGGACGCCTGGAAATCGCCGACGCGCCCGCGGGTGCGCCGCGCCGTGCCGCGGGCGGCCCGCCACGCGGCGAGGTGTGGGCCGACCTGCGCCTGTTCCGGCTACTCGACCTCGAGCCCGGCGCCGAGATCTCGATCGGTCGCGAAACCTTCGTGCTGAGCCGCGTGCTGGTGCTGGAGCCGGACCGCGGCGGCGACCTGTTCGCGCTCGCCCCGCGCGTGATGATGCACTTCGACGATCTCGAGCGCACCGGCCTGCTGCTGCCGGGCAGCCGCGCCCGCTGGACGCTGCTCGTCGCCGGGCCACCGGCCGCACTGACCGCCTTCCGCACCGGTCTCGAGCTGGATGACGGGCACGAGCTGCGCGACCCGCGCGGTGCGCGGCCCGAGGTACGCTCGGCGTTCACCCAGGCCGAACGTTTCCTGACCCTGGCCGCCTTCGCCGGCGTGCTGCTCGCGACCATCGGCATCGCGCTCGCCGCGGGCGCCTACGCCGGGCACCACGAGAGCACCGTCGCGATCCTCAAGACCCTGGGCCTGGGCCGCCGCGAGGTCGCGCTGCTGCTCACCGCGGAGGTCATCGGACTGGCGCTGCTGGCGACCGTGATCGGTGACGCGCTCGCCATCGCCGTGCACCACGGCCTGCTCGCGCGCTACCTCGCCGAAGCCGCGCCGGCTACGGTCGGCCTGCCGCTGACGCCGCTCTTGTACGGTGGCTGGGTGGCGCTGGTGGCCCTCGCCGGGTTTGCGCTGCCGGCGCTGCTGCGCCTGACCGCGCTGCCGGTGAGCGCGATTCTCAACCGCGATCGCTTCGCGCTCGGGGACGGCGCGCGCGCGCCGCTGGCAGCGATGCTGCTCGCCGTGCTGGCCATCGCGCCGTGGTACCTCGGCAATGCCGCCGTGGTCGCCTGGGCCCTGGCCGGCATGGCCGGCTGCGCCGTGCTGCTGGCGGTGGCGGCGCGCGCGCTGGTTGCCCTGCTCGGGCGCGCGCGCGTGCGCACCGGCATGAGCTGGCGCTTCGGCCTGGCCAACATCGCGCGCCGCGCGCACCTGTCGGTCACGCAGTGCATCGCCCTCGGACTCGGCATCGCGGTCGTGCTGCTGCTCGGCCTGGTCCGCGATGATCTCATCGGCGCCTGGCAGCAACGCCTGCCGCCACGGGCGCCGAACCAGTTCCTGATCAACATCCAGCCGGACGAGGTCGCGCCGCTGCGCGCTTTCCTCGCAACCCGCGGCCGCCCCGGGGTCGACTTCTATCCCATGGTGCGCGGCCGCCTCAGTGCCATCAACGACGCGCCGGTGGACCCGGATGCCTATGCCGACCCGCGCAGCCGGCGGCTGGCCGACCGCGAGTTCAACCTCTCGTGGGCAACACGGCCGAAAGCCGACAACCGCATCGTCGGCGGGCAGTGGTGGGCGCCGCACGCGCGCGGCGAGATGTCGATGGAACAGGGTATCGCCGAACGCCTCGGCATCGGGCTCGGCGACCGCCTCGATTTCACCGTCGCCGATCGCACCGTGAGCGGGCGCGTGACCAGCCTGCGCGCGGTCGAGTGGGACAACTTCGAGGTCAACTTCTTTCTCGTCACCACGCCGGAGCTGCTCGAGGCCGAGCCGGCGACCTGGATCACCAGCTTCTATCTCGACCCCGCGCGCCGCGGCATCATGACCGAGCTGGTACAGCAGTTCCCCAGCGTCACCGTGATCGACGTCGAGGCCCTGATGCAGCAGGTGCGCGGCGTCATGGCGCGCGTCGCCGGTGCGCTGACCTGGGTCTTCGGCTTCGCCATCGCCGCCGGCCTGCTGGTGCTGGCGGCGGCGGCGCAGGCGACCCAGCGCGAACGTGCACTCGACGTCACCCTGCTGAAGACGCTGGGCGCGTCACGCCGTTTCATCACCCTGACCACCGTGCTCGAGTTCGCCGTGCTCGGCGCACTCGCCGGCCTGCTCGGCAGTGCCGGCGCCGTCGCGACCGGCTGGCTGCTGGCGGAGTTCGTGCTGGACGTGCCCTACGTGCCCGGCTGGCGGGTGCCGTTGACCGGCATCGCGGCGGGGATCGCCGGCGTCACGCTGGTCGGCGCCGGGGTGGTGCGGCGCACGCACCGGCGTGCCATCGTCGCCAGCCTGCGCGAAACGGCTTGAGACCGTGGGCGGCCGGGTCTCACAGGCGCTCGTCGTCCGCTGCGCGCCATGGCGGCGAAACGATCGCCGCGAAGCGCAGCACGCCATCGCCGAGATTCTCTATCCACTGCACCGCGCCCGGCGGAATGAGCACGGCGTCGCCCGGCCCGACCTCGCGCGCCTCGTCGTCGACGTGCATGCGGCCGTGGCCTTCGAGAACGTAGTAGACTTCCGCCTGCCGCAGGCGATGACGATAGCTCGCTTCGCGCGGCTCGACCTCGGCGACCGCCAACGAGTACGGCAACGTGACCGCGTCGTTACGCGGGTGTAGCACCTCGAACACGCGACAGCCGTCGTTGGCGATCAGCGCCGGGCAATCCCTGGTCGATTTGATCAGCATCGGAGCCTCCGGCTCGGGGATTGACGAGAACGTGCGATCCTAGCTGATCCCCTTCGTGCACGAGACCCGCATGAGCAGATATTCCGGACGCAGCGACTTCGTTCACGGGCGCCCGCCCAGGACCGGGGTGCTGGTGTGCAACCTGGGCACGCCGTCCGCCCCCACGCCCGCGGCCGTGCGCCGCTACCTGGCCGAGTTCCTGAGCGACCCGCGCGTCGTCGAGCTGCCGCGCTGGCTGTGGCTGCCGCTGCTCCACGGTGTGATCCTGAACGTCCGGCCGCGGCGATCGGCGCGCGCCTATGCCGAGATCTGGGGCGCCGACGGCTCGCCCCTGCTGCGCGGCACCGAGCGCCTGACGGCCGGGCTGGAGCAGGCGCTGGGCGCGCGCCACGAACACCTGCTGTTCGCGGTCGGCATGCGTTACGGCGAGCCGTCGATTGCCGACGCGCTGCAGCGACTGACCGCGGCCGAGGCGCGCCGCATCCTGGTCCTGCCGCTGTATCCGCAGTACGCGGCGGCCACCACCGCCTCGGTACATGACGCGGTATTCGCGCACTGCGCAGGGCTGCGCTGGATCCCGGGGCTGCGTTTCGTCGACGAGTACCACGACGATCCGCGCTACATCGCCGCGCTCGCGGCCACGGTCGAGCAGCACTGGCAGCGACACGGACGCGGCGAGCGCCTGCTGATGTCGTTTCACGGCATCCCGCGCGACACCTTTCTCGCCGGCGACCCCTACCATTGCCAGTGCCATGCCACCGCACGCCTGCTGGCCGAGCGGCTGGCCTTGCCGGCCGATGCCTGGCAGCTCAGCTTCCAGTCGCGGGTCGGGCCCAAGGCCTGGCTGGAACCCTATACCGACAAGACCCTGCACGAGTGGGGCGCGGCCGGGATCGGTGATATCGACGTCATCTGCCCCGGCTTCGCCATCGACTGCCTGGAAACGCTGGAAGAGATCGCGCTGCAGAACGCCGCGGCCTTCAGCACCGCCGGCGGCGGCAAGCTGCGTTACGTGCCGGCACTGAACGACAGTCCCGCGCACGTCGACCTGCTCAGCGCCATCATCAGCGAGCACCTCGGCAGCTGGCTGAGTGAGCCGCAACGCTCCGCCGACGAGCAGGCCGCGGCCGCGGCGCGCGCACGTGCCGCCGGCGGCGCCTGACAGGCCGATGCAGAACGTAGCGAGGAAGGTCGGGGGCAAGGCGCGGGCGAGCCGAGGACCGGAGTTTATACGGATAAATGAGGACCGCAGGCGAGTCCGCAACGCCGCCCACGGCCTCCGCACCGGCTCCGCATCAGCCGCAGGGTGATGCAGAACGTAGCGAGGAAGGTCGGGGGCAAGGCGCGGGCGAGCCGAGGACCGGAGTTTATACGGATAAATGAGGACCGCAGGCGAGTCCGCAACGCCGCCCACGGCCTCCGCAGTAGTTCTGCATCAGCCTGCTAGTCGGCGGGCTCGCCGTAGACCGTAATCGTCAGGCGGCGCCGGTGCGGCCGGGCGCGGTGCTCCCACAGGTAGATCCCCTGCCACGTGCCGAGGTCGAGCCGCCCGTCGCGCACCGGCAGTGTCAGATCGGTATGCGTGAGCACGCTACGCACATGGGCGGGCATGTCGTCCGCGCCCTCGGCGGTGTGGCGGAACAGCGGGTCGCCGTCCGGCACCAGGCGCTGCATGAAGCGCTCCATGTCACGCAGGACCTCGGCGTCGGCGTTCTCGCACAGCATGATCGAGGCACTGGTGTGACGAACGAAAACGGAGCAGATCCCGGTCGCCACGCCGCTGGCGGCGACGCGGCGATCGATCGCCGCGGTCAGCTCGTGGCAGCCGCGGCCGGCGCTGTCGAGCTCGAGCTCTTCGCTGACGACCACCGCCGGTTCTCAGTCGACGTGGGTGACGAAGGCTTGCGGCGGCTGGCGGCGCTGGCTCCCGATCGTCGCCGGATAGCCGTACCAGAACAGGCCGACAACGCGCTCGGCGCTGCGGTCGAAGCCGACCACGGTGGCGAAGCGCGCGGTCGCGGTAACCGCGCCGGTGGTCCACTTGGCGCCGACGCCGTCGGCCCACAGCGACAGCATCAGGTTCTGCGCCCAGCAGCAGCACGCCGCGTAATCCTCCAGCTCGCGCTCGGCGCCGTCGCTGCGCGGGCTGGTCAGCAGCAGCCAGCCGGGCATCGCCAGCCAGCGCTCGCGCTTGATCTCCGCGGCCCGCTCGCCGCGCGACTCGCGCACCAGCTCGGCGTTCAGCTCGGCGATGCGGCGCTGCGCCTGCGGGCCGAGCAGGTAGACCCGCCACGGCTCGGTCAGGTGATGGTTCGGCGCCCAGCGCGCCGCCTCCAGCGCGCGTTCCACGATCGCCTCCGGCACCGGCTCGGGCCGGAAGTCGTGCACCGTGCGTCGCTCGGTGAGGATGCGCCGCAGCACCTCGGCGGCGTCTTCGCCGGCCAGCGTGCTCATGCGCGGCCCTCGCGACTCAGGCTCGCGCTGATGAGGGCAAAGAACAGGCCCTCGGGCCCGGCGCTGAATCGCCAGCCGCAGTGCGTGGCGCAGCGGCCGCAACACGCGACCTGCCAGGCATGCGGCGGGAACCAGCTGTGCTCGCGCTGCGGCGTACCGTGCGCGACGCAGCCGGGCGCGCGCGCGAAGGTGCGCAGGTGGAAGGTGAAACCGGCCGGATTGGTGTGCACGTGTTCGCCGCGGCCGCCTACGCGTACGGCCTCGTCCGCCGCCGTCAGCACGTGTCCGCAGCGCGCGCAGCGCAGGCGCGCGCCGTCCGCGTCGTGCGTCGCATCCAGCTCGCCAGGCGCCGCGTCGAACCAGGCAGCGCGGTCGTTGTCGTAGGCATCCAGCACGTGTGATCCACGGTGTACTATGAGCGCCCGGCCCGTGTGCCGGGACGCACGACCAGTATAAGGCGTCCCCCTGACCATCGCTGCCGCCATGTTCCCTGCCGTTCTCCCGCCTGCCGCGCCATCGCGCCGGCGCGGGCGCGTCGCGGCGCTGCTGCTCGCGCTCCTGCTGAGCGCCGCCGTGCAGGCCGATGCCGACCCTTACGCGACGCAGCGCGCCAGCTTCGAGAAGGTGCTCAAGGCGCAGTCCGCCGGACGCCATGATCTCGCGCGCCAGCTGGTCGTCGGGCTCGAGGACTACCCGCTCTATCCCTATTACCTGTTCGAGGACCTGCGGCGGCGCCTGCATCATTATCCGACCGACGAGGTGGCCCGCTTCCTGGTCGCCTACGACGGCTCCTACCTCGCCGCGCGCCTGCGCCGTGACTGGCTGAAGCAACTCGCGCGCGCCCCGCGCTGGCAGGCCTTCCTCGAGTTCTACCGCCCGCAGAGTGACCTCACGCTGCGCTGCCACCAGATCGAGGCGCGCATCCGCGGCGGCCTGCTCGAGGGCGTACTGGAAGACACCCGCGCCATCTGGCTCAGCGGCGAATCGCTGCCGGACGCCTGCGATCCCGCTTTCGATCGCCTTTACGCCAGCGACCTGATGGGCGACGCGCTGCTGTGGCAGCGCATCGCGCTGGCCATGGCCGCCGGCAACCGTGGCCTCGCCCGCTACCTGGCGCGCCGCCTCGACGGCGCGCGTTACCGCGCGCTGCATGCCTTGTGGGACACCGCCCACGTGGCTCCGGCCAGCGCGCTGGCGCGGCGCGACCTGGCCGATGACGCCGACACCCGTACGATCATGATTCATGCCCTGCGCCGCCTGCTGCGCAACGGCATCGAGGGAGCGGAGCAGGCCTGGCAGCAGGTCGCGCCGCGTTTCACCTTCAGCGACGGGGAGCGTGGCGCGGTCGCCGCCGCGATCGCCGTCGCCGCCGCCGGCAGCGATCATCCCCGCCGCATCGCCCTGCTCGACCAGGTGCCGGCTGCCGGCATCGACGGCGCGGTCGAGCGCTATCGCCTGCGCGAAGGGGTGGCCGCGCGCGCCTGGGCCGAGTTGGCGCGCTGGACCGCGCACCCGCCGACCTCCGACGTGAATCCGCTGCGCTGGCGCTACTGGCGCGCGCGTGCCCTCGAACGGCTGGGGCAAACGACGGAGGCGCACGCCCTCTACGAGCAGCTCGCCAGCGAGCGTGATTACTACGGCTTCGTCGCGGCCGATGCACTCGACCGCGACTACGCGTTCAATTTCGTTCCCGTCGCGCCCACCGCCGAGGAGAACGTCACCGTGATGGCCCTGCCCGGCATCGCGCGCACCCACGAGCTCTACCGCCTCGATCGCCGTTTCCAGGCGCGGCGCGAGCTCTACCACGAGCTCGATCGGCTGGACGTGCGCCAGCGCGAGGTCGTCGCCAGCCTCGCCGCAGCCTGGGGCTGGCACGAGAGCGCCATCGCCGCGCTCGGCCACGCGCGCTCCTGGAACGACCTGGAGCTGCGTTTTCCCCTGCTCCACCAGGAGCTCGCCATCGAGTACGGCCAGCGCCGCAAGCTGTCGCCGGCGCAGATCCTCGCCATCACGCGCTCGGAATCAGCCTTCGTGGTCGACGCGCGCTCGCCGGCCGGCGCCCTCGGCCTGATGCAGTTGATGCCGGCGACCGCCCGCGAGACCGCGCGCAGCATCGGCCTCAAGCTCGGCAATATGCGTCAATTGCACGATCCGCGGACCAACGTCGCGCTGGGCTCGGCCTACCTGGCGCGCCTGCTGGGACGCTACGGCGGCAGCTTCGTGATGGCCGCCGCGGCGTATAATGCCGGGCCGCATCGCGTGCGGCAGTGGCAGAATGCGGCGTGTACGCCGGCCGACGTGTGGATCGACACCATTCCGTTCACCGAAACGCGGCGCTACGTGCGGCGTGCGCTGTTCTACACGGCGGTGTACGAATGGCGCCTGCAGCGCGAGGTCACGCGATTGCGGAGCGTCATGCCGCCGGTACCGGCGGCCGGTTCGAATCAAACTGCGGATTGCACATCATGACCCAATCGATCATCGGATTGCTCGGAGGCAGCGGCTTCGTCGGCGCGGTGCTCGCCAACCACCTCGTCGATGCCGGTCACGCGGTACGCGTGTTCACGCGCAAACGCGAACATGCGCGTGAGCTGTGGCTGCTGCCGGACACTGACGTCGTCGAAGTCAACGTCGAGGACCAGGAACAGCTCAACGACGCCGTCGCCGGCTGCGCGGCCGTGGTCAACCTGATCGGCATCCTCAACGAGCGCGGCGACAACGGCGAGGGCTTCCGCCGCGCCCATATCGACGTCACCCAGCGTGCCATCAAGGCCTGCAAGACCAGCGACGTGCCGCACCTGGTGCACATGAGCGCGCTCAATGCCGACAGCTTTGCCGCCTCCTACTACCTGCGCAGCAAGGGCGAAGCGGAGAAGCTGCTCGCCGCCGAGAACGGCAACCGCCTGACCACCACCATCATGCGCCCGTCGGTGATCTTCGGGCCGCACGACGACTTCATCAACCGTTTCGCCACGCTGCTGCGCCTCGCGCCCGGGGTCTTTCCCCTGGCCTGCGCCGGCGCCCGCTTCCAGCCGGTCTACGTCGGCGACGTCGCCGACGCCATCGTGCGCGTGCTCACCGATCGCGCGCACGCCGGCCAGCGCTACGACCTCGGCGGGCCGGAGGTGTTCACGCTGCGCGAGATCGTCGAGTACATCGCGCGCGTCATCGGTCGCCCGGTCAAGGTCGTCGCGCTCGGCGCCGCGCTGGCGAAGCTGCAGGCCAACGTCCTCGAGTACGTCCCCGGCAAGCCATTCTCACGTGACAACCTGCGCTCACTCGAAGAAGACTCCGTGTGCACGCAGGGCAACGGCCTCGATCGCCTCGGCATCGCGCCAACGCCGATGCGCGTGATCGTACCGCGCTACCTCGGCGGTCATGACATGCGGCACCGCTACTACGGCTTCCGCACCACGGCGCGGCGCGACTGAGGCGGCGCCCGGAGGCAGCGTGAGCAGGCGCCGAAAGCGCGCGCGGCGGCAAGCGTCCTAGGGTCCGGCATGGAGGTCTACCAGGTCGGCGGCTCGGTGCGCGACGAGCTGCTCGGGGTGCCGGTCAAGGATCGCGACTGGGTGGTGGTCGGCAGCAGTGCGGCCGAACTCGTCGAGCTCGGTTACCGCCAGGTCGGCGCCGACTTCCCGGTGTTCCTGCATCCGGACAGCGGCGAGGAATACGCGCTCGCGCGCACCGAGCGCAAGGCCGGCAGCGGCTACAAGGGTTTCGTTACCGACGCGTCGGCGGGCGTCACTCTCGAACAGGACCTCCTGCGGCGCGACTTCACCGTCAACGCCATGGCCCGCGACGGCGCGGGCCGCCTCATCGACCCCTACGGCGGCCGCGCCGACCTGGAAGCGCGCGTGCTGCGCCACGTCTCGCCGGCCTTCGTCGAGGATCCCCTGCGCGTGCTGCGTGCGGCGCGCTTCGCGGCGCGCTTCGACTTTTGCATCGCCGACGAAACCCTGGCGCTGATGCGCGCCATCACCGCCGCCGGCGAGCTGCCCGAGCTGGCCGCGGAACGGGTCTGGGGTGAGCTCAGGCGCGCACTGATGAGCGACTCGCCGCAGCGCTTCGTCACCGTGCTGCGCGAGTGCGGCGCGCTCGCGGTGCTGTTCCCCGAGATCGATCGCCTGTTCGGCGTACCGCAGCCGCCGCGCTACCACCCCGAGGTCGACACCGGCGAACACGTCCTGCTGGCCCTGGCGCAGGCGGCGCGGCGCGACGCCTGCGAGGCCGTACGCTTCGCGGTGCTGGTGCACGACCTCGGCAAGGGCACGACACCGGCGGACATCCTGCCCTCCCACCACGGTCACGAGGAGCGCGGCGTCGCCCTCATCGAAGCCTTCTGTGAGCGTCTGCGCGTGCCGCGCGAACACCGCGATCTGGCGCGCCTGGTGGCACGGCTGCATACCCGGGTGCACCGCGCCGAGGAAACGAAGCCGGCGCGGCTGCTGCGCCTGCTCGAGGATGCCGATGCCTGGCGCCGCGGCGAACGCTTCGAGCGCCTGCTCCAGGCCTGCCTCATCGACGCCACCGGCCGGACCGGCCTCGAGGACCGTGCCTACCCGCAGGCCGACCGCCTGCGCGCGGCCCGCGCCGCGAGCGCGGTGGTCGACGTCGCCGCCCTGCGTGCACGCGGCATCGACGGCCCGGCGCTGGCCGAGGCCATCCACACCGAACGCGTGGCAGCGCTCACTCGCAGCGGAATCTGACGGCGAACTCGGCGTCGGCGTGTTCGGGGCGGCCGGGGATGATCAGCCCGCTGCCGTTGAGACGGAAGGACTCGCGCTTGAGCTCGAACTCCTCGCCGCCGTCGAGACGGATGAGCGAGCCGTTGGTGCTGTTGTCGGTGATCGTGCAGCGGCCGCGGCTGAACTGCGCGCTCAGGTGCTGGCGCGAGACGAGGTCCTTGTCGACGACCAGGTCGTTGCTGTGATGGCGGCCGATCGAGGCGACCGGCTGGGTGGCGTTGACCGTCACGCTCTGGTCACCGTAGCTCAGGACCACGCGTTCGTAGCCGTTGCCGTCGCGGCTCGGCTTCTCGCCGGCATACGCGGTGATCGACTCGACGTCCCAGATGACTTCGTACAGCTCGACGTGCTCCAGCGATACGAAGTTCCAGGTCTCGTCGTCGACGTAGCGTGACACCGAGCGCAGGATGCGCGGCAGCTGGTCGACCAGCGCGCGCGTCGCCAGCGTCTGCTCGGGCTTGGCATTGCTCGCCGCCCACTGCGCGACCTTGACCGTTTCGCCGGTCAGATCGTCGCCGCCGGACAGCATGGGCCCGTAGTGCAGGCCGACGCGCATGCGGATGCGCGGGCCGGCCTGGTCCCTGTGTTGCTCGTGGAGGTCGATGTGGATCTCCGAGGCCGCTGCCGCCGCTTCGCTGGGATCGTCGAAGACCGCGATGACCTGGTCGCCGATCTCGGCGATGGTGCGTCCGCCGTGCTCGTCGCAGGCCGCCTTGAGCGACGCGAGTATATCGGCCACCAGGGTCTGGGCACGCGTATCGCCGAGCGACTCGTAGAGGGCGGTGCTGCCGACAATGTCGGCTGACATCACGACCCTGAATGGGGTATTCAGCGCGGCACTCACGGCTCGGACGATCCAGACCTCGAGAAAATGACGGCAACGACCTGCCGAGACGTCGGCGGCAGGTCGCGTGGGCGCAGTTTACACGCTGCCGGGGCGCGCCGCTTGCCGTCCGCCAGGCTGGCTTCAGTGCCCGGCCGCTTCGCCCCACAGCTGTTCGAGGCGCTGGTCGCGACCGCAGTTGTAACGGTAGAACTTGTAACGGATCGGATTCTTCACGTAGTAGTCCTGGTGGTACTCCTCGGCCGGGTAGAACTCGGCGGCGTCAACGATCTCCGTCTTGATCGCGGCCTTGAACGGCTTGTTCTGTTCGAGCGCGGCGAGTGAAGCCTGCGCCGCCGCGCGCTGCGCTTCGTCGTGAACGAAGATCGCCGGCCGGTACTGGCTGCCACGGTCGCAGAACTGGCGGTCCGGGGTGGTCGGGTCGATGTTGTGCCAGAACACCTCGAGCAATTGCTCGTAGCGGATGCGCGCCGGGTCGTAGACGATCTGCACCGCCTCCGCGTGCCCGGTGCCGCCCGCCGAGACCTGCTCATAAGTCGGGTTGGCGACCTGTCCGCCGGTGTAACCCGAGGTCGTCGAGAGCACCCCCGGCAGCACGTCGAACGGGCCTTCCATGCACCAGAAGCAACCGCCGGCGAAGGTCGCCACCGCACTGCCTTCCGGCACGGGCGCCGGCGCGGCGCGATCACCGCCGGCCGCCCCGGCAGAAACGAAATACGCCACCAGCACGGCCGCCGCCAGTGACAACAGGCTGCGCGGCCAGCGCGATTCGGACTTCGTCATGAGGCCTCTCCTCGTTCGCGTGATGGCTGTCAGACCCGCGAAGCCGCGCGGAGTTGCACCGACGTATGGCGCGGCCCGCCGCCGGGTCCGCGCCACGCGGTCTCACGCTACAGGAACAGCCACAACAGCACGGCGCCCAGGGCGAAGCGGTAGAGCGCGAACGGCCACATGCCGAGCCGACCAATGAAGGTCAGGAAAAGGTGAATACAGAGCCATGCACTGAGCGCCGAGCACACCGCGACGAGGGCCAGACCGCCCCACGGCTGCGCGCCGCCCGCCAACGCCAGCGCGCGGATCTCGACGCCGCCGGCGAGCACGATCACCGGCACCGAGAGCAGGAAGGAGAAGCGCGCCGCGGCTTCCCGGGTCAGTCCCAGCGCCAGCGCCGCGGTCATGGTCACGCCCGAGCGCGAGGTCCCGGGGATCAGCGCCAGCGCCTGCGCACAGCCGATGACGAGCACGTCGCGCCAGCCGAGCGCGGCCAGCGTGCGCTGCCGCGCGCCGGCGGCGTCGGCCCACCACAGCGCGATACCGAACAGCACCGTCGTCGCCGCGATCAGCAGCGGGCTGCGCAGCTCGCCGGCGATGGTGTCGTGCGCCGCGAGTCCGGCCAGCCCGACCGGCACGGTGGCGAACAGGACCGCCCAGGCCAGCCCGGCGTCGCCGTCCAGGCGACGCTCGGACAAGGAGCGCAGCCAGGCCGCCGCCAGGCGCGCGAGATCGTGGCGAAAGTAGACGCATACCGCGGCCAGGCTGCCGAGATGGGCGGCCACGTCGAAGGCCAGGCCCTGGTCCGGCCAGCCGGTGAGCTGCGGAATCAGGATCAGGTGCGCCGAGCTCGAGATCGGCAGGAACTCGGTCAGGCCCTGGACCACGGCCAGGACCACCAGCTGCAGCGTGGTCACGGCGCGCCGCCCGCGACGAAGCCCGCCAGCCGGTGGCGCTCGTCCGCCGCAAACCCCGACAGGGGCGCGGCGTAATCGCGCGCCAGGGCCATCAGCTTGCAGGTCTGGCCCATCTCGCCGGGCAACAGCAGCAGCTTGGCTTCCTGGGCCAGCGTGTAGTCATGGGCGGCATCACCGCGGGCGGCGGCCGCCAGCTCGCGCTCGATACCACTGGCAATGAGGAACCGGGTCAGGGTGGTGAAACCGCCGACCGTGAGACCCGCCGCGTCGGCGGTCTCGGCGAGATCGCTGAAGTTGACCGCGGTGGTCAGATCCTCGATGCCCGGCGCGCGGAACGGATCGTCGTGCACCTGGTGGCGGTAATGGCACTTCAGCGTGCCGCTGCTGCGCGCGGGGTGCAGGAACTCGTGGCCGGCGTAACCGTAGTCGCAGATCAGCGCGACGCCGCGTTCCAGCATCGCGCCGAGGGCCGCGACCCAGGCCGACATGCCGGGCAGCGCCTCGGTGGTATAGCCCTCCGCGTAGCCGGCGAGCGCGGCGGCGAGCGCCGCCGGCACCGCTGCCGGCGCGACCCGCCACACCAGCTCACCGTGCTCCAGACCGACGCCGAGCTCATGTACGGCGCCGGCTTCGACCACGTAGCGCCGGGCCGGCAGCGCGTCCAGCACTTCGTTGGCGATGACGACACCGCTGAAACGCTGCGCCGGCGGCCGCTCGTGCCACACCACGCGCGCTGCCTGCGCCGGCGCTTCGGCCGCGATCAGTGCGCGCTGCCGCTCGCGCAGCCGCGCGCTCGGCTCGATGATGTGATAGCCGTCGAGGGCATCGCCGAGCAGGGTGAGAAGATGCGCGGCGAGACGACCGCTGCCGGCGCCGTACTCGATCACCACGCCGCCGGTGACGTCCAGGATCTCGGCGCACTGGCGCGCCAGGCAGCGCGCGAACAGCACACCCGATTCGGGGGCGGTGACGAAATCCCCGCCCGCTCCGAAGATCGCGTTGTCACCGGTGTAGTAGCCCAGCCCCGGCTCGTACAGCGCGATCTGCATGTAGCGATCGAAACCGATGACCCGGCCGGGCGCGGCCTCGATCGCGTCGACGATGCGCTGCATGACCTGCCCGGAACGCTGTAGCGCGTCGCGATCGAACTCCGGTAAGCTTGGATCAGGCGTCATGTCACGAGGGATCGGCCGCACGGCGGGCCGCACATCATAAGCGTTTCACGACAAGCTGCCACGCCCGCCGGCGAGCGGCCACTCGCGCTCGTCACCGGTGCCGCGCGGCGTCTCGGTGCGGATATCGCACGCACGCTGCACGCCGACGGATTCGATCTCGCGATCCACTACCGCAGCTCCGCGTCCGAAGCCCGCGCACTGGCGCGCGAGTTCAACGCGGCGCGCCGCGGCTCCGCTTTCGTGCTGCGCCAGGACCTCGCTGCGCGTCACGCGGCGGAACGCCTGCTGGCGGCCCTGCAGCGCAAGGCCGCGCGTCTCGACCTGCTGGTCAACTCGGCTTCGGTGTTCGAAAGCAGTGCCGTGGATGCGCCCGACCCGCGGGCGTGGGAACGCATGCACGCGGTCAATGTCCGCTGCCCCTACTACCTCGCACTGGCGGCGGCTCCGCTGCTGCGCGCGACGCACGGCTCGATCGTCAACGTCACCGACATCCATGCCACGCGCCCGCGCCGCGACTACGCCGTCTACTGCGCGTCCAAGGCCGGGCTGCTGTCGGTGTCGCGTACGCTGGCGCTCGAACTGGCGCCCGAGATCCGGGTCAACTGCGTCGCGCCGGGAGCCATCCTGTGGCATGCCAGCGAACGGGACCCGGCACTGCAGGAGCAGGTGCTGGCCACGGTTCCGCTGGCGCGGCGCGGCGAGCCGCGCGACATCGCCGAGGCGGTGCGCTATCTCGCGCATGCACCCTACGTGACCGGCCAGACTCTCAACGTCGACGGCGGCCGTCTGCTCGCCTAGGGCGACTCAGCCGCCGGACTGACCGAAGGCCGGCAGGCCGGAGCCCAGGTACCAGCGATTGGCGTCGTCGTCATACCACCAGAATTGCTCGTCGTGCAGCGTGCGCAGCACGCCGGCGTCGATCTCGTAGTACTCGATGCGCGCGACCACGCGGCCCTCCAGGCCGTCGGCCGCGACGAGCTGGCTCAGCGGATCGTAGGCCGTCACGCGGTAGCGCGCGATGCGATCGAGGTCACCGGCGACGCGCGAGCCGTCGCGCGCACGCAGGTAGCCCGCGGCCTCGTCGAAATAGCCCCAGCGAATCATCTTGCCGTAGCTGCTCGCGGCCTCGTCCAGCGCCAGCGCACGGCTGCGCTTGGCGATCGAGGGCACGTTGGAACACGCCGCCAGCGCCAGCAGCGCGCACAACAGGCAGGCACGGCGCGAAAAGCCGGACACGGACACGCTCACGCCGGCCACGTCTCGTCGGCGTCCGCATCGGCATCGATCTCGTCGTCGTCGGCCGCGAACACCGGCGACGGCGGCGCCACCGGGCGCAGCGCCTCGGCGCCGGCCGACACCGCGGCCAGCGCGGCGAGGTTGCGACCGGCCCCGGGATGCACCCAGTCCGGCTCGAGCTCGGCCAGCGGCAGCGCAAGGTAGGCCGGCAGCGCTTCCGGTGGCAGGTCATACTCCGGTGATGGACCGTCGGCGCCCAGGATCAGCGGATCGAGGTCGAGCGTGACCACGCCCCCGGCCGCCTCGCCGCGCCGGCGCCCGCACAGGTCCTCGATACCCTTCAGGTGGGCGCGCAGCTGTGACCAGTTGAGCGCGGTGCGGAAACGCACCACCAGGTTCCAGTACGGCGCACCGCTGCCCTCGGCCGGCGGCCCCTCGTAGGTGGTCGACGCGGTGACTTCGCCGAACTGCCGCGACAGCGCGGCAAGCCCGGCGGCGATGTTGGTGGCCTGCGCCTGGTTGCTGCCCACCCCGACCAGGGCGTCACGCATGAGCCGACTCACGCGCGCTGCCCGCGCTCGATGACGATGCCGACATCGCGCGCCTCGCGCAGGATGCCCTGCTTGTTGATGCGCAGCCGCACCCACGGCACGCCGAACTCCTGCATCATGATGTGCGTGATGCCTTCGCCCAGCGCCTCGATGAGCCTGAACTCGCTGGCGCGGGTGAAGGCGATGATGCGATCGGTCACGGCCTTGTAATCGACCGTGTCATGCAGATCGTCGCTGGCGCCGGCGCGGCGCGTGTCGGTGCCCATCTCGATGTCGATGATCAGCGTCTGGCGGATGCGGCGCTCCCACTCCCATACCCCGATGAGCGCGTCGACGCGCAGTTCGTTGAGAAAAATGGTGTCCATGGGGCGGCGAAAATCTCCCGGCGTGGCGCGATGTTAGCAGAACGGCCTGCGCCTTGATCGGCGCGCGGCGCTGGGGTGCAATAGCGCCGACCGGCCCCCGCCGGCGCGTCCCGCCGGGCGCTCACTCCCGGCCCGAGCACCGCCCGCAGGCGACCCCGCATGACCCTCGACGACCGCCGTACGCCACGCCGCCGGACCGGGCCGGGCGCGCCATGATCGTGACCGGCGCGCTGCTGGTCGCGGCCTACCTGATGGGCTCGGTGTCGAGCGCGATCGTGATCAGCCGTGCGCTGGGGCTGTCCGACCCGCGCGAGGTCGGCTCCGGCAACCCTGGCGCCACCAACGTGCTGCGCTACGGCGGCAGGAAGGCCGCCGCTGCGACCCTGCTCGGCGATGCCGCCAAGGGCATCGTGCCGGTGCTCGCCGGGCATGCGCTCGGCATCACCGCGCCGGCGCTGACGGCGATCGGCGCGGCCGCCTTCCTCGGCCACGTCTTCCCGGTCTACTACGGCTTCCGCGGCGGCAAAGGGGTGGCGACCTTCATCGGCGTCAACCTCGCGCTGAACCCGTGGCTGGGACTGGTCTTCGTCGCCACCTGGCTGGCAGTGGCCGCCGCGCTGCGCTACTCGTCGCTGGCCGCGCTGGTGGCGACCGCGGCAACCCCGGCGGCGGCCTGGGCGCTGGGCGAGCCGCCCGCCGCGGTGGTGCTGTTCGCGCTGATGGCGGCGCTCATCTTCTGGCGCCACCGGCAGAACATCGCCCGCCTCGCGGCCGGCGAAGAGAAGAAGATCGGCGACAAGGCCTGAGCGCGGCGTTTACCCCGGCGGCGGCGCGAGCTGGTCCAGCGGCCAGCGCGGCCTGACTTCGAACGCCCCGCCGAGATCGGCCTCGCCGCGCACCAGGCGGCGGTAGCCGGCGTAGGCGATCATGGCGCCGTTGTCGGTGGCGAAGGCGAGCGGCGGGAAGAACACCTCGCGCCCGAGCTTCTCGCCCAGCCCCTGCAGCGCCGCGCGCAGCGCCGCGTTGGCGCTGACGCCGCCGGCCACGACCAGGCGCGGACTGCCGGTCTGCTCCAGCGCGCGGCGGCACTTGATGACGAAGGTGTCGACCACCGCGTCGCTGAAGGCGCGCGCGAGATCGGCCGGCGCGGCGTCCGCCACCGCGTTCAGGACCGCGGTCTTGAGGCCGCTGAAGCTGAAATCCAGCCCCGGGCGATCGGTCATGGGGCGCGGAAAGCGCAGGCGGCCGGGGGTACCTTCGCGCGCCAGGCGCTCGACCGCCGGCCCGCCGGGGTAACCGAGATCGAGCATCTTGGCGACCTTGTCGAAGGCTTCGCCGGCGGCGTCGTCCAGCGACTCGCCGATGATGGTGTAGCGGCCGAGCGCCTCGACCTGCACGAACTGGGTGTGCCCGCCGGACACCAGCAGGGCCAGGAACGGCATCTCCGGCCCGCCCTCGTCCAGCATGGGCGCGAGCAGGTGGCCCTCCATGTGGTGCACGCCCAGCGCCGGGATCGAGAGCCCGAAGGCGAGCGCGCGCGCGAAGCCGGCCCCGACCAGCAGCGCACCGGCCAGGCCGGGGCCGGCGGTGTAGGCCACGCCGTCGAGCTCGGCCGCGGTCAGGCCGGCCGCGGCCAGCGTCTCGCGCACCAGCGGCGCCAGCTTGCGCACGTGGTCGCGCGAGGCCAGCTCCGGCACCACGCCGCCGTAGTCGGCGTGCAGCGCGACCTGGCTGTAGACGCGGTCGGCGCGCAGCCCGGCCTCGCCGTCGTAGACCGCGACGCCGGTTTCGTCGCAGGAAGTCTCGATGCCGAGCACCTTCACGGGCCGGCCCTCCGGGTCGCTTGCAGTCTCGACTTTGTCATGGCGCCTCGCTATAGTGTCGCGTTCCCCGCGCCGTCTGGCCCGGGGCAGGCAGGAAGATTAAGGAAACGACCCAGGTATGCCAAGCGTCCGCATCCGAGAAAACGAGCCCTTCGACATCGCCATGCGCCGCTTCAAGCGCGCCTGCGAGAAGGCCGGTGTCCTCGCCGAGGTCCACCGCCGCGAGTACTACGAGAAGCCGACCCAGGTGCGCAAGCGCAAGGCGGCCGCCGCGGTCAAACGCTGGCAGAAGAAGGTCTCGCGCCAGTCCCTGCGCCGCCAGCGCCTGTACTGATCCCCTCTCCCCGCCCGCATCCCGTCGCGTGAGCACCGCGATCAAGGAGCGCCTCGGCAACGACATCAAGGCCGCCATGAAGGCGGGCGACAAGCCCCGCCTCGGTACGCTGAGACTGGTTTCCGCCGCGATCAAGCAGTACGAGGTCGACCAGCGCGAAGAAGTCGACGACGAACGCGCGCTCGAGCTGCTGACGCGCATGGTCAAGCAGCGCCGCGAGTCGATCACCCAGTACGAAGCCGGCGGCCGCGACGACCTCGTCGCCAAGGAGCGCGCCGAGCTCGAGATCATCGGCGCCTACCTGCCGGCCCAGCTCTCCGAGGCGGACATCGACGCCGAGGTCGACGCCGCCATCGCCAGCACCGGCGCCGCCGGCCCGGCCGACATGGGCAAGGTCATGGGCGTGCTCAAGGGCGCCCTCAAGGGTCGCGCCGACATGGCCGCGGTCAGTCAGCGCGTCAAGGCCCGTCTCGCCGGCGGCTGAGGTTCACCGCCAGCGGCGCGCTGCTTACAATCCGGGCACCCCAGCCCGGAGCCCGTCCGCCGCCATGGCCGGCCGCATCCCCGACCAATTCATCGACGACCTCATCGCGCGGGTCGACATCGTCGACCTCATCGAGGGCTACCTGCCGTTGCGCAAGGCGGGGCGCGAGTTCCATGCGCTGTGCCCCTTCCACGGCGAGAAGACGCCGTCGTTCACGGTCAGCCGCGAGAAGCAGTTCTACCACTGCTTCGGCTGCGGCGCGCACGGTACCGCGATCGGCTTCCTGATGAACTACCGCAACCTCGACTTCCGCGAGGCGGTCGAGGAGCTGGCGCAGTCGGCCGGCATGGAAGTACCGCGCGAGGCGCGCCGCGAGGGCGTGCGCAACACGCGTGGCCTGTTCGAGCTGCTCGAACGCGCACGGGCCTTCTACGAGACCCAGCTGCGCCAGGCCGCCGACCGCCAGCGCGCGGTCGATTACTTCAAGCGGCGTGGCATCAGTGGCGAGATCGCCAAGCGCTTCCGGCTCGGCTACGCGCCGGAAGGCTGGCGCAACCTGTTCGACCACCTCACCGGCGCCGGTGTCGCCGAGGAGGAGATCGAACGCGCCGGGCTCGCCATCCGCCGCGAGCACGGCGGCTACTACGACCGCTTCCGCGACCGCGTGATGTTCCCCATCCACGACCGCCGCGGCCGCGTGCTCGGCTTCGGCGGCCGCATCCTCGACCAGGGCGAGCCGAAGTACCTCAACTCGCCGGAGACCGAGGTCTTCCACAAGGGCCGCGAGCTGTACGGCCTGGCCGAGGTGCTGGCCGCCGGCACGCCGGCGCGGCTGGTCGTGGTCGAGGGTTACATGGACGTCATCGCCCTGCACCAGTTCGGCCTGACCGACGCCGTCGCCACGCTCGGCACCGCGGTCACTGCCGACCACGTCGCAACCCTGTTCCGCCACGCGCCGGCGGTCGTGTTCTGCTTCGACGGCGACGCGGCCGGCCGCCGCGCGGCGTGGAAAGCACTGGAGGTCACCCTGCCGGTGATGGAAGGCAACCGCGAGGTGCGCTTCTGCTTCCTGCCCGAGGGGCATGACCCGGACACGGCAGTCCGCGAGTTCGGCCCCGAGGGGCTGTTCACGGCGTCGCGCACGTTCGGCCTCTCGGACTACCTCGTCGACGGCCTCAAGGCCGACATCGACACCGCCACCAGCGACGGGCGCACGCGGCTGCTGGCGCGCGCCGCGCCCTACTTCAAGCGCATCCCGGATCTCGCCCATCGCGCGGCCGGCGCCCAGCGGCTCGCCGCCGAGACCGGTTTCGACGAGGAAATCGTGCGCCACGAGCTGGGCTTCGCCGCGCGCCGGGCACAACGCCGCGGCGGCGGCATTGCCCTCGACCGCTTCTCGCGCCGCAGCCTGGAGGAGCATACCCTCGCGCTGCTGCTGCAGCGTCCCGGCCTGCACGCCGCCCTGGACGAGGCCAGCGCCGCCTTCCTGCGCGAGGAGCTGGACGGCTGCGAGACCCTGCTCGAAGTGTGGGCCGCTGCCCGCGCCGGCGCCGGCAGCACCGCGACGCTGCTCGAGCGCTTCCGCGGCAGTGCGGCCGAGCCCGCCCTGGCGGCGCTCGCGGCGGTCGAGTTCGACATCCCCGACGAGGCCCTGGAGCAGGAGATGCGAGACGCCGTGGCGCGCCTGCATACGCGCGCCGAGGACCGCCGTTTCGGCCGTCTCAAGGCGATTCCGTTCGCCGAACTGACCGCGGCGCAGAAGGACATCATGCGCAATTACCGGCGCGGTCGCTGAGGCCCGCCGGGTGCAACCTTCGGCGCCCGCGCGCGTCCAACCAGGGCGCGGCAGGCATCGCGGCGCTAGGCAAGAACCCGGCTGACAGACTATACTGTTCGGCTATTTTGTTGCGATTGCGCAACTGGCGTCAGGCTGATCCTATACTAGACTTTCAATGGCGGCCGTAAGCGGCTGACCCTAAAGAGGCTATTACAGATTGAGTAAGGCTAAACAAGACTCGCCGATGGAAGCGTTGGAAGAACTCGAGAGCGTCGATCAGCAGTCGCAGCTCAAGCGGCTGATCGCGAAAGGTAAGGAGCAGGGATTCCTGACCTACCACGAGGTCAACGACCATCTGCCCAACGACATCGTCGATCCTGAGCAGATCGAAGACATCATCAACATGATCAACGACATGGGGATCACGGTGCACGAGACGCCGCCGGATCTGGACGCCATGTTGCTGAACGACAACGATGTCGACGAGGAAGCCGCCGAGGAGGCCGCCGCCGCACTCGCCGCGGTCGACCAGGAGTTCGGCCGCACCACCGATCCGGTGCGCATGTACATGCGCGAGATGGGTACGGTCGACCTGCTCACGCGCGAGGGCGAGATCAAGATCGCCAAGCGCATCGAGGACGGCCTCAACCAGGTGCTGTCCGCACTCGCCGACTTCCCGGCCGTCTCGCAGCTGTTCCTCGACGAGTACGCGCGCGTCGAGGCCGGCGAGGTCAAGATCACCGACGTCATCGCCGGCTTCATCGACTACAGCGAGGAAGCGGCGATCCCGCAGCCGGCGCAGCCCGTCGATCGTTCCAATAACAACAACGACGATGACGACGATGACGACGACAGCGACGACGACGCCAACAACGCGCTCGACCCCGAAGAGGTCGCCGCGCGCTTCGCCGCCTACGCCAAGCTGTTCAAGCGCGTGCAGAGTGCGACCAAGCGCAACGGCCGCGATCACGCACGCACCCAGGCGGTGCGCAAAGAGCTGCAGGAGCGCTTCCTGGAGTTCAAGCTGGTACCCAAGCTGACTGACAAGCTGGCCGAGCACGTGCGCCTGATCGTCGAGGAGATCCGCCGGCAGGAAAAGGAGATCATGGACATCTGCGTCAAGCAGAGCCGCATGCCGCGCAAGGACTTCATCAGCGTGTTCGTCGACTCCGAGACCAACCCCAAGTGGCTGCGCTCGGTGGCGCGCCAGAAGAAGCCCTACGCCGCCGCCATCAAGGAGCGTGCGCCGGAGATCCAGGCGGCGCAGAAGCGCCTGCTCGAGATCGAAGAGACCAACGACATCACCATCGGCGCGATCAAGGACATCAACCGCCGCATGTCGATCGGCGAGGCCAAGGCACGCCGCGCGAAGAAGGAGATGGTCGAGGCCAACCTGCGCCTGGTGATCTCCATCGCCAAGAAGTACACCAACCGCGGCCTGCTGTTCCTGGACCTCATCCAGGAAGGCAACATCGGCCTGATGAAGGCGGTCGACAAGTTCGAGTACCGCCGCGGCTACAAGTTCTCGACCTACGCCACGTGGTGGATCCGCCAGGCCATCACGCGCTCGATTGCCGACCAGGCACGCACCATCCGTATCCCGGTGCACATGATCGAGACGATCAACAAGCTGAACCGCATCAGCCGCCAGATCCTGCAGGAGAAAGGCCGCGAGCCGACCCCGGAGGAACTGGCCGAGCGCATGGAAATGCCCGAGGACAAGATCCGCAAGGTGCTCAAGATCGCCAAGGAACCGATCTCCATGGAGACGCCCATCGGCGACGACGAGGACTCGCATCTCGGCGACTTCATCGAGGACCAGAACATCCAGCAGCCGGTCGACTCGGCCACCTTCGAGGGCCTGTGCCGCAGCACCCGCGAAGTGCTCGGCGGCCTGACCGCACGGGAAGCCAAGGTCCTGCGCATGCGCTTCGGCATCGACATGAACACCGACCACACCCTCGAAGAGGTCGGCAAACAGTTCGATGTCACCCGCGAGCGCATCCGCCAGATAGAGGCCAAGGCGCTGCGCAAGCTGCGCCACCCGTCGCGCTCCGAGCGGCTGCGTACGTTCCTCGACTAGAACCCGGTACCGGGCCCCGGCTGCGCGCAGCAGCCGGGGCCGCGGACCCCGCCCCGACCTTCGCACCTGACCGCTGGAACCTGAACGAACCGGCATCAGAGCACCCCACCCGCCTGAACCTTCCTACCCGCAAGCCGGACCGCGCAGGGTGCGGTCCTTTGGTATCATTCGCACCGGCAATGGGCCTGTAGCTCAGTTGGTTAGAGCAGGGGACTCATCAGGAAAATGGTGCGCTCGCAGTGAAAGCTGCGAGATGAACGGGATGAATTCAGGGAACCCGCAGCAGCTCGGGCTGGCGGCAATCCTGAGCCAAGCCGGCGGTACACCGCCGGAAGGTGCAGAGACTACCTGAGGGCTGCAGCGCCCTTAATAACAGGCTAGAGCGTCCCGCACCCCAGCGCTTGTCAGCGCGGGTGATGAGATAGTCCACTCGCGCCGGAAACGACGCGGCACAGTGAATCCCTTGGTCCCAGGTTCGAGTCCTGGCGGGCCCACCATTCAGCCTGAAGCCGCTCACGGCGCGGGCGCGAACCCGCGCAGGTATGGCTCACGTGTCCTGGTCGTGTGCGCCACCCGCGACGCCGCAACAGTCGGGTCGCCCTTGCGCCCCGGGCGGGATCAATAGATGCCGGGCTGCACCGTCCGCGGGCCGGTCCGCGGTGGCCATTCCTGCCCGTTACGGGCGCTGGCGCGCGCCGTCACCGGTACACCCCCCTTGAATCACCACGCCTCACGTGATTTCTCATCGTGTAAAGAACTTGACATTCGGTTGCCGGGATCAATGGCTTAGCACGACCGCGATTCTCGGATTCTTTACAACGGGGGCTCCCCGCGACCGGCGCTTTTCCGAGAGCACTGTTTAACCCTCTGACTTAACGAAGAAAATTCCTAGCTGGATTCAATCTTGCAAGCAGTACGCAGCGACAGATCATCAGGGACGGAGGAACATACCGTGAAACGGAAGATTCAGGCTTCTGCACTGCTGGCGCTCTGCGTCGTTTGGACCACCTCGGCAAACGCCGCGTTGATCGACAACGGCGATACCACGATCGACACGGCGAGCGGGCTCGAGTGGCTTGACCTCACGCTGACGCAGGGGCAGAGCTACAACAGCATCGTCGGCGGGTTCGGCGGTTATGCGAGCGCCGGCTTCGTTCACGCGACGACGGCACAACTGTGCTCGCTCTTCCAGTCACTGGGTGACGTGTGGGCAGGTTGCGAGTCTGCGAACGACACGTTCTCGGCGATCTCCGGCGCAACCTTTTCCACCCTCCACGACCTGCTGGGCGAGACCTGGCCGGCACTCAACACAACCCCGGGCCTGTTCGACGGCGGCCAACTCTCGGGTAGCAACATTCTTGGCTTGGGCTGCATCACCGGCGGACCAACCGATGTCTGCGTGAACTCGAGCGGCACGTTCCCGCATGTCTACCACCGGGACAGCAACTTCACCCTGAGCTACACCAACGACTTTGTCGGACATTTCCTGGTGCGCCAGGCCGCCATCCCCGAACCGGGCTCCCTGGCCCTGATCGGACTCGGGCTCGCGGGCTTTGGCCTCGCACGGCGCCGGAGCAATCGCGAATTCGGGCGCTCGAGCTCGAGGACCGTGCACTAACGCTCGGACGCCCGGAGTGCGGACAGCGGTGTAGCAATTATCCGGCGCCGGCGCGGCGCCGCTCGACCCGATCAGGCGCACGGGTCAACCGTATGTCGATGTGCTTCGACGGCGCGTCACGCTCCCTCCACACGAGTGTTCGGCTCGACGCGATCGGCTACGCGCCGGCCTTCGATGTCGGTCCCCGAACTGTCCCTGAGCTGCCGAACTGAGCGCCCGCGCGCTATACGGTGGCGCACGGTCGCCATTGTCCGTGACACCGTTTGCGCTTGCATCGTGCAATCGTGTCTACTGTCGCGGCGCTCGCACGAGCGACAGTCCATTCGGCCGGGTGCCGCCGCGACTGTCGCCGCCGGCGCGATGAAGACACCGGGGAAGAACCATAATGCAGACCGAGGGGGAGGCCGGCCTGGCCGACTGGCGTGCGCGCGCGCTCGATTTCGAGGCCGAGATCAACAAGGCCGTGGTCGGCCAGCAACGCGCCATACGGCTACTGGTGATCGCGGTATTCGCACGCGGACACGCACTGCTCGAAGGCGACGTCGGCGTCGGCAAGACCACCCTGCTGCGCGCGCTGGCGCAGGTGCTGGGCGGCGACTTCGAACGCATCGAGGGCACCATCGACCTGATGCCCAACGATCTCGTCTACCACACCTACATCAACGAGCAGGGGCGCCCGGCGGTCGACCCGGGTCCGCTGCTCAAGCACGACGAAAAGCTCGCGACCTTCTTCTTTAACGAGGTCAACCGCGCCCGCCCGCAGGTCCATTCATTGTTACTGCGGGTGATGGCCGAGCGCACCGTGACTGCCTTCAACCGCGAGTACCGCTTCCCGCACCTGCAGGTGTTCGCCGACCGTAACCGGGTCGAGAAGGAAGAGACCTTCGAGCTGCCGGCCGCGGCACGCGATCGCTTCCTGATGGAGCTCAACATCGCCATGCCCGACGAGCGCGAGCTGCAGCGGCAGCTCATGTTCGACACCCGCTTCTTCGACGTCGACGCGCTGATTGGCGGCCTGCGGCCCGGGATCCTGCCGTTCACGGAGCTCAATCACCTGTCGGCGCAGATCCAGGGGCAGGTCAGGACCTCCGAGGCCATCGAGCGCTACGCACTCGACCTGTGCCAGGCGACGCGCACGCCACAGGACTTCGGCGTGCGCATCGACGGCGTCGACATGGCCGGGCTGGTCCTCTCCGGCGTCAGCCCGCGCGGCATGGGCATGCTGATGCGCGCGGCCAAGGTTGCCGCCTGGCTGCACGACCGCGATGCCCTGGTGCCGGAGGACATCCATGCCGTGCTGCACGAGACGGTCGCGCACCGCATCTTCCTGAGCCCGGTCTACGAGCTGCGCCGCGGCGAGCTGATCGGTGCCCTGATGCAGCAGATCGTCGCGCAGGTGGCGTCGCCGTGACATGACGCCGGCCGAGGCTCACTACCGGGTACCGTGGCGCGCGGGAGGGCACTTCCCCGGCCACCACGCGAGCGTGCAGAAGGGCGCCGGCCTCGCGTTTCGCAACCACGTGGCGCTGATCGACGCACCCGATCCGCGCCGCTTCGACGTGCGCGCCAGCCTGCGCGATCCGTTCGGCCAGATCCAGGTCCGCGTGTATCGCCAGACCAGCGCGATACCGGTGTGGGTGGTTGCCGATCTGTCGGCTTCCATGACCTTTCGCGGCGCGCGCCGCCGGCGCGACGTGCTCGCCGACTTCGTCGCCTGCCTCGGCTACTCGGCCTACCGCACCGGTGACCGCTTCGGTTTCGTTGGCAGCTCGGACGAACGCACCCCGCCGCTGCTGCTACCCGCCACCATGCACCGCGCCGCCTCCGCCGCGCTCGCCGATCGCCTGCGCGAGCTGCCGCTCACCGGGCGCGACTCGCGCGGCCTGTTGGCGGCGGCCGAGAGCGTCGGCGCGCGGCGCGCGCTGGTCTTCCTGGTCTCGGACTTCCACTTCCCGCTGCCGCTGCTCGAAGAGGTGCTCGCGAGCTTCGCCTATCACCACGTGGTGCCGGTGATCCTGTGGGACCGTTACGAGTACGAAGACCTGCCGCGTTTCGGGCTGGCCCGGGTGCTAGACCGCGAGCTGCAGCGCAGCCGCCTGCTGCTGATGCGACCGAGCCTCAGGAAGCGCATCGAAGAACGCTTCGCGGAACGCCGCGATACCCTGCACGAGACCTTCATGCGGCACGGCTGCCGTCCGCTGCTGCTCGAAGACGGCTTCGATGCCGACGAGGTGACCCGCTATTTTCTCGGTTGACACGCGTCGTCTGCAGCCGGCGACGCTGCTGCTGTCGCTGGCCCTGCTGGCCTGCGCGCCGGGCGCTGCTCGCGCCGAGGTGGCGTTCGAGCGCCTCGACATCGAGCAGCCGCGGCCTTTCGGCTACCAGATCGGTGACAAGTTCGAACGCCGCATCCATGCCGAGCTGCGGCAACCGTACCGCCTGGAGCTGGATGCCCTGCCTGTTGCCGGCCGCCTCGGCGAGTGGCTGGCCCTGGAGGCCCCGGTGGTCAGCGAACGCAGCGTGGGGCAGTCGACCCACTACGACATCCGGCTGACCTACCAGATCATCAACCTGCACCAGGACCTGAAGGACATCGCCGTGCCCCAGCACGAGCTGCTCTACAGCGACGGCGGCGAGCCGCTCAAGGTGCTGGTCCCGGCAAAGCGCGTCGGGGTGTCCATGCTGCGTACGCGCGGCGAAACGGATCTGCGGGACGACATCGCCCCGCCCGTCATGGCCGCGTCACGGTGGCCGGCGCTGGCCGCGGCGGCGGTGCTGCTGTTCTCGCTGCTCGGCCTGGTGCATCTCTACCGCGGTCTGCCCTCGCCGATCGCGGCTCGGCCCTTCACCCGCACCCTGGCACGCGTGCGCGGCCTGCGCGGCGACGACTGGGACGATGCCCGTTATCGCGAGGTGCTGCGCGACATCCACCACGCCTTCAACGCTACCGCCGGGCACACGGTCTTCGCGGAAACCCTGGACGCCTTCTTCGACGAGCACGCACCGTACCGCACCCTGCGCGAGCCCATCACCGCCTGGTTCGGTCACTCGCGGGCGTGTTTCTTCGAGGCGCACGCAGGCGACGCGGATACGCGTTACACGCCGCAGGCGCTGCGCCAGCTGCTCGAGCAATGCAGCGACATCGAGCGGGGCCTGGCCTGATGTTCGGCCTCGCGCAGCCCCTGGGCCTGCTCCTGCTGCCGCTGGCGCTGCTACCGCTGCTGCTGCACGGCCAGCACAGCGTGCCCTACTCCGCGCTCGGCATGCTGCCCGCCGATCGCCTCTCCGCCGCCCTCGATCTCCTGCTGCGGCTGCTCGGCGCCGGCTGCGTGATCGCCATCGTGCTCGGCGTGTGCGGCCTGTTTCTCGCCGAGGAAACCGTCGAGCGCATCGGGCGCGGCGCGCACACCGTCATGCTCATCGACAGCAGCGGCAGCATGGACCGGCCGTTCGTCAGCGGCAACGATCGCAGCTCGCGCGTCGGCAAGTGGGGCACCTACACCTCCAAGGGCCAGGTCGCGCGCCGCTTGCTGGCCGAATACGCCGCGCAGCGGCCGCAGGACATGTTTGCCCTGTTCCTGTTCAGCGGCAACCCGATCCCGGTGCTGCCGCTGACCGAGAAGCACGACGTCATCCAGGCGGCGATCGCCGCCGGCAGCATTGAACGCGGCCTGGCCTCGACCGATCTCGGCAATGGCCTGATCCGTTCGCTGGAGTTCTTCGAGGGCCGGCCGTTCACCGGCTCGCGCATCGTCATGCTGGTGTCCGACGGCGCGGCGCGCCTGACCGTGCCGGAACAGGATCGCATCAAGCACCTGCTGGAGAAGCACCGCGTGACGCTCTACTGGATCTACCTGCGCGACCGCCACGCGCCGGGCCTGTTTACCGAGATGGCGCTGGACACCGCCGCGCAGATCGCGCCCGAGCAGCTGGTGCACAAGTTCTTCAGCGAAATGGGACGCCCCTACCGGGCCTTCCCGGCGGAGAATCCCGAGGCCTTGCAGCAGGCCATCGCCGCCGTCGACAAGCTGCAGAACCTGCCGATTCGCTACACCGACGTCATCCCGCGCCGCGATCTGTCGGCGTGGTGCTTCGGCGCCGCGCTGGGCGGCGTGCTGCTGCTGGCCGCGGCGCGCCTGCTGGAGGTCAGACAATGGCACTGAAGGCGCGCCTCACGATCGTCCTCGCGCTGCTCGCCGTGCTGAGCGCAGCGCTGCTGGTGCGCGAACTCGTACGCCTGGTCGACGCCCACAACTACAACGCCGCCATCGCCGCCGAGCGCTTCGCCGAGGCCGCCGACCACGGCGGCGACTTCGGGCACTTCGCCAAGGCCTACGCCGAGCAGCGCGAGGGACGCTTCCAGGACGCGCGCATGCTCTACAGTGCGCTCGAGCACTCGGAGAACGAGCGATTGCGCCTGGCCGCGTCCTACAACATGGGCAATACCTTCCTGCAGCAGGCGGCGCGTATCGATCTCGACAACGACGCCGATCGCGCGCTGCCGCTGGTCGAGCTGGCCAAGGACCGTTACCGTGCCGTCCTCGCCGCCGACAGTGCGCAGTGGGATGCGCGCTACAACCTCGAGCGTGCCCTGCAGATCGCGCCCGACGTCGGCGAGCGGCGCCTGCCCGAGCTCGACGGCCTGCGCGGCGCAATCAGAACGATCAACTCGGCCGATCCGGAGGGCGATCTGCCGTGAGCCGCTGGCGCCGGCCGCGTTTCGGATTGCTGGTGCTGTGCGCGCTGCTGCTGGCCGCGACCTTCACCCGCCCGAGCCTCAATCTCGAGCGGCCCACCTATCGTTACGTGTTCGTGTTCGACATCTCGCAGAGCATGAACGTGCCCGACGCCAGCCCGCGGCAGCCGAACGTGTCGCGCCTGGAGTACGCCAAGCAGGCGACCGCCGCGGCACTGGCCGCGATGCCATGCGGCACCGAGGCCGGGCTGGCGCTGTTCAGCGGGCACCGCGCGTTCCTGCTGGTCACGCCGCTGGAGGTGTGCGCGAACTACCGCGAGCTGTCGCAGATCCTCGAGCGCATCGACTGGCGCATGACCTGGGAGGCGCGCAGCGAGGTGGCCAAGGGCCTGTACAAGAGCATTGCGCTGATGACCGCGCTGGCCGCGCAGACCCGCCTGGTGTTCGTCACCGACGGCCACGAGGCGCCGCCTATCAATCCCGAGGTGCCGCCGCGCTTCCAGGGTGAGGCGGGCGAGGTCAGCGGACTCATCGTCGGCGTTGGCGGCGACCTGCCCGCGCGGATTCCGAAGTTCGGCGACGACGGCGAGCCGGACGGTTACTGGGAAGCCGACGATGTCATGCACGTCGACACCTTCACCGCGGAGCGCAACGCGCGCGAGGGGCTGACGACGACGCAGGTCGGTACCGAACACCTCTCCGCCCTGCGCGGCAGCTACCTGCAGGAGCTCGCCGCGCGCACCGGTCTCACCTACCTGAGGCTGAGCGATGCCGACGACCTGCATGACGCACTCACGCGCAGGGCGCTGGGGATCCCGCGCGTGATCACTACCGACGTGCGCTGGCTGTACGCGCTGGCCGCGTTGGTGCTGTTACTCGCCACGGCCCTGCCCGCGCCGCGCGCGCGCCAGGCTACGCCAGAGTAGCTTCGCCGACGCCGGCTCAGCCGGCGACGTCGGCCGCGACGTCCGCCACTTCGCGCGAGCGTGCCGGCCGTGTGCCGCCACTGCAATGCACGCCGCTGGCGGCATCCACGTGGCTGACGAAGTAGGCGAGGAAGTCCCGGATCTTGGCCGCCACGTGATCGCGACTGCCGTAGAGGGCGTACAGGGGCAGCTCCAGCGAGGACACGCCGGGCATCTCGATGGCTACCAGCTCGCCGCCCTCGAGCTCCTCGATCACCGCGTACTGGGGCACGTAGGCAATGCCCAGGCCCTCGGTCGCGGCTTCGATCACGGCCTCGGTGCTGGGCGAGTAGAAGCTGCCGTCGACCGGCTGCGCGACCCGCCGCGTGCCGACGCGAAACTCCCACACGCGGTCGACCTGGATGGAACCGTCGACGATGCAGTTGAAGACATCGAGGCTGCCGGGCGCGACCGGCACACCGTGGCGTTCGAGGTAGGCCGGTGCCGCGCACAGCACGAACGGCACTGCGCCGACCTGGCGCGAGACCAGCGAGCTGTCGCGCAGATGCCCGAGGCGGAAGACCAGGTCCAGCCGCGAGACGACCACGTCGGGCTGCTCGTCCTCCAGGCTGAGCTCGACCCGCACGTCGGGATACTCGCGCGCGAAACCCGCGATGACGGCGGTCAGCACGTTGGTGCCGAATGCGGGCGGCGAATGGATGCGCAACATGCCGCGCGGCCCGCCGGCGAGCGCCGCCAGGCTGCTCTCGGTATCCTCGATGCGATGCAGGATGTCGACCACGCGCTCGAGGTAGAACTCACCCGCGTCGGTCAGCGATACGCCGCGCGTGGTCCGGTGCAACAGGCGCACGTCGAGCCCGTCCTCGAGCTGCTTGACCTGCTTGGAGACCATGCCCGGCGTCACCCCCAGCTCCTTGGCCGCGGCCGAGAACGAGCCGAGCTTGGCCACGGTGACGAGCGTTCGCATATGGCCCAGCTTGTCCATTAGTCCTTTCCGTTCAATCCGTTACCGGAGGGCTGCAGGGGGTCTTGCCGGAGCCCCGGATTGATGTTGCAATGCAGCAGTGACAGCATAGGTGACCCGGCGTGCGCATTCAACGGCGCGCGTGACCGACTTCACGAAACTGCCGCGTGCCCGACTCAGCGTACCCCCAGGATCCAGCCCTCCAGCCGCACCCGGCGCCGCTCCGGCAGGGTCAGTGGCGGGTTGAAGTACTCGGGCAGCGCGCCGCGGGTGTCCATGTCGCGCAGCCAGCTCGCGCAGACGTAGGCGTCGTGCTGATCCGCGCTGCGTCCGTCGCGCGGGTAGCGGCGGCGGAACAGCGACGGGTAGATCTCGGCGATGACCGACTGCCCGGCGTCGACCGTGAAGCCGTCGAACGGCCAGAAGTGGGTCCGCGCGCGCACCTTGGGATCGCGTCGCAGCGCGCGCAGCCAGGGCAGGCCGGCGTGCGTCGACTTGGCCACCGAGCCCTGCACGTCGAAGTGGAACACGCTCTTGGCGCCGGCGGTCCAGGTCTCGCACAGGCGCAGCTCCGTGGCGGAGCCGGTCGGCGGCTCGCGCCCGCGCACGAAGTCGACGTACATGTGGTCGCGATCGGTAGGCCAGTCGTCGGCGAACGCACGCAGGAAGGCGTCCCAGTCGTCCAGCGCATGGCGGCGGAAGTAGTCGGCCGGGAAGGAGAACCCGTGGTCGATACCGATGATGACGGGATCGTCGCCGAGCAGGCACTCGTGAACGAAGGCGCCGACCTCCTTGCGGCACCAGTTGCGCGCGCCGCGATCGAACGGCGGCACCGCCTCGGCCTCGCCGATCCCCTCGCAGGCGTAGACCTGCAGCTGGCGCAGGCGCGACACCGGCGCCTCGGCACCCGAGTAGTCGATGCCGATGTAACGCTCGAAGTGATGCATCACGAGCGATCGTCCGCGCGGCCGCGAATCATGGCCCGCCGCCGCTGACGGCCCTGCTCAGCGCATGCACCTCCTCGTCGTGAATGCCGTGTTGCTCGAGCACGTGCGCGAGCTGCAACAGGTATTCGAGGTTGGGCCCGCTGGGTCCGTGCGAGCGCGCGATCTGGGCGGCCATTTCGTGCAGCGGCGCCGGTCCGACGAAGCTCGGGTTGTGCGGGCCGGCAACGTAGGTGATCCCCGCCACGCGGCTGCCGTCGTCGAACGCCAGCTCGACCGCGTGGACCGCGTAGCCGTTCTGCTCGCGCACGTCCAGCGCGGCGATGATCGCGGGCCAGTCGTGCGCGGCGGGCAGGAAGGCGAGGCCGCCGCACACTGCGTCCTGCTCGCGCACCAGGGTCACCACCCGGCCCGGAGCCTCGGGCACGCCACGGTGATCGGGGGAGGCCTGCCAGAAACGCCGCCGCCAGCCGCTGAGCAGTGCACGCCGGCTTTCGAGGAACGGGAAATCCGGCCGCCAGATGAGCGATCCGTAGCCGAAGATCCAGCACGGCTCGGCCGGCGCGGAACGATCCTCAGACACCGGAACGCTCGTCGTCGGCATCGCCCGGGGGCGCACCTGCGCTGCTCAATGCGGCGAAATGCGCGACAATACCGGTGCCCCGCACGGGCACCGGTGCGCACGAGAATCCAGCATGCCTTGGCGCCATCATGGGCTCCGCTGCTCCCGCGCACGCCGCCTCGCAGACCATCGGCGCGCGCCAGGGTGAAAAGAATCGAGCCGCCTATGATACGCCGCGCGCACAGCGCCCATGAATCCCGACAGGTCACGCGCGCAGTCGCGCAACGAGGTGCGCCGTGCTCGTGATCGGCCATCGCGGCGCCGCGGGACGGGTTGCCGAGAACACCGTCGCCTCGGCGCGGCATGCCCTCGCCGCCGGCGTCGATGGCGTCGAGTTCGACGTGCGCGCACACGGCGGGCGCCTGATCGTGCTGCACGACGCGACCCTGCAACGCACGACCAACGGCCGCGGCCCCTACCAGGCGCTGTCGCTGGCCTCGCTGCGTGCGCTGGACGCCGGCGGCGGCGAGCCGATCCCGCTCCTGGAGGAGATGCTCGCGCCGCTCGGCGGCGGCCTGCTGGTCAACGTCGAGGTCAAGCAGGCCGGGATCGCGCACACGGTCGTCAGCGCGCTGGAAGCCTGGCTTGCCGCCCATCCCGGCTGGCGCAGTACGCTGCTGCTGTCCTCGTTCGACATCGGCACCACGCAGGCACTGGCCGCGCGGCGCGGCGACATGCGCCTGGGCATGCTCTACGAGGATGACCTGGACGACGCCCTGGCGCGCGCCCGCGCGCTGGACGCGTGGTCGCTGCACATGCCGCTGCACGATGTCTCGCCAGCAGCGGTGGAGCGCGCCCACGCGCTGGGCCTCGCGGTCCTGGTCTACACCGTCAACGCCATCGCCGACGTCGAGCGCTGTGCCGCCGCGCGCGTCGACGGCGTGTTCACCGACTACCCCGAGCGCGTCGTGGCCTGGAACCGGCGCGCCGATAGCGACACGGACTGACTGCCATGCCCTACCTGCTCGCCCTCGACCAGGGCACCACCAGCTCACGCGCGCTGTTGTTCGACAGCGACGGCCACATCCGCGGCGTACGCCAGCGCGAGTTCCGCCAGATCTACCCACGTGCCGGCTGGGTCGAGCACGACCCGCAGGAGATCGTCGACAGCCAGTTCGCGGTCGCCCGCGAGGTGCTCGCCGCGGCCGGCCTCGGCGGCCAGGACCTCGCCGCCATCGGCATCGTCAACCAGCGCGAGACCTGCCTGCTGTGGGAGCGCGCCAGCGGCACGCCCTGTGGCAACGCTATCGTGTGGCAGGACCGGCGCACGGCGGCTGCGTGTGACGCGCTGCGCGCCGAGGGCGCGGAGGAGCTGGTCCGCGCGCGGACCGGGCTGGTCATCGATCCTTACCTGTCGGCCTCCAAGCTGGCCTGGATGCTGGACGCCGATCCGACCTTACGCGCGCGTGCCGAGGCCGGCGAGCTCGCCTGCGGCACCATCGACAGCTGGCTGCTGTGGCAGCTCACCGGCGGTCGCTGTCACCTGACCGACGCGACCAACGCCTCGCGCACCATGCTCTACGACATCCATCGCAACGCCTGGGACGACGAGCTGCTCGATTTGTGGCGCATCCCGCGCGCGTTGCTGCCGGAGGTGGTCGACAGCAGCGGCGTGTGCGCGAGCACGGATTGCTTCGGCGGCGACGTCCCGATTGCCGGCCTCGCCGGCGACCAGCAGGCGGCGCTGTTCGGCCAGGCCTGCTTCCACCCGGGCATGGCCAAGAGCACCTACGGCACCGGCTGCTTCGTGCTGCTGCATACCGGCACGCAGGCGCCGCTGTCAGACAACAAGCTGCTCACGACCATCGCCAGCCGTGTCGATGGCGTCACCGAGTACGCCCTCGAAGGCAGCGTTTTCATGGGCGGCGCCACGGTGCAGTGGCTGCGCGACGGCCTCGGCATCATCGACGACGCCGCCGCGGTCGAACGCCTGGCCAGCGAGGTCGACGACAGTGACGGCGTGGTGCTGGTGCCGGCCTTTACCGGGCTCGGCGCACCGCACTGGGACGCCGACGCGCGCGCGCTGCTGATCGGCATGACACGCGGCACCACCGCCGCGCACGTCGCACGCGCGGCGCTCGACGGCATCGCCTGGCAGATTGCCGACGTCGCGCGCGCGATGGCGGCCGACGCCGGCATCGCCCTGGCCGAGCTGCGCGTCGACGGCGGCGCCAGCGCCAACGATCTGCTGATGCAGATCCAGGCCGATTATCTCGGCACGCCGCTGGTGCGGCCGCAGGTGATCGAGAGCACCGCCTGGGGCGCGGCCCTGCTCGCCGGCCTCGGCGTGGGTGTCTACCGCGAACGCGAAGCGATCAGCCGCATCTGGCAGGCCGAGCGGCGCTTCGAGCCCACGCTCGACACGGGCACCGTGGCGACGCTGGCAGAACGCTGGCAGCGCGCCGTCGCCCTGACCCGCGGCTGGAGCCACGGTACCTGATGCAGCCCCGTGAGCGCATGCTCGAACGCCTCGCCGGCGGCGACACCGACCTGGTGGTCATCGGCGGCGGCGCCAACGGCGCCGGCATCGCGCTGGACGCCGCCGCGCGCGGCCTCAGCGTCGCGCTGTTCGAGCGCGGCGACTACGCCAGCGGCACCTCGTCGCGCAGCAGCAAGCTGATCCACGGCGGCGTGCGCTACGTCGCGCTGGGCCACTTCGGCCTGGTACGCGAGGCGCTCGCCGAGCGCGCGCACCTGCTCGCCAATGCCCCGGCGCTGGTCGAGCCGCTGCGCTTCCTGATCCCGGCGGAGAGCCGCTTCGACCTGCTCAAGTACGCGCTCGGCGTGCGCTGCTACGACTGGCTCGCCAGTGCTGGCGGGCGGCGCGCCAGCCGGCGCCTGTCGGCCGCCGAGATCCGCCGCCGCGTGCCGGCGCTCGGCGTGACCAGGCTGCGCGGCGCGGTGGCCTACGACGATGCGCGTTTCGACGACGCGCGCCTCGTCGTTACCCTGATCGAGCGCGCGCAGGCGCACGGCGCTCTCACCCTCAACCATGCCGAGGTCATCGCCGTGCGCCGGCGCGGCGGCGGCCCGGCCGGCAGCGTGGTGGTGCACGACCGCATCGGTGGCGGCGAGCTCGAAGTCGCGGCACGGGTGATCGTCAACGCCGGCGGGCCGTACGGCGACAGCGTGCGCACGCTGGAGGATGCCGGCGCCTCGCCGACCCTCACCCCCAGCCAGGGCGCGCACCTGGTGCTGCCCCGGCGCTTCCTCGGCGGCGACGACGCGCTGGTGATGCCGCGCACGGCCGACGGCCGCATCATGTTCGCGATCCCCTGGTACGGACACGTGCTGCTCGGCACCACCGACACCCCGCTGGCCAGCCCGCCGCGCGAACCGCGCGCGCTGGCCACCGAGATCGACGCCATTCTCGAGGTCGCCGCCGACTTCCTGCAGCCAGCGCCGACGCGCGCCGACGTGCTCAGCGTGTTCGCCGGCCTGCGCCCGCTGGCCGGCGTGCCGGACGGAGCACCGACCGCGCGCCGCTCGCGTGAGCACGCGCTGGACGTCAGCACGCACGGCCTGGTCTCGGTCAGTGGCGGCAAGTGGACCACCTATCGCCTGATCGCCGAGCAGGCGGTCGACCTGGCGCTGCGCACGGCCGCCCTGGAGGCGCCGCCCTCGCCCACCGCGAGCCTGGAGCTGGCGCCGCTGCACCCGGCCGCGGAGCCGCGCTTCGCGCCCTGGGCCGGCGCGGCGCCGATGCTCGCGGCGCTGGTCGAACAGGACCCCACGCTCGGCGAGCCGCTGCACCCGGCGCTGCCCTACTGCGGCGCGCACTTCGTGTGGGCGGCGCGCGCCGAGGGCGCACAGACCGTCACCGATGCGCTCGCCTACCGCACCCGCGCGCTGTTTCTGAATGCCGCCGCGGCGGCCGACATCGCGCCGCAGGCCGCGCGCCTGATGGCCGCCGAGCTCGGCCGCGACGCAGCGTGGATGACGGCCGAGGTCGAAGCGGCGCGCGCACTGGCCGCGCACTACACGGCCGGCAGCCTCACCTGAATCGAATCATCGCCGCAGCCGGCAATCACTCCCACTCCAGCTCGCGAAACGCGCGGCTCACGTTGAGCCCGTGGGCGCGCTCGCTGAGCAGCCAGCGCTCGCGCTCGCCGCTCGCCACCCCGGCCTTGGCCTCGTCCAGGAACCAGCCGCGCGCGATCGCCGCGCGTGTCTCTTCCAGCAACGCCGACAGGTAACGCCACTGGTCCGCCGCACCCGCCGGCCACTCGCCGTCGACCGCACCGTGCCCGGGCACGACGTGCGCGTACGGCTCGCGCATCGCCGCCTCCATCCACCCCAGCCAGCCGCGCAGGCTGCCGTCCAGCACCGGCATGCGTTCGCGGAACAGCAGGTCGCCCGCGAACAGCGTGCCGCTGGCGCTATCGAGCACGGTGAGATCGGTGTGTGTATGCGCGGCCGTCACCGCCTGCAGCAGCAACACGCGTTCGCCGAGGTCGAGCTCCAGCGTCTGTTCGACCAGCAGGTCCGGCGTGATGACTTTGGCATCGCCGAGCTCGGCGGCGAAGGATTCGGCGAAGAACTCGCGGTTGGCTTCCAGCGCCTCGGCCAGCCGCTGGTGGCCGACGAAGTGGGTCTCGCCGCCGGTGAACGCGGCATTGCCGAGCACGTGGTCGAAATGCACGTGGGTGTTGATCACGTAGCACACCGGGCGGTCGGCCACGCGCCGCACCGCGTCGGCCAGCGCGCGCCCCGTCGCCAACGCGCCGCCGGTGTCGATGACCGCGACGCAGCGCGTGCCGGCGACGACCCCGAGATTGGCGCTGTCGGCGCGCGCCGGATCGTCCAGCGCGGCGTGCCGCCCCGGGTGCACCCAGGCGCCCGGGGCAATCGGCTCGAGTACGAAAGCGTCGCCACCGGCGGTGACCGGCGCCGACAGCAAGACGCCGAGCAGGACGGTGAGACAGGGAAGAGAGGGTTTCATCGGCCGGGCTCCGCACAGGATCAGCCGGTGATGATAGCGCCGCGACGGCGCGCGCGGTGCGTCAGCCGTTGGCAGCGGCGCGCCGGGGTGCGGCAAGCGCCTCGCGTGCGGCGCTGAGGTTGGCGTCGAGATGGGCGAGGATGTCGCGCCCTTCCTCGGTACGTTCGAGCCAGGCGCAGGCATCGCCGACGTAGGGGCGCACGCATTTCTCGAAGAAATCGGGGTAGCCGGTCAGCAGGTCGCCGGGGCGCTCGTAGCCGGTCAGCTTGTTGAAGCCGATCTCCTCGAACTCGTAGAAGATCGCGGTCAGCTTGTGCAGGTAACGTGGATCGCTCAACTGCCCGATGAGATCGGCGGCGCGTACCAGGCCGGGGAAGTCCGCGGTCTGCCAGTACCAGGGATCGTCCGGCACCGGGAAACGGGTGCGCTCGATGCAGGCGTTGATGAAGCCGACATCGGCAATCGCATCGGTGAGAAAGGTCTCCTCGACGTAGCGCTTGCCGCGATTGACGTGCACCGGCATCAGCATCGCGTCGCTCGCCCCGGGGACGGGCTTGAAGGCCGCACCGTCGCTGCCCGAAGCCAGCGTGGCGCCGTTGTCACTGCGGCACAGGCCGCGCACGTAGCCGATGTCATGGCACAGCAGGGCGACCACGGTGTTGGCCCAGTCGCGCGGCGTGACGTCGCCCGCGGCATCGTGGCGGGCGAGCAGCAGCTCGAGTCCGACCAGGGTGACGTGGGTGGTGTGCTCGACGTTGTGATAGAGCGCGTCGGAGCCGCTGATGGCGTCCAGGGCGATATCCGCGGCGCGCTCGACCAGCGCCAGCTCGGCCGTCGCGGCATCGCCGAACAGCGCACGGCGGTGCGCGGTCGCACGGTCGACGACGGCGGATTTGAGTACGTCGGTGACGTTGAGCATGGCTATCAGTGCGTCACTTTCAGGGGCGTCACGTTCAGTTTGAAATGGCCTGCGCGGAACAATCGCGGCGGGCGTCACATGCTTTGCAGGCAGTATATGGCGACGTCCCCGCACTGCCTGTTCTGAGCGGCCGAAATGTGACGAACTTGAATTATTGCGCGGGCGCGGCACGGGCCCCGGATGTTGCGCTGCGGTGGCGTGCGCCACGCAGGATACGGTAGAGCATCGGGATCATGATCAGGGTCAGCACCGTGGAGAAGGTCAGGCCCCACACGATCGCGGTCGCGACCGGCCCCCAGATGAAGGAATCGCCGGCCAGCCCGGCGGCCAGCGAGAACAGCCCCGCGACCGTGGTCGCCGAGGTGATCAGGATCGGCACCACGCGGCGCCGCGCGGCATAGACGGTCGCGTGGTTGAGGCTCATGCCGGCCGCCAGCCGGCTGTTGGCGGCGGAGATCAGCACGATCGAGGCATTCACGGCGATGCCGGCCAGCGCGACCATGCCGTACAGGGTGTAGAGGCTGAGCGGGTTGCCGGTGACGAGCAGGCCGAAGACCACGCCGGTAAAGGCGAGCGGCACGGTGAACAGGATCAGCAGCGGCTGCAGGTAGCTGCGGAACTGGGTGCCGAGGATGATGTACATCAGCCCCAGGCCGAGCACGAAGAGCAGCGTGATGGCGTCCAGCGACTCCTCGATGTCGTCGAGCTCGCCGGAGAAGTCGATGTCGACGTTGGGGTAGGCCGGCGCCAGGCGCCGCCACTCGTCGTCGATGAGGCGATTCGCCGCCACGGTGTCGATGCGCGACTCGTCGATGTCGGCCTCCAGCGTGATCGCGCGCTTGTAGTCGTGATGGCGGATGTTGTAACGGCTCACCCCGCGCTCCGCGCGCACCAGCTCGCCGAGCGCGACGCTGCGCCCGTCGGGCAGGGCAAGAGTTCGGCGCAGCAGGTCGTCGATGTCGCCGAGGCCATCGCCGTGCGCGCGCACGCGCACGCGCACCTCTTCACCACGATGCTGGAACTCGGTCACCAGCTCGCCGTCGACGTGCAGCGCGACCGTGCGGCTGATCACCGTGGGAGTGACCCCGGCACGCTTGATCGCGTCGCCGTCCAGGCGCAGCACCAGCTCGGGGTTGCCGGGCCGGTAGTCGGTCGCGATGTCGTGGAACACGTCGTTCGAGGCCAGGTAGCCCTGCAGCTCGTTCACTACTTCGAGGATGGTCTCGAAGTCGTCGCCGCGCACCTTGAGCTTGACCGGCTTCTGCGTCGGGGGGCCGTCCTTGATGCGCATCAGCCACAGCTTCTTCGGTCCCGGGAAGTCGGCGATGGCGGCTTCGACCGCGTCGGCGACGGCGAACACGTGGCGATCGCCGGGCGTGGCGGGTTCCAGGCTGACCAGGATCTGACCGACGACGTCGCCGTAGATGTTGTCGGTCTCGGTGAAGAGCTGCCCCGCATAGGCGACGCTGCCGCGCAGCTCATCCGGCGCTATGACCGCCAGCGCGCGCCGCTCGATGGCGTTCAGGGTGCGCGAGGTCTCCGCCAGCGGCGTGCCCGGTGGCATCTCGACGCTGATGTAGAACAGGCGTACCGCGTCGCCCTGGAAGAAATCCACCCGCACCAGCCCCGAGGCGACGGTGCCGATGGCGACCGCGAAGGACAGCGCCACCACCGCCAGCGCCAGCCCCGGCCGGCGCAGGGCGCGCAGCAGCACGCGCGTGTAGTTGAGCCGTATCCAGTGCGTGAAACGCTCGCGCCGCCGGTGCGCCGCGGTCGGCCGGGCGAAGCTCACGCGCAGGGCGACGACGTGCGCGGGCAGCATCCAGTAGGCCTCGAACAGGCTGAGCGCGAGGGCCGTCGTCACCACGATCGGGATCACGCGCATGAACTCGCCGAGCACCCCCGGCAGCAGCGCCAGCGGCAGGAAGGCGGCGATGGTGGTCAGCACCGAGGTCGTGACCGGCGCCACCACCTCGACCAGGCCGCCGATGGCGGCGCTGAGCGTGTCCGCGCCGCGCTGCAGGCGCTGGTAGATGGCCTCGACCACGACCACCGCGTCGTCGACCAGCATGCCGAGCGAGATGACGACGCCGAGCAGCACGGTGTTGTTCAGCGTCATGCCGGTGGCGTTCAGCATGATGAAGGTCGCGGCCAGCGTGAACGGGATGCCGATGCTGGTCAGCAGCGCGATGCGCGCACCGAGGAAGACCCAGGTCACCGCCAGCACGAAAGCGAGACCGATGGCGGCGTTGGCCTGCATCAGCCCCAGCGCCTCGCGCGTGCTCACGGTCTGGTCGTCGACCAGGAACAGCCTGACCCCGGTGCGATCGGCGAGCGCGTTGCGCGCCTCGATGTAGGCCTGCAGGCGCGTGACCAGGTCGAGCACGTTGGCGTCCTCTTCCTTGGTCACCGCCATCATCGTCGCCGGGCGCCCGTCGAAGCTGACCAGCTCCTCCGGCTCCTCGGTGGTGAAGGTGATGTCGGCCAGCGCGCCGAGCTCGACCACGCCGGTCGCGGTCACCACCGGCAGGCGCGCCAGCACTTCCGGGTCGGCGGTGGTGCCGGCGATGCGCACCAGCCAGCGGCCGCCGCCGGTGGCGACGTCGCCGGCCGCGACGTCACGAAAATAGGCACGCACGGTGTCGGCGAGATCGGCGGCCGTGATACCGAGACCGAGCAGCCGCTCCGGCCGGAACGCGATCACGAGCTCCGGCTCGGGCAGGCCGATGGGGTTGATCGCGTCGACTCCGGCGATCTCCTCGATGTCGCGCTTCACGTAGCGCGCCTGGCGCCGCAGGTTGTCGTCCTGGCCCTCGCCGTGGACCACCACCGTCGCGGTCGGGAACCAGGTCGAGGAGGTCAGCTCGTAGAAGATCGGGTCGTCGGCCTCGTCCGGCAGCTCGTCGTTGTAGACGTTCTGCACCTCGCGCCGGAGATCGATGACGCGCTTGTCGTAGGTCGGACCGTCGATGTAGTCGAAGCGCACGATGATGTTGGAGGTGCCTTCGCGCGAGGTGCTGGAGACGAACTTGATGTCGCGTACCGAGCGCTGGATGGCCTGCTCGATGGGATCGGTGACGCGCTTCTCGACGTCCTCGGCCGAGGCACCCGGCAGCACGGTCACGATGTTGACCCAGTTGAGCTTGATCTGCGGGTCCTTGGCGCGCGGCATCTGGCCGTAGGAGACCACGCCAATGACGATCACGAGCGCGAACACCAGGTTCGCGAGCACGTGGTTGCGCAGCAGCGCGGCGAGCACGTTCAGGGTGCGCCGAGCTCGCTGACCGCCTGGCCGTCACGCAGGCCGTACTGGCCCTCGGTGACGATGCGGCTGTCGCCCGGCAGGGTCACCGGGCTGGCGCGTCCGGCCTGCGCCTCGGGCAGCGCGACGAACCTAGCGCGCCCGTCGCTGACGGTGAACAGGCCGAGCGTCTCGCCGCGCCGCACCAGCACCGCACCGGGCACGTGCGGACGCGGATCGCTCCAGGTGAGCTGGCCGGCACTGCCGACCAGTGGCGGCTCGCCGTCGAAGCGCAGGCGCAGCTCGCGGTTGCGGCTGGCGGTGTTGATCGCCTGCACGGCGCTGCGCAGCGCCACCGGGTAACGCTGTCCGCCGGCGACGAAGATCAGTGCCGCACTGCGCGCGATGGCCTCGACGTCGGCGGCGAAGACCTCCGCCGAGAGCTCGAGATCGTCGAGGTCGACCACCCGCGCGACCGCGTCTCCGACGGCGACATACTGGCCGACCGGCGCCAGGCGCGCACGCAGCAGGGCGCGGTAAGGGCTCTTGATGGTGCAGCGCCCGACCGCGATCTCGTCCAGCGCCAGGCGCGCCCGCGCACCGCGGATCTCCGCGCGCAGCACGTCGCGTTCCGCCTCGCGCTCCTCGCGTGCTTCGACCGCTAGCGAGTTACTGCGCTCCAGCGACTGCGCGCGCTGGAGTCGCCGGGCGGCGAGCTCGAGGCGCGCCTCCAGCACGGCGAGCGCGGCCCGCGCCGCCTCCAGCTCGAGCTCGTAGTCGCGGCAATCGAGGCGCGCCAGCACCGCACCCGCGGCGACGACGTCGCCCACGCGGGGCGCGAAGGCAACCACGCGCGCGGCAATCTCGGCACTGATCTCGGCCTCGCTGCCGCTGACCACGGTGGCCGGTGCGAGGTGCTCCGGGTAGGACGCGATCGCGTCCAGCGACGCGCTGCGGATCGGTGCGGCCGCGTCCGCCCGTACGGGCGTGGGTGCCACGCCCGCGCCAAGCAGGGCGCAGAGCAGGAGCGCGGTCGGAAGCGGGCTGGCGCGCACAGGGGTAACCGGTCGGCGGCGAAAGGCCGCGTAGCATAGCACCGCACCCGCAGCCGCCGATCGTCATCGCAACATTACTGAAACAGTTCGACGCCGCACGCAACAAAGCGCCAACACGAACGCCCTTTCCGCGCCCGCCCCGCCCCGGTATGGTGTGCCGCCTGAGACCGAACCGAGGACCCCGCCATGGCGCCACGATCGACACTCCTGCACCTCGCTACGACCCTGGCGCTGGCCCTGCTCGCCGGCACCGCGCCGGCCGCGGACGACAAGCGCGGCGCCCCGCTGTTCGATGATCTGGGCACGCACCACGTCGCCATCACCACCGCTTCGCCGCAGGCGCAGCGCTACTTCGACCAGGGCCTGATCCTGTCCTACGGCTTCAACCATGCCGAGGCGGTGCGTTCGTTCCGCGAGGCGCAACGCCTGGACCCGTCCTGTGCGATGTGTTTCTGGGGCGAGGCCTACGCGCTGGGACCGAACATCAACAAGCCCATGGACCCGGCCGACGCGCCCGCCGCGCATGCCGCGGCCACCCGCGCCGTGGCGCTGGCCGCGGACGTGACGGCCGGCGAGCGCGCCCTGATCGAGGCCATGGCCACGCGTTACCTGCCGCAGGCGCCCGAGGATCGCAGCGCGCTCGACCAGGCTTTCGCCGAGGCGATGGCCGCCGTGGTCGTCGCGCACCCGGACGATCTGGAGGCAGCGACGGTCTATGCCGAGGCGCTGATGAACCTGATGCCGTGGGCCTATTACACCGAGACCGGCGATGCGAAGCCGCAGACCGACATCGTCGTCGCGACGCTGGAGTCGGTGCTGGAACGCAATCCCGAACACCCGGGCGCGATCCACTTCTACATCCACGCCGTCGAAGCCTCGGACACGCCCGGGCGCGCCGAGGCCGGCGCCGACCGCCTCGGTGACCTGGTGCCGGGCTCCGGGCACCTGGTGCACATGCCCTCGCACATCTACCTGCGCGTCGGCCGCTACGAGGACGCCACGCGCATCAACGAGCGCGCCTCGGCCGCGGACGAGTCCTACATCAGCCAGTGCCGCGCACAGGGTTTCTACCCGGCGCTCTACTACCCGCACAACATTCACTTCCTGTGGTACACGGCGAGCCTGGAAGGGCGCAGCGCAGTGGCCATCGCGGCGGCGCGCAAGCTGGCCGACAACGTGCCTACCGATCTCATCGGCGACATTCCGCTGATCGAGCAGTTCCTCGCCGTGCCGATGTTCGGACTGGTGCGCTTCGCGCGCTGGGACGACGTGCTCGCCGAGCCGCAGCCGCGCGCCGAGCATCGCTTCGCGACCGCCATGTGGCACGCCGCGCGCGGCATCGCGCTCGCCGCCCAGGGACAGGTCGACCAGGCGCGTGCGGAGCGCGCCGCCTTCACCACCGCCGCGGCCTTCTACGGCGCGGACGCCTACGAGACCTACGGCTACCCGGCCGACGTCCTGGAAGGCATCGCCGGGCACCTGCTCGACGCCGGCATCGCCGCCGCCGGCGGTGACGACGCGGCCCTGTTCGCCGAGCTCGAGGCCGCCGTCGCGCTGGAGGACGGCCTGCCCTACATGGAGCCGCCCTACTGGTTCTTCCCGGTGCGCCAGGTGCTCGGCCAGGCCCTGCTGGAACGCGGCCAGGCGGCGCGCGCCGAGGCGGTGTTTCGGGCCGATCTCGAGCACGTGCCGCTGAACGGCTGGTCGCTGCACGGGCTCGCCGCGAGTCTGCGCGCGCAGGGCCGCGACGACGAGGCCGCGGCCTATGCCGAGCCGTTCGCCAAGGCCTGGCGCAATGCCGACATCGTCCTCGGCGGAGACGGCACGCGCAACTTCTGAGCGCGGCGCGCGGCCGCCGCGCCGCGCGCCTCAGATCTCCGCGTCGATGGCGCGGAAGACCTCCTGCGCCAGCCGGAAACCATGGTTGGCGCAGGGCACGCCGCAGTAGATCGCGGCGTGCATCAGCAGCTCGCGGATCTCCTCGCGGGTAACGCCGTTGTTGAGTGCGCCGCGTACGTGCAGCGCGAACTCGTCGTCGCGGTTGCCAGCCAGCAGCATGGCCAGCGTGATGAAGCTGCGCGTGCGGTGGTCCAGTCCCGGGCGCTGCCAGATGTCGCCCCAGGCATAGCGCGTGATGAGATCATGGAAGTCACCATTGAAGTCGTTGCGGTTGGCCTCCGCGCGCTTGACGTGGGCCTCGCCGAGCACCGCGCGGCGGGTGCCCATGCCGTTGTCGAATCGCTGCTTGTCGTCCATCGTCTGTGCTCCTCCCCGGAGATTGCCGGTCAGCGGCGCTCAGGCGCGCAGCAGTGCCGCGGCTTCGGCCGTCACCTCGTCGACGTAGTGCGCGGCGACACCGAGGTAGCGCGCCGGGTCCAGCGCCCGCGCCAGCCCCGCCTCGCCCAGCGCCGCGCGGACCTCGGCGTGTGCGCCCAGCACCTCGCCCAGCGGCCGCCCCGAGGCATCGGCCTCGGCGAGGGCCGCGCTGACCAGCTCGCGCGCGGCGCCACGGCCGAGATGTTCGGCGAGCGCCATCGTCACCGATTCGCTCATGACGCGGCCGGCACCGAGATCGAGATTGGCCTGCATGCGCACGCGGTCGACCTCGATGCCATCCAGCGCCCGCGCCAGGCCGCACACCGCGCCGCCGGTGGCGGCGAAGAGATCGCGCAGCGCGCCCCATTCGAGCTGCCACGCCCCGCTGGCCCGCTCGTGGCCGTGCTCGACGTTGGCGAACAGGGTGCCGACCTCGCCGCCGGCGCGGCGCGCCGCGGCCAGCACGCCGATCGCGGCCACCGGGTTGCGCTTGTGCGGCAGTGCCGAGGAGCCGCCGCGGCCGGGCTCGGCACGCTCGGCCAGCTCGGCGACCTCGGTCTGCATCATGAGCACCAGGTCGGCGGCGACCTTGCCGCAGGCCGCGGCCACCTCGCCCAGCGCCGCGGCCAGCCCGCGCACCGCGCTGCGCTCGGTGTGCCACGGGCGCACCGGGCGCAGCCCGAGACGTGCCGCGACCTCCACCGACAGCTCCACGCCACGTTCACCACAGGCGGCGAGCGTGCCGGAGGCGCCGCCGAACTGCAGCGGCAACGCGGCGGCCACGGTGCGCAGGCGCCGGTGACCGGGCAGCAGGCCACCGAGCCAGCCGGCGAGCTTGTAGCCGAAGGTGGTCGGTCCGGCGTGCTGTGACAGGGTACGCGCCACCATCGGCGTCTCGCGGTGCTGCCCGATCAGCGCCAGCAGCGTGCGCTCGACCGCGCGCAGCTCGGTCTCGACCAGGCCGAGCGCGGCGCGCGCGGCGAGCATGGTCGCGCTGTCGGCGACGTCCTGGCTGGTCGAGCCCCAGTGCACCCAGCGCGCGGCCTGCGCATCGTCGGCGGCAACGCGGGCGGTGAGCGCGGCGACCAGCGCCACCGCCGGGTTGCCGGCGTCGGCGCTGCCGCGGCGCAGGGCATCGAGATCGTAGTCGCGCGCGGCGGCGTGGCGCGCGATGACGTCGGCGGCCGCTCCGGGCACGATGCCGAGCTTCGCCTGCGCCTGCGCCAGTGCCGCCTCGAACTCAAGCATGTGCGCCAGCATCGCGGGCGCAGCGAAACAGGCGGCGACTGCCGGCGCTTCCAGGTAATCGTCGAACAGGGTGCCGGCCACCATCGCTCAGGCCGCATCCAGGCCGACGTAGTTCTCGGCCAGGCTGGTCATCGCCGCCTGCGAGCCGGCGATGTAGTCGAGCTCGGCGCACTGCAGCCGTGCGCTGAAGGGATCGGGGTCGAGGCGGTGGGTGACCGAGGTGAACCACCACGAGAAACGCTCCGCCTTCCACACGTGCGCGAGACTGTCGCGCGAGTAGGCGTCGAGCAGCGCGGGATCGGGTTTCGCATACCAGGCCGCGAGCGTATCCCCCAGACGGCGCACGTCGGCCAGCGCCAGGTTGAGGCCCTTGGCCCCGGTCGGCGGCACGATGTGGGCGGCGTCGCCGGCGAGCAGCAGGCGGCCGTGCCGCATCGGCTCGGCGACGAAGCTGCGTAGCGGCGCAATGCTCTTCTCGATCGCGGGGCCGGTGACCAGCGCGGCGGCGACGTCCTCGGGCAGGCGCGCGCGCAGCTCGTCCCAGAAACGCGCGTCCGGCCAGTCCTCGATGCGTTCGTCTGCCCCTACCTGCACGTAGTAACGGCTGCGCGTGGGCGAGCGCATGGAGCACAACGCGAAGCCACGGGCATGGCTGGCGTAGATCAGCTCGGGCGACACCGGTGGCGTGTCTGCCAGGACACCGAGCCAGCCGACCGGGTAGACGCGTTCGAACTCGCGCCGAACGGCGACCGGGATGCTCTGGCGCGAGACGCCGTGGAAGCCGTCGCAGCCGGCGACGAAGTCACAGCGGAACTCGTGCGTGCCGCCCGCCTGCGTGCAGCGCAGGCGCGGCTGCTCGCCGTCGAGGTCGTGCAGCGAGACCTCGCCACACTCATACAGCACCTTGCTGCCGGCGGCGTCGTGCGCGGCGTTCAGGTCGCGCGTGATCTCGGTCTGGCCGTAGACCGTGACCGCGCGCCCGGTCAGCGCGCGGAAATCGATGCGCAGGCGCCGCCCGCCGAAGGCGATCTCCACGCCGTCGTGCACCAGGCCTTCGCGTTGCAGGCGCGCGGCGACGCCCAGCCGTTCGAGCAGCGCGACGCTGCCCTGCTCGAGCACGCCGGCGCGGATCCGTCCCTCGACGTGCGCGCGGCTCTGGCGCTCGACGATGACGAAGTCGATGCCGGCCTGCGCCAGCAGCAGGCCTAGCGTCAGCCCGGCCGGCCCGGCGCCGACGATGGCGACCTGCACCGGATCAGACATCGAAGAACACGGTTTCCTGCGCGCCCTGGAGGTGGATGTCGAAGGTGTAGTGATCGCCTTCGCGCCGCGCCACCAGGGTCGCGCGGCGCGCGTCCGGCACCTGCGCGAGCACCGGGTCGGTGGCGTTGGCGGCGGCCTCGTCCTCGAAGTAGATGCGCGTGTAGAGGTGCACCAGCAGGCCGCGTGCGAACAGCGCGAGGTTGACGTGCGGCGCCTGGCGGCCGGCGGCGTCGTCGACCCCGCCGGGCTTGACGGTCTCGAACAGGAAACGGCCGTCGCCGTCGACCGCCGTGCGCCCGGCGCCGCGGAATCCCGCGCCGGCGTCGCCGCCATGACCGTCGCCATGACCGTCGCAATAACGGCCCTGGTCGTCGGCCTGCCAGATCTCGACCAGTGCGTCCGGCACCGGCACGCCGTCGCCGTCCAGCACCTGGCCCTGGATCACGATGTGCTGGCCGGGGGTGTCGTCGGCGACCAGGCGGTTGGCGCCGGGCCAGTCCAGGCCGAGGTGGAAGTACGGCCCCACCGTCTGCGACGGCGTCAGCCCGCTCACGGCTCGCGCTCCAGCGGGGTCTGCGCCGCTCCGCGCAGGACGATGTCGAAGCGGTAGGCGAGCGCGTAGTCCGGCACGCTGCGTTCGATGTCGAACACCGACACCAGGCGCTCGCGCGCGGCAGGGTCGGCGACTGCGTTGAAGATCGGGTCCAGCGCCAGCAGCGGATCGCCGGGAAAGTACATCTGCGTCACCAGCCGCGAGGCCCAGGCCGGCCCGAACAGCGAGAAATGGATGTGTCGCGGGCGCCAGGCATTGTGGTGGTTGCCCCACGGGTAGGCGCCGGGATCGATGGTGAGGAACTCGTAGCAGCCGTCGCCGTCGGTCAGCGCCGCGCCGGCGCCGGTGAAGGCGGGGTCCAGCGGCGCATCGTGCTGGTCGCCGTCATGCCGGTAGCGGCCGGCGGCGTTGGCCTGCCACACCTCGACCAGGGCATCGCGCTGCGGCCGCCCGTGCTCGTCGCTGACCCGGCCGTAGACGATGATGCGCTGGCCGAGCGCGCAGCCACCGTCGCCTTGGCGAGTCAGGTCGGCGGCCCCGGCGCGCAGCATCTCCGCGCCGTAACGCGGACCGCTGAGCTCGGAGACGGTGTGCGGGATCGCGATCGCCGCCTGGCGTGGCGCGCGCCGCGCGGTCGAACGGTAATCGGCGAAGGCATTGTCCGGGTAGACACCGGCCGGCACCGGCGCGACCACGCGCTTCATGCCGGCACCAGCTCGCGGCAGTCGGCGGCGAAGGTGAGCGGGGCGCCGGTCTTCGCCGCGAGCTCGTCGCGCGACAGCCCGGCGACGATGTCGGTCACCACCAGCCCGTCCGGGGTGACGTCGATCACGGCGAGATCGGAGTACACGCGGTCGACGCAGGCGAGCCCCGTCAGCGGCAGGTCGCAGCGCTCGACGATCTTGGGCGCGCCGTCCTTGGCGACGTGCGCGGAGAGCATCACCCACACGCGTTTCGCACCGGCGACGAGGTCCATCGCGCCGCCGACCGCCGGCGGCTTGGGTCCCGGCAGCGCCCAGTTGGCGATGTCGCCGTTGGCCGCGACCTGGTAGGCGCCGAGGATGGAGACGTCGATGTGACCGCCGCGGATCATGGCGAAGGAATCGGCGTGGTGGAAATAGGCGCCGCCCGGCAGGATGGTCACCGGCTGCTTGCCGGCGTTGATCAGATCCGGATCGGCATCGGCCGCGTCCGGCGCCGGGCCCATGCCGAGCAGCCCGTTCTCCGAGTGCAGCACGAACTCGCGCCCGGCCGGGATGTGGTCGGCCACCAGCATCGGCATGCCGATGCCGAGGTTGACGTAGGAGCCGTCGGCGATGTCGCCGGCGACACGCCGCGCGATGTCCGCCGCGGAAAGCCGTGCGCTCATGATCCCACCTCCACCAGGCGGCTGACGAAGATACCCGGGGTTACCACTGCTTCCGGGTCGACCATGTCGACCACCTCGCGCACCTCGGCCAGCGTGGTGTCAGCCGCCATCGCCATGATCGGGTTGAAGTTGCGCGCGGTCTTGGCGTAGGTGAGGTTGCCCCAGCGATCGCCGCTGCGCGCGTGGACCAGGGCGACGTCGGCGCGGATGGCGTGCTCCAGCACGTAGTGGCGACCGTCGAAGGTGCGCGTCTCCTTGCCTTCGGCGAGCGGCGTGCCGTAGGCGGTGGGGGTGTAGAACGCCGGCACCCCGGCGCCGCCGGCGCGGATGCGCTCGGCGAGCGTGCCCTGCGGCACGATCTCCAGCCCGACCTTGCCCGCCGCGTAGAGATCCTCGAACACCACCGAGCCGGAGGAGCGCGGGAAGGAGCAGACCATCTTGCCGACGCAGCCGGCGGTCAGCAGCGCGGCCAGGCCGTGCTCGCCGGAGCCGGCGTTGTTGCTGACCACGGTGAGATCTTTAAGGCCGAGATCACAGATCGCGGCGATCAGGTGCTCGGGCACGCCAGCGTCACCGAAGCCACCGACCAGCACGGTGGCGCCGTCGCGCAAGGCGGCGCAGTCCGCGACGATGGCGGCGGTCGTCGCGCAACGCTTGTCGATCATGCGGCCACTCCCTCCCCCTGACGGCCCGGATTATGCCAAGAATCGTGCTGCGCCGCCGGCGCCGATGGAGGACAATCGGCGCACGCCGCCCGCACACGAACATCATGCCGACCCGCGACCTGCGCGAAGGACACATCGCGATCGAGCCGCCGCCCGGCGTGGCGACGTGGGACGTCGATCCCTACGATCCGGCCATCCTGCTGGACCCCGAGCCCTGGTACACGGCGCTGCGCGAGCGCGGACCGTTCGTCTACCTGCCGCGCTACGCGGTGCTCGCCTGCGGGCGCTACGCCGAGACCCGCGAGGTCTTCTCCGACTGGCAGCGCTTCGTGTCCTCGCGCGGGGTCGGCCTCGCCGACTTCGCCTACGACGAGCCGTGGCGGCCGCCGAGCCGGGTGCTGGAAGTCGACCCGCCCTACCACACCCGGACCCGCACGGTGCTCATGCGCGTGCTCTCACCGCGCCGCGTGGCCGCGCTCGAGGCGGACTTCAGAACAGCGGCGAACGCGCTCGTCGACGACCTCCTCGAACGCGGCCGCTGCGACGGCGTCGCCGACCTGGCCGAGGTCTTCCCGACCACCGTGTTCCCGCGCGCCGTCGGCCTGCGCGCCCCGGATCGCCGCCGCCTGGTCGACTACGGCGCGATGGTCTTCAACGCGCTCGGCCCGGACAACGCCCTGCGCCGCGCGGCGCTCGCACAAGGCGCGGACATCGTGCCCTGGATCACCGCGCAGTGCGCGCGCGACCAGTTGCACGAGGCAGGCTTCGGCGCCGACATCTACGCCGCCGCCGACGCCGGCGAGATCGACCAGGACGAGGCCGGCATGCTGGTGCGCTCGCTGCTCTCGGCCGGCATCGACACCACGGTCAGCGCGCTCGGCAACGCGCTGTGGTGCCTGGCCCATGCACCAGACCAGTTCGCGCGCCTGCGCGCGGAGCCCATGCTGGCCCGCAACGCCTTCGAGGAGAGCCTGCGCCTGACCTCGCCGGTGCACACCTTCTGCCGCACCGCGGCGGCGGACACCACGGTCGGCGACGTCGCCATCGCCGCCGACAGCAAGATCCTCTGCGTGCTCGGCGCGGCCAACCTCGACCCGGCGCAGTTCGCCGCACCGGAACGCTTCGACGTCACCCGCCGCGCTACCGGCCATCTCGCCTTCGGCGTCGGCATCCATGCCTGCGTCGGGCAGAACGTGGCGCGTGCCGAGGGCGGCGCCGTGCTCACCGCGCTGGCCGAGCGCGTTGCCGCCATCGAGCCGGCCGGTGCAGCGCAGTGGAAACCGAACAACGCAGTGCGCGCGCTGGCGCGCCTGCCGCTGCGGCTACGCCCCGCCTGAGCGCGCCATCCGACGTCGGCGCCACCAGCCAAGGACAGCAAAGGCGGTGTAGGCGACCATGCCCGCCGTCATCAGCCACAGGGCCAGCATCCAGTAGCGCTCCCGCTCCACGCCGCGCTGGATGGCGGCGAAGGGCAGGATGCGGCGGCCGCCGGCGTCGAGCTGCACGACCTCGAACAGGCCACCGTCCTCGCCGGCCGACCAGGTGCCGAGGCCGGCAATCCCGTCGCCGGTTCCCGGCAGGCGGTGGTCGGTGAGGCTTGCACGGTCGGAGAGGTCGGCGTCGGCACGCGGCGGCATGCGCCGCGCCCAGGCCGTGACGCGCGCGCCGGGGTGCAGGATCTCGCGCAACGCGCGGTACTCGGTACTGTCGTCACCGAGCCGGTCACCGGCGTTGAGCTGGAAGCTGGCGCCGATCCCCTGGAAACGGAGCTCGAGATAGGCGTACGACTGGCGACCGGGCGTGCGCCGCTCGCGCACGTGGCTGACCGCCGCCTCGAACGGGCTCAGCGCCTCCAGCGCCGGCAGTGGCACCACCGTACGGGTCATGTGCCCGGTCAGCGCGACCATCATCAGGGTCAGCACGACCAGCACCGACAGCGGCGCCTGCTCGCGGCGCGCGCGGGGCTCAGCCATCGGCCCGGCGCGCCCGCCTCACGCAATGCCGCCGGACGCCATGCGCGCCGGGTCGAGCAGGCGCTCGAGCTCGGCGCGCGGGATGTCACAGTGCTCGGCGGCGACCTCGATCACCGGCCGCTCGCCGGCCATCGCCTCCTTCGCGATCCGCGCCGCGAGCGCATAGCCGATGCGCGGCGCCAGCGACGTCACCAGCATGCTGTTGCGCGCGAGCAGCGCGGCGAGGCGCGGCGCGTTGTAGCGCATGGGCGCGATGGAGCCCGCGAGGTGACGGCACGCCGCGCCGAGCAGGGCCACGCTCTGCAGCAGGTTGTAGGCCGCGACGGGCTGCATCACGTTGAGCTGGAAGTTACCGGACTGCGCCGCCGCGCACACCGTGGCGTCGTTGCCGATGACCTGCGCCGCGACCATCGCCACGGCCTCGGCGATGACCGGGTTGACCTTGCCCGGCATGATGCTGCTGCCGGGCTGGATGGGCTCCAGCAACACCTCGCTGAGGCCGGCCACCGGGCCGCTCGCCATCCAGCGCAGGTCGTTCGCGATCTTGAGCAACACCACCGCCAGCGCGCGCAGCTGGGCGCTGGCCTCCAGCGGCGTATCCAGCGCGCTGATGTCGCGGAAGCGATCACCCGACGGCACGAAGGCGATGCCGGTCGCGTGCCCGAGACGGGCGCAGGCGCGCGCGGCGAACTGCGGGTGCGCGTTGACCCCGCTGCCGACCGCGGTACCGCCGAGCGGCAGCTCGCACAGGCGCCGCACGGCGTCGTCCAGCCGCTCGCCAGCGAGCGCGAGCTGCGCCGCCCAGCCACCGAGCTCGTCGGCAACGCGCAAGGGGGTCGCGTCCATGAGATGGGTGCGTCCGGTCTTGACCAGTTCCGGGTACTCCGCCGCCTTGCGCCGCACGGTCGCGGCCAGGTCGTCCAGCGCCGGGCGCAGTTGTCCCGCGATCTCGCCGGCGACCGCGACCCTGAGCGCGGACGGGATGACGTCGTTGCTGCTCTGGCAGGCGTTGACGTGATCGTTGGGGTGCACGCCGTCCGCGCCGCGGCGCGCGGCGAGCGTCGCCAGCACCTCGTTCATGTTCATGTTGGTGCTGGTGCCGGAGCCGGTCTGGAAGACGTCGACGACAAAGGCCTCCGCGTGCTCGCCGGCCGCGACCTCGGCCGCGGCCGCGACGATCGCCGTGCCGACGGGCTCGTCGATCACACCCAGCTCGACGTTGGCCTCAGCCGCGGCGCGCTTGATCGCGGCCAGCGCGCGGATGAACGGCGGCTGCAGGCGCAGATCGGAAATGCGGAAGTTGCCCGCCGCGCGCTGCGTCTGCGCGCCGTAGAGCGCGCCGGCCGGTACCTCGACGGTACCGAGACTGTCGGTTTCGGTGCGCGTGGTATCGGTCATGGGCAGTCACCTCGTCGCGGCCCGCCCAGCATCGCGCGCCCGCGCGGCCGGGTCAAAGCCCCCGCGGCAGCGCTCGCCGAAGCGCGCCGGAACCAGTAAGATCGCCCCCTCGCCCGCCCCGGGCGAACTTCGTGGGGCCGTAGCTCAGCTGGGAGAGCGTCGCGTTCGCAATGCGAAGGTCGGGAGTTCGATCCTCCCCGGCTCCACCAATTCCCCTTCAGCCAAGCAATTTGGCCAACGTCAGGTGAGGCGGTAATTCAGTCCGGCAAAGTACGCCACCCGCATTCTCCGAGTCCCAGGCGGCGCCGAACACTCGAAGAAACAACTCGGCGACACTAGACTCCACGCGCTTCCTTAGGCGGCGGCCTCTTCTCTCCACGAGTTCGTCCCTTTCGTCACCGCCTTATCACGACGTTGAGATGCGCCCGGCGCCATTCTAGCTCGGCGCCATTGCAGACTTCCCGGATATCTTAATGTCGCTGGATGACAGCCAGGTCATTATTCCGTCCTCCTCCACTTTGGCCGGTTGCAGGGCGGAAGGTCTTTCCAATACCGGGTGATGCCCTGGAGCCGGAAATACCAAGAACCAGTGGCGATCCGTCCATTTAACGGAATTTGTGCTAACTACGGGCCCGGCAGATTTCGCCCTGTAGCCCACCGGGTAGTACAGTTGTAATTGCGTGGGACAAGGAACAGGAACGCAAGTTTATTCGCGTTACGGCAGCGCGATGAAGGGACTCAACAAAAGGACGAAGGGGGTAGGATGAAGGGACATGACAGTAATGCCCAGGGTGACTCCGACGTACTCACAAGCGGACCTGCAGACCTATCGCCTGAAACTGCTGGCAAAGGCTCGACGAATCCTAACGGCTCAGTTGATCAAAGTTCAGAAGATACCAAATCGGGCGAGGTTTGCGACGAATCCGGGGCTGTAGGGGTCCTCGCAAACGGTCTGGTCGTTCCCGACCGTGCGCGCCGCCTCCACCCGAAGGATCTTGCAGCTCTCAAGGGGGAGCTCTCACCTCGCCCCAGTCTTCTCAACCGGGTGAAAGAAGGGCTTGCGCTTGTCGAACGGTTCGCGATTTTCCTAACGATCCTGAGCGCTATCGGAGTAATCACTTACATCGCGATTAACGAGTACCGTACACCAACACTGGTCATCGAGCCCTTTGAAGTTCCGAACGGTATCGCCGAAAACTACGGCCTCAATGGCCGTGTTATTGCCCGCATGATTCAAGGAGAGATGACTCGCATCCGCCTTAAGGCGAGAACCTCGTTGCAAGCACCACGATTCATTGGCGATTGGGATGAGCGGATGCCCGAAATTTCCGTGCCTGGTACCGAGCTCACGCTAAATAGCGTTTTGCGAATCACGCGACAGAATGAGAAGCGAGTATCCGGCGCGGTCCTAGTTGAGAAAGGGGCCGATGAATCCCCCACACTTAGATTGCACCTTCAGGTAAGCGGGCGTCCCGCTGTTGTTTCTAAGTCAGCAACACCGACAAATCCAGCGCCAGCGATCCAAAGCGCTGTAGAGTACATATTCCGGAACTATGAAGATTATGTTTACGCCTCGTATTTAATCGATCACGATCCGACCAAGGCAGAAGAAGAACTGCTGGGCATCGTCAGAAACCGGCATATCGGCAACCGCAAATATGCTTACTTAGGTTTAGGCTATTTGTACCATGATCTGGAGCGGAACGATGAAGCATTGTCCGCATATAAGAGTGCGATCCGGATTGATGCAAGGTTCACGCCCGCATATAACAATCTCGGAAGTCTTCATAATGACGCCGGTCGCTACGAACAAGCGATCGCCGCATACAAAAAAGCGATAAAGTTTGACCCGAGTTATTCGTTGTCATTCACCGGCCTAGGTAATCTTTATCGGAGCCTGAAGCGACACGATGAATCGATCAAAGCATACAAACAAGCGATCAGCATAGACCCAAATTCTTCTATCCCATATCTCGGCCTAGGGCACTTGTACGCGGGAATAGGTCGACACGCCGAAGCAGTAGAAGCGTACGAACAGGCAATCGACATCGACCCTAACGCAACGGACCCATATTACGGACTGGGTAACCTCTATCAGCAGCTGGAACAGCAGGATGAAGCCATCAAAGCGTACGAGCGGGCAATTGCGATCGATCCAGACTCACCGAATCCCCATACACGGCTAGGCAATCTGTATCGCGACCTCGGACGACACGACGACGCCATTGCCGCGTACGAACTGGCGATTCAGATTGATCCAGGTATTTCTTCTGCGCACACTGGATTAGGTTATGTCTATAGGGACCTCGGGCGAACCGGCGAAGCGATTGAATCTTACGAGCTGGCGATTGCGCTCGATCCAGATTCTCCATACCCCTATAACGGGCTCGGTGAGCTGTACAGGAGTCTTGGACAACACGAAAAAGCGCTTGAAACGTACAAACTAGCGCTAGAGGTTGATCCAGAATTTCCATACGCGTATAGCGGTTTAGGCAACCTCTATAAGGACCTTTTACGAGACGATGAGGCGATCGAGGCCCACGAACGAGCAATTCAGCTCGCGCCGGATAACGCAATCTTTCACTACAACATGGGGCTTGCCTACGAAGCTTCAAATCTAGGCGACGCTGCTATTGAGAGCTACGAACGCGCCATTGCGCTTGATCCGAAGGACGATGATTCGCTTGTCAATGTAGGGGTCCTGTACTCCAATTCTGGGGACCAAGAAAAAGCCATTCGCGCTTATTTGAAAGCGATCGAGATTTCACCGGGGGCGGCCGACGTGCATCACAATCTGGGAAATGCATACCTACTGTCCCGACGCTTCAACGATGCGCTAAGCGCTTTTCAGGCTGCCATCGAATTAGACCCCGATTACGCATATCCTCATATCGGTATGGGCGTAGCATTGCTCAGGCTCGACCGCTTTACGGAAGCTGCAGAAGCCCTTAAACGGGCTCTTGTTATCGATCCAGATTACCCTCAAGCATTGAAGAATCTGGCGGAGGCCGAGTCGAAGATTGACTAGCCCCCGATGCGTCATCGAATTGCACAACGATACTGCCCTCCTAGCAAGCAGAGATGTCGTGTGTGCCGGTTTATACGCGGAAGTACGGGATGTGTAGCCACAACATGGCTAGCCCTTCCGAACTAACCAGATTCTCCTTTGGCGTAGATTCAATGAAGTAGCGAATCATCGACTTCTCAGAGAACACTGCCCAATACTAGGCAGCAGGTAACGCGTCTGAAATTCTTGACCGGTTTGCGAGTCATGACTCTCGCGAGGCTATTCCACTGACGAAAATTCGATTCCGACCAAGAACCCAGCAAGTAAGCTCCGTCGTCTTGCGTGTTCTACACGGCTCCCCCACCCCGCACCACCTCCTCCAGGTGATGCACCGCCGCCAGCTCCGCCACCCGCCACGGCGGCACGCGCTCGACGGTGGTGACCGAGGTGTTAGCGACGACGATGTCGGGGGTGACGAGGTGGCCGCTGCAGTCGAGCACGCGCTCGAACAGTGAGCGCAGCACGAGGCCGTGGGTGACGACGGCGATGTCCTGCTCGACTTCTTCGGCCAGGGTCATGAGGTCGGCCCAGGCGCGGTCGACGCGGGCGTCGAAGTCGGGCCAGCTCTCGCCGCCGGGAGGATGGTAGTCCTTGGCGAAGATGTCGAGCTCACCGAGGTCGTCGTAGGCGCGGCCGCGCAGATCGCCGAAGTTGCGCTCGCGCCAGTGCGGGCTCTCGACCACGCGTGCGCCGCTCGCAGCCGCGACCCGTGCCGCGGTCATGCGCGCGCGCTGGTAGTCGCTGGAGACGATGAGTCCGAGCCTGCGCGCGGCGAGGCGCGCAGCGAGGCGCTCGGCCTGGTCGAGGCCGACCGCGCCCAGTGGCGTATCGGGAAACTGCACCACGCGGCCGGTGTTGAGATCGGTCTCGCCGTGGCGGATGAGGAGCAGGGTCATGGGCGTGCAGTGTACGCGATGACGCCAGCGCTCGCGGGGCGCGCCACCACCGGGTGCCGCGTAACAATCCTTCACAATCCCGTCATACGCCGGCGACGATGACTTTCCCTATATTCGACCTGCGGCGTGATTCGGGGGGACGCGCCGCCGGCGGGCAGCCGCGCGCGGACAGACCCCGGACGGTCATTCATCAAAATGGAAGGATTCATCATGACGCTACGCACCCTGCTGCTGACCGCAGTGCTGCTCGTCGGCCCGGCCGGCGCCCACGCCATCAACTTCACCCTGCTCGAGGTCCCGGCCCTGGCTGGCTTCTATCCCGGCCCCGACCAGTTCTTCAGCACCCCGGACGACCTAGTACTGCCGGGCTTCAATCCCAACGGTTCGCTGACGACCTACCAGTTCAACAACCCGCAGTTGTTCATCGGCGGACCGGAACCGGCCCTCATCGGTTACTCCAGCGGCGGCTTCAGCACCGCGGGGAACCAGCTCTACCTCGGTGCCAACAGCATGAATGCCTACAACGTCACCGGGACCACGGCAAGCTACAGCGACTTCGCCAACGGCGTCACGGTGCCCACCTTTCCGCCCACCTCCAACACGCTGGGTGCCAACGGCATCAACACCATGACCTTGTCGGCGAACAACCTGCTCTTCAGCCAGTACAACTTTCTCAGCGACGGCATCAACGAGTTCGTTGCCACCGGCCTGATCGGCACCTACATGCTGGCCGGCCAGAACCCGACCGACGTCTTCACCGGCGTGTTCGGTGATCCGCTGCTGGACCAGCTCGCGATCGACATCTGGAACAGCATCCTGCCGCTGCTGCCGGCCGGCTGGACCTTTGCCGGCGCCGAGTTGCTGAGCTTCACCCTGCCAAGCGTGGGTAACGTGCTCGACGGCTCGACCGCGGGCCTGTTCTACTCGACCGATGCCGGCGCCGCGCGGGTGTTACAGCGCGTACCGGAACCGGCCACCGCCTTGCTGGCAGTCGCCGGCCTGGCCGCGCTCGGGCGGCGACGCGTGCGCCGCGCCTGACACCTCGCGACCCGCGCACGGCGAGGCCCGCCGTGCGCGGGTACCGCATCGCGTTACGTCGAACGCGTCACGCGCGTTTGACAAGCCGGCGCCGGCTGCCCAGCCTGTGGCGGCATGTCCCGCACCCCGGCCACCGCAGCGCAACCGCGGCACAGCGCGCCCGACGCACGGCGCGAGCTCACCGTCCGCGCACTCGCCACCGGCCTCGTCCTCGGCATCGCGCTGACCCCGGCCAACGTCTACTCGGGGCTGCGCATCGGCTGGTCGTTCAACATGTCGATCATCGCGCTGCTGCTCGGCTTCGGCTTCTGGCGCGGGCTGGGCGCGCTCGGCTGCGGCCCGCCGTGGTCGCTGCACGAGAGCAACATCAGCCAGACCGCCGCTTCGGCGGCGGCCTCGATCATCTCCGGCGGCCTGGTCGCGCCGATCCCGGCCTGGCTGCTGATCACCGGGCGCAGCGCCGAGGCCCTGAGCCTCACGGTGTGGGTGTTCAGCGTCAGCTTTCTCGGCGTGTGGGTGGCGTGGTACCTGCGGCCGGCGCTGGTGGTGCGCTCGGGCCTGGCCTTCCCGGTCGGTATGGCGACGGTCGAGACCCTGCGCGACGTCTTCGCCCGCGGGCGTGACGCCGCGCGCCGGCTCGCCGTGCTCGGCGGCTGCGCGGTCGCGGCGGCCGGCATCAAGCTCGCCGACGTCATCGCCGGGCTGCCACGCTGGGCGCCGGCGGCAGCACTGGAGCGTTACACCTTCGCGCTCGAGCCCTCGCCGCTGCTGCTCGGCTTCGGCGCCATCATCGGGCTGCGCACCGGGCTGTCGCTGCTGCTGGGCGCGCTGCTGGCCTGGGCGCTGGCCGCACCGGCCCTGGTCGCTGCCGGTGTCGTGGTCCTGCACGGCGACAACGCGGCGGCCAACTTCGGGGTGCTGGTGGAATGGCTGCTGTGGCCCGGGGTAAGTCTCATGGTCAGCGCCACGCTGGCCGCGCTGGCGGTGCAGATCACCCGCACCGCGCGCGGCCGCGTGCCCGGCGTTGCAGCGGGCCTGCGGCGCCCGGCGCTGCTGCCGGCACTGGCTTTCGCCGCCGCCGCCCTGCTCGCGATCGCGCTGCAGGTGGTGCTGTTCGACATCGAGCCGTGGCTGGCCGCACTCGCGGTGCCGCTGGCCGTCGCGCTCGCCGCGGTCGCCGCGCGCGTGGTCGGCGAGACCGGCATCCCGCCGATCGGCGCCATCGGCAAGGTCTCGCAGCTCGGTTTCGGCATCCTCGCCCCGGCCACGCCGATCACCAACCTGATGACGGCCAACGTCGCCGGCGGCGCGGCCGGCCAGTGCGCCGACCTGCTCAACGATCTCCGCGCCGGCCATGTCATCGACGCCAGCCCCGGCCGCCAGGTGTTCGCGCAGTGCTGCGGGATCCTCGCCGGCAGCATCACCGGGGTCGCGGTGTTTATGCTGCTGATCCCCGATCCGCAGGCCATGCTGCTGACCGCCGAATGGCCGGCGCCGGCGGTGGCGACCTGGAAAGCGGTCGCCGAGGTACTCTCCGCCGGTCTCGACTCGGTGCCGGCGAGCGCGCGCCTGGCCATGCTGGCAGCGATTGCCGCCGGCGTCGTTCTTGGTCTCGCCGGCGAGCTGGCGCCGCCGCGATGGCGTGCACGGCTGCCGAGCGCGGTGGCGCTGGGGCTGGCCTGCGTGATCCCGGCCTCGGTGTCGCTGGTGATGGCCGCCGGCAGCGTGCTGGCGTGGGCGGTTAACGCGGGCCGGCGGCGCCTTGCCGACGGCATGCTGCTGGCCGCGGCCGCGGGCCTGGTCGCCGGCGAGAGCAGCGCCGGGGTCGCGCATGCGCTGTTCGACCTGCTGCGCTGAGGGCGTGCGCATGACAAGGCCGCCAGCCGCGATCACAATAGGACGCGTGTACCGACCCGCACACAGGCGAAAGGCGCCGTGATCGACTGGACCGCCGTCGCACTCGGCAGCGGCAAGCTGGCCCTGGCGCTCGCCGCCGGCCTGCTCGCGCACCGCCTGGCGTTCACGCTGCTCGCCGCCGTGGCCCGCCGCAATGCCTGGCAGTTCGACGACGTCCTCGCCCGAGCGATGCGTCCGCCGTCACGCCTGCTGTTCCCGCTGCTCGCGCTGATCTTCGCCCTGCCCGGAATCACCGAGCTCGATGCGGCACTCGCCGAGCTGCTGCGCCACGCGGCCGGGGTCGGTGTGATCGTGGCAGTCACCTGGACCGCGGCGGCGCTGGTCGACACCGGCGCCGTCATCATCACGCGCCGGCACGACGTGTCGCAGGCCGACAACCTCGAAGCGCGCCGCGTGCATACCCAGGTACAGGTGCTGGAACGCACGCTGGTGGTCATCATCGTCATCCTCGGCGTCGCCGCGATCCTGATGACCTTCCCGCGCGTGCGCGAGATTGGGCAGAGCCTGCTGGTCTCGGCCGGGGTCGCCGGGCTCGCCATCGGCCTCGCCGCACGGCCGGTGCTGGAGAACATCATCGCCGGCCTGCAGCTCGCCTTCACCCAGCCGATCCGGGTCGACGACGTGGTCATCGTCGAAGGCGAATGGGGCCGCATCGAGGAGATCACCGCGACCTACGTGGTGGTCGCAATCTGGGACGAGCGACGCCTCATCGTGCCCTTCTCGCGCTTCATCTCGCAGCCGTTCCAGAACTGGACGCGGCGCACCGCCGACATCCTCGGCAGCGTGTTCATCCATGCCGACTACAGCGTGCCGGTGCAGGCGGTACGCGAGGAGCTGGAACGGCTGTGCAAGGACCACCCCCTGTGGGACGGGCGCGTGTGCGTGCTGCAGGTGACCAATGCCGGCGACCGCACGGTCGAGCTGCGCGCGCTGGTCAGCGCATCGGATTCGGGCCGCGCCTGGGACCTGCGGGTCGACCTGCGCGAGAAGCTGATCGCCTTCCTGCAGCGCGAGTACCCGGCCTGCCTGCCGCGCACGCGGGTCAGTACCAGTGGCGACAGCGGCGCGGCCGCGGCCGGCGCCTGAGCCGCCTCAGTCCGGTGCCGCACCGAGCTCGGGGAAGCGCGGCCAGCCGGCTTCCAGCATCGGCGCCAGCTCCGGCGCAGCGACCGGCCGCGCGAGCAGGAAGCCCTGCAGGGCGCTACAGCCGCCGCGGCGCAGGAAGTCGCGCTGCGCCTCGGTCTCCACGCCCTCCGCGACCACGCTCAGCGAGAGCGAGTGCGCGAGCGCGAGAATGGATTGCACGATGGCCTCGCTGCCGGACGCCGTACCCAGGCCGATGACGAAGGAGCGGTCGACCTTGAGCGTGTCCAGCGGCAGTCGCTGCAGGTGGCTGAGCGAAGAGTAACCGGTGCCGAAATCGTCGATCGCGATGCGTACGCCGAGCCGGCCGAGCTCGGCGAGCTGCTCGATGGCGCGCACGGTGTCGTCCATCACGGTCGATTCGGTGAGCTCGATCTCCAGCGCTTCGGGCTCCAGGCCGGCGCGCTGCAGGCAGTCCTGCACGTTGGCCAGCAGGTTGCCGGAATGCAGCTGCAGGACCGAGACGTTGACCGACATGCGGCAGGTCTCGTCGACGTGGCCGCTGCGGCGCCACGCGGCAAGCTGCGCGCACGCCTCGCGCATGACCCAATTGCCGAGGGGCTCGATCAGCCCGGCCTCCTCGGCGATGGGCACGAATTCCTCGGGCGAGACCAGGCCACGCTGCTTGTCGTACCAGCGCAGCAGTGCCTCGAAGCCGACCAGGGCACCGTCGCCAGCGCCGAACTGGGGCTGGAAATGCAGGGTCAGGGCGTCGTTCTCGATCGCCGCCGCGAGATCCGCTTCGAGCAGGCTGCGCCGGCTGATGACGTCGCTCATGGTCTCGGTGAAATAGCGGTAGCTGTTGCGGCCGCGCCGCTTGGCCTCGTACATGGCGGTGTCGGCCTTGCGGATCAGGCCGTCGGCGGTATCGCCGCCGCCCTCGTAGACCACGATGCCGATGCTGCTGCAAACGGTCACACGGCGCCGTTCGATGATGTGCGGGAAGCCGAGATCGGTGATCAGCTTCTCCGCGATGCGTCCGGCGCTGGCCGCACTGTCGATATCGTCGAGCACGATCGCGAACTCGTCGCCGCCGAGGCGCGCGACCAGGTCGCCCTCGCGCACACCGCGCAGCAGCCGCGCGCCGACGCTGCGCAGCAGCTTGTCGCCGGCGCTGTGGCCGAGCTCGTCGTTGACCGCCTTGAAGCGGTCGAGATCGATGAACATCAGCGCCACCTTGCGCCCGCCGCGCTGGGTGCGCGCCATCGACTTGCGCAGGAACTCGCGGAACAGGGTGCGGTTGGCGAGGCCGGTCAGCTCGTCGTAGCGTGCCAGGCGCATGAGCTGGTGCTCGGTGTTCTTGCGTTCGGTGATGTCGTTGAACACCAGCACGCCGCCGGCATGCCGGCGCTCGTCATCGACGATTGCCGCGCACGAGAAATCGACCGGCATGGCGGTGCCGTCGAGGCGCGTGAAGCAGGAGTCCTCGCCGCGATACCGACCCTCGCGCTGGACCAGGTCGCGCATCGCCTCGAACTCGCCGTCTTCGCCGGCGAACAGCTCCTTCAGACTGAGGCCGCACAGCGCGCGCGCGTCGCACTTGAGCAGGCGCTCGGCGGCGGGATTGGAGAACACCACGTGATGGTCGGCATCGAGCCCCAGGATGCCCTCGTCAGCAGTGTTGAGGATGACCTTCTGGCGATCGCTCAGGCGGCGCAGGCTGGAGATGGCCTGCTGCAGTCCGGTGCGCTGCCGCTCGAGATCGAGGAACACCCGCACCTTGGCGAGCAGTACGTCCGGGTCGATCGGCTTGAGCAGGTAGTCGACCGCTCCGCTGGCGTAACCGCTCTTGATGTAACGCAGCTCGGTGGAGATGGCGGTGACGAAGATCACCGGCACGTCGCGTGTCTCGTCGTGCTCGCGCATCAGCGTGGCGGTCTCGAAGCCGTCCATCGCCGGCATCTGCACGTCGAGCAGGACCACGGCGAAGCGGTGGCGCAGCATCAGGCTGAGCGCCTGCTGGCCCGATCCTGCGCGCATCAGGTCGGCATCCAGCGGCGCCAGCGCGCGCTCCAGCGCATGCAGGTTGTCGGGACGGTCGTCGACCAACAGCACCTTGGGCCGGCCATCCACGCCCGGCAGCTCCACCTCTGCGGGTGATTCAGCGACGCTCGCCAGTGCGGATGCCATCAGTTCTCCTCCGGGTTCGGGGCGCCGGCAGTGCCGGCGATTCCGCGGGTTACCCCCGTATTAGCGGCCGGGCGCACGCCGACTTGACCGGGGCCGTGCCCGGCGCGACGCTCACGCCGCCCGCCCCAGCCGGGCGCTCAGCAGCTCGAGCAGTTGCTCGCTGTCGACCGGCTTGCTGACGCAGGCACAGGCGCCGGCCGCGGTCGCGTCGTCACGGGTTTCCGGCGACACGTTCGCGGTCACCGCGACCACCGGAATCTCGGCCAGCCGCGGGTCGGCGCGCATCGCGCGCATGGTGTCGCAGCCGTTCATGCCCGGCATCATGATGTCCATCAGCACGAGGTCAAACGGCTCCTCGCCGAGCCGGTCGAGCGCGCTGCGCCCGGAATCGGCAATGCGCACCGTGGCGCCGCAGGCGCCCAGCACGCGTGACAGCGCGAAGCTGTTGCGATGGTCGTCGTCGACCACCAGGATGCGCGTCTCGGCCAGCAGGTCACTGCTCCCGTGTGGCGCCGCCAGCGGTGCGGGCGCGGGCAGCGCGAGCGGCGCCGCGTGCTCGAAATCCGGGTGCCGGCGCGGCACGCTGAGGGTGAAGCAGCTGCCGAAGCCGACTTCGCTCTCGACCTCCAGGGTGGCGTGCAACAGGCGCCCCAGCTCGCGACAGATCGAAAGGCCCAGGCCGGTGCCCTCGTGGTAGCGGCGCGTGGTGCCGTCGGCCTGCTGGAAGGCCTCGAAGATGCGTGCGCGATCGTCCGCGCTGATACCAATCCCGGTGTCCGCGACCTGGAAGCGGATGCGCTCGGCGCCGTCCGCGCTGACCGTGAGGGTCACGCCGCCGGCCTCGGTGAACTTGAAAGCATTGCCGAGCAGATTGCGCAGGATCTGCAACAGGCGCAGCGGATCGGTCGCCAGCAGGTCCAGCCCGGCATCGGACTCGACGCTGAACTCGAGACCGCGGGACTCGGCAATGGGCTCGAACTGGGATTGCAGCTCGCGCACCAGGTCGGCCGGCGCGGCGAGGGCGAGGTTGATATCGAGCTTGCCAGCCTCGACCTTGGACAGGTCGAGAATGTCGTTGATCAGGGCCAACAGGTTCTCACCGCTACCATGGATCACGCGCGCGCACTCGACGTCGTCGTCCGACAGCGTGCCGTCGCGGTTGTCGGCCAGTGAGCGCGACAGCACCAGCATGCTGTTCAGTGGCGTGCGCAGCTCGTGCGACATGTTGGCGAGAAACTCGCTCTTGTAGAGATTGGCCTGCTCCACGGCGTGCGCCTTGTCCTCGATCTCGCGCTTGGCCGCGCGCAGCTCGCGGTTGCGTTGCTCCAGGGAGCGGCCACGGTCGCGCAGGTGGGCATTGACCGTGCGCAGCTCCTCGCGCTGGCGTTCGAGCGTCGCGGCCTGCTCGCGCGAGGCGTGCAACAGCTCGTTGACGCGCTGGTGGTCGCGCGCGGAGAGCAGCGCGACGGCGAGCTGGTCGCTGACGAAAACGAGGAAGTCACGGTGGCTGGCGTGCAGGACGTCGATCCCGGCAAGCTCGACCACGGCCTCGACGCGGCTCTCGCGCACGACCGGGAAAGCGATCACGTGGCGCAGTGCGATTTCGCCGAAACCGGTGGTGAGATTGAGGCTGCTGGACAGGGTCGGGCCACCGAGGGTGAGCGGCCGCTTGTCGCGCGCCGCCTGTATCGCCAGCGAGGAAACGGGTGCCGCGGAGGATTGCGGAGCGCAGCCGTAGCTCGCGATGGACTGCAGACCGGCCTCTTCGTCGTAGCGGTGGAAGGCACCGGCCTGCGCACCTACGTAATGACACAGGAATTCCAGCGCGCGCTCGCCGATCTGGTCCACGGACAGGTTGCCCTGCAGCAGCTTGGCGAGGCCGGCATGTCCGGACAGCAGCCAGTCCTGCTCCTGCAGGCGGCGGTTACCTTCGACGATCTCACGTTCGAAATGCTTGCGCTCGCTGATGTCGCGCACGAAACCGGTGAAGGTGCGGTGGCCTTTGAGGTTGACCTCGCTGACCGCGAGCTCCATCGGGAACTCCTCGCCGTTGCGTCGCAGCCCGGTCACCTCGCGACCGTTGCCGATGACACGACGCTCGCCGGTTTCGATGAAGTGCGCAAGGTAGCCGTCGTGCTGGTTGCGGTAGGGCGCCGGCATGAGCATGCTTACGTTGCGCCCGACCACTTCCTCCGGCTGGTAACCAAAGATGCGCTCGGCAGCGGGGTTGAAGCTGAGCACCGTACCGTCGGGCTCGATCGAGATGATGCCGTCGACCGCGGTATCGAGAATGGCCTTGGTGTGAGCCTCGGAACGTTCCAGCGCACGCGAGGACGCGACCGCGTCGCTGATATCCTCGACGAAGGACAGGATCGAGATCACCTCGCCGGCGTCGTTCACGCGCACCGAGTTCCACCACTCGGCGTCAACCGCGCTGCCGTCCTTGCGGTAATTGCGGTTGTGGGTCTGGTTGCGCTCCAGCCTGCCGGCAGCGAGGTCGGCGATGATCGCGTTGACCTCCTCGGCGTCGTCCTCGTGTACGAAGCGCCACTCGGCGGGTGAACGGCCGATGATCTCGGCGGCGCTCCAGCCGAAGATGCGCTCCGCGGCCGGCGACCAGTAGGCGACACGGAACTCGCAGTCCCACTCGATCACCGCCAGGGGCGAATTGGCCATGTGGAAACGCATCTGGTCGTGCGCTTCGCGCAGGGCCTGGGCGGTCGCGTAGCGCTCGCTGATATCGTGCACGATGACGCTGTAACGGGCCTCGTCACCCTCGCTGGCACCGCCGATACGCAGCTCCACCGGCACCGGGGCCGCTTCACCCAGGTGCACGAACAGCTCGTGTGTGGGCGTTCCCGCCGCGTCCCGCGCCTGCCCGCTCTCGCGCAGGACCGACCATGGCACCGGGCCGCCGTCCGCATGACACACCAGTGATCCAATCGCCCGCCCCGGCAGGGTCGCGGCGTCGACGCCGAGCAGCGTCTGCGCGGCGGGATTGGCGGCGACTACGATACCCTCGCCGTCGAGCTCGAAGATGGCGTCGCTGGCGGTCTCGATGATTGCCGTCGCGCGCGCTTCCGCGTGCCGGTAAGCCTCCTCGAGTTCGACCTGCTGCGTGCGGTCGCGGATATCGGTCACGAAGCACAAGGGCTGGCCGGTGTCGTCGCGCACCACGCGCACGTCGATCAGCGCGTGCACGACGTGGCCGTCCTTGGCGATGTAGCGTTTCTCCAGGCTGTAGGCATCGATCTCGCCGGCCTGGATGAGCTGTGCCTGGTCGTCGGTCTTGTCGATGTCCTCGGGGTGGGTCACACCGCGCCAGTGGGTGCGCAGCAATTCCTCCGCGCTGTAGCCGAGCATCTCGCACAGCGCCGGGTTGACCTCCACCCACAGGCCATCGAGCCCGACCAGGGCGCGGCCGTGGCTGGCGGTATCGAAAGCGCCGCGGAAACGCCGTTCACTGATGGCCAGCGCCTGCAGCGACTGGTTGAGCCGCTGGGTACGCTCCTCGACCACTTCCTCCAACTCGTTGACCAGCTCGCGGTAGCGCTGCTCGGCCAGCGCGCGCTGCTCGAGCTCGACCGCCAGCCGTTCGTTGGCGAGCCCGAGCTCGGACGGCGTCGGCAGTGCGAGCAGGGACGGCATCAGGCGCCACAGCGACACCGCGGTGGCAATCGAGATCACCGCCGTCGCCGCCTTGACCAGTCCCTGCAGGGCGTAGTCGGCATGCCACAGGGTCCAGATGGCAACCAGGTGGGTGGCGCCACACATGAGGATGAAGGCGGCGAACATCAGCACCACGCCGCGGTGCCGCAGCATCGGCCGGCGGCGCACGAACGCGGCCAGGGCGACCGGTATCGAGAAGTAAGCGAGCGCGATGAGGCCGTCGGCGAGCACGTGCAGCGCGACGATGTCGGTACGCCACAGCAGGCACATGCCGTGCGGCATGAACGCGTTGGAATTGAACAGGCCCTGCATCGCCACGCCTCCGCCCGCCGGGGCGCGGGCTGTCAGGCTTTAGCGACGGCCTGGCGCGGGATCTTGAGTGGTGGCGGCGGGTGCTCAGCCGCCGAGCAGGACCAGCGCGGCCTCGGCGCAGGCCTCGACACTGCGCCGGATGCCCTCGACGTCGGTACCGTCCTGGCTGCCCATGGCGCCCTCGATGTAGCGCTTGTAGACCCCCTGGCGGATGGCGGCGATACGCCAGTAGGAGAACGCGCGGTAATAGTCGATGGCGCCGACGTCGCGGCCGCTCAGCCCGGCGTAGCGCGCGAGCAACGCCGCGCGCTCCGGGAAGCCGCCGACGGTGGTCGGCATGCGCTCGTCGACCCCGGCCACGCCTTCGCCCGGCCCGACCCAGGAATTCATGAGGTAACCGAGATCGGCCATCGCGTCGCCCAGCGTGCACAACTCCCAGTCGAGCACGGCACGCACCCGCCCGTCACCGACGATGAAGTTGCCGAGGCGGAAGTCGCCGTGCACGATCGACGAGCCGTGCTGCGCCGGCATGCGCTCTGCAAGGAGCTGGCTGCAGCGCTCCATCGCCGGCACCGGGTGCGTGGTGGTGGCCTCCCACTGGCGCGTCCAGCGCTTGAGCTGGCGCGCGATGTAGCCGTCGCGCCGGCCGAGCTCGCCGAGCCCGACCGTCGCCGGCTCGATCGCGTGCAGCGCGGCCAGCACCTCGATGACGTGGTAGCCCAGCGCTTCACGCTCACTCGCGGGCAGCGCGGTGGCGGCGGCGCTGTCGTGCAGCACCGCGCCGTCGACGAAGTCCATCACGTAGAACGGCGCCGCGTTGACGCCCGTGTCCTCGCACAAGCCGTAGGTCGTCGCCACCGGTACCGCGCTCTCGGCCAGCGCGCTGATGATGCGGTACTCGCGGCTCATGTCGTGCGCGCTCTCGAGCACGTGCCCCAGCGGTGGCCGGCGCAGCACGCAGCGGCGGCCGGCTGCGTCGGTGCAGGCATAGGTCAGGTTGGAGTGGCCGCCGGCAATCAGCGTGTAGGTGAACGGCGACTGCAGGCCGGCGACATGCGCGTCCAGCCAGCGGCCGACGCCCGCAGCGTCGATGCCTTCCGGAACCGGGGCATTCATAAGCAGGCGGGTCCTGTGGTGCGAATGGGCATGGCGGGGAATCCGGTAGCGCGAAACGGGGGCGAGGATAACAGCTTTGGCGCGCCCCGCGGCCGACGCTCAGGACGCTGCGGGAGTCCTCGCCTGCGGCGGCGGCGCCATCGCCGTGGCGACGATGTCGGCGCCGCGCTCGAGCACGAAGTCGCGGAAGCGCGCCGCAACCGGCGACAGGCGTTTGCTCTCGAGGTGGATGACGTGCCACTCGCGCCGCAGGGGCAGTCCGCTCACCGACAGCGCCACCAGGCGCCCGGTGGCGAGCTCCAGGCCGACCGTATGCGCGGAGATGAAGGCGATCCCCATGCCGGCGATGACGGCCTGCTTGATGGTCTCGTTGGAGCTCATTTCCATGCTCGCGGAAAAGTGCACGCCGGCGCCGGCGAAGAGCGCCTCCATCGCCGCGCGCGTGCCCGAGCCGGCCTCGCGCAGGAGCAGGTTCTCGCGCGCGATGCGCGACAGCCGAATGCGGCGGTGGCCCGCCAGCGGGTGGTCCGGTGCGGCGACGAAGATCAGCGGATGGATCGCGAATGCGCTGGCCACGGTGGCCGGCTGCGGCGGCGCGCGCCCCATGATCACGAGGTCGGTTTCGTTGGCGGCCATGCGCCGCACAATCTCCTCGCGGTTGCCGACCGTGAACTGCACGGCGATCCCCGGGTGTTCGCGGGTGAAGGCGGACAGCAGCGCGGGTGCGAAATACTTCGCCGTGCTCACCGCGCCCAGCCGCAGCACGCCCTGGCGCAGGCCCTGCATCTCGCCCAGGCGTTCGCCGGTCGTGCGCAACAGGTCGAGCACGCCGGCGGCGCAGGCCGCCAGCTCGCGCCCGGCCTCGGTGAGCCGGATGCGGCGCCCGATGCGCTCGGTCAGGGCCACGCCGCAGGCCTGCTCGAGCTCGCGTACCTGCATCGACACCGCCGGCTGGGTGACGTGCAGCTCGCGCGCCGCGGCGCTGAAGCTGCCCAGGCGGTCGACCGCCTCGAAGGTGCGCAGCTGGCGCAGCGTGGTGCTGCGCAGCAATCTCGATACATCAGTCATTACTTATGATTAAAGCAATAAACTTTAATTGGAACCTATGATAACAGCCGCCTAGTCTGTGCGCCCTGCGTCGCCGCCACCGCCACACGAGGACCGCACCATGGGCAAACCCGAAGCCACCGTCAGCACCATTACCGACGCCAGCACCCGTTATCGTTCCGGCGTGCTCAGGTACGCCGAGATGGGCTACTGGGAACCGGACTACGAGCCCGTCGAGACCGACGTACTGGCGCTGTTCCGCATCACCCCGCACGAAGGGGTCGACCCCGTCGAGGCCGCCGCCGCGGTCGCCGGCGAATCCTCCACCGCGACCTGGACGGTGGTGTGGACCGACCGCCTGACCGCCTGCGAGCGCTACCGCGCCAAGGCCTACCGGGTCGACCCGGTGCCGGGCAGCCCGGGCCAGTACTTCGCCTGGATCGCCTACGACCTCGACCTGTTCGAGCCCGGCTCGATCGCCAACCTCTCGGCCAGCATCATCGGCAACGTGTTCGGCTTCAAGCCGCTCCAGGCGCTGCGCCTGGAGGACATGCGCCTGCCGGCCGCCTACATCAAGACCTTCGACGGGCCGGCCACCGGCATCGTGGTCGAGCGCGAGCGTCTCGACAAGTTCGGCCGCCCCCTGCTCGGCGCCACCGTCAAGCCCAAGCTCGGCCTGTCCGGCAAGAACTACGGCCGTGTCGTCTACGAGGCGCTGAAAGGCGGCCTCGACTTCACCAAGGACGACGAGAACATCAACAGCCAGCCCTTCATGCACTGGCGTGACCGGTTTCTCTACTGCATGGAAGCGGTCAACCGCGCGCAGGCCGCCACCGGCGAGGTCAAGGGCACCTACCTCAACGTCACCGCCGGCACCATGGAGGACATGTACGAACGCGCCGAGTTCGCGCGCGACCTCGGCAGCTCGATCGTCATGATCGATCTCGTCATCGGCTACACCGCGATCCAGTCGATGGCGAAGTGGGCGCGCCGCAACGACATGATCCTGCACCTGCACCGTGCCGGTCACAGCACCTACACGCGCCAGAAGAGCCACGGCGTGTCGTTCCGCGTGATCTCGAAATGGATGCGCCTGGCCGGGGTCGACCATATCCATGCCGGCACCATCGTCGGCAAGCTGGAGGGCGATCCCAACACCGTGCAGGGCTTCTACGACATCCTGCGCGAGGACCACAACCCGGTCGACCTGCAGCGCGGCGTGTTCTTCGAGCAGCACTGGGCGAGCCTGCGCAGGGTCATGCCGGTCGCATCCGGCGGCATCCACGCCGGCCAGATGCACCAGCTCCTGCACTACCTCGGCGACGACGTCGTGCTGCAGTTCGGCGGCGGCACCATCGGCCACCCGATGGGCATCGCCGCCGGCGCCGAGGCCAACCGCGTCGCGCTGGAGGCGATGGTGCTGGCGCGCAACGAGGGCCGTGACATCTGGCACGAGGGACCGGACATCCTCGACGCCGCCGCGCGGCACTGTACGCCGCTGAAGGCCGCGCTCGATACCTGGGGCGAGGTCACCTTCGACTACGCCTCGACCGACACCCCCGATTTCGTCCCCACCGCCACCACCGCCTGAGGAGTGAGCCATGCGACTGACCCAGGGAACCTTCTCCTTTCTGCCCGATCTCAGTGACGCCCAGATCCGCGCCCAGATCGACTATTGCCTGTCCCGTGGCTGGGCGGTGTCGGTGGAGTACACCGACGATCCGCACCCGCGCAACACCTACTGGGAGATGTTCGGCACCCCGATGTTCGACCTCGAGGACGCCGCCGGCGCCATGCACGCCATCGAGGACTGCCGTCGCACCTTCCCCGAACACTACGTGAAGCTGAACGCCTTCGACGCCAGTCACGGGGTCGAATCGCTGCAGCTCTCGTTCATCGTGCAGCGACCGCCGCACGAACCCGGCTTCCACCTCACGCGCTGCGAGCAGGCCGGGCGCACGCTGCGTTACACCACCACCAGCTACGCCAGCGAGCGGCCGGCCGGCCCACGCTACCCGGCGCAGCCATGAGCCAGGTCGCGGCCGAAATCGGCGCGGCACAGTCCGCCCTCGACCTCGACGCGCTGTACCGCGAGTCGAACGTCGCCACCGCGCTGGAGGCACTGGACCGCGAGTTGGTCGGGCTGGCGCCGGTCAAGACCCGGGTGCGCGAGATCGCCGCCCTGCTGCTGGTCGAGAAGCTGAGACGCACAATCGGCCTCGAAGCCGATGCGCCGCCCCTGCACATGAGCTTCACCGGCAACCCCGGCACCGGCAAGACCACCGTGGCGATGCGCATGGCGGCCATCCTTCACGGCTTGGAGTACGTGCGCAAGGGTCACCTGGTCGCGGTCACCCGTGACGATCTGGTCGGCGAGTACATCGGCCACACTGCGCCCAAGACCAAGGAGGTCATCAAGCGCGCCATGGGCGGCGTGCTGTTCATCGACGAGGCGTATTACCTGTACCGCCCCGAGAACGAGCGCGACTACGGGCAGGAGGCGATCGAGATCCTGCTGCAGGTAATGGAGAACCGGCGCGACGACCTGGTGGTGATCTTCGCCGGCTACCGCGATCGCATGCAGACCTTCTTCTCCGCCAATCCCGGCATGGCTTCGCGCGTCGCCCACCACATCGACTTTCCGGACTACGACGAAGCCGAGCTCTACGAGATCGCGCTGCTGCTCGCCGAACGCATGTGCTACACGTTCAGCGCCGAAGCCGAGGACAGCATGCGCGAGTACATCGCACTGCGCCGCGGCCAGCCGAATTTCGCCAACGCGCGCTCGATCAGGAACGCGCTCGACCGCGCGCGCCTGCGCCAGGCCAACCGCCTGTTCCAGCGCCGCGCACAGGGCGCGCTGACGGCGGCCGAGCTGACCACGATAGAGGCCGCCGACCTGCGCGCGAGCCGCGTGTTCCGCACGCCGGCACCGCACTGAATCCGCAGCCGCGGGCGCGCCGGGCCGCGCCCGCCGGCCGCCAGCATCATCATTGGGGAGAGAACGCATGCTGACCGACCGCACCACGCTGACCGAGTTCCTGATCGAGGAGCGCCGGCGCTTTCCGCACGCGCGCGGCGATCTCAACGCGCTGATCCTCGACATCGCGCTGGCCTGCAAGGTCATCGCGCGCAGTGTCGCCGGCGGCCGCCTCGCCGGTGCGCTGGGCGAGACCCGTGCGGTCAACGTCCAGGGCGAGCAGCGGCAACGCCTGGACGTGCTCGCCAACAACGCCTTCGTGCGCGCCACCGAGTGGAGCGGACACCTGGCCGGCATGGTCTCGGAGGAAATGAAAGACCCGCACCCGATCCCCGCGCACTACCCGCGCGGCAAGTACCTGCTGGCCTTCGACCCGCTCGACGGCTCGTCCAACATCGACGTCAACGTCGCCGTCGGTAGCATCTTCTCCATCCTGCGCGCGCCGCGCGAGGGCAAGCGGGCGACAGCCAGCGACTTCCTGCGCCCCGGCCTCGAACAGGTGTGCGCGGGCTACGCACTCTACGGCCCCTCCACCATGCTGGTGCTGACCGTAGGCAACGGCGTGCACGGCTTCACCCTGGAGCCCTCGATCGGCGAGTTCATTCTCACCCACCCCGCCATCAGCGTGCCGCGCGAGACCCACGAGTTCGCCATCAACGCCTCCAACAGCCGTTTCTGGGAACCGGCCGTGCGGCGCTACGTCGACGAGTGCCTGGCCGGCACCACCGGGCCGCGCGCGAAGGACTTCAACATGCGCTGGATCGCCTCCCTGGTCGCCGAGGCGCACCGCATCCTGATGCGCGGCGGCGTGTTCCTGTACCCGCGCGACACCCGCGATCCGCGCAAGCCCGGCCGCCTGCGCCTGCTCTACGAAGCCAGCCCCGTCGCCATGCTCATCGAGCAGGCCGGTGGCATGGCCAGCACCGGGCACACACGGCTGCTGGAGGTCACGCCGCAGGCGCTGCACCAGCGCATTGGCTTCGTATTCGGCTCGGCGAGCGAAGTCGAACGCATCGAACGCTACCACGGCGAGCGCTATGCTTCGCGTTACGACGCACCACTGTTCGGCGCCCGCGGCCTGTTCCGCGAGTCGGCCTGAACCTGCAGGAGAGCGCACCATGTCCGTCAGGCACCCGATCGTCGCGATTACCGGCCCCTCCGGCGCCGGCACCACCTCCGTCATGCGCACCTTCGACCAGATCTTCCGGCGCGAAGGGGTCAACGCGGCCTTCGTCGAAGGCGATGCCTTCCACCGCTACGACCGCACCGAGATGAACGAGAAGCTGGCCTTCGAGTGGGAGCGCGGCAACCAGGCCTTCAGTCACTTCGGGCCGGACACCAACCTGTTCGCCGAGCTCGAGCAGCTGTTCCGCGACTACGGTGAGAGCGGCAGCGGACGCGTGCGCAAGTACCTGCACGACGACGAGGAAGCCGCTCCCTACGGCCAGGAGCCCGGCACCTTCACGCCGTGGACCGACCTGCCGGGCGACACCGACCTGCTGTTCTACGAGGGTCTGCACGGCGCGATCAAGACCGACAGCGTCGACGTCATCCAGCATGTCGACCTCTCGATCGGCGTGGTCCCGGTGATCAACCTGGAGTGGATCCAGAAGCTGCACCGCGATCGCTCCAAGCGCGGTTACAGTACCGAGGCGGTGACCGACACCATCCTGCGTCGCATGCCGGATTACGTGAACTACATCGTCCCGCAGTTCTCGCGCACCCACGTCAACTTCCAGCGCGTGCCGCTGGTCGACACGTCCAACCCGTTCATCGCGCGCCACATCCCGACCCCGGCCGAGTCGATGCTGGTGATTCGTTTCGCCAATCCGCGCGGCATCGATTTCTCCTACCTGCGCCTGATGCTGGACGGCTCGTTCATGTCGCGCGCCAACACCATCGTGGTGCCAGGCGGCAACATGGACCTCGCCATGCAGCTCATCTTCACGCCCATGATCTGGCGCCTGATGGAGCGCAGCCAGAAGGGCCTGCGCGCGGTCGGCAAGCCGTGAAGCGCACCTCGCGTCACCGCCCCTGGAACATCCTCGACCCGGAGCATCCGCCATGGCCCTGGTAGCACTGCGCCAGCTGCTCGACCACGCCGCCGAACACGGCTACGGCGTGCCCGCTTTCAACATCAACAACCTCGAGCAGGTCCAGGCCATCATGCGCGCCGCCGCCGCGCTCGACAGCCCGGTCATCCTGCAGGCCTCGGCCGGTGCGCGCGACTACGCCGGTGAAGCCTTTCTGCGCCACCTCGTGGCGGCCGCGGTGGAGACCTGGCCGGACATCCCGGTGGTGCTGCACCAGGACCACGGCGCCAGCCCGGCGGTCTGCCAGCGCTCGATTCGGGCCGGCTTCACCAGCGTCATGATGGACGGCTCGCTGCGCGAGGACATGAAGACGCCGGCGAGCTACGCCTACAACTGCGAGGTGACCGCGCGCGTGGTCGAGATGGCGCACGCGGTCGGCGTCTCGGTAGAGGGCGAGCTCGGCTGCCTGGGCTCGCTGGAGTCCGGCCTGGCCGGCGACGAAGACGGCTCCGGGGCGGACGGCCTGCTCAGCCGCGAGCAGCTCCTGACCGATCCCGACGAGGCCGCCGATTTCGTCGCGCGCACCGGCGTCGATGCGCTCGCCATCGCGATCGGCACCTCGCACGGCGCCTACAAGTTCAGCCGCCGCCCGACCGGCGACATCCTCGCCATCGATCGCATCGCGGCGATCCACCAGCGCCTGCCCGACACGCACCTGGTGATGCATGGCTCGTCCTCGGTGCCGCAGGAGTGGCTCGCGGTGATCCGCGAGCACGGCGGCGAGATCGGCGAGACCTACGGGGTGCCGGTCGAGGAGATCCGGCGCGGCATCGCGCACGGCGTGCGCAAGATCAACATCGACACCGACATCCGTCTCGCCATGACCGGCGCGCTGCGCCGTGAGCTGGACGGCGCGCGTGACGCCTTCGATCCGCGGCGCTTCCTGCGTGCCGCCACCGCCGCGGCCGAGGCGCTGTGCGGCGAGCGCATGCAGGCCTTCGGCTGCGCCGGCCAGGGCTCGCACATCCGGCCATTGCCGTTGTCGGTGCTCGCCGCGCGCTACCCGCCGCCGCGCTCGCGCGCCGTCGCCTGAACGGGCCTGCTCAGGCGGCCTTGCCGACCCGGTCGGGGGACGAGCCGTCGTCCTCCTCGTCCCGCTCCTGCTCCGCGTGTGCGGCCGCCACGGTGTCTTCCATGTCCGCTTCGTCGCCGGCCACGGTGTCGTCCATGCCGGATTCGTCGCTGACCGCCCCGGCGTCCTCGTCGAGGTCGCTCAGAGACAGCGACGGGTAGTCGTCGTCCGTCGCCGCTGACTCCGCGTCGGCGTCGGCCACACGCTCCGCAGCTTCCGCGGCCGCCTCGCCGCCGCTGGCCGCCGCCGGATCGGCGGCGTCTGACGGGTCGACCTCGTCGCCGTCATCGAACGCGGCCGGCGCCACGGCGGCGGCCGCCACGCTCTCCGGCAGGATCGCGCTGCGATCCTCCAGGCTGAGGTGATCGGCGAGCCGCGCCGGCTCCACCTCGCACAGCTCGCGCGCGCCGCTCGCCATGTGGGCGTAGACCTCGCGGTACTGCTCGGTCATGCGCTGCAGCAGCTCGTTGGTGGTCGCGAAATGGGCGTCGACCTTGCCGCGGTACTGGTCGTAATCGCGTTTCAGCTCGGCCGGCGGACGCCCGCCGGACGCCTCGCGGGCGCGCACGCCGGCCCACAGGTAGCCGGCCGCTGCGCCCAGGGCGACGAGGCCCACCGTCCACAGAAAAATGCCCATCGCACTCAGGGTGACCATTTCGATTCCCCTTGAATTTCAATCAATTGGTTAACTCGTTCGCGACCGGCGCGGGCCGGTCGAGCGCATGAGGAACGCGCCGGCTTGGCCACTATGGGAACACAATCGGGGCGCCCGCGCGAGTACATGTTGCACTGCGGAGAGGATCCCCGTCGGCGCTGGCGCGGCGGGCCGCTGTCCGTACAATGCCGGCCCTCGGGAGGTTTCATTCATGAGAGAGAACAAGCAGCCGGCGGCAGCCGCCGGCGGCGCGCGCGCCCATGCCTACTGGCGCGCCAACCTGCGCGTGGTCGCGGTCCTGCTGGCGGTCTGGTTCACGGTCTCGTTCGGCTTCGGCATCGTGCTCGTGGAGCCGCTCAACGCGTTCCGCCTGTTCGGCTTCAAGCTCGGCTTCTGGTGGGCCCAGCAGGGTGCGATCTTCGTCTTCGTCGCCCTGATCTTCGTCTACGCCGCGGCCATGCACCGGCTCGACCGCCGCTACGGCGTCGATGACGACGACGCGGGTGAGGGCTGATGGACGCGCAGACGCTGACCTATCTCTTCGTCGCCCTGAGCTTCGCGCTCTACATCGGCATCGCGGTGTGGTCGCGCGCCGGCTCCACCAACGAGTTCTACGTCGCCGGCGGCGGCGTGCACCCGATCGCGAACGGCATGGCCACCGCGGCCGACTGGATGAGCGCGGCCTCCTTCCTGTCGATGGCCGGCATCATCGCCTTCCTCGGTTACGACGGCGCGGTCTATCTCATGGGCTGGACCGGTGGCTACGTACTGCTGGCGATGCTGCTCGCGCCCTACCTGCGCAAGTTCGGTGAATTCACCGTGCCCGACTTCGTCGGCACGCGCTATTACTCGAACACCGCGCGCGTGGTCGCGGTCGTGAGCCTGATCGTGATCTCGTTCACCTATGTCGCGGGACAGATGCGCGGCGTCGGCATCGTGTTCTCCAACTTCCTCGACATCTCCATCGAGTGGGGCGTGGTGGTGGGCATGGCGGTGGTGTTCCTGTACGCCGTGCTCGGCGGCATGAAAGGCATCACCTATACCCAGGTGGCGCAGTATTGCGTGCTGATCTTCGCCTACCTGGTGCCCGCGATCTTCATCTCCATGCTGATCACCGGCATCCCGGTGCCGCAGCTCGGCCTCGGCGCGGCGGTCGCCGACGGCTCCGGCGTGGCGGTACTCGATCGCCTCGACCAGACCCTGCTCGAGCTCGGCTTCGCGCCCTACACCGAGGGCACGCGCTCGAAAGTCGACATGTTCGCCATCACCCTGGCGCTGATGGTCGGCACCGCCGGCCTGCCGCATGTCATCGTGCGCTTCTTCACCGTGCCCAAGGTGTCCGACGCGCGTCGCTCGGCCGGCTGGGCGCTGCTGTTCATCGCCCTGCTCTACACCACCGCGCCCGCGGTCGGCGCCTTCGCCAGGCTCAACTTCATCGACACCGTGCACGAGACCGCCTACGAGGACATCCCGGCGTGGTTCGCCAACTGGGAGAAGGTCGGCCTGGTCGGCTGGCTGGACAAGAACGGCGACGGCCGCGTGCAGTACGGTCCCGGCGCACCGTTCATCGGCGCGCCACGCTTCGACGAGGGCGCGCGCGGGCCGGCCGGTGAACGGGTGGTGGTCAATGCCACGCTGAGCACCGCCAACGAGGTCTACGTCGACCGCGACATCATGGTGCTGGCCAACCCCGAGATCGCGGCCCTGCCGGCGTGGGTCATCGCGCTGGTCGCGGCCGGCTCGCTGGCCGCCGCGCTGTCGACGGCGGCCGGCCTGCTGCTGGTGATCTCGACCTCGGTCTCGCACGACCTGCTGAAGAAAACCTTCGCGCGCGGGCTCTCCGATCGCCAGGAGCTGCTCGCCGCCCGCGTTGCCGCGGCCAGCGCGATCGCGATCGCCGGCTACCTCGGCATCAACCCGCCGGGCTTCGTCGCGCAGGTGGTGGCCTTCGCCTTCGGGCTCGCCGCCGCGTCGCTGTTCCCGGCCATCCTGATGGGCATCTTCTCCACTCGCATGAACGGGCCGGGCGCGATCAGCGGGATGATCGTCGGCCTCACCTTCACCTTCGGCTACATCGTCTACTTCAAGTTTCACGCGCCCGAGCTCAACGATGCCGCGCACTGGCTGTTCGGCATCTCGCCGGAGGGCATCGGCGTGATCGGAGCGGCGCTCAACTTCGGCGTCGCCATGCTGGTCTCGGCGCTGGGCGCACCGCCGCCCGAGCGCGTGCGCCTGCTGGTCGAGGACATCCGCGTCCCGCGCGGGGTCAGCGCACCGCACGACCACTGATACGCGCAAAAGAAAAAGCCCCGCGCATGCGGGGCTTCAAGGGGACTTTGTGGGCGGCAGGCCGCCCGTCAGCGCAGCCGGGCTCAGGGGTTGACCGGGATCACCGGGCCGCTGCGCTCGAGATGCTTCACGAACGTGAAATCGTGAGCGTGCGAGCAGGCGTTGACCCACTGGCGCGACCGCCAGTTGAACTGCAGCCACCCGCGACGATGGTTGTCACACACCGGCGGGACCACGTCGGTGACGTCGAACTCCCACACCGCGTCACCGAAGCCGTTGGGCACGGCGGCGAGATCGGTGCTGTCCGGGTGCTGGACGGCGACCACGAAGCGGGTCGGCTCGGTCGGGTGGAAGACCATGCCGGTCGCCTCCGAGCCGTCGACCTGGATGCTCATGAAATGGTCGAGCGACTCGGCAACGCCGTCGTTGTCCATGTCGCGCGCGAACCAGATGTCACCGCCGACGTTGCTGCCGTTCGGCGCATCCTCGATGATGTAGATGTTGCCGAGCGCGTCCTGGGCCAGGTTGTCCGGCGAGTTGAGCTCCCCCGTGGTCGGCAGGAAGCCGACGTTCTTCGGCGTGTTCTGGCTCGCGAACTGGCGCACGAAAGCACGGTTGCGGCGCTTGAGCTCGACCGAGATGACGGCATTCTCCGACGTCGTGGTGATGTAGAGGACCTCGTTGCCGTTCGGCAGCACGCCGATCGTCATGTCCTCGGGACGCCCGTAAGGGGTGCCTTCGAACTCGTCGGCCGCACCGCGACCGCCGCGTGCGCTGGCGTCGCTGCGCGGATCGCTGGTCGGGCCGTCGGCGAAGGGATCCCAGTCGGTGCCGAGGGGATTGCCCCGCTTGTCCGTGATCGGGACCCAACGCGCCCGGCCGAAACGGGTCGCGGTGGTGTTCGGGCCCTCGTTCCAGTTGGCGGCCGGATCGCCGCCGGAAGCGATGAAGTCGTCGACCGACAGCACGAAGGTCTGGCCGCCGCCGGCGTAATCGCCGGGCGTCTTCAGCTCGAGCTTGTAGATCGATCCCGAGTTCCACTCGTCGATGTAGTAGAGCGTCCCGTTCGGGTCCTTGACGGAGAAGTTGATGCCTTCGTGCGCGACGTTCGCGATGGACTCCAGAACGCGCCAGGTAACGCCCTCGGTGGCCGCGTTGGCGGTGGGGTCGGCCGGGGTCGCCATCGGGTCGAGAATCTCGACCACGCGGCCGAGCGCGGTCCACTCCTCGGCCACGATCACGGTGCCATTAGGCGTCCAGCGTGACGGGTCGAAAGCGCCGAAGTCATAGCTCCAGTCGGGCGCGGCCTGGTCACCGGCGAAGATCAGGTGGCTGGTGTCGGTCTGCGTGTCATAGCGCGACAGGCCGGCGCCGAACGGCGTCTCGTGCGGAATGAAGACGAAGCGGCCGCTCGGATCGTAGGCCAGCATGTCGAACATCGACGAGCTGGTGCCGGCGTCGACGCGCTGGATCGACTGCGTCACGTCGGCCTCGACCTCCTGCATGCTCATCAGGTTGGCCTGGCTGATCCCCGCCGGCGTCTGCCATGGCGAGCTCAGCTCGTTGACGTGATTCGGCGAAGCAACCGCGGCGGATTGCTGCAACGGGTAGAAGTACGGCGCGGTGCCGGCACTCGCGGTCTGGGTACCTGCCAGCGCGGCGAGGCCGACGCTGACGCTGAATAGGGTCTTACGCATGAGGATGGTCTCCCTCCACTTGTCATCGTGATTGGTGTCGTACGGGGGACGGACCGCGGACGCTCTACGTGGCCATGGCCGAACCCGGAGGGCATGTTCGTCAACAATTGTTGCGCACGCGTAACGGGAGCGTTGCGCTGCGATGAAGGTTTAGCGTCGGCGCGGTTACGCCGCCATGTCGAATTCGTGAAGGCCGCGTGACATGCACCTGCGCGGTGCGCAGGGTCAGTGCCGCGCCACGTTGTCGGGCACGGCATCCGCCTGCGGCCAGGCGAGACGGATGTCCCATGGCGCGAACCGATCGAGCGGCAGGGTTGGCGCGGTCGCGTTGTCGATCTCGCGGTAGACGTTGGCGGGCGGCGCAACGGTGGCATCGCGTCCGTAGAGATAATCCTGCTCCGCGACAATCGCGCGATAAGCCTTGTTGAGCTCGAGCGCGCGCTCACGCGACGGCGTAACCAGGGTGTAGACATCCGGCGCGGCCTCGATGGCCGCGCGGTCGGGCGTGCCGTCCGGGTGGAACCAGCGCGCGAACATCTCGGCGTTCGAGCGGAACTCCCCGCCGCCGCCGACGCGCTCGAGATAAGTCGCGATCTCGCCGCGCTTCTCGCCCATGCTCGGGGCGTCCGGCATGCCGACGAGGTCGATGTAGCCCCAGCCCGCGGCACCGTCGACCTTGCGCGGGAAGCTGAAGGTCTTGTCGATGGTGGCGCCGATGGAGGTGTGACAACCCATGCAGAAGAGGTTCTCCTCGTAGGTCGCGGTACGCAGCTCGCCGTCCCTGCCCTCGATGAATCCCTGCAGGGACCAGCCGAAGCCGTTGTCCAGGCCGTGATCGCCGATGAGCTGGTAGCGCGGCAGGCGGCCCGCCTCCTTGCCAAAGCGCTCGAGGTCGTATTCGCGCGCGTAGACGACCTTGCGGTAGGCCTTCCACTTGCGCATGTAGCGCACCTCCTTCATGCGGCGCGATGGCACCACGCGTCCGGACGCGTCGAACCCGACGTAGCGCACCGTGTGCAGAAACTCGGTGCCCTCCGGGTAGAGCGAGGTGTCGAGGTATTCGGGGGCCGCGGCGCCCACGTAACGATCGACGGCGCTGATGCGGCGCACGACGCCGAGCACGCCGTCACCGTCCAGGTCGCTGCCGACGGTGGCCTCGTCGATCGGCAGCGAGGAGATCGACGCCAGTCCCTTGACGTTGGCCTCGACGATGGCGAGGTTGGCGCGGTAGACGTCGGCCGAGTAACGGCCCCCGGCATCGCTGCGGAACGCCTCCGGCAGGCGGATCATGACATCGTCGGTGGAGCCGTTGGTCGGCCAGAAGGTCGACGGAAACGGCTTGTAGCTGAACGCCACCCAGTGGCTGCCGTCGCGCGCGAAACCATGCTCGTCGAAGGCCGCGGCACCCCGCTCGAGACCGCCGAGGTCGGGGATCCAGCCCGCGAAGCCGGCCTCGCGCAGGCGCGGCGCGAGCGCGCTGTAGTTGTCGTCGTCGATCCACGCCAGGATCTCCTCGTCGCTGATTGCCGCGACTGCCGCGGAGCGATCCTCGAACAGGTTCAGCCAGTGGTTCGTCATGCCGACGTCACTGAACGCGTACCCGACCTGCAGATCGCCGTCGTTCATCGCGTTCTCGCGGCCGGCAAGCTGGTTCTGATGACACACGTAGCAAGGGTTGTAGCGGCCCTCGGTACGCGTGTAGCACTGCGGCGGGACCGGTGCCTCGGCGTTGAACGCGGTGTGCCGCGGATGCACGTCGTCGAGGGTCGGGGCACGCACCGCGCGGTCGGCGCGCAGGCGCTCCAGCATGCGCAGGTGGTAAGGCTGAACGCCCGGGTCGGTCGGGGCAGAGCCGGACGGGTTCGCGCCTGCGTCCGTGACGAACCCGGCAAGGACGAAGATAAGGACAGCGAATCGCAGGTGTTGCATGAACATGAACGGCAATGTCGGGCGGTGGTGCCGGACGCCCCGGCACGCGTTCGTGGGAGGCCGCGAGACTAGCGAGGCGCTGTTACCGGTTCGTGAACACCGCGTGACCGAACGCGCCGTTCACGGCCGGTGCCGCGCGTACATCTCCGTGCACCAGCGAATCGCGGGGTGCCCCGCGTAGGCCGCGAGCAGGCCGTCGAGTGCCGGCGGTCGCGGTCGTGGGCGCTGCATGTCCACGGCGGGCGGATCGCACAGCGGCGCGAGCAGGGCCGCCGCCGAGAGATCGGCGACACTGAAGGCGTCGCCGACCAGGTAGCCGGTCGACGCGACAGCGTCCGCTACCTCGTCCAGCGCGGCCGCCGTGCGCGCGACCGCGGCGTCGATGGAAGCCTGCGAGTCGACACCGTTGCCGCGCGCCATGAGCGGCCGCGCAAACGGAAAGCTCGCGCGGTAGGCGGCGCGCACCAGGGCGCTGCGCTCGCCGGCGAACAGGCGGCACAGGTAGGCCGGCTCCGCGATCAACACGGCGAACAGCACCGTGCGCACGGCGGGTCCGACGGAGGTATCGAGGCGTGCCTGCCAGTCGAGCGCCGCGGCGCGCGCCGCCGGGTCGGCCGGGTACAGGGCCGGCTCCCGCACCCGGCGTTCGAGGCGGTCGATGATGGCCGCCGAACCGGCGACGACCTCGCCGTCGATTTCCAGCACCGGGGTCTGGCTGTGGCCCGAGAGGCGCCGGATCGCCGGCAGGTGGGGGCCCGGCAGGTAATCCCTGCGCGCATGGGCGAGGCCCTTGTACGCCAGTGCCCAGCGCGCCTTGTCGTTGTAATGCGAGTAGGGAAACTGGTGCAGAACGATCGAGGGCACGGAGATGCTCCGCCGCAGAACCTGGCGAACAGGGTAACCCGCGCAGTGCGGTCAGAGGCCTTGATCGCAATTCATTAATATATTAATAATTAACCATTGAACAGGTTCCGGTGCCGGCCCGTGCAGGATTTCAGTGATTCGCTGCCGATGATGCTCTACCGCGCGCTGAACGCGGTGATGCCGCGCTTTCGCGCCGTGTTCTCGGAGTTCGGGGTCACCGAGCCGCAGTGGCGCGTGCTGCGCGTGCTGTGGGAGTACGACGAGATTCCGTTCGGCGAACTCGCCGAGCTCACCCTGGTACCGGCCCCCAGCCTGGTCGGGGTGATCGACCGCCTGGCGGCCCGCGGGCTGGCCGATCGGCGCCGCTCCGAGGACGACCGCCGGCAGGTGTTCGTCCGTGCCACGCCGGCCGGGCACGAGCTCGAGCGGGCCGTGGCGCCGGCGGTCGAGGCCGTCTACCGCGAGCTGCGCGGCTCGCTGGACCAGTCCACCTGGAGCGCGCTGATGACGGGTCTCGAAGCCGTCAGCCGCGTCGACGCGGGTGCACCCGCGCGCTCCACCCAGGCAGCCGCCGCTGCCTTCACATCAACCAGGGGAGAATCATCATGAGCGCCAACGTACAAACCGGGGCACCCGCGGCTGCAGGCAACGGCATCCGCTCCGGTGCGGAGTATCTCGCCGGCCTGCGCGACGACCGCGAGGTCTGGCTGCGCGGCGAGCGCGTCGCCGACGTCACCGCCCACCCCGGGCTGGCGCGGGGCGCGCACACCCTCGCCGGGTTCATGGACCGCCAGTTCGACCCGGACCTGCGCGACCGCATCACGTTCGAGGAGGACGGCAAGCGCTATGCCATGTCCTACCTCATTCCGAAGTCCGCCGATGACGTGCGCCGCCGTGGCGAGGCCTTCTACGAATGGGCGAGCTGGTCGAACGGCATGTTCGGGCGCACGCCGGACTACAAGAACGCCTCGGTCGCGGCGTTCGCCGCGGCGGCTGATTTCCTCGCCGCCGGCCGGCCCGAGTTCGCCGACAACATGCGTCGTTTCTACGCCTACGTGCGTGACCACGACCGCGTGCTCACCCACACCCTGGTCAATCCCACCTTCAGCCACGCCCAGTACCAGGCGGGCAAGTACGACGACAAGGTCGCCCTGCACGTGGTGCGCGAGACCGATGCCGGCATCGTCGTGCGCGGGGCGCGCCTGCTCGCGACCCTGGGACCGCACGCCGACGAGATCGAGGTCTTCCCCTCGACCCTGCTGACCGCCTCCGACGAGAACCTGCCGTTCGCCTTCGCCTTTGCCATTCCGGTGGCGACCCCTGGCCTGCGCATGATCTGCCGCGACAGCTACGACGAGCAGAAATCGACCTACGACGCACCGCTGGCCGCACGCTTCGAGGAGATGGACGCCGTGGTCACCTTCGACGACGTGCTGGTACCGTGGGAGCGCGTTTTCATGTACCGCGATCCGCTGCTGTGCAACCGCGCCTTCGCCGAGACCAACGCCGTCGTACACATGATGCACCAGGTCGCCTGCGGCAAGCTGGCCAAGGCGGAGTTCGTGGTCGGCCTGCTGTGTGCGATGGCGAAAGCCACCGGCAAGGACAAGGACATGAACGTCAAGGGCCAGATTGCCGAGGCGATGATGATGGCCGAGACCGTGCGCGCGCTGCGCTTCTCCGCCGAAGCCCAGGCGCAGGTCGACGATTACGGCAACTTCATGCCGTTGCGCCGCCCGCTGGACACCTCGCGCAACCTGTTCCCGAAGATGTATCCGCGCCTGATCGAATTGGTCCAGCTGCTGGGCTCGAGCTCACTCGTCGCGACCCCCTGCGAGGCCGATCTCGAGAACGCCATTGCCGGCGACGTCGAGCGCTATTTCCAGACCCAGAATCTCGCCAGCCGCGAGCGCATCGCGCTCTACCGCCTCGCCCACGACGTCGCGGTGTCCGGCTTCGGCAGCCGCCAGGTGCTCTACGAGCGCTTCTTCTTCGGCCCGCAGAACGTCATGGCCGGGATCTACTACGACCTGTACGACAAGGACGCGGCGGTGGCCCGCGTCGACGAGCTGCTCGCGCGCGGGTGACGCTCAGCGTGCGCCGCGCCAGCGGCTGATGGCGACGCCGCCGAGGATCAGCGCAAGGCCGGCGTAGTCGGTGGCCGCCAGGCTCTCGCCGAGCAGGGCCACGCCGAGCAGCAGCGAGAACACCGGCACCAGGTAGTTGGTGAGGGCGACGAAGGCGGCCCCGGCACGGGCGAGTAATGGATAGAGGATGGCGGCACCGAGCGCGGTCGGAAAGACGCCGAGCAGGAACACCGCGAATCCCGCGCGCCAGCCGGGCAGCGTCGGTGCCGGCGCGATCAGGGCGGCCAGCAGCAAGGCCTGCAGCGCCGCGGCGCACAGCACCCCGGTGGCGAGGGTGAGCCCGGGCAGCGCGGGCGCCAGGCGGGCGGTCACGCCGTTCAGCGCGTAGCCGCAGGCGGCGCCGAGGATAGCGAGCTCGGCCACCAGGCGCAGCCCGCTGACGCGCAGCCCGGCGACCGCCAGTGGCCCGATCAACAGCACCACGCCGGCGAAGCCGATCAGGAAGGCGGCGACGCGGCGCCGGTTGAGCGGCTCGTCCGGCAGCAGCGCATGGGCGAGCACGATGGTGAGCAGCGGTACCACCGCCATCAGGATCCCGGCCAGGCTGGAGGCGACGTGTTGCTGGCCCCAGGCGATGAGGGCGAAGGGGGCGACGTTGCCGACCAGCCCCAGCCACGCGAACCAGCCCCACGCCCGCGCGTCGCGCGGCACCCGCACACCCCGGGCCAGCGCCACCCCGAGCAGCACCAGCGCGCCCAGGGTCAGGCGCGAGGCTGTCACCCACCACGGATCCAGCGTCTCCAGCGCGAATGTCGTCAGGGCAAACGCCGAGCCCCACATGACGACCAGTGCGAACAGAGCGAGCCAGTCGCCCGGCAGCACGCGCAGCGCGCGGCGCATCAGGCGCGGTAATCCATCGGCGAGGCTGGCACGTATTAAGCTCCAGTCGGGAATCACCAGGGGCGTCGGCGACGCACCGGCCCGGCATAATCCACAGCGCCGGGGGGGCGCATGATGGCCGAACACCGTCTCGACGACAACGCGACCCGCGCACCGGCCCCGGTCGCCGATCGCATTCGCGCGCGCCTTGAGAAGGCCGGCGCGCGCTACCACGCCAACGACAATATCTGCGAGTTCATCGAACCCGGTGAGCTGCAGTCACTGCAGTGCGAAGTCGAGGCCCGCATGCGCGACGTGCTGCGCGCCCTGGTCGTCGACATCGACCACGATCACAACAGCCAGGAGACCGCACGACGGGTTGCCAAGATGTACGTGCGCGAGGTTTTCGGCGGCCGCTACCGCAGCGAGCCGCCGGTCACCGAGTTTCCCAACGTCTCGCGCCTCAACGAGCTCATGATCGTGGGGCCGGTGACGGTGCGCAGCGCCTGCTCGCACCACCTGTGTCCGATCATCGGCCGCATCTGGATCGGCGTGATGCCGAACGAGCATTCCGCGCTGATCGGACTTTCAAAATACGCACGGCTGGTGGAGTGGATCATGACCCGCCCGCAGATCCAGGAAGAAGCCATCGACCAGGTCGCCAACCTGCTGCAGAACAAGATGCAGCCGGACGGGCTGGCCCTGGTGATGGAAGCGGATCACTCCTGCATGCAGTGGCGCGGCGTGAAGGACATGGACTCGAAGATGACCAATTCCATCATGCGCGGCTCCTTCCTGCGCGACGCCAACCTGCGGCGCGAGTTCCTCTCGCTGCTGTCCAACCGCAAGGGGTAATCACACATGCTGGTACGACTGCTCTACGCCAGCCGCGCGACCGGGGGCATCGACAACGAATCCATCGAGGCCATTCTCGGCCAGTCGCGGGCGTCCAATCCCGCCCACGGCATTACCGGGATCCTGTGTGCCGACGTACGCAGTGGCGTATTCATGCAAACCCTGGAGGGCGGGCGCACGGCCATCAACCGTCTCTATGCCAACATCGTGGGCGATCCGCGCCACACTGACGTCACCCTGCTGGACTATGCGGTCATTGACGAGCGCGCCTTCGGCGCCTGGCACATGGGCAGTATCGCAATTGATCGTCTCAATGCCGGCAACATCCTGCGTTATTCGGAGACGACCACGCTGGACCCCTACTCGATGAGCGCAGCGGCGGCGCAGGCCTTTCTGCTCGAGCTCGCGCGCGGGGCCGCGGTCGCCAGCCGCGACTGATCGCGCGCGACCGGAGCTCCCCTGCCGCCCTGCGCGCTGCGGGCCAGGGCGCGGCCGACCGCGAGAAACTCGCGGCCGGCCGCTGCCAGGTCCGGATCAGAACGAGACGTCCCACTGGAAACGCACCCGGTCGTCGGACACGTCGCGGTTGAGGAACTCGTCCTCCAGGGTGAGGTGCGAGAAGTCCAGGGTCAGCTTGTTGTTGTGGCCGGAGAAGAACCAGTTGGCGGCCACGGTGAACTCTTCGCGCAGGTTGTCCAGCGCGCGGTCGACTTCGTTCGGCTCCTTCACGAAGGCGTAGCGGAAGGCGAGCTCCAGCGGTGCCGGCACCGCCGGGATCAGGTGGTGGAAGAAGTAGCCGGTCTGGGCGTAGGCGCCGGTGAAGTCGTTCTTGGTGCCAGCGACCTTGTCGGCCACGGTCTTCCAGTGGAACTCTTCCTGCACCGACCAGCCGCGCCACTTGAAGGCAAATTCCTGCACGAACTGCTCGACCTTGAACTGCTCGTCGATGGCATTGCCAGCGCGGGTGAAGCCGTCGAGATTGCCGCAACCGCTCGATGACCAGCGCGTGCAGCGCCCCTTGTTGGTCGCGGCGCCGAAGCCAATCGAGCCGGTCGGCTTGTCGGTGTACTCGACGTCGGTCTGGCGCCAGTCGAGGTCGCGGCCGAGGAAGTTCCACTGCAGGCGGCCGGCCCACATCATGTTGCCGTCGTCGTTGACCACGCCGCGGCCCTCGCCGGTGTACACACCGGCCCAGTAGCGCAGGTCGGCAAAGGTCTCCTTGAACAAGTGACCCTTGAGCTGCACACCGACCTGGCGGTCGATGGTGAACACGCGATTGACGATGGAACGCTCGACGAACTGCTGGCGGCCGGAGGAATCGACGCGCTCGCGGTTGTGATCGATCTTCCACTGGCCGACGCGCAGCGCCGCCCACTCGTACTTGGCCAGATCGATGCGCCAGTCGATAACGCGCGCGCTGGCGCTCTCGGAATCGTCGTCGACGTCGCGGCTGGGCTCGAGATCGACCTCGAAGTAGTACTTGATCCAGGGCTCGAAGCCGTGGCCGCCGATCTTCATGCGCAGCCGGCGCGCCTCGAAGGTGCTGTCGTCACCGTCCTCGAAGTCGTCGACCTGGCGCGGATCGCCGGTGTGCGGATTGGTGTAGCGGAGCTGGGCGCGCCATTGCAGGTTGGTCTGGAACTTGCCGTCGCGCGACTCCAGGCGAAAGCCCTTGGAGCCGTAGCTGGCCTTGACCGGGAACTCCGATTCGATCTTCTTCGCGACCTTGTCAGCGATGCGCTTGTCGAGCGCGGCATCGGCCTCCGGCGTCGGCGTCGGCGCCTCCGCCTTGGCCGCCGCGGCGGGCGCGGCAGCGTCACCCAGGATGTCCTTGCTGGTCAGGGACTCTTTCTGCATCAGCTTGTCGTACTGCTGCTGCGTGATCACGCCGTTGCCGAGCAGGATGTCGAGCAGGTCCTTGTCGGCGGCGCCGGCGCCCCCGGCACAGAACATCAGCAACGGAACGGCAAGGCGCAGCAGTGCACGCCTGGTGCGGGCAGGAAACGGCATGGATGGTTCTCCCGGGGAGTGAATCGTCGGATGGTTCGACGCGCTCGTCACGGCGCCGCGCGAGCCCCCCCATAGGCCCACGTTTCAAATTTGTGACGATTATGTAAACGAATCATTACGGATTGATGACAGGCCCGAGGTGAAGCGGGAAAAGGGGCGGAAACGTCGTGTGAGAGGCGCTTTTCACCACCGGACGGGACGGTCGGCGAGCGGCCTCGGGCGCCCCTGGATCGCGCACGGCAAGGTCGCCCGTGCCCCATTGCGGCGCAGGCGGGATGGTCACGATACCGTCACAAAAGAGTCATAGAATCGTCATCTTTCGTCCGGCAGGCATCCCGCCGGGACCACCCACTCATCGCCCCGGAGGCTTTCCCGATGATCCGCAAGCTGATTGCATGCACCGCCGTGTGCGCCGTCACCGCGCTGCCCGCCGCCGCGCTCGAAGTCGACGCCGGCATTCCCGCCTACGAGAAGACCAGCGGCGTGTCCGGCAATCTCAATTCCGTCGGCTCCGACACCCTCGCCAACCTCATGACCCTGTGGGCCGAGGCCTTCAAGCGCTTCTACCCCAACGTCAACATCCAGATCCAGGCTGCCGGCTCCTCCACCGCCCCGCCCGCGCTCACCGAGGGCACCTCCAGCCTCGGACCCATGAGCCGCAAGATGAAGTCCAACGAGACCGAGGCCTTCGAGGCCCGCCACGGCTACAAGCCCACCGCCATTCCCGTCGCCATCGACGCCCTCGCCGTCTACGTCCACAAGGACAACCCCGTCTCCGGTCTCTCCATCCCCCAGGTCGACGCCGTCTTCTCCGCCACCCGCAAGTGCGGCCTGCGCTCGGCGGTCGCAACCTGGGGCGACCTCGGTCTCGGCGGCGAGTGGGCCAGCCGCCCGATCCAGCTCTACGGCCGCAACTCGGTCTCCGGCACCTACGGCTACTTCAAGAAAACCGCCCTGTGCAAGGGGGACTTCAAGGACAGCGTCAACGAGCAGCCCGGCTCGGCCTCGGTCGTGCAGGGCGTCACCCAGTCCCTCAACGGCATCGGCTACTCCGGGATCGGCTACCGCACCTCCGGCGTGCGCGCCGTGCCGCTGGCCAAGAAGGCCGGCGACGACTTCGTCGCCGCCACCCCGGAGAACGCCGTCTCCGGCGCCTACCCCCTCGGCCGCTTCCTCTACGTCTACGTCAACAAGCACCCCAACCAGCCCCTCGCTCCCCTCGAGCGCGCCTTCATGAAGATGGTGCTCTCGCGCGAGGGCCAGCAGGTCGTCATCAAGGACGGCTACATCCCCCTGCCCGCCGCCGTCGTCGCACGGCAGATCGAAGGCGTCCTCGGCGACTGA
>JBHIYN010000014.1:0-142843 GCA_041984235.1 Gammaproteobacteria bacterium
GAAGGAGTTACCTCCTTGCCGGTTTTCAAGACCGGTGCATTCAACCGCTCTGCCACCTCTCCGGTGTCTGCGGGGTGCCGGCGCAACTATAAACCATCGCGCCCGCCGTACCCGGTCGGGATGGACTACTCGGCCTGACGGCCTCGGCCTCCGGCCCGCCGCGCAAGCGCGACGTTCTCCCTCCGCTTCGCTTCGGTCGTCTCGCGCGCTGACGATACGCGCTCGCCCCTGCGGGGCGCCGCGTCTGCGCCGCGACGTCCAAACTCGCTGGCGCGAGTTTGTAGAACCCTCGAAGGGCGTAAACCCTTGCCGGTTTTCAAGACCGGTGCATTCAACCGCTCTGCCACCTCTCCGGCGCCCGCACGGTACCGGGAAAATGGGGACATTCTGCTTTTCCGAGAAGCAAAGCTATCCATACGGGTGGCGCAGCATGGAAAAGCAGAATGTCCCCATTTTCCAACCGGCGCGTGCAGGTCTCGGCGCAACTGTGAGCCAAAGCGCTAATCCCATCCTGCGCTTCGGTAATCGCGTATTCGAACGGCGCCTCCCGCCGTCCTATCATGTCGGCGTTACGCACCGGTAGATTCTGTCCGCATGTTCGACACCGCGTTCCGCTCGCTCGAGGTGCTCTACCCGCGCCCGCTGCGTTACCTGAACCGCTACCTCGCCGACCTGGTCGAGGGCCGGCTGTGGCTCAAGGTGCTGATCGGCATGGGCCTGGGCCTGCTGGCCGGCGTCGCGCTGGGACCCAGCGTGGGCTGGGTCTCACCGAATGTCGGTACCGTGATCGGCAACTGGCTGGCGCTGCCCGGGCAGTTGTTCCTCGCGGCGCTCCAGATGATCGTGATCCCGCTGGTGTTCGCCTCGGTGGTCCGCGGCCTGGCCGCGGGCGAGAACATCAACCAGCTGCAGAAGCTCGGCAGCGTCACCGCCGCCTGGTTCGTGCTCACCACCGGTGTCGCCGCCGCGCTCGGCCTGTGGGTCGCCGGGGTGCTCGAACCCGGCCGCTCGCTGGAAGTCGCGCCGGTTGCCGCGGCGGCGCCGGTAGCCCCGCCGGCACACCTCAACCTCGGCGAGCTGCCCGAGCGCCTGGTCGGCCTGCTGCCCGGCAACCCGCTCGACTCCATGGTCCAGGGCCAGATGCTGCAGGTCGTGATCTTCTCCTTTGTCGTCGGCATCGCCCTGATCTCGATGCGGGTCGATGCCGCGCGCCCGATGCTCGACCTGCTCGGCTCGGTGCAGGAAGTGTGCATGACGGTGGTGCGCTGGGCCATGAAGCTGGCCCCCATCGCGGTGTTCGGCCTGATGGCGCGGCTGACCAGCCAGATCGGCCTCGAAGCCCTGCTCGGCATGGCGTTCTACGTCGTCACCGTGCTGCTCGGGCTGCTGCTGCTGTTCACCATCTACCTCGGCGTGCTGTTCGTGCTTGCCGGACGCCGACCGTTGCCCTTCGTGCGCGACGTGCGCGAGGTGCTGCTGCTGGCCTTCTCGACGTCGAGCTCGGCGGCGGTCATGCCGCTCTCGATCCGCACCGCGGAGGAGAAGCTCGCGGTACGGCCCTCGGTCGCGCAGTTCGTGATCCCGCTGGGCGCGACCATCAACATGAACGGCACGGCGCTCTACCAGGGTGCGGCGACCGCCTTCCTGGCGCAGGTCTACGGCATCGACATCGGCACCGGCGGCATGTTGCTGGTCGTCGCACTCGCGGTCGGCGCCTCGATCGGCTCGCCGGCAACCCCCGGGGTCGGCATCGTCATCCTCGGCATGGTGGTCTCCAGCATCGGTGTGCCGCCATCGGGCATCGCGCTGATCATCGGCGTCGACCGCATCCTCGACATGAGCCGTACCGCGATCAACGTCGCCGGCGACCTGACCGCCTGCGTGCTGGTCGACCGCTGGGTCGGCGGTGAGCGCAGCGCCGAGGACGAACGCATCGAGGAGCAGCTGCGCGCGGCGCGGCGCACGGTGAGCGGCGAAGACACCGTCACGGTGCCTAAACCCTGAACGCGGCCGGCGCCAGCCGCCGCCCCAGAGAGAGAACTGCGAATGAGCGAGGCCGACACGTCCACCGAAGGCGCCGACTGGGAAGTCTTCCGCGTCCCCGACCTGGTACAGAAGGTCGCCGGCAGCGCGCCGCGCATCCACGAGTTCCTGCACAAGCCGTCGCTGAGCTGCGTGGTCTACCGCCTGCCGGCCGGCTGCCGCGACCTGCAGGCGCCGCATCCCGAGGACGAGGTCTACGTCGTGCTGTCCGGCAAGGCGCGCCTGCGCGTCGGCGACGCCGAACACGAGATCGGCCCCAACCACGTGCTCTACGTGCAGGCGACGACCGCCCATTCGTTCTTCGACATCGAGGAAGACCTGACCGTGCTCGCCTTCTTCGGCGCGCATCCACGCAAGTAGCGTTACGGCCTGCGCGCGCTCACAACGTGTGCAGCAACAGGGTCGCGATACCGAGGAAGGAAAAGAAACCGGCGACGTCGGTCACCGTGGTCAGCACGATGGACGAGGACTGCGCCGGGTCCTGGCGCAGGCGGGTCAGCAGGATCGGAATGACCGCGCCGGCGAGGCCGGCGATGACCATCGACAGCACCATCGACAGGCCGATGATGAGTGCGAGTCCGCCGGAGCGGCTCCACACCCACACCCCGATGCTGGTGGTCAGCGCCACGGCGACGCCGTTGGTCAGCCCGGTGACGAACTCCTTGGCCATCACGCGCTTCCAGTGCGAGGTGTTGATCTCGCGCAGGGCCAGCGCGCGGATGACCACGGCCAGCGCCTGCGCACCGGTATTGCCCGATTGCCCCGCCACCACCGGCAGCAGGATCGCGAGCGCGGTGTAGCGCGCGATGGTGTCTTCGAACAGGCCGACCACGGAAGCGGCGAGGAACGCGGTGACCAGGTTGATCTGCAGCCACGGCAGGCGCTTGCGCACCGCGAACATCGGACTCGACAGCGCGCCCTCCTCCTTGCTGACGCCGAAAATCGTCTGCAGATCGGCGGAAGCCTCGGCGCGGGTGGCGGCAACCAGGGTGTCGTAGCGCACCACGCCGACCAGGCGTCCTTCGGCATCCACCACCGGCAGGCTGCTGAGCCCGTGCTCCTCGATCAGGTCGACCACGTCTTCCTTGCTGGTCATGACCTCGGCCGCGGCGGCTGCCGGCCGTGCATAGAGATCGAGTGCGTCGCTCGGCCGCGCCAGGATCAGGTCCTGCACCTCGACGATACCGTCCAGCCGTTCGCCCTCGTCGACCAGGTAGAACAACCGGCGCGCACCGCTGCGCCCGGGCTGGTGCGCGATCTGCCGCACCCGCTCGATGGCGTCGGCCACGGTGGTCGCGCGCCGCAGGAACAGTACCCGCGGGTCCATGATCGCGCCGGCGGTATCCGGCGGATAGCTCATGATGGTTTCGATCACCGCGCGCGCCGCGGGCGGCAGCCCGGCGAGCAGCGCGTCACGCCGCTCGTGCCCGACCCCGGCGAGCATCGCCGCCGCGCGCGTCGGATCCAGCGCGCCGAGCACCGCGGCGGCGTCATCCTCCGCCAGCTCTTCCATCAGGCGCTGGGCGACTGCCGGCGACAGCCGCTCCCACACCCGCGCCGCGGCATCGCCGCGGTGACGTTCGAGAATGGCGACGGCGTCGGCGGCCGCTAACTGCTCGAGCTCGGCGGCGGCCTCGGCCGGCAGCCGCGCCATGAACTCGGCTTCGAGCAACGGCTCGATCGTTGCCGCCGCGGTCACGCTCCGGGTCCCCCGGCCTGGCGGCCCGTCTCGCCGCGCGAGATCATGCGCGCACCAACCTGCCAGAAGAGACTGGCGACGCCGAGCCACAGCGACACCAGCTCGGGCGTTTCCTCGCCCGCATGCCCCTGCTCGACGGCACGGGTCCAGTCGATCTTGGCCAGTACCCCGATCAGGCGCTGATCCGGGTCGACCACCGGCAGGTAGTCCAGGCCGTCGGCAAGCACCGCTTCGCGCACCGCCTCCAGTCGCGCGAGCGCGCTGATCGGCCGCCTCACCGGCAGCAAGAGCTCGGCCATGGTCGTCGCGTCGTCCCGGCCGATCAGCTCGGCGACCTTGATCGCGCCCTGCGGGCGGCCGCCGTCGTCGACGATGAAGCACACCGGCAGCGGACGCGGATTGCGCGGCAGGTCCGCCATCACCCGGCGCACGCCGTCGCGCAGCCGGAAGGCGTCGATGCGGGTCTGCATGAAACGACCGATGGTGTCCTGCGGGAAGCTGAGCGCGCGATTGAAATTCTGCCGCGCGAAGGTCTTCATCGGCGCCAGCACGGCACTGCGCGCCGCACCATCGAGCTGCAGCAGCAGGCGCACGGCATGGCCGAAATCGAGCTGCTCGAGAATTGCCGCGGCGAGGTTTGGATCGAGACCGGGCAGGGCTTCTGCCGCACGGTGCGGCAGCATGGCGCGCACGATGGGCGCGGCGTTCTCCGCCCCCAACCCCCCGAGCACCGACGGCACCACGTCCGTCTCCGCCAGCTCCAGCGCCTCGGCCGCCTGCAGCGGGTAGCGCTCCAGGAAGCGTGCCGTGAACGGGCTAAACATCCTCTGCTCCCGGCTCCACCAGCAACGTGCTGACGGCGCTCTCGAAGCGGCTGCACGGCACCAGCACACGCCCCTCCGCGGCATCGATCACGACCGCGGTGGCGAGGATCTCGATGATCACCCCCTCCACCTCGCCAACCCGCACGCGCTGCCCCACGGCGTAGGCGTTACGCACGTACTGCGCGGCGATGATGTTGCTGACCGTGGTGCGCGCGCCGAGTCCGAAGGCCAGCGCGATACTGCCGAGCAGCGCGGCGGCGGCGATGGTGACGACGTTCGCCAGCAGCCCGACCTCGACCCCGAGCTGGTCGATGCCGATGATGACCGCCACGGTCAGGATGAGCAGGTAACAGGCGCGCGCCAGCAGCGCCGCCTCGCGCAGCGGCAGCGCGGCGACGGCCTCGCGCGCCAGTGCCGCGGCGAGCACGCCGAGCATGACGATGCCGGCCGCGGCCAGCACCACCGGCAGGTAGCTCGCAACCCGTCCGATCCAGTCCGCCATGCCGGGAAAGCCCAGGATCTCCGCGGTCGCGGTGACGAAGAACAGGAGCACCAGCCAGAACGCGGCTTCGGCGAGGATGCGCGACACCGGCCACGGCAGGCGCAGCAACCCGTCCGACAGGCGTTGCCCGAACAGGCGGCCGACCAGCCGGTCGAGGTCGCGGGCGACGCGGATCACCGCGCCGCGGATGAGACGTGCGACCAGGTAACCGATGGCGAGGAGCGCGAACGCGGCGAGCAGCTTGGGCAGCACGCCGGCGAGGGTGTTGACGAACTGCTCGAGCGTGGCGAGCACGATCGACGGCCACTGGTCACGATTCATCGACAAGCTACTCCCGGGCACCTGCCAGCCGCGCCGCGCGCGGCCGCGCCGGCTTTCCCGCTATTATCAACCGGCCCTGCCGGTTCCGCTAAATTACAGATTATTAATAGGGTTTTGGTTGAAATTCCCGGCCCGGTCCCTATCATTCAGGTCAGAACCAAAACGTTGCTCGCGGTCTAATCATGCAGGCAACGCTACCTCATTGCTCCAGGAGGCAACATTGATGCAAAGCAATATCGCAACGGCTAGACCCCAGGCCGCGGTACTGTCGACCAACAAGCTCATCCGCAACACCTACATGATGCTGTCGATGACGCTGCTGTTCAGCGCGCTTACCGCCACCGTGTCGGTGTTCCTGCGCATGCCACCGATCACCTACCTGCTGTCGATCGGCGGCGCCTTCCTGCTGATGTGGCTGGCACTGCCGCGCACCGCCAACTCCGGCGCCGGCCTGGGCGTGGTGTTCGCCATCACCGGCCTCATGGGCTTCGGCCTGGGGCCGCTGCTGAACGCCTACCTGTCCCTGCCCAACGGCCCGCAGATCGTCGCCACCGCGCTCGGCGGAACGGGCGTCATCTTCCTCGGCCTGTCGGGCTACGCGCTGACCACGCGCCGGGACTTCAGCTTCCTCGGCGGCTTCCTGATGGTCGGCCTGCTGGTGGTGTTCGGCGCTGCCCTGGTCAACATCTTCGTCGGCATCCCGGCGCTGTCGCTGGCGCTGTCCGCGACCATCATCATGCTCATGAGCGGGTTCATCCTGTATGACACCAGCCGCATGATCCACGGTGGTATCGACAACTACCTGGTGGCGACGGTGCAGCTCTACGTCAACATCTTCAACATCTTCGTCAGCCTGCTGCAGCTGCTCGGCTTCGCCAGCGACGACTGAAGCCAGGCCTGACCACCCCTTCGGACGGCCCCGCTCGCGGGGCCGTCTGCTTTGAGGCCCCTGCGCACGAGGAGACGCCCATGGAAATGGCGATGAAAATCGGGTCGGCGCTGTTGCTCGGCGCCTTCATCATCATGCTCATCCCGCAGACCAGGCGCATGCTCGCCGAGCAGCGCGAGGCCGGGCCGGGCGACTGGCCGTCCTTCCTGCTGCCGATCCTGGCCGTGGCCGGCTTCATCGCCCTGCTGATGTGGCTGGTCTGACGGCCGCAATCACCGCCGCCGCCACTTCGCGCAATCAGCGCGGCTCGAGTACCTCCAGGCCACCCATCCAGGGCCTGAGCGCCTCGGGCACGACCACGCTGCCGTCGGCCTGCTGGTAGTTCTCCAGGATCGCGATCAGCGCGCGACCCACCGCCACGCCCGAGCCGTTCAGCGTGTGCAGCAGCTCCGGCTTGCCGCTCTCCGGGTTGCGCCAGCGCGCCTTGATGCGGCGCGCCTGGAAATCGAGGAAGTTACTGCACGAGGAGATCTCGCGGTAGCGCTGCTGGGCCGGCAGCCACACCTCGAGATCGTAGGTGCGGGCGGCCGAGAAGCCGAGATCGGCGCTGCACAGGGTAACCACGCGGTAGGCCAGCCCGAGACGCTGCAGGACAGTCTCGGCGTGCCCGGTGAGCTGCTCCAGCGCCGTCCACGAATCCTGCGGCCGCACCAGTTGCACCAGCTCGACCTTCTCGAACTGGTGCTGCCGGATCATGCCACGGGTGTCCTTGCCGTAGGCACCGGCCTCGCTGCGGAAACACGGCGTGTGGCAGACGAAGCGCGCCGGCATGGCGGCATCGTCGAGAATGCTGTCCTGTGCGAGGTTGGTGACCGGCACCTCGGCGGTGGGAATGAGGAAGAAGCCCTGCTCCGGCACCTCGAACAGGTCTTCCTTGAACTTGGGCAGCTGCCCGGTGCCGCGCATGGTGCGTTCGTTGACCAGGTACGGCACGTAGACCTCGCGGTAGCCGTGCTCGGTGGTGTGCAGGTCGAGCATGAACTGCACCAGCGCGCGCTGCATGCGCGCCACCGCGCCCGACAGCACCACGAAGCGCGCGCCGGCGATGCGCGCCGCGGCCTCGAAGTCGACCCCGCCCAGACCTTCACCGAGCTCGACGTGGTCGCGCGGCTCGAACGCGAGCCGCGGCGGCTCGCCGTGGCGGCGCAGCTCGGGGTTGTCGTCTTCACCGGCGCCGTCGGGGACCTCGGCGTCGGGCAGGTTGGGCAGCCCCAGCGCGAAGTCCTCGAGCTCGGTCTGCACGCCGTCCAGCGCCTCCTGCCGTTCCTTCAGGCGATCGCCGAGCGCAGCGACCTCCGCGCGCAGCGGCGCGATGTCCTCGCCGCGCGCCTTGGCTTCGCCGATCGACTTGCTGCGGCGGTTGCGTTCCGCCTGCAGGCTCTCGGTCTCGGTCTGCAGCGTCTTGCGCGCGCCTTCGAGGCGCGCGAGGGTGGCGGTGTCGAGCGCGAAGCCACGCCGCGCGAGCGCCGCGGCAACACCTTCGGGATCCTGTCTCAGCAAGTGCGGGTCGAGCATGTTCAGGCCTGCTTGTGAGCGAGCGTCGCGGGCCAGTGAATGACGTGGCCGTCGCCGGCGCGAGCGGTGAGATCCGCGAGCAGGCCGTCCACGGCCGCACGCGCATCGAAGAATTCGACGGTCACCGGCAAATCGAGCGACAGATCGGCCAGCGACGCGGCGCGTACTTTACCAGACTGCCCGTAGCCGGAGACGCCGCGGTAGACCGTCCACCCGGAGACGCCGCGCTCGCGCAGCAGCGCCAGCACGTCCTCCAGGTGCCCCTCGCGCTCGCCCAGGTACACGCGTACCACCGTCACCTCGGTTTCGTTCATAGCTGCCTCACCAGGGTCAGGCCCAGCCAGCACGCGGCCAGGCATAGCAGCACGTTGGCGGCGACGTTGGCGCCGGCGCGCGCCAGTGCGCCGCTCTCGACGAGCTGCAGGGTCTCGATGGAAAAGGTCGAAAAGGTCGTCAGGGCGCCGAGCAGACCGACAATCAGCAGTGCCCGCCAGCCCGGCGCCGCCAGGATGCGCTCGGTGAGCAGCACGTAGAGCATGCCGATGAGACACGAGCCGAGCACGTTCACGATCAGCGTGCCGTAGGGAAACCCGCGCCCGAACACGGCCGCCGCGCCGCTCGCGATGGCGAAGCGCAGCAGCGCACCGAGCGCACCGCCGACGGCAATCAGGGCGAGTTGCTGGATCACCCCTCGTCCGCTCCCGTACCGCGCAGGCGTGCGAGCTTCTCGCCGATCTGGATCTCCATGCCGCGGTTGACCGGCTCGTAGTAGACGCGCTCGCCGAGCGCGTCCGGGAAATAGGTCTGGCCGGCAGCGAAACCATCGCTGGCATCGTGGTCGTAGCGGTAGTCGCGCCCGTGCCCCTGCGCCTTCGCCAGGCTGGTCGGCGCGTTGCGCAGGTGCGCCGGCACCGCGTCCGAGCCGCGTGCGGCGACCTCGGCGGTGGCGCGGTTGAAGGCGGTGTAGACGGCGTTGCTCTTCGCGGCGCAGGCGCAGTACACCAGCGCCTGTGCGATGGCGAGCTCGCCCTCGGGCGAGCCCAGGCGCCGCCATGCTTCCCACGCGTCCATGGCGATGCCGAGCGCGCGCGGATCGGCGTTGCCGACGTCCTCCGAGGCGATGCGCGCGAGGCGCCGCGCGATGTAGTTGGGATCACAACCACCGTCGAGCATGCGCGCGAACCAGTACAGCGCGGCATCGGGATTAGAGCCGCGCACGGACTTGTGCAGGGCCGAGATCTGGTCGTAGAAGTCGTCCTGGCCCTTGTCGAAGCGGCGCACCTCGGCGCCCTCGACGGCGCGCTTCATGGTCACCTCGTCGACCACGCCGTCTGCGGCCAGCGACAGCGCGAGCTCGAGCAGGTTGAGCGCGCGGCGCGCATCGCCGTCGGCGACCTCGGCCAGGCGCCGGCGCAAGGCCGGCGCCATGGTCACCGGCTGCGGTGTGGCGGCCAGGGCCCGATCGATGACGCGCGCCAGGGCCTCGGCGTCGAGACTGCGCAGCGCGTAGACGCGCACCCGCGAGAGCAGCGCGTTGTTGAGCTCGAAGGCGGGATTCTCGGTGGTCGCGCCGATGAAGGTGATGGTGCCCGCCTCGATGTGCGGCAGGAAGGCATCCTGCTGGGCCTTGTTGAAGCGATGCACCTCGTCGACGAACACCGCCGTGCGCCGTCCGATGTCCAGTGCCGCCTGCGCCTGCTCGACCGCCGCGCGAATGTCCTTGACCCCGCCGAGCACCGCCGAGAGCTGAATGAACTCCGCGCCTGCGTTGTGCGACAGCATGCGCGCCAGCGTGGTCTTGCCGGTGCCGGGCGGCCCCCACAGCACCATCGAATGCAGCGCCCCGCCCTCCAGCGCGCGGCGCAGCGGCTGGCCCTCACCGAGCAGGTGCTGCTGGCCCTCGAACTCGGCCAGCGAGGCGGGACGGAGCTGATCGGCGAGCGGTGGCATGGCGGCAGGGATAGCACAGCGGGTCCGGCAGCGACAAGCGGCCGGCGGCCGGCTCAGGGCATGGCGCCGCGGATCACGTCGACGCCGGATGGCGGCACGAAAGCGAAGGCATCGGCCGCGACCGGCGCGTTGCGGCGCACGTCGCGGAACGCGATCGCGGTGACCTGGCCGAGGTTGTCGTACAGGCGCATGGCGCGCACCTCGCCGTCACCGAGCGCGAGTGCGATGCGCGCGAAATCGGCGCGCGCGGCCCGCGGCGCGAGGGTGTACCAGTGGAGGCCGTCGTCCGCCGCGCCGTCAACGGTGATCGCGTAATGCGCGGCAACGTCGATGTCCTGGCCGAGCAACGCGGCCGGCGAATCGGGTGGCGCGTCGCCAATCTCGCTGACCGTGACCTGCTCCAGGTCGACGTCGTAGATCCAGAGCGTCTCGCCGTCGCTGACGATGGTCTGCGGGTAGGGCTCCGCGTAGCGCCAGCGAAAGCGACCCGGCCGCTCGACCAAGCATTCCCCCGACGACGTCTCCAGCAGCGCGCCGTCCTCGTCGAAACGCTGCTGCTCGAAGGTGGCGGCGAAGGAACGCAGGCCATCGAGATAGGTGATCAGGGCGGCGGCGTCGGCACGCACTTCGGCGGTGCCCGTGGAGACGGACAGCAGGACGACGAGCGTGGCGCGAAGAAAACTCAAGCGGGAGGCCTGCGGGTTGCGGAAACGCGGTCGCGCAGTGTACCCGATCCGCGGGCTGCGGCCGGCTCAGTCCTTCGGTGGCGGGGGCGCGATGACCTCGCGGCTGCCGTTCGATTGCAGCTCGCCGACCACCCCGGCGCGCTCCATCTCCTCGACCATGCGCGCGGCCCGGTTGTAGCCGATCTTGAGCCGCCGCTGGATACCGGAAACCGACGCGCGGCGGGTCTCGGTGACGATGCGCACGGCCTGGTCGTAGAGCTCGTCCTGCTCGCCGTCGCCGTCGCCACCGTCGAGGCCGGGAATGCCGTCCTCGCCGCCGTCGGAGGGTCCGTTGAGGATGGCATCGATGTACTCCGGCTCGCCCGAGCGTTTGAGCCGCTCGACCACCTTGTGCACCTCCTCGTCGGAGACGAAGGCGCCGTGCACGCGGTTCGGGATCGCGGTGCCGGGCGGCAGGTAGAGCATGTCGCCGTGACCGAGCAGGGTCTCCGCGCCCATCTGGTCGAGAATGGTGCGCGAGTCCACCCGCGAGGACACCTGGAAGGCGATGCGGCTGGGGATGTTGGCCTTGATCAGGCCGGTGATGACGTCGACCGACGGGCGCTGCGTGGCGAGGATGAGATGGATGCCGGCGGCCCGCGCCTTCTGCGCGAGGCGCGCGATGAGTTCTTCGACCTTCTTGCCGACCGTCATCATCATGTCGGCGAGCTCGTCGACGATGACCACGATGTAAGGCAGCGCGGTGAGGTCCGGCGGCGTGTCGTCAGCGTCCACCGCGCGGTAGATCGGATCGGGGATCGGCTTGCCCCTGGCCGCCGCCTCCTCGACCTTGCGGTTGTAGCCGCCGATGTTGCGCACCCCCAGCGCGGCCATCAGCTTGTAGCGGCGCTCCATCTCGGCGACGCACCAGCGCAGCGCGTTGGCGGCCTCCTTCATGTCGGTCACGACCGGCGCCAGCAGGCCCGGAATGCCCTCGTAGACCGACAGTTCGAGCATCTTCGGATCGATCATGATGAGGCGCACGTCTTCCGGCGTGGACTTGTACAGCAGGCTCAGGATCATGGCGTTGAGCGCCACTGACTTGCCCGCGCCGGTGGTGCCGGCGACCAGCAGGTGCGGCATCTTGGCCAGGTCGGCGGTCACCGGCTGGCCGGAGATGTCCTTGCCCAGTGCCATGGTCAGCTTCGAGCTGCTGCGATCGTAGGTGTCGGACTTGAGGATGTCCGAGAGCGAGACCAGCTCGCGCTGCTCGTTCGGGATCTCGAGGCCGATGCAGGTCTTGCCCGGAATGACCTCGACCACGCGCACGCTCACCGTCGACAGCGAACGCGCCAGGTCCTTGGACAGGTTGGTGATGCGGCTGGCCTTGATGCCGGGCGCGGGCTCGAGCTCGAAGCGTGTGATCACCGGCCCCGGCTGCACCGCAACCACCTCGACCTCGATGTTGAAATCCTTGAGCTTGAGCTCGACCTGGCGCGACATCGCCTCCAGCGCCTCGGCCGAGTAGCCGCCGCCGGAGACGCGCGGGGTGTCGAGCAGGCTGAGCTCCGGCAGCTCGGTCGGCGCGTTGCGCTCGAACAGGGGCTCCTGCTTCTCGCGTTCGACCCGCGGGCTGGGCGGCGCTTCGGCGATGCGGGGTTCGATGCGCGGCGGCGGACGCTGCTCCTTGCGCACGACCTCTTCCTTGATCACCGCCACCCGCTCGCGCCGCGCACGGCGTCCGCGCCAGTAATCGATGGCCTCGTCGGCGCGGGCGCGAGCCCAGTCCCAGCCGCGCAGGGCGTGGTCGCCGACCACGTCCATCAGCCACAGCCACGAGAGGCCGGTGAACAGGGTGACACCGGTGAGGAAGATTGCCACCATCAGCAACACCCCGCCGACCTCGCCGAAGGTGGTCGCGACCATGCCGCCGACGACGTCGCCGAGGATGCCGCCGGCCTGGTGCGGCAGATCGGCCAGCGCGCCGCCGCCGCGCACCCAGAACAGGCCGCAGCCGGTGACCAGGGTGAACATGAAGCCGACGAAGCGCACACTGAGATGGAAATAGTCGGCGAAGAACGTGTCCGCGCCCTCGCGGAACACCTGCCAGCCGAGATAGACCACCACCAGTGGAAAGAGGTAGGCGAACTGGCCGAACAGGTAGAGCACGATATCGGCGACCCAGGCGCCGACCACCCCGCCCTGGTTGTGGATCACCGCGCTGCCGCCGGCGCGCGACCAGCCCGGGTCGGCCGGATGGTGGGTCAGCAGTGCGATCAGGAGGAACAGCGCGAGGCCGCCGAGCGCGATCAGGATGCCCTCCTTGAGTCGTTGAACGACGTGCCGGGCCAGCGGGGCGGCGAAATCCGAGGCTTTGCGAACAGCGTGAGACATTGCTTCAGTGGATTCTTCGGTTTTACCGATAAATACATGTTCTTTATGTGAAAAACAATGATAGCTCGGAAACCGCGTGAAGGCCAGCCACGGATCGTGACAAATGCCCTGGCGGTGCTGCGCCGGTTGACCCTGCTCTGCCTGGCCGCCTGGCTCGCGGCCTCGGCCGCGGCCTGGGCCTGGCAGGAGCGGCTGGTGTTCCGGCCGGCGGCCGCGCTGCGCCAGGACCCGGGTCGCTTCGAGCTGCCGTTCGAGACCGTGCGGCCGCGCACGGCCGACGGCCTGGCGCTGCATGGCTGGTACCTGCCGGCGCCGGCCGCGGCCAGCGGTCGCCACGTGCTGTTCCTGCACGGCAACGGCGGCAACGTCTCGCACCGCCTCTACACCCTGCGCACCCTGCACCGCCTGGGTCACGCCGTGCTGATCATCGATTACCGCGGCTACGGCCTGAGCCCGGGCGAGCCCAGCGAAGCCGGCACCTACCTCGACGCGGCGGCCGCGTGGCAACACCTGGTCGCGGAGCGCGGCGTCGCCCCGCACGACATCGTCATCTACGGGCGCTCGCTCGGCGGCGCCATCGCCGCGGCCCTGGCCACGCAGGTCAGTGCGCGCGGGCTGGTACTCGAGTCGACCTTCACCCGCCTCGCTGACCTCGCCGCGCACCGTTACCCGCTGCTGCCGGGCCGCCTGCTGCTGCGCATGGACTACGACACCCGAGCGCGCGCGCCCGACATCGCCTGTCCGGTACTGGTCGCGCACAGTCGCGCCGACGCGAGCGTGCCCTACGCACTCGGCCGGCGCCTCGCCGACGCGCTGCCGCACCTCGCCGCCTTCGTCGAGCTCGAAGGCGGACACAACGCGGCGTTTCGCGCCAGCGGCCCGGCCTACCATGCGCGCCTCGACACCTTCATCCGCGAGGCACGTTGACCCGCCTGCGCCTTGATGCGAAATTGGCGCCCGCTCCGCCGCCGGTGTCGTTTCCGACCGCCGAATGAAGATCCAGTATTTCTCCGACATCCACCTCGAGTTCGGTGCGATGGACGCGCCCGTGACCGACGCCGACGTGATCGTCGCCGCGGGCGACGTGGGCGTGGGCGCGGCCGGCGTCGAATGGCTCAAGGCGAGCGGCAAGCCGACCGTCTACATCGCCGGCAACCACGAGTTCTACGGCGGCGAGCTGGGCGCGGTACAGCGCGACATCCGCGCCGCCGCCGACAACAGCAACGTGCACTTCCTGGAGTGCGAGGCCTGCGTCATCGACGGCGTGCGCTTTCTCGGCGCGACGCTGTGGACCGACTTCATGGATCGCGACCCCGCACTGATGGAAGCGCTGCGCCTGCAGATGAACGACTACCAGCAGATCCGCTGCGGCGAGCGCAACCTGCAACCGGGCGACCTGGTGCAGATCAATCACGCCACCCGCGCCTGGCTGCAGCGCGAGCTCGCTACCACGCACGACGGCCCCACGGTCGTCGTCACCCACCATGCGCCGCTCTTCGCGAGCTGGCGTGCCGGCGCCAACTCGGTGTTCAAGGCGGCCTATTGCAACAACCTGAGCCGCATCATCATCGACCACCCGATCGATCTGTGGATCCACGGCCACGTTCATGCGCCGTCGGACTACCGCGCCAACGCCCTGCGCGTGGTGTGCAATCCGCGCGGCTACGACGGCTACCAGCTCGTCGACGGGTTCGATTGCGCGCGCACCGTGCGGCTGGCGTGAACGGCACGCCGCGGGCTGCCGGCGGCGCCGCCTGTGCTAGCATGGCGGCCCGCCACCAGCCGCGAATTGCCGCATGACCACGCCGAAGAAGACCTACCGCGTCACGTTCTTCAACCAGGGCAAGATCTACGAGATCTATGCCCGCAGCGTGCACCAGAGCGGACTGATGGGTTTCGTCGAGGTCGAGGAGCTGCTGTTCGGCGAGAAGTCGTCGGTGGTGGTCGACCCGTCGGAGGAGAACCTCAAGACGGAGTTCGCCGGCGTCAACCGGACCTACATCCCGATGCACGCGGTGGTGCGTATCGACGAAGTCGAGAAGACCGGCCACAGCAAGATCACCGATGGCGACGGCAAGGGCGGCAAGGTCGCGCACTTTCCCGTCTTCGCCCCCGGTCAGGAAGGCAGCAAGTCCTGAGCACCGCGCCGCTGCCGCGAAGCGGACCGCTGGCGCGCGGCGCACTGCGCCGCCTGCTCGCGAGCTGCGCGCTGCTGCCGCTGGCTGCCAGCGGGGCGCCCTGGCAGTTCGATGCCGCCAGCACGCGGGCGGCGGTCGACAACGCCGCCGGTGAGAGCCTTGCCGTGTACCGCGACACGGCCGGCGCGGTCCACCTCGAGTTCACGACCAGCGCGCCGGATGGCCTGGAACGCAGCAGCTGTCCGACCTTCCAGGTCGACGATCGGACGCCCCTGCACTTCTACCCGGTCGGCCCCGGCTGCCAGGTCGACGGCCGGCGCGCGATCTACACCGTGGCCAGCATCGCTGGCGCGCGCGTCGAATCGTTGCCGCTGTACCGGCTGATGAACGGCGGCCGCGTCGCCTTTCGCTACCAGACCCAGGACGGCACCTACCACGAGAGCGTGTTCTCCCTGCGCGCCTCCAAGCAGGCCCTGCTCGGCGCGCTGGGGCGCGATCTGACGGTCGACCCCGGCCGCGAGGAATAGGGCGCGGCGCGATGGCGCTGGAGGTTGCAGTCATCGACTCGCTCGCCGCGGTGGCGGCGGACGAGTGGGACCGCCTCGCCGGCCCCGATCCCTTCCTGCGCCACGGCTTCCTTCACGGCCTGGAGGCGACCGATTGCCTGGCGCCACAGGGCTGGTACCCGCAGCATCTCGTCGTTCGCGACGGCACCCGGCTGTGCGGCGCCATGCCCCTGTACGTGCGCGACAACTCCTACGGCGAATTCGTGTTCGACTGGAGCTGGGCCGACGCCTACGAGCGCGCCGGCGGCCACTACTATCCCAAGCTCGTGACCGCGATCCCGTTCTCGCCGGTCAGCGGCCGCCGGGTGCTGCTCGATCCGGCGCACCCGGACAGCGGGCGCATCGGCGACGCCCTGGTCGCGGCCGGCGTGCGCGCCTGCGAGGACAACGAGCTGTCCTCCTGGCACTGCCTGTTTCCGCTGCCCGGCGAACGCGCGGCCTTCGAGCGCGCCGGTCTGCTCGCGCGACTCGGCTGCCAGTACCACTGGTTCAACGACGACTACGCCGACTTCGATGCCTTCCTCGCCCGCCTCAACTCGAAGCGGCGCAAGGAGATCCGCCGCGAGCGGCGGCGCGTGGCCGAGCAGGAGATCGAGATCGAGACCCTGGTCGGGCCCGAGATCAGTGCCGCGCAGTGGTCCGTTTTTCACCGCTTCTACTGCTCGACCTTCCATCGCAAGTGGGGCGAGCCGCGTCTCACCGAGGCGTTCTTCCACGGCCTCGAGCAACGTCTGCCGGGAAGCGCCGTATTGATTCTCGCGCGCGACGCCGGCGACTACGTGGCCGGTGCGTTCGCACTGCGCGGCGGCGACACGCTGTACGGGCGTCACTGGGGCTGCTCGGCGCAGTACGACAACCTGCATTTCGAGCTGTGCTACTATCGAACCATCGATTTCTGCATCAGGCACGGCCTCAAGCGGCTCGATGCCGGCGCGCAGGGCGAGCACAAGCTGTCGCGTGGCTTCGTGCCGGTACGGACCTGGTCGATGCACTGGATCCGCGACCCCGGCTTCCGGCGCGCGGTCGCAGACTTCCTCGGCCACGAACACAGCGCACTGGAGCGCTATATCGAAGGCCTGGACACACACCTCGCCTATCGCCGCAGCGAGGCCTGAGCCGGGCCGTCACGCGGGGACGCACCATGCAAGCGTTCGATCGGAGCCAATCGCTGTACTGGGTGGCCGACGCCCGGCTGGACGACGCCTTCCCGCCGACCGCGCACGCCCTGGACGCGCCCGACGGCCTGCTCGCGATCGGCGGCGACCTCGGTATCGCGCGTCTGCTCGACGCCTACCGCCGCGGCATCTTTCCCTGGTACGCGGACGGCCAGCCGATCATGTGGTGGTCGCCGGACCCGCGCTCGGTGCTGCGCCCGGGTGACCTGCACGTCTCGCGCCGGCTCGCGCGCACGCTGCGCCAGGGCCGCTTCGAGGTCACTTTCGACCGCGCCTTCGATGACGTCGTCGCCGGCTGCGCGGCGCCACGCGACGCTGACGGCGGCACCTGGATCACGGCCGACATGCGCCGCGCCTACGGCGCGCTGCATCGTGCCGGGCACGCGCACTCGGTCGAGTGCTGGCACGATGACGCGCTCGCCGGCGGCCTCTACGGGGTCGCCATCGGCTGCGTGTTCTTCGGCGAGTCGATGTTCTGCCGGCAACGCGATGCGTCCAAGATCGCGCTGGTCACCCTCGCCTCGCGCCTGTTCGAGTGCGGCTACGGCCTGTTCGACTGCCAGATCCACAACCCCCATCTCGCCAGTCTCGGCGCGCACACCATCCCGCGCGCCGCGTTCGAGCACCTGCTCGCCAGGCTCGTCGCAGGTACGCCCGCGGCGACGCCCTGGCCGGCGGCGGCGGTGCCTCCGTGACCGAGCCTCCCGCCGGCCCGCGGCTCGGCTTCTTCACCTCGCCGCCGCACGAATGCGGTTACCTGCCCGACCGCAACGCGGTGACCATGTTCGCCGATCCACGTATTCGTCTCACGACCGAAGCCTATACCTGGCTGTCGGCGCGCGGCTTCCGGCGCAGCGGCACGCACGTCTACCGGCCGCATTGCGGCACCTGCAACGCCTGCATCGCGGTGCGCATCGCGGTCGACGAGTTCCGGCCGCGGCGCCGTCATCGCCGCACCCTGGCGCACAATGCCGACCTCACCATGGAACGGCGGCCGGCGCGCTTCGAGGTCGAGCACTTCGAGCTCTACGAGCGCTACCTGCGCGCCCGGCATCCCGACTCGCAGATGGAAGCCACCAGTCCCGGCGCCTACATGAGCTTCCTCACCGCGAGCTGGTGTGACAGCGCCTTCTACGAGTTCCGCCGTGACGGCGAGCTGCTGGCGGTGGCGGTGGTCGACGAGCTCGGTGACGGCCTGTCCTCGGTCTACACGTTCTTCTCGCCGGACTACCCCGAGCGCAGCCTGGGCCGCCTGGCAGTGCTCGAGCAGGTGCGCCTGGCACGCGAGGCCGGGCTGCCCTGGGTCTACCTCGGCTACTGGATCGCCGGCTGCCGCAAGATGGCCTACAAGGACGAGTTCGGTCCACTGGAGTATTTCCGCGGCGGGCGCTGGCAGCGCAGCCCCGATGCCGGCCGGGAAGCGCGATCTTTGCCGCTGTCGGAGGATTGAGGCACAATTGCGCGCTCGCGCGGTCCGGGGTCCCCCGGCGCAGCGCCCCCTTCGCACAGTGTTCACCACGGGTCATGGCCAAAGAAGACCATATTGAAATGCAGGGCAAGGTCATCGAGACCCTGCCCAACACCATGTTCCGCGTCGAGCTGGAGAACGGCCATGTCGTCACGGCCCACATCTCCGGCAAGATGCGCAAGAACTACATCCGCATCCTCACCGGTGACACCGTCACCGTCGAACTGACACCCTACGACCTGTCCAAGGGCCGCATCACTTACCGCGCGCGCTGAGTTCGGCGAGCCGCCGCGGCAGGGTCTCCAGCCCGAGCGCGATCAGATCGGCGGCGCGGGTGTAGGCGCGCCGGCGGCTGCCGTAGGGATCGGGCACGTCGAGCGGCTGCCCGCCGGCGTCTGCCAGCATGACGATCGCCACCGCGGAGCCGCACGGTGCGATCGCGCGCAGGTAGTCGTAATGGCCGCGGTCCAGCGCGACCATGACGTCGAATTCCGCGAAGTCACCGCTCGTGACCGGACGCGAGCGCAGCGCGGCGATGTCGGCGCCGCGGGCCGCCGCCGCCTCGATGGCGAGCGGCGCCGGTGCGAGCCCCGCGCGCGCATGCGTGCCCGCCGAGTCGACGTGCCAGCGTGATGCGGCGCTCGACAGGCGCATCAGCCCTTCGGCGATCGGTGAACGACACAGGTTGCCCGTGCACACGAACAGCAGTGTCGGCATCGCGCTCAGCGGCCTCGCAGGCGTTCCAGGTCGGCCGGCGTGTCGACACCGATCCCGCATTCGGCAACCGCGTCCGGCACCCGGATGACCGCCCCGTCGACGAGCGCGCGGAGCTGCTCCAGCGCCTCGATCTGCTCCAGCGCCGCGGGCGCCAGGCGGACGAAGTGTTCCAGGTAGTCCACGCGATAGCCATAGATGCCGACGTGACGGCGATAGCACTGCGGTCGTGACGCCGGCGCGCCGCTCGCGAACGCGGCGCGGTCCCACGGTACCGCCGCGCGCGAGAAGTACAGCGCGCGGTCGTCCGCGTCGCGTACCACCTTGACCACGTTGGGATCGGCGATCTGTGCGACGGCGAGCGGCTCGCACACCGTGGCCATGTCGCATCCGCCCGCTGCCAGCACTTCGGCGACCTGGCGGATCACCGCGGCCGGCATGCGCGGCTCGTCACCCTGCAGATTGACAATTGGCGTGTCCGCCGCCTCGCCCAGCGCCCGCGCCGCGGCCGCGATGCGATCGGTGCCGGACGGCAGCGCCGCGTCGGTCAGGCAGACCTCCGCGCCACAGGCGCGCGCGGCGTCCGCGATGCGCTCGTCGTCGGTCGCGATGACGACACGCTGCGCGCCGCTCTCGCAGGCGCGGTCGTAAACGTGCGCGATGAGCGGACGGCCGTCGAGCTCGAGCAGCGGCTTGCCCGGCAGCCGCGTCGCGCCGTAGCGCGCCGGAATGTAGACATGAAAATTCAACGCCGCTGCGCCGGCGCCCGGCCGGGCCGATGGCGAACGGGTGTCATTTACGTCCGTGGTTCTTCAGTTGCTCCACTTCGTCTTCGCCGAGCTCGCGCGCTTCTTCCTCGAGCATGATCGGAATGCCGTCACGGATCGGATAGGCAAGGCGGGCCGACTTCGAGATCAGCTCGCCCTTGTCCTTGTCGTAGATAAGTGGCCCCTTGGTGACCGGGCACACCAGCAGGTCAAGCAGCTTGTTGTCCATCGAAAATCTTCTTCAGCAGGGTTTTCAGGCGACGCTCGAACACGTCCGGCAACTCGGCCTCGATCGGCAGGTACCAGAAACGATCATCGCAGAAATGCTCGCACTTTACCGCGTCTTTCTCGGTCATCACGATCGGCGCATCGTCGCCGAAATCGAAGTCCTGCGCCTGGTAACGGTGATGGTCGGGAAAGCGATGGGCGGTGCAGCGGAAGCCGTGCCGCTTGAGCAACGCGAGAAAGCCCTCGGGATTGCCGATCGCGGCAACCGCGTGCACCACCTTCGGTGCGAACTCCTCGAGCGGCACCGCGACGCGGGCGTCGCCCACCCGGCGCAGCGGACCGGGCCGGTAGCGCATCGGGAACTCACCGCGCGAGGCGAGTCCGTTGGTCACCACGAGATCGACCTCGTCGAGACGCGACGGTGGTTCGCGCAGGGGGCCGGCCGGCAGGCAGGTGCCGTTGCCGGTACGACGCACGCCGTCGAGCACCGCGATCTCGATGTCACGCGCCAGCGCGTAATGCTGCAGGCCGTCGTCACTGATGATGATGTTGGCGTCGGAGTGGCGCAGCAGCGCGACGACGTCGTCGGCGCGCCGCGGTCCCACCGCCACCGGCAGGCGCGTGCGCCGGGCGAGCACGATGGCTTCGTCGCCGACCGCCACCGGATCGCTGTCGGCGCGCACCTGCTGCGGCCAGGAACGCGCCCGCCCGCGGTAGCCACGCGCGATGATGCCGGGCTTGAAGCCGTAACCGCGCAGCGTCTCGGCCAGCCAGATCACGAGCGGCGTCTTGCCGTTCCCCCCCACCGAGATGTTGCCGACCACGATGACCGGGATGGGGGCGCGGTAGACGTTGAGCAGGCGCGAGGTGTAGATCGCCCGGCGCAGCCAGGCGACCGCCCGAAACAGCCAGCTCAGCGGCAGCAGCACCACGCGCAGCGGGTGCCTGCCGTACCACACGTCCTCTGTCAGTGCATGCCAGCGGCGGTTGCGGGCCTCGCCTCGCATGCGCGGGTCATTCCTCCTCGCGTGTGCGGGTGGGAAAGGTCACGCGCAACAGGCCGGCCTGGCGCGCGGCGTCCATGACGTCGACCACCGCCTGGTGGCTGGCCTCGGCGTCGGCACTGATGATGACGACCGGGTCGCCGGCCTCCCCTTGCGCCCCGGACAGGGCGCGGTTGAGCGCCTGTCGGATGGTCTCGACCCGGCTGCTGACCAGGGCCTGACCGTCGACGAAGACGGTGCCGTCGCGATCGACGGCGACCTCGATCTTGTCGATCGGCTCCTCGCGCAGATCGGCACTGGCCTCCGGCAGGGTCAGGTCGATCTCCGACTCCTTGACGAAGGTGGTCGAGACCATGAAGAAGATCAGCAGCAGGAACACGACGTCGATCAGCGGCGTCAGGTTGAGCTCGACTTCACGCTGGCGCGGCGGGCGGAAGTTCATGTGCGGTGACCGCCCGGCTCAGGACCCGTCATCGGGCGCATCGTCAGACGCGTCGTCGGACTGCGCGTCGCGCTCACGCTCGCCGTGCAGCACCTCGACCAGCTTGAGCGCTTCCTGCTCCATGGCGACGACATAGCCTTCCACGCGGCCGAGAAAGTAACGGTAGAACATGAGCGTCGGGATCGCGACCGAGAGCCCGGCGGCGGTGGTGATCAGGGCCTCGGAAATGCCGCCGGCGAGCACCGAGGCATCGCCCACGCCCTGCGCGGTAATCGCGGCGAACACCTTGATCATGCCGATGACGGTGCCGAGCAGCCCGAGCAGGGGCGAAATCGAGGCAATCGTACCCAGGGTGTTGAGGTAGCGGCTGAGCTCGTAGATGACATGCCGCCCGACCTCTTCGATGCTGTCCTTCATGACCATGCGGTCATGCTCGCGGTTGACCAGGCCGGCGGCGAGCACGCGGCCCAGCGGCGACCCTTCGCGCAGCGCCTGGATGCGCTTGTCGTCGAGCACCCCGGCGTGCGCCCACTGCCACACCTGGGCGACCAGGTTGCCGGGCGTGATACGGCGTCGCTGCAGCGACCAGAAGCGTTCCAGCACGATGGCCGTGGCCACGATCGAACAGGCCAGAATGGGCAGCATCATCCAGCCCCCGGCCCTGACGAATTCCAACACGGGTATTGAGTCCTCCGCTGCACTGGGTTGCCGGCAGCAGGCGCAGACATTACCAAACCGCGTCACCCCCCGAAAGTAGCGCGGCACGCGCCCGCGCCGTCGCCGACGCGTGACCAGAAGCCATGCCGACGGGCACGCTCGCTGTCGACGCGCAGACCGTCGCGGCCGAGCGCGACGTCGATCGCGCCGCTGACGGCCGTCACGCAAACCTGCGCGCCCTGTGCGCGGTAGCGCGCCAGCACCTCGGCATGCGGCTGCCCGTAGCGGTTGCGATGTCCCGCCGCGACCAGCGCGACGCGCGGCGCCACGGCCGCCACGAAGTCCGTGGTGGACGAGGTGCGACTGCCGTGATGCGGAACGATCACGACCTCGGCGCGCAGGGCGCCGGGCCGGTCGGCCAGCAGGGCGCGCTCGCTGTCGCGCTCGATGTCACCGGGCAACAGCACCCGGCCATACCGCGACGCCACTGACAGCACGCATGAGCCGTCGTTACGCGAGGTGGGCGCGGTGCGCGCGGACGACAGCCAGCGCAGTGCGACCCCGTCCCAGCGCCACGGTCGCGTCCCGGCGCACGGCAATGCCGACAAGGCCTCGGCGCTGGCGGCGGGTGCGTATACCGGGGTGTCCGGAAACGCGGCGCGCACGGCCTGCAGGCCGCCCGCGTGATCGCTGTCGACGTGACTGACCACGATCGCGTCGAGCCGGGTGACCCCGGCACGCGCCAGCGCCGGCACCACGATGGCGGCGCCGGCGTCACCGGGCACGCCCCACCAGGCCGGCCCGGTGTCGTACAGCAGGGTGTGCCGGCGGGTACGCACGACGACCGCCAGGCCCTGGCCGACGTCGAGCATCTCGACACGCATTTCACCCGCCTCCAGTGCGCGTTCGCGCGGCAGCCCGGCCGCCAGCGCGAGCAGCAGCGCGAGGCAGCGCAGACCCAGGGCGCGCGGCGCCGCGACACAGCCGAGCGCCGCGCTGAGCAGCACCACGGCGGCGCCGTCGCCGAATTTTCCGGGCATGAACCCCGGCGCCACCTTGGCCAGCGCGTCGAGTGCGGCCGCGAGCAGCAGCCACAGGCGGGAGGCCATGTCCCAGGGCAGCGCGGCGAGGCCCGGATCGTAGGCCGCGACCAGCACGCCGAGCAGGCTCGCCGGCACCACCAGCAGGCTGCACCACGGCACGGCCACCAGGTTGGCCAGCGGCGCCGCCGGCGCGACGCTGCCGAAGGCGAACGCGGTCAGCGGCGCGAGGCCCGCCGCCAGCACCAGGTGCGTGCGCCAGGCGCCGCGCAGTCGTCCCTGCGCCGCTGCCGGCCGCGCGGACACCGCCACCAGCACGCCGGCCGCGGCAAACGACAGCCAGCAGCCGGCGGACAGCAGGCTGAGCGGGTCCAGGGTCGCCAGCACGACCAGCGCGAGCGCCAGGTTGTCGAGACTCAGCGCGCGGCGTCCGCCCAGGGCCGCCAGCGCCGCGAACGCGACCATGCACGCAGCGCGGCGGGCAGGAATGCCGAAACCGGCGAGCAACGCATAGGCGACCGCGGCGCCCAGCGCGCCGGCCCATGCCGCGCGCTGCAGCGGGCGGCAGCCGGCGGCCAGCGCCAGCGGCGCACAGGACCAGCGCACGAGCAGGAACGCCCAGCCCGCCGCCAGCGAGACGTGCAGGCCGGAGATCGCCAGCAGGTGAGCCGTGCCGGTGTCGCGTGCCCGCTGCCACTGGTGATCATCCAGCGCACTGCGATCGCCGATCGCCAGTGCGCGGATCACGGCCGCACCACGTGAATCAACGACACCGGCGGCGATCGCCTCACCCAGCCGGGTGCGCATGCTGGACCAGGCATGGCGGGGTGCCAGCGGTTCACACAGGTTGGCGGGATGTTCGATGACGCTGCCCAGGGCCACGACGTGGCGTGCCACCAGCGCACGCTCGCGATCGGCCAGAGCGCGGTTGGCCGGCGCGTGCACACGGCGCAGTCGTGCATGGAGAACGCACCACGCACCGGGTGCCGGCGGCGCGGCCGCGCGCCAGCCCGCGAGGCGCACGCGCGGACGGAATCCGGCAGCGGCAGGGCTGCGCGGCAGCGCCGCCGGCGACAGCTCGAAGGACCAGCCACGCGCACCGGCCGTGCCGAAGTCGGCCACGCGGCCGGCCAGGCGCACCACCTCGCCGCGGCCGGCGAGCGCGCCGTGGGCGGCCAGCCAGGCGGCGACATGGCTGCCGCCGCACAGCAGTCCGGCGACGAACAAAGCCGGCAGGCGCAACCGCGGCAGCAGGCAGGCCGCCAGCGTCGCCGGCAGCGCCCACGCCAGCACGGCCGCGCCGATCGGCAGCGGCGCCGCTAGCGCGACGACAATGCCGGCGAGGTAGAATAGGGCCGTTGCACGCACACGTCTTCCATGACGACTGTTTCCCGCTCCGGGCGCGACACCACGGCAACGCAGGGTCGCCGCGGGCAGGCAGCAGTCTAACCCGAATGCCGACGCCGCACGGCGCGCACCCGGTTGTCGTTCGCGGCTGAGCCGCCCCGGAGTCTCACCAGCATGCCCGTAATGGCCGGCCCGGCCTCGCGCCAGCGCCCATGAGCCCGCGCCACCTGCTCAAGCGTTACCTCGGTGACCGCGACAGCATCGCGCGTTCGCGCGCGACCGGCTGGCTCGGCAAACGCCTGCACGATGCGGAGATCTGGCACCTCGGCAGGCGCTCGGTGGCCGGTGGCGTCGGCCTCGGTTTCTTCCTCGCCTTCATCCCGATCCCGATCCAGATGCTGATCGCGGCGCCACTGTCGCTGCTGTTCCGGGTCAACCTGCCGGTGACGCTGGCGGCAGTATGGCTGACCAACCCGGTAACCATGGCGCCGATGTTCATCTTCGCGTTCAAGGTCGGCTCGTGGATCACCGGCCACGGCCTGAGCATCGATCCGCGTGAGTTCGGCACCAGCTTCGACAGCCTGCTCGGCGTGTTCGGCGAGATCTGGCAGCCGCTGCTGGTCGGATGTTTCGTGTGTGGTCTGAGCGCCGCCGCGATTGGCAATCTCGCCGTGCGCTGGGCGTGGCGTGGTTACGTGCTCTACCGGCGCCGCGAGCTGCGCCGCGAGCGTCTCACCCGGACGCGTCTTCCAGGCGACCGTCAACGAGGCGGTGCCGGCGTTGCAGACGCGCGGCAATCTGCTGATCGTGCGTGACCACGATGACCGCCGCGCCGCGCGCGGCTGCCAGCTCCAGCAACAGCTCGCAGGCCTGCGCGGCGTTGCGCTGGTCGAGGTTGCCGGTCGGCTCGTCGGCAAGCAGGCAGCGCGGCTCGGTGACCAGAGCGCGTGCGATCGCGACGCGCTGGCGCTCGCCGCCTGACAGCTCCGCCGGTCGGTGCCCGCTGCGCGCACCCAGGTCGACACGCTCGAGCATGGCGGCGGCCGCCGCCGCCGCCTCCCGCGCCGGCCGGCCGCCGATCAGCAGCGGCATGGCGACGTTCTCCAGCGCGGAGAATTCGGGCAGCAGGTGATGAAACTGGTAGACGAAGCCGAGCATGCGGTTACGCAGGCGCGCGCGCTCGCGATCGCCGATCCCGGCCAGCGCCTGTCCACACAGCGTGACCGTACCGCTGCTTGGTCGATCGAGGCCGCCGAGCACGTGCAGCAGCGTGCTCTTGCCCGATCCGGACGCGCCGGTGATGGCGACGGTCTCGCCGGCTGCGACTTCGAGATCCACGCCCGACAACACCTCGATCGCCGTCGCGCCGTCGTCGAAGCGGCGGGTCAGGCCGTGGCAGGCAATCACGGCGTCACTCATGCCGCAGTCCCGCGCTGACGTCGGTACGCGCCGCCAGCCACGCCGGGTACAGCGGCGCGGCCAGTGCCAGCAGGCCGGCGAAGACCGCCGCGGCGAGGAAGTCCGGCCAGCGCGGATCGGACGGTACGCGGCTGATGTAGTAGACCTCGGGCGAGAGGATGCGGAAGCCGGCCACGTGCTCGACGAACGAGACGATGGCGTCGACGTTGGCGGCCAGCAGGTAACCGAGCGCGAGGCCGGCGCTGACTCCGATCACGCCGGTGATGCCACCCTGGCACAGGAACACCCTGAGAATGCCCGCGCGCGGCATGCCGAGCGCCGCGAGCATGGCCAGGTCACCACGCTTCTCGGTGACCGCCACGACCAGGATCGAGACCACGTTGAACGCCGCGATGGCAATCGCCAGCGCCAGGATCGCGAACATCACGAGCTTCTCCGTGCGCAGTGCGCGGAACAGGTTGCGGTGGGTGTCGGTCCAGTCGCGTACGCCGGCGATCCCGGCCGCGGCCAGCTCGCTTTTCACCGCCGGCGCGACGCCGGCATCGTCCAGCCGCACGCGCAGCCCGTCGACGGAACTGCCGAGCCGGAACAGGCGCGCGGCATCGCGCCGGTCGACCAGCACCAGCGCGCCGTCGTGCTCCTGCAGGCCGAACTCGAAGATGCCGGCGACGGTGAAACGTTTCATGCGCGGTACCAGGCCGGCCGGCGTGACCACCGGGTGCGGCGAAAGCAGCGTCAGGGGATCGCCGGGCTCCAGGCCGAAACGCGCGGCGATCTCGCTGCCGATGAGCGCACGGAATTCGCCGGCGACGAGCGCGTCCGCCGCGCCCGCCACGAGGTGCCCGTCGAGGCTCGTCACGCGGCGCTCGTCGACGATGTCGACACCGCGCACCTCGGCCGCCCACACCTGCCCGCGCTGCGCAACGAGCACGTCGCGGCTGACGTAAGGCGCGGCCGCCGTCACCGCCGGGTGCGCGGCCACCTGCTGCAGGCGGCGCTGCCAGGCGTCCGCTGCCAGCCCGCGCGTGTCGACTTCCAGGTGCGCCGCCATGCCGAGGATGCGGCCGCGCAATTCACCCTCGAAGCCGTTCATGATCGACAATATGGTCAGCAGCACCGCGACGCCGAGTGCGGTGGCAACGATCGCGGTCATGGAAATGAAAGCGATGAAGTGGTTGCCGCGACGCGCGTGGATGTAGCGAATGCCGACAAACAATTCGACGGGCGAAAACATGGGGCGCGATTATAGCGGAGCGCAGCGCGCGCTTCGGGACACGAAGACATGAACCTGCTGGCGCTGGAAGCCGCGACCGAGGCCTGCTCGGTGGCCCTGGACACCGCCGACGGCGTGGTTCATCGCCATCGCGTCGCACCGCGCCGGCATACGGCCCTGCTGCTCGACATGGTCGACGAGGTGCTCGGCGAAGCCGGCCTCGCGCGCTCGGCGATCGACGCCGTCGCCTTCGGCCACGGGCCGGGCTCGTTCACCGGCGTGCGCATCGCCGCCGCGCTCGCCCAGGGCCTGGCGCTGGCGCACGAGCTGCCGGTCGCGACCGTCTCCACGCTGCACGCACTGGCCGCGGGAGCGGCCGGTGAGGCACAGCCTGCGCGCGTGGCCGTGGCGCTGGACGCACGCCGCAGCGAGATCTATTTCGCGACCTACGCCTTCACCGCCGACACCCCACTCGGCCGCGCCGAAGTCGGCGACTGCGTGATGGCGCCTGCGGAAGTGACCCTGCCGGGCGATGCCTGGCGCTATGCCGGCAACGGCTGGCGGGTCTACGGTGACCACCTGCTGCAGGGACAGGTGCCGGCGCCGCAGGCGAGCGTGGAGTTCCCGCATGCGCGCGACGTCGCGCGGCTGGCGCGCGCCGCCGTCGCCGCCGGTGCCGTGTGCGACAGCGCGCAGGCGCTGCCGGTCTACCTGCGCGGTGCGCTCGACTGACCGCGGGCGTCTTACGGACGCCAGCCCCTGACCCGCTGCACCGCGGTGGTGACGCTACCGTCGGCGCCGAGATCGATGACGCGAAATCCCGGCGCGCGCGCATCGACCGCGTAGCACGCGCTGTTGGGCGCGAACTGCACGCAGGTCGATGGCGTGGTCAGGACGCGGGTACCGCGGTGCCAGGTATCGAGGTTCTGGTGCACGTGTCCGCAGACGATGGCGGCAACCGGCGCGCTGCGCGCCAGCAGTGCCCACAGGGCGTCGGCATCCAGCAGCCCCATGGCATCGATCCAGCCGGCCCCCGTGGCGAGCGGCGGATGGTGCATGAACAGCACGTGGTGCGTGTCCGGTGCGGCCGCCAGTGCCGACTCCAGCCACGCCAGTACGGCCTCGCCGAGGCGGCCGTGCGGCTGCTGCGGTATCCGCGTATCGAGCAGGTGCAGGCGCCAGCGGCCGGCCTCCAGCGTCGCCGGCACGGCGCCGAAGCCGCCGCGCGCGGCCGGCCACGCGCCGGGCTCGTCGTGGTTGCCCGGGATCGCGACAACCGGCGTGGCGACGTCACGCAGGCGCGCTTCGAGCCAGGCATAGGAGGCGTCGCTGCCGTCCATGCTGAGGTCGCCGGTGAGCAGCATCAGGTCGCAGCCCGGCACCGCCTGTGCGGCGCCCAGCACGGCGTCCAGGCTGGCGCGGGTATCGACGCCGTCGAAGCGCGCGCCGGCGTCGGCATAGATGTGGGTGTCGGTAAGCTGAACGAGGCGCATCGGGCAGGGTCGTGAGGGTGCGCGGCAGCCTATCACGAGGTCTGCGAGGCACGCTCCCTCAAGCCCCTGATCGGTCTCGGAAAGCATCACATTTGTCCACAGGCTGTGCCCAGGTTGAGGGGTATTTCACAGCCCGGACACCCACAGTTCTGTACACATCATCTAGTGGTCGGTTTTTTCTTGACCACATGTTATTGTGGTGATATACAGTGATTTACGCCGAAAACATAACAAATGCGTTCGCGCCGTCAGGGCGGACAGGACGCACCCACGTAGAGACAGGAGGGGATATGGAACTGGATCGTGCTGCCGCCCGCGACGAGAGCGCTGTCGCCCACACTTCGCGTGACGCCGCCGAGCACACCGAACCCAGCGCTGAAATCGCCGCGACCGCCCCGGGCGGCTACCGCGTCATCCGCCGCAACGGCAAGGTCACCGCGTTCGACGGCAGCAAGATCAAGGTCGCCCTGACCAAGGCTTTCATCGCCGTGGAGGGCAGCAACGCCGCTGCCTCGACCCGCATTCACAAGCTCGTCGACGACCTCACCGAACAGGTCGTGTCGGGGGTCACGCGCAGCATGCCGGCCGGCGGCGCAGTCCACATCGAGGACATCCAGGATCACGTCGAGCTCGCGCTGATGCGCGCCGGCGCGCACAAGGTCGCGCGCTCCTATGTCCTCTATCGCGAGGAGCGCGCACGCGAACGCCAGGCCACGGCCGCCAGTGCGGCGCCGGCCGCGGCGCGCAGCTCGCTCGAGGTCACCCTCGCCGACGGCAGCAAGGCCGCGCTGGACGAGGCGCGCCTGCGCAAGGTGATCGAGGAGGCCTGCAGCGACATCGACGGCGCCGACGCCAATGCCGTGCTCGGCGAAACGCTGCGTTCGCTGTTCGACGGTGTCGCCGAAACCGACGTCGCGCGCGCCGCCACCATGAGCGCGCGCATGTTCATCGAGCGTGAACCGAACTACACCTACGTCGCCGCCCGCCTGCTACTCGACACGCTGCGCCAGGAAGCCCTGTCGTTCGTCGCCAACCGCCGCGAAGAGGCGACCCAGGCGCAGATGAGCGAGCGCTACCCGCTGTACTTCGAGGCGTACGTGAAGCGCGCGATCGATTTGGAGCTGATGGACCCGCGCCTCGGCAACTACGACCTGCAACGTCTCGGCCAGGCAATCCGGCCGGAACGCGATTTCAACTTCAACTACCTCGGCCTGCAAACGCTCTACGACCGCTACTTCCTGCAGAGCAACGGTACGCGCTTCGAGCTGCCGCAGGTGTTCTTCATGCGCGTCGCGATGGGACTGGCGATCAACGAGATCGACCCGGAGACGTGGACGATCAAGTTCTACGACCTGCTCTCCTCGTTCGACTTCATGAGTTCGACGCCGACGCTGTTCAACTCGGGCACCCTGCGCCCGCAGCTCTCGTCGTGCTACCTGACTTCGGTGCCGGACAACCTCGACGGCATCTTCAGCGCCATCCGTGACGACGCGCTGCTGTCGAAGTACGCCGGCGGTCTCGGCAACGACTGGACGCCGGTGCGCGGCATGGGTGCGCACATCAAGGGCACCAACGGCAAGTCACAGGGCGTGGTGCCCTTCCTCAAGGTCGCCAACGACACCGCGGTCGCGGTCAACCAGGGCGGCAAGCGCAAGGGTGCGATGTGCGCCTACCTGGAGTCGTGGCACGTCGACATCGAGGAGTTCCTCGAGCTGCGCAAGAACACCGGCGACGACCGCCGCCGCACGCACGACATGAACACCGCCAACTGGGTCCCGGACCTGTTCATGGAGCGCGTCGTGGAAGACGGCGAGTGGACGCTGTTCTCGCCGGACGAAGTGCCCGACCTGCACGACCTCGTCGGCGCCGATTTCGCCGCCCGCTACAAGGAGTACGAGGACAAGGCCGATCGCGGCGAGATCGCCAACTTCAAGCGCCTGCGCGCAGTCGACCTGTGGCGCAAGATGCTCGGCATGCTGTTCGAGACCGGCCACCCCTGGATCACCTTCAAGGACGCCGCCAACCTGCGCTCGCCACAGCAGCATGCCGGCGTCGTGCACAGCTCCAACCTGTGCACCGAGATCACGCTGAACACCTCGCCGGGTCACGAGATCGCAGTCTGCAACCTGGGCTCGGTCAACCTTGCGCAGCACGTCGGCGCGGACGGCCTCGACATGGACAAGCTCGAGCACACCGTCAGCATCGCGATGCGCATGCTCGACAACGTCATCGACTACAACTACTACAGCGTGCCGACCGCGCGCGCATCCAACCTGCGGCATCGCCCGGTCGGTCTCGGCATCATGGGCTTCCAGGACGCGCTCTACGCGCAGAACCTGCCGTACGCCTCGGACGCCGCGGTCGAGTTCGCCGATCGTTCGATGGAAGCGGTCAGCTACTTCGCGATCAAGGCCTCGACCGATCTCGCGAGCGAGCGCGGCACCTACCAGAGCTTCGAGGGCTCGCTGTGGAGCAAGGGCATTCTGCCGCTCGACTCGATCGAGCTGCTGGCCGAGGGACGCGGCGGATATCTCGACGTCGACCGCGGGCAGACCCTGGACTGGGACACGCTGCGTAACCGGGTCACCAGCGTCGGCATGCGCAACTCGAACTGCATGGCGATTGCGCCCACCGCGACCATCTCCAACATCTGCGGCGTCAGCCAGTCGATCGAGCCGACTTACCAGAACCTGTTCGTCAAATCGAACCTGTCGGGCGACTTCACGGTGGTCAACATGTACCTGGTCGACGACCTCAAGCAGCGCCGCTTGTGGGACGAGGTCATGGTCAACGACCTCAAGTACTACGACGGCAGCGTGCAGAAGATCGATCGCATCCCGGAGGATCTCAAGCAGCGCTACGCGACCGCGTTCGAGATCGACCCGCGCTGGCTGGTCGAGGCAGGCGCACGCCGGCAGAAGTGGCTCGACCAGGCGCAGTCACTCAATCTCTACATGTCCGAGCCCAACGGCAGCAAGCTCGACAATCTCTACAAGCTGGCCTGGGTGCGCGGTCTCAAGACCACTTACTACCTGCGCACCATGGGCGCCACGCACGTGGAGAAAAGCACGCTGGCGGACGGCAAGCTGAATGCCGTCCAGAACAACACCTCACGCGAGGAACCCGAAGCACCCAAAGTGTGCTCGATCACCGATCCCGACTGCGAAGCCTGCCAGTAGAGCAGGACACGGGACAACCAGACCAGACGGACTTCAGAGGGGTTCAACACTATGCAGAATTGGGACGATCCGATTGCCAAGTTCCGGCAGACGCCGAACGAGAGCGGTACCCGCGCCATGCTCGCCAGCGAGGCCCTGGCCGCGGTCGAACGCGTCGAGACGCATGCCGGCCACACGGTGATGGAGACGCCCGTGAAATCGCCCGCGCCGGTGGTGGCGCCGCCGGCGCCGGACGCCGACACCGGTGACGACGGCGAGCACGGGGTAACCGGCCTCGAGGAGCTCGAGTTCGGCGCCGGCCGGGTGGCGGTCGACGACAAGAAGATGATCAACTGCCGCGCCGATCTCAACCAGCTCGTGCCGTTCAAGTACAAGTGGGCCTGGCAGAAGTACCTCGACGGCTGCGCCAACCACTGGATGCCGCAGGAAATCAACATGAACGCGGACATCAGCCTGTGGAAGAACCCCAACGGGCTGACCGACGACGAGCGCACCATCATCAAGCGCAACCTCGGCTTCTTCTCCACCGCCGACTCGCTGGTGGCGAACAACCTGGTGCTGGCGGTGTACCGTCACATCACCAACCCGGAATGTCGCCAGTACCTGCTGCGCCAGGCTTTCGAAGAAGCCCTGCACACGCACGCCTACCAGTACTGCATCGAGAGCCTGGGACTCGACGAGGCCGAGGTCTTCAACATGTACCGCGAGGTGCCGTCGGTGCACAACAAGGCCTCGTGGGCTCTCAAGTTCACCGAGAGCCTGGGTGATCCGCAGTTCGTTACCGGCACGCCCGAGGCGGACCAGCGCCTGTTGCGGGATCTGATCGCCTTCTACGTAGTCTTCGAAGGCATCTTCTTCTACGTCGGCTTCGTGCAAATCCTGTCGATGGGCCGGCGCAACAAGATGACCGGGGTCGCGGAGCAGTTCCAGTACATCCTGCGCGACGAGTCGATGCACATGAACTTCGGCATCGACGTCATCAACCAGATCAAGGTCGAGAACCCGCACCTGTGGACCGAGGACTTCCAGGCCGAGATCCTGGCCCTGGTGCGCGAAGCCGTGGCACTGGAGGTCGCATACGCGCACGACACCATGCCGCGTGGCATCCTCGGCCTCAACGCCAACATGTTCGAGGACTACCTGGGCTTCATCGCCAACCGGCGCTGCGCCCAGATTGGCCTGCCCGAACAGTATCCGGGCGTGAGCAACCCGTTCCCCTGGATGAGCGAGGTCATCGACCTCAAGAAGGAGAAGAACTTCTTTGAAACTCGGGTCACCGAGTACCAGACCGGCGGCGCACTTAGCTGGGACTAATTGGGCATTAGACCAGACCTCCTCGCATGGGAGCTATGTTGCGCTGCACTGACCGGTGGCGCCCCAAACGCCACCGGTCTTTTTTAACCTGAAGGGCGTGGTGGCGGCAATCGCCGCCCCCGCCCGCAGCCCACGGACCGGCACCGCGCGGTCACCCCTCCACCGCCGTCCCCGGTAACGTACCCGCCGCACGGCCGGCGCGGAACGCTGCGTGCGCACCGCGCGCGATCAGCCGCACCCCCACCCCTCCGCCGAGCAGGGATGGCAGGCACGCGTCGATGATGCCGTCAGCGGCAAGCGCGGCCGCTGACCGCGGCGTGAGCGCGGCCGGCTCGACCGACTTGACCAGCACGGCGGCATCGGCGCCGATGTGCTCGGCCAGTCGCAGCGCGATGCTGTCCGAGGTCGCAGCCCAGCTCTCGGGCAGGGCGAGCCAGTCATAGGGCGCTTGCGGCACCCATAACGCCGGGCCCGCGGGCAGGTCGTCCGCGCTCGGCCGCGAGAAAGCGGCCAGCCGCGGCGCCAGCGCGCGCAGCATGCGCGCGTTGATCGCCATGGCGTCGATTGCCAGCCGGTGCGCGAGGCGGTCGTCGAAGTCCCACAGCGCCTGTGCACGCCGGATCTCGTCAACCAGGCGTCCGCCACCGGCAACCACCACGCAGCGCTGTCCCGGCAGCGTCTCGGCGCAGGCCGCCAGCCATGCCGGCAGCACCGCGGCGTCGAGCATGGCGCCGCCGAGCTTAACGACCCACGTGCTGGGCTTCGGCATCGCTGAACAGGTTGAGCATCGCCGCGGCCTTGTCGAGACTTTCCTGGTACTCGTCTTCGAGCACGGAATCGATGACGATGCCGCCGCCGGCCCAGCAGTACAGGCGCCGGCCGTCGAACAGCAGGGTGCGGATGGCAATGTTGCTGTCCATCTGGCCGTCGTGAGAAACGTAGCCAATCGCACCGCAGTAGATGCTGCGCCGGGTCGGCTCCAGCTCCTCGATGATCTGCATCGCGCGCAGCTTGGGCGCGCCGGTGATGGAGCCGCCGGGAAAGCACCCGCGCAGGGCATCCAGCGCGTGCAAGCCATCGGCCAGCACGCCGCGCACGGTGCTCACCAGGTGATGCACGCGGGCGAAGCTCTCGATCGCGAACAGCGTCGGCACCTCGACGCTGCCGACGCGGCTGCTCTTGCCGATGTCGTTGCGCAGCAGGTCGACGATCATCAGGTTCTCCGCACGGTCCTTCTCACTGTGCGCGAGCGTTTCGGCCAGTGCCCGGTCGCGTGCGGCGTCCAGTGCGCGGGGCCGCGTACCCTTGATCGGCTTGGTTTCGATGCGGCCGTCGCGTACCTGCAGGAAGCGCTCCGGGGAGGAGCTGAGAATGGCGCCGCCGGGAAGACGCAGAAAGGCCGCGTACGGTGCGCTGTTCAGCAGGCGCAGGCGCTGGTAGGCGTCCCAGGGATCACCGCTGGCCTCGGCCGAGAAACGCTGCGCGTAGTTCACCTGGTAGCAGTCGCCGGCACGAATGTAATCCTTGATGCGGGCGAAGGCCTGCGCGTAATCGGCGAAGGCGATCTCCGGCCGCACCGCGGCGTTGACCACGAAATCCGAGCCGAAGGCCGCCGGGGTCAGGGTGCGCGGCACTTCCAGGCGCTGCACGCAGGCGCGCACCTCGGCCGGCGCCAGCCCGCGATGCACGAACCAGGCCCGCGCCCGCGCGTGATCGACGACCAGCGCCCGGTCGTAGATGCCGACCGCCATTTCCGGTAACGCGATGTCGCATCGCGCGCGCCCCGGCAGGTGCTCGATGCGGCGCGCCAGGTCGTAGCTGAAGGCGCCCACGGCACCGCCGGTAAAGGGCAGCCAGGGATGGGCGGGCTCGTGTCCGAGCCGGTCGCGCAGCACGGCGAACGGATCGGCGTTGCTCTCGGTAGCGCCGTCCGCGTCGCGGACGACCGTGACGTCGCCCCGGGTGGTGAGCGTCGCCACCGGGTCCCACACGGCGATGTCGAAACGACCGTCGGCGCCGCTGAAACGGCAGCTGTCGAGCAGCGCGAACCACTCGCGCCCGGCAAGGCCGTGCAGGCGTGCCGCGGTGTCCGCCCAGTATTCGAGCTCGACGATACCGAGCGGCGGCACGTTCATGCCGTCATCCAGGCGAGCTTGGCAGTGGCGACCGCGGGCGCCGCGATGGCGACCGCCTCGGCCAGCTCGGGCCCGGCGCCGGCCAGCGTCTCGAAGCGCTCGCAGGGCACGCCGCGGCGCGCCGCGATCGCGGCCACCAGGAAGGCCCCGGCCCCGGCAGCGATCAGCGGTGCACCCGCGCCTGCTGCGCCAAGACGCCCGGCGGCCAGCGCAATCGCGTCCTCGATACGCCGCCGCTGGCACTCGGCCGCAACGCCTGCGACCGCGCGCCACTCCTCGAGCTCGTCGGCGGCGAAATCACGACCCAGCATGCGGGCCAGGCGTCGCGCACTGCCCGGCAAATCCTTGGAGCCGCCGTCGGCGGCCGGCATGAGGTCGTGTCGCGCATCGATGTCACCGGTCAGGCGATAGACGTCGGCCGTGGTCGCGAACAGCTCCGCGCACAGCGGCTGGCGGCGGCCGCGGAACGGCAGCGCGTCGCACACGGCGTAGAGCGGCGTACGCACCACGCCGGTATAGACCAGCTCACTGAGCGCCAGGCGCTCGGCATCGTCACGGCCGCTGGCGCGCACCTCGCCCGCGGCAATCGGAATGACGTCCGTCGTCGTGCTGCCGACGTCCACCAGCACGCCGTCGCTGATCGATTCCGCGGCATAGGCCGCCAGCGCCAGCCAGTTCGACGAAGCAACCGCGAGCGCGCCGCCAGCAGCCGCGTGCTCCGGATCGAACCAACCCTCGTAACCGCCGAACACGCGGATGCGCGCGGCTTCGCCGACCACCTGTCGCAGCGCTTCGAGAATGCTGCGCACGCCGCTGGCCCGGTCGGCAAAGGCGTCGCACAGCTCACCGGTCATGGTCACCGCGTGGACCAGCCCGGGCTCGTCGAGGGCGAAGCCGAGCAAGGCGCAGGCACGCGAGAGTTCGTCGATGCCGCGCCACAGCGGACACGCCACCTGGCGTACGTCGCGAATGGCGCCGGCAGCGTCGAGACGGGCGACCTTGAGATGCGCGCCGCCGATGTCCCAGCCGAGGTAGCCGCCGCTCATGCGGGACACGCGCCGCGGCGTGCGGTCGATCGGCACTCGGAGATCATGCGCGCACTTTAGTCCAACAGCGCGGCCGGGGTCGACGGCTGCCGCATCGGGGCATGCGCTACCATGCGTGCCTTCACTGTCCGTTCGGTTATCTCTCGCGCATGGACCTCGTCCCGGTCATCGATATCAGCAGCGGCATCGCCGTGCATGCCAGGCGCGGCCATCGCGACACTTACCAGGCACTGCACACCCCCTACGCCCCCGGGCCGGATCCGGCTGCGGTGACCCGCGGTCTGATCGACGCCTTCGCGCCGCGCCAGGTGTACTTCGCCGATCTCGACGCCATCGCGCGACGGCCCGGTAACGGCGCCGTCATCCGGGACCTGGCACGGCAGTTTGGCGGTCGACGGATGCTGGTCGATGCCGGTTTTCGCAGCGCCGACGCGATCGAGCCGTTTCTCGACGTGCCCAACGTCGACATCGTGATCGCCACCGAGGTGCTGAGCAGTCTCGACGCCTATCGTGCGCTGGCGGCAACGGTGCCGCAGGCGCGGCTGCTGCTGTCGCTGGACCGTCGCGGCGGGGAGATGCTGGGCTGCGCCGACCTGTTCGAACGTGCCGGGCTGTGGCCCGCGCGCATCATCCACATGAACCTCGATCGCGTCGGCAGCGGCGACGGACCGGACTGGGACGGACTCGCGCAACTGGCCGCACTGGCGCCGGATCGCGCCTTGTACGCCGCCGGCGGCGTGCGCGATGCCGACGACCTCGAGGAACTGGCGAGCCAGGGCATCGCCGCGGTACTGATTGGCAGCGCCCTGCACGATGGCCGGATCGACCCGGCCGTAGCCGCGCGTTACGGCCATGGATAACCCGCCGGCACCTTAAAGAACGCCGTGACCCGGGCCGCTAAACAGCGCAGCAGCCCGGATCGGGTCTCACGGATTCTCGACAGCGAATGAGCCCCCAGCAATCTACCCGCACGGCAGCGCGCCGCCATGCGTGCGCCTGCGCCGGCACCCGCCGCTCGCTGGTGGTGCTCGCCGACAGCAACACCCCGACGTTCCCCGACCTGCTGGTCACCGCGGCGTCCTTCGGCTGGACCCTGCATCGGGAGATCGATGCCTTCGAGATCCCACTGGGTCCGGGACAGCGACTGCAGGGCGTGGCCGACGTTCGCGACGTCCTCAAGGCCTGTCTCGGCGACGACTGCGACGACCTGCGCGCGAGCTGGCTGGAGCCCGGCAAGCGCGTCGGCGACAGCCTCAAGGCACTGCTGCGCGCCCCGTCGTTCGCCACGCTGGCTGCCGGCAGCACGGACTCTCCGGTCGCCGACATCATCGATCGGGGCCGCATCGAGACCTGGTACCAGCCCATCTTCACCGTCGCCGACGTCGCCCTGTGGGGTTACGAATGCCTGTTGCGGGCACGCGACGGCGATGAGCTGATCGCGCCGGCGCGCCTGCTCGAATGGGCCCGGCAGGACAACCTGCTGTTCTCACTCGACCGTCTGTGCCGGGAGCGCCACATCCTCAATGCAGCCCGCCAGGACGTGCCCGGACACTGTCGCTTCCTGATCAACTTTCTGCCCACCGTGATCTACGAACCGAAAGTGTGCCTGCGCTCGACGCGGCGCGCCGCGGCCAGTGCAGGCATCGCGCCCGAGCGGGTCATCTTCGAAGTCGTGGAGTCCGAGGTCGTGAGCGACAGCGGCCTGCTGCGCCGCATTCTCGACCAGTACCGCGAGTGGGGTTTCGGGGTCGCCCTGGACGACGTCGGCGCCGGCCATTCCGGACTGCACCTGCTGGCCGAGCTGGAGCCCGACCTGATCAAGATCGACCGCGGTCTGATCGCGAGCGCACCGCACTCGGCCGCGCACCGTCGCATCTGCGAGGCCCTGGTCGGCTTCGGCCATGCGCAGGGCCGGCAGGTCCTGGCCGAAGGCGTGGAAACGGACGAGGAATGGGCCCTGGTACGCGGCCTGGGAGCGGACCTGGTTCAGGGCTTCCGCTTCGGCAAGCCGGCGCCGGTACCCGCGCTGGAAGCGCTCGCCGCCGCCTGAGCCGGCGCCCGCAGCGGGCACCAACAAAAACGCCCCGCGATGCGGGGCGCAGGTGTGGGGCGGCCGTTACCGGCCGCCGCCCGAATCAGCTGTGAGCCTGGAACGGGTGCTCTGCAGAGCCCTTCTTGGCAACCACGTCGGAAGCCTTCGGCTCGCGCGCGACGGCACGCTGGATCGACTCCTTGGTGGCCTGGTAGTTGTAGTCCTGGATCTTGGCGTTGTCCTCGGCCAGCCAGTGGATGAACACACCGACGCAGATGAAGATGTCATCGGCTTCGGCCGCCGGAATGGTGCCGTCCTCGACGCTGTCGGCGACCGCCATGGCGACGCCGCGCTGGGCCGGGCCGAACATCTGTACGGCCTGCTTGGAGCCCTTGATCGTGACCTTGTTGAACATGACGGTGCTCGGCTTGCACGCCAGGTTCGGTGCAACGACGGCGAGCAGGCTCGAGAAGCCGTCCTTGTTGTTCGTCACGCAATTGCAGAATGCGGCCTCCGCGGCGCTGCCGCGCGGGCCCATGATGAGATCGATGTGGGCAACCTCGTTACCGTCACCGACCAGCGATTCACCTACCAATACTCGATCTACGACTGCCATGCCCTGTACTCCTTCTGATCCTGCGGGTTGTTCAGTTTGTGTTCCAAAGAGTGCTTTGAAAATCGACATTTCGCCAACACCTCGTCAGCGTACTTCGCACACCTCTACCACCGCAGATGCGCGCCAGCGCCTCATTTGAATGGGATGCGTTCCTGCAACGACAGCGCCGCCGCACTCGCGACGGAGAGATCGGCTGTGGTTCCCGGATTGACGCCCCTCGTTTTGAGCTCGTCGTCGAAAGCACGCAGTTTCGGCGCGAGCGTTCGCGGATTCTCGCACGCTTTAACAGCAGTTGCCACCGCCCCAGCCCGCTCCATCAGCGCGCGGGCCGCGCCTTCGCCGTGCTTGCGCGCGACGTGCGAATCAGGCTCGCTGGCCAGCAGCTCCACGAAACACGCGGTCATCGCCCACGCCAGCGAGCGCCAGCGCGCGCGGTACGCGGCGAGCAGCGGCACGCCGCGTTCGAACACCAGGGCGTAGTCGTCCACGTACTGGCGCGCGACACTGTCGTAGTCCGCGGCGAGCGCCATGGCACGGCGCAAATCGAGCGCCGGCTCGGCCGCGACGTCAGCGTCCTCGACGGCTCCCAGCCCGGCCGGTGCAGCGCAGCGAATGCCGCGGTAACAGGCCCTGGCGTCGTCGACGTCCAGCGCGCACAGCACCGCCGCCAGCCTTTCGCGCAGCGCGCCGCCCGCGGCCTGCTCCGCGGCCGCCGCCAGCGGCGCCAGCAAGAGCACGATACCAAGATTGGTGTTGCAGCCGACGGCCGCGCGCGTGCGCCGCACCGCGTCCTCGATACGCCGGCCGACCCGCGCATGCGGTGTGCACAGGACCGGTACCGCCACCCGCGCGCTGGCCAGGAAATCCTGCGCGGTCATCTCGTGTCCGGGCGAGCACAGGCTGACGTTACCCGGCTTGAAAGCGACCACGTCGAGCCGGCAGGCCTTGAGCAGGGCCGACTCGATGCGCGCGCGCGGCGCCGGCGCGCCCATCGCCTCAGGCCAGCGCGGCGAGATTGCCGTCCACGTGGCGCAGGAAAGCCTCGCCGAGCAGGCCGGTCACGCCCACGCCGGTGGCACGTTCGAGGCCCTGCCAGGCCGGGATCCCGTTGACCTCGGTGACCAGCCAGCGGCCGTCCGCATCGCGCAGCAGGTCGACCCCCGCATAGTCCGCGGCAACGGCCGCGACCGCCTCCTCGGCCAGTCGTGCGAGCGCGTCGTTGAGGGGGATCGAGCGGCACGCCGCACCCTGCGCGCGATTCGTGATCCAGTGGTGGCTGTAGCGCTCCATGGCGGCGATCGCACGGCCGCCGACGACCATCACGCGGCAGTCGCGGAACGGGCCGTCACCGGTGCTGACGAAGCGTTGCAGGTAGGCGACCTCGCCCGGCAGCAGGGGCGGCAGGTCGGCCGCGCTGCGGATGCGGACCAGGCCGCGGCCCTGCGAGCCGAACAGCGGCTTCTTGACCAGCACGTGGCCGGCGGCGAGCTGCTCGTCGACGTAGGCGCGCACCGCCGCCGCGTCCTCGCTGACGAAGGTCGCCGGCGTCGGCAGCCCGCGATGGTTGAGCAGCAGGCTGGTCATGGCCTTGTCGACGGTGCACTCGATGGCGCGCGCGCTGTTGAACACCGGGCAGCCGAGGGCGCCCAGCAGGTGCAGGTAATCGAGCCGCAGCACGATCTCCTCCAGCGAGCCGCCCGGCACGCCGCGCACGAACACACCATACGGCAGCGCATCGTCGAAACCGGGCAGCACCAGGCCGTGGCCGTCGCCCTCCAGCCGCACGCGGCACTCGGTCAGCGACAGGAAGACCGAGTCGATGCCGCGCCCGGCGAGCCAGCGCCGCAGCGCGCGGCCGTGCCAGCCCGGCTCGTCGGTGAAGATGGCGACCCGCGGTGCGGTCATGCGTGCCTACTTGCCGGCGAAGGATTGCTCGAGCAACTCGGGATGCAGCGCGCCACCGCTGAACGAACGCCCGCTGCTGAGGTTGGTGACAGTCGCCAGTGCCGGTGAGAACAGCATCGGGTCGACCTTGTAGAAATCGTAGCCGTAGTCCTTGAACACCTGCGCGAAGGGCTTGCCGAAATCGCGCGAGGCGGAGCTCGGCAGCTGCTCGGCGAGCGTCGCCGCGGCCTCGTCCTCACCTTCGACGAAGAGCTGGACCTGGCCACCGAACAGGATGGCGTCGTTGGTGCGGCCCATCGCGGTCATGAAGTCCGGTGACGGCGGCGGCAGCGGCGCGCTGGCCGCACCGTCGACGAAATGCTCGAGCGGGAACTCGAGCTCGTGCACCTTGTGCAGCGCAACTTCGAGTACGCGTGCGACGATCTGCACGCCGCCGGCGAGCGAGCTGGTCGGCGTCAGGATGATGCTGAGATCGTGCGGGGCGATGCCGCAGCGCTCGACGATCTTCTCCGCGACCTCGATCGGCGGCACGCGGTCGACCTCGAGCACGATCGCGGTCGGCCCGGCCGGCGTGCGGTAGCCGAGCTCATCGAACAGCGGCTCCTTGCTCCCCATCGCACGCGCCGGACCGGAACCCAGCGCGAAGAAGGCCGACTTGCCTTCGCCGTGGCTGAGGCTCCAGCCGGCGTACTGCGAGCCGAGGCAGGCGATGACCGGGTGGCTGGCGGTGACGTCGACCTGCCAGCGCCAGTTCGGGAACGGTGACGCGCCGCTGAACTCGACCCGGCCCAGTCCGCCCATGCAGATGAGGCTGACCAGGCGGCCCGCGGCGAGTCCGCCCGCTACCTCGATGCCGGCATCGATGAGCTCGACGCCATTGTCCATGCGGCTGACCGCGACCCGGTAGTCGGCCGCGCGCGTGCGCAGCTCGGCGACCAGCGGCTGTACCGCCTGGTTGACGTTACAGGCGTCATCCAGCTTCAGATTCGACATACGGGCTTCCTCCCACGTTGATTATTGTTGCAGCGGGCAGCACCCGCTCGTCGCCTATGGCCTGCGCCAGCGCACGCCGACCGGCCTCCAGCGCCCGCGCGACCGCGGCCGCATCGGCGCCCGTCACGCGCAGGGTGCACAAGGGCGCGCCCGCGCCCAGCGCCTCCCCCGCCGGCGGGCGATCGGCGGCCACGGACGGCCACCGGAAGCGCGCCGGCACGCGCCAGCGCCCCCGCGTGAACACGATCGCGTGGCCGCGCACGGGGTCCGGCGGCCGCCTACTATACAAGAGCGGCTCCCGCCCCAGGCAAACCGCCACGTGCGCGTCGAGCAGGTCGGCGGGCGCCGGGAACAACTCCAGCGTCGCCGGCGGCCGCGGGTTGATATCGACCAGCAAGGGCGCAGCGCCGTCCGCGCGGCATACGAAGTCGAGGCCGAACAGACCGCGCAGACCGAGCTCGCGCGCCACCGCCTCGCCGAAATCCTGCACTGCCGTGGCCAGCGCGGCCGGGGCATCGTCCCAGCTCCTGGCACCCTGGTAGGCGAAGCGCGCGCGCGCGTCGTGCGACCAGCGCAGGTGGCGATGCAGGCCGAGCAGCGCGCAGCCCGCGGTGGTGGCGAAGAACAGGCCGGAGCCGGCGCCGCCGCCAATCTCGCGCTGGTAATAACCGCCGCACTCGTCGCCGCGCGCCGGCCGGACGTGAAAGCCGCCGCTGCTGCCGCCGCGTTTGTGCAGCCAGCCCGCGGTCCGCGATGGCGACCGCGCCGATGTCTCCGGCACCGCGACTCCGCGCGTGGCGAGCGCCGCGAGCACCGCCGGCATGTCCCGCAGACGCGCAAACACTGCCGGCGAAGGCATCGCCACCGCGCAGCCGTGCGCGGCGTCCCGCGCCACGCCGGCCAGGCGCTCCAGGCCGCTGCCGCAGACCAGCGGCATGGGGCCGGTCCGTACCACCTGGGTCCTGATCGCGCGCACCAGCGCGTCAGCACGGAACGCCAGGTCCGGCGTCGCCGCTACCCGCTCGCAGTGCGCGGCCACCGCGCGCGTGTCGGCATCGGCGAACAGGTCGACGGTGTAAGGCGTCCACGAGCGCGCGGCCGCCTCGGCCAGCAGGCGCGCCGAGCGCGCGACGATCAGCAGCGGCGGCCTGGCGGCGCCGTCGGCCACCGGGCGGCAGACGCCGTCAGCCGCGCGCGGCGACGATACGCCGCGCCGTCGCGTGCGCTTCCTCGTGCGCGAGGTAGACCGGCTGCTCGGATTCGTACATCTGTTGCAGCAAACCGGTATGCACGCGGTACTTGACGTCGCCGATGGCCAGCGCGCCGAAGGCCCTGGCGGTACCACCGCCGGTCTCCAGCGGAACGCCGTCGTCCTTGGCTCCGACACCCTCGATGCCACTCGGCGGCACCGCGTTGGCGTCCGCCACGACCTCCAGTGCAGCGGCGTCGGCGAGGAGCGCCCTGCCGAGCACCTGCACGCCGGCCTTGGCCGCGCTGAAGACGACGTTCATGCCGCCGAGCCAGGCGCCGATGGCCGCCTCCGAACTGCCGTCGATGCCCTCGAGCTCCACCTCGTGCTCGCGCGCCAGCCGATCCGCGACCAGCTGCGCGGCACCGCGCCCCTGGTGCGAGACGATGGCGCAGTCCGCACCGGCACGCGCGGCGAGCAGGGCCACGCACATGCCGACCGGACCGGTGCCGCCGAACACGCACACCCGGCGCCCGTCCAGGCCGCCATTGCCGACCGCGTGCTCGACCAGGGCGACCATCGCCGCCGCCGTCGTGATCGCCCCACTCGGATCGGCCATCACCGAGACCTCGAACGGCGGCACCATGGCGGCGCGGGCCGCGTTCAGCATCTCCAGAGCGAGTCCGAATTCGCGCCCGCCGATGAAGATCCCGGTGCGCCGCACGCCCTCCGGGCTGCGCGAGAAGATGGTGTCCTGGGTCAGGCCGTGAATCTCGTCGAGGTTGACGTTGCAATACGGGATGACGTCGTCGAAACGCGCCTCGTAGGCCATGTTGATGTCGAAAGGGCTGACGTACTTGGTCGGGCTGAACACGTGCAGCAGGTACGGGTGGTTCATCGGGGCATGCTCTGGGGATTCGGGATGGGAACTCAGCCGCCGGCGCGGCGCCGGGCCGCCACGGGCGGCGCGGCACCGATCTCGGCGCCGGCATTGCGCAACGTGCAGATACGAAACTCGAGGCCGCCGTCTGCCCGGGTCTGCAGGGTTTTCAGCACCGCGCTTGCCGCAGCGGCATCCGGCACGAACGCGAACCCGGTCGGTCCCCAGCTGCTCTGCCCGATGCCACGCAGGCCGTGCACCGCGGCGCAGGTCTCGACCGCGGCGCGCACGGCGGCACTGGTAAAACGGCCATGCTGCACGGCAGCGAAATAGTCGCCGATCACGGCCTGGATCTCGCCGACCGCGGTCGCGAAGGCGTCGAAATCATGCTCGTGCAGGGCGGGAACCAGGCGCATCAGGGTCAGGTGGCACAGGTGCGCGGCGCGCCCCTGGGCCAGCGGCGCCAGGCGCGCAAACGCGGCGCGCTCCGCACTGCCGCTCAGCCCGCGGTGTGCCGGATCGAAGATCAGCACCACGCGCCAGGCCTCCGGCACCGGCGCCCGGCTGACCACCGGTGGCACGCCGACGGCACTGCCATGGCCGGCATCGACCACCAGGCCACCCTGCTCGAACAGCGCCAGGCCCACCCCCGAGCGCTTGCCGCGCCCGAGCACCCGGCCGAGCTCGGCAGCCGGCGGCTGCCGCCCGAACACGCCGCACACCGCGCGACCTACGGCCAGCGCGAGCTGGGTGCCGGATCCGAGTCCGGCATGCGGCGGAATGGCCTGCTCGACGCTGACCCGCACCGCGTGCGGCAAATCGTAGTGCCGCAGCAGGGTATCGACCATGTCGCGCGCACGCGGCTCGCAGGCGCAGGCGACTTCGACCCCGGCGTGGGGCAGCGCCGAAACCACGCTGGCGAGGTTCTCGAGCGCGACGCCCAGGCTGCCGAAACGACGACCCAGCGAGGCGCCGGGATCGAGGAAGCCCAGGTGCAGGCGCGCCGGCGCGCTGACCCGTACGGCGGCTCCCTCGGTGATTGCGCTCACTGCATTCGGTTCCGGCATCGCAGACCCCGCATTATAGGTTCAGCGCGCACCGATGACAGTGCATGCCGACCTTCTAGAGCGGGGGCAGCCGAGTGTGTTACCGTTGCTGCGCGCACAATCCATGGCCGCGGCTAGCGTGGATTTCGCCTCGAACAGCGTGACCCCGGATTCGAGCTGCCCGCCCCGCGGGAGCGAAATCGGTTACCCGACCACCGTGCCAGAAGCAAACGACGACAAACCCGAACGCGAGACGGCCGTGTGCCCGTTCTGCTCGCTGCTGTGCGACGACCTGCGCGTGCGCCGCGGCGGCGACCAGGGCCTGAAGATCACCCGCAACGGCTGCCGCCGGGCCGAGGCCGGCTTCGCCCGCGCCCCGCTCGAGCCGACCGCCCTGGTGCAGGGCGAGGCGGTCAGCCTGGACACCGCCATCACCGCCGCGGCACGCCTGCTCAAGCGCGCGCAGCAGCCGTTGTTCGCCGGGCTCGCCACCGACGTCGACGGTATGCGCGCCGGCATCGGCCTGGCCGAGCGCTGTGGCGCCATCATCGATCACCTGCACGGCGATGCGCTGGCGAGCATGTCGCGCCTGCTGCAGACGCGCGGCTGGTACGCGACCACGCTGTCGGAGGTGCGCAACCGTGCCGACCTCGTACTCGTCGTCGACGTCGACATGAGGCAACGCTACGAGAATTTCCCGCGCCGCTGCCTCAAGCCCGGTGCGCGCCTGCGCCCCGGGCGCGGCAGCGCGCGCGAGGTCGTGTTCATCGGCGACCCGGCGCACCGCGCGCCGGCACTGGAAGCCGACCGTACGCTGGCCTGTCGTGGCGGCGTCGAACCCGTGCTGCACGCCCTGCTCGCGCGCCTGCGCGGACACCCGCTGAGCGCGCGCCGCATCGGCGGCGTCAACGCCACCGAGCTCGACGCCCTTGCCGAGCGCGTGCGTGCCGCCGAGTACTGTGCCGTGGTGTTCGCGCCGGGCATGCTGGGTGACGAACGCGAGCCGGTCGGCGCGGCGATCTGCGACCTGGTCGACGAGATCAACCGTGAGAGGCGCGGCGCGCTGCTCGCGCTGGGCGGCGACGATGGCGGCCAGTCAGCGGTCGCCACCGCCGCGTGGCTGACCGGCTACCCGCTGCGTACCGCCTTCGGCCGAACCCTCGAATATGACCCGCTCGCCTATCGCACGCAGACCCTGCTCGCCGATCCGGCGGTCGATGCCTTGTTGTGGATCGACGCCTACGGCACGCAGCCGGCGCCACCCGGTGAGGCGCCGCGCGACTGCGTCGTGCTGGGCGCGCAGATGCCGCCGAACGCCGCGGAGTTGGGCGTGTTCATCGCCGTCGGCACGCCCGGGCTGGACCACGCCGCGCGCCTGGTACGTACCGATACCGTGGTCACCCTCCCGCTGAGCGCGCAGCGTGACAGCGGGCTGCCGAGCGTGGCCGGTGTCATCACCCGCATGCTGGACAGGATCTGACTGGACCATGTTGCTCCGACTCAAAGGCGGCCGCATCTACGATCCGGAGAACGGCGTCGACGGCGAGGTCCGCGACCTGTGGATTCGCAACGGCAAGATCGTCAAGGCGCCGCCCAACACACGCGCCGCCAACGAGACCATCGACATCAGCGGGCGCGTGGTCATGGCCGGCGCGATCGACCTGCACACCCATATCGGCGGCGGCAAGGTCAACATCGCGCGCATGATGCTGCCCGAGGATCATGGCGGCGATCACGTGCAGCGCGGGCGCCATCCGCATCTTGGCTGCGGCCACGCCGCGCCGGCAACGCCGACCACCGGCTACCGCTACGCCGAGATGGGCTATGTGGCCTGCTTCGAGCCCGCCATGCTGCCCGGCAACGCGCGCCAGGCGCACCTCGAGATGGCCGACACGCCGATGATCGACAAGGGCGCCTACGCGATGCTCGGCAACGACGACTTCCTGCTGCGCGCGCTGGCGGCGAAACGCGATCCGGAGTACATCCGCGATTACGTCGCCTGGACGCTGCGCGCGGCGCAGGCGCTCGCCATCAAGGTCGTCAATCCCGGTGGCATCAACGCCTTCAAGTTCAACCAGCGCAAGCTTGATCTCGACGAGAAGAATGCCGGCTACGGCGTCACCCCGCGGCAAATCGTGCTCGCCCTGGCCGACGCGGTGCGCCGCCTCGGCGTCGCGCATCCGCTGCACATCCACGGCTGCAATCTCGGCGTGCCCGGCAACCTGCAGACGACGCTCGATACCATCCATGCGCTGGAGGGCCTGCCGGCGCACTTCACGCATATCCAGTTCCACAGCTACGGCACCGAGGGCGACCATGCCTTCTCCTCCGGCGCCGCACACATCGCCGAGGCGCTCAAGGCCCACCCCAACGTGAGCCTGGACGTCGGGCAGATCATGTTCGGCCGCACCGTGACCGAATCCGGCGACAGCATGCGCCAGTTCGCCGGCAGCGCCTATGCCGACCCCAAGAAATGGGTGGGCATGGACATCGAGTGCGACGCCGGCTGCGGGGTGGTCCCGTTCCGTTACAAGAACCGTAATTTCGTCAACGCGCTGCAGTGGGCGATCGGGCTCGAGCTGTTTCTGCTGGTCGACGATCCCTGGCGCATCTTCCTCACCACCGATCACCCCAACGGCGCGCCGTTCACCAGCTACCCGCACCTGATCCGCCTGCTGATGGACGCGAGCTTCCGCCGCGACATGCTCAAGACCATCAATCCGGACGCCGCCGCGGCCAGCCACCTCGCCGCCATCGATCGTGAGTACACCCTCTACGAGATCGCGACCATGACGCGCGCCGCTCCGGCGCGCGCGCTGGGCCTGAAAGGCTTCGGCTCGCTGGCGCCGGGCGCCCGCGCGCACATCACCGTCTACCGTGAGCACGCCAACAAGGAACGCATGTTCGCGACCCCTGAGTACGTATTCAAGGATGGCCGCAAGATCGTGCAGCAGGGTCGCGTGGTCGAACATGTGCACGGCGCCACGCACGTCGTGCACCCCGACTACGACCCGGCCATCGAACGCGATCTCGACCGCTACTTCGACCGCTACATGACGGTGCGCAAGGACAACCTGCGGCTCAGCGACGACGAGATCCGCGACGACGGCCGCGGCGAGCTGGTGGTGCACCCGACCACGGTCGTGACGCGATGAAGATCAACGGCGTCAGCATCGACGACACCTTCGCCGAAGCCTTCCCGATGAAGGCGACCCGGCTCATCATCACGGCGTTCAACGAGACCTGGGCGGAGCATGCCGCGCGCGCCATGACCGGTTTTGCCACCTCGGTCATCGCCTGCGGCTGCGAAGCCGGCATCGAGCGCACGCTGAAGCGTTCCGAAACGCCCGATGGCCGGCCCGGGATCTCGGTCCTGCTGTTCACCATGGGCAAGAAAGAGCTGATCAAGCAGATCCAGAATCGCGTCGGCCAGTGTGTGCTGACCTCGCCGACCTCGGCCTGCTTCGCCGGCATCGAGGAAGGTGAACAGATCGCACTCGGCCAGAACCTGCGCTTCTTCGGCGACGGCCACCAGATCTCGAAGAAGCTCGGTGCGCGCCGCTTCTGGCGCGTTCCGGTGATGGACGGCGAGTTCCTGTGCGAAGAGAAGACGCGCGTAGCCCCGGCCATAGGCGGCGGCAACTTTCTCATCCTGGCCCGCGACCAGGCCGCGGCACTGGCCGCTTCCGAGCGTGCCATCGAGGCCATGCGCAAGGTCAGCGGCGTGATCATGCCGTTCCCTGGCGGCGTCGTGCGTTCCGGCTCCAAGGTCGGTTCCAAGTACAAGACCCTGCCCGCCTCGACCAACCACAAGTTCTGCCCCACGCTGCGCGGGGCGGTTGCCAGCGAGCTGGACGACGCGGTCGGCGCCGTGCTCGAAATCGTGATCGACGGGCTCGACACGGCGGCCATCGACGAGGCCACGCGGGTCGGCATCCGTGCCGCCTGCCGCGGGCGCGGCCACGGCGTGCTGCGCATCAGTGCCGGCAATTACGGCGGCAGTCTCGGCCCCTTTCATTTCAAGCTGCGCGAGATCCTGCGGTGAATGCCCTGACCTTCAAGCTCGAGGACGTGCCCGACGGCGGTCTCGACCTGTCGCCGCTGGTGCCCACCGCGCTGGCCGGCAAGACCCCCGACCAGATCGCCCGCATCCGCCTGAAACACGGCAGCGGCAGCAGCCGTGCCGGCGAGTTGTTCACGATCAGCGGCAGTGATGCCGCCCACCTGCGCTTCAGCGGCCTCACGGCCGCCTGCCATCGTCTCGGTGCCGGCCTCGACGGCGGGCTCATCGAGGCCCGCGGCAATCACGGTGTGGAGCTCGGCCGCGGCATGCGAAGCGGCGAGATCCGCTTCAGCGGCGACTGCGGCGAGGCCCTCGGCGCCGGCATGCGCGGCGGTGTCATCCGCGTGCGCGGCAACGCCGGCGACCGCGTCGGCGGCACCGTGGCCGGCGAGGTGCGGGGCATGAACGAAGGCGCCATCCTGATCGACGGCGATGCCGGTGACTGCGTCGGCGAGCGCATGCGGCGCGGGCTGATCGTCGTCGCTGGCAACGCCGGTGCGTTTCTCGGCAGCCGCATGATCGCCGGCACCATCGCCGTGCTCGGTGCATGCGGCAACGCGCCCGGCGCCGGTATGCGCCGCGGCACGCTGTTGCTGGCCACGCCGCCCGCGCGGCTGCCGCCGACCTTCAACGCGGCCGGCGAGTTCGAGCTGGCCTTCGTACCCATCCTCGCCCGCCACGTGGGCGGCCTCAGCCGGCGCTATGGTCGCGAAATCGGGCGCTTCGCGCGTGCCGCGCGCTACGCCGGCGACATGGCCTTTGGCGGCAAGGGCGAATTACTGATCCCCGCGGAGCGCTGAGGCCATGAGCGCGGTTGCGGGTGACAAACGGACGAAGGGCAAGGGGCGGCGGCGCGGCCGGCGCGCCGAGCCGCAGGCCCTGGAAGACGTGCGCGCCCTGCTCGGCGAAGCACCGTGGCGGCGCGACCTGCTGATCGAGTACCTGCACCTGCTGCAGGATCGCTACGGCTGCCTCGAGGCCGCGCACCTCGTGGCGCTGGCCGAATGCCTCGACCTGGCAATGACCGAAGTCTACGAGGTCGCCACCTTTTATCACCACTTCGACGTCGTGCGCGACGACAGCGAGCGACCGCCGCCGCTGACGGTACGCGTGTGTGAATCGGTGACCTGCGAGATGTTCGGCGCCGATGCGCTGATCGACGCCCTCGGCGCCTCCCTCGGCGACGGGGTGCGCGTGCAGCGTGTTCCCTGTGTCGGCCGCTGCGCCGCGGCACCGGTCGCGGTGGTCGGCCAGCGCCCTGTCGAAGCCGCGCGTCCGGAGACGGTCAAGGCGCTGGTGGACGACGGCGTGAGCCGTGCGGAGACACTTCCGCTGACCCTCGATTACGCCGCCTACCGGGCCGCCGGTGGTTACCGACTGCTGCAGCAGTGCCACGCCGGAGAGCGCCGCGTCGCGGATGTGATCGAGACGCTCAGTGATTCCGGACTGCGCGGCCTGGGCGGCGCCGGTTTCCCCGCCGGGCGCAAGTGGAGCATCGTGCGCGACGAGCCGGCCCCGCGCCTGCTCGCGGTCAACATCGACGAAGGCGAGCCGGGCACGTTCAAGGATCGGCATTACCTGGAACGCGATCCGCACCGCTTCCTCGAGGGCATGCTGCTCGCGGCCTGGGCGGTCGATGCCGAAACCTGCTACGTCTACCTGCGCGACGAATACGCCGCCTGCCGCGAGATGCTCGCCGGCGAGATCGCCGCGCTGCAGGCCGACCCGCCCGTGCCCCTGCCGCGCATCGAGCTCAGGCGCGGCGCCGGCGCCTACATCTGCGGCGAAGAGTCGGCCATGATCGAATCGATCGAGGGCAAACGCGGCATGCCGCGCCTGCGACCGCCGTACGTCGCCCAGGTCGGCCTGTTCGGCCGCCCGACCCTGGAACACAACATGGAAACCCTGTTCTGGGTACGCGAGATCCTGGAAAAGGGTGCACAGTGGTTTGCCGGCCACGGCCGCCGCGGGCGCAAGGGGCTGCGCTCGTTCTCGGTCAGCGGACGGGTCGCCCGTCCCGGAGTCCACCTGGCGCCGGCCGGGATCTCGGTGCGCGAGCTGATCGACGAGTACTGCGGCGGCATGCTTCCCGGGCACACCTTCTACGGCTATTTCCCGGGCGGCGCCTCCGGCGGCATCCTGCCGGCCAGTCTCGGTGACGAGCCACTCGATTTCGACACCCTGCAAAAGCATGGCAGCTTCATCGGCTCGGCCGCCGTGATCGTGCTCTCCGACCACGACAGTGCGCGCGCCGCGGCACTGAATGCGATGCGCTTCTTCGAGCACGAGAGCTGTGGCCAGTGCACCCCGTGCCGCGTCGGCACGGTCAAGGCTGCCCACCTGATGACGGCCCAAGACTGGGACGTCGAGCTGCTCGAGGACCTCGCGCGGGTAATGGAAGACGCCTCCATCTGCGGCCTCGGCCAGGCAGCACCCAACCCGCTGCGCTGCGCGCTCAAGTATTTCCCGCAGGAGTTCGGCCGTGACCGCAAGTAACGTCCGCTTCACCCTCGACGATCGCGAGATCGAGGCGCGCCCGGGCGAGACCATACTCGCCGCCGCGCAGCGCGTCGGTGCCGAAATCCCGTACCTGTGCTACCACCCGGGGTATCGACCGGACGGCAACTGCCGCGCCTGCGTGGTCGAGATCGAAGGTGAGCGCGTGCTCGCGCCGTCCTGCTGCCGCGCGCCCGCCGAGGGCATGGTGGTGCGCTCGCACAGCGAACGGGCTCGCTTCAGCCAGCGCATGGTCGTGGAGCTGCTGCGCTCGGACATGCCGGGCGGCGAGGCCTCGCCGCATACGCCGCGCTCCGAGCTGGATCACTGGGCCGATGAGCTGGACGTGGCCGCACCCCGTTTCGAATCGCGTCGGCAACCGGCGCCGGATCTCAGCAACCCCGCGATCGCGGTCAATCTCGACGCCTGCATCCAGTGCACGCGCTGCGTCCGCGCGTGCCGCGAGGAACAGGTCAACGACGTCATCGGCTATGCCTTCCGCGGCGCCGAGGCGCGCATCGTCTTCGACCTCGAGGACGTCATGGGCGACAGCACCTGCGTGAGCTGCGGGGAATGCGTGCAGGCCTGTCCGACCGGCGCGCTGATGCCGAGCCGCGCCGCCGCGGCCGAGGACAGCGAGCACGAAGTCGATTCGGTCTGCCCGTATTGCGGCGTCGGCTGCCTGCTCAGCTTCAAGGTGACCGACGATCGCATCCGTTATGTCGAAGGCCGCCAGGGCCCTGCCAACCACGGTCGGCTGTGCGTCAAGGGACGCTACGGGTTCGATTACATCCACAACCCGAATCGCCTGCGCAAACCGCTGATCCGACGCCCCGATGCAGCGAAGACGACCCGTATCCTGGAAGACGCGGATATCGACGCGCACTTCCGCGAGGCCGAGTGGGAGGAGGCACTGACCGTCGCTGCCGGCGGCCTGGCTGCAATCCGCGACAGCGACGGCCCCGCTGCGCTGGCCGGCTTCGGTTCGGCCAAGGGCTCGAACGAAGAGGCCTACCTGTTCCAGAAGCTGGTCCGCACCGGTTTCGGCACCAATAACGTCGATCACTGCACGCGCCTGTGCCACGCCTCGTCGGTGGCAGCGATGCTGGAGACCATCGGCTCGGGCGCAGTCTCCAACCAGGTCGCCGATGTCAGCGAGGCCGAGGTCATCGTCATCATCGGTTCACGGCCGACCGTCAATCACCCGGTCGCCGCGACCTTCATGAAGAATGCGGCGCAGGCCGGCAAGACGCTGGTGCTGATGGATCCCTACCGCTCGGACCTGGCGCGCCATGCCGATCACTTCCTGCAGTTCCGTCCGGACACGGACGTGCCCCTGCTGAATGCGATGATGCACACCATCATCGAGGAGAAGCTGCACGACGAGGCCTTCGTCGCGGCGCGCACCGAGGGATTCGACGCCCTCGCCGAGTGCGTCGCCGACTACGCACCGGAGAAGGTCGCGGCAATCTGCGGCATCCCGGCCGAAACCATCCGCGAAGTCGCCCGGCTGTACGCCACTTCACGCGGTTCCATGGTGTTCTGGGGCATGGGTATTTCGCAGCACGTGCACGGTACCGACAACGCCCGTTGCCTGATCGCGCTCGCACTGCTGTGCGGGCAGATCGGCCGACCGGGCTGCGGCATCCACCCGCTGCGTGGCCAGAACAACGTGCAGGGCGCCTCGGACGTCGGCCTCATTCCGATGGTCTATCCCGACTACCAGCCGGTCGGCGACGCCGATGCGCGCGCGCATTTCGAGAAACTGTGGGGAACGACTCTCGACCCCGAGCCCGGCCTTACCGTGGTCGAGATCATGCACGAGGTGCACGATGGCCGCATTCGCGGCATGTACATCATGGGTGAGAATCCGGCGATGTCGGATCCCAACCTGAACCATGCGCGCGCCGCGCTCGCAAAACTCGATCACCTGGTGGTACAGGACATCTTCTTCACCGAGACCGCCGGCTTCGCCGACGTCATCCTGCCCGCATCCGCATTCCCGGAGAAAACCGGCACCTTCACCAATACCGACCGCCGCGTACAGCTGGGTCGCCAGGCCGTGCCGCCGCCCGGAGACGCGCGGCAGGACCTGTGGATCATCGAGCAGATGGCCGCGCGCCTGGGGCTGGAGTGGAACTACCCGGGCATCGAGTCGGTGTTCGACGAGATGCGCGCGGCCATGCCGAGTATTGCCGGCATCACCTGGCAGCGCCTGGAGCAGGAAGACTCCGTCACCTATCCGTGCACGCAGGAGGGCGACCCGGGCGAGCCGGTGCTCTTCCGCGAGGATTTTCCGACCCCTGGTGGCCGCGCGAAGCTGGTGCCGGCGCACTACACGCATGCAGCCGAGTTGCCCGACCCCGACTATCCCTTCGTGCTCATCACCGGGCGCCAGCTCGAGCACTGGCACACCGGCAGCATGACGCGCAACGCCAGCGTGCTCGACGCGCTCGAGCCCGAGCCCTTCGTCGGCATGCATCCCGACGACATGCACGAGAACGGCGTCGGCAACGAGGATTTCGTCGCCGTCGAGTCGCGTCGGGGCCGCATCGCCGCGCGCGTTCGGCCCGACCGCGGTGTCCAGCGCGGCACGGTGTTCATGGCCTTCTGCTACGTGGAAGCCGCGGCCAACCTGCTGACGGTTGAGGAGCTCGACCCCTACGGCAAGATACCGGAGTTCAAGTTCTGCGCGGTGCGCGTGGGCCGGGTGGCTTCAGGCGAAGGCCGGCAAACGCGCGCGACCTCGGCAGGCTGAGACAGCCGCCCCTTGCGCTCAGCTCCCCGCCGGCTCGATTGACTGGAGCTGGAGAACTTCCCGGATCAGCGGCGCGCCGCCGTCCTCGGCAGGCACCAGGGTTTCGATGCGGTAGACATAGCCCGGCAGCTCGTCGCTGACAACGAACGTGTAGCGCTTGTCGGCCAGTTTCTCGAACAGGTTGCGCTTGGGGTCGTTGCGGTAAGGCTCGAAGCTGATGCGGTAACCCTGCCACTCGCGATCGCCGAAGCTGAAGCTCGCGGGCTCGACGGTGGCCGACTCGGCCAGCGCGAACTTGATGCGGCGCTGGAAGTAGCGCCAGCGTTCGCGCGAGGTTCCCTCGGGGTCGGTGAGGCGATTCATCTCGTAGACGTCGCCCTGCAGGTAGACCTTGAGGACCGGGTTGACGGTCGTGCTGCTGACTGCCGGCACCGGGAAATTGCGCTCGCCGGTGAAGAATTCCAGCGAAGCGGCCTTGGTCCCGTCATCGTTGAGTCGCTCGATGACGAAACGCACGCGGTCCTGGAACCCGGGTTCCAGCGTGCCGCTCTTCTCGAAGGAGTAGACAATCTGCATCGCCCCGTCGACCGACTCGAGCTGATCGGTCATCCACAGGCGCCGCTCGGCCTCGGAGAATTCGGCTGCTTCCTCGGCCACCGCCGGCGCGCTGCAGCACAGCACCAGGAGTAGCGCGACGGCCGCGCAACTAGCCTTGAAATCAATCATCGTCGTCGTCACCAACGTCGGGGCGGATGACCAGCTCCAGCGTCGGCACGCCGTACTCGTCCAGGATTGCGTCGATCTCCGGCTGGCTGGTTTCTATCAGCTTGTTGACCTCGGCGCGCCACTCCGGTTCGCCGAAACGTACCGCCATGGCGATCTGGAAGTCGAAGCGCAGACCCGGCTCGCTGCGCAAGGGAATGACCTTGATCTCGTGATCCTCGATCGCCTTGGCGTAGTAGCCGGCAATCGGTCCCCACACGAAGGTCAGGTTGATGGTGTCGTTGACGAGATCGCGCTCGATGATCTTGCCGGGATTCTCGCGCGCATCACCGCTCATGCTCTGGAAGGGCGTCGCCTGCTCCATCAAGCCGGCCTGGAAGATGAAGTCCGTCGCCGGTCCACGGTCCCAGATCCCGATGCGCAGCTTCCCGGCCTGCTCCGGCGACAGGTTGCGCAGGTCGTCCTGGCTCTCGATGAAATCGAGGCCGCGACCCTTGACGTAGACCATGGCCCAGCTCGAACGCAGGTAGGGACGCGACGTCGCAGCAAGCTCGAAGTTCTCGATCACCCCCATCACGAGATCGCACTTGTAACTGCCGTCCTCGGTTTCGTTGTTACGCAGCGTATTGCGAATGAAGCCGATGCGCTGCGGAAACCATTCGTATTCCAGTGGCACGCCCAGCTTCTCGGCGAACAGGCTGGCGATACGATTCTCGTAGCCCTGCTGCTCCCGGTTGGACATGGGCAGGTTGAACGGGTCGGCGCATACCCGCAACGCGTCACGCGAGGGTTCCGCCCAGGCCGGCACCGTGATGCTCAGCACGACGGTTAAGAGGGCGAGACGCGGTAGTGTGCTCATGCGGACTCCTGGCGGGGGGTACGGTGGGGACGGTGCAGCGGCGCGCGAACGCCGCCGCCGGACCTCATTGCGCTTCGAGTGCCTTGTCCAGCTTGCGCAGCGCGCGCTTGACCATGTTGCCACCGACCTTGACGTTGGAGACGTTCGCCTTGAGCGTCTCGAGGTTGGCCGGCGGGCGCGCATCGCCAACGACGACCACGCCGACCATGCCGGTGGTGATGTGGGGGTTGCACTTGTAGACCCAGGCGCCTTCCTTGTCGACCGTCACGCTGTAACCCTCCTCGCCGAGCTCGGACTTCCAGGGCGTCGCGCCCTCGGGGATCATGCCTTCGATGGTCTGCGTGTCATGACCGGTCATGTTCTTGAAGCGCAGCGTATCACCGGGTTTGGCGAAAGTGATCATGGGCCGCCATTGCGTCACCACGCCCTCGATGATGTGCTCTTCGGACTCCGTGCCGTTCGCCAGGCTCTGCGCGCTGACGAGAAAGAGGCCAGCGAATGCGAGGCTGAGGAAAGTTCTGGACATCTGTTGGTTCTCCCACGTGAGTTGCTGTTCCGGGACCTGTGCGGTCGACGACCGTGGCCCCGCAGGACCGAATTCTCGCAAGCCGCCGATGAACGCCGGCTGAACTCCCGGGTCCGTCGAACAGGCGATCGGTGTGACCGGAATCAAAGGCGCGCATTCTAGCGCAAATCGCGCCGACAGGCTGCGGTTCACCTTCGTTTACGCGGTGCAACGGGAGAACGGATCAGCGCAGCGGATACGCTGCCACGGCGGCAGATATAAAAAAACCCGGCTCCCTCACGGAAGCCGGGTCGAGTCTTCTTGCGTCGGGAAACCGCGACGCCCTCGCGAGCGCCGCGGGAATGCTTCCCTACGGCAGGCTGAAGACGCTCAGCACACCGCCAAGGCGGGTGTAGCTGTTCAGGCCCTTGTAGGCACCCACGGCGCCGAGGCCGTCGGTGTCGTTGATGAGGCCTGCCGCCATGCCGATGCCGGCCCAGCCGCCGACACCCGAGAGGACGCCGACGTACTGCTTGCCGCCGTGACCCCAGGTGTTGACGTTGCCGATGATTCCGGAAGGCGTCTTGAACTTCCAGAGCAGCTTGCCGCTCTTGGCGTCAATGGCCTTCAGGTGACCTTCGAGCGTGCCGTAGAACACGACGTCGCCGGCAGTCGCGAGCGCACCACTCCAAACGGAGAAACGCTCCGGAATCGACCACACGATCTTGCCCTTGTCCGCATCCCAGGCGATGAAGTTGCCCAGGTTGTTGTTGTTGGCATTGTTGCCGAACTCCGGACCCGGGGAGACGCGGCCGGCCGGGAACATGCTGAGAACAGCGTTCACGTACGGCTGACCGGCGACGTATTCACCGCCGGAAACGGGCTCGTAGTTCATGCAGACGTGGTTGGTCGGGACGTAGAACAGGCCGGTACGCGGGCTGTAAGCCGCCGGCTGCTGATCCTTGGTACCCAACGCCGCGGGGCAGATGTTGGTGGTGTTGACGTCCTCGCCCTGCGCGTGGGTGCTGTACTTCGCAACCACCTGCGGACGACCGGTCTTCATGTCGACGTGCGTAGCCCAGTTCACCGCCGGGTCGTACTTCTCGGCGACCAGCAGGGCGCCGTTGGTGCGATCCAGGGTGTAGCCGAAGCCGTTGCGGTCGAAGTGGACCAGGGCCTTGGTGTCCTTGCCCTTGACCTTCATGTCAACGAGGATCATCTCGTTGATGCCGTCGTAGTCCCACTCATCGTGCGGCGTCATCTGGTAGACCCAGTGGGCCATACCGGTGTCGACGTCGCGCGAGAAGATGGACATGGACCACTTGTTGTCACCGGGGCGGACGACCGGGTTCCAGGTCGACGGGTTGCCGGTACCGTAGTACAGCGCGTTGCGCGCCTTGTCGTACGGCCACCAGCCCCACACCGAACCACCACCGATCTTCCACTGGTCACCCTTCCAGGTCTTCAGCGAAGAATCCTTGCCGATGGGCTGCCCCATCGAAGTGGTCTTGGCGGGATCGACCAGCATGTCGGAATCCGGACCCATGCTGTAGGCGCGCCAGGCGCGCTTGCCGTCCTTCAGGTTGTAGGCATTGATCCAGCAGCGCACGCCGAACTCAGCACCGGACATGCCCGTGATGACCTTGTCCTTCATCACATGGGGCGCGTTGGTGTTGGTCTGACCCAGCTTCGGATCGCCGTTCTTCACCGACCAGACTTTCTTGCCGGACTTGGCGTCCAGGGCGACCAGCGTGGTATCAGCCTGTTGCAGGATGATCTTGCCATCGCCGTAGCCGAGACCGCGATTGACCGTGTCACAGCACATGACCGGAACGGTTTCATCGTAGTCCTGGACGGGCACGTATTCCCACACGATCTCGAGGTTGTCGAGATTGATCGCGAACACGTTGTTGGGGAACGCTGCGTGGATGTACAGCGTGTCATGCGACAGGCCGGTTGCCGAACCGGGCAGGACCAGCGGGCCACCTTCGTGGCCGCGCAGGACACCCGTGGAAAACGTCCACGCCGCCTGGAGCTTGTGCGCATTCTGGTTATTGATCTGATTGAGCTCAGAATAACGCCAGTTCCAGTAGTTACCACCGGGGAATACCCAGTAGTTGGGGTCTTGCATCAGCTTCTCGAGTTCTGCGTTCGCCGATACCTGGGCGGTTCCGGTGAGCGCCAACGCAGAGGCTGCTGCAATGAGCCATCGCTTCAACGATGTCATCCTCATGACCTCCTCCTTACACACTTTCTTGTTTAACAATCACGTGATTGATCTCTTCTTGTTTTAACTCCGCGACGACCCGAGATCGGGAAGTCGACGCAGAGTATTCGGTAAATCGGTAGTGGAACTCGTCGATAGGGCGCGAGGGAGCGCCGGACGCAGGGACGCGTACTGGAGGAAAGTCGGAAGGCTTCTGACGAATTCACGCAATGGTGTACCACCCCTTCGGCCGCTGTCCCGCTTGAGCCGGCCTCAAACCTGGCCGTGGGCACGGGAGCATTCCTAGGCAGCGACCCTTTGACACCTGGTATCACCCGTGCGCGTCGCGCCCGGGTGAAGCACCGAGTCTCGTGTCCACACCATCTCACGAGGCAATGCATCAGTCGATGCACTGTGCTTCCTGCACACCATGCGGATTGCACGGTCGACTTCAATTATAGGGATATTTTCCCGAGCAGCAACCGCTTTGCCGCCGGGCAAAATGCCCTGTACCCGTGCGGCGTCACCGGTCTCGCCGGGGACTTTTTCAAGGTGCTTCAAGGACTCTTTTCCGTGTCACCGGAGGGCGCCGTCGCGGCCTTGGCCGCACCCGCCCGCCGGCCGATGAAACAACGCTTCTGGGCATCCTCGCGGGCGGCCTCGAGCTCGGCAACGATTTCAGCCGCACGCTCGTTGTCGCGGAACAGCCCGCCCTTCTCCCCCGGCATGCGCTTGTAAATCTCGTAGGTGCGGGCCTCGGTGAAGTCGTCGAACGGCACCTGCTGGGCGATGACGTCAATTTCGCAGGCGCACGCGTAGAGATTGTCGACCGTCTGGCCACCGTGGGTGCGCATGCAGGTCAGCACGTGGTCGACACGCTCGAGGGTGGGATAGTCGTTGGCCGCGGCAGCGGACATGGTGGCTGCGCAGAGCACAGCGGGAACTAACCGCTTGAACATGGATTCCCTATGGCTTGGTCCGGGACCCGATGTTAACAACACCCTTGGATTAAGGCGAAGCGTATCGTACCGTGCGGCGGCGAATTGCCGCAGTGCAAAATCCGTTCAAGAATGCGGCACCGCAATCCGCTACCCTTCTTTTCGGCGTGATCCGATGGCACTGACAGCTCTGGCATTCCTCGCGGTGTACGCGTTCATGCTGATGCGTGCCTTCACCGTGCACCCGAAATGGGGACTGTTCACCTACATCGCGGTGTTCTACCTGCACCCGCCGATGCGCTGGTGGGGCGCCTCCCTGCCCTCGGCCATTCGCTGGTCCCTGCTCGCCGCGCTGGTCACGCTGATCGCGGCATCCGGCTCCAAGTTCCGGAGCCACGCCACCCCGTGGAGCTCACTGACCGTCACCAAGTGCGCGATTGCGCTCGTCACCTGGATGTGGATCCAGCTCGCCTGGGCCAACCCCATGCACTTCGAGGATCTCATCCTGTTCTCGAAGTACCTGCTGCTGTTCTATCTCATCTACCACATCATGGCCGACAAGCAGGGCCTGGTGGACTTCTCCATCGTGCACGTGCTCGGCTGCTTCTACTTCGGCATGCTCGCGCTGGACGCCGGCGGCGCCGGCCGCCTGGAGTACATCGGCGGCCCGGGGACCAACGACTCCAACACCCTCGGCATGCACGTCTCCACGAGCCTCTTCTTCGCCGGTGCCATCATCCTCTCGCAGCCCGGCTGGCGGCGCTGGCTGATGTTCATCACGGTGCCGGTGATCACCAACTGCGTGGTGCAGACCGAGAGTCGCGGGGCGTTCCTGGGCGCGGCCTGCGGCTCGCTCGCGTTCTACTATTACGCGCCGAAGGAGCACCGCAAGATCATCATGTCGCTGGGCACGATCGCGGTGTTCGTGCTGCTGGCCTACGCACCCGCCGCCTACTGGGAGCGCATCGCCTCGATCGGCGCGGTCACCAACGAGGAAGTCGAGGTCGATCACAGCGCCGAGTCGCGTATCGTCATCATGAAAGCGCAGTGGGAGATGTTCAAGGATTACCCCATGGGCCTGGGGGCGCGCACCACCGCCTACCTCAGCCGCGGCTACCTGGCCACGGAGTGGCTCACGGCCCGGCCCGGCCAGGACCGGGAGACCCAGGGCGCACGGGCCTCGCACAACACCCTCATGGCCGTGGTCACCGATTACGGCCTGCCCGGCATCATCATCACGGTGGTCGCCGGCTTCGCCGTGCTCGGCATGCTACGGCGCCTCAAGGTGGTCTCGCGCACCTGTCGCGACAAGACCCTGGTACTGTGCGGCGCGGCCGCGGCGGCGGCGCTGACCACGGTGCTGATCGCGGGCCTGTTTACCAATTACGTGCGCGCCGAGATCCAGCTCTGGTCGATCGCCCTGATCGCTGCCATCCTGCAGATCGCGGCCCGCATGGAGGCCCAGGAGCAAACGGCGCCGGGCGATGCCGGGCACCGCCGGCCGGACGCCGCCGGCCCGCTGCCGGCCGTGCCCGCACAGGCCGGCCGGGCGCAGGCTACTCAGACTCCGTGACGGCGTGCCGCTAACGACACCACACCCCAGCGAGAGTAGCGCGAGATGAGTCAGATACTGGTCACCGGCGGCGCCGGTTACATCGGCAGCCACGTGGTCAAGCTGCTCGGCCGCGCAGGCCACGCCCCCGTCACCCTCGACAACCTCTCCAAGGGCAACGCCGACGCGGTGACCGCCGGCGAGCTGGTCGTCGGCAATACCGGCGACCGCGAGCTGGTGAGCGCCCTGCTCGAGCAGCACCGCATCGACACCGTGCTGCATTTCGCGGCGTCGACCATCGTGCCGGAATCGGTCGCCGACCCGCTCAGCTACTACGGCAACAATACCTGCAACACGCGCAACCTGATCGAATGCTGCGTTGCAGCAGGAGTGCGCCATTTCGTCTTCTCCTCGACCGCGGCGGTCTACGGCATGCCCGCCGGCGGGGTCTGCTCGGAGTCGACGCCGACCGCCCCGATCAACCCTTACGGCCAGTCCAAGCTGATGAGCGAGCACATGTTGCGCGACACCTGTGCCGCGCACCCGATGCGCGCGGTGGTGCTGCGTTACTTCAACGTCGCCGGCAGCGATCCCGACGGCGAGATCGGCCAGTCGACCCCCGGCTCCACGCTCCTCATCAAGGTCGCGGTCGAGGTCGCCATGGGCAAGCGCGACAACCTGCGCATCTTCGGCACGGACTACCCCACGGCCGACGGCACCGGCGTGCGCGACTACATCCATGTCACCGATCTCGCCGCCGCCCACCTCGACGCCCTCGGCTACCTCGAGCAGGGCGGCGACACCGTCACGCTGAACTGCGGCTACGGCCACGGCTACAGCGTGCGCGAGGTCGTCGATACCGTCGAGCGCGTGGCGGGCACACGGCTCGCGGTGATCGAGGACGCGCGCCGCGCCGGCGATCCGCCCGAGCTGATTGCCGAGGCCAGCCGCATTCGCGAGGTGCTCGGCTGGCAGGCGCGCTACGACGACCTCGAGACCATCGTTCGCACGTCGCTGGAATGGGAGCGCAAGCTTGCGCAGCGCGCGACCGGCTAGCCCGCTGCTGCAGCAGCTGCTCGTGGCGCTGGCCGCGTGCCTGGCGCTGCTGCATGCCGCGGCCGTCGCCGCCGACGACACCCTGGCCGCGACCATCACCCGGGTCAAGCCGTCGATCGTCGGCGTCGGTACCTACCTCGCCGTGCGGCGGCCGCCGGCGCAGCTCCTCGGCACGGGCTTCGTCGTCGGCAACGGCAACCATGCCGCCACCAATCACCACGTGATCGATACCGAGCTCGATCGCGAGCAGCGCGAGCACCTCGTGGTCTTCATCGGCAACGGGCGCGCCGTCGAGTACCGCGCGGCGCGCATCGCCGCCGCCGACACCGAGCACGACCTCGCGGTGCTGGCGTTCGACGGCGCCGCGCTGCCGGCGCTCGAGCTCGGCGACGCCGAGCAGGTACGCGAAGGCATCGACATCGCCTTCACCGGCTTTCCCATCGGCGCCGTGCTCGGCCTCTACCCGGTGACCCATCAGGGCATCGTTTCCGCCATCACCCCGATCGCGATTCCGGCGGCCAGCTCGCGGCAGCTCACCGCTGACAAGATCGCCGCCCTGCGCGATCCCTACACCGTGCTCCAGCTCGACGCCACCGCCTATCCCGGCAACAGCGGCAGCCCGGTGTTCCTGCCCGCCGACGGCACCGTCGTCGGTATCGTGAACCGCGTCTTCGTCAAGGGCCGCAAGGAGGATGTGCTGAGTGATCCGAGCGCGATAACATACGCCATCCCCGTGCGTTACCTTGAGCCCCTGATCAACCGCCGCTGATGGCCGGCGCACACCCCGCACTGCCTGGCGTCATGACGGCGAGAGCACCGTAACCGTGTCCTACCTGCTGCACCAGACCCTGTTCGACACCGCCCGTCGCGCACCGCGGCGCGCGCTGCTCGTGCACGACAAGCACGGCTCCGCCAGCGCCGCGACGGTGCGTGACGAGGTCGTCGCGCTCGCCCATGCCCTCGCCGCGCTCGGCCTCGAAGCCGACGACCGGGTCGCGGTGTTTCTGCCCAAGCTGCCGCTGACGGCCTACGCGTTCTACGCGGCGGCCTGTGCGGGCGGCGTCTTCGTACCGGTCAACCCGGTGCTGAAGCCGGCCCAGGTCCAGCATATCCTGCGCGATTGCGACGTGCGCGTGCTCGTAACCAGCCCCGAGCGCGTCGGCCACCTGCGCGAGATCCTTGCCGCGTGCCCCGCCCTGCGCGAGGTCATCCTGAACGAGCCGCCGCCGGACGATTTCGAATGTCCGGTGCCGCATACCGTGTGGCAGCCGCTCAACGGCGACGCGCCGCCGGATTTCACCTCGCCGCGCCGTATCGACAACGACATGGCCGCGATCCTCTACACCTCCGGCAGCACCGGCCGGCCCAAGGGCGTCATCATCTCGCACCGGAACATCGTCGACGGCGCGCGCAGCGTCTCGCAGTACCTCGAGATCAGCGACGCGGATCGGCTGCTCGCGGTGCTGCCGTTCAGCTTCGATTACGGGCTCAACCAGCTCACCGCCAGCGTCCTCACGGGCGCGACCTGTGTGCTGTTCGACTACCTCCTGCCGCGCGAAGTCATCCGCGCGCTGGAACGCCATGCCATCACCGGTCTCGCCGCGGTGCCGCCGCTGTGGGCGCAGATCGCGCCGCTCGAGTGGCCGCAGCCGGTGGTCGACACGCTGCGCTACATCACCAACTCCGGCGGCGCCATGCCGGACGGCGTGCTGGCGCGCCTGCGCGAGAAGCTGCCGCGCACGCGCCCGTTCCTGATGTACGGCCTGACCGAGGCGTTTCGCTCGACCTGGCTGCCGCCGGAGAAGATCGACGAGCGTCCGGGCTCCATGGGCAAGGCCATTCCCAACGCGGAGATCCTGGTCGTGCGCGAGGATGGCGTGCCGGCAGCGCCCAACGAGCCCGGCGAGCTGGTGCACCGCGGCGCGCTGGTCGCGCTCGGTTACTGGAACGACCCCGAGCGCACCGCGTTGCGCTTCCGTCCGGCGCCGGGACGGCCCGGCGGGATCCCGTCGCAGGAGATCGCGGTGTGGTCCGGCGACACCGTGCGCATGGACGAGGACGGCTACCTCTATTTCGTCGGCCGCAGCGACGGCATGATCAAGACCTCCGGCTACCGCGTCAGCCCGGAGGAGGTCGAGGAGGTCGTCTACGCCCTCGGCGGCGCGGAGACCGCCGCCGCCATCGGTGCCCCGCATGCCGAGCTCGGGCAGGCCATCGTGCTGGTGGTACGGCCGTTGCCGGGAGCAGCGCTCGAGCCGGATGCGCTGGTGACGGCCTGCCGCCGCGCGCTGCCCGGCTACATGGTGCCGGCGAAAGTCGTGATCACCGACGAGATGCCGCAGAACCCGAACGGCAAGATCGACCGTGTCGAGCTCGCGCGCCTGCACGCCGACACCTTCACGCCCGCCCCGGATACCGGCCAATGAGCAACGACAAGCACCATCATGCCCGCCTCGACGGCCTCGAGGCACGCGACGGCGAGCTGCTGATCAACGGCGTGCCGCTGACGCGGCTCGCCGAGCGGGCCGGGCGCACCCCCTTCTACGCCTACGACCGTGCGGCCATGACCGCGCGCGTCGGCGCGCTGCGCGCGGCCCTGCCGGAGACGGTGTCCCTGCACTACGCCATCAAGGCCAACCCGATGCCGGCGGTGGTCGGCCACATGCGCGGCCTGGTCGACGGATTCGACGTCGCCTCGCAGCGCGAGATGCTGGTCGCCCTCGATGCCGGCATGCCGGCCGCCGAGATCAGCTTCGCCGGGCCCGCCAAGCAGGACGCCGAGCTGCGCAGCGCGGTCGCCGCCGGGGTCTGCATCAACTGCGAGTCGGAGACCGAGCTCGCGCGCATCGCGCACCACGCCGACGCGCTGGGGGTCGCGGGCCGGGTCGCGCTGCGCGTCAACCCGGCATTCGAGCTCAAGGGCTCGGGCATGAAGATGTCCGGCAGCCCGCGCCAGTTCGGCATCGACGAGGCACGCATACCCGCCGCCATCCGCACGCTGCTTGACAGCGGGCTGGTGTTCGAGGGCCTGCATATCTACTGCGGCTCGCAGAATCTGAACGCGGAATCGATCATCGAGGCCAATCGCCTCACCGTCGCGCTCGCCGTCGAGCTGTGCGCGGCCGGCGACGCCGTCCCGCGTTTCGTCAACATCGGCGGCGGCTACGGCATTCCCTACTTTCCCGGCGAGCGCGCGCTCGACCTCGGCGCGGTAGGCACGGCGCTCGGCGACACCCTGGCGCGTCACCAGGAGACCCTGTCCGGCATCGAGATCGTGGTCGAGCTCGGCCGTTACCTGGTCGGCGAGGCGGGCTATTACGTGTGCCGCGTGTCCGACGTCAAGCTCTCGCAGGATCACACCTTCGTCATGGTCGACGGCGGCCTGCATCACCACCTGGCCAACTCCGGCAACTTCGGCCAGGTGCTGCGCAAGAACTACCCGGTGGTGGTCGGCAACAAGGTGAACGGGCCGGCAGCCGCAACCGTGACCGTGGTCGGCCCGCTGTGCACGCCGCTCGACCTGGTCGCCGATCGCGTCGCGCTGCCGACGCTCGAGCACGGCGACCTGATCGTAGTCCTGCAGTCCGGCGCCTACGGCTACACCGCGAGCCCGCACCTGTTCCTCAGTCACCCGCCGCCGCTGGAGATCCTGGTCTGACCGCGGCCGCCGCGGGCAGCTCGTGCGCGCCCGCATCGGGTGCACCGACCGCCTCGCGCGCGCGCCGCTGCAGCGGGTGTACGTACTCGACCTCCGGCTCCAGCTCGAGTCCGTCCACCGCCGCCAGCGCGGCGCCGCTGTCGACCGCCACCGAGTCCGCGCGCAGCCGGTAGTCGAGACGCCCGCGGTCGCCGATGCCGGCATCGGCGACGACCCGGTTACCGCTGCTGCCACGGTCGCCGCCGAGATCCCCGTCCACCGGCCACAGGCCGCCGTCGGGCGCGAACACGTTGCCCGCGGTCAGCGCGCGGCCGTGGACGACGCGGCGGCCGCCGATCATCAGGTTGTTGTAGAGGTAGGCCGTGCCGGCCGAGTTGTTCCACACGAACACGCCGTCATAGCGATCGTTGACGAGCGTGTTGTGAACCACGAACAGCTCGCTGCCCGGGGCGCCCGGACGCTCGGGCGCGAAGGCGATCATGCGGCCGTTGCCGCTCAACGGCCCCTGCTCGATCTCGTTGCCGACGACCACGGCGCGCCCGCCCTCGGACAGGTCGATGCTGTAGTTGCTGCTGCCGCCGGCACCGTCGACGATGCGGTTGGCGGCAATCAGGTTGAAGCGCGCGCGGCTCTTGACCGCCGAGCCGACGAAGGCGTCGTGCAGGTAGCTGTAGCGCAGCTCGAAGCGCGCCATCGGGTTGACGTAGATCTGGTGCGCCTGACCGTCGGCGTGACCGTTGCGGGCAAACTCCGAGCGCTCCACGGTGAGCTGTCCGTCGCGAACGGGATTGGAGAGGATGCCGGTCTCGTTGTCGCGGAAATAGCAGCGCACGACGTGCAGACGGTCGCCCTCGGCGCGGATCCCGGCGCCGTTGCGATCGCGGCTGCGCGCGCCACTGAAGGCGACGTTCTCGATCCGCACGTTGTCGCCCTGTACCAGCCAGATGGCCTTGTCCTGCACCAGCCGCGTGCCGCCGGCGTCGAGCACCGCGATGCCGCCGCGGCCACGGATCACGAGGTCGCCGGTCCGCCATTGCGCGCTGTCGCCGCGATAGGTGCCGGCATCGATCTCGATGACGTCGCCGGGGCGCGCATCGCGCGCCGCGGCCGACGGCACCGCGTACGGCCGCCCCGGTCCGACGGCCAGGACCCGCGCCGCGCCGGGCTCCCCGCCGCTGACCGCGCGCAGGCCGGCCTCGTCCGCGTGCGCCAGGCCGAGTGCCGCCTGGCGGCGTTCGGCACGCGCCGCGGCAAACCGCTGCACCAGCGCCTCGCCCCCCGTGCGCGCGTCGTGCCACGCGGCCGCCAGGTGCTCCAGCGCCGCGCGCGGTCCGAGCGCGGCCACGGCGAGCACCAGCGCCAGCAGCACGACGTTGACGGCGACGCCGCAGGCGACGAGGTAGAGGCCGAGCAGGCGCACCAGGCGGCCGCGGGCCATCGCCGGCTCAGTCCTGCGCGCGGTCGCCCGCGACCAGCCCGCGCAGCCAGTCCAGGCACTGCTCCTCCACGGCACCGCGCCAGGCCGCCGAGGAGAAGGTGTGATTGGCATCCCCGTGCTCACGCACCTGCACCAGCGGGCGGTCGCGCAGCGCACGCCACTGCGGCGCCTCGCCGCACAGCTGGCGGAACTCGCCGGCGGTCAGGTCGTCGCCGCTCAGGATCAGCAGGCTCGCGCCGCCGAAGTCCTGCCAGCCGAGCCGCATGCGCTCGATGAAATGCAGCGTCTCGCCGCTGCCGCCACGCGAGCCGCCGAGCGCCTTTCCCGCATAGCGCCACAGGCTCGCGATCGAATCGCGCCAGTCGAGGTCGAAGCTGAGCAGCTTGCGCCAGAACTCGGCGCTGCGCAGGCGGTCCCGGTAGTAGGACTTGATGCGCACCCGCGCCTCGGTCTCGGCGGTGTGCACCCACGGGTTGAGCAGCACCAGGCCGTGTACGCGGGGATCCCGGTGCGCGTACATCATCGCTGCCGAGGCCGCGTCGCACAGGCCCCACAGCACCACGCGCTGCACCCCGCTGCGTTCGACCAGCGCGTCGACCGCGGCACGGATGTCCTCGTCGACGGCCTCGAAGTCGCGCGCCGCACCCGCGCTGTCACCGATACCGCGGTAGTCGAACCGCAGCACCGGAAAGCCGCCGGCCGCCAGCCGCCGGGCCAGCAGCACGAACTGGCGATGACTGCCGACGCGGTACTGCGGTCCGCCGACCACCACCACCACGCCAAGCCCGGCCCCGGGATCGCCCGGGTGCAGGATGCCAAGCAGGTCGTCCGCGCCGACCGCGAAGGTGAACGCCTGCTCGCGCCTGTCCTCAGACATCGACGGCCTGCCCGCCGAGCACGGCAACCGTTTCACGCACCACCTCCGGCGGTGCGGCGATCTCCTGGGTCATCCAGAACTGCTCGGCCTGGACCAGCCGGCACTCCGCGCCGTTCACGCTCTCGGCCAGCTTGCGCAGTGGCACGCTGACCTGGCCGCCCGCGGCCGGCTTGAACTCGAGCAGCGTCACCGTGCGTGCGCCGGCGAAGTCCGTCGCGTCCAGCTTCGCCTGCTCCAGGCCCGCTGCCAGCGCGGGCGACACGGTGTAGCCGGCGACTTCCAGCGCCTGGCCGGCGTGCAGCATGCCGAACAGGTCCTTCTGGGTTTCCTCGCGCCCGGCGAACTTCGAGGCCATGACGCGCAGGCGCACGAACTGCTGCAGCCAGCGCAGGCCGTCCAGCACCGGCTGCCAGCACAGCACGTCCGCGCCGGCCGTCTCCGCGGCGCCCGTGCCCAGCAGCAGCGCGCCGCTGCGCATGGCGAGCACGGCCGGGCGGGCCCCGGGCGCGGCGGCCGCGAGGTGCGCCTGCAGCGCGGCGGCATCGGCGCGCCACAGCGCGAGGTCGGCGTCACCGAAGTCGCCCGCGCTGTCCCCGGTGCCGTAGAGATCCGGCAGCAGCACCTCGCAGCCGCTCGCGGCCAGCGCCCGCGCCGCCTGCGCCGCCAGCCGCCGGCACTTGTTCATCTCCTCGGCGAACGGTGGCAGCACCAGGACGCGGCGTGCCGGCGCATCGCCGGGGCGATGGCGCACGGCGAACAGGCGCCGTCCTTCGACCTCGATGAAGCAGGCCTGCATCAGCCGGTGCCGGCGATGCCGCCTCGCGCCGCGGTCGTGGCGTACATCGTGCAGCCCGCGTGCACCGCCGGCCTCAGTCGCCGGTCTTGGCGGAGACGAACGCGCTCAGCGTACCCACGGTCTCGAAGATCGCGGCATCGACCTCGTCGTCCTCGATGGTGATCCCATAGTGATCCTCGATCGCGGTCAGCACCGAGACCACCGCCATCGAGTCGAACTCGGGCAGCTCGCCGAGCAGCGGCGTGCCCGCCTGCAGATCGGCCCGGGCCGGATCCAGGCCCAGGATTTCGACGAGGATGGTGCAGATTTCTTCGTTTTTCATGGCAGTTACAGTCAGACGGAAATGATCATGGGGAAGTGCCGCAAGCGGCGGGTCACACGCTGGCGCCGGCAACGTCGTCGACGAGGCGTACGAACTCACCGGCGCGGGACTCCCGCGCGCAGGTGCGCGCGAAGGCCTCGCTGCCGAACGCGCCGTCGCGATTTTCCTCGATACGGTCGAGCGCGTCGCGCAGCACGCGTTCGATGGCCTCGTCCGAATCCATCGCGGCTATCCATTCGACGCCGCCGGCACGCAGTACCCCGGCGGTATCGCCGGCCGGATCGGTGAACGCGAGGATCGGGCGCCGTGCGCGAAAATACTCGTAGGTCTTGGCCGGGATCTGGAAATTGCAGCCGCTCGACTGGAACAGCAGCAGGCCGTCTGCAGTAAGCATTTCCTGCAGCGCCTCGACGTAGCCGACCGCCGGGTCGAGATGCACGATGTCGTCGATGCCCATGTCGGCCAGCATGCCGCGATAAAGGTCTTCGTGGGCGGAGCCACGCAGCGACACCACGAGCGTGTCCGCGCTGATCCGGCCGGCCGCCTTGAGGCGCCCCAGCGCGCGGAAGAAGGCGCGCGGATCGCGCTCCTCCGGGTACAGCACGCCGGCATGGATCAGGCGGATGGGGCCGCTGCGCGCGCTCGCGCCCGCCGTGAGCGCCCGCTCCGCGTCGTCGAACATCGCCTCCTCGTAGCCGTTCTCGATGACCGCGCCGCGCTCGGTCACCGCGGCGCCGTAACCCGCCTCGTAATACTCCAGCGCGCCCGGCGCGGTGAACAGCAGCCGGCTCGCGTGGGTCACCGCCTTGCGCTCGATCCAGCGGAACGCACGCCACATGCGCCGGTCCCGCGGATAGTCCTCCTGCGCCATGGGATCGCGGAAATCGGCAATCCAGGGGATACCCGTGAGGCGATGGGTGAGGTAGCCAACCAGGTGCGCCGAGGCAATCGGGTAGGTCGAGTAGATCACCCGCGGTCGCCGCAGCGCGCACCAGGCCAGCGCCGTCGCCACGGCAGCCGGTGTCCACGACACCCAGCGGTCCGGGATGGCGAGAAAGCCCGGGTACTTCCCGGCGATGGTGAGATGGCGCATGGTGTCGAAGGCCAGCGCGCGCCTGACCTCCACGCCGGGCGGCACCATCGCCTCGTTCTCGTCGCGATACTCGGTGAGCGCGTTGCGCGTCACGGTGAGCACGGTCGGCCACCAGCCGGCCTGTGCCAGCGCGCGGGTGAAGCTCAGGGTCCGGTGCACGCCGCTGCTGCCCTGGATCGGCGGGTAGTGATAGGCGACGACCAGGATGCGCCGTTCCCCGCCCGCATCCGCCCCGGCACCGCGAGCCGTCACGTCAGGCGCTCCTTCAGGCGGCGCAGGGCATCGTAGACCGACAGGTAGGCGCCGCGCAGCAGGCGCGGATTGGCGATCCGCAGGCGGTACATCATGCGTCGCGTGGACATCCAGTCGCGCTTGTAGGCATCGTCTCCGGTGAGGTAATCGACGGTGGTCACACCGTCATTCTCCACTACGTGGCGCAGCAGGTGCATCGTCAGCAGGGTGCCCGGCGAATATTCGGAGTAGTGCTGGTCGTAGGCCAGCTTGTAGATCGCCGCCGTGCGCTTGCAGACCAGCCAGATCTGCCCGGCCACCGGCGTCTCGTCGATGTACAGCAGGCCGAGGCGCAGCCAGCCGTTGCGCGAGGCCAGCGTCACCAGGCCGTCGATGAACCCGGCATAGGGCTCGTGCGGCTTCCAGCTGGCATCGTAAACGGCCCTGAAATCGTCGACCACGGCGGCCGCTTCGCGCGGGCTGGTGACAATTGCGTAGCGGTAGCTGGCGGTACGCTCCAGCTTGCTCCGCTTGCGCTTGAGGGTGCGGCGGAGCAGGGTCGGCAGGCTCTCCGCGTAAGCGCCGATGTCCTCGATGTCGACCGACCAGTTGGCGGTCTCCTCGAAGCACGCCGAGGGCAGCAGGTAGCTCGCCGCGGCCGCGCGGAAGGCGTCGAGGTCGGCCCCGCCATGCAGCGGAAACAGGGTCAGGGCGGTCCAGTCCGAGCGCAGCGACAAGGCCGCGACGATGCGCCGAACAGCCGCCTCGCGCGAGATCGAGCCCTCGTTGACGACGAGATCGAAGCGCGGCGAGTAATAGTTGGCCAACACCATGAGCTCGCCGGCGCCGCCATCCGGCGGTGCGCTCGCGACACAGGGCAGGATGGCCTGCACCTCCTCGGCCTTGTTCGAGAGCACGAACAGGCGCAGGCTGCCGAGGTCCGCGCCGACGTGCTCGTAGAGATTCTGGTACCAGTCCAGCGACGAGAAAATCGCCTCCCGGCCGAACTCGTGCCACAGCCTGACGGCGTCCTTGGGCAGCGCCTCGAAGCTGTCGAACTGCTCCAGCGTGTAGTTGAGCTCGAGACTCTTGCGGCGCAGCAGCAGGCGCGAGACGTGCACGCCACGGCGGACGAACGCCGCCGGGTAGATACTGATGTTGCTGATCTCGCGGCTGCCGTCCGCCCAGTCGAGTTGCTCACGCTTGGCATTGGTATACATCTCGATCGTCTCGAGACGGGGATCGGCGAACAGGGCATGCAGCGTCTCGTACAGCGCCACGCGCCCGGGCGCGAAGCGGGAACGCTCCTCGTCGAAGGTCGTCTTCAGCATCACCAGCATGCGCCCCGAGGCCACCGCCAGGCGCGAGGCGACGAGCTGGCCCTCGAGGTAGAACTCGAAGGCGAACGCCTGGTTCCCGGCGGCGTACTTCGACAGCAGCGAGGCGTAGAACGCGCCCTGCGGATTGCTCGGGTGAATAGCGGTGCCGGCGCGCCCTTTCCAGCCGCTGCTTTCCAGCTCACCGTAGCGGATGAGCGCGCTCTGCACGTCATCGGGCTCGGTATGCACGACGAACTCGATACCGCTCTCCTCCTCGCAGCGGCGCCGGTAGCGCTTGATGTTGTCGCGCAGCTTCTTCGGTCGCTGCGACCAGAACTGCTCGAACGTCTGACGGGTGAGAACGTTGGTGGTGACGCCGTAGACGCTGCGTTCGACCGGCCCCTCGTCCTGAAACGTCGCGCGGAAATAGTCCGGGTCGACGTTGAACAGGTCGAGCCTCAGGCAGCGCCGGGAAATGCCCGCGAGCATGGCGCCGGTGTCGATCGCCTCGCCGGGATGGACCAGCAGCGGCGCGATCTGCGACTGCCCCGGCGCAAACGTCCCGAACACACCGGCGCGCCGCGGCTCGACGATCATCATCACGCGATCTTCCTCGCGCGTGCCGAAACGCAGCAGCCTGAGGTCGCGGTTGCCGAAATGCTCGATGCTCGAGCGCACGAAGCGCGAATCGAGCATCGGGTGTCCGCCGTAATGGTGGTCGATGAATTCGTCCCAGCGGTCCCATACCGGATCGTCCCCCGCGCCGATGTCGGAGGTCCTCCAGGTCGTCTTCGCGGTTGTGCTCATTCGCGGGTCACGCAAGGGTCTGCCGGAGTCGGGTGACGAGCCGGGCAAGGTGGGCGTCGCTCAGGTCCTGGTGACAGGGTACCTGCACGAGGCTCTCCCGGTATTCGGCACTCACCGCGCAATCTGTAGGCACGATTTCCTCCCACCGGTACAGGGGGATGCCGCTGTTGCGCAGGGCGGCGAACTGGCGCCGCGGGTGGTGCAGCACCAGCGGAAAGACATAGGGCACGTCATGCGCGCCGAGCCGCGGCGCCAGCGGGTGGGCGGCGAGGCCGCTCGCGGTGGCCTCGGCCAGCCGCGCGTAGAGCTCACGGCGGCGGGCCGGGAACGTGCGCCGGCCGACCAGGCCGAGCAGCCGGGCCGTGCTCCAGGTGACCGAGCGACCGACCGCCGCGGGGTCGAAATAGCGGTATTCGCGGGCTCCTGGGGTGTCCTGCGCCGGTGCCGTCGGGACCCGGCGCCGCCAGCGCGAACGGAGATCGGCGAGATCGCTCAGCCAGGCCAGTGGGGCCAGGGCGCCGGCAGCGCGGGCGCGCTCCAGCGCGGCCAGCGCCAGGCGCGCGTCGGCACCACGCGGGGCCCGCCCGGGGCGGTAGTCGGGTGGCGGCCGCGCCGCGGGAAAGCGCACCACCCCGCCCTCCTCCAGCGCGAAGAACTTCACCAGGCTCGCCACCGCGTAATCGGTGGCCGGTACGCGCGGCAGGGCGTAGTAGGCATGCGCGCAGTCATGGACGATGGCGACCCCGCGCGCGCGCAGCGCGTCTGCCAGCGCGTCGAGGTGCGCAGGGTCGAGACCGAAGTAGCGCACGAACACGACCGCGCGGGTCGCGTCCCGCAACCGGCTCATGAGCTCGTCCACGCGCGGCTCGAGGCCGGCGTCGACCGGGTAGTAGTCGACCTGCGCCCCGCACGCGACGAACGGCTCGACCAGGCTCGGGCAGTGATAGGCGGGCAGCAGCACGCGGTCTTCGGGGCCGAGCGCGAGGTCGCTCGCCACCGCGGCGAGGGCGACGCGGCCGCTCACCGTCAGTTGCTCGCCATCGCCGGCAGCGACCGGCATGCGGTCGCCGCGCAGCAGCCGCCAGCTCAGATGGGGGCGTAGCGGGATGTCCGGTGCCGGAAAATCACCGGCGTCGGCCAGCGGTGCCAGGAATTCCGCCTGCATGCTTCAGCGCAGCCGCGCGCCGTGCCCGGCGCCGGCGCGAATCGGGCGGTTCAGGTATCCCAGTAGCCCAGGGATTTCAGGCGCCGCTTGAGACCGGGCAGCGGATAGCCGAGGCGATAGGCCTCCTCCGCCTGCACGCGCGCCTCGACGTAAGCCTTCTGCCGCAACAGCACCAGGCCGAGGAAGTAATGCATCTCGGCGGTCGGCTCCTCGACCGTGGTCAGCCCCTGCTCGAGGACTTCGCGGGCGCGGTCGAATTTCTTCTCGCGGTAGAGATAGGTCGACAGTACGGCATAGCCTTCCGCCATCTCCGGCGCCTCCCGAACGATCTCTTCCATGCGCGCAAGCGCCCGCTCGGTGTTGCCGGCGCTGTAGTCCGCCCGCGCCATGACCATCTTCAGCTTGTGTGCGACCGGGTGATCCCCCGGCGTGCGCCCCAGCGAGTAGGTCGCCTCGTCGACGGCGCGCGAAACGGCGAAGTCGTGCTGCTGGGCGTTCTTCCCCTCGAGGCGTTCCGCGCGCTGAATCCAGATCATGCCGGCGCAGCCGTGGTGGATGTTGGTCCAGGTCTGGATCCCGAGCAGGCCCTGCCACTGGGTGATCATGTCCTTCGAGACGAAGCGGCGGTACGGCGAACGCTCGCCGACCTGCGTGATGACGTACTTGGCCTTGCAGTAATCCGGCCAGGTTTTCCACTCGGCGGCCGTCGGCCTGAAATCGTAGGCCTGCGCCGTCGCCGTGCACAGCAGCATGACCGCGCCGACGCGAAGTGCATTTCCGATCATCTCGCACCTCCTGCTATCCGGTTCCTGAATACGCCGTGACGTCGGAGTTTCCTGCCAATCCTAACGCTTATGCGCATCGAGCCAAAGCTCGAGCATGCTCAGAATCCACAGCAGTTCACCGTAATAGCCCGCCGCGTCGTGGCGGAACAGGCGCTCGGCCTCATCCAGGAAATCCGTTGCAAAAATTTGCCTTTGGCGCAGGCCGGCCAGGGCGTCGGCGGTAAGCCGCGCGAGACCGTCGTCGTTGCGCATCCACACCCCGAACGGCAGGCCGAAGCCGTGCTTTGACTTGTCGATGATGGCGCGCGGCAGGAACTCGCCCACCGCACGCTTGTAGTAGCCGCGCAGCTCGCCGCCCGGCAGCAGTGTCTCGGTGGACAGCCGACAGGAGAAATCCACCACGCGGCGGTCCAGCATCGGGTAGGTGACCTCGACGCCGGCCAGGTCGCACATGTTGTTGACCTTGACCAGGTCGTTGTCGGCCAGGGTGAACTTCCAGTCGAGGTAGAGCATGCGCTGCAGCGCCGAGGCGGCTGCCGGCTCGGCGTAACGCGCACGCCACAGCCGCCATGGATTGGCCGTGTCGACCTGCCCCAGCCAGGTCCCGTCGAACACCGTCGCGGGCTCGAAGCGGTTGAGGAAGTTGTAGGACTGCAGGCGGTCCGGCAGCCCCATCCTGGCCTGGCGGATATAGCTCGCGCCCTTGCGCGCGACGGGCAGCCGCTCCAGCACGGGCGCGATGCGATACCCAGCCTCGATCGCCGCACGCAGCAGGCCCGGCACGCGGAACCAGGTCTCGAACACGTTCTGAGCGGTATAGCGGGTGTTGCCGGCGAAGAGCTCGTCACCACCGTCGCCCGCCAGCATCAAATCGACGCCGTGGCCGCGCGCGAGGCGGGCGCAGTAATAGGCCGGCACCACCGACGAGTTGCCGAACGGCTCGCCGTAGTGTGCCGCGATGCGCGGCAGGATGTCGGTGACGTCGGCCGGGACGACGAAGTACTCGTGGTGGCGGGTCGCGAAGTGGTCGGCCGCGATCCGCGCAAAGCCCGACTCGTCGTAGCCCTCGGCATCGAAGCCGATGGTGAAGGTGCGCGCCTCGGCGGTGCTGCGCGCGAGCATGCCGGCCACGCTGGAGCTGTCCAGCCCGCCGCTCAGGAAGGCGCCACAGCCGGGCGTCACGCGCTCGGCGACCGCGCCCTCCAGCGCCTCGAGCAGCGCCGCAGGTGGCGGTGCGTCCGCGGCCGCGCTGCTGAACGTCGGCCGCCACCAGGGCGTCGCGTCCAGGCGCTCCCCGTCCCAGGTGAGCTGCTCGGCCGGACCCAGCTTGCGTATGCCGCGGTAGATGGTGCGGGGCGCCGGAATGCAGTGGAAGAAGACGTAATCGTAGATGGCCTGGGGATCGACGTCGTACCGCGCCGCGTCCTCGGACTCGGCCAGGGCCACCAGGTCGGTGGCGAACTCGATGCGACCCGCGCCGGCGTCCACGTACAGCGGGCAGGCGCCGAACCGATCGCTGGCAAGCACGAGGCGACCGTCGCGCCCGTCCCACAGCACCGCGAGGAAAGGCCCCTCGAAGTCCTGCAGCGCCAGTGTGCGCCCGGCGCGCCAGCCGTCGGCGAGGCGCCCGAGCACGGACGAATCCGGCTGCCAGGCCTCGATCCGCGGCCGGAAGACCAGCACCTCGACCTCGCCCGCCGTCGCCCGGTGCACGCGGCAGCCGGCGCAGGATACCTGCAGCGGACCGCAGGCCTGCACGGACGTCTCCGCGGCCAGCGCCGTACGGCGCTCGGCGGCCATGGCGGCGACCCGCGCAAGCGCACGCGCGGGTGCTTGCCGATCGAGGCTTCCGGCAATGAAAATCATGATCTGCGCAGGGCTTGCGAGAAGGCGTGAGCGAGTGAGCCGAAGCGGCTGTCCGGGCAGTATAAATGATATGCTCGGCGCTTCGGCGCCCGACTCCTGAAACCGCGCTTTCGCGCGCTCTCGCCGTGGAGCCCCGCGGCGGCGCAACGCTCATACATCATGTTCGATTTCACCTTCAGAACGGTCCTCGGCGCCGCCGGCCTGGCCCAGCGGCGGCTCTCGATCGTGCTCTTCCATCGCGTCCTCTCCGCGCCCGATCCGCTGCTGGCGAGCGAGCCCGACAGCGCACGCTTCGCCGAGCAGGTCGGCTGGCTGAGCGCGAACTTCAACATTCTCACCGTGCGCGAGGCCGCCGAGCGCCTGTTCGCGGGCACCCTGCCGCGACGGGCGCTGTGCATCACCTTCGACGACGGCTACCGTGACAACGCCGACAATGCGCTGCCCGTGCTGCAGCGCTGCGGTGTGCCGGCGACGTTCTTCGTCACCACGCACTACATGGACGGCGGCATGATGTGGAACGACCGCGTGATCGAGGCGATTCGCGCCTGGCCGGAGCCGGAGCTCGATCTCGGCACCGGTGCCGGCGGGCGCATGATGCTGCCCGCCGAGCGCGGCGCCGCGGTGGACCCCGCCCTGGCCGGTCTCAAGTACCAGCCCTTCGCCGAACGCGAGCGGCTCGCCAGCGCGCTGCTCGAACGCAGCGGCGCCAGCGAGCGGCGGCTGATGATGAACCCCGCGGAGATCCGCCGGCTCGCCGACGCCGGCATGGAGATCGGAGGCCACACCGAGTCGCACCCGATCCTGTGCGCGATCGACGACGCCGAGGCGCACCGCCAGATCGCGGCCAACAAGTCGACCCTGGAAGACATCCTCGGCGAGCCCATCGTGACCTTTGCCTACCCCAACGGGCGGCCGCACCGCGACTACGACGCGCGCCACGTCGCCATGCTGCGCGAGTGCGGCTACCGCTACGCGCTGACCACCGCGCCGGGCACGGCGCGCAGCGACAGCGATCCGTTGCAGATCCCGCGCTACACGCCGTGGAACCGCACCAAGGGCAAGTACCTGGTGCGCATGCTGCAGAACTACTTCCGCGACGCGGAGTGCGCCTGAGCCGCGTCGCGCAGGCGCGAGAAGAGCTCGAACTGCCCGCGGCTGGTGTCGGCCCAGCTGAAGCCCTCGGCGTAGGCGCGCGTCGCGGCGCGCGCCGGCGGGTCGGCCAGCAGCCGCGCTATGCCCGTGCGTATGCCGTGCGCGGAGCGTTCGTCGACGAGGACCCCGGCGGCCGGCGCGGCCACCACCTCGGGCGTACCCCAGACCCGCGTTGCCACCACCGGCGTGCCGCAGGCCATCGCCTCGAGCAGCACGTTGGCCCAGCCCTCGCGGCTCGACGCGAGCACCAGGGCGTCGGCCGCGGCGTAGTAGTCGGGCAGCTCGGTCTGCGCAACGAGGCCGACCAGGCGCACGCGATCGGCGACGCCGTGCTCACGCGCCAACCTTTCCAGCAGCGCCCGATCCGGGCCGTCGCCAACGATCAGCAGGGTATGCCCGGGCAACGCTGCCAGGGCCTCGATCACCAGGTGGTGGCCCTTGAGCTCGATCAGATTACCCACGCTGAGCAGTACCGGACCGTCGACACCGAGCGCGCGCCGTCGCGCTGCGCGGTCGCCCGGGGTGAAGCGCTCGAGGTCGACACCGTTGCGCAGCACCCGGATACGGGCGGCATCGATGCCCAGCTCGACCAGCGGCTCGCGCAGCGCCGCGGCCACCGTGACCAGGCCGTCGGCGCGCTCCGCGGCCCAGCGGATCCAGCGCCGCGGCAGTGCGTGAGCCGGCATCAGCGTGAGATCGCTGCCGCGCGCCGAGATACAGACCGGAATGCCCAGCTCGCGGCCGATCATGACCGCGGCGACGCCGTCCGGGTAGAAGAAATGCGCGTCGATGACGTCGATCGGCTGCGCGGCATGCAGGCGCCGCACCAGCCCGCGGGTCGCCGCCCACAGCAGCGGTGGCGACACGTGCCAGCTCAGCCTGGGGATCACCGGGTAACGCGGGTGCCACACCGGTACGCCGGCGTTGTCCTCCTCGCGCGGGACCTGCGCGTAGATACCGTAGAGTCCGAAGCGCTCACCGCTGAAGGGGAACCAGGGTACCGGCGCCACCACGCGCGGCTGCACCGGATGATCGGCGACCAGGTAGCGCAGCCGCCGCTCGATGAAAATGCCGTGACGGGGCTGCCGCGCATTGGGGAACAGCGACGTATAGGTCAGCAGCGAGACAGGTGCCGTCACGCGCCACGCCCGTCCCGCGCCGGGTCCTGCGCCGTCGCATACCGCCCGCGCTTGCTCGCTAACGTGATCAAATTGGCGTCGTAACCATTCGTCGTAACTGATAATAATACTAGGACCTGTTGAACACGGAAGGCGCGATGAGCGGCAAGCGCGAACAACCGGCGGGGGTGGCCGCGGCGCAGTCTGCGCGGATCCCGCAGCAGTTGGCGGCTGGTCTCCTCGCCCTGCTCGCCACTTTGCTGGTGCTGCCGGCAGCGGCCGACATCCAGGCCCTGTACTACGACCAGAACGGCACCCCGCGCGCCTACTTCACCGGCAACGTCGTGCAGCGCGTCGACCCCAACGTCGATTTCGATTTCGGCGGCGGCTCGCCCGACCCCGGGATCGGCAACAACGACTTCTCCGTCATCTGGCTGGGCGAGGTCGAGCCGCCGGCCGACGGCAGCTACGTCTTCGAGACCGTCTCCGACGACGGGGTCAGGCTGTACATCGACGGCAACCTCGTCATCGACAACTGGACCGACCACGCACCGACCACCGACCAGAGCGCACCGCTCGCGCTGCTCGCCGGGCAGCGCTATGCCGTGCGCATGGAGTTCTACGAGCGCGCCGGCGGCGCGGTCGCGCGCCTGCGCTGGGACGGGCCGGGCTTCGGCCCGCAGGCGATCCCGCAGGCCAACCTGTTCCTCGCCGCCTTCGACGTGATCGACGCGGTGCAGGGCTGCGGCAGCAACGACGTCACCGTCAACTTCACCCGCGTGCTCGACCCCGCCACCGCCGAGGACCCGGCCAACTACGCCTTCGACGGCGGCGCCGCGGCCACCGCCGCGGTGCTCGAGGCGTCCGGCACCGCGGTGCGCCTCACCGTCAGCAACATCAGTCCCGGCGGCCATACCATCACCATCAACGACGTCGAGGACCTATCGGGCAACGTCATCGGGCTCGATACGCAGGTGGTGTCGGCCGTGCCGAGCAACGGCCTCGCCGGCGCCTACTATTCGCAGGACGGCATCGCGCGCGCCTACTTCACCGGCAGCGTGGTCAACCGCCTCGACCCGGAGGTCAACTTCAACTGGGGCGGCGGCGCACCGATCGGCGGGGTCGGCAGCAACGACTTCTCGGTGCGCTGGAGCGGTGAAGTGGAGGCCCGCGGCAACGGCGCCTACCGCTTCCTGACCCGCTCCGACGACGGCGTGCGCCTGTACATCGACGGTAACCTGGTCATCGACAACTGGACCGACCACGGCCCGACCACCGACCAGAGCGCCAACATCGTGCTCAGCGCGGGCCAGCGCTACACGGTGGTGATGGAGTACTACGAGCGCGCCGGGGGCGCCGTCGCCGAGCTGCGCTGGAACGGTCCTGCGTTTTCCGAGGAGGTCATCCCCAGCACCAACCTGTTCCCCCTCTGCATAACGCCCACCCCGCCGCAGCCGGTGGCGGAATGGCGCATGGAGGAAGCGGCCTGGAACGGCACCGCGGGCGAGGTCGTCGACGAAACCGGTAACGGCTACGACGGCACCGCGGTGTCCGGCGCCGACACCGACGCCACCAATCCCGCCATCGCGGGCGACCCGGGCACCTGCCGCCACGGCGAGTTCGTGCAGAGCGGGCAACGCCGCGTGGTGGTGCCCTACGACGCCGGCCTCAATCCCGACGGCAGCTTCACGCTCACGGCCTGGGCCCGGGTCAACGGCAATCAAAGCACCTGGCGCTCGCTGATCACCTCGCGCAACCGCATTACCGGCGGGCCGCCACGTCCCACCGGCTACAACATCTACGCCGGCACCAACAACCGCTGGCAGTTCTGGACCGGCACCGGCACCGGCTGGCACAACCTGCAGGGCGGCACGGTGCAGGTCGGGCCCTGGGTGCACGTGGCGGCGAGCTTCGTCGCCACCTCGCAGAGCGGCGCAACCTATTTCGGCACCAAGCGGCTCTACATCGACGGCGTGCAGGTGGCCAGCGGCGGCCAGCGCTACGAGCCCAACACCATCGCCGACACCTACATCGGCGCCGGCGGCGACCTGGGCGGCACCCTATACTTCTTCGATGGCGACATCGACGAGGTCCGCATCTACGACGGTGCCCTGACCCAGGACCAGATCGTCGACGTCATGAACGAAACCCACCCCTGCCAGGCCGGCGTCGATCACTACGCCATCAGCCATGCCAACCTCGGCCTCACCTGCGAAGCCGAGGCCGTCACCATCACCGGCCACGATGCGAGCACCCCGACCCATCTCGCGGTCGAGCCGCAGACCACGATTGCCATCACCACCGTGCCCGCGACCGCCGAGATCCTGCTCAAGAGCGGCATCCCCGGCAACTTCACCCCGGGCACCGGCAGCGCGCAGTACGTCTTCACCGCCGGAGAGACCGCGGTCGAGCTGTGGCTGCGCCAGACCACCGAGCAGAGCATCGACATCGACGTGCTCGACCTCAATGGCCGGACCGAGCTCAAGCTCAGCGCCGAGGACAACCCGCTGACCTTCCGCGACACCGGCTTGCGCTTCTACGCCGACGGCGTGCACAACGCCATCGGCACCCAGATCGCGGGCAAGAACGCCTCGCTGCCGCCTGCGGCGCAGGCGCTGACCCTGCGCGCGGTGCAGACCGACACCGATACCGGCGCCTGCGTCGGCCGCCTGGTGCCCTCACCCGTCGACGTCGAGATGGCCTACGAGTGCGTCACCCCCGGGACCTGCGCACTGCCGGCGGGCGCGACCATCAACGGCGACCCCATCGCAGGCAACGCGGCCGGGCCGATCACCGCCTGGGGCACGGCCTCCCTCGATTTCGCCGGCACCGACACCGCGGCCATCGACCTGAACTATGCCGATGCCGGGCGCATCCGGCTGCATGCCCGCCTCGCCCTGCCGGACACGCCGCCGGACCCGGCCCTGGTGCTCGAGGGCAGCAGCGATCCCTTCGTGGTGGTGCCCGCCGGGCTCTGCGTGGAGGCGCCGCAGGCCGATTCCGGCTGCGTTCTCGACGACATCAGCTGCAGCCGCTTCCGCCGCGCCGACGAGGATTTCGAGCTCGAGGTGCGCGCGGTCGCGTGGGAGTCGGCGGGCGAGGCCGACGCCGATTTCTGCAGCGGCAACGCCGATACCCCGAACTTCCAGCTCGCCGGCATCACGCTCGCGCCGGCCGTGGTCGAGCCTGCGGGCGGCATCGACGGCGCACTCGGCACGCCGAGCGTCGACATCACCAGCGGCGGCGGCGTGCTCGTCAGCGATCAGCACCAGGAGGAGGCCGGGATCTTCACCATCGAGGCCACGCCGCCACTGTATCTCGGCCAGGCGCTCGCCCCGGCCTCCAGCGCCAGCATCGGCCGCTTCTACCCGGCCTGGCTGCAGGTCACGGCCAACACCCCGCAGGTGGCGCCGTCCTGCGGGCCGTTCACCTACCAGGACCAGCCCTTCTACTACGACGTACCGCCGGAGCTGACGGTCGCGGCGCGCAGCGTCGACGACGACCCGGTGCTCAACTACCGTGACGACTTCTTCCGCCTCGACACCACGAGCCTGCCGCGCAGCTACAGCGACAACTCCGGGCAGCCGGTGACCCTGACCAACCCGGTCGCCGACGGCGACGTCACCGTCAGCGGCGAAACCGACGGCGACGGCCTCGCCCTGCTCGCCCTCGATGCCGACGTCGACGGCGACGAACTGCTCTACGACCGCCAGACCCTCAACCCGCCCTTCGACGCCGATTTCGACGTCACCTTCGAGGCCGCCGGGCTGACCGATCCCGACGGTGCCTGCTTCGACCCCGACCAGGACGGCTGCGACGATCTCACCATCCCCACGGTCGGCGGCAGCAACCTGCGCTTCGGCCGCCTGACCCTGACCAGCGCCTTCGGCTCCGAGCTGCAGAGCCTGCCCCTGCCGGCCCGTGCCGAGTACTACGACGGCAGTGCGTTCGTCGCGAACACCGACGACGACTGCACCGTGTTGCCGCTGGCGAGCGCGCTGACGCTGGCCAACCCGGAAACCGCCGCCGGCGCGCCGCAGCCCGCGACCGCGACCATGACGGTGGCCGGCGGCACCAGCGCCATCACCTCCGGCGACGTGACCCTGACCGGCGGTGAGGCCACGATCGTGTTCAGTCCACCCGGCGCGGGCAACAGCGGCTTCATCGATGTCGCCACCAGCCTGGGCGCGACCCTGCCCTGGCTGCGCTTCGACTGGGACGGCGACGGCCAGTACGACGACGACACCACCGCACGCGCCAGCTTCGGCCTCTACCAGGGCCGCGACGGCATCATTTACATTCGGGAGCCCTGGGACTAGCGGGTTCGCGGCCTGGTGTGTCGCCGACAGGCCTCCGCCTTGCCGTCCACGAAAGAGCGGCACAGCGCCCTTACCGTAGACCCTGCGACCGATCTAGCGACCGGAACGATGCGGGCTCCCGTGCCGGACCGGTTTAGTTCTTTTCACGCCGAAACCACGACTCCAACAGCATGAGGGACGACGTAAGCGGCAGCACCCGGCTTTGCGCCTGCACGCGTTCTTGTTTATTCGGCGATCATACGGTGCCCAACCGGCTATTCGATCCACCCTGACGCAGCGCCGGACACCACTGTGGACTATACGCCAGGTGCTAAACTATGTACGGCGAATCGCGTGGACTCGGATCGAAGGATAGAAACACCATGATCATCCATGATGACTCGAAATGGATCGCTCACGGAGCGCATCGTTTCGATATCTGATTGGTCTCTCCTACGGTTAGAATCTCCACCCAAATTAACGGTTCCGCTTTCGAACCACATCGAACGAACCTTCCCATGACAGCGAATCTCGCCGATCCCTTCGTCCATCCACTGGCTGATTGTCAGTGCCGCAACCTGGGTGCCGGAACCCGCGTCTGGCAATTTACCGTGGTTCTTGCCGGCGCAAGGATTGGATCGAACTGCAATATCAATAGCCACTGTTTCATCGAGAACGACGTCGAGATTGGTAACGACGTGACGATCAAATGCGGCGTTTACATATGGGATGGACTGACAATCGAAGATGGGGTGTTCGTTGGCCCAAATGTGACTTTCACGAATGACAAGCATCCTCGCTCCAAGGTTTATCCAGAGCAGTTCCTTCGGACGCTCGTGAAAGCCGGCGCATCAATCGGCGCCGGCGCAATCATTCTTCCCGGCATAGAGATCGGAGAGCGCGCCATGGTGGCTGCCGGCGCTTTAGTTACTCGCGATGTCCCTCCGGGAGCGCTCGTTGTCGGCTCCCCTGCTTCGATTCGGGCGTGACCTCGGATTTCGTAAAGGCTCACTGCACGCTCCGCGTGCCTAACGGAACCTGGTCCCCTAGCAGGTGTTAGTCGACAAGGCCGACACGACGACGTAACGGCGTGCTCGCGCCACCCAATACGCCATGGCGTTAATTGAATTCGCTCTTTACCGAACTGCAGGCCTGAGAGGTTCATTCGCATGAAATATTTCGTCGATTCAAAGATCCTCAAGATAGCGGGACCGAAAGAGTTTGAAGTTTCACCCGCATCCCGATTCGTTCGCCATACCTATTATTCTGCGCGCGCCGCCATGCAGCGCCTACCCGAGACATCGGACGCCTTGCAGGAATCTCCAATCTTCAAGGCTTGGTGGTACTACACCGTCGAATTGCTTCCCGGACTCACCAAAGAAGGGATATATCCGGAAGATTTCCCATTACTCCCGCGCATGTTGCTCAGAAATTGCGACCTGGGTGGCACCACATGTCTCGATCTTGGTTCCATGGAAGGACTACTCCCGGTCCTTATGCGACGGCAGGGAGCCGACAAAGTCCTGGCAACTGATGCTAACTACCACTGCTACGAAAAAATCGGCGCGATTCGACGATACTACAAAGTCCAGTTCGATTTTCAGCAAATCGGATCGATGTATGACCTAAGCAGCAAACTGCGCGGGCACGGGGGGTTCGACCTGATCAATCTATCAGGCGTTCTCTACCATGTGTTCTCCCCAATGCATGTGATAGCAGGCGCCCGACCTCTATTGAAGAAAGACGGGTTGATGATCCTTTCGACCAACGTCGTGAACCGCCACGATTTCTCCATGGAGTTCAACGTCCGTGGGAAACTGCAAAGAGAGGGGAACACGTTCTGGTATCCCTCGATACCCTTATACGACTATATGCTGAGGTATTTGCGATTGGCGCCGATAGATTGTTTGTATCTCCCATATTCGGAACGCGATTCCGTGCGCTACGTCGAAGGGTTGGACGCCGGTTACCTCGCCGTAGTGTGCCGGGCGACGGACCAGGCTGCCGTCGAACCGGATGACGAATGGGCTCAGCGCTCTTCGAAAGGCTCGTGGGAGATCATAAATTCGAGCGACATAAGGATGCTTGAGAAGCAACCTCACTCCCGGATTCGGTACAAGGCCAAGGTCGATAGTCGATTCCGAAAGGCTGACGGACTGTCAATAGACCTTCCACGAGCAGTCAAAGAGATGCCTCCTGTCTATCGTGCCGAGAAGCCGGAAGATTCAAACTGGCTGAGGCTTGAAGACGCCGTATAGCATCTCGCAAGAATTCAACCACCTCACTAATCTGATATTTGCCCCGTTATGTCCCTCGCTGAATGCAAATTGATCGAACTCCCGAAGATTTCCGACCCACGTGGAAACCTGTCAGTGATTGAAGGAGGCAATCATATTCCGTTTGACATTCAGCGCGTCTACTACTTGTACGATGTCCCCGGTGGATCCACGCGAGCCGGCCACGGCCATTACGAGTTGCAGCAACTAATCATCGCCATGTCTGGCAGTTTCGACGTCATCCTCGACGACGGACGAGACCGCGAGACATTCCATTTGAACCGCTCCTACTACGGACTGTATGTTGCGCCCATGATGTGGCGCGAGATCGAGAACTTCTCGTCCGCTTCCGTCTGCCTGGTTTTAGCCTCAACGCTTTATGACGAAGCTGACTATATTCGGGACATCGACCAGTTTCGGGCGGTCGTAAAAGAGAAGCGTTCGTGAGTACGGACGTCCCCTTTCTGGATCTTCGGGCGGCTTATCTCGAACTGAGGGCAGGTATTGACGCCGCCATTGCGAGCGTTCTCGATAGTGGCTGGTACGTTCTCGGGAAGGAGGTCGCGGCTTTTGAGCAGGAATTCGCCGCCTATATCGAGTCCGGTCATTGCGTCGGTGTTGGCAATGGCCTGGATGCATTACGACTTTTGCTCCACGCTCACGGTGTCGGACCAAATGACGAGGTTATAGTCCCGTCGAATACATTCATCGCTACTTTCCTTGCCGTAAGCGACATTGGGGCAACCCCGATTCCGGTCGAGCCTGACCCTCATACCTACACCATCGATGCTGGAGGAATCGAGGGCGCGATAACCTCCAGCACCAAGGCAATAATTCCTGTTCATCTTTATGGGCAGCCGGCTGACATGGATCCGATCATGGCGCTGGCCGATAGACACAACCTCACTGTTATCGAGGACGCTGCCCAAGCCCATGGCGCAAGATACAAAGGTGTCCGGGTTGGCACGCTCGGTCACTCCGCTGCATGGAGCTTCTACCCGGGTAAGAATCTGGGGGCTCTGGGTGACGGCGGTGCGATAACCACTAACGATGGTTCAATCGCGGAGGCCGTTCGCGAACTGCGAAATTATGGGTCGCGGATAAAGTACGTCCACGACGAGAAAGGGCTCAACTCCCGCCTCGACGAGATTCAGGCCGCTGTTTTGCGAGTTAAACTTCGCAGCCTGGATACCTGGAATGCAAGGCGAGCGGCGCAGGCGGAACACTACATCACAAGGCTAGGTGATCTTGATTTGACGGTTCCTCGGGTCCCCGCGTGGGCTGCCCCCGTGTGGCACCTATTCGTAGTGCAAACTCCGGAACGTGACGACCTTCGCAACAAGCTTAGCGACGCCGGCATTGAAACCCTGATTCACTACCCCATCGCGCCTCACCTTCAGCGAGCGTACGACGGACTTGGGTTCTCGCACGGATCATTTCCAATCTCCGAATCCCTATCTAGGCGTGTGCTCAGTCTTCCGATAGGGCCTCATCTCGCGTCCACCGATGTCGACAAGGTAATAGCGGCTCTCATAAAGCTTCGACCGGCCCCATGACCTCGACCCCATCGTCCCCCGCTGCAATCGTTAGCGTGATTGCCGTTTGCTTCAATCATACCCGATTTGTCGTTCAAGCCCTCGAATCGATCAAATCGCAAACTTACCAGAACATTGAAGTAATAATTCTCGACGACTGCTCTACAGATAATTCAGTCGAAACGATCCGCGAATGGCTCTCCACCGCGGGCGTGGATTACAAGTTTGTTGCTCACGCCTCAAACCAAGGGGTTTGCAAGACATTCAACGAGGGCTTGTGCGCCACCCGCGGCAAATACATTTCCTTGTTGGCAACAGACGATGCATGGGTGCCGGAGAAAATCGAACGCCAAGTCGAGGAAATGGAAGAGCTCGACGAGGACGTTGGCGTGCTCTATAGCGACGCTTATCTCATGGACGAGGAAGGCAATGAACTGCCGGGGCTGTTCATTGAACGACACCGCGAACTTGCGTCGATCCCTGTCGGGAATATTTTCTCCGACCTGGCAGACGGAAACTTCATCCCAGCGATGTCAACGCTAATCCGGCGAACTTGTTATGAAGCAGTCGGGAGATATGACGAACGCCTGTGCTACGAAGATTGGGATATGTGGCTACGGATCTCAAATCAATTTCGTTTCGCATTCTCAGATTTCGTTTCCGCGCACTACCGGATAGTCTCGACATCAATCGTGCGCACCTCGCTAGTTACAAAGAATCCGGCTCGCTACGAATCTGATTGCATCATATTGGACAAGTGGATTGGCACGGGCGCTTTAAATCGAATTCAAGAGCTAAAATTTCGCGACAGATACTACTGGAGCGCCCGCCTTCTGTACTCGCTACATCATGCACAGTCCTGGCGTTATCTCTTGCGTGCAATCAAGTTCCATCCAGGGCCAAAAATCTTCCTGATCTTCGTTCTCGCGCGGCTCGGAATCTTTGTAAGTCGCGCTGATTCACCGAAAACGATCCGGTAAGAGACCACATCGAGAAGCGTCTTTATCGCGTGCTGAGCCGCTGGGAAAGACCACTGACACGGTTCCGGGCCAGCCCGAGCAACGCCGATTCCGGACTCTCTTCCGGACGTCCGCACATTCCCCAAAGAACAAAGATTGAAATTGAATACGTGGCGGCTCCAAGCAATATCCGCAGAGCCAGCATTAGGATCGGACTTATATTTCGCCCGAGATCTACGGAATCGACCGCAAATAGCGCAATCGCCATAATGCCGGCCGCGACGGCCGGCCGCCACAACGCATTCACGTATCGGCCGAGGGCAAGACCTGTCAGTCGCAGAAACACGACGCTAAGTGACAGGTACAGGCAGATCGATAGGGCAAGGTGAACCCAAGCCGCTCCGAGCACGCCATATCTGATGCTGGCTGTCACTATTAGCGGAAGTGAAATACTCGTGAGAATCGCATTGATGATCGTGTTCGCTTTCGGCTTTCCCAAAGCCATCACGCCCAAGTAGAGATTCGACTGCAGCGCGCTGGCCAGCCCCGCAACGGTGAACAGGGTCAGGATCGGAACCGCCTCTACCCACTGATCGCCGAGCAGCACGAGCACCGCGTTCTCCGCCACGCAGGCCAGTCCGACCGAGGCCGGCACGGCAATCAGCGCGATGGTGCCGAATACCGTGACGAACCGCTTGCGGAAATTCTCCAGGTCTACCGCAAGCTTGGAGTAGGCCGGGTACACGGCACGGTTGATCGGAGCAATCATGTCGGTCGACGGTATGACCGCGATCTCGGTCGCGATGTTGTAGATACCGAGACTGTGCACACCGACCGTACGGCCGAGGATGAACGAGTCGGCCTTGGCGTGCAGGAACAGCAGGAAGTTCGAAATGAACAGCCATTTCGAGAAGTTCAGGAGGTCGCGGCTTCCCTGCAGACAGAAACGCGGCCGGTACGGATGCAGGCGGTAGCTGATCGCAACCGAGAGGAGCTTGCCGGCCACGATCCCGCCGACCAGCGCCCAGTAGCTGCGGAACGTATAGGCCAGCGTCATGGTCACGACGAAGGCCGCCATCCGCTTGGAGAAGAGGAAGATGAACTCGAGATTGAAATCGAGCTCCTTGCGAAACGCGACCGTACCGATGTTGGCGAACCCGCCGACCAAAGCGCCAACGGCCAGTGCGGGAAGGATCAGGCGCAGGCGCGCCTCTTCATAGAAATCGGCGGCCGGGACTGCGACCAGCAGCAGGAAGACCGCGATCGTGCAGCCGAATATGACGTTGAAGGTCCATGCGGTGTCGTAATGCTTGCGGCTCACGTCCTGACGCTGGATCAGGGCGGAGTCGAAGCCGAAGGCGCTCATCATCTCGAACAGCGCAACCACGGACATGGCAATCGCGACAAGACCGAAATCGGCTGGCACCAGCAATCGCGCCAGGATCACCGTGCTGACCAGTCCGACGCCGCGATCCATGGCCTTGAACAGCACCATCCAGCCGGCGCCGCTGGCGACGCGGCGGCCGAGGTCTATGGGCTCTTGCTCGCCGGTCGCGCTCATGCGGCTTGGTCATGCCACTGGCAGTTTGCGGTGAAAGGCGCTGGCATGAGGCCAGCGCAAGCGCCCCGGCGGCGCGTCGGGCTGCGCGGCGCCGCCGGGAGACGAAGACGCCGCGACTGCGATGCGTGCGCCATCACGCCAACGCGAGGGCCAGCGATTCCCGCCAGTGCGGCAGCGCGACCCCGAAGGTTGCGGCGACCCGGGTGGAGTCGAGGCGCGAATTAGCCGGGCGGCGTGCCGGGGTCGGATATTCTTCGCTCGTGATGGGGCGCACGTGGCACCCGAAGCCACCGGCCTCGTTGATGGCACACGCGAAATCGTACCAGCTCGCGGTGCCGGCCGGCCCCAGGTGATAGACGCCGCGATACTCGTCGCGTTCCCCGGGGACACAGGCTGCCGCAATGTGTGCCGTCGCCTGCGCCACCATGCGACACCAGGTTGGCGCGCCGATCTGGTCAGCGACCACGGCAAGCTCGCCGCGTTCGCGCATCAGGCGCTGCATGGTGAGCAGGAAATTGCGCCCGCGCAGACCGTAGACCCAGGCAATGCGCAGGATGACGGCGAAAGCACCGGATTCCAGCAGCGCCGTTTCACCGGCCAGCTTTCCCGCGCCGTAGGCGTTGACCGGCGCGGTCGGGTCGTCCTCGGTGTAAGGCGCTGGCTTGCTGCCGTCGAAGACGTAATCGGTCGAGTAATGGATGACCCCGGCGCCGTTCGCGGCAGCCCATTGACCGAGCCGTGCCGGCAGATCGCGGTTCAGCACAAGCGCGGCATCGGGTTCCGCCTCGGCCTGGTCGACCGCGGTGTAGGCCGCGGCATTGACGATGAGCTGCGGGCGAACGCGATCCAGCAAGCCGGACACCGCGCCTGCGTCCGCCAGGTCGGCGGCTGCGGCGCTCGCCGCCTCGCGGGCCGATACCGTGACTTCGCCCAGCGTCGCCAGCGTGCGCGCGAGCTCCCAGCCCACCTGGCCGTTGCCCCCGAGCAGCAGTATGCGGCGCATCGGTCAGGCCGCAGGCCCGAAAGCGCGCAGCTTTTCGCGCGGGATATCGGCGAGCACCGGCGCGTCGCGATCCTTTTCGCTCAGCAACGGTTCGGTTCCGACCGGCCACTCGATGCCGATCTCCGGATCGTCCCAGCGCACGCAGAACTGCGTTTCAGGATGGTAGAGATCGGTGCACTTGTAGACGAACAACGCCGTCTCGGAGGTCACGCAGTAGCCATGCACGAACCCGGGCGGTACGTAGAACTGCATCGCCGACGTGCCGCTCAGGGTCACGCCGTGCCACCGCCCGAAGGTCGGCGACCCCAGCCGCAAATCGACCGCGACGTCGAAGACCTCGCCCTCGATCACCTGCACCAGCTTGCCTTGTGCGTGCGGATGCTGGGCGTGCAGGCCGCGCAGCACGCCCTTGCGCGAGTAGCAGAAGTTGTCCTGCACGAAGGGGTCGGTCATGCCGGCCTCGGCATAGCGCTCCTGCTGCCAGGCCTCCATGAACCAGCCGCGCTCGTCGCCATGACGCACGACCTCGATCAGGGCGAGCCCGGGGATGTCGAAGGTGGTGACCTTCACGGCAGGGGCGCCTGGTCCAGCAGTGACAGCAGGTACTGGCCGTAGGAGTTCTTGCTCAGTGCCTCACCCTGCTCGCGCAGCGCCTCGTTGGAGATCCAGCCGGCGCGCCAGGCGATCTCCTCGGGGCAGCAAACGCTGAGCCCCTGGCGCTGCTCGATCGTCTCCACGTAGTTGGAGGCATCACGCAGTGAGGCGTAGGTGCCGGTGTCCAGCCAGGCCATGCCGCGGCCCAGGGCCATCAGCTCGAGCTGGCCCTGCTGCAGGTAGAGGTTGTTGAGGTCGGTGATCTCGAGCTCGCCGCGCGCCGAGGGCTTCAGCGAGGCGGCGAGGTCGCTCACCTGGTGATCGTAGAAATAGAGACCGGTGACTGCGAAGTTCGATTTCGGCCGCGCCGGCTTCTCCTCGATCGAGATGACCTTGCCGCTGGCGTCGAACTCGGCCACGCCGTAGCGCTCGGGATCGCGCACCTGGTAGCCGAAGATGGTCGCACCCTCGCTGCGCCCCGCCGCCTGGCGCAGCAGGACCTGCAGGCCGTGGCCGTAGAAGATGTTGTCGCCCAGGACCAGACAGCACGGCTCGCCGGCGACGAACTCGCGCCCGATCAGGAACGCCTGCGCCAGGCCCTCGGGGCGCGGCTGCTCGGCGAACGCGATGTTGAGGCCCCACTGGCTGCCGTCGTCGAGCAGGTGGCGGAATGCCCCGCCGTCCTCCGGCGTGGTGATGACCAGCACGTCGCGGATCCCGGCCATCATGAGTACCGACAGCGGGTAGTAGATCATGGGCTTGTCGTACACGGGCAGGAGCTGCTTGCTGACCGCCCGCGTGATTGGATAGAGGCGCGTGCCGGATCCGCCGGCGAGAATGATGCCTTTCATGGCTTACCCCGTGGTCAAAATAGAGGATGGATTGCGGCCGGCGCTCACGAGGCCGCGGCGCCCAGGCCCAGGCGCTCGCCGCGGTAGGAGCCGGACTGCACGCGCTCGACCCAGGCGTGGTTGTCCAGGTACCAGCGCACGGTGTCGCGAATGCCCGATTCAAACGTCTGCGCCGGCTTCCAGCCGAGCTCGCTGGCGATCTTCGAAGCGTCGATGGCATAGCGCAGGTCGTGCCCCGGCCGGTCCTTGACGAAGGTCTTGAGGCCGGCATGAGGCCGGTGCGGCGAATCCGGGCGCAGCTCGTCCAGGATCTCGCAGATCTTGTCGACCACCTGCAGGTTGGTGCGCTCGCTGTTGCCACCCACGTTGTAGACCTCGCCCGGGCGCCCGGCCTCGAGCACGCGCCAGATCGCGCGGCAGTGGTCGTCGACGTGCAGCCAGTCACGCACGTTCTCGCCCTTACCGTAGATCGGCAGCGGCTTGCCCGCGATCGCGTTCAGCGTCACCAGCGGGATCAGCTTCTCCGGGAACTGGTAGGGACCGTAGTTGTTGGAGCAGTTGGTGGTGAGCGTCGGCATGCCGTAGGTGTGGTGCCAGGCGCGCACGAGGTGGTCGGAGCCGGCCTTGGACGCCGAGTAAGGTGAGTTCGGCGCGTAGGGCGTGGTCTCGGTGAAGGCACCCTCCGCGCCCAGCGAGCCGTAGACCTCGTCGGTCGAGACGTGCAGGAAGCGGAAGCGCTCGCGGCCGCCGGCATCCAGCGCGGACCAGTACTGGCGCGCCGCGTCGAGCAGGGTGAAGGTACCGACCACGTTGGTCTGGATGAAGCCGGCCGGCCCGTCGATCGACCGGTCGACGTGACTCTCCGCCGCGAAGTTGACGATGGCGTCCGGTGCGACTTCCGCCAGCAGGCGTTCGACCAGCGCGCGATCGCAGATGTCCCCGCGGGTAAAGGCGTAGTCGTCGCTGTCGGCGACGTCGGCGAGCGAGTCGAGGTTGCCCGCATAGGTCAGCAGGTCGAGGTTGTGCACGCTCACGCCGGGCAGGCCGACGCAAAGTCTGACGAAATTCCCGCCGATGAAGCCGGCGCCGCCGGTTACCAGTAGCCGCATAGTGTGAATCCTCGGTTAGCTTGTCTTGCGCCCGCGCACTGCGGCGCGCCCGCCGGCGTGCCCCGGCGCATCACGCCAGCCCCTGCAGCACGGCGATCAGCTCCTGCGCCTGGCGTTGCTGTGAATTGGTTTCGATGACGTGGGCGCGGGCCGCGCGGCCGATGCGCTCGCGTTCCGCCGGGTCGCGCAACTGGTCGAGGAACGCCGCCCAGTCGGCCGGGGTCTCGGCGAGAAACGCGTTCGCGCCCTGCTCGACTACCGGCAGGTAGGACGGGATCGGGGTCGCGATGACCGGCAGGCCGACCGCCATCTTCATCGTCAGCCGGTTCTGTGACTTGACCTTCCACGGCGGCGGCATGGCCCCCGCCTCGTGCGCCGGCGTGCGATCGATGGGGATGATGCCGATGTCGGCCCTGAGCATCTCGTCGTAGACGCCGTCGGGCGTCCAGCCCACGCGCCGGATGCGCCGGTTGAAGACGAACGACAGGATCCGCGCCGCCGCTCCCGCGCCGCCACAGGCCTCGAGCGCGCGCTTGACCTCGCGCATGCGGTCCAGCCGCGCGTCGGCCGGCGCGTAGCGGCCGACGATGGAGATCTCGAGCCAGTCCGGCGGCGCGCCCAGCACCGGCAGGTGGTACAGGTCGTGCGAGGTGACGAGCACCGCGCGCAGCGGCTCCGCGGGCGAGCCGCGGCGGCTGCCGTAGTCGTCCTTGTGGACCTGGTCGTTCTCCAGCCCGTCGTGCACGACCGCGATCTTGTGGTGCTGCGCGGCCGGGAACAGCGAGCGCAGGTAGTCGGTGACGACGATGACCGAATCGGCGACCTCGGCAAGCTCGGGATCGACGTAGTCACACAGGCCGAGCACGATGCGCACGCCGGCCGCTGACAGCTTGCGCATCTGTTCGCCGGCGCTGTTGCCGAGCACCTTCTGGAAGTAGACGACGCCGATGCCCTGGGCGCGCACGCGCTCGGTCAGGTCCGGCAGGACCGGGTGTGCCGTCGCCGAAGTCGATTCCGGCTCGTAGACGATGACCGGCTCGATCCCCGCTTCGCGCAGGTAGGGGAACATGTGCAGAACCGAGATCCGGGTGCTGGGCAGCGGGTCCGAGGAATGCGAGGCCAGGACGAAGCCCATTTTCACGTTGACTGGTTCCATCGGTGCTCGGTTTGGATACGCCGCGGGGGCGTGGTCGCGGCCTGGCGCGACAGCGGCGGGCGGGCTCGGGGCCGTCCGGTAACAGGCGCGCGATTGTAGCAAATGGAAGTCCCCGCTCATGCCGGCGAATGTTGTAAATAGTGTCCGTTTCACAGTCTCTTGCGTGCGCCCGGGACATGGCCGCGCGCAGCGCTCCCGCCGTCGCTCACGAGTAGAGCGACCGGCTACCGCCCAACTTGACGCCGCCCGGGCCGCGGCCGGTCTGCTCAGCGGCCCGGGGTGCGTCGCCTGAGCAGCCACCAGCCGCCCACGAGCAGCGTGGTCAGCCCGCCGCCGGCGCAGGCGAACGCCGCGGCGCGCAGCCGGCGCAGCTCGCCGAGCGCGGCGGCCTGGTCGGGCTCGTAGGCGATCAGCATGCGCGGATGCACACCGAGCGCAATCGCGGCGAGCTGGCCGGCCGCGCGCGAAACGCGGCCGGCCGCCGCCACCAGTGCATGGTCCTCCGCGCCGCCAGGCATGGGCTCGACCCACAGGTAAGCGCGATTCATGCCGGCGGCCAGGTACTCCAGCGCCGCCCGCGGTGAGCGGAAGGGCAGCACGTCTCCAATCATGGCGAGCTCGAGACGATCGAGCTGCCCGTCGCGCAGGCGCTGCCTGAGCGCCCAGAAGGACAACGGCCGGCCGCGCTCGTCATTGACCATGAAGCCGTTGAACGGGTCGACGAACAGCCACTGCGCTCGCGCCGGGTCGTAGACCTCGACGACGGCATGACCGTCGCCACTGTAGCCTTCGAAGGAGATGCCCCACTCGCGCGCCTGCAGCCCGGCAGCGGCGGCCAGCGCGACCAGCACCTGGGTGTAATCGGCGCAGTAACCCTCGCCGGAGGCGCGGATCCGCCGGTAGGTCTCGGCCGTGGCCTCGGCGATGCGTCCGCCGCGCGGCGCACCTGGCGCATCCAGGTGCCTTACCAGCGCGACGACGCTGTCGACGACGTCCTGCCCGGAACCGATCCCGAGGCCCGCGACCGCCGCGCTCAGATCGGTGGCGGCCGCCGGCGTCGCCGCGGCCTCTCGCGGCGCCCGCGTGAAGCGTTGCGGGTCGTGCACGAGCTCGTAGACCAGGCTGTTGCGCACCAGGACCAGGTCCTGACCGTTACCGATGTGCGCCGCGAGCACCCCGGCGCCGAGCACGGCGAGCAGCACCGCCAGCGCAAACAGCGCCGGTAGCAGGAAAGGCCATGTGCGCGGCACTGCCATCGCTCAGCGCCTCAGCCTGGTGCCGTGCGGCGGCCAACCGGGCGGCACCTCCGCACCGGGATGGGGCAGCGCGTAGCCGCCCGGGAACGCGATGGGCTGGTCGCTGACGATGACCTCGTCGTAGATCACGAAGGTGTCCTCGCTGACCCATTGTTGGGCGTTCTCGGCGCGGTTGATCAGAAAGGCGCCGCGGTAGGTGTGGGCGTCCGGCGCGAAGCCCATGTCGTCATGGCCGAGCAGCAGCATCGGCGGCTGGCCGTACTCGGCGAACCACAGCTTGAGCCGCGCGCGCGGTCCGCTGACATCCACGTGCAGCTCGATGGTGTGCCAGGTGCCGGCGCGGTAGCGCGGCACCGCGGCGTAATCCGGATCGGCGCCATCGAGATTACGGCGGCGCGGCCCGCGGCGGCGCTCGAAGAGATTGATGTCGGTGAGATCGGTGGCGCCGCCGGCGCGCTGCGGGCCGGCGTCGAAGTAGGTGTACAGCGTGTCGTCGCCGCGTACGAAGCCGGGCTCCAGCCACATCAGCGACAGCGGCATGGCGGCGCGGCTGACGAAGAACACGAACGGCCACGGCCCCCAGCCGCGCCGGTTGAGCACGATCTCGCCGCGTGCGAACGGCCCGACCGAGGGGTCGAACAGGATCAGGGTCTTGATGTCGCCCTGGGCGTGGACGTGGTCGACCCAGGTGCCGTCCGTGTACAGCGAGAACTGCAGGTACAGGCGTTCCTTGCGCGTGTCGACGTCATGCCGGCCGGGTCCGGAGAACGAGAGGTTCCACGAGGGTCCGGCCTCGTTGGCGCCCTCGGAGGCGAACCAGTTGTGGCGCGAGGCGCCGTTGCCGGTGAGCGTGATGGTGCGCTCGAGATCGAGCTTCGGCTTGCCGTCCGCGCTCTGCGCGTGGCCGTGAGAGTGCGCGAGGGCGAGGTAGGCGGCGCGGTCGGCGACGTCGAAGTTGGTGGCATAAAACACGCCGGCCGCGCCCGCGCGCGCCAGCCAGTCGGCCTGCGCGGTGCCGCACAGCGCGTTGGCCGCCGACACCGGTGCGCCGTCATCACAGCGCGCGACCGGGCGTCGCGGCGCCGCGACGGCCGGCGGCGCCGGATCGTCGGTTGCCGCGGGCGACGCCGACGCAGGGCCGGGCACGACGCCCTGCCGCACGACCGGTGCCGGTGGCAGCGTGAGCGGCGCGGCGGGCGGCGGCGCGGCCCGCTGGCGGGCGAGCAGGTCTTCGAGGCGCCGGCGCGCCGCGATGGTGTCGGGGTGCTTCTCGGTGTAGACCTCGAGCAGGCCGTCGAGCGTCTCACGCGCCGCGGCGATGTCCTGCTCGAGATCGGCCGCGGCGGCAGCCGCCGTCAGCGCGAACGCACACAACAGGACAAGCCGCCGCGTGCGGTGCTCAGGCATGAAGGATTCCCGGTGCTCTCGGCATGGCGCTCGTGCGTTCGTCTGCGGCGTGCCCGCGGCCGGTGCCGCAGCGCCGTTTCGGCTGCAGGGTTCGGCGGCATCCTACCGGAGCCGCCAGGCGAACTCCTGTATACTCACGCCGCCGTCAAGCTGGTGCGTGCTCAGACCCGCGAGCGGCGCACCGTATCATGAAAATACTCCACGTCCTCGACCATTCGTTGCCGAACTACGATGGCTACGCCTTCCGCTCGTGGGAGATCATCCGCTTCCAGCGCGCACTCGGCATAGAAACCGTACAGGTCACCTCGTCCAAGCACGCCGGTGACTATGCGCCGAGCGAGACGGTCGAAGGCATCGAGTTCCATCGCACCCCGCTGGCCGGCGGTCTCTACCGCCTGCCCGTGCTCGACCAGGTCGGTGTGGTCGTCGGGCTCAGACAGCGCCTGCGCGAGCTCGTCGCGGCCCACGCGCCGGACGTCATCCACGCCCATTCGCCGTCGCTGAACGGCCTCGCTGCGCTCGGCGTGGCACGCGCGCACGGTCTGCCGCTGGTCTACGAGATGCGCTCGTTCTGGGAAGATGCCGCGGTCGACGCCGGCGCCTGCCGCGAGGGCGACCTGCGCTACCGCCTGACCCGCGCGAGCGAAACGCGGGTGGTGCTGCGCGCCGACCACGTGGTGCCGATCTGCCGCGGGATCGCCGACGACCTCGTCGCCCGCGGCCTGAGCGAGGACCGCCTGACGGTGGTGGCCAACTCGGTCGACTACAGCCGCTTCAGCAACGAGCTGGGCTACGATGCCGCGCTCGCCGCGCGCCACGGACTGACCCGCGGGCACACCCTGGGCTTCGCCGGCTCGTTCTTCACCTTCGAGGGTCTCGAGATCCTGGTCGAGGCGATCGCGGTGATGGCGCCGCAGGAGCCGCGCCTGCGCCTGCTGCTGGTCGGCGATGGCGCGGAGCGGGCGGACCTCGAGAAGCGCGTTCGCGAGCTCGGCGTCGGCGACCGGGTGGTGTTCACGGGCCGCGTGCCGCACGCCGAGATCCAGTCCTATTACGGCGTCATGGACGCGCTCGTCTACCCGCGCACGCCCATGCGCCTGACCGAGCTGGTCACGCCGCTCAAGCCGCTCGAGGCCATGGCGCACGGCAAGAACGTGATTGCCTCCGACGTCGGCGGCCACCGCGAGCTGATCGAACACGGCCGCACCGGGCTGCTGTTCCGTGCCGGCGATCCGGCGGCACTGGCCGATGCCGCGCGCCGCCTGCTGGCCGACAGCGAGCTTCAGTCGCGCCTGTGCGCGGACGCTAAGAAGCATGTCGAGAACCGTCACAACTGGGCCGTCACCGTGCAGCACTACCCCCGTATCTACTCGAACCTGACCGGCAAGCCATGCTGAGCGCCGCGTTCTGGTTGTTCGCCCTGGGCGTGCTCTACCCCTACCTGGGCTATCCGCCGCTGCTGTGGCTGCTGACCCGCGTGCGCGGCGCCTACGTGCCCGCCGCCCCGCAGCCGGACTTCCTGCCGCCGGTGACCCTGATCATTTCGGCCTACAACGAGAGCGCGGTCATCGATGCCAAGCTCGAGAACGCCCGCGCGCTCGACTACCCCGCGGACAAGCTGCAGATCATCGTCATCTCCGACGCCAGCGACGACGGCACCGACGACATCGTGCGCCGTCACGGCGAGGCCGACCCGCGCGTGGTCCTCTACCGCCAGGAGGAACGCAAGGGCAAGACCGCCGGGCTCAACGGCGGCATAGGACTCGCCAGCGGCGAAATCGTGGTGTTCTCGGACGCCAACGCGATGTACGCGCCGGACGCGCTGCGCGAGCTGGTCGCGCCGCTCAGCGACGAGCGCGTGGGCTACGTGGTCGGCGCCGCCCTCTACACCGATTCCGAGGACGGCGCGGCGCAGGCCAGCGAGGGCCTCTACTGGCGCTACGAGCTGGCGCTGAAGAAGATGGAATCGGCGTGTGGCTCGGTGGTCGGCGGCGACGGCGCGATCTACGCCATTCGCCGCGAGCTGTACTGGCCGCTGCGCGAGGACGACATCAACGATTTCGTCAATCCGCTGCAGATCATCGGCGCCGGTTACCGCGGTGTGTTCGCGCCGGCGGCACGCTGCTTCGAGCACAGCGCCGACTCCTTCGGCAAGGAGTTCGGGCGCAAGCGCCGCATCGTCAACCGCTCCTGGCGCGCGTTCCTGCGCTACGGCGGCGGCCTGCGCGGCGCGGGCAACCCGGCGTTCGTGTTCCAGATCCTCTCGCACAAGGTGCTGCGCTGGTTCGCGTTGCCGCTGCTGGCCGGCGCGGCGCTGACCAACCTGGCCCTGGTCTGGCAGGGCGCGGGCGCGCTCTACCTGCTGACGCTGGCGGTGACGGTAGTCTCGGTCGTGCTCGCCTGGCGTGGCCGCGTGCTCGACGCCGGCGGACTCGAACAGCCGCGTATCGTCTACCTCTTCTACTACTTCTACCTCGTCAATCTCGCCGCGCTGCTCGGGATCTACGACGAGGCCCGCGGTATCCGGCACAGCAAGTGGAACCACGTCCGCACCTGACGCCGGCTCGCGGCCGCGCCTGACCCGCCATGTGCGGCATCGTCGGCGTTCATTACTTCGATCGCGCGCGCACGGTCAGCGAGGGCGAGCTGCGTGCGATGACCGATACCATCGTTCACCGCGGCCCGGACGACGAAGGCGCCGCGGTGTTCGGCCACAGCGGCATCGCCATGCGCCGCCTGAGCATCATCGATCTCGGCGGCGGCCATCAGCCCATCCATGCGCCCGACGGCAAGAGCGCGATCGTGTTCAACGGCGAGGCCTACAACTACCGCGAGCAGCGCGCGCTGCTCGAGCGCGATGGCGACCGCTTCGCCACGCACAGCGACACCGAGGTGGTGCTGCACCTCTACCTGCGCCACGGCGAGGACTTCCTGCAGCACGTCAACGGCATGTTCGGGCTGGCCATCTGGGACGCCGCGCGGCAGCGCCTGTTGATAGCGCGCGATCGCATCGGCATCAAGCCCGTCTACTACTACCGCGACGCCGAGAAGCTGGTCTACGCCTCGGAGATCAAGGCCATCCTGGCGCATCCCGGGGTGCGCGCCGAGCTCGCCACCGAGCACCTGCCGGACTACCTGCGCTACGGCTTCACGCCGGTGCCGGCGACGCTGTTCCGCAACGTGCACAAGCTGCCGCCCGGGCATTTCCTCACCGCCGACGCGGACGGCATCGCCATTCGGCGTTACTGGAACGTGTCCTATGCCGACAAGCTCACCGGCTCCGAGGACGACATCGCCGCAGAGCTCTACGAAACGCTCAGGAGCTCGGTCACCTACCGCATGATTGCGGACGTTCCGCTCGGCGCCTTCCTCAGCGGCGGCATGGACTCGAGCAGCATCGTGCACCTGATGCGCGATCTCGGCACGCGCGACATCCGAACCTACAACATCGGCTACGGGCGCCGCTTCGCCGAGCACGACGAAAGCTCCGAGGCGCGCGAGATCGCCGCCCACTACGGCACCGACCACCACGAGATCCTCGCCGAGCCCGACGTCAGACGGCTGTTCCCGGAGCTCATCGGCTACATGGACGAGCCGATTGCCGACTCCTCGTTCGTGGTCACCTACCTGGTGTCGAAGCTGGCGCGCGAGTCGGTCACCGTGATCCTCTCGGGAGTCGGCGGTGACGAGCTGTTCGGCGGCTACCGGCGCTACTACAACGTGGCCCTCAATCGCCAGTGGCACCGCATTCCGGCGCCCCTGCGCCGCCACGTCATCGCCCCGCTGCTCGCCGCACTGCCCGCGGATCGCAACAACCGGCTGTTGAACTATTTCCGCCTGGCCAAGGGCTTCGCCGCCGCTGCCGAGCTGCCGCCGGAGGCGCAGTATCACCAGACCGTCAGCATTCTCGGGCCGGAGGTACTCGCGGCCGCGCAGGCTACGCCGACCGACGCCTTCGACGCCGTGCTAGCCGATTGCGACGCGACCGAAACACTCGATCGCATCATGTACTTCGATCTCAAGACCTCGCTGCCCGAGCAGCTGCTGCTGCTGACCGACAAGATGTCCATGGCCTGCTCGCTCGAGGTGCGCGTGCCCTACCTCGATCATCGCGTGGTCGAGCTCGCCGCGCGCATGCCCGTGGCGATGAAGATCAAGGGCCGCACGCTGCGCCACATCCAGCGGCATACCTTCGCCAACCGTCTTCCGCCGAGTGTGCTGGAACGGCGCAAACGCGGCTTCGGCGCACCCATCGGCGCCTGGCTGCGCGACGACCTGGCGGAGCTGGTCGGCGATCTGCTCGGCGCCGAACGGCTGCGCCGGCAGGGTCTGTTCGATCCCGGCGCGGTCGCCGCGCTGGTCGACGCGCACAACAGGATGCGCATCGACGGCACCGACGCCATCCTCGCCCTGCTGACGTTCCAGCTCTGGCACGACAACTTCCTCGCCGGCCGCGGCTGAGCGGCGCGCTGCCGCGCCGGCCCGCGCTCAGTCGGGCCCACCGCCGCTACGCACGGCTTCCCGCAGCCAGCTGCCGGCGCCGGCCGCGAGGCCCGCGATGACGGCAGCCTCGCCCCGCCAGCGGCGCGGCGATCTGAGCGCCGCACGCAGGCAGCCGCTGAGCTCCCAGTACGCCATGCGCAGCGCGGTCCCGTCGCCGCGCAGGATGTGCTTGCAGTACAGCGCCCCGCGCCCGCGCAGGTAGGTGCGGTGCAGGGCAGCAACCTGGGCGTCGGTGCGACGCCCGTGAGCATGCCGCACGCAGGGTTGCGGCGAGTAGATCATGCGCAGCCCGGCGCGCAGCGCGCGGTAGAGAAAGTCGGTGTCCTCGGCGACCAGCCTGCGACGTGAGCCCGGCCCCAGGCGCGGATCGAACGGACCGACCCGCTGCAGCGCGCGCCGCGTGAACGCGAGATTGCAGCCGGGAATGAGCGAGAAGAGCTGCGCCGTGGAATCGAACACGATGGTTTCGTCGAAGGTCCTGATCGTGACCGGCCGATCCACCGGGTCGTGCAGCTCGACACGACCCCCGACGAGATCGAGGTCAGGATCGCGCTCGAATTCGGCGACCATCTTCTGCGCCCAGTCGGGTTCGACCAGGCAATCGTCGTCGGTGACCAGCAGCAGATCGCCGCTGACGGCCGCCAGCGCGGCATTGAGGGCATTCGATTTGCCCGCGGCGCCCTCGTAGAGGTAGCGGAAACGGTCCGGCGAGCGGGCGACGGCGGCTTCGATCACCTGGCGCGTGCCGTCGTTCGATGCATTGTCGACGACCAGCACCTCGAGCTGCCAGCCCGCCGGCGCGGCCAGCCGCTCGAGCGCGTTCACGGTGGCGACCAGCGCGGCCGAGCGGTTGCACGTGCAAACCACCACGCTCGCGATCGGCATGTCAGCCCGCCCCACCCGCGGCGGCGCCCTGCGGGCGGCGCGCCGAGGATGTCCCGGCCGCGCCGGACATGACCTCAGTTGGCGAGCTCGATGACCAGCCGCGGCTCGAGCCCAGTGCTGCTGCCGCTCTCGCGGCTCGCGTAGCGGTGCGTGTTGCCGCCCGCCAGGGCCCGCAGGTAGACACCGTTGTTCGGCTGCGCGCCGTCGACCCAGGCCGAGACGAGACTGCCAACGTCAATCTGTACCCATTGTTCATCGCGGCCGTGGGCCTCGAGGTAAGCGGTGGCGAAAGGCGCACCGCCGTGCATCGTACCCTGTACGTCGGCCCAGTCGCCCAGTTGCTGCTCCCAGGCCCGGCCCTGCGTAACATCGGCGTAGTCGCGGGTGACCGCGTACTCGCTCCAGTCACGGGCCGCACCGAACACTCCTACGGGCAGCGGCGTGTAGTAGTCGCGCAGCTTGTAGAGCTCCAGGCGCGCCGAGCTGATGGCCGTGCCGGCGGGTAGCTGCGGCAGGTCGAAACGCAGCAGCACCGGACTCGCGGGCGAGAGATCGAAATAGCCCTGCGCGCCCAGCGAGCGCGAGGTCGAGGCGTGCAGGTAGGCGTCGGCACTCGCCTCGACGACGATCTCGCCGGTCACGACCTGGTACTCGACGTGCAGGCGTGGCGGCGGCAAATCGCCGTTGCTACTACCGAAGCGCTGACCGTGCCCGCCGTCGGCAACGCTGCGCAGGAAAAAGCCGGTGTTGGTGCGCGACCCGTCCTGCCACCCACGGACGAGATCGGTCACCTCCAGCTCCGTGCTGAACGGCGTGCCGCTGTAGGGCAGGTCTTCGGCCGCGAACGGTACCTCGCCCTGGGCCGTGCCCGCGGCGTCGATCCAGTCACCGCCCTCGTTGTCCCAGGCTTCGCCGGTCGCGGTATCCACCTCGTACCAGCTGGCCGCCGCCTCGTGCCAGGCGCGCGCGGGGGTGAAGACGCCCAGGCGCATCGCCGCGTACTGGTGGACGCTATGCAGCTCGAGCGTCGCGCGCGTGACCACGGCGCCGGGCGGCAGCGCCAGCGGGAAGGCAATCAGCCCATTGTGCCGGGGATTCACCAGAACCGAGTCCTGGGCCTCCAGCGTCTTGCGCGTCGTCGGTGACACGTAGGAGTCCGACACCGGCAGGAAGGTGAAGCTCTGGGAGGGACCGGCCGTATTGCCGGAGCCGTCCACCGTGATCGACACCGCGGCCGAAGGCGCCGACAGGTTACCCGCCGCGTCGAGGGCGGCCACGGAGAATGCGGGCTGCGCGCCGGCGGGCAGATTGCCGTGAACGTAGACCGGAGCGGCCACTGCGGCGACGGGCAGATCGCCGAGAAAAACGCGATAGCGCGAAACGGCGACATTATCGGTGCTCGGCGACCACTCGAGCGTCACGGCGCCGGGCCCGCTCTGCGCGACCCGGAGGTCGGCCGGCACGCTGGGCGCGATGCCGTCGTGCGAGCTCGAGACCGCGCTCGAGGAATCGGCGGCGGTCGGTGCCGACGCGAGCACCCGTGCACGCACGGTCTCGCCACCGGAGCCGAGACAGGTCATGCGCACCTCGCCGCCCTCTGCGGGGACCTCGACCACTTCGGTGCCCGCCAGCGCGCGCGGGCCCGTCCAGGCGCCGCTTGCTTCACAGGTCAGTGCGTCTTTGCTCAACCAGGACACCGAGACCAGGTCACCCGGAGACGGGTTGTCGTCGGACAGGGCCAGCGTGATGGCCGGCGGGCGCGGCGTGTCCGTGTCCAGGCCGCCGATCGGATCGCCGGTACCGACGACCATCTGGTCGAGATACACCTCGCCGTTACTGCAGTTGCCGTAACGCCCGCCCTTGTAGACGTTGAGCCAGACCAGGCGGTTGTGCAGCAGGTCGTGACCTTCTTCCCGAAAGGACATGTTGGTCTTCTCGAAACTCAGCACGCCGTCGATCCAGCCGCGGATCACGCCGTCGGCCTGGCCCGGGGTGTTCATGGTCGTCTGGATCTCGACCTGGTACCAGCGGCCGCGCTCGAGCACGCCGCCGTCGCCGCGTCCGCAACGGAAGTTCGACGGGTTGGTCTCGCAATCCCCGCCGCCGCCGCTGGAGCTGCCATAGATGTGCGCATCCCAGTAGCCGGCGTCACCGGTGCTCGAAGCCTGCCCGCCGTGATAGAGGTAGGAGCCGAAGCGCGCGATGGCATTGGGCTTGGTGCTGCAGGCAAGCCCGTCACCGCCGCCGCAGGCGCGGTAGTTGCTGCGTGCCGACCAGCAGTTACGACCGTTGGAGGCGGCGCCGCCGTTGCCGCACTGGCCGCCCGGATCGGCCCAGGTGCGCACGTCGGCCGGTCCCGGAAACTTGCCGCCCGCGCCAACGACGTTGCCCTCGGCGTCGCACATGAGCGGATCCCACGTTTCGCCGAGCTTGAGGTAGTAGCGCACCTGCAGGTTGCGCGGCGCAAGCCCGGCGGCAGTCAGCGGCCAGTAGACACTGAGCGAACGGGTCACGCCGGCTGGCGTGTCGACGCGCAGGCAACTGCCTTCCAGGCACCCTTCCTGCACGATGCTGGTCAGGTCGACCGACTCGCTGAGCGCGGCACGCGGTGCGGCAACGATGGGATCGCGCAGGTAGCCGCTGGTCCACCAGTCGTTGTGCTCCCAGGGCTCGCAAAAGGCGATGTCGTCGCGCCCGGCGAGCCCGGGCTCGCTGCTGCAGTCGCCGAGCGGCAGCGGTGTCGGGTTGGCCGGAATGCTCACCGTCACCGTCGGCGAGGGAGGTCCCACGTTGCCGGCGGAGTCGTAGGCGACGACGTGATAGCCGTAGCTCGCACCAGGCGTCAGGTGCAGCTCCTTGTACTCCGGAAACGGCGGTTCCGCGACCAGGGCCCCGTCACGGTAGACGTGATAACCCTCGACCCCGATGTCGTCGGTGGGCTCCGTCCAGCTCAGCTCGACCGACCCGGGATAACGCTGCGCGACCTGCGGCGTCGGCACCGCGGCGGGCGGCGTGGTGTCGCTGACGCCAACCAGCGGACGGAAGGTGAAGGCGTTGTCAGTGACCTCGTTGTAGACGACGAAGGCCTGCAGATCGGGCACGTAGGACCAGCGGTCGTAAGTACCCTGGCCATGCTGCAGGCCGGGCCCCCCGCGGAAGGCGACGTCTTCCCATTCGAGGGTGTCGGGGTCGAGCAGGTAGATGCGCCCGTCTCCGATCCAGGCCACCATGCGATCCAGCCCGGGGTCGTAGGCGAGGCCCGGCGCCTGTGCCTCGAGCACCGCGGTGGCGCCGCGCTGCGGCGGGTTGACCCGCACGTAGGCGCCCGGCTCGCTGAGATCGTAGATCACGAACTGCCCGCGGCCGATCGCGATGAAGCGGCGGCGCACCGGATCGATGGCCGCGGTCGTGCCGAGCCCCAGCGCACTGGAGCCGGTCAGCCTGCGGTATTCGCCGCCGGCCGCGTCGTACGCGTAGCTGTAGAGATAGCTCCTGTCGTGCAGGTAGACCAGCCCGGTGACGGGGTCGTAGGCCGAGGCCACGCCCGGGATGGCGTTGGGGATGTCACCGCTCGCGTCCGCCAGCTGCCAGGCCGCGGCGCCGGGGTCGAACAGCCACGTGCTGCGATCCATGCTCGCACTGGAGACACCCGCCAGCGCGCCGCTGAAGGCCCACACGCGGTCGGCGTGCTCGATGTAGGCCAGCGCGTCGTAGGTGTGCCGCGAATTGGGTTGGCTGCCGTCGTGCGGCGCCAGCTCGCTGGCGCGTTGCGGCGCATTCGGATCCGCGGGCGGCGCCGGATCGGTGAGGCGCCGCACGGCCTGGGTCTCGAGGTCGATGGCGTAGACCTCGTTGCCGTAATAGTCGTTGTGCCCGCCGCCCCAGATCAGCAGGCGATTGCGCGTGGTATCGAGCGCGGCACTGCTCCAGGCGCGGGTGACGTTCTTGCACTGGGCCGAGTATGGGTAGCCGCTGCCCTGGAAGTCGTCCGGCGGGCACACGCCCTGGATCTGCGTCCCGGGGATCTCGTGCCAGCCGTAGGGCTGGGGCGCGGCATCGGCAAGGCCGGCGCGGGCAGGTTGACCGGGCAGCGCGAGGGCACAGGTCAGGAGAACGAAGGGCAGGTGCCTGCGAACGGGTTTGAACCACATTGTGAGAATCCTTTGGCTTCGGCGCGCCGACCATCCGGGCGCCTTGCGCGACCCGCCGCTCCGACTGGCACCGACTGGTGGCGCCGAATGTCATCCCCGGTCCGCGAAACCGCCGGGAATTCAGGGCGAAGGGGGTCGTCTATCGATACGGGATATTACGGTCCGGGGATTAGCCGCCAGCGGCTCGGGTGCGGCGCCGTCACGGCTTGCCGCCGCAGCGCCACGGCTCCCCAACGACTGCCGCATCGATCAGAGCGGCAGCGTGAGCGACGAAGTTTAACGATTGATGACAGTCTCGTATGCGGAGTCCGTCCCACTTTTGCAGCGCAGCATCCGGATCGTCGCGGTTTCTGTAAATCAGGCCCGAAACGGCCGTTTTCCCGCCTGCTCGCGGATCGTGTCGCGGCCGCCGCGGCCGCCGCGGGCACCGCCGGGCGGCCGGCACCGGCCCGTGGCACGGTCCGGAAGCCCCCTGGCTGACTCCTGTCAGGTGACAGTGGCGAATTTCCGGCTATATTTTTTGCCAATCAGGGGGAACGTTCCGATAACGCCGAACCGGCGAGGAGCGCAGCGGCAGATGATACAGGTAGCGCCCAGGGACGTGGTGCAGCCGGCGATCCGCCGGCGTGAAGTGCCACGGATTCATTGCACTGACGCGGTCGAGTTCCGCGAGCGCACAGCGTCGCGCGACACCCCTGCGATCGTGACCGGCCTGGTCGGCCAGTGGCCAGCTTTCGCTACCTGGACGCCGAGCTATTTCGCCGGCCGCTACGGCGATATCCGGTTTCGCGCCGGCGTCGATCTGCCGGTCGATGCCTGCCCCTACGACCGCACCGCCAGCGATCACATCGCCGAGATCCCGCTGCGCGCGGCCGTCGAGGCGATTATGGCGAGCCCGACCGCGACCTACGTCAGGCGCCAGCACGTCGAGAAATTCCCCGGGGCCGCGAATGACATCGGGGTCACCGACCTGTCACCGGACGACGGCAAGCCCAGGAACGTGTTCGTCTGGATCGGCAAGAACACCCTGACCGGCCTGCACTTCGACTTCACCCAGGGCATGCTGTGCCAGTTGTTCGGCGCCAAAACCGTCTACCTGGCCGCGCCGGGGCAGTACCGCAGGCTGAAACCCATTCGCGCCAGCATCTCCAAGAGCCGCTTTCTGCCCAGCCATCCCGACTTCGAAACGTTCCCGGGCGCGCGCGACGTCGAGTTCTGGACGACCCGTCTCGAACGCGGTGAACTGCTGGTGATCCCGCGCCTGTGGTGGCACAGCGTGGTCAGCGAGGGCGAATCGATTTCCGTCAGTCACGACTTCGGCCACCACCTCGGCTACGGCGAGATTGCCTCCATGGTCGCCGGTTGCGGTCCGCGGGCGATGGCCAGCGTGAGCCGCGACTTCATCGTTCACGGCTGCCTGGGCAAGCCGTACGTGCAGCGCCTCAGCGACGATCCGCCGTTCGGCAAGGTGCTCCACGACATGATCGCCTACAGTATCCGCGCGCGGCTGGCACCCCGCCACGCCTGATCGCGCCAGGCGTCTTCAGGCCTGCGCGCCGCTTCTCCGCCACACCTCGATCAGGCCCATCACCTCCACGCACTCGAGGCCGCTCTGCGCGAGCATGTGCCGGCATTCCTCTGCTTTCTGCTCGCCCATCAGGTGCGGGTGCAGCTCGAGGATGACCAGCTTGAACTGCGGCAACACGGACTCGTGCTCGGACAGCAGCGCGTGTTCGCCGCCCTGGATGTCCATGAACAGGGTGTCGAATGTCAGATCGTAGCGGGCGCCGAGGTCCTCTATCGAGAACACCGGCACCTTGATCAGCCGTGCCGATTCCTGCACCGGCCCACTGACCACGATGCAGTCGTCGAGGTAGAAGGTTCCGTCCGAGGTCTTCGACACCATGCCGGAGGCAATCGAGAATTTGCAGTCGTTCAGATCGCGGTTCTCCTCGAGCACGGGAAGCAGGTTGGGATTGGCCTCGACCGCGACGTGCGCCGCCGGATCGGCGAGCTGCCGGTTGATCAGCGCCGACACCACGCCGAGACAGGCGCCGAGCTCGAGCACCACGCAATCGCGGCCGATGTACTTCTTGACCAGCAGGCGCTCTTCCCGCTCGTGGGTGTCGTGATAGAAGCGCGCACGGTGAATCCGCGTGGTCAGGTCGCGCGGTATACGGAAGACCATGCCCTCGGTTCGATAGTCACCATGAAACCAGTCGAACAGCAGGCCGGCCAGGTAGTACTTGTAATAGCGCAGGCGCTGCACGGCGTACCAGGCTTCGCGGCACGCCCGGTAGAGTGGGTCGGGTAGCAATCTCTTGGCCAGTGCAATCATGACGGTTTGCTCCGGAAACCAGGAAACGCCGGCCGCGCGCGCGTGGCAGCGGCCAGACGCGCGTCCGTCCTCCGACTAGGATACCAGTGCCGGCACGCGACACGGCAAAGGATCCCGCGGCCTGTCGCGTCCGCCGGGCACCGGGTCCCGCCCCCGCTCCCGCCGGCAACGCCGGATAGCGCCGGCCGGCTCCCTGCCGCACCACCGCGGATCAAGAAATCGGCCGCGGCGCCGCTGATCTCGAGGGCGCACACTCACCCGGATCCGGTATCCTGCGAACGCCGCGCAGGTTTGGACAGGCGGCACGCGAAGCACCCGCGGCAGCCCCCGTCGCGCGCGGAGGCGATGCCGGGGCAGCCTCCGGGCCGACCCGTATTCCGAGCACAACCCATCGAACATGTCCCCTCCACGCGCCGAGATCGTCACCGAAATCCACCCCCGACGCGGCTGGGCCGCGCTCGATCTGCGCGAGATCTGGCGCTACCGGGATCTGCTGTGGCTGTTCTCGCTGCGCGACGTGCAGGTGCGCTACAAGCAGACCGTGTTCGGCGTCGCCTGGGCGGTGATCCAGCCGGTCATGATGATGGTCGTGATGACCCTCATCTTCGGCAAGGGGCTGCGCCTGGAGGAATCCAGCATTCCCGGTATTCCCTACGCGGTCGCCTTCCTGGCAGCGCAGATCGTGTGGTCGTTCTTCGCCAACGGACTCAACAGCACCGCCAACAGCCTGGTCGGCAATGCGGGCATCGTGACCAAGGTCTACTTCCCCCGTCTCATCGTCCCCATCGCCGCGCTGAGCACGGCGCTGGTCGACTTCCTCATCGCCTTCCTGATCTTCGTGCTGGTGGCCTGGGCCTACGGGGTGGCATTCACCGGAACGGCCGTGCTGCTGCCGCTGGTTTTCGCCTCGATGGTGCTCGCCGCCTTCGGCCTCGGGCTGGTCCTCGCAGCTCTGATGGTGTCCTACCGCGACGTGCGCTACGTGATTCCGTACTGCCTGCAGGTGGGTTTCTTCGTCTCTCCCGTGGTCTGGTGGGAGGAGCACGTCGGCGAGCTGATGGGCGCATGGAAGCCCCTGCTCTACCTCAATCCCATCGCCGGACCGCTGACCGCCTTTCGCGACATCATGACCGGTCAGCCGCTCGACTGGCTGGGCTGGTTCGTCTCGATTACCGTCAGCGTGCTCATTGCCTGCGGCGGCGCCGTCTATTTCGCGCGGGCCGAGGCGCGTTTCGCCGATGTCGCCTGACCGGAGCACCGCGTGAGCAGGAAGGTCATCGAGGTCGAGGCACTCGGCAAGCAGTACATGCGAGGCATGTCGGTCGGCGCCGGCGATCTGCGCGATGCGCTGACCGGTGGCGCGCAGCGGCTCCTGCGCGGCTTCAGGCGTAGCGCGGCGAGCGGCGACGACGACCGCGCAGCGCGCCTGTTCTGGGCGTTGCGCGACGTCAGCTTCAGCGTCGCGCGCGGTGAAGTGTTCGGCATCATCGGACGCAATGGCGCCGGCAAGTCCACCCTCCTCAAGGTATTGACGCGCGTTAGCCCTCCGACCGAGGGGCATGCGCGCATGGTCGGCCGGATTGGTGCGCTGCTCGAGGTCGGCACCGGCTTCCACCCGGAACTCAGCGGCCGCGAAAACACCTATCTCAACGGCGCGATCCTGGGCATGACCCGGAACGAGATCGACCTGGCTTACCCGTCCATCGTCGAGTACGCCGGTATCGAGGCGTTCATGGATACCCCGGTCAAGCGTTTTTCCTCGGGCATGCGGGTGCGCCTCGGTTTTGCTATCGCTGCCCACCTGATGCCCGAGATCCTGATCCTCGACGAAGTCCTTGCTGTCGGCGACGTCGAATTCCAGCGCAAGTCGAGTCAGACCATCATCGAGTACGCCGAGTCTGGCAATACCATTCTTTTCGTAAGCCACAACATGGAGTCAGTGCGCAACATCTGTTCACGCGTAATGTTTCTCGAGCAGGGCCAGGTGCGTTTCGTCGGTAGTCCTGAAGACGCCATTCGCATGTACCAGGACAGCATGCGACCGGAAGCCGGCGCCGGCTTGCTCGAGCGCGAGCGCGGCAGCGGACTCGAGCCGGTCATCGCGAGCATCGGCTTCCGGGCCGCCTCCGGTGAGCAACAGGTTTCGTTCCCGAGCTGCGCAGCGGTCACGATCGAGATAGGCATCGACAACGCCGAGACCCTGACCGAACCGTATGTCGAATTTGTGATCATGGACGCGCTGGGAACGCGTATCGCTCTCGTCTCCTCGCGCGTACAGAAGCCGGATCTCGGACCCCTGCCGCCGCGTGGCACGATTGCTTTCGAGTTCGAAACGCTGCCGCTGCTGCCCGGCAATTACTTCGTCAACGTGGAAGTCGGTAACGCCGGGCACCGCCTCGATTTTCTGTTGCGAGCCGCCGAGCTGCACATCGAGTGGGCTGACGTCTTTGGGACTGGCATTCTGCAGGCGAGCGGGCGCGGGCCGGTCGTCCTCGCCGCGCATATTCACGCCCTGCCGTGAGCGCGAGCAACGACTTCGGGATCCGGCTGGTCAGTAAGCGCTGGACACACCATTCGCTCAGCAGCGGCTACGACCGCGGTTTCGAGAACGTCGGTACCCCGATCGCGAATCCCGCCGCCGCCGGCATCCGCGAGCGGCTGGTCCCCGAGCGCCTGGCGATTCCGCTGGTGGCGCGCTCGGGACTTGATGAGTACACACTGGCCGCCTTCTATCATGAGCTGGCCGCAGCCCGTGACATGGTCGCGCACCGCGGCCCGACGCTGTATCACGTCCTCTATGGCGACGACGGTTATCGCTATCTCGGCCTGGCGCGCCGCGTCATGCCGCGCCATCGCCTGGTTGCGACCTATCACCTGCCGCCGGTCAAGATGGAGCGCCTGGTGCACGCGCACGCGCACCTGCGTTACCTCGATGCACTGATCGTGGTCGCTTCGAGCCAGGTCGAGTATTTTGCCCGCTATATAGACAGAGATCGCATTCACTGCATCCGCCACGGGATAGACGTAGATGCATTCACTCCTGGCCCTTCACGCGCCGACGACGCCGCGCGACGCTGTCTGTTCGTAGGCTTGCACGAGCGTGATTTCGAAGTTCTAGAGGAGCTCGCCGGGATCCTCGCGGTGACCGACCCACCGACCCGCCTGGTGGTGGTCAGCGATGCCGCCGAGCGCTCGCGCTTCGCCGCCCGCGCCAATGTCGAGTTCCGCAGTGGAGTAGGCGAGGATGAATTGCTGTCGCTCTACCGTGACTGCGATGTCTTCGTCCAACCTCTGCGGGCCGCAACGGCGAACAACTCGATCCTCGAGGCGCTGGCCTGCGGCTGTCCGATCGTGGCCAGCGACCTGCCGGGAATCACCGACTACATCGACGCCGACTGCGCGGTCCTGGTCCCGCCCGGTGACGCGAATGCGATGGGCACGGCAACGCTTGCCCTGCTCGACGACCCGGCACGCCGGCGCGCCCTCTCGGCGGCAGCACGCACGCGAGCGGAAACGCTTGCCTGGCCCACGATCATCGCTGCGCAGCGCGCCGTCTACGCCGACCTGTTCCGCCGTCAGTCCTGAAGGTGCCCGGGACCGCGGTCGCTGTCCGGCGTGCGGCCCGCCGGCGCACCGCAAAGGGCATCGAGCGGCCCGCTGCTGCGCATCAGCCCGCAGCTCAGCAGATCGTCACTCGATCCGAAGCGCCGTGCGCCCGGGTACCACAGCACGCGGGCCTTCTCCTGCTCGAGCGCGCGCACGTAGGCCGCGTACTCCTCCCCATCGCGCCAATGCTGCTTGCGCACCGCTTCTTCCGCGGCGCGCCTGGCAAAATCCTCCAGGAACTTGAAGTGCAGCATCCCCGCGCGCAGCGCGGAATAGCGCACGCCGTCCACCTGATGGCAGCCGGCGCGCAGGGAAACACCGCGACCGAAACGCAGCAGTGGAACCTTGTCGACGCACGGCCGCATGCCGAATACGCGCACGCGTGGCCCGCCGGTGGTGAAGCCGTCGTGCTCAAAGTAGCCGTCGGGATCGAACCATGGACAGCACTCGAGGAGACCGCCGGCCGGACCGGGACGAGCGTCCTCGATCGGGCCGCGCGCGTACATGTCGACCAGTAACGCCGGAAGTGCGGTGGCACCTTCGGCATCCAGGCAGGCACACAGCTCGCGCAGGGTGACCTGCTCCATGTGCGGATAGACGAACAACTCGTCGGTATCCGCAACCAGGCACCAGCGACCGCGGCCAAATCGACGCAGCAGGGCATGCTGCCAGCGCACGCCGTAGAGCGCCTCGTCGTAGCGTTGCGCGGTGGAGAATGTAGTCACGTCCGCCTGCGCCGCGAGGTAGTCGGTCGAGCCGTCGTCCGAGCCGTTATCGGCAATGAAGAATCGGTCGACGCCGAGCTCGCGATAATAGGCGAGGAAATGCGGCAGGCGCAGGCGTTCGTTGCGGCACACGGCAAAAACGCCGATGCCATCCTTCGCCAGGTCAGCGCGCGATCCGCTGAGCCTGCGCAGACTCAGCGCCGCGCGCGCCTCTGCCAGGCGCCATGCGCCCCAGCGATGCAGCCCGCGCAGACGCGCACCGGTCAAGCCGCGTCACCACGCGAGCGATTCGCCGAGGGGCCACGGTAGCCGAGCTCGCCGGCCAGCGGCCGTACCGCTCTGCCGAGCAGCCAGCGCTCGGCAGACGGCAGCCATACACTCGCCGGTGCGGCGCCACGCAGGCGCGGCAATTCGCGGGCGCCCACCACGTGTTCACCGAGAAATTCCTCGATGCGCTGCGCGGTTGCAGGCTCACGTAGCGATTCGTACTGCACCAGGATGCTGCGCAAACCTGCCGCGGGCGCGCCGAAGGAGCCGGCTAGATGGCACCACAGGCGCCCGAAAGCTGTCGGCGTGTCGATCAGTCCGTGCGGCCAGTCGTTGAAACAATCGCGCCAGGCGCGGTAGGAACGCCAGGCGTCGAACGGATTGCGCACCAGCAATATGAAGCGCGCGCGCGGATAGAGCCATTGCAGGTAATGGGCATCGTCGATGTCCAGGCGCACTTCCTTCAGCCCCCACTCGCGGAAACCCCGCTGCGCCGCCGGCACCGCGAGCAAGCGGTCGATAAAGGCGCGGTGGGCATGCCAGATCTCGCTGACCGGTGGGTACAGGTCCGCCACCCAGCTCTCGCTCAGTGGCGCGTTGTCACCACCATCGATGAGCTGGTCGGCGCGCGGCCAGGACGGATCGAAAGGCTGTAACTGCGCTCGCAGGCGCTGCACGATAGTGCTGGCGTTGAACGGCTCGCCCCAGACCAGGCGCGTGCCACTGGCCATCAGCATCCGCTGCACCAGCGTCGAGCCCGAGCGCCATCCGGCCGCAAGCACGAACACGGGGGCAGTGTCGTCGTCCGGCGGCTTGAACCCGCGCGCGGCGAAATCCTCGGCTACGGCAACGAATGCGCGCGCGTTACGTTGCGTCGCCCGCGCGCGAAGCCTGTTGCGCTCGCGCGGACCGAGCACAGCGTCTCGCAACACGCCAAGATCCTTCCAAGATAAATCCAATCGCAACTCCCAACGCGATCCCACGGCCCGACCGTCGATGCCCATGGTAGCGCACGGCACAGCAAGGTCGGTCCGGCGAGCAAGGGCGGGAGCAAGAGATTACAATCCGGCCAATGACTATAGCGCAACGTTCCGGGGCAACGTGATCCGCCGGCTCGCCTCGCGCATCGCCGTGGCGGCGGGCGGTTCGGCGCTCGCATCGTGCCTGTATTTTCCGCGCGGCGTTGCGGGCCGCTCGCGCAGCTACCGCCGCTTCGTCATCGCCGCTTATGCGCGTAGCGGCTCCACCATGCTGGTCTCCGCACTGGACGGCCACCCGCAGGTCAAGTGCTACAGCGAGATTTTCCACGGCGATCACGCCATGTTCATGACCGCGGGCTACCCTGAGGGCAATGCCTGGATCGAGCGCATTCGTCGCCATTCACCGCAACGCTTTCTCGACACCTTCGTTTTCCGTGGCTACAAGCCGCGCATCCAGCAGGTCGGCTTCAAGGTGTTCCCGGACCAGGCCCGCGACCGGCGCTTTGCTGCCAGCGTGCGCGCTCTGCTCAGCGATCACGACGTCTGCGTAATCCATCTGCGTCGGCGCAATCGGCTCGCGATGTACCTCTCGCTGGTCCGCGCGCAGCGCAGCGACGCGTGGACGACTTTCCGCAGCGAGCGCTACGACGAGAGTCCGCTCCGGCTAGAGCCCGAAGCGTGTCGCGAGGCGTTCGAAGCGCATGCAGCCGACGAGGCTTTCTTTGCGGGGTTGCTTGCCCCGCGGCCGCATCTCGAGATCTTCTACGAGGACGTGATGGCCGCTCCCCAGCGGCTGTTCGAGACGGTCACGGCCTACCTGGAGGTCGACGAAAGCGAGTTCGCTCCACGAATCGGTAAACAGCGATCGACCCCGCTGCGCGCCGCGGTCGAGAATTTCGATGAGCTGGCGACGGCATTCGCCGGCAGCGAGTACGCGAACTGCTTTGCCGAGGACGAGGTATGAGCCTGCCGCAGACGCACGCCATCACGAGGGCGCTTCGTGCGGTGGTGGCAGGTGCCCGGTGATCGACGCACCGCCCATCTCGGTGATCCTCTGCACGCGCAACCGCGCGACGTCGCTGGCGCGTGCCCTGGATACCCTCAATACCCTCCGTTACCCGGGCGACTGGGAGCTGGTGATCGTCGATAATGCCTCCAGCGACGCCACGCCCGGGGTCATCGAAGCATTCGAGGCGCGCGCGCCCTGCCCGGTGCGACACGTCCAGGCGCCAGTTCCGGGCCTTTCGCGGGCGCGCAACATCGGCCTGGCGCACGCTTCGAAACCACTGGTTGCCTTCGTCGACGACGATTGCTATCCGGCCGTCGACTACCTCGAGGCAACGGCGCGCGCCTTCACCGATCCCACGATTGGTTTCGCCGGCGGGCGCGTTCTGCTCCATGACCCCAATGAGCAGCGCATCACGGTACAGGAATCCACCCAGGGCGAACGCATCGCGCCACTGACCTTCCTGCGGTCCGGCCGCATCCATGGGGCCAACATGGCATTCCGACGCGATGCCGTGATCGCCCTGCGCGGCTTCGACGAACGTCTCGGTGCCGGCACGCTGTTCCGGGCAGCCGAGGACAGCGACATGATGAGACGCCTCTCGGCCGCGGGTTGGCACGGTCTCTATGCGCCGGACATGGTCGTGCGCCACCACCACGGCCGCACTACGCGGGCGGAGGTCGCCGCCCTGCTCGCCGGCTACGATCGAGGTATCGGCGCCGGCATGATCAAGTGCCTGCTCGACGCACGGTTGCGCGCGACCTATGCCCGCGGCTGGTACTGGAAAATGCGCGAGGTCGGCACGCGTCGCGCACTGCGCCAGCTCGGCTGGGGCCTGTGCTTCGCGCTGCGTTACGGCCCCACGCGGCGGCACCTGATGCGTCACCCCGCACCGGACTTTTCGGTGACGGATGCGAGCCAATTCACCGAACGAAACGCGGCGACACGGGTAAAGTAGACGATACTTGCAGTCGATGATCTGTCTCACGCGGTACGCCCCGGCGGCGCCGCAGCCACCGAATCCATGACCCGACAGGCCTGCTGATGTCTTCGCCCTCCCCTCTCCGCTGGTTGTTCGTACTGCCGTGGGAACCGCACCACGCGGGCGGCGTCAACCAGGTCGTGAAGAGCCTGGCGCGCGAGATGGGCGCGCGTGGCGGCATCGCGCCGGTCCTGGGCGTCAATCGCTGGGGCCAGACGCGGCCCGAGCGCGGCGAGCACGAGGGCATAGCGGTGCTGCGCCTGTGGTCGCCGGCGCCGTGGACCGCCCGTCGACCCCTCGTCGGCGCACTGGCCTACCTGCTGCGACTGCCGTACACGCTGCTGCGCCTGGCGCGCCTGCTGCGCGCCGAGAAGGTCGCCGTGGTCAACGTGCACTACGTCAACAGTGCGGCGCTCAACTGGGTGCTGCTGCGACGCCTCGGCCTGTTCCGCGGGCGCCTGGTGCTGTCACTGCATGGCCGGGACTTGCGCAACAGTCTCATCGAAGGCCGCATGACCCGGGTGCTGTGGCACCTCCTGCTGCGCGGTGCCGATGCCGTGGTGGCCTGTTCCGACGGACTGCGCGAGGAGGCCACGACCGCCTACGGACTCGCCCCGGCAAGAGTCCGCACCATTCACAACGGCATGGATGCCAGTGCGCTGGAACAGGCCCGTGCGGCCGCCTCGAAGAGCGGCAGCCATCCGCCCACGGCACGCCGCTTCATCGTCAACGTCGGCACCTACGAGCACAAGAAGGGCCACGATCTCCTGATCCGGGCCTTCGCGAGCCTCGCCGACCGCTATCCGGACGTCGACCTGGTCATCGTGGGGCGCGACGGTGAGACCTTCTCCGAGTGCAACGCGCTGATCGGGACGAACGGTCTTGGGGAGCGCGTGTTCCTGCTGCGCAACCTCGGCCACGGGCAGACCCTGGACATCCTCAGCCGCGCCGAGTTCTTCGTGCTGCCATCGCGCAACGAGGGCTTCGCCCTGGTGCTGCTCGAGGCCTGCGCGTTCGGCAAGCCGGTCATCGCGACAGACGTCTGCGGGGTCGCCGAGCTGATCGACAGCGATGCCGCTGGCCGCATCGTCGCCCCGGAAGACAGCGCGGCGCTGGCCGCCGCGATCCGCGGTTTTCTGGATGACCCCGAAGCGGCGGCGGCGATGGGCCAGCACGGACGCGACCTGGTGCGTACGCGCTTCACCTGGCGTGAACGCGCGGCGGAGTACCTCGAGCTCCTCGACCGCCGGCTGCTGGCGGCCTGACCGGCGTCCCCGTCCTCAGCCGGCTTCCTTGCCGAGGAAAGCGTCGAACATCATCACCGTCCACAGCAGTGCGCTGTAGTCGCGCCGTCCCGACTGGTGCGCGTCGACCAGGTGCTGCAGGAAGCTCGGCTCGAAGTAACCGGTTCCGAGCAGGCGCTCGCCGAGCACCGTGTCGTTGATGCGCTGGCGCAGCGGGCCGCGGAACCACTTGGCCAGCGGTACCGCGAAGCCCATCTTCGGTCGGTAGAGGATGTCGTCCGGGAGCTCGCCCTCGAGCGCTTTCTTGAACACGTACTTGCCTTCGCCGCGACGCAGCTTGAGCGACGACGGCAGCGAGGAGATCCATTCCACCAGCTCGTGGTCGAGCAGCGGCACCCTGACCTCCAGCGCATGCGCCATGCTGGCCCGGTCGACCTTGGTCAGGATGTCGCCGACCAGGTAGGTCTTGATGTCCAGGTACTGCACCAGCGACAGCGGATCGTCGGTCGGCGCGCGCTCGGCGTGCCGCGCGAGCACGTCGCCGGCGCGGTATCCCTGCAGCTCGCTGCGCATGCGCTCGGAGAACAGGCGCGCACGCAGGTCGTCGTTGAAGATCGACACCGTATGGAAATAGGCCTCCACCGAGTTCCGGGCCAGGGCCTGGAAGGTGGTCTTGGCGCGGAAGACGCGCGGCGCCCAGTCTGCCTTGGGATAGAGCCGGCCGAGCGGCCCGAAGACGGCACGGCGCAGCGCCAGTGGCATGCGTCCGCGCACCGCCTCCTCGGCCATGTGCAGGCGGTAGCGGCGGTAGCCGGCATAGTTCTCGTCGCCGCCGTCACCGGACAGCGCTACCGTGACCCGCTCGCGGGCCAGCTCGCATACCCGGTAGGTGGGCAGTGCCGAGCTGTCGGCATAGGGTTCGTCGTAGAGATCGATCAGCCGCGTGGCGAGGTCGTAGTCGTCCGGGTTGACCTGCCGGGAATGGTGGGCGGTGTGATACTGCGCGGCGACGCGCTCGGCATAGGCGGATTCGTCGAACGCGCCGACGTCGAAACCGATGGAGCAGGTGTTCACCGGGTCGGACTGCAGGCCGGCCATCATCGCTACCACCGCCGAGGAATCGACGCCGCCGGAAAGAAACGCACCCAGCGGCACGTCGGCGACCATGCGGATGTCGACCGCCTCGCGCGTGCGGCGCAACAGCTCGCTCACGGCATCGCGCTCGCCGATGGCCGTATCGAGCCGGAACGGCACGTCCCAGTACTCGCGCGGCTCCGGCAGCGCCGCGCCGCGCCGCACGCACAGGGTATGGCCCGGCGGCAGCTTGCGCACCGCGCGGTAGATGCTGCGCGGCTCGGGCACGTAGCCGTAGGCGAAGTACTCCTCGACCGCCAGCGGGTCGATGTCGCGAGAGACCGTCGGGCACGCGGTGAGGCCCTTGAGCTCGGAGGCGAATGCCAGCCAGCCGTCGTCGGTGACGGCGTAGTACACGGGCTTGATGCCGAGGCGATCGCGCGCCAGGAACAGCGTGTCGCTGCGCGCATCCCACACCGCGAAGGCGAACATGCCGCGCAGGCGGTCGACGCAGCGCTCGCCCCATTCCAGCCAGGCGTGTAACAGGACCTCGGTGTCGCAGCGCGTATGAAAAACGTGACCGGCCGCCGCGAGCTCCTGCCTGAGCACCTCGAAGTTGTAGATCTCGCCGTTGTAGGTCAGCCAGCAGCGCCCGTCGTCACTGGACATCGGCTGCTGGCCGCTGGCCAGGTCGATGATCGACAGACGGCGATGACCGAAACCGACACCGGGCTGGAAGTGCGTGCCACTCTCGTCGGGACCGCGGTGTGTCTGCACATCGGTCATGCGCCGCACCAGCGCCTGGTCCGCCTCGCGCGTACCCCGAAGATCGACCATTCCCGCAATTCCACACATGGTTAGCCCGTTCCTTTGCTCACTCGGTTGATGAAGGGCGGGAGCCGGCACGTGCCAGGCCCCGGTAGACCCTGTCGTAGGCATCGATCATGCCGTTCAGGCTGAAGCGTTCCAGCGCCAGCTCGCGGCCGCGCTGCCCGTGGCGCCGGCGCAGATCGCCGTCGTCGAGGTAACGTTCGAGCGCGGTACTCATCGCCGCCTCGTCCTCGACCGCCACCAGAACACCCGAATCGCCGTCGGCGATCAGCTCCGGGTTGCCACCGACCCGGGTCGCGATGACCGGCAATCCGCTGGCCATGGCCTCGAGGATGGTGTTCGAGATGCCTTCGGCCAGCGACGGCAGCACGAACACGTCCATGGCGCGCAGCTCTTCCTCGACGGTGTCCGAATCGCCGACCAGGTCGAGCCGATCGGCGATCCCCGCGGCGGCGGCGATGTTGCGGCACTCCGCCGCCAGCGGACCGGATCCGACCAGGCGCAGGCGCGCGCCGGCAGCCAGATCGGGCCGGCGTGCGGCGAGATCGGCGAAGGCCCGGCACAGCAGCGTCTGGTTCTTGACCGTCTTCATGCGGCCGACGGTACCGATCACCAGCGGGTCGCCGTCACGCGGGTTCGCCGGCGGGCGAAACCGGTCGCAGTCCACACCGTTGTAGACCTGGCTGACCTTGGCCGCGGGTATGCCGACCGGCCCGACCAGGTAACGCTCCAGGTCACGCGACAACGCGATGAAACGATGCACGGCGTGACCGATGAACCGTCGCGCGAGGCGGTATTTCCTTACCGATCCGTCGAGATCCTGCACGTCCCAGCCGTGCTCGCCGTGCACCCTTCCGCGCACGCCGAGCGCGGCGCCGACGAGCTGCATCTCCAGGGCGGCGAAATTGCGGGTATGCAGCACGTGCGGGCGGAACTCGCGCAGGGCACGCCACATGCCACTCCACAGCCGGGGATCCTGCCCCGGCCGCTTGTGCAGCGAACGCAGCTCACAGTTGGCATTGCGCACCCGCTGCACGTAGTCCGGATCGTAATCGGTCAGGCAGATGACGGCGTGCTGGTAGTCGTTCTCGGGCAGGCCGTTGATGAGATTGACGACACCGTTCTCCAACCCGCCGATGCCGAAGTGGAACAGCACGTGCGCGACCCGGATTGGCTCGTGGCCCTGCATCGCCGCGCCTGCCGCTCAGGGTGCGGCCATGGCGTCGAGCGCGAGACCGGGCAGGCTGCTGAACCCGGCCAGCACGGCTTCGGCCCGGGCGCCTTCGGCCAGCGGCGTGCGAATCATGACCACCGCGCCGCCGCCCGGCTCGCCGGCGAGGCGTGCCCGCGCCTGCGCGATCTTGATGCGCAGCCGCGTCGCCGAGCGCACCCCGTGCGCGTCATACCACTGCCACACGAGCATCTCCTCGCCGTCTTCCTGGTCACGCACCCGCAGCATGAACAGGTCCTCGACGATACTGCCGGGCGGCGCATCACGGTGGCCGTAGTCGATTTGCAGCCAGCGCACGGCATCGAAGAGCACGTTGGAGCTGTTGACCAGCTCGTGGCCGTCACGCTCCTCACCGAGGTGAACGATCTCGAGGTCGACCGGCGCGCCGTCGGCCGCGAGATAGCGCCCGGCAAGGTAGCGATCCGCCCCCGGGAAATCCGCCCCCAGGCGCTGCGTGAGCGGCAACGGCCCTTCCCAGCCCGGCAGCTCGGGCAGGGTTACGGCCGGCGCCGGCGCACGCGCGGAATCGCTGCGCGCCAGCAGCCACGGCGGCGCGAACGTGACCAGCACGAGGCAGGCCAGTATGAGCCCCAGGGCGCCCGCAGGCGCGGGCCTGCCGGGCACCGGCACCGGTCGCGACGGTGCGGTGTCGACGTCACTGAACAGGTTGCCGAGCGCGAACAGCGCGAAGATCACGATGCCGAAGAACACCCAGCCGTAGATGAAATGGTCGACACCCATCGCGTACTTGTAGTCGCTGAGGTGCGCGATCATGACGATGCCGTAGGCGCGCAGACCGTTCGCGACCAGCGGCACGGCCACTGCCACGAGCATGAACAGCAGCCGGCGCCACCATGCGACGAAGTTGAGATACATGAACATTGCGCCGACGGCGAGCGTGGCGATCAGGTAGTTGATCCCGCTGCACGCCTCGGCGACGACGAAATTTCCCGAGGGAATGGCCAGGTAGCGTCCTTCGATGAACACCGGGATGCCGGTCGCCCGCAAGGCCTTGACCAGCACGGCGGCGGTCAGATCCTGCAGGTGGGGAACCAGGAACTCACCCTCGGGCACCATGAAGTACAGGTACAGGAAGGGAAAGAGCAGCACCCTGAACACGCGGTTGCCGAGCAGCGCCCAACCGCAGCCGACGATCATGCCGACGACCGCCGCGTGTCCGAAGAAAGCAATCGACATCAGCTCGCCGGTCACCCACAGCAGGCTGTTCATGGCGACGTAAGCGACGCCCCAGGGGGAGACGGACGGCGCCATGGCCGCCAGCACGTCACGCTTCTGCCAGCCGATGAATATCGCGATCGGGAGGATCAGAAAACCGTGGTTGAACGTGCTCGAGGTCCACCAGATACGGACCATGTCGGCGAACGTCGCATGGAAGCCGGCAGCCAGGCAGGCCAGCAGCAGCGCCAGCGCCACGGCATGGCGCGGCCACGCGCCGGCGAAGCGCGGCTGTGACAGGGCTTCAGCCAAGGTTGCGAGACAGCCAGGGACCGACCAGCCCCGCGATCGGCAGCGGCAGCCGCTTCCACGCTTCCACGAACAGCCGGTACCTGGGGTTGAGCGGATTGATGTCCGGCATCTCGGTGGCGCGCACCAGCTCGTATTCGTAATACAACGGCCGTGCCTCGAAACCGAGGTTTCCTTTCCACTGGTACGAGCCGGTGTCCTTCTTGCTGCGCCCGAAATCGAACGTCGTGCAGCCGCGCGCGGCTGCACGGCAGAGAATGCTCCAGGCCAGGTAGTCATTACCTTTGAGCGCACGCGCCTCGAAGCTCCCGCCCCAGTAGTAGGGGCACACGCTGTTGCGGAAATAGAAGTTCATGGCACTGGAAATCACCCGGCCGTCGAGCGTTGCCACGACGAACTCGGTGTCGTCCGCAAAGGCTTCGCGGATCGCGGCGAACAGGCGCCGCGGGAACACCGGGGTGCCCAGGTTGCGCACGCTCTCGGCGTAGACCGGGTAGAAGCTCTCCAGCGTTCCGGTGTCGAACTCGAGACCGTTCTTGATGCCCTTGCGGATAATGTTGCGCTGCTTGCTGCGGATCGCCTTCATGTTGGCGTCCTCGTCGGCAAGGATGGGCTTGCTGAACGTCTCGTAGAGATCCTTGGTCACGCGCCCCTTGCCGCCCGGGGCGGAGAGCCGGTACTCGAGGGCGCCCACGCCGAGCCGCTGGGCAATCGCAAGGGCCTCCGCCTCGAGCGCGTCGCGCGCCTCCGGGGTTGCCGCCAGCGGCCCGGCCTCAGAGCAAAAACCCAACGAACTCAGTGAGTTGCCGAACAACAGGCTGCGCACATGCAGGAGCGGGAGAACGCCGGTGATGGCGCCGTCCTGCTCCACCACGAGATAGTGCGTGCGGTGCCCGAGGGCTTGCTCGAACACCGCGCGCCAGCCGAAGCGGTGGAAGAACGTGGCGCCGTCGTGCGCGTCGACGAAAGCGTCCCACGGCGCGCCGTCGCGCGCTTCGCATTCACGAACACGCAATGAGCTCGCTCCCTGATTCGACGAGGCTGCGCCCGGCGATGGCATCGCTGTAGACGTCGCGGAACGGTCCCCACGCGAAGTCCCGCAGCAGGCAGCGCATGCGATCGAGCGCGCGCCCCTGGTTGAGATAATGGCGGAAACGCGTTTTCGCGCTCAGCCCCGACGGCCGCGGCTGCTCGGGATCGAACTCCCAGGGGTGGAAATACATGTTCGCCGCCACGCCCTCGCCGCGGTTGATCCGCCGCAGCAGGGCACGCGAGACCGCATAGGGGAAGAGCCGGAAATAACCGCCGCCCCCGGCCGGGACGTTGGTGCTGCCGAGGCGCAGGGTGCTGACCGGAATCTCGGTCAGCGTGGCGGTGGCGACCGGCCGGAACGGGCGCCGCGGCGCATCCGGAATGCCGTACAGGTCGTGGTGTACCGGGTAGACGCTGGAGCTGTAGCGGAAGCCGGCGCGCTCGATCTCCTCGAACGCCCACAGGTTGGTGCGCGTGATGGAGAAGCTGGCGGCACGGTAGCCGAGCACCGCGGTGCCGGCGGCGTCCTCGAGCAGAGCCTTGCTCTTCTCGAGATCCGCGCGCAGTGTCTCGCGGCTCTGCGTCGTGGCGCGCACGTGACTGTAGCCGTGGCAACCGAGCTCGTGGCCCTCGTCCACGATGCGCCGGATCAGCGCACGGTGGCGCTCGGCGATCCAGCCCAGGGTGAAGAACGTAGCCTTGACGCCCTGCTCGGCGAAAGCATCGAGCAGCCGGCCGGTGGCGAACTCCACCCTCGACGGCCAGGCATCCCATTCCGAGCGCGCGATACGCGACTCGAAGGCAGAGACCTGGAAATACTCCTCGACGTCGATCGACAGGGCGTTGACGGGATTGGGTCGGTTCAAGACGGGGCGCTCGTTTTCGGTTCGGCGGCCGATCCTGGCGGCCACGGGAGAATTATCGGCCAGACCGCTCAGTTCCTCATCATCCAGAGGCCGACCGTGACACCGACCGTAGCGACCACCACCAGCAGCGCGACGAAGGCGGTCGTCCAGAAGGGGAAGCGGCTGGTACGCACCTCGAAGGTTCCGGTATCAAAGGCATCCGGCGGCGGCCGCTCGGCGGGCGCCTCGGCAAGTCGCTGGTTCAGCGTCTCGATGGTGGACTGCATCGCCTGCATGCGCACCTTGAGCTGGGCGAGCTCCTCGCTGAGTGCAGCTTCGCGTGCGCTGACCGCGGCCTCGGTCGCCCCGGGCGTCGCGCTCGACCCGGCCGCGGTGCCGGCGGCGGCACTGGCATCCGGCGCGACGTCGTCTACCTCTTCGCCCTGCTCGGTCTCGACCTCGGCACAGATGGCGTCGACGATCTCGCGCGTTATGGTGTGCGCTTCGTCCAGGTAGCAGTTGAGCAGTACGCGGTCGAACAGCGTGTTGATCCGCCGCGGTACTCCGCCGGTCGCCTCGTAGACGCGGACGAAGGCGCCTTCCTCGATGATCGGGTCGTCGGTCCAGCCGACCTTGTGCATGCGGTGTTCGATGTACGACCTGACCTCGGACTCCGACAGCGGCTTGAGATGGTAGGCCGCGATCACGCGCTGGCGGAGCTGTTCCAGCCCCGGCGCGCGCATGATGCCGCGGAACTCGCGCTGGCCGAGCAGAAAGCTCTGTACCAGGGGTACGCCCTGGTAGTCGAAATTGGACAGCATGCGCAGCTCTTCGAGCGCGGAGCGCGGCAGGTTCTGCGCCTCGTCGATGACCAGCAATACGCGCTTGCCCTCGTCGCGGCAGGTCTTGAAGTACTCTTCCAGCTTGCGCAGCAGGCTGGCCTTGGAAGCGCGCTCGAAGGGCACGTCGAACTCGGCGGCGATCAGGCGCAGCAGGTCGATGTCCTTGACGTTGGTCGAGACGATCTTGGCCGCGGCAACACCACCCCCCTCGATCTCCTTGAACAGGTTGTTGACCAGCATCGTCTTGCCGGTACCGACGTCGCCGGTGACCACGATGAAGCCCTGTTCCTGCTGCAGCCCGTAGCGCATGTAGGCCAGCGCACGCTTGTGCCCGATGCTGCGGAAGAAGAACTTGGGGTCCGGGTTGAGCTGGAACGGCTTGCCCGTCAGGCCGAAAAACGATTCGTACATCCTGCCAGCCTACAGGTTAAAGACCAGGTTGGCTGAGAGCACGTTCTCAGTGTAGCTGCGCCCGAAGGCGCCGCCGCCACCGCCGCCGCCTTCGTTGCCGGCGTACTCGTAGCGCAGGCGGGCGGTGGTGTGCGGGCCGAGATCGTAGCTCAGTCCCGGTGCGATGCTGTAGTAGCTGTTGCTCTGGGCCTCGTTGGAACGCGTGTTCTCGCGCCACGACACGTCGAGCGAGGATCTCAGACGCGGGCTCAGCCGCCAGTCGAAGCCGAAGGTGGCGCCACGCGTCAGCTCGTCCTGGCCGGACGCCTGGAAAATGCGATCCGACTGGAAGAAGCTGAGACGCAGGTTGCCGCGCCGCAGGCGATATCTCAGCCCGGCCCGTGCATTCTTGTTCACCACCACGTCATCGGTCGCGGTCTGCGAATCCAGCGGGATCAGGATGAGACTGCTGGTGACCGGGTCAAAAACCGGTTGCCCGGTCTCGTCGAGCAGCGGCACCAGCAGCAGGCCGCGCTGGAAATCGCTGGAGGTCTGCACGTCCTCGCTGTAGCTGCCGTCGACCGTCCAGCGCCGGTGCCGGTGGTTACCGGACACGCTGAAATTCTTACCGAAGAAACGGTCTCCCCACGAGCCGGAGAGCGTGGTGCGGGGCGACGGCGTCCACGACCCGCCGACCGACCAGTACGGTCCGCTGTTGTTACGGTTGCCGCTCTGGAAGGTGTTGTTGTCCACACCGCCTTGCCCGGTGAGACGAAACTTGCGGTTGACGATGTAGGACAGCTCACCCGAGTAGCTTTCGAGCGTGCTCTCACGCCCGCTGTCGAAGGTCGCGTCGCGCGTGCGGAAAGTGAATCTCATCGGGGTGCGGGCGAGTATCGAGCCGCTGCCGACGCTGACCAGGTAGCTCTCCTCGTCACTACTGTTACCGGCGACGTTTGTCGTCGCGCCGCCGCTCTGGTCGATGGTCACGTTCTGGTAATTCGCCTCGAGGTTGAACCACGTGCCGAAGGTATGCCGCAGGCTGGGCGTGAAGTCGTAGGTCAGGACGTCGCGCCGGTTGGCGTCAGGGCCACGGTTGGTCGAGGTGAACTGGCGCCGGCTGTCGATGGTCTGCTGAGACATGCGGCTGCTGGTATCGAAGTAGATCCAGTCCTCGATGATCTCCGCGCGGACGTCTCCCTGCAGCTGGTGATTAGTGGCATTGAAATCGGTCGCCTGACCGTAGACGAGTTGCTGCAGGTTGTAGTCGACATTGGCGTTCAGGCGCCGCCCGGTGCCGCGAACCGAGATGCCGGGCGTCACCGTGGTGACGAAGTCGCCGCGGCCGCCGTCCTCCTCGAGCCGCACGTTGTCGGTGTACGCTTCGTCGAGCGACAGGCGCGGCGTGAACTGCCAGTCACCGCACGACGCGCCCGGCCCCCAGCCGAGCAGAGCGGCTGACGCCAGCACCAGGCTGCTGCGCGCGGTGGTCCGGTCTTTCACTGCTGATGCTCCGGCGGACCCGTCGGTGTCACTGAACCTGGTGATAGGTTCCGTAATAGTCATAGCCGGATTCGCGCGCCTGCTTGGACTTGTTGAGCACCACGCCGGTGATGCGCACGTTGTCGAGACGCTGAATGGTCTCGCGCACGGTCTCGTGCTTGGTCGAGCCGGCCTCCACCACCACTACGAGCTGCCCGACCAGCGGCGCCAGCGCGGTCGCCGTGGTCATTGCCAGCACCGGCGGAGAGTCGAACACGACCACGCGATCCGCGTAACGCATCGCGATCTCGTCGGTCAGCTCGCGCATGCGTCCGCTGGCGAGCATCTCCGTGCTGTTGGGTCGCCGCCTGCCGGCCGGCAGGATGCTGAGATTGGCGATATTGGTGCGTACCAGCAGATCCCCGAGGTCCATGCCGGGCTCGGCCAGCAGGTCGAACAGGCCTGGGCGGTTGACGACGCCAAACACCTTGCTCATGTCGCGCTTGACGATGTCGGTGTCGATGGCAAGCACCGTGCGATCGATCTCCATGGCGATGCTCATCGCGAGGTTGACCGAGATAAAGGTCTTGCCCTCCCCTGGCACCGAGCTGGTGACCAGGATCAGGTTGGGCGGACGTTCGCTCTGGTACATGCCGGGGACGATATTGCCGAGCAGGCGGCGCTTGATGCGCTGGAACTCCTCCGCTTCGCGCGTCATGGTCTGGTTCTGGGTCAGGAAGCCCGCCGCCGCAAGCCGCTCCTGGTCGATCTGCACCCGGGCCGAGGACCGTCCTGCTGCATCGGGCTCGAGTTGGGTCGCCACAGTGGCGTCGATGATGCGCGGCTCCTCCTCCAACGGTGCGCTGCGGCGACGATAGCCGGCGCCGCGCTGCGGCGTTTCCGCACCGGCGTCGCGGGGCGCATCGGCTACCGCGGCCGGCGCCGCTTCGGGCGCTGCTGTCGCGGTATCCGCCACGACCCCCGCATCCGCTCCGTTCTCCGCTTCGGCGCCGTGCGCCGCAGATGCCTCGTCGCCAGCCGGGACGTCCGCCGACTCGCGCCGTGCTTCCGGCTTCTCGTGATCTTCCGGCTCCGGCTCACCGCTGAGCTTGTTCATGGCGCGCTCGATCAGACTCATGTGACTTTACCTATCAGATCATTGAGACGACCGTTGAGATCGAACTGCGCGGATTCGAGGGCAACCAGCGTACCGAACAGGACGAGCAGCCCGGTGAACACGACCGCGCACATGGCAAGCTCCATGCGCCGCTCGGTGCGTTGACGCCGGCTGAACACTAGCGAGACGGTGCCCACCACGGGCAGCTGGGTGATCTCCTTGAGCTCGTCGCTGGAGTAGAAGCGCGGATTGACCTGCGACAGGAGCACCGCCAGGCCGCCGCCGGCGCCGAGCGACGCGAACAGCACCATGGCCAGGAACTGGATGCGGTTGGGGCCCACCGGACGCAGCGGGATGCGCGGCGGCTCGATGACCTTGAGCTTGATGTCGTCGGCCTGCTCGTCGGCCTGCTCCGACAGGCGTGCCGACTCGCGACGTTTGAGAAGCTCCTCGTACTGCTGCTTGTTCAAACCGTAGTCGCGGTCGAGCCGCTTCAGCTCGGCCTCGATCTCGGGCACCGTGTCGACTGCGCGCTCGAGCTCGTCGACGTCCTTGCGGTAGGCGTCGACGCGCGCCTGCAGCGCCGCAACCTCGGCGTCGGCCTGGGCCATGGCCAGGTTGATCTCCTGGTAGACGGAGCCCTGCAGGGGATCGCCGCCCATGCTGGTGCTCGGCGGCGGCGGTGCGGCGGCGAGCTCGGCGAGCTCCTCGGCGCGGCGGTCCTCGAGCCGCGCGATCTGCTCGCGCAGGCCGACCACGTCGGGGTGCTTGTCGGTGTAGTGCAGGGCGAGCTGGTCGAGCTGCTGCTCGAGCGTCGCGATACGGCCGTCGTACTGCGAGCTCGTCGGCATGTCGAAATTCTGCGTGTCGCCCATGATTCCGAGCACGGGCTCCTCGCCTTCGAGCTGCCGGCGCAGCGTACCGCTGCGGTTCTGCGCTTCCTGCAGCTCGAGCTCGGCATGCTTCAGGCGCAGGCGCGCCTCCTCGAGCTCGCCGTAGTAGGAAGATCCCTGGCCCGGCATGCGGCCGACGTTGCGCTGCTTGAATTCCTTGAGGCGCTCTTCGGCTTCGACCAGGCGTTTCTCGTACTCCTGGATCTGGTCGTCGAGGAATTTCTGCGTGATCGCCGTGTCCTTGCGGCTCGAACCCAGTGCGGTCTCCAGGAACCGGTTGAGCAGCTCGTCGACGACCCGCTTGGCACGGTCGATCTGGGTGTCCTCGAACGAGATCTCGTAGATATTCGTGCGCGAGGTTCCGCTCAGCTGGATGCGCTTGGCGAGGCCGTCGACCAGCGTTTCGAACTCCCGATCGGTTTTCGCCGTCAGGTCGAGGTCGGCTTTGCGCGCGACCTCCTCGAGGTTGGGCCGGGTCAACAGCGTCCGCTGCATCAGGTTGGCGGTGTCGACCAGCGAATTGGTGTCGATGGCCAACCCCTTGAGCAGCGGTCGCAGCATCGATTGCGTGTCGACGAAGATCTTCGCCTGCACCTCGTAGACGTTGGGCAGGTAGAAGACATAGGCCCAGCCGGTGATGCAGATCACGGTGGTCAGCGCAAGCGCCGACCAGCGGTGCGGCCACACCATGCGCAGATAGCGCCGGGCGAGCTGGATCTGCTCATTCATGCCTTCTGCACCCGTCTCGCGCCAGCGCGCGTTACCCTTCTCAGAACCACGCCTCCGGGATGATCAGAATGTCCCCGGGAAGCATTGCGACGTTCGCGCTGATGTCGCCGTCCTTGACCAGGTCTTCCAGCCGCACCCTGTACTGGGCGTTCGCGCCCTCGCGCCCGCGCACGAGCGTGGCGCGGTTGCCGGCAGCGAACTCGGTCAGGCCGCCGACGGCAATCATGACGTCCAGCGCTGTCATGTTCTTGCGATAGGGTATGGCCTGGGGCTGGGATGCCTCGCCGACGACCCGGATCTGCTCGCTGTACTCGCCGACGAAACCGTTGACCGTCACCGTTACCAGCGGGTCGCGGATGTACTCGCCCAGCGCCTGCTCGATCTCACGTGCGAGCTCGGTCGGGGTCTTGCCACTGGCATGCAGGTCCTCGACCAGCGAGGTCGAGAACTTGCCGTCGGGACGAACCGCGACGCTGCTTGACAGCTCCGGGTTGCGCCATACGAACACGTTGAGCGAGTCGCCCGGACCGATGATGTAGGTGTAATCGTCGACCGCGGCGACCTCGGCGGGCGCCTCGTCGGGGCCGCCGAAAGGCAGCCAGCCGGTGCTGCATCCGGCGAGCGAGAGCAACGCGGATAGCGCGGCTGCGCGCGTGACGTGAACAAAGCGCGGAAATTGGATCGGCCACTCGTCAACCATCGATGCTCTCCGAATTGGTTGGGACATCATCGGCGCGCAGCGCCGAAACCGTAATGCACGGTCTATGATGCAGGTCCCTAAAACTGCCAAACAGACTATTCCAGTCAATGAGTTATAGGTGAATTCTAATAAAAGCTCAAAGTCCTGAACAGCGTCTCGTACTGGATCCGTAGCAGCCGCGCCGAAAGCGCGCTGCCGCTACGTGGCCGGGTCGCACCTATCGTCGCCGCGCCGCCGCTCGCGCACCACGCCCGGCTGGCTGTTCCCGCCGCTCGTTGCACCCCGGTCTGCCCGCTTGCCCTGCCCAGCATCACTGACGCTAGTTCAGCGTGGAGAGCAGTCGTTTCGCCGAATCGAGCTCGGCAAAATTCTGCTCCGAATCGACGATGCGCTGCAGTATTTCCCGCGCCTGTCGGCGCGCCCCGGACTTCAGCAGACCGAGCGCGTGCCGGTAGGCGATTGCCGGATTCGAGGGCAGCGCACGCGATGCCCGTTCGAGCAGTCCGATGCCCTGCTCCAGGCTTCCCGACTGAACCAGGATCCATCCATAAGTATCTAAAACGTATGGAGAATCAGGTGCGATTGAGCTGGCTCGTTCGGCCAGCTCCATGGCGCGGCCGTCACCCGCCTCCTGGTAATACCCGGCAAGGTTGTTGAGCGCCAGCAGGTTGTTCGGGTCGCTGTCCAGTGCACGCTCCAGCGCCGATATGGCGGCCTCGCGCTCGCCGTCGGCGTCCAGCGCCAGGCCATACCAGGCGCGGGCCATGGCGTCGTCCGGGCGGATCTCCAGCCAGTGGACCAGGCGTTCGCGCGCATCCCCGGTACGGCCCTTCTCGTGCAGAAGGCGCGCCAGCCCGACCGCCGCGACGGTGCCGGGCTCTGCTTCGTACGCGCGCTCGTACGCCTGCAGCGCCCTGTCGTTCGCGCCCAGGGCTTCCAGCGCGCGGGCGCTCACGAGCTGCGCCTGGGCCATCCCGGGGCGGCGCTCGAGCACCTGGTCGACGCGCTGCAGGCTATTCTCCGGCTGCCCCGCGGCAAGATCGAGCTGGGCCAGAGCCAGAATCGAGGGGTCGTGTTCGGGGTCGATGGCGAGCGCTCGCTCCAGCGCCGCGCGCGCTTCCTCGGCGGCCCCGCCTTCCCGCGCGGCAAGCGACAACTCGTACCAGGCCTGGGCCGAGTTTGGCCGAATGCTGGTCAACGAGCGCGCGTTCTCCAGGGCGAGCTGGGCATTGCCGGCTGCGAGGTGAGCGCGCGCCAGGGCCAGGGTCGTGGTATAGCTCCTGGGTGACAGCTCGCGGGCCCGCTGAGCCGCCTGCAGCGCCTCGGCGGCCTGTCCATTCGCGAGATAGGCCTCGACGAGGGCCAGACGAGGTTCGACGATCCCCGGATTCGCGTCGCGAGCGTGGGTCAGCAAGCCGATGGCCTCGCGCGGTCTGCGCGCCTGCAGCTCCATTCGGGCGAGCGCCACCAGGGCCCCGGCGTGCCCCGGGATGTGCTCGACAACGGACCGGTAATGCCCGCGCGCACGCGCGTCATCGCCCGAGGCGCTCGCCAGGCGGGCCAGGTTCATGTGCGCAGCCGTGCTGTCCGGCTCGATACTCAGCGCTTGCCGGTACTCTGTCGCGGCGGCATCGTGCTGCCCGGTCGACTCATACACGGCGCCGAGCACGAAACGTCCAAAATTGTCGTCCGGCATCGACTGCGCGAGCGCCCGCGCCGTGTCCACGGCGAGCTGCGACTCGCCGGCCAGCAGTTGCGCCTTGATGAGCTGCACCTTGGCATCGACCGATTCCGGGTACAGGCCACTCAGCTCGCCGGCCATGGTCAGAACCTGCTGGGGATCACCGCTCTCGGATTCGATCGCGACCAGGGCGTAGCGTGCCGCGACGAGCTCGGGATCGATTTCGAGTGCCTGCTGGAACGCCTCCCGGGCTTCGTCGAAGTGCTGGGCCGCCTTGGCCGCGTAGCCGAGCTGCATGTGCGCATGAACCCAGTCCGGCGCTCGCGCTACGAGCACTTTCGCCGTATCACGGGAGGTGTCGGGGCGGCCGGCGCCGAGCTGCGCACGTGACATCGCCAGCAGCACCTCGCGGCGGTACGGCGCGAGGTCGAGCGCTTCGCGGGCCACCGCCAGCGCATCGTCGTGGCGCGCCTGCGCGATCAGCAGGTTGGCCAACAGCACGCGCGGCTCTACCGCCCGGGTGTCAGACAGCCGCAGCTTCTCGAGCAACGCGATTGCCTGCGGCACGTTGTCCGCGTGCATCTCGACGCGGGCGAGACCGAGCAGCGCGGGCGAGAACCCCGCGCGTTTCTCGAGCACGCTTTCGAAGCCCTCGCGCGCTTTGTCCAGCTGCCCTTCGTCCAGCATCATCAGGGCCAGGTTGACAGCCGCGGGCGCAAAGCCGGGATCCCGCTCCAGGCTCTTGCGATAAGCGTCCCTGGCGCCCTCGGGGTCCCCCATGGCCTTCAGAATCCGGCCTTGCAGGTTCAGCGGCACCGGGTTGTCCGGCAACCTGTCCGCGAGGGACCGGGCGACCTCCAGCGCATCGTCGTACTGCGCCCTGTTGAGCAATTCGTTGGCAAGGACGAATCGGCCCTCGTGGAACTCGGGTTCGGTCTCGAGCTTGTCACGCAGCACGACCAGCAGGTCGCTTTCCCCCCGCCCCTGGCCCAGCCCCAGGCGCCGCGCCGCGCCACCCTCGGCGCTGACCCGCCCCGCACGCTCGAGGAAATCGCTCGCCTTCTCGTACTGTCCCATCGCCATGTAGGCGCTGCCCAGCATGCCGAGATACTGGGGGTCGTCGCCCCCTGATTCCAAATCGGCGGCCAGCACCTCGATGGCTGCGGCCGGTTCTCCGAGCTTGAGCGAAACCGCGCCCAGCAATTTGCGCCCGGTCGGTTCATCGGGACGCACGACGACATAGCGGCGCAGGTATTCCCGCGCCTGCTCGAGCTGGCCGCGCTGATACTGCAGGGCACCCAGCAACAGGAGGCTGGGCGGGTTGTCCGGCAGGGTCTTGAGTACATCTCTCAGGATGTCCTCGGTTTTCTCGAGGTCGCCCTGCTGGCGCGCGAGCAACGCACTCAGGTAGCGATAATACGGATGCCCCGGCCACGATTTGTGCAGCGCCGCGATACTCTTGCCGGCGGCTTCCGTGTTTCCCAGCGCAAGTTGCGCTCGAGCGGCTCCCGAGTACGCCCGCCGGTAGTCGGCTGCCGCGCGATCGGGAACCAGCTCGCAGGCACGCATGAACGTCGCCTCCGCGTCTTCGCCCTGTCCCAGGGTCAGTGCGAGCTCGCCCTGCATCAACAGTGCGCCGACATGATCCGGCTTGCGCTCCAGAACGTCCGAGACATGGCGCGCGACAGCCGCGGCGTCACCCTTACGCCATGCCACCGAGGCGAGGCCGAGGCGGGCCTCGGCGTTGGCCTCGTCCAGCTCGATAGCCTGCTCGAAGAATTCGACGGCCGCGTCCGGAGCGTTCTCGAACAGGTTGATCGCTCCCTCCAGTTCGGCGCGCGCCGAAGGTTCGTAGCCGGCAGGAACCGCACTCAGCGTCGTACGCGCCCGCTCGCTCTTCCCCTGCATCAGCTCAGCACGTGCGCGGGCGAGAAGCACCTCGGGCGTGGTGAGCCCGTACTGGATCGCGCGCCCCAGCTCCTTGGCAGCGGCGGCGCCGTCGCCGGTCAGTAAGAACAGGCGGCCCAGCGCCGCCCGGCTCTCGGCATGCTCCGCGTCGGCCTGGAGGCCGTTCTTCAATTCGATGATCGCGGCCGTCAGTTCACCCTGCTCAGCGTACTCCCGCGCGCTGGCGAGGCGCTCGGCTGCCGAATCGGAATCGCTGCAGCCGCCGAGCGCGAGGCTTCCGGCCAGCAGAGCCAGCGTCGCGATGCACGTGGAGAACGACCATGAGGTGCGCCGGGAGGGGCTCGTCCTGGGTGGTGGCATGAATGGGAATCGCACGTAGGTAAGCGTCATAGTGTATTCAGTTGGCAGAATTTCTGGTCCGTTGTTCGCAATGATTTACAGGACACAACGTGGTTCGGGCGCAGCGGGCCGCGGCCCCGCCGGGCGGGCGCGCACGGCGGCAAGGCGAAGCGCACTTTATCGGGCCCGGGTGCACGTGTCTGCACCCGCAGCCAGGACGGGTCCTTTATATAACGGCCCGGTCGGGTCTGACCGTGTCCGCAATCACCTTCCCGTACCTGCCGACAGCCGCCCGGCAGGCGGCCAGTGGTCCGCCCTGTCAATATTTTTAACGGCGACAATAGCGTTCTGCGGCACCGTAAGTGGCTGTTATCCGGATGCAATTTATGATTCCCCCCAGGTGCCCGATGATTTTGCCGCGCAATCGCCCTGATTCGCTGTCAGGAAACTTTACATGCGCGCCTCCCGCCCTGACCGGGGCATTTTTATCTTGCTGATTTTCATCAATAATTTATCTTGGCACGCTAACTGCTAGCAGTCAGACCATCGAATCAGTGGTACGCCCAAACCGGAACCCTGGTCAACGATTCAGATAGCTCATACAGCACTAGAGGTAGCAGTAATGAAACGTAAGGCGCTAATCGCATTTGCCCTGTCGGCAGGAATGGCTTCAGCGGGCTCGCAGGCAGCTTCGCTGGGCCTCCAGCTCGACCTCAGCGATTTCGGGGGCGGAGCCAACGAATTCTTTCCCACCATCGCCTGGGATCCGGGCAACATCCTCATCTCGGACCTGTTCGACAGCTCCGTCGTGCGCGACGGCTATGTCTTCTCGCAGACGTCCTGGAGCTTCGGCGGCCCGGGTGCCGGCGTCATGACCTATCAGGTCGTGCTGCCCGTGACCAGCGCGCCGGTCAGCGCGACCCAGGTCGACATCATCGACCGCGTGGGCGGCACCGGCTACTTCGCCATCTTCCTCGATTCCTCGCCGAATCTGGACACTGCGGCCGGTACCGGCTTCGGTAATCTCAACGGCGGCGCGCTCGACGCGGGCCAGGTCGAGATTCTCTCCGGTACGGTCGACATCAACGACGACGTCGGCTTCAGTATCGTTCAGACGTCTGCGTCCCTCGCAGCACTGGCCGACAACAAGCCCTCGGTCGGCACCAAGCGGTACACCGGCTCGACCCGCCTGAGCCTCGACGTCCTGAGCCAGAACAACACCTATGTTCTGAACGACATGATCAACGCCGACCCGGCCGACATCGACATCTCGTTCTCGACCCTGGGTCTGACGGCACCGTTCGACACCGGTAACAACGCTTCCACGTCGGTGGTGAACTCCGCCAGCGCTGGCGCGACCATCGCCGCCAACGGCGGCACCGGCGGCCCGGCCACCTACTTCGGTGCGGCTGAGTCGGGCTTCGCTGGCGGTATCAACGACTTCGCCTGCTTCGGTGGCGTCGATATCTTCGGCAACCCGATCAACAGCAGCGCCTGCGACATGCAGCTCGAAACGGCCACGACGTCTCGCTTCAACGGCGAGCGTGTGCCGGAGCCCGGTACGCTGGCCCTGCTCGGCATCGCCCTGGGCGCCGCGGGCTACCGCTCGCGCCGCAAGAAAGCGGCCAAGGCCTGAATCCAGGTCAGCGGAAGCAACGTAAAGAGGAAGACCTGCACGGCGAATCCGGCCAGACCGGAAACTCCACAAGGCAGATCGACGCTCTGACCCTCGAAAGGCGGCCCCCGGGCCGCCTTTCTTTTTGCGCGTCTGCCGGATCATGGACGGCGTGGGGCACCGGGCAGGATGACGCGATGCCGGCGGTGTCGAATCGGCCGGCAGGACACCGGGGGATCGCTTGTGCGAGGCATCGCGGGTTTGTCGGCGCCACCGCACAACCGGATACCGTCCCGCCACGACGCACCGGAGCACGCCTGCAGCCGGCGCCCCGGGCGCGTGGCCCTTGCATCGCGCTACTCCCGCGCCCGGTTCGGGCAAGGCCGTACGCCGGCGAAGCATGACACGACCGATGATGCCGGGTCCGGCATCGCGGCGGCGCCAGGGCGCCCCCGTCCCGCGGGGCGGACGCCCGCGCCGGGCCGCCCGCACATCAAGGTTGTGAAGACCGCACTGCGGGCCGCGATGGCATCGCGTTCGTTACCGGCTTGAGGGGTGGGCGGTGCGCTCCTGCCCGCATCCGTCACGGCGAGCGCCTTCTTCGCGGCGGCCCACCAGCCGGGGGCACGCTCCGCAGCCGCGACCTGCAGCCGACGCAGCCACCCCGCTCGCCGTATCCCGCACCGGCCCGCACCGGCTGCGTCCGGCGTGCAGCTGCCGGATGCGGTGGGCAATCCCACCAACAGCGGCCGGGCTGTGCCACCGCGGAGCGTGCTACCGGCGTATACACGCCGCTCGATGCCCTGCACCGCTGCCGCATCAACGGCCTCGCCGGAATTCGTCGGGCGCTCGCGGTTCGGGTGTCGCTCCCGTGTCGACGCAGCGGTACGCAACGGAACGCCTCCGGAGCGTACGCAACGCGCTGCCGACCGGCGCACCAATGCGCGAGTCCTGACGCCACGAACCACGAAGGCAACACGAGCCCGGGACCAGCCCTCGCGTACGCAGCCGCGCGGGCTGGGCGCACCTCGCGATGGGTCGGGCAACACCGCCACGAACGCGGTGACGGCCCGGCTCGTGTTAGTCCGGCGTGCAACGCCCGGGTCAGCGTCCGATGCCGTTGCGATTGCAGCCTCGCGACCCCGCTTCGCCGCCGCCGGCCGGCGGCGTGCGCCCGCTCGATGACGGCGGCGCGCCCGCCGCGGACCGGCCCCCGGCAACTCTTTCGTCACCGATCATGGCCAGGCCACACCCGGCCGCAGCGTGCCTGCGGCGAGGTGTGCCCGATCAGCCCGCCCGGATACCTGCCGGAAGGATACAGGTGCCGGCAGGTCGGGGTCCCGGCCGCGTCAGCCCAGTGAAATCGACTGGCTGAGGTCGTCCTGGATCAGCATCGATACGTTGGAACCGCTCAGGTTGTAGATGTTGAAGGTGAGCGACTCGACCGAGCTGGTGTCGTCGACGAAGACGTTTCGATTCGTCGTGCCACCCGCAGACCAGCCCGGGCCCGAGGACGACACACTGTCTCCGGCATCGCCGGTGATCAGCAGCTCGTTCAGCAGTGGCGTCATCTCGAGCACGTCACGCGGGTCCAGGGTCAGGGCATTGTTGCCGAACCCGTTCAACTGGATCTGCTCGATGTCCGTGTAGATGCGGTTGTTGCTCAGTGCGGAGAAATCGAGCGCGATGCCATTGGCATCGGGAGTCAGGATGTCGGTACCGCCGCCGCCATCGACGCGGATCTCGTTGGTATTGACCCGCAGCACGTCGTTGCCCGCACCGCCGCGCAGCACCGTGCCGACAATGCCGTTGCTGCTGAGGACGTCGTCACCGAGATCACCGACCAGGATCTTGTTTCCGCCGGTGGCCGACAGGTTCTCGTCGGCCGCACCGGCACCCGAGAAATCCTGCCCGTAGACGATATACGCCTGGCCGGCATTCGCCCCGCCGGTCGAGGTCGAGGGATCCGCGGTCGGCGCGCCGATGACGATGTCGTCGAAGCCGTCGCCGTTGACGTCCCCCGTACCCGCGACCGAGCGGCCGGCCAGGGTGTTGTCCTGGCCGATGAGGACGATGCCGTTGGTACCGTTCATGTTGGCGCCGTCGGTACCGGGGTCGAAAGCGAGGAAACCGGGGATGGCCCCGCCCAGGGGATCGGTCAGCTGCGCGTCCAGCGCCGCTGTGGTGTTGCCGAACAGCACGTAGGAGACCGTCGACGCGGAGGCATCCGGCGACGCGCCACCGATGATGATGTCGTCGAAACCGTCGCCGTTGATGTCGCCTGCGCCGCTGACCGACACGCCGATGCGATTGTCGACGGCGCCGAAGATCTGGAAGCCCGCATCGGTCTGGTGCAGGTTCGTCAGGTCGATCGTACTGGTCCAGGTGGTGCGGCCGTACACCACGTAGGCGATACCGCGGGCATTGTCCACGTTGGTGCCCGGACCGCCGATGATGAAGTCGTCGATGCCGTCGCCATTGACGTCACCGGCACCCGAAATCGAGTAGCCGGCGTTGAACGTGGTGAGGGTCTGGCTGGCTCGGAAGCCGTTGGTGCCATCCAGCGACGAAAGATTGAAGCCGGCGCCGGTCGAGCCGGGCAGGTTGACCGACGGATCGAAGGTCGCGCCGTCGTAGAGCGATTTGCCCAGCACCACGTACACCGCGCCCTGCGACGCCGCGCCGGGGATGTCGAGGATGCCGCCGCCGTTGTCGCCACCGGTCGCGCCTATGGCGAAATCGGCCAGGCCGTCGCCGTCGATGTCGCCCAGGCCGGATACCGAGCGGCCGGCGAACGATCCCGCCGGCCCGTTGAACTTGTACACCGTGGCATTGGACCCGGTCAGCGGATTGAGCGAGCCGATGCTGGCGACGCTGTTGCCGAGGATCAGGAACGCCTGTCCGGAATCCGCGCCATTGGGCGTGGCCTGCGCCTGGCCGACCAGCAGCTCGGCACGTCCGTCACCGTCGAGATCGTCGACCATGCCGACGTCCATCCACTGTACGTCGAATCCGCCCTTGATGTTGCTGATGTTCCAGCCGTCGACGGCGCTTTGCGCCCCGTCCGAGGAGACGACCACGGGCTGCGGGAAATCGAAGACCTGGAAGCTACCGAGGATGACGTCGGCCTGTCCGTTGCCGTCGAAGTCCGCGCCGCTCGCAATGGTTACACCACTGCGATCGTTGGTGGCATCGCCGCGGATCACGGTGCCCTGCGATACACCCAGGGTGGCCAGATCGAAGCCGGTCGTATTGGCGACCAGCGGTGAGGCGTTGCCATAGATGACGTAGCCTTCGCCGCGGTTGCCCAGCGGATCGCCCGGCCCCTCGCCGCCCCACGCGCCGATGACCGTGTCGGCAAGTCCGTCGCCGTTGTAGTCGCCGCCGCCACTGACCGAGAAGCCGAGGAAGTCGGCGATGGTCGCCGGGCTGCCGTCGATGCCATTGATCTTGAAGCCCAGGGTGCCGTTCAGCGCGGTGAGATCGATCGAACTCGTGGCGCCACCGCCGCCGGCGTTGATAGTGATGTCAGCGGTCGCGGCCGTGCCGCCACTAAACGCGGTGGTGCCGCCGTTCGAGGACACGTCGAACGTCGTGCCCTCGGTGACCGGCGATCCGCCCGCGCCGCTGCGATCCCAGGCACGGAACGTGATGGCGTCAGCGATGGCGCCGGTCGGCGTACCGTCCGGCTGCAGGTAGATGTAGGTATCGGCATCCGCGAAGAGCAGGCGTGCCGAGCCCTCGGAGGGTGTGCCGAACGCCAGCCAGTTGGAGCCGTCCGTGGTGAAGAACCAGGTGCCCAGCGAGGCATCGAGCGCGGTGACCGCGATGCCGAAGGTCGAGGTGCCGTCGACATCGGTAACATTGACGCCGTTGGTCAGCAGGCTCGACACCAGCGTCGCGTTGGCCGGCACCGAACCGGCTCCCGGGGCGCCGTCGCCGACATCGGAATCGACCAGTGCCGGGATGGCGCCGATGACCTGGGGTGCGTCGTTGACCGCGGCAATGTTCAGCGTGACGCTGTCGTTGGCCAGCTGCCCGCCATCGTTGACGGTCACGTTGAGCGTGTCGGACCCGTTGTAATTGGCGTTGCCGAGGTAGGTGAGTCCGGTCAGCGCAGTGCTGATATTTGCCTCGCTGCCGGTGAAGGTCATGCTCGCCGAGTTGTCGGCGCCCGCGTCGAACGTCAGGCCCGAGGTGCTCGCCAGGGTGAGCACGCCGTTGGTCACGGTCAGCGTAACCTGCAACGTAGGCGGATCGTCCGGGTCGTCGACCGAGACGGTATTGGTGAAATCGAACGTCGTGTCCTCGCTCAGGTTGAGCGGCCCGGCCGGAACCGTCACCGTCGGCGCCTGTGACAGCGTGATGGTGATGACGTCGCTGTCGGTCTGCACCGTGGCGTCGTCGCCGGTGTTACCAAGATCCGAGGTATCGACCGTGATGGTCTGCGCACCGCTGACGTTGCTGTTGTAGGTGATGCTGTCCAGTGCGTTGTTGATCTCGGCCTTGGTGCCGGTGATGGTCACCACCGCGGTGTTGTTATTGCTGATGCCGGCGGTACCCGAGTTGTCCACCGTGATGGTCGCCGTGCCCTCGCTCGCGGTCAGCGTGACCGACATGCCGTTGCCGCCGTCGTCCGGGTCGTCGATGCTGACCTGGCCGTTGATGAACAGCGGCGCCGCCACCGCGCCACCCAGGCTGGAGGGTACGGTGTTGACGGGCGCATCGTTCTCGCCCTCGACGGTCACGGTTCCGGTCAGGTCACCGGAGCTCAGCGGACCGCCACTCCCGGCGTTGCCGCCGTCGTTGAGGGTGATGGTGAAAGCGCGCTCGTTGTCGGTGCCGCCGACGTCCGGATCGTCACCGGTATTCTCGTAGCGCAGGGCCTCGATCAGCGAGTCCAGGTTGGCCGGGGTCGCGCCGGCGCCCAGGTTGATCACGAGATCGGTGCCCACGCCGTCGAAGGTACCGTCGATGGTCCCGAGGCCGGCCAGCGCACCGCCGGCCACGCTGAGCACGTCGCCGGCACGGTAGGCGTCGAGCGACACGGTCAGCGTGCCGCCGTTGAAGTTGGCCGCGTCGTCGTCGGTCACGGTCGCCGTGGCGGTCTGCACGAGCTGGGCCTGGTTGGTGCCGGTGCCGGACTCGGTAGCGACCGGGTTGGGTGCGGTGGTACCGCCGATGGTCGGCGCGTCGTTGACGGGCTCGATGGTGACCGTGTTCAGCGTGAGCTGGGTGGAGGTATCGACGCCGGGGCTGGTGCCGCCATCGTCCTGTACCTGCACCGTGACCACGCGCGCGCTGCCGGCCGTGATGTCCTCGCCGTTGTAGGCGTAGGTAGCGGCCTCGATGCGGCTCTCGGTGTCACCGGTGGTCTGGCCGGCCAGGGTGAAGGTCACGGTGGCCGTGCTGCCCCCCGGGTTGCTGACCGTCCAGGCGTAGCCGTTGTCAGTCGTGTTGCCGCCGACCAGGTCCTGGCTGAGAGCGATGGTCGTGCCGTCGAAGGTGAGCTCCTCGTTGGCCGCATCCTCGAGGTTGGAAATCCGGAAGATCACCGCGTCGATGGCCTGTCCGGCCTCGACCGTCGACAGCATGTAGTCCGCATCGGCGAGGACCAGGGGCACGGCGTTTTCCTGGTAGGTATCCGTGCGCGCGGTCGCGCTCTGGGTCGGTGCGTCGTTGACCGGCTCGATGGTGATGGTGTTCAGCGTCAGCTCGGTGGAGGTGTCCACCCCGGGCGCACCGCCGCTGTCCTGCACCTGCACCGTCACCACGCGGGCGGTGCCGGCGGTGATGTCGTCCCCGCTGTAGGCGTAGCGCGCCGCCTTGATGCGGGTTTCGGTGTCGCCGACGGTCTGTCCGGCGAGGGTGAAGGTCACCGTCGCCGCGGTGCCGCCGGGGTTGCTGACCGTCCACGCGTAGCCGTTACCGGCCGTGCTGCCACCGACGAGATCCTGGTCGAGCGTGATGGTGGTGCCGTCAAAGGTGAGCTGCTCATTGGCGGCATCGGCGAGGTTCGAAATCCGGAACACGACCGACTCGATGGTCTCGCCGGCCTCGATCGTGGAGGCCGAGTAGTCGGCGTTGGCGATGAGCAGCGGCGCTGCGTCCTCCTGGTAGGTGTCGGTGTTCGCCGTGGCGCTGTGCACCGGCGCGTCGTTGACGCCCGTGATGGTCACGGTCACGGTTGCCGTGTCGGTGCGCGTACCGCCACCGAGATTGTCGGTGATGGTGTAGGTAAAGGTGTCGGTCGTCGTCTCACCCGCCGCGAGCAGGTCGTGCGCCGCACCGTCCGCCGTGTAGGTCAGCGTTTCGTCACCGAACGCCGCCGTCCCGGCGTTGAACGACACCGAGCCCACCGTGCCCGTGGTGTCCGCGCTCGTGATCCGGAACGTGTCGCCCGCGTCCGGATCGCTGTCGTTCTTGGTCAGTGGCGCGGTGGCTACCGTGCCCGCCAGGTTGATGGTCGTGCCGTCCTCGGCCACGGTCAGCGCGGCATCGGTGCCGGCGTCGTCGTCCACCGCCACCGGCGGATCGAACACTGGCGCAACGGCATGCGTGCCATCGTAGGTATTCGTGCTGAACGCGGTCGTGCCGCCGTTGGTGGTCGTGTCGACCCCGGCATCGCCGCTCGCCGAGCCGTCCGTCGTGTCCCACGCCCGGTAGGTCAGCGTTTCCGTCGAACTGCTCGAGTCCGCCGGTGGCGTGAAGCGCACCCACGCCGTCGCACCCAGTACCCGCGCACTCGCCGCTGCCACCGCGCCCAGTGCACTCCACGTGCCGTCCACACCGTCCGAAGAGTCCAGCGAGTACTCCCACTGGCCCGCGTTATCCACACCGGTCACGGCAACACCGCCCACCGCGCCGTTGTCCACGTCCGCGTGGCTTGCATTGGCGATCAACGCCGCCACCGACGTCGCCACCGGCACCGCCACCAGGTTGCTCGAGTCCGCACCCGCCAGCGCCGTCGTCCCCGTGCCCGAGGTCGGCGCGTCGTTGACGCCGGTGATGGTCACCGTCACCGTCGCCGTGTCGGTGCCCGAACCGTCGATCGTGTCGGTCAGCGTGTAGGTGAACGTGTCCGTCGTCGTCTCGCCCGCCGCCAGCGCATCCTGGGCGTTGTCATCGGCCGTGTACGTCACCACCTCGGCGCCCGCCGCGCCCGGCGTAAAGCCCACCGTGCCCACGGTGCCCACCGTGCCCACCGCCGTGATCGCAAAGCCGTCGCCCACGTCCGGATCCGAGTCGTTCAGCCGCAGGATCGTCTGCGCGATGTTCCCCGTCGTGCCGTCCTCGTTCACCGCCG